>CAIPAH010000013.1 GCA_903862955.1 uncultured Opitutia bacterium
ATCTTTATCGCGGAAACGCGAAAGAGCGAAAGCTTGGAGACGACGCAGGCCGGGACCGCGGGTCCCGGCCTGCGTCGCCTTCCTGGCATTTTTCGCCTTTTCGCGATGGGTCGGATTCCTGGTTTCCGACTTCAACCCGCTTACTTCTGGATGCCGCCGTTGTGGCAGTCGGAGCAGGTCAGGTCGGGATCGAGGTCGCCGCCGGGGTGCTGGAAGGTCTGGCCCTTGGCGTTGAGGAGCTCGAACTCGGCGCCCTTGCCCTGCGCGAGGATGGTGTGGCACGAGTTGCAATCACTCGAGCGCACGGCTTCGCCGCCGGGCGTCTTGTGCTTGTCGTCGTGGCAGCGGAAGCAGCCGGGCCAGTCCTTGTGGCCGATGTTGTTGGGGTAAACGCGCCAGTCGGCTTTGCGCTCGGGGAAGATGGTGACGGAGAAGATGCGCTGCACCTCGGTGATCGTGGCGGGGAGTTCCGGCGCGCCGGCGTATTTCGCCGAGAGATAGTCGGCGATTTTCTTCGGGGCGGCGTCCGCGGTGGTGATTTCCTTCTGGAGCATCGCCTTCACGGCCTCGCGCTTGATGTTGGGCAGACGGGTGCTGAGCGTGCCGGCGGCGAGGGACTTTTCCACGGCCTCGTTGGCGGTGGGGAACATGTGGGCCGGCCGGTTGTGGCAGTCCATGCAGTCCATCGTGCGAATCAGCGCGGGCGGCGGTTCACCCTTGAACGACTCGATGCGGTAGACGCGGGAGGTGCCGTCGACCTTGTTGGTCACGCGCATCCAGGGGATGTCCTGCCGCTTCTCGTCGATGGCGTAATACTCGACCTTCTCCTTAAGGTTGACGTGCCAGTGGATGCCGCCCTCGGGACTGCCGGCGCGGGTGGTGTTGACGCGGAGGAGGAGGCGGACGCTGTAGGGCGTGTTGCCCTTGTCGGAGAGGTAGTGGTCGAAGTTAACGTCGATGTTGCCGTGGAACTTCTCCGGCCAGTGGCACTTTTCGCAGATGTCCTGCGCCGGCCGCAGGTTCTTGATCGGGGTGGCGATGGGGCGGTTGTAATTGTTCAGCGTGTAGGCGATCAGCTGGTGGGTGCCATTGATCTTCGCCTTGATGAACCACTCGGCGCCCGAGCCGATGTGGCAGTCGACGCAATCCACGCGGGCGTGGGCGCCGCGCTGGTAGGCGACAAACTCCGGGTTCATGGCCCGGTGGCAGACCTGGCCGCAGAACTGGACGGACTCCGAATAGTGATAGGTCTCGTAGCTGCCGAACACGCTGAGCAGCAGGAAGAGAATGCCACCGACGGAGAAGAGGATGATGAAGCGCCGCTGCCGGGGATCCTCAAAGCGCAGCTGCCAGCGTTCCGGGGCGCCCGCGTATTTGATGGCGTAGCGGCGCTGCAGCCAGGCGCCACCGAAGACCGCCACCAAGCCGGTGATCAGGAAACCGGGGGCGACGATGTAGGTGAAGATGCCGAGATACGGGTTCTTGTCCCCGGACGTGAAGTCCACCCACACCAACAGCGCGAACGAGAACAACGCTCCGACCGCGAGGACGGCGCCGGCGGCGCTGATCCAGTTGTTGAAGTGCGAGCGGGGTTTGTTGGGCTTGGTCGGGATGGGGGCGGACATGGTCGGGCGGGACGTGGGCTGGGGACAAAAGAGGCTGGCGCGAGCAGGAACCGCTCACGCCAGCCCAAGGGGAGCCGGTACTGGGCGAGTCAGGACTTGAACTTGCGGATGTAGGCGACGAGGTCGGTGACTTCGGCGGGAGTCAGGTCCGTGTAGGCCTTCATCTTGTCCTTGCCCGTCTTTTCGTCCTTCACGCCTGCGGAGATGGCTTTGGCCATGTCAGCGTCCTTCAGATCAGCCTGCACCTTGGCATCGGTGTAATCCTTGATGCCGAGTTTCTTGCCGGTCTTGGTTTGACCCTTGCCGTCCGCACCGTGGCACTTCTGGCAGTTGTTTTCCCAGTTTTCCGAGGCGGGAGCAGCGTAGCCGATGGCGGCGCCGAGGAGGAAGAGGCAGGCGATAGCTTTGATTTTCATGGGTTGGTTCTTTGAGGGGAAGCAGACGAGGGGACGACGCTAGAGGCGGGAGTGACCAACGTCTAGCTTGGAGAAGCAGCGCCAGTATGCCCGTCCGTGGGCCGGGCGGCTCGGCGTTGCTTGCGGAGATTTGCGCAGAATTTGCTTCAACCGACCGCGACGGCGTGAGTGGAGGCAAGCAAACCCGCATGCGTCCGGACGAGCCGGGCGACTTCCGGCACGCTCGAGGCGACCGCGGGGCAGAGCTGGGTGCACATCGGGCGGATCTCCTCGACGGAAAGGGTGTAAAGATGGAGGTCGGGCAGCCGGCCGATCAGGGCGGCGGCGGCAAACAGGTCCTTGAGGCCGAAGTCATGCGCGCCGAGGCCCCGGGGCAGATCGCCGACCCGCTGGGGATGAAGATAGGTGATGCTGCCGGCAGTCCGGCCGTCGCGCGTCGCATCGATGAGGACGATCGCATCCACGCCCTCGAACTCCGTCAGGAGATTGACGCCGCCGGTGCCGCCATCGAGCAGGCGCACGCCGGGGAGGACGGGCTGTTGCTCGAGAAGCCGCAGGACGTGGACGCCCACGCCCTCGTCACCCATCAGGACGTTGCCGATGCCGAGGATCAGGACGCGCGCGCCGGGGGTGTCGGCGCGCGGGTGAGCGTAGGCCTCGCCCTGCAGGGTGGAGTCGAGCAGCAGCATGTCCGATTAGGGCAGCGGCGCCGATTTCCGGGCGGGGAGAGGCGCGGTTTTCTTGGCGGGGAAGGCGGACATCCCGGTGGCTTGCTCGACCTCGATCTGCCCCTTCTCCATGAATTTCCAGCCGCCGACGATCGACGAGATGACGCCGTGGCCCTCGACGTAATCGTGGTAGAACACGAGGTAGACGTGGACGACGGTGAACACCGCGAAGACCCACAGCGCCGAGTAGTGGAACATGCGGAGCGTGGCTTCACTGCCGAAGAGCGGCACGACCCACGTGAAGAGCCGGGGGAACCAGGAACTGCTGGTCGGCGCGTAGAGCGCAAAGCCGGAGATGATTTGGAAGATCGTGAGCAGGCCCGTGGCCGTGTAGGTGAAATACGCCATCGAGTTGTGGCTCAGCGTCTCGACCGGCTTGTTGCTGAACTGGAAGATATCCACCTTCAGCACGTCCCAGATCTGCCGCAGCTGCGCCTTGGTGAGCGGGAAGAAGCCGCGCCAGTTCGCATACTTGTTGCCCATGAAGGACCAGTAGAGCCGGAAGGCAAAATTGGCCATGAACACATAGGCGGTGAGGAAGTGGATGAAGCGCACCGTGCCGAACCAGTAGCTGAAGGACGCTTCCCGCGAGTTCATGAGCGCGGGCGGATGGGCGATGAGAAAGCCCGTCACCCCGAGCACCACGATGCAAAGGGCGTTGATCCAGTGGAACCAACGCACCGGCTGCTCCCAGACGTAAACGCGCTGGTAGTCGTGTGAGCGATTCATGGTGGCGCCTTTATTTCACCATCAGCTCGTGATGCGCGACCTCGGCGCCGTCCTCGTAGAGGTGAACGGCGCAGGCGAGGCAGGGGTCGAACGAGTGGATGGTGCGAATGATTTCGAGGGGTTGCTTCGGGTCATGGACCGGCGTGCCGATGAGGGACGCCTCGTAGGCGGAACGCTGGCCCTTCGCGTCGCGCGGGGACGCGTTCCACGTGGACGGGACGACCAGCTGGTAGTTGTCGATTTTTTTATCCTTGATGACGATCCAGTGGGCGAGGGCGCCGCGGGGTGCCTCGCTGGTGCCGACGCCCTTGGCCTCGGCGGGCCAGGTGGACGGTTCCCACTTTTCCTTGGTGAAGGTGCGGGTGTCGCCGGCCTTGATGAGGGCAAGGAGGCTGTTGAAGAACTCCAGGCCCCACTTGGCGGTGAGCCGGGCCTCGATGCCGCGGGCGGCGGTGCGGCCGAGCGTGGAGAAGAGCACGGACGGCGGCGCATTGAGCGCGCCGAGTGCCTCGAGCACGGCTTCCTTGATCTCGGTCTGGTTGCCGGCGAAGCCGACGAGCATGCGCGCGAGCGGGCCGACCTCCATGGCGTGGCCCTTCCAGCGGGGCGTCTTGAGCCAGCTGTATTTCTCGTCGACGTTGAGATTCTGATACGGCGTCTTCGGGCCGGTGTATTTCAGGTTGGTTTCGCCCGACCACGGATGGCGGCCGCCGGTGGTGGCGCCGTCCTTGTAGTCATACCAGGAGTTGTCGATGAACTCCTCGATGCCCGTCTGCGTGTCCTTCGGGTCCACCGGATGGATCTCCGCGAGGTTGCGCCCGAGGATGGCGCCGCGCTGGAACTTGTAGCTCGCGAGGTTGTTGAAGCCCGCGGTCGGCAGGTCGCCGTAGCACAGGTAATTCTCCAGCCCGCCGCCGATCCCGGCCCACTCGAGGTAGTAGGGCGCGATGGCCAGGAGATCGGGGTAGTAAACCTGTTCGACGAAGTCGCGTGCATTCTGAAGGAGCTGGCCCACGAGGGCCAGCCGCTCCGAGTTTATGGCGTTGGCTTCGTCGAGATTGATGGAGCAGGGCATGCCGCCCACGAGGTAGTTGGGGTGCGGGTTCTTACCGCCGAACACGGCGTGCACCTTCACGATCTCCTTCTGCCACTCCAGTGCCTCGAGATAGTGCGCGACGCCGATCAGGTTGATCGCGGGCGGCAGCTTGAAGGCGGGATGGCCCCAGTAGGCGTTGGCGAAAATGCCAAGCTGGCCGCTGGCGACGAAGCCCGTCAGGCGCTTCTGCAGGTCGGCGAAGTAGGCCGGCGAGCTTTTCGGCCAGTGGGAGATGCTCTGCGCGATGCGCGAGGCCTCGGCGGGGTCGGCCTTGAGGGCGCTGACGACATCGACCCAATCGAGCGCGTGCAGGTGGTAGAAGTGCACGACGTGGTCCTGCACGTTCTGCACGCAATACATGATGTTGCGGATCAGCTCGGCGGCCGGCGGGATCTTGATGCTGAGGGCATCTTCGACCGCGCGGACGGAGGCGAGGGCGTGCACCGTGGTGCAGACGCCGCAGACGCGCTCGCAGAAGGCCCAGGCGTCGCGGGGGTCGCGGCCTTTCAGGATGATTTCCAAGCCGCGCACCATGGTGCCGGCGCTCCAGGCGTCCACGATCTTGCCGTCCTTCACTTCGGCCTCGATGCGGAGGTGGCCCTCGATGCGGGTGACGGGATCAACGACGATTCGGTTGCTCATGGGGGAAGGGTTTCGCTAGTTCAGGGTTTGACGGAGGGCGGGGTCGGGGGCGTGGCTTTTTCGCCGGGCTGCTCGCCGATTTCCTCGTGTTTGCGGAAATTCGTGAGCACTGCGTGGGTCAGCGCGCCCGCGGCCACGACGCCGCCGACGGTGAGGCCGACCTTGTCGGCGGTGGCCTCGATGCCGAAGCCCGGGAAGTTCGTGAGCCGCTGGTAGAACGGCCCGTTGTCCCAGAACTTGGCCTCGGAACAGCCGATGCAGCCGTGGCCCGACTGGATCGGGTAGCTGGTCCCGTTGTTCCACTTCATCGTGCTGCAGGAATTGTAGGTGGTCGGGCCCTTGCAGCCGACCTTGTAGAGGCAGTAGCCCTGGCGCGCGTTCTCGTCGTCGAACGTCTCGACGAACAGGCCGGCGTCGTAATTGGCGCGGCGCGCGCAGGTGTCGTGGACGCGGCGGGAGTAGAACGCCTTGGGGCGGCCGAGGCTGTCGAGCTGCGGCAGGCGGTCGAAGGTGAGCACGTGCACCAGCACGCCGGCCATGACCTCGGCGATGGGCGGGCAGCCCTGCACGTTGATCACGGTCTTGTCCTTGAGGATCGCGCTGACCGGCATGGCTTGCGTCGGGTTCGGGTTGGCGGCCTGCACGCAGCCCGCGCTGGCGCAGTTGCCCCACGCGATGATGGCCTTCGCCCCCGCGGCGACCTCGCGCACGGTGTCGAGCGCGGACTTGCCGGCGATCACGCAATACGCGCCGTCGGCGCCGAGCGGGATCGAGCCCTCGATGAGCAAGAGATACTCGCCTTTGTATTTGGTGATCGTCTCCTGGAGAATTTCCTCGGACTGGAAGCCCGCGGCCGCCTGCAGGGTCTCGGTGTAATCCAGTGAAACCTTGTCCAAGAGGATGTCCGCGACGATCGGGTGTGACGAGCGCAGGAACGACTCGCTGCAGCAGGTGCACTCCTGGAAATGCATCCACACCACCGGCAGCCGGCGCTTGGTCTCGATCGCGTGGGCGATCTGCGCGGTGGCGCTGTGTTCGAGTCCGAGATACGCGCCCATCCAGGCGCAGAACTTGAGGAAGTCGCGGCGATCAACGCCACGGGAGACCATCTGTTCGTAAATCGTGGGCACGGTCTCGTTCATTTTCGTCAGTGAATTCATAGCGGGAATTTTTCCGTGGGAGGAAGACGACGGGGTGGGATAACGTTGGGGAGAAGATCGGGGTGATTGCCGATCCGCCGGGGAACTGGGGTAGGGCCACACTCTAAAATAAAACCGCGCGGGGGGTTGTGCGGTTATTGGGAAAGGATGAGCAAATCTTGTCATTTCGGCGTGTTCACTGGACGCGCTCGCGCGATGCGCATCTATTGCTCAACATCCCCATGCACGAACTCGGCATCATGGAATCCGCCGTTGACGCAGCCCTGCGTGAGGCGCGCGCGCACCAGGCGAGCCGGATTCACCGGATGGTGCTGCGCATCGGGACGCTCTCCGGCGTCGAGCCGGATTCGCTGCGGTTTGCCTTCGACGTGGTGACGGAAGGCACGGCGGCTGCCGGTGCGCAACTCGAGGTGGAATCCGTGCCCGCCCGCGCGTGGTGCGCGGCGTGCGCCCAGGAATTTGGCGTCGAATCCGGCTTCATCTACGTCTGTCCCCACTGCGGCCGCCTGTCCGGCGAGGTCCGGCAGGGCCACGAGATGGAGCTCTCGCGTCTCGAAATGTCCTGAACCCCCATGAACCCCACCCCTGAAATTACCCCTGCGGACGAGTGCCAGATTCATCCGCTCAGCGGCGCCGCCGCCCGCCCGGGTCGCCTGCTGTCCGCCCCGCTCGCCGCCGAAGTTTCGGCCACCCTGGCTGCCGGTCCCGATGGCGGCGCCGCCGTGCGCGCCGTCGACCTGCGCGTGCCGCTGCTCGAAAAAAACGACATCCTCGCCGAGCGCAACCGCGGCTACTTCCTCGGCCGCGGCCTTGTCGCGCTCAACCTCGTGTCCTCGCCCGGCTCCGGCAAAACCACGCTGCTCGAGCGCACGCTCGACGAATTCGGCCGGCAGACCAAGTGCGCCGTCGTCGTGGGCGACCTCGAGACGGACAACGACGGTCTCCGCCTCCGCCGCGCCCATGCGCCCGTCGCGCAGATCACCACCGGCGGCACCTGCCACCTCGACGCCTCCATGGTCGCGCGCGGCGTCGAGTCGCTCGACCTCGAGGGCGTCAAGATCCTCTTCATCGAGAACGTCGGCAACCTCGTGTGCCCCGCGTCCTTCGACCTCGGCGAGCAGGTCCGCGTCGTGCTCCTCTCGTGCACCGAGGGCGAGGACAAGCCGCTGAAATACCCGCCGATCTTCAAGTCCGCCAACCTCGTGCTCCTGACGAAGGTGGACATCGCCGACGCCCTGGGCTTCAAGCGCGACGTCGCCGTCGAGAACATCCGCCGCATCGCGCCCACGGCGCGGCTCATCCAGCTCTCCAGCCGCTCGGGCGAGGGCGTCGCGGAGTGGCTCGATTACCTCCGCTCCCTCAATCCCCAGCGTTGAACCTGCCCCCGCCATGGCCTCGCTCGCCCACGAAACCGATGTGCTCTTCCGCGTTCGCGGCATCGTGCAGGGCGTGGGCTTCCGTCCGTTCGTCCAGCGCGCCGCCGCGCGATTGAGCGTGCGGGGCTGGGTGCAGAACGACCGCGAGGGCGTGCTCATCCGCGCCGTCGGGCCGCCGGCCGCCGTCAGCTCCCTCCTGCGCGCCCTGCGCACCGAGGCGCCTCCTGCAGCCCGAATCGCCCTGGTCGAGCCGCAGCCGGCCGACGCCTCCACTACGCCGGCGGGAGTGGGCTTTGAAATCATCGCGAGCGGCCCGGCCGGCCTGACGGTGTCCGCCGCCGTGCCGCCCGACCTCGCGTTGTGCGCCGATTGCCGGCGCGAGCTGCTCGACCCGGCGGATCGCCGGCATCGCTATCCCTTCATCAACTGCACGCAGTGTGGCCCGCGTTATTCCATTCTCGAAGGGCTGCCCTATGACCGGCCGCGCACGACGATGCGCGCGTTTCGCATGTGCCCGGAGTGCGAGTGCGAATACATTGACCCGACCGACCGCCGCTTTCATGCGCAGCCCAACGCCTGCCCGGTTTGCGGGCCGCAGGTCACCCTGACCACGCCCGCCGGGCGCACGCTGCGCACTGGCGATGCCGCGGTGACGATCGCGGCGGACCTGCTGCGCGACGGCCTCGTGCTCGCGGTCAAGGGCGTCGGCGGATACCATCTCATGGCGGACGCGACGTCCGAGTCGGCCGTAGCGGAACTCCGGCGCTGCAAGCATCGCGAGGAGAAACCCTTCGCCGTGATGTTCCGCGACCTCGCCGCCGTGCGCGCCGAAGCGGAAGTCTCGGAGGCCGCCGCGCAATTGCTCGCTTCGCCAGCCGCCCCGATCGTCCTCCTGCCGCGCCGCCCGGACGGCGCACTGGCGCAGGGCATCGCCCCGGGCAACCCGTGGGTCGGTGCGCTGCTGCCGTATGCGCCGCTGCAGGTCCTGTTGCTCGAAGCGATCGGGCGGCCCCTTGTGGCCACGAGCGCAAATCTTGCGGACGAGCCGCTCTGCATCGACGCGGCCGAGGCGCACGTGCGGCTGGCGGACATCGCCGACGCCTTCCTCGACCACGACCGGCCCATCTCGCACCCGGTGGACGATTCAGTGCTGCGCCTGGCAGAGTCCGGCCCCGTGTTGCTGCGGCGCGCCCGCGGTTGGGCGCCGGCGCCGTTGACGCTGCCGTCGTCGCTTGGGGGCCGCTGGCTCTGTGTCGGCGCGCAAATGAAGAACACCATCGCCGTCGCGAGTGGCACGCAAGTCGTGTTGAGCCCGCACATCGGCGACCTGGGCGGGGCTGCGACGGTGGGAGTTTTCCGCCGGACCGAAAAAATGCTCGGGAAGCTGCTCGGCGCGGAATTCACTGGAGTCGCGTGCGACAAGCACCCGGATTACGCCTCGACGCGGCACGCGCAGCAGATGGGGCTGCCCATCACCGCGGTGCAACACCACTTGGCTCACGTGCTCGCATGCCTGCTGGAAAACCGGCGCGCGGCCGACGGCGTGCTCGGCGTGGCGTGGGATGGCACCGGCTACGGCGAGGACGGCACGGTCTGGGGCGGCGAATTTCTCCTGCTCGAGAAGGGCGAGGCGAGCCGGTTTGCCCGGCTGCGGTCGTTCCGGCTCGCAGGCGGCGACGCGGCCGTGCGCGATCCCCGGCGCGTGGCGCTGGGACTGCTCTACGAGACGAAGGACGCGCGCTTCGGTGAACTGGCCCGCCAATTCGGCCTGCTGGGCGGCGACGCGACGATTTTACAAACCATGCTGCAGCGCGGGCTCAACGCGCCGGTCACCACGAGCGCCGGGCGGCTGTTCGACGCCGTGGGCGCGCTCCTCGGATTGGGCGTCCGCAATCGTTACGAGGGCCAGACACCCCTCGCTGTTGAGGCTGCGGCCATCCGCGGGTCGGATTCTGCGCCTGAGTTTTCGCTGCCGGTGAAGTCCCTGGCAGCTGGCGGCGGTGCCCGGCTCGAGCTCGACTGGCAGCCGCTCCTCGAAAGACTTTTGGCGCAACGCGGGTCGGGACAGGACACCGCCGGCTTGGCCTTCGCGTTTCATGTGGCCCTCGCCCGCGGCATCGTGGACATCGCGCAGCGCGCCGGCGTCGGCACGGTCGCGCTGTCGGGCGGCTGTTTCCAGAACGTGCTTTTGCTGGATCTCACCGTGGCGGCGTTGCACGCGGCGAAATTCGAAGTCCTCACGCACCGCGAACTTCCCCCCAACGACGGCAATATCGCCGCCGGCCAGGCGCTCGGCGCGCTCTGGGGCCTCACCTCCGTCGCCGTTCCGTGAATCTTAACCCCACCCCAACCCCATGTGCCTCGCTGTCCCCGGTAAGATTGTTGAAGTGCTAGGCGATGACCCGCTGCTCCGCGCCGCGAAGGTCAGCTTCGCCGGTGTCGTCAAGTTGATCAGCCTCACCTGCACGCCCGAGGCGAAATTGGGCGACTATGTGCTCGTCCACGTCGGCGTCGCCATCAGCACGATCGACCCGAAGGAGGCCGAGGAAACCTACCGCTATCTGCAGGCGATGGGTGAACTCGACGGGCTCGACGTCCCCCCGCCCGTCATGTCCCCGCCATGAAATACGTCGACGAATACCGCAACGCGGCGCTCGTCCGCACGCTGGCCGGCGCCATCACGCGCGCCGTCACCCGGCCCTGCACGATCATGGAAATCTGCGGCGGCCAGACGCACGCCATCGTCAAGTTCGGTCTCGATGAACTGCTGCCGCCCAGCCTGACGCTCGTGCACGGTCCCGGCTGCCCGGTCTGCGTGACCAGCGCCGACTTGATTGACCAGGCCGTCGAGCTGGCGCTGAAGCACAACGTCATTCTCTGCTCGTTCGGCGACATGCTGCGGGTGCCGGGCAACGGCATTGACCTGCTCACGGCCAAGGCGCGCGGCGGTGACGTCCGCATTCTCTACTCGCCGCTCGATGCCGTGACGCTCGCCAAGGAAAATCCCGGCCGACAGGTGGTGTTCTTCGCGGTGGGCTTCGAGACGACCGCGCCGGCGAACGCGATGTCGGTGCTCCGCGCGGAGCGCGAGGGCGTGAAGAATTTCTCCATCCTCACGTCGCACGTGCTGGTGCCGCCGGCGATGCGCGCGATCCTCAGCGCGCCCGACAACCTCGTGCAGGGCTTCCTCGCCGCCGGGCATGTCTGCACGATCATGGGCACCCAGGAATACGGCCCGATCGCCCGCGAGCACGGCGTCCCCATCATCATCACGGGCTTCGAGCCGGTGGACATCCTCGAGGGGATTTTGCTCTGCGTGAAGCAGCTCGAGTCCGGCCGCGCCGAAGTCGAGAACGCCTACGCGCGCGCCGTGCGGAGCGAGGGCAACGTCCATGCGCGGCGCATCGTGGAGCAGGTGTTCGAAATCTCCGACCGCGACTGGCGCGGCCTCGGCGTCATCCCGCGCAGCGGGCTCGCGTTGCGGCCGGAATACCTCGGCTACGACGCTGCGCGCCGGTTTAAACTCACCGCCGCGCGCGCCAACTGCGTGACCGAGTGTATCAGCGGCGAAATCATGCGCGGCTTGCGGAAGCCGCACGACTGCCCGGCGTTCGGCACGCGCTGCACGCCGGAGCACCCGCTCGGCGCGCCCATGGTTTCCAGCGAAGGCGCTTGCGCCGCGTATTACCGCTACCGCAGCCGGGCCCTCGCAACGGCTGAGGCGAAGGGTTAGTTAAAGACAACTGCAATCATTACACATTAAAGTATAGGTAAACCACTACAGCCCATGCATATCCCAGATGGATTCTTGGACGCCAAGACCGCCCTCGTCACGGGCGGGTTGTCGGCTGCGGGTCTCGGGTATGCGCTGCGTTCGGTTCGTTTGGAGCTGCCGCCGCGTCGCGTGCCGCTGCTGGGCTTGGCTGCAGCGTTCCTGTTTGCCGCGCAGATGGTCAACTTTCCGGTGCTCGGAGGCACCTCGGGCCATCTCGTCGGCGGGGCGTTGGTCGCGGCGTTGCTGGGGCCGGCGGCTGCCGTCGTGGTCGTGTCGACGGTGCTCATCGTGCAATGCTTTCTTTTCGCCGACGGCGGCGTGATGGCGCTCGGGGCGAACATTTTCAACATGGGGCTCGTCTCGACGTTCACCGGCTACGCGATTTTCCGGCTGGTCGCACGCGTGTTGCCGGGACTTCGCGGGCAGGTGGCGGCGCTGGCCTTCGCCGGCTGGTGTTCGACGGTTCTCGCGTCCATCTCGTGCGCCGGCCAGCTGGCATGGTCCGGCACAGTCGCGTGGCGCGTGGGTTTGCCCGCGATGGCGGGAGTGCATGCCTTGATCGGGCTGGGAGAGGGCGCGGTCAGCGCGCTCGTGTTCCTCGCGATTGTGCGGACGCGGCCGGATCTGCTGCCCGAGCGAGCAACCGCGGGATTCGCGCCGGCGAAGGTGCGTGAATTTGTCGTGCTTGGCCTGCTTACGGCGCTGGGCGTGGCGTTGTTCGTCGCGCCGTTCGCGTGTCCGTGGCCGGACGGGCTCGAGTCCATCGCGGCAAAGTTGGGTTTCGCGCACCGCGAGTGGAGCCCGCTGATCACTTCGCCCGTGGCGGATTATCACGTGCCGGGTTTGGCCTCGCCGGGTGTGTCCACGGCGCTGGCCGGCGCGCTGGGCGTGCTGGTCGTGTTTGGCCTCGCGATCGGTTTCAGCCAGCTGGTGGTGCAAAAGCCGGCGCGCGTGCCAGCTAATTCGCGATGATGGCCCTGTTTCCCCAACCCTTCGCGTCCGCTGACCCGCGCCGCTTCGGCCCGGTGTCGCGCTGGCCTGCAGCGGTGAAACTTGCCGCCGCCCTCGTGCTCGTTGGCGGAACTGCGCTCGTCCCCGCCGGCTGGTCGGCGTGGTTTGTCGGCGTGGGCGTGGTGCTCGTGGCGGTGATGCTCGCAGGCCGGATCGCGCCTGGCCCGTTGCTGCTGCGGCTGCTTGCGCTTTCCCCGTTCATCGCCGGCGTGGCGCTGGCGGCGGCGTGGCACCGGAGCGGCGCGCTGGACTGGAGAATCATGGCGCTGCGCAGCGGGCTGTGCCTTGCGACGGTGATCCTGCTGGCGTCGACAACGCCCTTCGGCGAACTGCTCGCGGTCCTGCGCCGCGCCCACGTGCCGGCGCTGCTGGTGACGACGCTGGCGCTGATGCAGCGCTATCTTTTTGTGCTCGGCGACGAGAGCGAACGCATGAACCGGGCGCGCGCGAGCCGGACGTTCAACCGCAGCCGTTGGCTGGCCTGGCGCACTGCGGCGACGGTGGTCGGGCAATTGTTTGTGCGCGCCTCCGAGCGGGCCGAGCACGTCTACGACGCCATGTGCGCGAGGGGCTGGCGATGAAACCTGCCATCGACATCCGCGACCTGCGCTACACCTATCCCGACGGGACGGTGGCGTTGCACGATGTCTGCCTGTCCGTCGGTCCGGGTGAGTGCGTCGGCCTGTTAGGTCCCAACGGCTCCGGCAAATCGACTCTGCTGCGTCACCTCAACGGCATCCTGCCGGAGCGGCTCACCGATCGCGGCGGCGCGGTGGCGATTCATGGCGGCACGATCACCAGCGAGAACGTCGCCCAGATCCGCCGTTCGGTCGGCCTGATGTTCCAGGACCCCGATGACCAGCTTTTCTGCGCCACGGTGCGCGAGGACGTAGCGTTCGGTCCGCAGCAACTGGGCCTGGCGCCCGCCGAGGTGGAATCGCGCGTGCAGGCGGCGCTCGAGGAAGTCGGGCTTGTGCATCTCGGCTACCGGCCGCCGCATCATCTCAGCAACGGCGAGAAGCGCCGCGCCTGTCTCGCGGGCGTGCTCGCGTGCGAGCCCACCATTCTCGTGCTGGACGAACCGACCAGCGGGCTCGACCCGCGCGGACGCCGCGAGCTGATCGCGCTGCTGCGCCGGATCAAGGCCACGCTGCTGATCGCCACGCATGATCTCGAGCTGGTCGTCGAACTCTGCCCGCGCTCCGTGATTCTCGACGGGGGCCGCGTCATGGCCGACGGCGTGACCACGACATTGCTGGCCGACGAGGCGCTGATGCTGGCGCACGGGCTCGAGTGCCCGCACATCCTCCAGCACCGCCACCCGCACTCGGGTTGAGGTTCAGCAAATCCGGGGCAGCTGCTCGCCGCTGAGCCGGTCCACAATCCGCTCGGCGCCGATCACGCTGCGCTGTGTTACCTGGCCGGCGGGGCCGGCGTCCACGTGCCCGATCACCGCCGGCGGCCCGCCAGGCGCCGTCTTGGCAATGATGGCGAGCGCTTCCGCCGCCTGTGCGGCCGGCACAAGGCACACGAATCGGCCCTCGTTGGCGACGTAGAGCGGGTCGAGGCCGAGGATTTCACAAGCGCCTTGGACCAGCTCGGACACGGGAATCTTCGCGGCATCGACGGCGATGGAGAGTTTCGACGACTCCGCGAGTTCGACGAGGGTCGTGGCCAGGCCGCCGCGCGTGAGATCGCGCAGGCAGTGGATTTCGAGGCCGGATTGCAGCAGCGCCTGCACGGGCGCCACGAGCGGCGCGCAGTCGCTCACGAGCGCGCTTTCGAATTCGAGCCCGGCGCGCGTCGCCATGATGGCCATGCCGTGCCGGCCGATGTCGCCGCTGAGGATCACCGCGTCGCCCGCGCGGATGCTCGCGGGCGCGATGGTTAGTTTCGTTTCGATGACTCCGACGCCCGCCGTCGTGACGTAGAGGCCGTCGCCCTTGCCGCGTTCCACGACCTTGGTGTCGCCGGTCACAATGCTCACGCCAGCGACGACGGCCGCGGCCTTCATGGACGCGACGACCTTTTCCAAGGTGGCGATGGGAAAACCTTCCTCGAGGACGAACCCCGCGCTCAGCCACAGCGGCCGGGCGCCGCACATGCAGAGGTCGTTGACCGTGCCGTTGACCGCGATTTCGCCGATGTCGCCGCCGGGAAAGAAAAGCGGGCTCACGACATGGGAGTCCGTGGTGAACGCCAGGCGCGTGCCATCGGGCAGGCGGAGCAGGGCGCCGTCGTGCTGGGCCTCGAGGGCGGGATTGGCAAACGCCGGCCGGAAAACCCGGTCGATCAACTCCTGCGTCAGGCGTCCGCCCCCGCCGTGGCCGACGGTGATTTCCGTCCGGTGGGACAGCGGCACGGGGCAGCTGAGACCGGATGAGGGCGGGGTGGGCGGGGTGGGCGGGGTGGCCATGGCCCGAAACTGACTCATAATGTTGGCCGCTGCCAGCAGTTTGCGGCTTTCCCACAATCGCCGCCCAAAGGTGCGCAAGAAATGCGCAGCCGGGCCTCGGTTTTTCGGCCATTTTAGGTAAGTTCAATGTTACGGAAGCCTGTCGGACTCAGCGTCTGGCGGGTTGCCAGCCTCTCGTTTCCCTCTACCAACTCTTCCTTTTCCCATGCGTCACTCCCGGCTTTCCCTTCTCGTGCTCCCGCTGTTGCTGGGGGCATGTCGCGACTCAAAAATTGCGGACTACCGCATTTCCAAGGAAAAGGACGCTCCCGCGGCCCAAGCCCCGGCGGACCCCGCCGCGGCGGCCCAGCCTGGCATGGCCGCCCAACCCGGCATGGCTGACCTGCCGGTGGCCCGGGCGGAGGGCGCCAGCCTGACGTGGACGGTCCCGTCCGCGTGGCAGACCAAGCCCGCCTCCGGCATGCGCAAAGCCACGCTGGTCGTGGCCGAGGGCGCCGAACTCGCCGTCACGGCCTTCCCGGGCGACGTCGGCGGCGAACTCGCGAATCTCAACCGCTGGCGTGGCCAGCTGGGCCTCGCTCCCGTGACGGACTCCGAAGAAGCCGCTGCGATCACCCGCCTCACAGCCGGTGAATTGCAGATTGCCGTCGTCGACTTGCTGGGCGGCCCGGCGGAAAAGCCGGTCCGGATGCTGGGGGCCATGGTGCCCTTTGGCGGCGCGACGTGGTTTTTCAAGCTGATGGGCCCCAATGCCGTCGTGGAAAACGCGAAACCGACATTCCTGATGTTCCTCCAAACGTTGAAAGCCTCCGGCGGGTCGGTTGTCGCCGCGGATACGGCGCTGCCGCCGGATCACCCGTCGATCACGGTCTCCGCTCCCGTCGCTTCGGACATGGCCAACACCCCCGTGACGAAAGCCGCTGGCCCCGGGCTCAACTGGACCGCGCCGGCGAACTGGCAGAGCCGTCCGCCCACCGCCATGCGCAAGGCCACCTACGCGATCCCCGGCGAGGCCGGCGCGGTGGGAGATCTTTCAGTCACGGCTTTCCCCGGCGACGTCGGCGGCGAGCTGGCCAACGTCAACCGCTGGCGCGGCCAGCTGGGTCTTGCGCCGCTCGCGGCGACTGAAGTGGAGGGCGCGGTGACGCGTCTCACGCCGCACGGCTTGAGCGCGACGCTGGTCGACTTCTCGGGTGGGTCCGCGGACAAGCCCGTGCGCATGCTCGGCGCGATCGTGCCGTTCAACGGCGCGACGTGGTTCTTCAAGCTGACCGGTCCCGTTGACCTGGTCGCCAAGGAAAAGCCCGCCTTCCTCGCCTTCGTGCAATCCCTCTCGGCTCCCTGATTCCCATGCCCACCTTGCTCCGCGATCTCCGGGACCTGCTGGTCTCGCTCAAACTGACGGTCCTGCTGATCGTTTTCTCCATCGTCCTCATCCTGGCCGCGACCATCGACCAGGTGAATCTCGGCATCTGGGCGGTGCAGGAGAAATATTTCCACACCTTCGTGGTGTTCTGGAAAATCGGCAACGTGTCGCTCGCGGTGTTCCCGGGCGGCTACACCATCGGCGGCCTGCTGCTGATCAACCTCCTCGGCGCGCATTTCTACCGCTTCAAGCTCACGTGGCGCAAAACCGGCATCTGGCTGGCGCACGCCGGCCTGATCCTCCTGCTCGTCGGCCAGCTGCTCACGGGCCTTTGGCAGGATGAGTTCCAGCTGCGGCTCGACCAGGGCCAGAGCAAGAACTACGCGGAGAGCTACCGCAACGTGGAGCTGGTGCTCACGGACACGACGGACCCCAAGTTCGACGAGGTCGTCGCGATTCCCGAAAAGCCCCTCGCGCGCCTGGAGACGGTGCAGCACCCCAAGCTGCCGTTCCGCGTCGCGGTGAAGACGTATTTTCCCAACGCCACGCTGGCCATGCGCGGTCCCATGCAGCCGGCGGATCCGTCCGCGCCCGCCACGCAGGGCGTCGGGCCGCAGGTGCTCGCGACGCTCCAGCCGCTCACCTACAAGCAGGATGAGCGCAACATTCCCGCCGCCTACATCGAGTTGATCGGCCCGGATGGTTCGCTCGGCACGTGGCTGGTCTCGCCGCTGCTCGATGAGCCGCAGCGCTTCGCCTTTGCCGGCCGCAACTGGAAGATCGCGCTGCGCTTCGTGCGGAGCTACCAGCCTTACACGCTCACGCTGCTGAAGTTCAGCCACGACCGCTACGCCGGCACGGACATCCCGAAGAATTTCTCCAGCCGCATCCGCCTGACGACGCCCGACGGCCGCGACGATCGCGAAGTGCTGATCTACATGAACAACCCGCTGCGCTATGCCGGGATGACGTTCTACCAGGCGGGCTTCGAGAACAACGACCAGACGACGGTGCTCCAGGTCGTGCGCAACCCCAGCTGGCTCATTCCCTATATCGCGTGCGCGCTGATGACGGTCGGGCTCCTCATCCAATTCGGCATCCACCTCACCGGCTTTTTCGCCCGCCGGCGCGTGGTCGCGGCGTAACCTACCTTTCTTTTCCATGAAACGCTTTCTTCCGCTCTCGATCCTGATCCTCGCGGTCCTCGCCATCGTCGCCACGCTCCTGCCGCCGCGCAACCCGGCCGAATACGACCTCGTGGCCTTCAGCCGCCTGCCGACGCTCGTCAACGGCCGCATCAAGCCGCTCGACACTGTCGCGCGCACCTCGCTGCTGATGCTGCAGGGCCGCCAGCGCGTCACCGCGCCCAACGGCCGCACGATCACGCCCACGGAGTGGCTGCTCGACGTGCTTTACCGGCCCGAGGTCGCCAACGCGTATCCGACCTTCGAGATCGACAATCCGGACGTGCTCGCGCTGCTCAATCTCACGGCGGAGGACGGATTCGGGGTCGGGAAGAATCGGTTCACCTTCGATAAGGTCCAGAAGGGCCTGCCTGAGCTGGAGCGACAGTCCAAGCTCGCCGACGCGGTGGAGTCCGCGGTGCGCACGCCGTTTCAGAAGGCGGTCATCCAGCTGCGCGAGTCCATCGTGCTCTACCAGAGCCTGCAGGTCAGCCTGCTGCCGCCGAACGACGACCATTACCTCGAGCAGCTGGCCACGTTCAACGCGACCGTCCCCGCCGGCCTGGCCGCGGTGGCGGCGCAGCATTCGGGCAAGGCACCGGACATGTCGGCGGCGAAGGTGATCCTCGGCCTGAGCGACACCGCGGCGACGCTCGAGTCGCTCGGCTATCTCCGGGTGATCCCGCCGCAGAACCGCCCGACGGACCCGATGGGCTGGGGCAACGCCGGCGCCGCGCTGCGCCAGAGCCTCGACCACGGCAAACTCGACCCGGCGCTGGCGTTCTACGCCCAGCTCGGCCTCGCGTGGCGCGGCTACCAGCCGGCGACCTTCAACACGCTGGTCCACGATTATCGCGCCGGACTCGACCGCTCGATCCCGTCGCTGATGTCCAAGTGCGACACCGAGGCCCGCTTCAATTCCGCGGAACCGTTCTACACCAGCATGATGATTTACGTCGTGGCGTTTCTCGTCGCGGTGTTCTCCTGGCTCAAGTGGCCCGACGAACTCGGCCGCGCGGCCTTCCGCCTCGTGCTGCTGGCGTGGATCCTCGCCACCGTCGGCATTGGCATCCGCATGTGGCTCGAGGGACGCCCCCCGGTCACCAACCTCTACTCCTCCGCGCTCTTCGTCGGCTGGGTCGCGGTCGCGCTCTGCCTCGTGCTCGAGCGGCTGTATCGCAACGCCATCGGCAGCGTCACCGCCGGCCTCGTCGGTTTCAGCACGCTGCTGATCGCGCACCATCTCGCACTCGGCGGCGACACGCTCGAGATGATGCGCGCGGTACTCGACTCCAATTTCTGGCTCGCGACGCACGTCGTCACCGTGACGGTCGGTTACGCGGCGACGTTCCTCGCGGGCTTCCTCGCGCTGCTCTACGTGATCCGCGGCGTGTTCACCAAGTCGCTCGACAAGGCCACCGCCGACTCCCTCGCGCGGATGGTCTACGGCATCGTGTGCTTCGCGACGCTGTTCAGTTTCATTGGCACCGTGCTCGGCGGCATCTGGGCCGACCAGTCGTGGGGCCGCTTCTGGGGCTGGGACCCGAAGGAAAACGGCGCGCTGATCATCGTCTTGTGGAACGCGCTCATCCTCCACGCCCGCTGGGGCGGCCTGGTGAAGCAGCGCGGCCTGATGAACCTCGCCATCTTCGGCAACATCGTGACGAGCTGGAGCTGGTTCGGCGTCAACATGCTCGGCGTCGGCCTGCACAGCTACGGCTTCATGGACGCCGCGTTCTGGTGGCTGCTGGCGTTCGTCGCCAGCCAGGTGCTCCTCATCCTCGTCGGCAGCGTGCCGCTGGCCAAATGGCGCAGCTTCAGCTCGCAGTCGCCGGCGTGACCGTCCGCGCCAGCCGCTGGCCGGACGCGATGCAGTTGGCGAGGGAGATGCCGTCGCGGGCGTTGCCGCCGAAGTGCAGGCCCGGCGCGGCCGCCTCCACGTCGGTGAAGATCGCCTTGAACCGCGCGTAGCCGAGGGTGTATTGCGGGATCGCGTGCGCCCAGCGCTGGATGTGGCAATACACCGGCTCGCCCCGCACGCCGAGCAGGTCGCCCAGTTCCTCGCGCACGAGTTGCTGCAAACCGGCGTCGTCGCGCTGCGTCAGCTCCGGTGCCCGCACGCCGCCGACAAACGTCGTGAGCGCGACGTGCCCGGCGGGCGCGCGACCGGGGAACAGCGTGCTGGAAAACAGGCAACCGAGGATGCGGCGCTTCTCGACCTCGGGCATCAGCAGGCCGAAGCCGTCGAGTGCGTGGGCGACGTCCTCGCGGCGGTAGCCCGTGAAGATTGAAACGACCGGCGGCTGCTCGATCTCGCGCAGTTCCGCCAGCCGGCTGGCGCCGTTCACGCCTTCGAATTGCAGCGACGCAACCGCGTCCGCCGGGAGGGCGCAGAGCACGGACGAAAAGGACTCGGAGCGGGTCGCACCGCCGCTGGCGCTGAGGATTTCCCAGTGTCCCTCGGTCCGCCGCACCGTCTGCACGCGGGTGGAGTAGCGCACGGCATCACCGACCGAAGCGGCGAGGCCCCGCGGCAGTTCGGCGAGTCCCTCGGGGAACGAAAAGATCCGGCCCTTCGGCCCGCCGCTGGTGTTGCGGCGCTTGAGTGCCCCGCGCAACAGCGAGCCGTGCTCCTGCTCGAGGGCGTGGAGCTTGGGAAACCCATGGCGCACCGACAGCCGCCGCGGGTCGCCCGCATACACGCCGCCGACGAATGGATTGATCGCGTAGTCGAGAAATTCGCGTCCCAGCCGGCGTTCCACAAAGTCCGCCACGCTTTCCTCGGCATCGGCGGGCGACTTCGGGCGCCACACTTCGCCAATGAGGCCGAGCTTGGCCCAGATCGAAAACAGGGGCGTAGTGACGAACCCCATCGGTGAAGTCGGCATCGCCACGAGTCGACCGTCGCGGACGACGTAGCGGTTCTTAGCGGCGTCGGCCGCGTATTGCCGGCGCCCGCCGAGGCCGATCGCATCCACAAACGCGGTGATGTCGGCGGAGCCTTCGAGGAGCGTGTTCGGCCCGGTTTCCCACAACCAATCGCCGTCGCGCGTCGAAGCGATCACGCCGCCGGGCGCGGGCGCCGACTCGAACACGACCACCGGCACGCCGGAGCGGCGGAGATTCCACGCGGCGGTGAGGCCGGTGAGGCCGCCGCCGATGACGGCGACGGGGAGGGGCGCGGCGGGCGGCGGCATGGCGGGGTCCTCCGCTCAGACCGTCCGGGAATGGCGTTTTGATTCCGGCGCGTAATACGCGTCGAAGCACACGGCGATGTTGCGGAGGAAAAGGCGGCCTAGGTCGGTCACGCGCATGCCCGTGGGGGAGAGTTTCACGAGCCCGTCCTTGGCGAGGGGCGTGAGACGCGCGAGTTCCGCGGCGTAGCGGGAGGCAAAATCGAAGCCGAACTCGCGCGACAGCGCGGCGTAGTCGAGGCCGAGGTGGCACATGACGCGCATGATCACGTCGCGCCGGCGGGCGTCCTCGTCACTGAGCTCGCGACCGCGGAGCGCGGGCACCTCGCCGCGATCGAGCGCGGCGTAGTAGGGCTCGAGCGTCTTGTGGTTCTGGCGGTAGCTGAAGGGCGTCTGCGAGATCGCCGAGATGCCGAACGACAGGATTTCTGCGCCGGCGCGCGTGCTGTAGCCCTGAAAATTGCGCTGGAGCGTGTGGGCCGCCTGCGCCACGGCGAGTTCGTCGGTCGCTTTGGCGAAGTGGTCCATGCCGATGTAAACGTAGCCCCGGCTGGTGAGTGTCTCGGTGATGAGCTTGAGCATCGCCAGCTTGGTTTCGGGCGAAGGCAGCGCGGACTCGCGCTCGAGAATCTTCTGGGCGGGCTTCATCCAAGGGACGTGCGCGTAGCTGAAGACCGCGAGCCGGTCGGGGTTGAGCTCGAGCACCTGTTCCAGCGTGTCGGTGAACGTCTCCACCGTCTGGTAGGGCAGGCCATAGATGAGATCGAGGTTGAGCGACGTGAAGCCCTCGGCGCGGAGCCAGTTGATGGCCTGCTCCGTCATGGCGCGCGGCTGGATGCGGTGGACGGCCTCCTGCACCTTCGGGTTGAAATCCTGCACGCCGAGCGAGGCGCGGTTGAAGCCGCTCTCACGGAGCGCGACAACCTGCGCGTGCGACAGCCGGCGGGGATCCACCTCGACGCTCAGCTCGGCATCGGGGGCGAACTTGAAATTTTCGCGAATGAGCTTCGCGAGTCGCGCGAGCTGGGGCGCCTGGAAGAACGTCGGCGTGCCGCCGCCGTAGTGCAGCTGGACGACGCGGCGCTTGGGGTGGACCTTCGGCGCGAGCAAGGCGACCTCCTTCTCAAGGTAATCGAGGTAGGTGTCGGACGACTTGTGGTTGAGCGTGATGACCGTGGTGCAGCCGCAGAACCAGCAGAGCGTCTCACAGAACGGCAGGTGGAAATAGAGCGAGAGCGGCAGCGTTTCATCCTGATTGGACCGGTCGAGGTGCGCCAGCAGGGGCTCGGTCGAGGCAAAGTCCTTGAACTCCACCGCCGTCGGGTAGGAGGTGTAGCGCGGGGCGGAAATGTCGTATTTGCGGACGAGATCGAGGTCGACGTTGATCACAGGCGAGAAAGGGAAAGGGGGAGTTTATTGCGGGCGGAGGAGCGAACGGAAGATCAATTCCGCAGGGAAAATGGGAGAAAGTGGAGGGTGGATTTAGGCCGGGAAACCGGCCGCCACCATCATCGCACATTCCCGCCGCCGCAACCCCGCACCGCTTGTTCGTCTCCGCGCAAATTTTGCCTAAAATGACTCTGCCGCCGCCCGGAAAACGCTGCCCGAACAGCCTTTACGGGGTTTCTTCGGTCGGAATCGGCGTCCGGCATCGATCCGCCGCGCGCACCTCGGCCTGGGCGATGGCCGCCGGGCCCATGCGTTCCTTCAGCCGCTTGGCCAGCGCGGGCTGGTATTGGAGGATGAAACTGGAGGCCGGGTCGTCGCCCATGGCGCGAGTCTCCGCCTCGAGCAGTAGCGCCAAGCCCTCGATGTCGTCGCGCGGCGTGATGAGCCCGTTGGCGTGCATCGAGCCCAGACTGAAGACGGCAGCCAGCGAGCCATGGCGCGCAGCCAGCCGATACCAGTTGGCTGCGGCCGCCAAATCCACGGGCACGCCTTGGCCGCGCTCGTAGCTGACGCCGAGGTCGTATTCGGCCGTCACCTCGCCTTCGCGGGCGAGTTCCTGGTAGATCGCGAAGGCCTTGGCGGGATCCGCCGGCGTGCCGAGTCCGCGGAGATGGATGTCCGCGAGGCGATACCCGGCCTCGAAATTGCCCAGCGTGTATTGCGCGGCGAAAAACTCCCGGGCCGGGCCATAGTCTCGATTTCGCATCGCCTCGTCGCCCGCGTCCAAGTTCGACTGCGCCACCGCGCCGTGCTCGTCGAGATACATCATCGGCAGGTAGTTGCCGGCGGCTTCACGGCGCCAGTAGTTGCCGGTGCGGGCATGGGTGGCGAAATCCGTGAAGAACATCCGGTAGCCCCGCATGCGGATCATCATCGGCGGGTGATCCGGGAAGGGATCGCGGACAAACAGGTCCATCACGGCCTGGTCGCGGACGAGCAGGTGCGCGGCGACGGCAGGCATGAGCGGGGATTTTTTCCCGTTCCACCCGGCGATCTGCAGCGTGGCCTCGAAGCGGCAGAACCACGGGGCGATGAAGGGGCACACGCGGTCCTCGTGCTGCGGGATGTGGGGAAATTCGTAGGTCCGCCACGTCTGTCCGCCGTCGTTGCTGCCCTCGAACTCCACCTGGTAGCGGACGGGATCGAACGTCGCGTAGAGGTAGTAGCCGTTGGCGCTGCGAAACTCCCAGAGCAGGTGCACGGGCCACGTCACGGCGTAGGGCAGCGTGTTCACCGCCACGCCGCAGGCCTTGGCGAAGAAGAACAACGTGAGGTAAAAATGAAACCACAGCGCGGCGCGGAGGCCGTAGAGCTTGAAGGCCCCGATCGCGCGGGTGGACACGGCCGTCGCGCGGGACGCGAGGAACGTCGCCAGTTTCCGCCAGCGGAGCCGCTCCGCCGCGGCGATGAACATCTGGTCGTCGAACAGCACGAGGCTGAACCCGATGGCCGCGGTGTTCAGCCAGCCGAAATTGCCGGTGAGCTGGATGCCGCCCTGCAGCGCCAGCCAGGTCCAGAAGCACATCCACCGGCCGCGGCGACCGGCGAAGATCGCGAGGAGCGGCGTCACGAGCTCGGCCACGAAGGTCAGGGCGATCTCGAAGATGTGATACGCATGCGGCAGGCCGTGGTCGATGTAGCCGAACAGCGTCGGGAACGGGCTGGTCTCATACATCACCTCCATCGCGGTGAGGTTGCGCCAGTGGATGTCGCCGGACACGAGCTTCACGACGCCGTCCTCGAACATCACGCGGAAGATCATCCATCGCACCATGAACAGGGCGATCGGTCGCGGCGGCGACGCCGCGCCCAGCCCCGGGCGGAAGCCCGCCGGCGCGAAGGGAATGCACAGCAGCGCCACCTCGAGCATCAGCCGGTCCAGCTGCGCAGGCGTGAACACGCGCCACGTCGTCACGAACGAAACGAAGATCAGCCAGCAACTGAACAACGCCATCCGCGGCCAGAGGTTCAGCACGAGCGCGACCGCCGCGAGCAGGCCGGCCCACGTCAGGAACGTGATCATGCCGGCGCTGGTGTTGAGCCAGAAGAGGCTCGGCACGCGGACCAAAGCCTCGAGCGTCGAAGGAATGTTCTGGTGCAGCTCCGCGAAAAACTCGCCGAGCGGCGCAATGCCCGACGGGCCGATCAGCGCCTGTCCCTCGCGGTGGATGCCCGCGAAGATGAAAAGGTAAACGACGCCCACCGCGCGCAGCACGACCCAGCGCGGCCAGAGATACGTCGCATTCCCGGCCAGCCCCGAGAATTCCCGGATCTGCTGCCAGGCCGCGCGCAGCCGCCGCGTGGCGTCCCCGTTGCTCGCCGGCGCGGAGCCAGCGGGCGGGTGGGTAGGGATCGAAGGCATGGGGTCGGGTTTTATGGCGGACTCGGGCGCTCGTTGGCAATCCCGCACCATTCGCGTGCTTGCGCCAGCGTAGGGTTCTCTCATTTTGTGCGCCAACTTCGGTTCATCGCCCCAATGAATTCCGTCCTTTCCCGTCCTGCCTGGCCACGTCTGTTGGGCTGGGGCGCGGTCAGCCTGCTCGGCGCCGGCTCCGTCGCGACCCTCGCCTGGTCGCGCGGGGAAACTGTCAATGCGCTCTGGATGGTGGTCGCCGCGGTCTGCGTGTTCGCGGTGGCGTATCGCTTTCACTCCGCGTGGCTGATGGCCAAGGTGCTCACGCTCGACGAGCTGCGGGCCACGCCCGCGGTGGTGCACGAGGACGGCCGGGATTTCGTGAAGACGAACCGGTGGGTCGTATTTGGCCACCATTTCGCGGCTATCGCCGGACCGGGTCCGCTGGTCGGGCCGGTACTGGCAGCGCAATTCGGCTTTCTGCCCGGGATGTTGTGGATCCTTGTTGGCGCGACGCTCGGCGGCGCGGTGCATGACTGCGTGATCATGTTTTGCTCGGTGCGCCGGCGCGGCAAGTCGCTCGGCCAGATGGTGGCTGAGGAAGTGGGGCCGTTCGCGGGGTTCATCGCGCTCATCAGCATCATCGCCATCATGATCATCCTGCTCGCGGTGCTCGCGCTGGTGGTGGTCAAGGCGCTGGCCGAGAGCCCGTGGGGCCTTTTCACCATCGCCGCCACGATGCCCATCGCGGTCGTGATGGGCCTGGCGATGCGCTCGGGCGGATACCATTCATCGCGGCTCGGCTGGATCACGGCGTTCGGCGTCGTGGCGCTGCTCGCCGCGGTTTACGGCGGGAAATTCATTCCCGGCTCGGCGCTGGATGCCGTGTTCACGCTGCGCGGCACGACGCTCGCGTGGTGGATCATGGGCTACGGCCTGCTCGCCTCGATTTTGCCGGTCTGGCTGCTGCTCGCGCCGCGCGACTACCTCAGTACGTTCATGAAGATCGGCACGGTCGCGGCGCTGGCCGTGGCGATCGTCATCCTCGCGCCGCACCTGAAGATGCCGGGGGTGACGAAGTTCATCGACGGCACGGGCCCGGTGTTTGCGGGGCCGGTGTTTCCGTTCTGCTTCATCACGATCGCCTGCGCGGCGGTCTCGGGCTTCCACTCGCTGGTGTCGTCGGGCACGACGCCCAAGATGATCACCCGCGAGGGCGACATCCGGGTGATCGGCTACGGCGCGATGATCACGGAGATGTGCGTGGGCATCATGGCGCTCATCGCCGCGTGCGCGATGGAGCCGGGCCAGTATTTCGCCATCAACATGGGCGGCACGGCGGCGGACGTGACGGCGAAGATCACGGCGCTGGGTTTCCCGGTGACGCCCACCGACATGGCCACCCTCGCCGCGAGCGTCGGTGAGAAGACGATGATCGGCCGCACGGGCGGCGCGCCGACGTTCGCCGTGGGCATGGCGCACATGTTTGCCGGTGTCGTCGGAAGCAAGGCGGCGCTGGCGCTCTGGTATCACTTTGCGATCATGTTCGAGGCGCTGTTCATCCTGACGACGATCGACGCCGGCACGCGGGTGGGGCGCTTCCTCGTGCAGGACTTGCTGGGCCTCGCGTGGAAACCGCTGGCGAACACCCGCTCGTTCGCGAGCAACACGACGGCGACGGTGCTCTTTGTCGGGGCTTGGGGCTGGTTTCTCTACCAGGGCGTGATCGACCCGCTCGGCGGCATCAATTCGCTTTGGCCGATCTTCGGTATCGCGAACCAGCTGCTCGCCGTGCTGGCGCTCGCGCTGGGCACGACGGTGCTGATCAAGATGGGCCGGGCGCGCTACGCCTGGACGACGCTGCTGCCGCTCGCGTGGCTGCTCGCGGTGACGATGACGGCGGGCTGGATGAAGATCTTCAGCGCGGACCCGCGGCTCGGTTTTCTCACTGCCGCGGCGGATTTGAAGAAGAAGCTGGCGGCGGATGGCGGCGCGACGCTGGCGCAGGTCACGGCGTGGCAGCACCAGCTGGTCAACAACTACATCAACGCCGCCGTGACGGGCGCATTCCTCGTGCTCGTGGCGATCGTCGTGCTGACCTGCGCCCGCGTGTGGTGGCAGCTGCTGGCCGGCAAGCGCGTCGCCGACCTGCACGAGGAGCCGTATGTGGCGGTGACGTCGGTGCAGTCGCCGGCGCGATGATGAAGGCTGGATTATTCCGTGGGGATCGCCAACCCCGCCCGATGTCATTGCGAGGAGCGACAGCGACGAAGCAATCCATCCGGATGGATTGCCGCGCCCGCGTTGCGGGCTCGCAATGACAACCCGGCGGGATCAGCGATCCCGCCCTACAACATTTCCATGAGCACCACCCTGCAGAACCTGATTTCCGAAAAAGACCGCCAGCAGTTCCGTGACGAGGGCTATTTCGTCCTGCCCGGCGTCGTGCCTGCCGCGCACCTCGCCATGATGCGGGAGGTCTGCGGCGATTTCATAAAGACGTATGACGCCGAAATGGATGCCGCGGGTCAAACGCACCAGGGGATCAACATCAAGGGCAGCCGGTATTTCATCGCCAACCGGCACAAAGGCACGCGGCTGGTGGAGTTCATCTACAGCGACCTGATGGCGGAGATCTGCCGCGCGACGTTGGGCGACAACGCCTACCTTTTCTGGGAGCAGTTCGTCGTGAAGGGCCCCGAGAAGGGCGCCAAGTTCAGCTGGCATCAGGATTCCGCCTACGTCGGCACGCCGCACCGGCCGTATATCACGTGCTGGGTGACGCTCGATGATGTGAGCGAGGCGAATGGCACGGTTTACCTGCTGCCGTATTCCCGCGCCGGCACGCGCGAGGTGGTGCCACACAAGGAAAATCCCGAGAGCCACGACATCGAGGGTTACTTCGGGTCCGACCCGGGCGATCCCGTGATCGTGCCTGCCGGCAGCATCGCGTGCTTTTCGAGCACCGTGCTGCACCGCAGCGGCTTCAACCGCACCCCGAATTGGCGCCGCGTTTACCTCCCGCAATATTCCGCCGAGCCCCTGCGCCGGCCGGACGGGAAACTGGTGGCGTTTGCGGAGCCGTTCCTCATCAACGGCGTGCGGCGCAACGGGGTGTGAAGTAGCGCAGGCGTCCCGCCTGCATCCGGCGTGTTGGCAGGCGGGACGCCTGCGCTACAAAAAAGGCCGGTCCCGAGGGACCGGCCTGAAGTTTTTCGGCTGACGACGGCTCAGGCGACGTAGGCGGGGAGCGTCTTTTCGACGCGCACCTTGTCGAGGCGGGCAAACGCCGGCACGCCGTTGTCCTGCGGGACCACGACCTCGCCCTGGATCAGCGGTTGGGCGTAGCGGATGAACTGGAAGTTCATGCTCACGCCGTCCTCGTTGATCCATTCGCGGGGCAGCTTCTTGACGGTGTTGGCGACGTCCGCGAGCGGCGCGAGGCCGGTTTCGCAGGTGTAATGGTCGGCGTCACCACGCACGAGCGTGATGAGCTTGTCGGTCTCGCCGTTGACGGCGGCCTTCACCGCGGCCTGGCCCACGAGGTAGGCCTCGTCGGCGTCGGTCTTGGAGGCGGCATGCGCCGCGCTGCGCTGCATGAGGCCGGGGACGGAGAGGCGGGTCTTCACGCCGGGCAGGTTGGCCTCGACGAGCGACTTGATGAACTCGCCGGCGCCGCCGAGCTGGGCGTGGCCGAAAGCGTCGGTGGCGGGATCAGCCGAGACGTAATTGCCATCGGAGTCGGTCAGGCCCTCGGAGACCACGATCTGGCAGTATTTCTCGCGCTTGAGCACGCGGCGGATGTCCTCGAGACACTTTTCCTGGCTGAACGGGATCTCGGGGAGGTAAATCAGGTGCGGCGCGTCATGCGGCTGGTCGCGGCGCTTGGCGAGGGCGGTGCTGGCGGCGATCCAGCCGGCACTGCGGCCCATGACCTCGATGATGGAAACCAGGTCGCCGGCGCCCATCGACTCGTTGTCGGCGGCGAGTTCGCGGACGGTGGCGGCGAGGAATTTGGCGGTGCTGCCGTAGCCGGGGCAGTGGTCGGTGCCGGGGAGGTCATTGTCCACGGTCTTCGGCACGCCGATGACGCGGAGCTCGTAACCGGCCGCGGCCGCGTGGGCGGAAATCTTCGCGGCGGTGTCCTGGGAGTCATTGCCCCCGATGTAGAAGAAGTAGCGGATGTTGTGGGCCTTGAGCACCTCGAGGATGCGGTCGAGGTCGGCCGGCTTCTTGAGCTTGAAGCGGCAGGTGCCGAGGGCGGCGCCGGGGGTATGCTTGAGGGCGCGGATCGACTGCTGCGACTCCGCGGCGAGGTCCACGAGGTCCTCCTGGAGGATGCCGAGCACGCCGTTGAGCGAACCATACACCTCCTCGATGCAATCGTGGTTCAGCGCCTCGGTGATGAGGCCCGCGACACTGGCGTTGATGACGGCGGTGGGGCCACCGGACTGGCCCACCAAAACATTTCCTGCGAGTTCAGCCATGACAGTATGAATAAAGGGTTGGAAACAACGTGAACGGGAAAGAAAGCCGGTCGCGCGCAGGAGATGCAAACCCAATTTTCGACCGCGGAAGACCGGGAGTCGCGAACCGGTGCTTTCCCGATCCGGATCGCGGAAGCGCGGAGGACTCGCCCTACCTCCGCGCCTGACCTCACAGCAGCCGCGCAGGCTTGTAGTCGGACGAGCCCTTCATGCGCTTGGCGAGCGGTTTCACCTCAGCGAGGAACGCATCCACTTGGTGAGGCGCGGCGCCGACGAAGCGGGCGTTCTCGGACAAAATCGCCTGCAGCGCCTTCTTGCCGAGGCCGACGCGCTTGTCGCCGGCGAGGCGGCCGAGCAGGTCGGCGTCGCCGCCGCCCGAGCGCAGCGCCTTGGCCGCAGCGAGCGCATGCTCCTTGATGGCCTCGTGCGCGGTCTCGCGCCCGGCGCCGTGCTTCACGGCTTCCATCAGGATCGTCGTCGTGGCGAGGAAGGGCAGATTGCGCTCGTTTTCCGCCGCGATCGTGGCGGGAAACACCTCCATCTGGCGCAGCACGGTCAGGTAGGTTTCCAGCAAACCGTCGAGGGCGTAGAATGCATCGGGCAGCGCCACGCGGCGCACGACGGAGCAGGACACGTCGCCCTCGTTCCACTGGCTGCCGGCGAGCGTGGCGGTCATGGTGACGTAGCCGCTGATCACGGTCGAAAAGCCGCAAATGCGCTCGCAGTTGCGGGCGTTGACCTTGTGCGGCATCGCGGACGAGCCCACCTGGCCTTCCTGGAAACCCTCGGTCAGCAGGCCCGCGCCGGCCATGAGCCGCAGCGTGGTCGCGCAACTGGCGGCCGCGGCGCCGACCTGGTGGAGGGCGGTGACGACGTCAAAGTCGAGGCTGCGCGGGTAAACCTGGCCGACCGCGTCGAGCGAGGCATGGAAACCGAGGTGCTTCAGCACGCGCGACTCGAGCAGGTCCACCTTGGCGGCGTCGCCGCCCAGCAGCGTGAGCTGGTCGAGCTGGGTGCCAACGGCGCCCTTGAGTCCGCGCACGGGGTAGCGCGCGATGAGTTCATCGAGCCGGGCGAACGCGACGAGCATTTCCTGGCCGAACATCGCGAGGCGCTTGCCGAGCGTCGTGGGCTGCGCCGGCACGTTGTGCGTGCGCCCCGTGATCATCAGGTCGCGGTGCGCCTCGGCCTGGCGGCCCAGCGCGAGGAGGGCGGCGGCGGCCTTGAATTGGACGACTTTCAGCGCGCGGAGGATCTGCAGCTGCTCGACGTTTTCCGTCAGGTCGCGGCTGGTGAGCCCGAGGTGAATGAACTGGCGCTTGGCGAGGTCGGAGAACTCCTCGATGCGCGCCTTCACGTCGTGCAGCGTCACGCGCTCGCGCTTGGCGATGGACGCCAGGTCGATCTGGTCCTTCACCTTCTCGTAATCCTTGATGGCGTCGGCCGGGATCGGCACACCGAGGTCGCGCTGGGCCTTCATCACCGCGATCCAGAAATCGCGTTCGAGGGCCACGCGGCCGTGCTGCGACCAGATGTCCTTCATGGCGGCCGAGGCGTAACGCTCGGCGAGGACGTTGGGAATGGCGGCGGGGGAGTCGTTCACGGCGAAAGCGATTCAGTAAGCAGGCAGCCCAGCAGATGCCAATGGCAAAGGCAGTCGGCGGATCGCCCGCGAATCACACGAATGGGCGCAAATAACCTGACCAAGGCACCCTGATTGGATGCTCAGGAACCATCCGCGAAGATTCGCGCCATTCGCGGGCAACCTGCCTCAGAGGAACGTGCAGATGTATTCGCAGAGGCCGCGTTTCACCTCGATGGTGAAGCCCGAGTTGGCGGGGACCTCGAACATCTGGCTGCCGGCGTAGTCCTCGGTGTCGGTCTGGCCGTCGAGCGTCACGAGGCAGTTGCCCGCGACGATTTCCATGCGCTCGGCGGCGTCCGTCTTGAAGTGGAACGAGCCCGGGTAGATCAGGCCGAGGGTCTTCTTCGCGCCGTTGGCGAACAGGACGGTGTGGCTGACGACCTTGCCGTCGAAATAGACGTTGGCCTTGGTGACGACGTTGACGCCGGAAAATTGGACGGGATGGGCGGACATGCGGGTAGGAAAATTGGGCGCGAAGAGGGAGGCAAGGCTGGGTTGCAGCTCAACCTGCCAGGCAGCGCACCGTCATCTCGCGGAGGACTTCCTCCTGCTCGTGTGGGCGCTGGATGATTTCCTCGAAGGCGGTGATCAACTCCTGCTGGTTGTCGATCAGCCGGCGAAGGGTGGGGAGCTTCGCGCTGCCGGCCAGCTTGCCGAGATACCACGGGTTCTGCGTGAAGACGTTGTAGGAGCTCTTCTCGGTCACGCCGACGAACTTGGCCGCATGCGCCGCCGCGGCGCGCGGCAGGCCGTCGAGACCGCGCGGGCCGACCTTGACCTCGCCGGCGTCCACGAGCGCGCGCACCTGCAGGAGGATGCGGTTGCGATTCTGCAGCGCGGAAATCACGGGCCGGGCGTCACCGCCGGCGAAGAAATGCCGCTGCAGCGCGGCGAGCGTCCATTTGAGGTCGCCGCTGAAAAACGACTCCGCCGCCTCGAAGAAATCGCCCTCGGCGACGTTCGGCGTGAGCTCGGCGACGTGGGTGTCCTGGATCGTCTCGCCCTCGCCGACGTAGGTGGCGAGCTTGCGGACCTCCTCGACGAGCAGCCGGGTGTTCGCGCCGACCTTGGCGAGCAGCAGGCGCGCGGCGTCGGGGGAAAGCGTGGCGCCGACGGCCTTCGCCTCGGCCAGGATGACGCCCTCGAGCGCCTCGCCGTCGCCGTCCCCGCCGCCGACGAGGACAAAGTCGGCGTGCTTCTCGCACCACTTGGGAAAGGAGCGCCGGCGATCGATGGGCGCGGCGGTGATCAGCACGGTGGCGTCGGCGGGATTCACCGATTCGAGCAGCTGTTGCAGGTCCTCGACGAGCTTGAGCGTGCTCTCGGCCCGGCCGGTCACGGTGTCGGCGAGGAAATTGACATCCTTCAGCCAGATCACGCGCTGGCCGCCGAACATGGACACGGTCTGCACGCTCTCGCGGAAGCGGTTGATGGCGTCCTCGACCTCCCCGACGTTCCCGGCGAAGCCGCTCAGCACCTCGCGGGAAAACTCATCCGTCAGCCCGGCCGCGAGCGTGTTGAAACGTGCCTGACCGAGCCGGCCGACGAGGAAATCGTCCGCGCCGCAAATGAAGGTGAAATTTTTGTCCGCCGGCATCCGGGCTGATAAGGTCGCGAAGCGCGGCCGGGCGCACGAAAAAAATCGCCACGCCCGGGGCCGGCGGCGAGGCTGGCCCGGCATTCCCGCATGGTTCCCCCGGAAACTTCCTCGTGGCGTCGCGACCTCCTGTGGCTCGTGGTGGCCTTTGCCCTGCTCTACGGCTTCCGGCTGGGCAGCTACCCGCTCGGGCCGGGTGACGAGGGGCGTTACGCCGAGGTGCCGCGCGAGATGCTGGCGAGCGGCGACTGGGTGATCCCGCGGCTCAACGATGTCTATTATTTCGAGAAGCCGCCGCTGATGTATTGGCTCACGGCGATGTCGGAGTCCGTCTTCGGCCTGAACGCCTGGGCGGTCCGGTTCGTGCCAGCGATGCTCGCGCTGGGCGGCGTGCTGCTGACCTACGCGGCGGCGCGGCGGCTGCATGGCCGCGATGCGGGGGTGGCGTCGGCGGTGGTGCTCGGGACCTCGCTGCTGTATTTCGCGCTTGGGCGGCTGCCGCTGCTGGACATGGGCCTGACGGTGCTGATGAGCGCCACGCTGTTTTGCTTCCTGCTCGGCGTGCGTGAGCCGCCCGGGGCGCGCCGCCGCTGGCTGTTTTACGGGCTCTATGCGAGCGCGGCGCTGGCGACGCTGACGAAGGGCCTGGTCGGTTTCCTCGTCGCGGGCGCGGTGATGTTCCTTTGGCTGCTGATTTTCAACCAGTGGAAGCGGCTGCGTCCGCTGCACCTGCCGACCGGCATCCTGGTCTTCCTCGCCATCGCCCTGCCGTGGCACCTGCTCGCGGCGGCGCGCGCCGATACTTGGGCCCACCGTTACCTCGTGGTGGAGCACTTCGAGCGGTTTTTCACGCCGATGGCGAAGCGTCCGGGCGCGTGGTATTACTACATTCCCGTCGTGCTGGGGGGCCTGATTCCGTGGATGCCCTGCCTGTTTCCGGCGTTGCGCGACCGGTTGCGCGGCGGCTGGGCGGCGCGGGACCGGAATGCGGACGCGTGGTTCCTGGTGACGTGGGTCGGGTTTGTCTTCCTGTTTTTCTCCAAGTCGCAGTCGAAGCTCGTCCCCTACATCCTGCCGGTGTTTCCCGCGCTGGCGGTGCTGATCGGCGCGTGGCTGGCGGACGCGATGCGCGCGCCGGACGGCGGGCAGCGGCTGCGGAACAGCCTCCGCGTGGTGACGTTCCTTTGCGGCCTGCTGGCGTTTGCACTGGTCGCGGCCGTGCTGGCACCCGGGCTGGTGAAACTTGACGTGGCGCAGGCGGTGGTGCTCCGGCCGCTGGCTTTCGTGATGGCGGGCGCACTGGTGATTGGTGGCGTCGCAGCTCCGCTGCTCGCGCGCATCCGCGGCGCGGCGGCGGCGGTGGCTGCGCTGGCGGTGATGATGGCGGTGTTTTTCGGGACGCTGTTGTTCGCGGCGCCGACGCTGAACAAGCCCAGCACGCAGGCGCTGGCGCAGATCGTGGTGGCGCAGGCGCGGCCGGGGGACCGCGTGTTCCATTACCACGGGTTCTTCCACGATTTTACGTTTTACGCCCAGCGCACCGTCGGGCTGGTCGATTACAAGGACGAGCTGGAGCTGGAGGAGGACGCCGCGGCGCGGACCAGTGGCCGGTTCATCAACGAAAGGGAATTTCGCCAGCAATGGAACCAAGCGACCCGGCTGTGGGTCGTGGCCAAGAAGCGGGACGTCAAAGCGCTGTTCGCCGACGCGGCGTTCCGTTATCATTTGCTCGGCGAAACCGAGGACTATTACCTCTTCAGCAACCAGCCCTGACATGTCCGCCTCCACCCGTCCTGCGCCCGCCGACCGGGCCGTTGCCACCGCCGCGACTTTGCCGCCGCTGCCGTTCACGCGGCCGATCATCGACGAGGAGACGATCGCGGGCGTCGTCGAGGTGCTGCGCTCGGGCTGGATCACATCCGGGCCGAAGGTGAAGGAGTTCGAGGCCAAGCTGTCCGAATTCTGCGGCGGCCGGCCGGTGCGGGCTTTCAATTCCGGCACGTGCACGATGGAGATCGCGCTCCGCATTGCGGGCATCGGCCCGGGCGACGAGGTCATCACCACGCCGCTGTCCTGGGTCGCGACCAGCAATGTTATCCTCGAGGTGGGGGCGCGGCCGGTTTACGTCGATATCGACCCGGTGACGCGGAATATCGACCTCAACCGGGTCGAGGCCGCCATCACGCCGAAGACGCGCGCGATCCTGCCAGTCGATTTGGCCGGCCTGCCCGTGGACCGCGACCGGCTGCACGCCATCGCGAAAAAGCACAAGCTGCGCGTGATCGAGGACGCCGCGCAGTCGTTCGGCAGCACGTGGAAGGGCAAGCGCATCGGTTCGTTTGGCGACTTCGTTTCGTTCAGTTTTCACCCGAACAAGAACGTCACCTCGATCGAGGGTGGCTGCCTGGTGCTGAACAACGAGCAGGAGGCAAAACTCGCCGAGCAATACCGCCTGCAGGGCGTGGTCCGCACGGGCTACGACGGCATGGAAGTCGAGCTGGTGGGCGGGAAGTTCAACCTCACGGACGTCGCCGCGCGCGTGGGTCTTGGCCAGTTGCCGCACTTGGACGCGTTCAATGCCAAGCGGGCCGAGTTGGTGAAGATCTATTTCGAACTGCTCGACACGCCGGCGAACCGCGCGCTCGGGCTGAAGCTGCCGGTGGCGGATTTCACGAACACGAACTGGCACATGTTTCAGGTCGTGCTGCCCGAGGAGAAACTGACCATCAAGCGTGCCGGTGTGATGGAGCGGCTGCTGGCGGCGGGCATCGGCTGTCAGGTGCATTACCCGGCGATCCACCTTTTCGCGCTCTATCGCCGGCTGGGCTGGAAGGACGGCGACTATCCGCTGGCCGAGTATGTCGGCCGCAACATCCTGACGATCCCGCTTTTCCCCGCCATGAACCGCGCCGACGTGGTGCGCGTCGTCGACACCCTGACCGCCATTCTCCGCGCCCACCAAAAAGCATGAGCACTGTGCCCAACATTCCGCTCTCGGTCGTCATCCCCGTTTACAACGAGGAGCTGAACCTGCCCACGCTGTTCGCGCGGCTGTATCCGGTGCTCGACGGGCTCGGGCGGCGCTACGAAGTCATCTTCACCAACGACGGCTCGCACGACCGCTCGATCGAGCTGCTGCAAGAGCAGCATGTCAAGCGGCCCGACGTGACGCGGGTCATCGATTTCAACGCCAACTATGGCCAGCACATGGCGATCATGGCGGCGTTCGAGCGCGTGCGCGGCGACGTGATCCTCACGCTCGACGCCGACCTGCAGAACCCGCCGGAGGAAATTCCGAAGCTCCTCGAGAAGATCGCTGCCGGGCACGACTACGTCGGCGGCTACCGGCTGAACCGGCAGGATTCGTTCTTCCGCACGTATGCTTCGAAGCTGATCAACTTCGTCCGCGAGAAGACCACCAGCATCGAGATGACGGATCAGGGCTGCATGCTGCGCGCGTATTCGCGGCAGGTGATCGACGCGATCGTGCGCAGCGGCGCGATCAACACCTTCATCCCGGCGCTGGCCTACAGTTTTGCGAGCAACCCGGCGGAAGTCGGCGTGAAGCACGAGGAGCGGCACGCAGGCGTGTCGAACTACTCGTTTTACGCGCTGATCCGGCTGAATTTTGACCTGATCACGGGATTCTCCCTCGCGCCGTTGCAGGTCTTCACGATGTTCGCCGGCCTCTGCTCGGCGGGCAGCCTGGTGCTCGTGCTGGTGCTGGCCTACATGCGCATTTTCCTGAACGACAACACCAATGGCGTTTTCACCCTCTTCGGCATCGTGTTCTTCCTGCTCAGCGTGGCGATGGTCGGCATCGGCCTGATCGGCGAATACGTCGGCCGCACCTACCAGGTGGTACGCGCGCGGCAGAAGTATTTCGTGAAACGGATTCTGGAGACGAAGGAGTGAGCCCGCGGGGACGAAGCTGTTTTGCCCGCGAATGGACGCGAATAGACACGAATCCGGAGCCCAGATGATCGAGGCCACCGCTTTCATTCGCGTGCATTCGCGTCCATTCGCGGTTGAAAAAACTGGGGCCCGGGCATGACCAAGCCCCGCATTCTCTTTTTCGGCTACAGCGAGGTGGGTTTTGATTGCCTGTCGCTGCTGCTGGAGCGCGGGGACAACGTCGTCGCGCTGGTCACGCACGAGGACAACCCGCACGAGAAGATCTGGTTCAAGACGCCGGCCGTGGCCGCGAAGGAAAAGGGCGTGCCGGCCTTCACACCGGAGAGCGTGAACAACGACGAGTGGCGAGCGAAGATCGCGGCGCTGCAGCCGGACCTGATCCTCTCGGTTTATTACCGCCACATGATCGGGACGAAGATCCTGGCGATGCCCCGGCTCGGGGCGTGGAACATCCACGGCTCGCTGCTGCCCGCGTATCGCGGGCGGGCGCCGATCAACTGGGCGGTGCTGCACGGCGAACCGCGGATCGGCATGACGCTGCATCGCATGGTGAAGTCGGCCGATGCGGGCGCGGTTGTGGACCAGGAGGGCGTGGAGATCGGCCCGCGCGACACGGCGGAACAGGCATTCCGGAAGGTGATGCCGTGCGCGCGCTGCATGTTGTCGCGGCAGATCGACGCTTTGCTGGCGGGCACGGCGAAGGAAACGCCGCAGGACGAATCGAAGGCGACCTACTTTGGCGGCCGCAAGCCCGAGGACGGCCGGATCAACTGGAGCCAGACGTCGGCGCAAATTTTCAACCTCATCCGGGCCGTGACCGACCCGTATCCGGGCGCGTTTGCCGATGTGGGACCCGCGCGGCTGATGGTGTGGTGGGCCGAGACGAATTCGGCGACGGCGCGCGGCAGAAAGGGATCTCCGGGCGAGGTGCTGTCGGTGTCGCCGCTCGTCGTGGCGACGGCGGATGGTGCGCTGGAGCTCACGAAGACCGAGTGGCGCCAGACGGCTGCGCCGGAGCTGCGGGTGGGGCAGAGGCTTTGAGGTTTCACGCAAAGCCGCGAAGCGCGCGAAGACTTGATGCCCTTTTCCGCACCTCCGCGTTTCCGCGATTGAATCTTCGGTCGTGTCTTTTCGTATGTTTCGTGGTTAAACAACCGGCTTAATTCCATGCCTCTCAAAGTCCTCATCCTCGGCGTCAACGGTTTCATCGGCAGCTCGCTCACGCGCGCGATCCTCAAGCAGAAGGACTGGGAGGTTTACGGCATGGACATCGGCAGCCACAAGCTGGAGGACAGCCTCGGCAACCCGCGCTTCAAGTTCATGGAGGGCGACGTCACCATCAACCGCGAGTGGATCGAGTATCAGGTGAAGAAGTGCGACGCGATCATCCCGCTCGTCGCGATCGCCAACCCGATCCAATACGTGAAGGACCCGCTGCGGGTGTTCGAACTGGATTTCGAGGCCAACCTGGCGGTCGTCCGGCAGTGCGCAAAATACAAGAAGCGGATCATTTTCCCGTCCACGTCCGAGGTCTACGGCATGTGCCCGGACAAGGAGCTCGACGAGGCGACCAGCTCGCTCGTCTACGGCCCGATCGAGCGCCAGCGCTGGATTTACGCCTGCTCGAAGCAGCTGCTCGACCGCGTGATCTACGCCTACGGCGTGCGGGACAACGTGGATTATACGCTCTTCCGGCCGTTCAATTGGATCGGGCCGAAGCTCGACGACGTGTTCGAGCCCAAGGAGGGCAGCTCGCGGCTTTTCACGCAGTTCATCTCCAACGTGATCTTCCAGAAGCCGCTGCAGCTGGTGGACGGCGGCAAGCAGAGCCGGTCGTTCACGTTCATTGATGACGGCGTCGACGCGCTCCTGCGGATCATCGAAAACAAGGGCGGCAAGGCGTCGCGGCAGATCTTCAACATCGGCAACCCGCGGAACGACGTGAGCGTGGCCGAGCTGGCGAAGCTGATCATCACGGCGTTCAAGGACTATCCCGACTACGCCGAGCACGTGAAGAAGGCGAAGGTCGTGGTCGTGCCGTCCGGCAAGTATTTCGGCAAGTATTACCAGGACATCCAGAAGCGCGTGCCCTCGATCGCGCAGGCGAAGAAGCAGCTCGGCTGGACGCCGAAGGTGAACCTCAAGACGGCGATCAAGCTGACGCTCGACTACCACCTCGCGCACAAGGATTACCAGCTCGAGTGAGGGTGGTCACGCAAAGCCGCCAAGGCGCCAAGTTCGGAGCATGGGCTGGCCTGAACCCGACATGAATGCTTTGCGCCTTAGTGACTTTGCGTGAAACCCGGTTTTTCGTTCGAGTATGCCCATCCGTCTTGCCCTCAAAGTTGACATCGACACCGACCGCGGGACGCGGGTCGGGGTGCCGAACTTGGTCGAGGACTGCCAGCGGGTGGACGCGCCGGCGTGCTTCCTTTTTTCGCTGGGGCCGGACCAGACCGGCCGCGCGATCACGCGGGTGTTCCGGCCGGGGTTTTTCCAGAAGGTCAGCCGCACGAGCGTCGTGTCGATCTACGGCGTGCGGACGCTGCTGAACGGCACGCTGCTGCCGGCGCCCCACATCGGGCGGCGCAACGCCGCGGCGATGCGCAACGTGCGTCTGGCCGGGTTTGAGACGGGCATCCACGCCTACAACCATTACCGCTGGCAGGATTACGTGCTGGGGATGTCGCTCGAAGAGGTGCGCGCGGAGTTCATCGCGGCGCGGGCAGAATACCTGCGGATTTTCGGCGAGGAGGCGCGCACGGCAGGGGCCGCGGGCTGGCAGAGTTGCGGAAACAGCCGGCAGGTTTACGACGAGGCGGGCTTGCTCTACGCGAGCGACACGCGCGGCGGGTCGCCGTTTTTCCCGCGCGTGGACGGGAAGGTGTTCCAGACGCTGGAGATTCCCAGCACGCTGCCGACGTTCGACGAACTGATGGGGCGGCCGGAGTATCCCGACGAAAAAATCGTGCCGCATTTCATGTCGTTGCTGCGCGCGGACCAGGCGAACGTCTTCACGCTGCACGCGGAAATCGAGGGCATGGGACGGCGGAAGCTCTTCCAGGACCTGCTGGCGGCGTGCCAGACGGCGGGCGTGGAATTCATCCGGATGGACGACCTTGCCCGCGAACTGCTGGCGAAGCGGGAGACGATCCCAGTGCGCGACCAGGTGATGGGGACGATCGACGGGCGGACGGGGAACGTTGCCACGCAGGCGGCGTGAGCGCCGGTGGATTGCGAGGTGCGGCCTCGCACTATTTCTTCCGGTCGATCTTCGAGAACAACCACGCGCCCAAGCCGATGATCAAGAGATTGGGCACCCAAATCAGGATGTCGGGGCGATACTCCGGGTGTCGGTCAAGGGCCTTCACCGCGACGGTGAGGAGGTAGTAGGCCAGCGTCAGCAGCAGGGCCACGCCGAAGTTGGCGGAGGTTTCGCGGCGGGAGACCTTGACCCCCAGCGGTATGCCGATCAGCGCGAGCGAAAACACGGCGAGCGCGGTGTTGAATTTGTCCTGGTAGACCAGCTCGAGCTTCATGTTTTCCCGGGCGTAGTCCTTGTCCTGGCCCGGCGGCGGCACGCGCGCGGCGAGGCGCACGCGCTCGGCCCGCAGCTGGCTGAAGGTCATCCAGTCGGGTTTCACGTGGACGCTGCCGGGCTTGAAGAAACGCTCGAGCGAGAGCCGGATCGGCTCAAAGCGCTCCGCCATGATCATCGGCGCCGCGTCGGAAAAATTTTCGGGGTTCTTCTCGTCGCGCGCCTCGATTTGCACGTGGAACAGCGTGAGGATGAGCGTGTTGGTCGTGTCGTCGTAGTCCAGGTGTCCGGTGGCGGCGCGCACGACGCGCTTGACCCGCTTCTGGTCGTCGAGCTCCCAGCCCCAGAAATCCTTCAGCTCCGCGCCGTTTTTCTCGTTCACGTAGATGATGTAGCCGGGGAACTTGCGGATGAAGGTCTTTTCCTCGATGAAGCTGAGCGAGTTGATGCGGACGGCCTGGGCGAGCTCGCGGTGATACTCGACGCGGGCGCGCGGCATGGAATCGAAGTTGAAATACAGGCCGACGGCGGAGCCGATCACGGCGAGGATGATGATGGGCACGGTCAGGCGCGGGAGGCTGAGGCCGGCGGCACGCATGGCGGTGATCTCGTGGTCCGCGGACAGCCGGCCGAGCGTGAGCAGCACGCCCGTGAGCATGCCCATGGGCAGGGCGTAGGTGATCGCGAGCGGCACCAGCAGCAGCATGAGCTTCACGAACGCCGCCGCCGACAGCTGGCCGGCGAGCACGTAGGCGAGCAGGTCGCGCGCGATGTTGGGCACGAGGACAATGAACGCGAACAACCCCACCGCCGCGAGGCACGTGAAAAGCACGCTCTTGAAGATGTAGCGGTCGAGAAGGTTCACGTCGGGGGCGGAAGATGCTTCGCAGAGGAATCTTCCCGTGACAACCCGCAAGCTCGCGGGTTCGGGCAAATGCAGGGGCCTGGACTGTTGCGTCCCTACAACAAATCCAATGAGAGCTGCGGGGCGGCGGGGGTGAGGCACGCCGGGTCGTCGAACCGGATGTTGCCCACGCGCGAGCCGACGGCGACCGCGGTCATCGCGCCGGCGGGCGGCGTTCGCAGCAGCGGCGCGAGCTGTTCCGCCTCGGTCACCCGCGGGTCGAGCCACGGCTCGAACTGGTCCGGCGAAAGCATCACGGGCATCCGGTGATGGATGGGCCGCATGAGTTCGTTGGGCTCGGTGGTGATGACCGTGCAGCTCTCGAGCGTGGTGCCATCGGGTGAAGTCCAGCTTTCCCACAGGCCGGCGAGGCCGAAGGGACGCTCGTCCCGGCGGCGGAAAAGCCAGGGCTGTTTATCCCGGCCGACTTTTTCCCACTCGTAAAAACCGCTGGCGGGGATCACGCAGCGCCGGGTGCGCAGCGCATCGCGGAAAGTTGGTTTGCTGGCGAGCGTTTCGGAGCGGGCATTGGCGTGCCGGGCGCCCTCGTCGCTCCTGGCCCACGACGGCACGAGCCCCCAGCGCAGGAGCGCGGACTCACGCCTGGCGCTTTTCGGTTTCACCCGCACCGCCGGGATCAGCGAGCCCGGCGCGATGTTGTAGCGCGAAAGAAACTCCGCGGCCGCGCCGCTGCCCAGCTGGTCGAGAACCTCGCGATACTGTTGTTGCAGGAGCAGGAAACGGCAGCACATGGGACGGCTGTTCTAAACGCGCAGGTCAGAACAAGGTCAACTGCCGCCCGCCGGGCGGGCGGAAATGTCCGGTCGTGAGCGTGAAGCGCTCCTGGTTCAGCCCGGCGCGGCGGGCGCAGATTTGGAACAGCTCGCGCAGCTGCTCGGCAAAGAGGCCCTCGCCCTTCAGCCGCGCGCCCCATTCGCTGACGTTCAGCTTGCCGCCACGAATTTCGCGGACGCGGTCGAGGATCCGGGCCTTCTTCGTCGGCGCATGGTCGTCGAGCCATTGGAGGAAAATATCCTTCACGGCGTAGGGCAGGCGCATGACGACGTAGCCGGCGCGTTTCGCCCCGGCCGCGGCGGCGGCCTCGAGGATGGCGGGCATCTCGTGGTCGGTGAGACCCGGGATGATGGGCGCGACCATCACACCGACGGGGATGCCCGCGGCGCTGAGCTCGCGGATGGCGCGCAGCCGCGCGGCGGGGCGCGAGGCGCGGGGTTCGAGTTTTCCGGCGAGGTCGGGGTCGAGCGTGGTGACGGACACATACACCGCGGTGCACTGGTGGCGGGCGAGTTCCGTGAGCAGGTCAAGGTCGCGCGTCACGAGTGCGTTCTTGGTGATGATGGAGATTGGCTGGCGGAACTCGGCGCAGACCTCGAGGCAGCCGCGGGTGACGCGGAACTGCCGCTCGCACGGCTGGTAGCAATCGGTGATGCCGCTCATCGAGATGCTGTCCGGTTGCCATTTGGGCGACGAGAGCTCGGCGCGCAGCAGGGCAGGGGCGCGGAGTTTCACCATGATCTTCGTCTCGAAATCAAGTCCGCTGCTCCAGCCGAGGTATTCATGGTAGGGTCGGGCGAAGCAGTAAGCGCAGCCGTGCTCGCAGCCGCGGTAGGGGTTGAGGCCGACGGTGAACGGGAGGTCAGGGCTGTCGTTTTTCGTGAGCAGGGATTCCGTGCTGTCGAAGTAAAACTGCGTACGCGGGTGCGGGCGCTCCTCGGGCGGGCAGTCGGGGTCGGGTTCGAGGATGAGCGGCTCGAAGCGATTCGGCGGGTTGATGGGTGCGCCGCGGCCCGGGATGGGCGGCAGGGACTGGGGCGGGGGCGCGCTCATGGCTGGGGGGAAGTTGTAAGGTGTAAGTTTTAAGGGGTAAGCAACAAGCATTCACCGAATTTCCCGGGCTTCGGAATGTTGGCCACAAAGAGGCACCCTCCTTCGCCAAGGCTACGGAGGGCACGGCAAGATCGCCGACACTCCGGATCGAATCTCCCGCGCGCCTATGGGCGCAATGGAGACGTTGCCGCAGCCCCGGCCCCAATTTGAGCCTCTTCGTGGTAAACCTCCGGCGGGGTTGCTTATGAAGGGTGATTCGCTTCGCTGGCGGCATGTCACTGGCCAAGACCACCCGCCCGGTTTCGCTCGCCCGTCTCGAAGGCGCGGCGGCGCCCGAGCAGCGCGAGGACAGCCTCGCAGCGGAGGAGCCGCTGGAGATCCGGGTGAGCGGCCACAGCGTGGCGGTCGTGATGCGCACGCCGGGTCATGATCGCGAGCTGGTGGCGGGTTTCCTCGTGACGGAGGGCATGGTGAAGCGCCGGGAGGAAGTCCTGGACATGATTTACTGCCGGACGGACGGCGGGAAACCGGAGGAGAACATTTTGGACGTGGTGCTGGCGCCGGGCGCGACGGTGGATCTCGCCCGGCTGACGCGTCACGTCTTCACGTCGTCGAGCTGCGGCATCTGCAGCAAGGCCAGTATCGAGGCGGTGCGGATGCAGTTTCCGTCCATCGCCGCGCCGCTGTCGCCCCGCCGGGCGGTGCTGGCGGCGCTGCCGGAAAAGTTGCGCGCGGCGCAGGCGGCGTTTGCGGCGACGGGCGGCTTGCATGCGAGCGCGCTGTTTGCGGCGGACGGTACGTTGCGGGTGGTGCGCGAGGACGTGGGCCGGCACAACGCGCTCGACAAGGTGGTGGGCCATGCGTTTTTCGCGGAAAAACTGCCGCTGGCGGACGCGGTGCTGCTGGTGAGCGGGCGGGTGTCGTTCGAGATCATGCAGAAGGCGCTGGCCGCGGGCATCCCGTGCGTGGCGGCGATTTCGGCGCCGACGAGCGCGGCGGTGGAGTTTGCGCGGGCGAGCGGGCAGACGCTGGTGGGATTCCTGCGCGGGACGCGGATGAATGTTTACGCGGGCACCTTGGCCGATTGAGGATGTCGGACTGGGCCCGATGAAATCACTTTTGCTCCTGCTTTCACTGACCCTCGCGTTCGGCTCGCTCCGTTGCGGGGCGGAAGGCGAGTCGCTGACCGACCGCACGCTCCGCCAGCTGGTCGACCAGCAGAAGGCGCTGCTCGCCGAGGAGGCGCGGAAGAGCCCGGATTTCGACGCGGCGAATTTCCAGACGCAGCTGCAGCAGGTGTGCCAGGGCTACGAGCTGCTGCTGAAGGACAACCCGAAATACGCCGCCGGTTACGCCGCGTATGGCTACCTGCTCGGCAAGATTGGCCAGCGCAAGGCGTCGATCGCGATCCTGCTCAAGGCCAACCAGCTCGACCCGGACATGCCGCTGGTGAAAAACCAAATCGGCAACTTCCTCGCGGAGGAAGGCCGGCCGCTCGAGGCGCTGCCGTATTACCTCTCGGCCATCAAGCTCGAGCCGCAGGAACCGCTCTACCATTACCAGCTCGGCACGCTGCTGTATGTGGCGCGGGACGACTTCCTCAAGTCCGGCGAATGGACCGCGGCTGGCCTGAATCACACGATGCACAAGGCCTTCCGCGAGGCGGCCGAGCTGGCGCCCGACCGGCTGGAGTTCACCTACCGTTACGCCGAGTCGTTCTACGACTTGGACACGCCGGACTGGGACGGCGCGCTGAAGGCGTGGAACACGCTGGAGGCGCGGGCGCCCTCGGAGCTCGAGCGCCAGACCATGCGGTTGCACGTGATCAACATCCTGCTCAAGCAGGGCAAGGTGGACCACGCGCGGGTGCTGCTTGACAGCGTGACGGAGCCGGGCCTGCAGGCGCAGAAGCAGAAGCTGGTTGCGGACCTGCCCGCCAAGACGGAGAAATAGCGCCCGTTTTTCCCGCATGGCCCTCCTCGACAAACTCGAACGCGTGCTCGGTCGTTTCGCGATCCCGCACCTCTCGCTCTGGATCGTGATCGGGCAGGTCTTCGTGCTGCTCTCGGCCATGCTGGGGCTGGTTGACCTCGGCTATTTCGTGTTCGTGCCCGAGCTGGCGCGGCACGGCGAATGGTGGCGCGCGATTTCGTTCCTGCTCATGCCGCCGCCGGCGGGGATGTTCGGCTATCTCTTCACGGCGTTTGCCTGGTATATCTTTTACCTGATGGGCAGCGCGCTCGAGGGTTTCTGGGGCGAGTTTCGCTTCAATCTTTTCGTTTTCTGCGGCTGGGCGCTCACGGTCGGCGCGGCGTTTCTCACGCCGCTGGCGCCGACGACCAACCTGTTCATCGCCGGGTCGGTCTTTCTCGGGTTCGCGTGGCTCAACCCCGACTTCGAGCTGGCGATCTTTTTCATCCTGCCGGTGAAGATCAAGTGGCTGGCGCTCATCACCTGGGTCGCCAATGCCTATTATCTCGCGGTCGGGAGCTGGCCGCTGCGGCTCCAGATCCTCGCGTCAGTGGGGAACTTCCTGCTCTTCTTTGGCCGCGACATCCTGCTGACAATGCGCCACCGCCGGCGCACGATGGTGCAGCACACGCGCCGGATCGCGGCTGCCGCCGCGCCCGAGGTGCGCCACCGCTGCCACACCTGCGGGAAGACGAACCTGACCGACCCGCAGATGGATTTCCGCTACTGCTCGAAATGCGCCGGTGACCTTTGCTACTGCAGCGACCACATCTTTGCGCACGAACACGTGCGGGCGACCAGTGAAGCGGCCCCGGAATAACCCGCTGGCGGGCGCGGCCCGGTGCGCCACGCTCGGCGACTGGCTGCGCTTCGCGGAAAAACTGTTCGCCCGCGAGCGGCTCGCGCTCGGGCAGGTGGCGGCCACGGCACACGACGAGGCGCTCTACCTGCTGCTGCGTACCCTCGGGCTGCCGCTCGACAGCGATGCGCGCGTGTTGGGACAGAAACTCACCGTCGCGGAGAAGACCGCAGTGGAGGCGATGTTGCGGCGGCGCGCAGTGGATCGAGTGCCGGCAGCTTACCTGACGCACGAGGCTTTGCTGGGCGGGCTGCAGTTTTACGTGGATGAGCGCGTCATCATTCCGCGGAGCTATTTCGTGGAGATCATTCCCACGCAGCTCGACGCCTGGCTGCCGGCCGGGAAAAAGATCCGGCGCGTCGCGGACGTGTGCACCGGCTCGGGCTGCCTGGCGATCCTGCTGGCGCGGCACTTTCCGGACGCGAGGGTGGACGCGATCGATCTTTCCCCGGCGGCGCTGGAGGTGGCGGCGATCAATGTGAAGGCGCACCGGCTCACGCGGCGCGTGGCGCTGCACCGCAGCGACGTCTTTACCGCCGTGCCCGCGGTGAAATACGATGTGATTCTCAGCAATCCGCCCTACGAGCCGAGCGCGCACGTGGATGCGCAGTCACCGGAATTCCAGGCTGAGCCGCGGCTGGCGCATGACGGCGGACGCGACGGGCTGGAGATCATCCGTCCGCTGTTGCGCCAAGCCCGCACGCGGCTGGCGCCGCACGGCATCGTGCTGATCGAAGTGGGCGGACTGCGCGCGGTCATGGACCGGGAATTCGCCCCGCTGCAGCCGCATTGGCTGCACACCGAGGATGGCGTGGACTGCGTGTGCGTGATTCACGCCGCGCGACTGACAGCGTGGCGCGATTGAGCGCCCCGCGGTCGGGCAACAGTCGAACGCTCGCGTGGCGCCGCAGCGTTACTGGGAGGGGACGTCCTCCGCGACCGTGACACGAACGACTCCGCGCCAGTCATGGGCGCGATAGCCGGTGGCTGCGTCGTCCGGGTAGATCGCCTTGAGGCGGGCCCGCAGCTTGGGGGACTGGTCGGCGGGGTCCCCGTGGCACTTCAGGCAATTGGACGTAAGCCCGAGGGGCTTGTAGACGCGATAGGTCGGGGAGCCGTCGGGCGTCTCCACTTTCTGCACGAGGACCTTGGGCGGGGCGTCACCGGCCTGCATCAAGCGGTCGATGTAGTCCAAGGCCAGCTTGTCGGCCACGTCGGGAGCGTTGTCGGACTGGCGGATTTTCAGGCTGGTGAACTTCACGCCGGTGATTCGCGGCATGCTGCGGATCGGGTTGGTGGAGGACAGGGCCTTGAGATGGCACATGTCGACGGCATCCTCGGGCTCGCAGCCGCCGAGGGCGGACTTCACTTCGTTCACCAAGGAGATGGTGAGCTTGTCGATCGCCCGCTCGCCGAGGCCCTGGATTTCCAGCTCCTGCGGGGTAGTCGGATTGATGAACTTGGCCCCGGGCGTATCGGCCGGGGCGGGCGGCGGCGGCGCAGACGTGTCAGGGCCTTGGGCGCGGAGGAGCGCGGGTAGGGCGACTCCGGCGAGCATCAGGCAGGCAAAGCCAAGCACGACGCGAACGAATCGGGGTTTCATAAAGTTCGAAGGGGTTATGACACACTCTACCCCCGCCCGCCCGAATGGCCTGCGCATTCCTTGTTAATCAATGGTGGCTTTTTGCAGGGGACGAACGCGTCAAATCGACCCTTCACTCCGCCGCCCGGCCGCCGCGCGGTGCAAGCCACGATCCCAATCGGGCCCCGTGCGCGACCTGCGCCGGGGCACGACGACAACTCAGGGCTGGGGCGGCGGCTTGGGCGCGCCGGTATGCAGGCCGAAGGGCAGGTAGGCCGGGCAGAACTTGAACATGCCGGTGAGCAGGGGCAGGAGGCCGACGAGGCCCCACCAGGATTTGTAGTAGCAGCCTGCGCCGAGGATAACGAGACCAGCGATGATGCGGATAATGCGGTCCGCGCCGCCGACGTTGAATTTCATGATGTCATTTGGGGTTTCAGTTGACCGACGATGAAGGGATTCGGTAACGGCCTGCGCTGGGGTGATCGAATCACTGCAGCTGATGGCCAGCCAGCCTGAATGGCAGCGACGCTCATGGCCGGCGGTTCGCCATGAAGTAGAGCACGGGCACCGCCAGGCGGCTGATGAACAGCGAGGCGATTTCGCCGAACATGAGGCTGATGGCGAGGCCTTGGAAAATCGGATCGGCGAGGATCACGCTCGCGCCCACGACGACGGCGAGGGCGGTGAGCAGCATTGGGCGGAAGCGGACCGCGCCCGCCTCGACGACGGCGTCGCGCAAGGATTGCCCGTGCGCGCGGCGCAGCTCGATGAAGTCGACGAGAATGATCGAATTGCGCACGACGATGCCCGCACCGGCCATGAACCCGATCATGGACGTGGCGGTGAAGAACGCGCCCAGCGCCCAGTGCGCGGGCAGGATGCCGATGAGCGAGAACGGGATGGCCGCCATCACGACCAGCGGGGTGACGTAGCTGCGAAACCACCCGACCATCAGCATCGCGATCAGCACCAGCACGGCCGCGAAGGCGAGGCCGAGGTCGCGGAAGACCTCCAGCGTGATGTGCCACTCGCCGTCCCATTTCATCGCCGGCTGGGTGTCATCCACGGGCAGGTTGAGATGATAAACCGGCAGCTCCGCCGCGAGCGCGCCGTAGTTGCGGGCGTCGATCTTGCCCACGGCGCGGTGGATGCCGAAGAGGGCGTAGGCCGGGCTCTCGACGACGCCGGCGACGTCGCCGATGACGTAAGTCACGGGTTTGAGGTTCTTGCGGTAGAGGTTGCGCTCGCCCGTGCCGCGCTCGAGGTGGACGAGTTCCGAAAGCGGCACGAGGGGCGCGGCGGGGTCGAGGTCGGCGCGGACATTCAACGCGAGCAGCGCCTCGGGCCGCGAGCGCGCGGCGGTGGGCAACTCGAGGATCACGGGGATGTCCTCACGCTCGGTGGGCAAATGGAGCAGGTCGATGGCGCTGCCCTGGGCCGCCAGCGCGAGCGTGGACGCGATGGCGCCGGTGCTAACGCCGTGGAACGCGGCCTTCTCGCGGTCGACGACGTAGCGCACCTGCGGTTGGAGATCCTCGACATACCAATCGACGTCCACGACGCCCGGCGTGCGCGAGAAAATCACCTTTACCTCGCGGGCGAGGGCGACGCGGGAGGTTTCGTCGGGACCGTAAACCTCCGCCACGAGCGACTCGAGCACGGGCGGACCGGGCGGGACCTCAGCGACGGCGACGGTGGCGCCGTAGTGGGCGGCGATGGGCGCGACGAGCAAGCGGACGCGCTTGGCGATGACGTGGCTCTGATCGGAGCGGTCGGCCTTGTCGACGAGGTTGACCTGGATGTCGGCGACGTTGGGCCCGCGGCGGTTGAAGTAATGGCGAACGAGGCCGTTGAAATTGAAGGGCGAAGCGGTGCCGGCGTAGATCTGGTAGTCGCGCACCGTGCGCTCGCCGGAGAGCGTGACTGCCATCTCGCGGGCGACTCGCGTGGTTTGTTCCAGCGTGGTGCCCTCGGGGGTTTTCAAGACGATCTGGAACTCCGACTTGTTGTCGAAGGGCAGCATCTTGATGGTCACGGCGCCGGTCAGGACGAATCCGACCGAGACGAGCAGCAGGCCGACGATGCTGCCGAGGAACAGCCAGCGCCAGCGGGCGTTGTCCAGCAGAGGTCCCATCACGCGGTGATAGAGCCGCGTGGACCAGTCCTGCGGCGCCTCGTCGTGGCTGGAGTCCGGACCGGCGGCGGCGAGCGCGGCGAAGCGCCGGCGCATCACGCGGAGCGCAGCCCACGGCGTGATGGTGAACGCAATGCCCAGCGAGAAGAGCATGGCCGCGGTCGACCCGATCGGGATGGGCCGCATGTAGGGTCCCATCAGGCCGCCGACAAACGCCATGGGCAGGATGGCGGCGATGACGGCCCAGGTGGCGAGGATGGTGGGGTTGCCGACCTCGTCGACGGACTCGAGCGCGACCTGCACGAGGGACTTGCCGCGGGAGGACGGCAGGCGGACGTGCCGCACGATATTTTCCACCACGACGATGGCGTCGTCCACGAGGATGCCGACGGAGAAGATCAGCGCGAACAGCGTGATGCGGTTGAGCGTGTAACCGTAGAGGTAGAAAACGAAGAGCGTCAGTGCGAGGGTCGACGGGATCGCGAGCAGGATGACGAGCGATTCGCGCCAGCCGAGAAACAGGAGGATCAGCAGGGCGACGCCGAAGACGGCGAGGCCCATGTGCCACAGCAGCTCGTTGCTTTTCTCGGCGGCGGTGTGGCCGTAGTCACGCGTGACGGTGACGGCGACGTCGGCGGGCAGGAGCGAGCCGCGGACCGTGCGGACCTTGGCGAGCACGGCGTTGACAACGTCGATGGCGTTGGCGCCGGGGCGCTTGGCAACCGTGAGCGTGACGGCCGGCTCGGAGCTGCCGCGCGGGGTGCCGAACAGCACGTAATTGGCCGGTTCCTCGGCGTCGTCGGTGACGGTGGCGACGTCGCGAAGGTAGACGGGCCGGTCCTGGTTCATACCGACGACGACGGTCCCGAAATCGGCGGCGTCGCGGAGAAACGACCCGGTTTCGAGCAGTACCTCGTGGTTGGCAAACGGCCGCGAGCCGGCATGCAGCTGGCGGTTGGCCTGCTGGAGGGCCGGCGCGATCTGGTTGGCGGAGAGATTGTGCGCGGCGAGGGCGGCGGGGTCGAGGCGCACGCGCACGGCGCGACGAACGCCGCCGATCAGCGTGGTCTCGGCGACTTGCGGAATGGCTTTCACGGCGTCGTCGAGCTGGGCGGCGAGGCGCCGGAGCGTGAGGTGGTCACGGGTGGCGCTGTGCAGCGTGAGCGCGAGCACAGGCACGTCATCGATCGTGCGCGGCTTGACCAGCGGTTGGGCGACGCCCAGCGGGATGCGGTCGAAGTTGCCCTGGAGTTTCTGGTTGAGGCGGACGAGGGCGGTTTCGATCTCGGTGCCGACCTTGAAGCGGACGATCACCAGGGAGCTGCCGGGGCTGGACGTGGAGTAGAGGTATTCGACGCCGGGAATTTCCCACAGGAGCTTTTCCATGGGCCGCGTGACGCGGTTCTCGATCTCGGCGGCGGAAGCGCCGGGCATGGCGACGGTGACGTCGATCATCGGCACCTTGATCTGCGGCTCCTCCTCGCGGGGCAGCAGGAGCACGGCGAAGAGGCCGAGCAGGATCGAGGCGATGACGGCGATCGGCGTGAGCTTGGAATTGATGAACTGCGCGGTGAGGCGGCCGGCGAACCCGTGGCGGGTCGCCGGTTCTGGGGCGGGCGGGTTCACGGCTGGAGCACCACGGGCTGGCCGTCGCGCAAGGCGGCGGGCGGCGCCACCACGACGGTCTCGCCGGCGTCGAGGCCGGCGGCGATCTCGATGCGGTCGCCGTCGCGCGCACCGGTTTTCACGAGGCGCAGTTGGGCGTGCCCGGCGGTGAGAACGAAGACGCGCTCCATCTGCCCGAGCACCGACACGGCGGACGCGGGCACGGTCAAGGTCACATCGTCGGCCACGGGCCAGAGGACGCGCACGAACTGGCCGGAGCGGGCGGCAGTGGAAGACGGCAAGTCGATCTTCGCCAAGCGCGTGCGCGAAACGGGATCGGCAGCGGGAGACAGTTCGACGAGTTGTCCGACCAACGGTGTGTCGTCGAGCATGACCGTGAGGTTCGCGCCGAGCGCTGGTCGGCCGAGCGACTCGGGCACCTGGACCTCGGCGCGCAGACGGTCGGTGCCCTCGATGTCGAAGAGGGCGCGCCCCGGGGTGGCGAGATCGCCGGGCTTTACGAGTTCGCCGGTGATGACGCCGGCAAACGGAGCGGCGACCCGGGTGTAAGTCAGCATGGCCTCGGCCTCCTGCGCGGCGGCGCGGGCCTGGCGGCGGCGGTCGTCGGCGGCGAGGACGGCGTCGGTGGTCGAGGCGCCCTGGGACGTGAGAGTGCGCTCCCGCTCGTATTCGCGCTCGGCCTGGGCGAGGGCGGCCTTGGCTTGTTCGACGCGGGCGGCGAGTTCGTCGGCCTGCAGGGTGACCAGCGTTTCGCCGGCGGCCACGGCTTGGCCAACGACCAAATTGGAAGTGGCGACCGTGCCAGTGATTTTGGCCGCGATCGTTGCGCGGGCGAACGGCCGGATGGTGCCCGCGACTGCCTGCGTGCGCGGCGTGCGGGTCGAGGCCACGACGGCGGTTTGCACGGGCAGCGGCGCGACCTGCTCCGTGACGGCTCCGTCGTCGGCCCGGTGGCAACCGGCGAGCAACAGAAGGGCGAAAACAAGCGGTGGCGGACGAAGTGTCATCGGGGGGAGGGTGGAGGAAGTGAAAAAAGTAGCGGCGAGCGTGAGCAAGCGTTGGCCGTGGGCGGACCACTCGCTCACGCTCGCAGCTCCGGGACAATCAAGGGGCCTTGGAACCGCCGAAGTGAACGATGCCGTCATCGCCCAGCCAGCCGAGCTTCCGCAGCAGGATCGAAGGCGGGCAGAAGCCGGTGAAGGCGGACTGGATGAGGTTCACCCCGATGAAGCAGCTGAACAGCAGCCACCAGGGGCTGACGAAGTAGACGAGGGCGACGCTGAGGAGGACCATGCTGCCGGCGAGGACGCGGATGACGTTGTCAATTTTCATTGGGGAGGGTTTTGGCACTTGCTTTATATGCGTGTGTGCGCATATAAGGATGCAACGTCAAGCCACGAATGAGCCGCCCGAAACCCGCCCTCCGCCGATTATCCGCCGATGCCCTGGCCCTGATTGCCCGCCGCTTTGCGGTGCTGGCGGAGCCGATGCGGCTGCGGCTGTTGCATGCGTTGTTTCCCGGCGAAAAGAGCGTGGGCGAGCTGGTGACACTTACCGGCGGGACGCAGGCCAACGTGTCGCGCCACCTGCAGACCCTGGCGCAGGCGCAGCTGCTGGCGCGGCGGAAGGAAGGCCTGCAGGTGTTTTACACGATCTCCGATCCCTCGATTTTCCCGCTCTGTGAGCTGGTCTGCGGCAGCCTGGAGAAGTCGCACGCCCGGCAGCGGAAGCTGGTCGCCGCCGGCGGTTAGGCGTGCCGTGCGCCGAGGGGTTCAAATCTCATACCCGAGGCCCATCGGCTCCCACTCGGTGGCGACGGCGCCTTTCTTGGCGAACTCGTCGAACCACTCGTGCACGCGCCGGCCAATGGCGCCGGTCTCGATCCGGTGGGTATACTCGTTGGTGGAGGAATTGTAGGTGTAATCCTTCGCCCACTCGCGGTGCTGGGCGGCCAGTGCGGTGATGGCGTCGACGAGGCGGTGCGCTTCCGCGTCGGAGGTCGTGGGGTGCAGCGAGAGCCGCACCCAGCCGGGTTTCTCAGTTTTGTCGCCGCGGTCAATCTGGTCGGTGATGGACTTGGACCGGTCGGGCGTGACGTGCAGGAGGATGTGCCCGTAGGTGCCGGCGCAGGAGCAGCCGCCGCGCGTCTGGATGCCGTAGCGGTCGTTGAGCAGGCGCACGGCGAGATTGTAATGCAGGTCGTCGATGTAGAACGAAATGATCCCGAGCCGGTCGCGGTGCTGGTCGGCGAGGAGGTGGAGCCCCGGGATGGCCTTCAGCCGGTCCCACACCAGGTCCATAAGTTCGTGTTCGCGGGCGAGGATCCGGTCGACGCCCATGGCCTCCTTGAGCCGGACGCAGAGGGCGGTGCGGATGGCCTGGGTGAAGCCGGGCGTGCCACCGTCCTCGCGCGCCTCGACGTCATCGAAATACTTGTGCTCGCCCCACGGGTTGGTCCAGTCGACGGTGCCGCCGCCCGGGTTGTCGGGGACGCGGTTGGAATAAAGCCGCTTGTTGAAAATGAGCACACCGCTCGTGCCGGGACCGCCGAGGAACTTGTGCGGGGAGAAGAAAATCGCGTCGAGATACTCGTCCGGGCGGCCCGCCGGGTGCAGGTCGATCGCGATGTAGGGCGCGCTGGCGGCGAAATCCACGAAGCACACGCCGCCGGCGCGGTGCATCAGGCCCGCAATCTGGTGGTAGGGCGTGATGATGCCGGTGACGTTGGAGCAGCTGGTGACGGCCGCGATTTTGAGTGGCCGGTCGCGGTAGACCTCGAGAAGGCGGGCAAGGTCGGCGAGGTCGACGAGGCCGTCCGGCGTGGCGCCGATCACCTGCACCTCCGCGATGCTCTCGATCCACGAGGTCTGGTTGGAATGGTGCTCCATGTGGGTGACGAACACGATCGGCCGGGATGCGGCGGGGAGCCGCACCTGGTCGCGGAATTTCTCGTGCACGCGCAGGCCGAGAATGCGCTGAAATTTGTTGGCCACGCCCGTCATGCCGGAGCCGTAGCAGATGATGGCGTCATCGGCCGACGCGTGGACGTGGTCCTTGATGATGCGCAGCGCCTCGTGGTAGGCGCGGGTCATGGTCGTGCCCGTGACGGAGGTCTCGGTGTGGGTGTTGCCGACGAAGGGCGCGATTTCCTCGCTCATCATCTGCTCGATCGGCCCGAACATCCGTCCGCTGGCGGTCCAGTCGGCATACACGATGCGCTGGCGGCCAAAGGGCGACTCGAAGTCCTGGTTGATGCCGATGATGTTGGCCCGATAGGGCGCGAAATATTCCTCCAGGCTCATGGCGACTGGCCGCGCAGCATGGCGAACGAATGGGCGAATTCAATCCCGCTGCGGCCCCGGGCAGGTGGCCCACGGAAAACACGGAAAGTGGCGGACGGTTCGGCCTCCCTCTGCCGTGTGATCCGCGGGCGAAGAACCTACCGCGCCAAGTCGTAGAGGGCGTAGCCGGCGAAGAGGTTGGGCAGCATCGGGCAGGGGGTGCGCCAGTCGCCGAGGAGGTGGGCGCGGCGGGTGATGGTGATGCCCTTGGCGGCGCAGAAATGTTCGAAGTCGGCGATGGTGACGGGGTTGGCGGGCCGGCTTTCGAACCACTCGGTGGTGTAGACGTCGTTGCGCACCTTGCGGCCGCGCAGGAGGGCGTCGACGCGGTTCTTCCAGAACCCGTGGTTGACGAAGCCGACTGTCAGCGCGCGCCCGACGCGGAGCGCCTCGAGGATCACGCCGGTGGGGTCGTCGAGCTCCTGCACCGTGCGCGAGCAGATGATGCGGTCGAAGTGCCGGTCGGGAAATTGCCGCATGAACGAGGTCATGTCGCCTTGGTAGGCGGAAAGCCCGCGCGCGACGGCGGCGGTGATGCGGCCGAAATCGAGATCCACGCCCACGCCGGCGGCGTCCTTCGTCTGCACGAGATACTGCAGCAGCGCGCCACGGCCGCAGCCGAGGTCGAGGACGCGCGAGCCGGGGTTCACCCACTCGCCGATGACCTCCATGTCCACCGTGCGTTTTTCGACGAGTTTGCTCACGACGAACCTCCGGAGTTGCCCGCGAATGGCCGCGAATGGCCGCGAATAAATCCCGCCGGATTTCCGGAGTGGGGAAGGGTTTTGAAATTCGCGTTCATTCGCGTGGGTTCGCGGGCGGAATTCAGATCGAGAAATCCACGGCGGTGGATTCGTGGCGCTCGAGGAAGGCGCGGACGAGGGCGTAGAGATCCTCGGACTCGAGGAGGAAGGAATCGTGGCCGAGGTCGGTGGCGAGTTCGGCGTAGCTGGCGGACTTGCCGGCGCGGAGCAGCGCGAGGGCGATCTGGCGGTTCTGTTCGGGCGGGAAGAGCCAGTCGCTCGTGAAGCCGACGATGAGCGACTCGGCCTGCACGGGCGCGAACGCGGCCTCGAGCGAGCCGTAGGCGTGGGCGAGGTCGAATTGGTCGAGGGCGCGCGTGATGTAGAGGTAGGAATTGGCGTCGAAGCGGTTGATGAACGCCTGGCCTTGGTGACGCAGGTAGCTCTCGACCTCGAACTGCACGTCGAAGTTGTAGGCCTCGCCGTTGGCGGAGGTCTTTTTGCGGCGCCCGAACTTGCGGTCCATCGAGGCGTCGGAGACGTAGGTGATGTGGGCCATCATGCGCGCGATCGCGAGGCCGACGCGCGGGCCGCCGCCTTTCGGGTAGTTGCCGTGGTTCCAGTCGGGATCCTGCATGATCGCCTGGCGGCCGACCTCGTTGAAGGCGATGGCCTGGGCGCTTTCCCGCGACGTGGTGGCCATCGCGAGGACGCGGCGGGTAAACGCCGGATACTCGATGGCGAACTGGAGCGCGGTCATGCCGCCCATCGAGCCGCCGATGACGGCGTGGAGCGACGCGACGCCGAGGTGCTCGAGCAGGAGCTTCTGCGAGCGGACCATGTCGAGGATGGTGACGAAGGGGAAACTGATGCCGTAAGGCTGGCCGGTGACGGGATCGATCGACATCGGGCCGCTGGAACCGACGCAGCCGCCGAGGACGTTAGCGCAGACGACGAAGAATCGCTTGGTGTCGACGGCCTTGCCGGGGCCAATGAGGTTGTTCCACCAGCCGGGCTTGCGGTCCTCGAGGGCGTGCACGCCGGCGCAGTGGTGGTCGCCGCTGAGCGCGTGGCAGATGAGGACGGCGTTGTCGCGGGTGGCGTTGAGCTCGCCGTAGGTCTCGTAGCGCAGCGTGAAGCCGGGCAGCACCTGGCCGGTCTTGAAAGTGAACGGCTGCGTGGAGGTGAAATCACGCGGAGCCACGAGGCCGATGTCGCCGGGCGACAGGGCAGTGCGGACGGACTCGTTTTCCTCGGGGTCGGTCATACGAGAGGGAAGAGCATTGCGCCGGCCGGGTGCGAAACAAGGCCGGCGGATGTCATTATGACAGGTCGGCGGCTCAGGCGCTGGCGGCGGCGCTGACGGCGTCGTCCATTTCCTCGTTGGAAAACACGGCTTGGACGTCGTCGTTTTCCTCGAGCACGTCGTGCAGCTTCAGGACGGTCTTGGCGACGGCGACGTCGGTGACGGGCACGGTGGTGGTCGGGATGTAGGCGATTTCGGCGCTGTCGGGCTTGAGGCCCTTCTGCTCGAGGGCGTGGGAAACTTTGTCGAAGGCGTGGACGTTGCAGCGCACCTCGAAGCCCTGCTCGCTGGTGAGCACGTCGTCGGCGCCGGCCTCGAGCGCGACCTCCATGAGGGCATCCTCAGTGGTCTTTTCCTTCGTGAGCAAAAACTGCCCGGCGTGCTGGAACTGGAAGGAAACCGCGCCGGAGCTGGCGAGGTGGCCGCCGTGGCGCGTGAAGGCCGAGCGCACGTCCTGGGCGGCGCGGGTTTTGTTGTCGGTCATGACCTTGACGATGAAGGCCACGCCGCCGGGGCCGTAGCCCTCGTAGGTGATTTCCTCGTAGACGACGCCGGGCAATTCCCCGGTGCCCTTCTTGATGGCGCGGTCGACGTTGTCGACCGGCATGTTGGCGTCGCGCGCCTTGAGCAGCAGCGTGCGCAGCCGGGCGTTGCCGGACGGGTCGCCGCCGCCGGATTTGGCGGCGAGGGTGATGTCGCGGGAGAGCCGCGAGAACACCTTGCCCTTGCGCGAGTCGGTGACCGCCTTCGCGCGTTTGACTTTGGACCACTTGTTATGGCCGGCCATGGCTGGGGGAGGTTTAAGTTTTAAGCAGGATAAGGTTTAAGCCGGAACCGACCGAGGCCGGTGATGCAGGAGCTTACGCTCTTAAAACTTAAAGCTGATTCACTTCTTCGGTTTCTTCGGCGTGACGTTCTTCATCGGTTTGCCGGCGATGGCGGCGGCGTCCTCGATGGCCATGCCGGCGGGGGAGGCGACGTCGCCTTCGTCCTTCATCCGGTTGATCACGAGCTGCTGGCCGATGGTGAAGAGGCCGTTGATCGTCGAGTAGAGCGCGAGGGCGCAGGAAAAGTTGTAGCAGATCAGCGTCATGAACCAAGGCATGAACTTCATCATCTTGGCCTGGGCGTTGTCCACCGACGGCTGCGGCGTGAGATGCATCGAGATGATCGTGGTGGCGCCCATCAGGATCGGCATGATGTTCAGCGGCAGGGTGAAGATGTGCGCGACGGTGTCGGCGGACGCGAGGTCGGGTGCCCAGAGGAAGGGCGAGAAGCGCAGCTCGGCGGCGCTGCGGAGCATCTGGAAGAAGCCGAAGAAGAATGGCAGCGTGATCAGGATGGGAATGCAGCCGCCGAGCGGGTTCACCTTGTGCTTCTTGAACAGCTCCATCGTGGCCGCCTGCAGCTTCTGGGGGTTGTCCTTGAATTTCTCGCGGACGACCTGCATCTCGGGCTGGATTTTCTGCATGCGCTTCGCCGAGCGCGACGCCGCGAGCGTGAAGGGCAGGAAGACCGTCTTCAGCAGGAGGGTGGTGAGGATGATGGAGACGCCCCAGTTCGGGATCCCGCTGTGGATCCAGGTCATCAGCTTGAGCAGGAGCTGGCTGAAGATCTTGAACCAGCCGAACTGCATGACGCGGTCCTGGTCGAGCTTGAAGACGCTGGATTTCGACAGGCGGGCATACTCCTTCGGGCCGACGTAGAAATTGAGGCCGACGGTGGCTTCGCCCATCGCGGGGAGCGGTTTCACGTCGAACTGCACGGCGCCGGCGAGGCCATAGGCCTTGCGGTCGGTGTCGGGCAGCGCGGGGAGGAGTTTGACGCGGCTGGTGACGAGCCCGACGGCGGGCTGGTCGGGCGTGAGGATGCCGACGAAGAACTGGTTGTCGATGGACGCCCAGTTGACGGCGCCACTGCTGGTGAGCGTGGACTGGGTTTCGCTGGCGCCGATGCCGAGGAAGCCGCTGCCGCCGTCGAGCTTGGTGCGCGGAATGAACGTCTGGCCGCTGGCGTTGGAGTAACCGGTGGACACCTGCTGGCCGTAGACGCTGTCGCTGATCGCCGCGGTGGTGCCGAGGCTGAGGGCGAAGCGCGCGAGTGAGACGGGCTTGTTGGTGAGATTGCGGAACGTGGTCTCGTGGCGGATCTGGTAGGGGTCGTGCTGGTCGTCGGGTGTCGCCACGAGCGTGTAGCGGCGCGTGACCTCGACCTGGTCGCCGAACACCGCGCGGTAAACCACCTCGGTGGCGGTCTGGCTGGTGAGCTGGAAGCCGGTGAGGCGGTCGAAGCCCGGATAATCCACGAACGCGAGCATCGGGTCGGTGTGCACGGCGTTGAACACGTAGGGTTCCGGGTGGCCGAGCACGGCGGGAAATTTCCGCAGCGCGATGTCGCGGATGGCGCCACCGAAATTCGTGAAGTGGACCGTGATGAACTCGTTCTGCAGCGTGGTGACGGCCGCGGCGGGGACCTCGGCGGCGACGGCGGTGAAGGCGGGGCGGCCGGTGTTGACCACGGGCGCGCCGGGGCCGTTGGCGACGCCGGTGGCGGCGTCGACGGACTTCACCACGGCCGAGCTGACCGGCGGGGGCGTGGCGGGCGGCGGCGGGGAGAACTTCTGGCCAAGGTAAAGGCTGGCGAACGCGGCGATGATGCAGACGACGCCGATAACGGTGTTCTTTTTATCCATGAAAATTACGGGAGGCGATTAGGTTGAAAAGGAGGCGGGCACCCGCGAGCACACGGGACGCGCGCGCGGCGGCGGAACGGGGTCGAAGCCGCCGGGATGCAGTGGGGTGCACTTCACGAGCCGGCACGCGGCGAGCCAGGTGCCGCGGAGCGCGCCGTGGTTGCGGATCGCGCCGGCCGCGTAATGCGAGCACGTCGGCGAAAAACGGCAGCCGCAGGCGGGGCCAAAGATGGCGGGCAGGACCGGCGAGAGCGTCCGCTGGTAAACCCAGATCAGCCCGAGCAGCGCCGAGGCGGGCAGGTGGAGCACTCGGGAGAAAAAGGACGGGCGGTCGGACATGGGCGCGGGCTCAGACAGGTGCGCGGGGAAGCAGTTTGCGGCAAGCGTCGGTGAACTTTTGTTCGAGGGCCGGGTAGTCGAGCCGATTGACCGCCGCGCGGGCGACGAGGAGCAGGTCGGTGCCGGCGGGGACGAGCGTCTGGTGGGTGCGGAACACGGCGCGAAGGCGACGCTTGGCACGGGTGCGCTGGACGGCGGCGCCGACGGAAGCGATGGAGGCGACGACGCCCACGCGCGGGAGGCCGGCGGGGCTGGCGGATGGCAGACGAGAGAAAAACCAGACCGTGAAGGCTCCACAGTCGATCCGGCGACCCTGCTCGCGCACGGCGCGAAAATCACCCGGGCGCCGCAAATGCTGCTCAGGGCGGAAACGCATGGGCCGCAGCTCGCGCAGGCGAGCGGGATCAGACGACCGTCAGGCGCTTGCGGCCCTTGAGACGGCGGGAACGGATGACCTTGCGGCCACCGCGGGTGCCCATGCGGGCGCGATAGCCGATCTTGCGGGCGCGTTTCTTACGGTGCGGGCGGAATGTGGGTTGCATGACTTTTGAAGAAAAAGAGGGTTAGAGGTGCCTGACGCCCTAGGGAGTGTCAAGGGCTGGGTTTTTGGGGTAATGCGGCCTCTGTAATACCATGTGATACAGCCACCTGGGGATTTTCGTCGGCAGCGCGTTTGGTTTGGCGTAGCGCAGGCGTCCCCGCCTGCTCGGAACCCGGATGCAGGCGGGGACGCCTGCGCTACTCTTCCGGCGGCGGGGGAGTTTCCTTTTTCGGCCGCAGGCGGCGGCCGCGCTTGGCGTCGATTTCCTCGATTTCCGGCTCGGGGATGCGCGTGAAGGCGATGCGCATGGGCGCGTAGGCCGTGGCGCCATGTGCGCCGCCGAAGTAGACCGAGTTCTTGCCGAAAGTCTGGTTGAGCGCGTCGATCGCGCCGTGGAGCCGCGTGCGGCTGTCCTCCTTGGCCTGCTCGAAGAGGTCGGCGGTGTGCAGGTGGGAGGCGAGGAGCTGGTGGAGAATGATGCCGACCTGCAGCGGAGCCCGCGCGACATCGGCGGCAGGCCGGCGGGACCAGAGGTCGTTGAGCGCGTGCGTGAAGAGCAGCGTGTCCTGGGTCTCGTTGAAGCGCAGGTCGGCGTGCCACTCGGTGCCGTCGCGGTAGCCGGCGGTGACGCGGAGGGCGCCGGCGTAAAAGTTCTCGTGGCGCAGCCGCATCGCGGCTTTTTGCAGGAGGCGATGGAGCACGGCGAGCGCGGCGGGGCCGCTGCGTTTCTCGGGTGGGAGCACGTGGCTGTGGCCGATGGTGCTGTGCTTGACGGGCTCGCGTTCCTGGACGCCGCCGTGGAGCCAGTCGTGGAAACGCGCGCCCTCGACGCTGCCCCAGATGCCGCGGAGGCGGGCGCTGTCGGCGGCGTAGAGCTGGGCGACGTTGGTGATGCCAGCGGCGCGCAGGCGCTTTTCCATGTTCTCGCCGATCCCGGTGAAGTCGCCGAGGTCGATGTGCAGGATTTTTTCCGGGATGTCGCCCTCGTCGAGCAGGACGAGCCCGTCGGGCTTCATGATGTCGGAGGCGAGCTTGGCGAGGAACCAGTTGGGCCCGATGCCGATGGAGCAGCGCAGACAGCGGCCGACCTTTTCGTAAATTTTCGCGCGAATTTCCTCGGCGAGGCGGAGGGCGCGTTTTGGCTCGGCATAGACGCCCGACAGCTCGCACTCGAGCTCGTCGATGGACTGGATCTTTTTCACGAACGCGAGGGACTCGACGACCTCCTTCAGCCGGCGGTGGTAGTCGATGTAGAGCTGCGGGCGGGCCTCGACGACGATGAGGTCCGGGATCTGCCGGCGGGCCTCGCCGAGCCGGGCGTTGCGCTTCAAACCGAGCTGCTTGGCCTCGAGGCTGACGGCAATGGCGCCGGTGGTCTCGGCGACGACGGGCACCACGATCAACGGCTTGCCCCGCAGCTCCGGCCGGTCCTGCTGCTCGACCGAGGCGAAGTAGGAATTGAAATCGATGGCGAGCGCGCGGAGCACGCAAAAATTCTCCACCGGACCGCGAGGCTGTCAAATGGCGCGAGGCGGCCTGCTTCGTGCCGTCCGGTGAGTTCGGCTGCTCAACCGCGGTCGCAGTACCGATCCAATCGCGTGGTGCGCGGCAGATCTTGAATAGCCGGGGTGCCTTCTTAGCCTCACTGTTCCCCATATCCATGAGCAACCAGCATCCCAAACCGGTCATCGGCATTATCGACTGGGCGAAGGCGCCCTTGAGTGAGGCGGAGTGCCTCATCGAGCGGGAGGTGATCGGAGACGCGGCGGAGGTGAAGTACTTCCTCTGCCACAGTGACGCCGACTTTACGGATGCGATCTGCTCCGCCGATGCCTTGATCGTCTGGCACAACACGCCGGTGACCGCAACGGGCATTGGCCGGCTGAAGAACTGCCGCGTGATCATCCGCAACGGCGTCGGATTTGACTCGGTGGATGTGAAGGCGGCGCGGGCCCGGGGGATTCCGGTTTGCAATGTCCCCGACTACGGCACCGAGGAAGTGGCTGATCATGCGATCGCGCTTGCCCTGGCGCTGTGCCGCCAGCTCTTCCCGCTCGACGTGGAGGCGAAGCGGCTGCGCTGGACCATCCCGGTGGAAAAAAATCTCCGGCGGTTGCGGGAATTGACCTTTGGCATCGTTGGCCTGGGGCGCATCGGCACGGCGACGGCGCTGCGCGCCAAGGCGCTTGGTTTCCGGGTCTGCTTCTTTGATCCGTATCTTTCCAGCGGCGTCGACAAGGCGATCGGGGTCGAGCGGGTCTCGACCCTGGCGGAGCTGTTGCGCTGCGCCGATGTGCTCTCGGTGCACTGCCCGCTCAATGCCGAGACGCATCACCTGATCGCGGCCCCCGAGTTGGCGCTCATGAAACCGTCGGCGTTCATCGTCAACACGGCGCGCGGCGGCGTCATCGCGAAGGCTGCGCTGTTTGCAGCGCTGCGCAACGGACGCCTGGCCGGCGCGGGACTGGATGTAGTCGAAGACGAGCCGCTCAAGACGGCAGAGGAGGCGGCGACGCCGAACCTGATCGTCACGTGCCATGCCGCCTTCTGCAGTGTGGAATCGAAGCAGGAGATGCGCCGCAGCTCCGCCCGCATCGCGCGCACGGCGGTCCTCGGCGAGGCGTTGTACAACGTGGTGAATTGAGGGTCGCGAGCGAAGCGGGAGAAAAGTGACGAGGGGCGCCAGGCAATGGCTTTCCCTGCAACTCCGGTCGCTCCGGTGGCTCGACCGGGGCGAAGTGGGGTTGAAAGCGACGGCGAGGGCGCGGAGCACGACGGATTTCGACGCGGAAAAACCGCTGTCAAACGGTCGGCGGCTGCGCCAACGTTCCCGGCCATGCGCATCGCGGTTTTTTCGGACACCCACGACCGGTATCCGCCTGGGTTGCCGGAGCGGATGCGGGGCGCGGATGAAATCTGGCACCTCGGGGACGTCTGCGCGCCGGAAGTGCTCGACGCGTTTATGCAGCTCGGGCCGCCGCTGGTTGTGCTGCAGGGCAACTGCGACCTGGAGGAGAGCTGGCCGCTGACGCTCGAGCTGGAGCGCGAGGGCGTGAAGTTTTACCTGACGCACATCCCGCCGTCGTCGGTGCCGCGGGGCACGCAGGCGGTGCTGCACGGGCACACGCATGTGCCCCGCGACGAGACGATCCTGGGCGTGAGGTGGTTGAATCCCGGCTGTATCACGCGGCCCCGCGGTGACCTGCCGCCGAGTTTCGCGTGGCTCACGGTGGCCGGCGGGCAGTTGACGAGCTGGGAACTCGTGCGAGTCTGAAAGAGAAATGGGCGCTTGTTTTGAAGCCGGAAGCCAGGAAGCCATGAATCGGAGGACGACTCTTCCCGGGCGGTTTTTTGGTTCGCGTTCATTCGCGGTTTTGCCGCTGCTGCGCGATGAGTGAGCAACAGGAGGATCTGTTTGGCGTGTTTGCCCCGGAAGCGGGGGTGCACCGTGCGCCGCCGGAAGGCGGCGTGGTGTTTGAGCGGAGTCCGCGGGCGCGGAATTACCGGCTGACGCTGCGGCGCGATGGCACGGCGGTGGCAGTGATCCCGGCGCGGGGCTCGGTGCGCGAGGCGGAGCGGTTTGTGGCGCAGCATCGCGACTGGCTGGACCGCGCCCGGGCCCGCCACGCGAAGCGGCCGCGGGGCGCGGAGGTGTGGGCGATCGGGACTCGCGTGATGTGGCGGGGGGAGATGACGGAGATCAGGCCCGCCCTTCTTCGCCAAGGCTTCGAAGGGCAGGCGACCTCCCTGCTGGCGGTGCCGCATGAAACCCGTCCGCAGGTTTGCCTGGCGGCGGACGTGTTTCGCGTGCCGGCGCTGGAGGGGGATTTGCGGCCGACGCTCGAGGCGCATTTTGCGCGGAGAGGGAAGATCGAGTTGCCCGCACGCACGTGGGAACTCTCGGCGATCACGGGCGTGGACGTGAAGCAGGTGACGGTGCGCAACCAGCGGTCGCGCTGGGGCTCGTGCTCGGCGAACGGGACGATCTCGCTCAACTGGCGGCTGGTGCAGACGCCGGAGTCCGTGCGGGACTACATCATTTATCACGAGCTGATGCATCTCCGGGAGATGAACCACTCGGCGCGGTTCTGGGCGCGGGTGGAGGAAGTCTGCCCGGGCTGGCGCGAGGCGGAACACTGGATCAAGCGCAACGGGAGTTTGCTGGGGTTGTGAGATTTTTGCCCGCGAATCCCACGAATAGACGCGAATTTTGAAGAGAAACGCCCCACCTCCGAGACGCTGATTCCGACTTTTTCATTCGCGTTGATTCGCGTTATTCGCGGGCAACTGAATTGATTTACCCCACTCACCCATGACTCCATCGCCGACCATCATCCCGATTCCTGTCTCGTGCCGCTTCACCGGGGGCGCGCCCTTTCCGCTCACGGCGAAGACCGTGATCGCGACCGGGGGCGACCCGACATTGGCGGGAACGGCGGCACAGCTGGCGAAATTGCTGGATGTGCGCGTGGCCGAGACGGCGCAGGCGGGTGGGAATGTCATTTCGCTGGTCGTTGACTCCACGCTCACGGGCCGGCTCGGACCGGAGGGCTATACGCTGACGGTGACGGCCAGTGGCGTGGAGATTCGCGGCGGTGGCGCGGCGGGGGTGTTTTATGGGACGCAGTCGCTGCGACAGCTGTTGCCGCCGGACATCGAGCGTTTTGGCCGGCGCGCGGATGGCGGCGGGCTCACGGTGGCGGCGCTGGAGATCGAGGATCGCCCGCGTTTCACGTGGCGCGGCTCACTGCTCGACGTCAGTCGGCATTTCTCCCCGGTGGCGGAGGTCAAGAAATACATCGCGACGCTCGCGTTGCACAAACTGAACGTCTTCCAGTGGCACCTCGTGGACGACCAGGGCTGGCGGATTCAGATCAAGAAATATCCGCGGCTCACGAGCGTCGGCGCGTGGCGCGAGACGACGATCCGCGTGGGCAACGAAGGCGAATACGACGGCGTTCCGCACGGCGGCTTCTACACGCAGGATGAAATCCGCGAGGTGGTGGCGTTTGCGGCGGAACGGTTTGTCACCGTCGTGCCCGAAATCGAACTGCCGGGTCACAGCTCGGCGGCACTGGCGGCCTATCCCAAGCTCGGCAACACCGACGCGCCGGGTTACGCGCCGAAGGTGCAGTCCAAGTGGGCGATTTTCCCCGAAACCTACTCGCCGAAGCCGGAAACGCTGGCCTTCCTCGACGACGTTTTGACCGAGGTGCTCGGGCTGTTTCCCAGCACGTTCATCCACATCGGCGGCGACGAGGCGATGAAGCAGCAATGGGAGTCGTCGCCCACGGCCCGCGCGGTCATGGCGGAGAACAGGCTGAAGGACGGGCATGAGCTGCAAAGCTGGTTCATCCGTCGCACGGAGAATTTTCTCGCGCAGCGCGGGCGGCGGCTTATCGGCTGGGATGAAATCCAGGAAGGCGGCCTCGCGCCGGGCGCGGCGATGATGGCGTGGCGGGACGTGAAATGGGCGATCGAGGCGGCGCGGCTGGGGCACGACGTCGTGATGGCGCCGACGTCGCACACATATTTCGACTACACCGAAGGCACGGCCGAGGAGGAAGGCGGCACGATCGGGGCGCAGACGACGCTGGAGAAAGTTTACTCGTTCGACCCAACCGCGGGAGTTGAGCCAATGCATCATGCCCGGGTGCTCGGGGCGCAGGGCCAGCTCTGGCGCGAGCGGATGCCGAGCCTGGCCGTGGTGGAGTTCCGGGCGTTTCCCCGGCTCAGCGCGCTCGCGGAAGTGGTCTGGTCGCCGCTGGAGCGGAAGAATTTCGACGACTTCCGGGTGCGGCTGCGCGTCCTGCTCGCGCGGTTCGACCGGTTGGGCGTCAATTACCGGCGTCCGCGGGACAGTACGACACCGCCCGCGAACCCGATGTCACCGCCGCACGGGACCTAAACTGACGGGTCCGCTGGAGAATTTTCCGGGAGCAAGTGCGGTATTGGCAGGTCGTAAGTCCTGCCGTGCCTCATCGCAAAAAACTTTCTGAGCCTCGCCCGTCCCGGGGCAAGGGCGGCGCGTTCGCCGCCAAGAAGGCCCGGCTGGTGCGGCGCGTGGCGCGCGGGGCACTGTTCGCGGTGGGGTTGACGGCGTTGCAGTATTTCGGCGAGGACTTCGCCCTGGAGCGGCGGCTGTTTGACCACCGGGTGGTGGATAACCTGCAGGCGCCGCTGACCCATTACCACGAGTAGCGCTCAGCGAAAATCGACCAGCTCGACATCGAACACCAGCGTGGCCCGCGGCGGGATGGTGGGCGGATTGCCGGCGATGCCGTAGGCCAGCCAATACGGGATGATGAGCGTGCGTTTCTCGCCCTTCTTCATGGTGAGAAACGCCTCGTCCCAACCCGGGATGACCGCGCCGGTTCCGAGGCGGAAAGTGTAGGGTGCGCCGCGCTGGTAACTGCTGTCGAAGCGGGTGCCATTGAGCAGGCGGCCGTCGTAGTTGACGATCGCTTCCTGGCCGATGCTGGGCGACGCGGTGCCGGTGCCGGGGTTGCGGACGACGTAGAGCAGCCCGGACCGCAGGCTGTGCGCGTTGGCGAATTGCTGGCGGATCACGGTGGCGTCGGCCTCGCTCAACTGCGGGGCTTCCTCGGCCATGGCCTCGCGCATGGCGCTGTTGATGGGCCGGCCGGGGTCTTTGCGGGCCAACATCCCGGAGCGCACGACGAGCGCGAGGGTCAGCAGCACGACGCCGAGCAGGAAGAGATAGAGGGTGTTGCGCATGGCGGGGAAGCCAGCATGGCCTTTCGCTTGGCCGGCGCAAGCGCGCCCGGATCAGGGCGTCGCGACCGACGTGTGGTCCGCAAAAATCCTCCAGCCGGCCGGGGTGCGGCGGACGAGCAGCGTGAAAAGCCCGTGCGGTGTGTCCGACGCGCGCGTGAGCTGCCAGTGACCGAAGACAAGCGCGGCGTCGGGGGAAAGCTCCGTGACGGTGAGTTCGATGAACGCGAGCGAGCCCATGGCCGCGCGGTCGGGATAGCGGTGCTTGTAGCGTTCGAGCGTGGCCTTCCAGCCGTAGGTGACGTTGCCGCCCGACGCGAAACGCAGGTCATCCACCTGCGCGTAGGTCTGCATGAACGCGTCGATGTCACCGCGATTCCACGCGGCGGCCTGGGTTTGCAGGATCTGGAGGATCTGCGGGGCGGCGGTGGGGGCCGCCGGAGCGGCGGCGGAACGGCCGGCCAAGAACAGCGCGAGGACGACGAAAACGACGCGAGGCAGGGGAAAACCACTCATGCCCGGACAGCGAAACAGGAAACCCGCGGACGGCGAGCCGTCAGAGTCCGTAGGTGATGGTCCGGGCGCTGCCGACACCGGTGACCGTGATCGGAACGCCGGCAGTATACATGTCCGGATAGTGTTCCTGCGCAACTGTATCCAAATTTTTCACGTAGTTTGTGATGCCCACGAGGCGGCTGAGGGAGACGGTCGATTTGCCGTATTCCATCATGTACTGGTCGACCGCGGCAGCGAGTTGCCGGGCGTTGCTCAGGACGGCCTTGTCCTGGGATGAACTCCGGATCTTCTGGAAACCGGGAATCGCCAGGGCCGCCAGCATGCCGATGATGACCACGACGATCATGATTTCGACTAGCGTGAAGCCAGTGGAGTGGCGGGATTTCATCGGGGTTCGGGAAAAGGGTTTCGCGCGCAATCAGTCAGACTTGCCGGGGGAAGGCCCGTCAAATTTTTTGCGTGCGTAATACTACGCAGTCCAGCCGGAACTCACGGCGGATGCAACTGATAAGCAAACGTCTGGGCGGTAGGAAAGGGGCGGTCGGGTGGGTCATTTGTGGAGCAGGTCCAAGGCAGCGGCGGCCATCGCCGTTACCCCGGTTTTGATGGCCGGTTCGGGAACGGGGGCGAACTTGGCGGAGTGCAGTGACGGGAGCGGGGTGCCGTTGCGCTCGGCTGCGGCGATCGTTTCCGGGGCGAGCGCTCCGAGGCGGAACATGCAGACGGGGATGTGATCGACGGTCCGGCTGTATTCGCTGAAGTCCTCGGAGACCATCGAGGGCTGGAACGTCTGGACGCGGCTCTCGCCGAGCCAGGCGACAAAGTCGGCGCGCAGCCGGCGGGTGAGGGCGGGGTCGTTGTAAACCGAGGTGGCGCCCTCGGCGGCGTTGACGGAAATCTCGGGCATGAGCTCGTCGGGCAGTCCGGTGGCGATCGCCTCGCCGCGGCAGATGCGGCGGATCGAGCTGATCAGGTGGGCGCGGACGTCGTCGGAGTAGGAGCGCAGCGTGAGTTCCAGTTTCACCTCGTTGGGGATGATGTTGGGCTTCGTGCCGCCGTGGATGGAGCCGACCGTGATGACGGCGGGATCGGTGGCGCGCAGCTCGCGGCTGACGATGGTCTGGAGCGAGAGAATGATGCGGGCGGCGAGCACGATGGGATCGCGGCCCTTGTAGGGCATGGCGCCGTGGCCGCCGATGCCGTGGACCGTGATGGTCATGGTGTCGACGTTGGCGTGGCTGAAGCCCTCGATGGTGGCGACCGAGCCGGCGGGAATCTCGGACTCGTCGTGCAGGGCGATGACAAAGTCGGGGCGGGGAAATTTCGTGAACAAACCTGCGCTCAACATCGCGCGCGCGCCGATGACGCGTTCCTCGGCGGGCTGGCCGATCATGATGAGCGTGCCGTGCCACTTGTCGCGCAGGCCGGCGAGCAGCCGGGCGGTGCCGGTGAAGACGGTCATGTGCAGGTCGTGGCCGCAGGCGTGCATGACGGGCACGTCGTGGCCGGAAAGGTCGGTGACGCGCACTTTGCTGGCGTAGGGCAGGCCGGTTTCCTCGGCGACGGGCAGGGCGTCGAGCTCGGTGCGGATCATCAACGTCGGGCCGCTCCCGTTTTTGAGCACGCCCACCACGCCGGTGCCGCCGAAGTGTTCTGTCACCGCGAAGCCAGCCGCGCGAAGTTCGGCGGCGATGCGGGCGGCAGTGTGTTCCTCCATCAGCGAAAGCTCCGGGTGACGGTGCAGGTCTTGGTAGAGCGCATTGAGCGATGCGTAATCGGCGTCGATTTTGCCGGCCACGACCTCGTGCAGGCCGGCGGCGGGCGCGGCGTGGAGGGCAGGAACGAGCAGGGCCAGGAGGAGCGCGGAGAATTTCTTCATGGAATCAAAGCGTGGGTTCGAATTTCGTGATCAGGCCGTCGAGCACGGCATCGACCTGGTATTTGATCTTCTGGCCGTTGGTGAGCGGCTTGTCGGGCGCGGCGGTCTTGGCGGCGTCGGCGGTGTATTGGTCGCCCAGGGTTTTGGCGGCGGCCAGAAAATCCTGCTTCGCGTGGTGGAGTGCGCCGTCCTTCATCATTTCCTGCAGCGTGCCGGGATGGCCGACGAACCGCGCGAGCTGGGCGTCGCCGATCCACAGTCCCCATTTGCCGATGTCCACGAAGTAGACCGCGAGCACGGACGCCGGGGGCAGTTTGAGTTGTTTCGCCAGGCTCTGCGCCTGGCTGCCGGGACGCTGGTCGGGTTTCTCCGGCGTGAACTTGGAAAACACGCGGGCGTAAATCTGCGTGCCGGTGGCTCGCTCGTAGTTCGCGAGCTTGAATTGGAACGCGCGGGCGCGGGGCGGCTCGGTGGGCAGGAGTTGTTCGGGATCGTCGAAAAGTGGGACAACCGCGCGCCTGGCCGCGGCGGCGAGCCGGTCGAACGAGGCCTGGTCGGCGTGGAAGCCCGTGGCGGCGGGGCCGATGCGGCGGATGTTCACCGCGGTCATGACGTCGTTTTGCTGGATCAACGGCAGCACCTCGAGCCCGCGCACGACGCGGCCAAACACGCTATGCAGGTAATTGAGCCGGTTGACCTCGCGCAGCGTGATGAAGAACTGCGAGCCGTTCGTGTCGGGGCCGCTGTTGGCCATCGAGAGCATGCCGGCGGCATCGTGGTGCAGGCCCGGGACGAATTCGTCCGGGAAAGTGTAGCCGGGGTCGCCCTCGCCGGTACCGAGCGGGTCGCCGCCCTGGACGACGAAATTGGGCACGACGCGGTGGAACTTCAGGCCGTTGAAGAACGGCGTGCCCTTCCTCGGCCCGAGCGTGCCCTCGGCGAGGCCGACGAAGTTGGTCACGGTGAGCGGCGCACGTTGGTAGAATAACTCGGCGGTGATGACGCCGCGCGGCGTGACGATCTCGGCGTAGAGACCGTCGGGAAGTTTTTGGACGACGGTCGCCGGTGCGGGGGCGTCGGCGGCCGGGAGGTGGCCCGCCACGGCGAGCAGGCAGAGGAGCGTGATCAGGGGTCGCATGGTTCGGACGGTGAGTGAAACGGGTTGGTCCCACAACGAAACTCGCGCTCCGTAACATCGGTGTCACGGGCGAAAATTCTGATTCCGGGCCGCCGCCGAATCTGCCACGTTGCGCCGCATGAAACACCTTTTGCCCCGCTCGTGGTTGCTCCTGGCCTTGGTGACGCTGCCCCTCGCGCGCGGGGCGGAGACGCCGAACGACCGCAGCCTCCCGGCGGCGGCGGAGCATTTTCTGCATGCCGATGCGGTGGACTGGAAGGCGGTTCTGCCGCCCCCGCCGGCCAATGGCACGGTGCCGGCGCTGGCGGACGTCGAGACGGTGTTGCAAGTGCAGGCCAGCCGCACGGCGGCCGACGTCGCCTGGGCAAAGCTGATCGAGAAGGACGATGTCTACACCGACTTTGGCGGGATCCTCGGCGCGTGGTTTGAGCCGAAAAATCTGCCGGTGACGGCCACTTTCATCCGGCAGGTCACGGGTGACGTCCAGATGGTGAACAAGAAGGTGAAGGACCTGTATCCCCGCCCGCGGCCGTTCGCGATCGAGCCGACGGTGAAACCCGCGGTGAACCTGCCGACGAGCAATTCCTACCCGAGCGGGCATTCGCTGCGGGCGTATGTCTGGGCGGCGGTGTTGGGCGATGTTTTCCCGGACCGGCAGGTCGAGCTTTACCAGCAGGCGCATCACATCGCGTGGGGCCGGGTGCAGGGCGGGGTGCATTTCCCATCGGACACGATCGGCGGGCGGATAACGGCACAGGCCGTGGTCACGGAACTGCGCAAGAGCCCCGCGTATCGCGCCGCCGTGGAAGCATGCCGGGCCGAGGTCGCACCGTTCCTGGTGAAGAAGGCGGCGTGAGACGTTACAGCAATACGTAGGTCGGGCTTTACGCCCGACGTGCCGGAAAATCATATCGGGCGTAAAGCCCGACCTACGTCTGATGCGGACGCCTTACGGGATCCGCAGCTTGGCGCCGACGTAGAGGCTCTTCTCGTTCTTGAGGACGTCCTTGTTGGCCTCGAGGATTTCGGGCCAGCGGCTGGACGTGCCGTAATATTGGCGGGCGATCTTGCCGAGCGTTTCGCCGGCGACGACGACGTGATAGCGCACCTCGGGGGTGGCCGGGGCGGGCGTGGGCATCACGGCGGGGGCCAAAGTGGTGGGCACGCTGGTCGGCGTGAGGCGGCCGGGGACGGACGAGCCAGTGCCGGTGGCGAGGCGGGTCTTGAGGTCGTTGTTTTCCAGCGAAACGGCGGCCAGTTGGTCCTGGGTTTGGCGCAGCTGCTCGCGCAGCGCATTCGCCTGGGCGGCGACCGGGATCGCGCGCTTCGCGACTTCGAGCTGCGCCTCGAGCGCGGCTTTTTCCTCGGCGGTCTTCTGCTGGGCGGCCTTCAGCTGGTCGTTTTCCTCCTGCATCAAGGTGTAGCTGCGCAGCACGACGGCGAGCTTGGCGTCGGCGGTGTCCTGGTCCGCGACGGCGGGCGCCGGGGCCGGAGCGACGGCCGCTGCAGGGGTGGCGGCGGGCGCGACGCCAGTGGCCGGCGTGGTCGCCGGAGCGGGGGCGGTGGCCTCAGGCGCGGCCGGCGGCGTGTCGGCGGCGGAAAGGCGGGCAAGGGGAAGCGCGACCAGAAGGGTCGCGAGTGAAAGCGCAAGACGGAGCGGAGTGGGGCGCATGGCAAAAAGCTGGGCAGGAAATGACCCCGAGGCAATCTTTCGCGCGGATCAGGGGATGATCAGCGTGCGGCCGACGACCAGGCTGCGCTCGTCATGCAGCGTGTCCTTGTTGGCCGCGAGAATCTCGGGCCAGCGGCTGGAGGTGCCGTAGTAAAGGCGGGAAATCTTGCCGAGGGTGTCACCGTCAACGACGACATGGGTCCGGGCCTGCGCGGCGGCGGGAGCGGGGGTGGCGGTGGTCGCCGGGAACGGGGCGCTGGGACGCGTGGGGGCGGAGACAGTGACGTTGGACGCGACGGTCGGGGCCGGATGAGTTGGCCGCGAAGATCCGGCGGCGAGGCTGAGGCGTGTCTTCAATTGCGCGTTTTCCGAGGTGAGTGCGACAGACTGGGCTTGGAGCTGGCGCAGCTCGGCGTCGCGCGCGGCGAGGTCCGCGGCGGATTTTTCCTGGGTGGACTTGAGCGCGTCGTTTTCGCCCTGCAGCGCGTTGTAGCTGCGCAGGGTCGTGGCGAGCTTGGCCTCGGTTTCCGCCTGCGCGGCGGCGGCCGCCGCAGGTGCAGCCTTGGCGTCGGCGAGTTGCTGCAGGAGCGCGGCCTTGTCCGCGGCCAGCTTTTCGCTGCTGGCCTTGAGTTGGTCGTTTTCGCCCTGGAGGACGGTGTAGCTGCGGAGGGAGACGGCGAGTTTGGCCTCGGCCTCGGCTTGGGCGCCCTTGTCCGCGGACTTCGCGGCGGTGAGCTGTTGTTGGAGCGAATCACGCTCGGCCTCGAGCGACTGGATTTGCGGGCGCAGACCGGCGGACTGGCTGACGGATTCCTTTTCCGCGGCGGTGGCGGTGGACAGCTGCGCGGAAAGCTCGGCCTGGCGGGACTCGCTGGCGGCGAGCTTCGTCTTGAGTTCGTCGACCTGCGACTGCAGCGCGCCAGCCTGCGAACGGAGCTGGGCGGCGTCGCCGGTGGCCGCAGCAGTCGCAGCGTGATCGGCCTCGAGCTTGGCAACCTGCGAACGAAGGGAGGTGATCTCGGCCTGGCCGGACTCGGCGGCAGCCCGCGCTTTTATCCCGGAGTCATTCGCGGCGGCGAGTTCCGCGGCGAGGCGGCGTGATTCGGTGCGCTCAGTGGCGAGAGCGTCCTGCAACTGGGCCACCTGCGTCGCGGCCTTGGCGGCATCCGCGCGCGCCTGCACCTCGGCGGGCGAAGGCGAATTCGCGGCTTTCAATTTCTCCTGGAGGGCGGCGAGCTGCGAGGAAAGTTCGGCGGTCTTCGCCTGAGCGGCGGCGGTGGCTTGCGCGGCGGTGCCGGCCTGGGCGAGCTGCGCGGCAAGGGCGTCCTTCTCGGTGGCGAGCTTGGCGCGGGCGGTCTCGGCGGCGTCGCGTTCGCCCACGAGGCGGACGTTTTCGGCGATGGCGTCCTTCAGGCTGGCCGCGGCCTTGGCCTGCTCGGCTTCGGCGCTGGCGGCCAAGGCTTTTGCCGGGCCGGCGTCGGCGCGCGCGGCTTCGAGATCGGAGGTGAGTTGGGTGACCTGGCTGTTGGCGCGCGCGAGGTCGGTCTTGATCGTGGCGCGTTCGGCCTCGAGGGACTGGACCTGGGTCTGCACGACGACGAGCTGGTGGGCGTAGGATTTGGCGGCGGTGTCGGCGGCGCGGGTGGTCTCGTCAGCCTTGGCCTTGGCGGCTTCGCTGTCGGCGAGCTGTTGGCGGGCGTCGGCGAGGTCGCGCTGGCTGGCCTCGAGGGTGGGGGTGAGCGCGGCGGCCTTCGTTTGGCTCACGCGGGCGGCTTCCGCGGCGGCGGTGGTTTGGGCGAGCTGGTCGGCGACAAAATCCTTCTCGCGGGCGAGCCGGGCGCGGGCGGCTTCGCTGCTGGCGAGTTTCTGGCGAAGGTCATCCTGCGTGCGGTGGGCGGTCGCGAGTTCGGCGGCGAGGGCCGTGGCTTGGCCGGCCTCGGCGGCGGGCACGGGGGCGGACTTGGCCTGTGCGAGTTGGGCCGCAAGGGCCTCCTTTTCCTTGGCGAGAGTTGCGCGGGCGGACTCGGCGGCGTCGCGTTCGGCAATGAGGCGGGTGTTCTGGCCGGCGGTGGTGGCGGCAAGAGCGCGGGCGTCGCCGCTTTCCTTGCGGGCGGTGGCCAAGTCGGCGGCGAGCGCATCGGCGCGACGGCCGGCCTCGCCTTGGGCGGCGTTGAGCGAGGAGTTGGCCGCAGTGAGTTTGGCGGCGAGCGCGACTTGGGCGGCGTCCGTGGCGGCGAGGCGGGTGTTGGCCGAGTCGAGTTGGGCTTGCACGGCGGCGAGCTGGCTGGCGGTTTTGGCGGAAGCCTCGCGGGCCTGGGCTTGCGCCGCGGCGGTGGCTTCCTCGCGGGCGGAAGCGAGTTTTTGGGTGAGCGCGGCGATTTCTGCGGCTTGGGCCTCGGCCGTGGCGGCGGCCTTGCTGCGGGAAGCGTCGGATTGGGCGGCGAGATGGGTCTGGGCGGCGAGTTCCTCCTGCAGGCGCCCGACGGTGGCGGTTTGCGCGGCGAGTCGCTCGTTGTCCTTCGCGACCTCGGCCAGCGCGGTGGAAAGATCGTGGCCGCGCTGTTCGAGTTCCTGGGAAAGCTGCTGGGCTCGCGCGGCTTCCGCCTGCGTCGTCGCGAGAGTGGCCTTGAGCTTGTCATTGTCCTTCCAGGCGATGGCGAGTTCGTCGCTGAGTTGGCGCTTGTCCTTGCGCAGGCCGGCAATCTCGTCGGCGTCGGCGGACTCGACGGGGGCGGGTGCTGCCGGGCGGACGACCTCGGCGGGCTTCTCTGCGGGGACGGGCACAAAGGGCGCGCTGACGGCTGCGGGGGCCGGGGCGGCAACCTTCGGGGTGCTGCCGTGCGAGGACGCGACGTTCCGGGCGGCGGGTGTGCCGTGATAGGATTCGAGGAGGCGCTTGGCGGCGGCGAGCTGGTCGTCGGAGATGCGGGCGAGCACGGCGGACAGCGCCTTGCGGGAACTGCCGCTGTCGCCGGAGAGGGAAAGCCAGACGTAGGCCTGGGTGAGATCGGCGCCCATGTCATCGCGGCCTTCGGCGTAGGCGAGGCCGAGGTTGTATTGCGCGATGGCATTGCCCTTCTCGGCCTTGATGCGGAGCGAGGCGATGTCCGCCGGCTCGGCGACGCTGGCGAGCGCGGCGGAAAAAACGAACACGAGGGAAAGCAGGAGTCGGCGCCGGGCGGAGTTCATGGGGAAAGGCGGCCGAGTCCCTGGCCTAGGGTTTTTGAGCCGAAGCGGGTGGGGCGGACGGCTTGGATCCGGGGGCGGACTCGAGCCGGGAAATCGTGGCGCGCAGCGTGGCGATCTCGGCGCGGGCGGCATCCAAGTCCGCGTGCGTCTGCTCGAGCTCCTTGCGCAGCTGGGTGGGATCCTGCGCGTTAGCGCCGTCGGCGGGGGTGGGATTCGTGGCCGGGACGACGGGCTCGGGGACCTTGGTCAGCGGCGTGGCGGGCGCCTCGGCAGGCGGCGGGGTGGTAGTCGGAGCTTCCAGGCTGAAACCGCGCGGGGCGAGTTTCGGGGTGGCGTGGGTGGAAAGCGGGGAACTCTTGGACGCGAGCGCGGCGCGGTAGGTGTTGAGCCGGCGGCGGCCCTCGGTGAGCTGCGCGTCGGTGATGTTGCCGAGGAGGCTGTCGAGCGCCTTGCCGGTCGCGCCGCTTTCCGACGCGAGCGTGAGCCAGGCGAACGCCTCGGCGGGATCGGCGGGAGTGAGGCGGCCCTGGACGTAAACGAGGCCGAGGTTGTATTGCGCGAGCGCGTTGCCCTGTTCGGCCTTGGCGCGCAGCAGCGCGAGCTCGTCGGATTCGGCGCCGTTGAGACGGGCACAGCCGAGAACCAGCAACAGCAGAAGCGCGGCGCGGACGAGCGTGGACATGATAGGCTGATCCTGAGCGATTTTCACGCGGACTCAATGCGCGATTCGGCGCAACGCCTCGGCTGACAAATCTTTTACACGCTCGCGCAATCGAACTGCGAGTAGGGGGTTAGCGGCGGGGATTTTTTACGCGCTCGACGGCCCGGTGCCACGCGGCCAGCCGCTCGTGGGTGGCGCGTGCCGGGAGCCGGGCACGGAAGGTGCGATCGACCTGCCAGAGACGCGCGAGCTCGGAGCGATCCTTCCAATAGCCGACGGCCAGGCCGGCGAGGCAGGCGGCGCCGAGCGCGGTCGTTTCGGTGATGCGCGGACGAACGACGGGCACGCGGAGCAGCTCGGCTTGGAACTGCATGAGCGGGTTGTTGACGGTCGCGCCGCCATCCACGCGCAGTTCGCGCAACCGGCCCTTGCAGTCGGCTTCCATCGCGCGGATCAGGTCGGCGCTCTGGTAGGCGATGCTCTCGAGCGCCGCGCGCGGAGGCGTCCCAGTGTGGCGCGCCCAGGCCGGTGAAGGCGGGCACGTGGGCGGCAAGCGCCGGGCGGGGGGGGAAATTTTCCGGCGCGGGCTTGCCTCGGATGGCAAGGTTGCCTAGCACCTTTACCTTTCCTTTTCAGGTCCCGGCTTCACCGCGCGGGGCAAAAGGTGCCCACTGCGAGGCCATTTGGTCCCCCGTGTGGAATAACGACTTCCAATCCCTGTCCTGATGAAAACCGCCGCCCCTGCCTGCCGCCGGAATCTGATCGCCCCCGCCCTGATGGGCGCGGCCGTGTTGCTGGTCGCGGCGGGATGCGGGCCCGGGGCGGGAACGCGCACGGTTTCCGCGCCGGTCGTGCCCGTGCAGACGGCGGTGGCGGTGCAGCAGGACATGCCGCGCCGGGTTGAGTCGATCGGCAGCGTGCAGGCACTGCGGACGGTCAGCGTGAAGTCGCAGGTGGACGGCGTCATTGCGGAGGTGAATTTCAAGGAAGGCGACGAGGTGAAGGTGGGCGACCTCTTGGTGACGCTCGACCGCCGGCCGTTTGAAAACAGCCTGCTGATCGCCCGGGCGGACCTGGCGAACGCCCGCGCGATGGCGGACCAGGCGCAGGCAGACCTCGACCGTTACCAGAAGCTCGACCGGCAGGCGGTGGTTTCGAAGGAGGAATATGTGCAATACGTCACGAAGGCCGAGACGGCGAAGGCCCAGGTGCAGGCGAAGGAGGCCGCGGTGGCCAATGCGGAATTGCAGCTGGGTTACACGCAGATCCGCGCGTCGATTGCGGGCCGCACCGGCCAGCGGCTCCTGCATGAGGGCGCGCTGGTGAAGGCCAACGACAACAGCTTCACGCTCGTCACGATCAACCAGCTGGCGCCGATCGCGGTCACTTACTCGGTCCCGGAGCAGTCGTTGAACGAGATCCGGTCCGCCTACGCCGCCGGGCGCGCCACCGTGAGCGTGACGGAGCGAAGCACCGGGCTCACGCGTGAGAACGGGCGCCTGGAATTCATCGACAACACGGTCGATCCCACCACGGGCATGGTGACGCTGAAGGCGGTCTTTCCCAACGAGGACGCCGCGCTCTGGCCAGGACGCTTTGTCTATGTCGTCACGCAGGTCGGCGTGGACGCGGCGGCGATCGTCGTGCCCTCCACCGCCGTGTTGAACAGCCAGAACGGCTCATCGGTCTACGTGGTGAAGGCGGATGCCACCGTGGAGCTGCGCGGCGTGAAGGTCGAGCGCACGGCGGGCGACAGCACGATTTTGAGCGATGGGGTCAAGCGGGGTGAGACGGTCGTCACCGATGGCCAGCTCCGGTTGGTGCCGGGGACGAAGGTCGAGGCGCACGAGCTCTCCGGCGCCCCCGTGGGCTCGGCCGGCAAGGCCGTCCTCGACAAATAACCCGCCGCCTCGCCCCATGAACCTCCCGGAACTCTGCATCCGCCGGCCGGTGATGACGACGCTGTTGACGGCGGCGCTCTGCCTTTTCGGCGTCATGGCCTTCCGGCTCCTGCCGGTCAGCGACCTGCCGACGGTGGATTTTCCCACCATCGTGGTGGGCGCCAACCTGCCCGGCGCCACGCCGGAAACGATGTCGAGCGCCGTGGCGACCGTGCTCGAGCAGCAATTTTCCACCATCGCGGGCATCGACTCGATGACGTCGACGAGCGGCACCGGCAGCACGTCAATCACGCTGCAGTTCACCCTCGACCGGAATATCGACGCGGCCGCGCAGGACGTGCAGGCCGCCATCGCCGCCGTGCAACGCCGGCTGCCGACGGACATGCCCTCGCCGCCGTCGCTGCGCAAAACCAATCCCGCAGACCAGCCCGTCCTCTATCTCGCGCTGAGCTCGCCGACGCTGCCGTTGTCCGTGGTGGATGAGTATGCCGAGACGATGATGTCGCAGCGCATCTCGACCGTCGACGGCGTGTCGCAGGTGCAGGTGTTTGGCGCACAGAAATACGCGCTGCGCGTGCGGCTCGACCCGCGGTTGCTCGCCAGCCGCGGCATCACACTCAATGAGGTGCAGGCTGCGCTGAGCGCGCACAACGTCAACCAGCCGACCGGCCTGCTCGACGGCTATCGCCAGTCGGTGCAGATCCTGGCCAGCGGCCAGCTGGCCAATGCGGCGGAGTTCACGGGCGTTGTCGTCGCCTATCGCAACGGCGCCCCGGTGCGCCTGGGTGAACTCGCGCAGGTGATCGACAGCGTGCAGGACGCGCGCGTGGCCAACTGGTATGGCGAGCGCGGCGCGGACGGAAAGCTCGACCCGGCGCGCTCGATCGTGCTCGCGGTGCAGAAGCAGCCGGGCGTCAACACCGTCGAGGTGGTGGGCCGCGTGCGCGCGCTGCTGCCGATCTTCGCGCGCCAGCTCCCGGAGTCGGTGGAGCTCGGCGTCCTCCGCGACAACTCCGAGGCCGTCCGCGCCTCGGTCCACGACGTGGAGTTCACGCTCGTGCTGTCGGTCGCACTGGTGGTGCTGGTGATCTTCATTTTCCTCCGCTCGGTCTGGGCGACAATCATCCCGAGCGTGGCGATCCCGATGGCGCTGCTCGGCACGTTCGTGGCGATGTATTTCTGCGGATATTCGCTCGATAACCTTTCGCTGCTCGCGCTGACGCTCTCGGTCGGGTTCGTGGTGGATGACGCCATCGTCATGCTCGAGAACATCGTCCGCTACATCGAGGGCGGCATGGGCGTGCGCGAGGCGGCGTTCAAAGGCTCCAAGGAAATCGGGTTCACCATCCTCTCGATGACGCTGTCGCTGGTGGCGGTGTTCATCCCGCTGATGTTCATGGGCGGCATCCTCGGGCGCCTGCTGCACGAGTTCGCCGTCACGATCACGGCGGCGATCCTGGTGTCGGGCGTGGTGTCGCTGACGCTGACGCCGATGCTCTGCAGCCGGTTCCTCAAGCCGCATATGAAGCCTGCGGCCGCCGGCGCGCCGCTGCACAACCGGCTGTATGACTGGAGCGAGCGCGCGTTTGCGCGGCTGCACGGGTTTTATGAGCGCACGCTCCAGCGGAGCCTGCACCACCGGCTGCTGGTGCTGGGCATCGCGTTGTTGATGGCGGTGCTGACGGGCGTGCTAATGAAGGCGCTGCCGCAGGGCTTCATCCCGACGGACGACACCGGCATCGTGCTGGTGTTCACGGAGGCGGCGCAGGACGTCTCCTTCGAGGAAATGGTGCGCCACCAGCAGGCCGCGGCTGCGATTGTCGCGCAGCAGCCCTACGTGGACGCCATGATGTCGGCGATGGGCGCGGGCGGTCCCAACGCGACCGCCAACCAAGGCCGTATTTTTATGCGGCTCAAGCCGCGGAGCGAACGGCCGTCGATCGACCGCATCATGAATGACCTGCGGCAGAAGCTCGCCGTGGTGCCCGGCCTGCGCGCCTACCCGCAGATCCCGCCGGCCATCCGCATCGGCGGCCAGCTGACGAAGGCGCTTTACCAATTCACGCTCGTGGGCAGCGACCTCAAGGAGCTCTACGGCGTCGCGACGGCGATGGAGAAGAAGTTCCGCGCGCTCGACCAGCTGCTCGTCGACGTCAACACCGACCTGCTTATCACGAGCCCGCAGCTGCGGGTGGACATCCAGCGCGACCGCGCCGCCACGCTCGGCATCACGCCCAGCCAGATCGAGGACGCCCTCTACAGCGCGTTCGGCACGCGGCAGGTCTCCACCATCTACACGCCGACCAACCAGTATTACGTCATCATGGAGGTCGCGCCCGAGTTCCAGCGCGACGCCTCGGCGCTGTCGCTGATTTACCTGCGTTCGCGCGGCGGCAAACTCGTGTCGCTCGACACCGTGGCTACGTTGCGCCGCGACGTCGGCCCGCTGGTCGTGAATCACCTGGGCCAGATCCCGGCAGTGACTTTGTCGTTCAACCTCAAGTCCGGGGTTTCCCTCGGCGAGGCGACGGCGGCGATCCAGAAGATCGCGAACGAGGACCTGCCGAAAACCGTGAGCTACAGCTTTGTCGGCTCGGCGCAGGCATTCGCATCGTCCCTCGTCGGCATGGGGTTGCTGCTGATCACGGCGGTGATCGTGATCTACATCGTGCTGGGCATCCTCTACGAGGATTTCATCCACCCGCTGACGATTCTCTCCGGCCTGCCGGCGGCGAGCTTTGGCGCGCTGGTCACGCTCTGGGCCTTCCGCCAGGAGCTGAACATCATGGGCTACGTCGGCGTGATCCTGCTCATCGGCATCGTGAAGAAGAACGCCATCATGATGGTGGATTTCGCGATTGCGAAGGAGCACGAGCAGGGGGCGTCCTACAACGCGGAGAAAGCCATCGTTGAGGCCTGCCTGGTGCGTTTCCGGCCGATCATGATGACGACCTGCGCGGCGCTGGCGGGTGCGTTCCCGATCGCGCTGGGGCTGGGCACCGGGGCGGACTCGCGCCGGCCGCTGGGCCTCGCGGTCGTGGGCGGCCTGCTCGTCTCGCAGTTGCTGACGCTCTACATCACGCCCGTCATTTTCGTCTACATGGACCGGTTCACCACCTGGCTGCGGCACCGCCACCGGGCGCCCGTCCCGGTCGTGCCCGGCAAGCTCGCGCCCGCGAAATGATTTCGCGAATTGCCTGCGGTGCGGCGGGTTGGCAGGGTGCGATGAACCAAACGGCCTTTCCCGAGTCCCATCCTGCCCCATGACCACCAAACACCTTTTTGTTCTCGCCACCACGCTGGCCGGCCTCGCGTTTTTCGCGGGCTGCGCGAGCGAGCCCGGCGTACAGGCTCCGCAGGATTCGACCAAATACACGCTCGAGAACACCGAGAATTTCGAGCTGCTCGGCACGGCCACGGTGAATTCCGTCGCCTGCACCGGCCTGCAGCCGCGCGTGCTGCCCGACGGCCGCCTCGAGGTGGTCGCGAACGTGAAGAACCGCCTGGAGCGGAAACTCAAGGTTCAGCTCAACTGCGTGTTCAAGGACGAGCAGGGCTTCACCACCGGCGACGAGACCGCGCTTGAGACGGTGACACTCGCGCCGCACGCCACCGAGGCGGTAAGCTTCACCGCGGCGGACGCGAAGGCGAAAAAATACACCATCCGCGCCCGCGCGCTGAACTGAGCGCAGGGGCATCAGCTAGGTGGCATCGGCTTCCAGCCGATGAGGTTTGGAGAACTGCGGCCCGAGACCGCAGCCACTCCACCCGGCATCCGCCTAATACCACACGCTGCGCAGGTGCATCGCGGCCTGGGCCAGGACCAGCACCGCCACGAGAATGGGCAGCCAGCGGGGCCGGTGCGCGAGCCATAGATCCGCTTCGGCAAACATGACCACGCCGAAGCCCCACAAGGCGGGCAGGATGAGTCGCGTCAGGAAGTAACCCGATTCGTAGACAAAGTGGACGTAGGGGAAGGCGAGGACGATCGGCAGGAACCACGCGAGCGCCATCATTCCCCAAAGCAAGGCGCCCGTCGTGGGCCCGTCCCGGCGGGTCCGCAGCACGGCGACCGAGCGGACCACCAGCGCCAGCACGGAGAACAGCAGGCCCAGGCTCGTGACCACGCCCACCCGGACGGACCAGCGGCAAAGGGTTTTCTGCGGCTCAGGCCGCGGCTTCCCATTGTCGAGCTGTCCGTCATCCGCGTAATCGAGGACGTCGGTGTAAATGCCCAGGTGCAGCAGCGCGGGATAGGAATAGTTATGCTCCTGGCTCAGGACAAAGTCGTCCCCGTTCGGGACCCGATCCCAGTAGCTGGGCGCATCGAAGATGCGCACATCCGATTTCAGGGGCAGCAGCAGGTAGCGCCAGGTCATCTCACCCGTCCCATTCCAGTCGTGAGTGTGTCGCTCTTCCAAGCCTTGGAGCTGGAGGGTGGCCTGGCGATGAATCCACGCCGACGTGAGGATGGGCGCGACCAGCGCGAGCAGGCCGATCAGCAGCGCGCGCCGTCCCGCCAGTCGCCCGGCGCGCCACGTCAGGATGAGCACCACCAGCACCGCCAAGGGCAGGACAATGAACGGGAACCGGGAGAAATTCCCGAGACACAAACCGAACGCCGCCACAACGGCATAACCCGCGCTCCGCCGCGTGGTCGTGGCCTCAAGGCTGAGCAGCAGGGCCCAGATCGAGAGGGCGAACGGCAGTTGGCCAACCGCGTCCCCGGCGTAGACGACGGTGGTCACCAGTGTCGTGGGGAGAAACGCGACGAAAGCCAGGGCGCTGATTCGCAGCCACGGCGACTGGATGAAGCGGCGGGTGCAGGCGTGCAGGAAGAACAAGGCGAGCGTGTTGAGCAGCACGCACAGGGTCCCCGCCACCTCGTAGGTCGCCTTGCCGTGGGTAAGCCAGTGGCCCGCGACGCCCAGCCAGTAGATCATCGGCCGGTTGGTGAAATCCTGGGGAAACCAATGCGAGGCATTCTTCAGTATTTCCTCCGTGGCGCCCTCATGAAGACCGAAATCCTGGCCGAAGATCGTGTTGGTGTGGACGTGGTTGAAGCCCGCGGCAGCCGCCAAGACGAGGATCATGCCCAACGCCCAGCGTTCCCATTTAGGTCCGGCGCCAACGGGGACGGGTAGCGCCATCTCTGGCGTTCCGGAAGGGTGGGACGAAGTCATGCCTCGGGGTAGAGGCCGGAGACTTGCGACGGTTGAAAGCCGGGAATCAAGCCCAAAGGCTTACCTAATCCTGCTGGGCGCGTCTGCCGGGCGTCGAGCCGCGCACTTTCACACGCGTCTTACAAGTCGCGCCCGCCGCGGGCCCAGTGGCATCGGCTTCCAGCCGATGATTCCGAAAATCTTCGGCAGGATGCCGCCGCCACGACTACACGGCCAATCGCGTTCTGACCTCCGCCAGCGTCAGGCCGGCGATGGCGACGAGCTTCTGGCGGGCTTTGCCGCCTTGTGCGACGGTGACGGCCCGGCGGGGCAACTTCAGCTGCGTGGCCAGGAAATCGCAGAGTTCCTCGTTGGCCCGGCCTTCGAGGGCGGGGGCGTGGACCTTCACCTTCAGCGCCTCGCCCAGCCAGCCGACGACCTCATTGCGCGGGGCGTTGGGGATGGCTTTCAGCGCGAGCAGGCAGTGGGGCGCGGACATGTTCAGGCGAGCGCCTCAGCCAGCGTGGCGATGATATCCTCCACGGGTTCGGTGCCGATCGAGAGGCGGAGCAAATTGGGGTCCAACCCGTCGGCCTCGAGCCGGGCCCGGCCGGCGGCGGTGTTCACGAGGTCGTAATGCGCCAGATACATGAACGGGCAGATGAGCGTGGTGGACATGCCGAAGCTCGGCCCCTTGGGCAGCCGCAGGCGGTCGTAGAATTTCTCCAGCGAACCGCGCAGCGTGAACGTGATCATGCCGCCGACGGCGTCGGGTCCGCGGGCGATGGCGCGGTAGTTTTCCCGCGACGCCGGATGCAGCGCCCAGAAGACGTCGCGCACGGCGGGGTGTTGCTCCAGGAAGGCGGCGACGGCGGGCACGGTCGCGTGGATCCGGGCCATCACGGCCGGGGCCTGCCCAATCTCCGTCGCCAGCCGGGCCAGGTCCCGCCGATACAGCGGCTCGATTTTCCCGGCAATCAGCTGCCGGAGCAACGCGGCGTCGGGGGCGGCGGGATTTACCACGACGACCCCGGCGGTGAGGTCACCGGCGTTGCCCGCATACTTCGTCAGGCTCGTCGCCACCACGTCGGCGTGCGGGAGAACTTCGAGATCAAACGCCGAAGCGATGGTGGGATCGAGCACGACGCGGGCGCCGTGGCGCCGCGCAAGGGCGGCGATGGCGGTGATGTTGGGCGTCTGGATCAGGGGATTCGTCGGCACCTCGACGACGATGCCGGCAACGCGCCCCGCGTGGGCCTCGAGGATTTTTTCCAGCGCAGGCAGATCGAATACATCGCGGACGTGGACATAGTCGCCGGGCGTGCGCGTGAATTTTTGCAGGATTGCGATGGTGTCGAGGTAGAGCCAGCCGAGCTGGATCCACACCGTGCGGCCCTGCGCAGACTGGAGTTCGGTGACGGCACGGAATGCGCTGTCCACCGCGTTCATGCCGCAGTTGGCCAGGAAGAACTGGTCGTCAGCGATGCCCGGGAAGGCCGGCCGCAAGGCGCGGCGCACTTCCGCGTCGGCGTCGCCGCGGAAGGTTTCCTCGGGTTCCGCAGCCGGGCGCAGGCCGAGGCGGACGAGTTCGTCCTCGGCGGCGCGCGAGGAGAGAAAACCGCCGACGTTCTGGAGAAACACCTTGGCGCGCGCGGCCAGTTCGGGCGAAGCCGGGTGGGCGACGCCGTGGAATCCGGCGTCGGTCACGCGCAGGATCTGGGCTGCGCCGAGATGCGCGGCGAGCCGGCCGGCCATGGTCGCGGACGAAACGAGCCAGAGCGTGTGTCCGGCGAGGCCGTGACGGCGCACCCAGTCGGCGGCGAGCTGCTGCAGCAGCGGGTGGAGCACGAAACGCGGGTAGCCCGACGTGAGGTGTTGGGTGACAGCGGGGTCCTTCTCCTCGTAACCCCGGACGTCGCGCATGGTCGGCAGGCTGCACGAGACGGCGTGCAGGCTGGCGGGGATACGCTGGCCGAGGGGAAGTGGTTGGAAGACGGACATGCGTGGGCGGGGAGGCGGCAGTTTCGGCCCGGTGGCCAATGATTGGCAACAGGAAGGTGCGTCATGCCGGGCTGCGGAAAATTGGCTTTTTTTCGGGGTGTCGGGGCGGTAATTTGGCGGGCGTTCAGTTCAACCCCGCAACCCCATGTTCAACGCAATCGCGCATTTGAATTATCTCGCGGTGCTCGTCACCGCTGTCGCTGGTTTCATGATCGGGTGGCTCTGGTATTCCGCGCTGTTCGGCAAGGCCTGGATGGCGGAGATGAAGATCACCGAGGAGAAAATGAAGGAGGCCCAGCAGAAGGGCGTGGCGAAGTATTTTGCGCAGGGCTTTCTCTACACGCTGATCGGCACGCTGGGCCTAGCGGTGCTCATCCGCGCGCACGGGACGACGGAATGGGTCAAGGGCGCCGAATTTGGCGCGTTCGTGGCGCTGGTGGTCGTGGGCGCGCGCCTGCTGAATGCCAGCGTGTGGGAGGACCGGAGCCTGAAGCTGCTGGCGATCAACCTCGGGCACGAGTTGGTGCTGTTCGCCGTGCAAGGGGCGATCCTGGCCGTCTGGAGATAGGGCGGCTGAGTTTTTTTAGCCGGAAGCCAGGAAGCCAGGAACGGAGGATCTCCCTTCATGGCATCATGGCTTCCGGCTTCAACCTCTTCGGCTCGAAACGGTTTGCGCCCGGGGGCGCGTCCCCCTTGAACGGGCGCGCATGAAACTTGTTTCCTGGAACGTCAACGGCGTGCGCGCCGCGCACAAAAAGGGGCTGCTCGACTACATGGCGTCGGCGCAGGCGGACGTCATTTGCCTCCAGGAGGCCAAGGCGCATCCCGGCGACGCCCAGCATATCGCGTGGCCGAACGGCTACGAGGTGATCTGGAACCCCGCGGTCAAGAAGGGCTACAGCGGCACCATCGTGTTCACCCGCGTGAAGCCGCGGAGCGTGACCCTCGGCATCGGCGCGAAGGCCCACGACAGCGAGGGCCGCGTGATCACGGTGGAATACGACGACTTTTACCTGCTGAACGTCTACCAGCCGAATTCGCAGCGGGGGCTGCTGCGGCTGGAGTATCGCACGCAGGAGTGGGACCCGGCCTTCCTGGCTTACCTGAAGAAGCTGAAAAAGAAGAAACCCGTGATCTTCTGCGGTGACTTGAACGTGGCCCACAAGGAAATCGACCTCGCCAACCCCAAGTCCAACCGCCGCAACGCGGGTTTCACGGACGAGGAGCGCGACAACTTCACCAAGGTGCTCGAAAGCGGCTTCGTGGACACGCTGCGGGAGTTCGAGCCGGGCCCGGGCCAGTATTCGTGGTGGAGCCAGATGATGAACTGTCGCGCGCGGAACATCGGGTGGCGCGTCGATTACTTCGTGGCCTCCGAAGCGCTCCGCCCCGCGCTGAAGCGGGCCTGGATTTCGCCCGAGGTGATGGGCAGCGACCACTGCCCGGTCGGGCTGGAGTTGGCGTAGCCATGAAAGTCCGCGAGGCCGTCAGACTGATTCAGGACGACGGCTGGTTTCTGGTGCGGACCAAGGGCAGCCACCGGCAATATCACCACTCCATCAAACCAGGCACGGTGACAATCGCCGGGCACCCGTCCGTTGACATCCCGCCGGGCACGTTGAATAGTATCCTGAAACAAGCCGGACTGAAGCCATGACCCGCCGCCGCTACACCATCGTGATTGAGAAAGGACCGAAAAGCTTCGGGGCGTTTGTGCCCGACCTGCCCGGTTGCGTAGCCGTGGCGAAAACGCGGCCGGCGGTGGTGAAACTGATCCGCGAAGCGGTCGAGCTGCATGTGGAAGATATGCAGACTCAGGGCATTCCGCTTCCGCGCGCGGCGGCGATGGCTGACTCAATCGAAGTGGCGGTTTGATCCGACGAGGACCCTGCTATCGCAGGGTAAAGTGAATGGGGAAAGCGGGCTTTTCTTCCGCCGCCAACCCGACCACGCTGGTCGAGCTTGAAACCCGAATCTGAACTGAAAGAGCTCATACTGCGGCCGAAGGTGCGGACGCTCGCGGTGGCGGAAAGTCTCACCTGCGGGCGCGTGCAGGCGCGCATCGGATCCATCTCTGGCGCATCGGAGTTCTTCCTCGGCGGGATCACCGCTTACACCCTCGACCAAAAGGTGAAACACCTCGGTGTGGACCGCGCCTCCGCGGAGAAGGTGAACTGCGTTTCCGCCACCGTGGCCGAACAGATGGCCGCGGGGGCGTGCCGGCTTTTTGGCAGCGAGCTCGGGCTGGCGACGACGGGCTACGCCGAACCGACGGCGGGCGTCGCCGTGCCGTTCGCCTGGTGGGCGTTGGCGCACGCCAGCGGCGGCAAGACAACGCTGCGCAGCGGCCGGGTGGACTGCCCGGGCGCCACGCGCGTGCAGGTGCAGGAGAAAGTCGCCGAGATCGTGGTGACCGAGCTGGTCAAATACCTGCGCGAAATCCGCGGGTAGGAAGGTTGTCGCCGATTTTCACATCGGCGACGGCGTCGGTGCGGAGACCGACGCCCACCGATCTCACGTCAGCGTGTTCTGCAGAAACTCCACGCTCTCGCCGTTGGGGCCTTCGCAGAAGAAAATCCGCACTGGCACGGGTCCGACGGGCGTCTTGTTCGGGATGGTCACGTCGCGCGGCTCCACCGTGATCTTGTAGCCGGCCGCGCGCACACGCTCGGCCACGGCGTCGAGGCGGGTCGTGCGGACAGCGAAATGGTTGATGACGCCCAGCGCGGCACCCTGGTAGGCAAGGTCCTCGAAGACCTCGATGTAATTGCCGTCACCGGCGTCGAGCATCACCGCGCGGGCTGGCGCATCCCGCCACGCGACCTTGACCGTGCAGCCGAGCGTTTCCTGGTAGAAGCGCATGGTGGCGTCCCAGTCCCGGGTCTTCAGGCAGACATGATGCAAACCGCCGCCGCCAAGGATCGGGTTCATGCGGAAACGAAATTACTATCAGCGCCGGAGTTCCGGGTTGTCATTCTGAGCGCAGCGAAGAATCCAGTGAGACTTTGCCGCGGGATTCGACGGCGCCCCACTGGATTCTTCACTGCGCTCAGAATGACAAACTAATGCGCCGCCGGCTTCGCCGCTCAGGGCGCGATCGACTTTACGTAATCCATCAACGGCACGACCTCGGGGACGGGCTGAACCCAGTCGCTGTAAAGCAGCTCGGGCATCGTGAACGACGTGTTGTAGAGGATGAAATTGGGCGGGTCGGAACGCTCGAGCCAGCCGGTCTTGACCGTGGCGCCGGCGTAAAGGCCGCGAGCCTTGGAATACACCAGCACCGGGGTGTCGAGGAGCTCGCGATTGACCTTTTGGGCCTCGGCGGCCTTCGGGCCGGCGGTGGCCTTGGCGTCGACGCCGAGGTTGAAGCGCCGGTTGAAGATGATGCGCGGGGTGGCCTCGTCGGTGATGACCATCACGCTCTCGCTGGCGTTGGCGCCGATTTGGAGACCGAGGCTGAGTTCGCCGGCCGCGACGATCACCGGGATGCTCCAGTGGCCGTCGGCACGCTTCACCAGGATGACCCCGTAGCCATCCTGCACACCGAAGATAAAGCCGGCCTTGAACTGGTTCACGATCACCAGGGCGTGGGCCTTCTGCAGCACCTCGGCGGGGATGGCCGTGGCGGGGTTGGCCATGAACTCCCGCAGGATGGCCTCGCAGGTTTCGATGCGCGTGACATATTCGTCGCGCGGGGTTTTACCGGCGCAGACGGTAGCGGCGCCGAAAAAGGCGAGGAGAGACAGCAGGAGGATTTTCTTCATGGCTGGGCGAAGGGAAGGATTTGTGCCGAGTGTAAGCACGGCAGGGAAGGATTGGAAAGCGCGGAGTGCGGTCCGTTCCGTTTCCCGTTCAATCCAGCCCACGCGCGGCGAGTTCGTCCTCATCCCAGCCCAGGTAATGTCCGAGCTCGTGCAGGTAGGTGAGACGGGTTTCCTCCCGGAACACCGCCGCATCGCCCTCGGCCAGGTCCCAGAGATTGTCGACGTAGAGCAGGATTTCCGGGGGCGCCGGCTGGTCGTGCGCCAGCTCCGTGCCGTGGGCGCTGCCGGTGAAAAGTCCCAGAATGTCGGGCTCGAAACCCTCCGCCAGCACACTGGGATGCGGGCTGGCCTCGTAGTGCACCGGCACGGCCTCCGCCAGCGGCCGGATGGGGGGCGGGAGCTTGCGCTGCGTCGCTTTCACGACGGACGCGGCCAGGGCGGTGAGGCGCGCGTGGTTCACGGCCGGAGTTCCGCGGCCAGGTCGAGTCGCTCAAAGCGCTGGCCCAGCCACCACAGGCCGCAGGCGATCTCCGCGCCGAGGATGACGACCACGGCGATCGTCGTGATCGCGACCGCGACCACGAGCCCGACCAGCCATTGCAGCACAAAGATCAGGATTCCGGCCCCCAGGACGGCGGGCAGCAGGGCGATGACGATCACAAACAGCTGGCCGAACACGAAGATGATCCGCTGGCCCAGCATCTCGATGCCGCGTTCTCCACGGTGACGCGTCGCCTGCATCCAACCGGGAAAGAGCACCGCTGCCGCGTTGGGAATCAGCAGCTGCAGCGCGCAGAGCAGCGGGATCACGAGCGCGCTGGCCCCGATCCCAACGAGACGCAGCCCGGGCGTGAGCCACGGCAGGTTGGGCGGCTCGAACGACAGCGCGAAGGCGAGCAACGCGAGCCAGAGCATCGAGGTCAGGATGGCGAGCGGCGTCAGCAGTTCGCCCAACAGCACCTGCCAGCCGTGCAGCGGATACGATTTCAGGATGTCGGCGTGGACCAGGTCGCTGCGCAGGTCCTGTCGGGCAAACTGCGGGCCGAGAAAGGCGATGTAGCCCGCCGTGATGCCCGCGATGATCGTGACGACGAGCAGTTTGGGTTGGGGTCGCGGCTGGATCGCGAGCCAGTTGCAGCCGACGACGATGATGAACGCCGTGATGAAAGCGGTGCGCGGACGGAGATACGAGTTGGTGGACAGCAGGTTTTTCCAGAGGAAGGCGAGTTCGGGACGTCCGCCGGCGGCGTTGAGCCGGAACGGCCCGGGCCGGGCCTTGGCGGGAGCCGCGCCCAGGCGGTATTTTCCCTCGCGCATCGCCGCGAGCTGCGCGGTCCGTTTTTCCGCGAGGGCAATGGACGCCTCCTCGAACGTCGTTTCCGCCCGCACCACCCAGACGTAGTGCGCGGCCAGCAACAGCAGCGCCGGCCCGAGGGCGCGCAGGAATTCCGCGGTGTCGTCCGCGAGGAAGGGCCGCAGGACGATCTTGAACGGCAGCACGAGCCAGTAGAGGACGCCGGTGTCGGTCAGGTGCGTGGCATAGGCGATCAGGCGCAACGGGCTTGCGGTGTCGGCCGCAGTCGGCGGCGTCGCCGTCTGCCAGGCGACGAAGGCGGCAAGCGCCAGGAAGCCCAGGATGATCGCCGTCACGGCGGCCTGCCGGCGGGCCTTGCTCACGCCGCCGTCGATCAGGCGCTTCACGGTGAAGGCCGCGCCGGTGATGTGCAGGTTCAGCGTGGAAAAAATCACCCAAGCCCCGACGACGTGCTGGGGATAGTTTCCCCCAAGCGCGACCCAGCGTGTGGCGACGAGGCCGATCAGCAGCGAGGAGAACAGGATCGTGACCTGCGAGCCGAGCAGCTTGAAATGCACGAGCATGCGCCGCGTCAACGGGGCGGGAAAAAGAAACGCCACCTCCGCCTCGGTGAACGCCAGGCCCGGTTTGTCGTCGGGCGCAAGCCAGGCCTCGATCACGCGCTTGAGGCCGAGGATCACGAGCGGCAGCGCGAGGAACATCATCGGCAGCGTCTGCAGCTCCGGCGACATGCCGTGGGCCATGCTGGGGCTGTTGACGGGCGGGATGAACGCGCGCCGGAGGAAGAAAAACCAGAAATACGCCGCGCCCACGATCGCGCCGACGAGGTATTTGGGCTGCTTCAGCCGCAGCAGGCGCATGCGCAGCAGATTGCGCAGCGACGTGAGCCGGAGATAGAGCAGGGCGCCGAGCATGACGGTCAGCTTTCCGTGCCGCCCGTGGCGCGGATGAAAATCTCCTCGAGGCTGACGTTGGCCTCGCCGTTCGCGAACCGCGCCGAGACGTCCGCCAGCGTGCCGTCGGCGATCTTCTCACCCTTTTTCAGGATCAGCACGTGCGAGCAAACTTCCTCCAGCAGGTGCAGCAGGTGCGAGCTGAGCACGATGGTCGCGCCGGCGCGGGCGCGCGCGAGGATCGAGTCCTTCATCCGGCGGATCCCGAGCGGATCGAGGCCGGTGAGCGGCTCGTCGAAAAACATGACCGACGGCGAGTGCAGCAGGCCACAGGCGATCGCGAGCTTCTGCTTCATGCCGCGCGAGAGCGCGCCGGGCAGCTCGTCGGCCTTGTCGGCGATCTCGAGTTCCTCGAGCAGCGACTGGGCCAGCGCTTCATGATGGGTGACGCCGTAGATCCGGGCGACGAACGCGAGGTGCTGCCGGACGGTGAGATAGTCGAAAAGCCGCGGCTCGTCCGGGAAAAACGCCAGGGTGCGCTTCGCCGCCACCGGGTCGGTGGCGATGTCATGCCCGGCGATCCGCGCGGTGCCGGCCGAGGCCGGGATGATGCCGGCGAGGCAGCGCAGCGTGGTGGTCTTGCCCGCGCCGTTGGGGCCGACGAGCCCGAGCACCTCGCCCGGACGCACGGCGAAGGACAAATCCTTCACCGCGGTGAAAGTGCCGTAACGCTTGGCCAGACCGGTGACTTCGATCATGGCCCGGACGCTGGGGCGGAAGCAGGGCGGCGGCAAGTCCCGCGCAAAACTGTAACCGGACGCCGGTGACCCTCGTCTTGGGTTTCATCTCCATGAAATCTCCCTATCGCTTTCTCTCCCTCCTCGGCCTCAGCGCCCTGGCCCTCGCGCCCCTCGCGCGCGCCGACGAACCGCCCGCCACGCCCCCGGCCCCGCCCGCGGGTGAGCATCCGCACGGCGATCGCGCCGCGATGCGCGCCAAACGTCTCACCGAACTCACCCAGAAGCTGTCCCTGACCGACGCCCAGCAGCAGCAGGTCAAGGCGATCTGGGCCGCGAGCGAAGAGCAGGGCAAGGCGCTCCGCGACGACGATTCCCTTTCCCGCGAAGACCGCCGCGCCAAGATGGAAGCGATCATGAAGAGCTCGCACGACCAGGTTCGGGCGATCCTGACGCCGGACCAGCAGAAGACGTTCGACGCGATGCCGCCGGAACACCGCGGCCACCGTGGTCCGCCGAAGGGTGACGGCGATGCGCCGCCGCCGCCGAAGCCGCAGTAAATTTGTCAGGGTTGGTATGCCGCCGTGGCAGGGGTGCCGCGGCGGCTTTTTTGTGCCCAGACTTCGGGGATTGTTGTAGGTCGGGGTTTATCCCCGACACGGATCCCTGATGTCGGGCGTAAAGCCCGACCTACGGATGTTTCGCTTCGACTCGGCCCGCCGCGCTCCGCAGCGTGAGGAGATGCCGGCAAAAACACGCGTCGTGGTGGTGGGCGGAGGGGCCGCGGGCTTCTTTGCGGCCATCACGTGCGCGGAGAAGCTCGGGGTGGCCGGGAGCGTCACGCTCTACGAGGCGACCGCGCATCCGCTGGCGAAGGTCCGCGTCTCGGGCGGCGGGCGCTGCAACGTCACGCACGCGTGTTTCGAGCCTCGCGAACTGGTGAAGCGCTATCCCCGGGGCGGACGTGAATTGCTGGGCGCGTTTCACCGCTGGCAGCCGCGCGACACGATCGAGTGGTTTGCGGGGCACGGAGTGGAGACCAAGACCGAGGCCGACGGGCGGATGTTTCCCGTCACCGATGACTCGGCGACGATCGTGGACTGCCTGCTGCATGCGGCGGAGCAGGCGGGCGTGACCGTCGTCACGAGCGTCGGTGTGCGCAAAGTCGAGCAACTCGGCCGCGAAGGAGCCGCGCCGGATTTCTGGGTGACGCTGACTGATGGCACCACCACGCGGTGTGAACGGCTGCTGCTGGCCACGGGCGGCAACAAATCCTCCGCCGGCCTGGCGATTGCGGGCGCGCTCGGGCACACGATCGAGCCGCCGGTGCCTTCGCTCTTCACGTTTCACATCGACGATGCCCGCTTGATCGGCCTGTCGGGCGTGTCGATCGAGAACGTCGCCGTCAGCGTCCCCGGCACGAAGCTGAAGGAAGGCGGCCCGCTGCTCATCACGCACTGGGGACTCAGCGGGCCCGCAATCCTGAAGCTCTCCGCGTGGGGCGCGCGCGAACTCGCGGCGCGGAATTACGAGTTCAAGCTCACGGTGAATTTCGTGCCCGGCCATACCGTTGAGTCGCTCGGGCGGGAGTTTGCCGCGACGCGGGTGGCGCACGCGAAGAAGCAGCTCGTCACCTGGAACCCGCTCGGCCTGCCGCAGCGGTTTTGGGAGCGGATGCTGACGACGGCAGGCATCGCCCCCGCGACGCAATGGGCGGGGGTGTCGGCGGCGGCGCTGGGCGCGTTGGCAGTCTTGCTGACGGGCGCGGAGTTTACCGTGGTGGGGAAGAGCATGAACAAGGAGGAATTCGTCACCTGCGGCGGCGTGCGGCTGAGCGAAGTCGAGTTCAAGACGATGGAGAGCAAGCTCTGCCCGGGCCTGCATTTCGCGGGCGAGGTGCTCGACATCGACGGCGTCACGGGCGGTTTTAATTTCCAATCCGCCTGGACGACCGGCTGGCTTGCGGGGCAGGCGATGGGCACGCCCTCACCATGACTTCCTACCTCCAACTGCTGCGGCTGATCCTCCCGGTGTTCGCGCTGATGGCGATCGGCATGGGGCTGCGGCGCGTGCGGTGGCTGACGAGCGAGGCGGACACGAGTTTACTCAAGCTTGTCGTCAACCTGCTCTACCCGTGCATCATCTTTGAGCACGTCTTCTCCAACCCGTCCCTGCGGGAACCGGGCAACCTCGGCTGGGCGCCGCTGCTCGGGTTTGTGACGATGGCGGGTGGGATTGCGCTCTGCTACCACGCGGCGCGGCACCTGGGCTTCACCGTGGGCACCGGCCTGCGCACCTTCGCGTTTTCGACGGGCATCTACAATTACAGCTACATCACCGTGCCGGTGATGCTCGCGCTGTTCGGCGAAGGCAGCCTCGGCGTGCTGTTCACGTTCAACGTTGGCGCGGAGGCGGCCATCTGGATTGTCGGGGTGATGGTGCTCGCCGGCCAGTCATGGCGGCAGGGCTGGCGCCAGGTGCTCAGCCCGCCGGTGCTGGCGCTGGTCGTGTCCGTGCTGGTGAATCTGCTGCGGCTCGACCCGTATATTCCCGGGCTCGCGCTGGACGTGGTGCATCCGCTGGCGGCCTGCGCGATCCCGATGGGACTCGTGCTCAGCGGTGCGACGCTGGCGGAACATTTTTTTGGCCCGCCGCGGGAGCTGTTCGAGCTACGCACGTCGCTCGCCGCGGTGGCGATGCGGCTGGGTGTGCTGACCGGGCTGTTCCTGCTGCTGGCGCGCTTCGGGCCGTTCTCCGCGGACATCCGGCACGTGATCCTGGTGCAGGCGGCGATGCCGGTGGGCTTCCTGCCGCTCGTGCTGGTGAAGCACTACGGCGGCCACTCGCTGACGGCGGTGCGCATCGTGCTCGCGACCGTGCTGGCCAGCCTGGTGCTGACGCCGCTGTGGCTGCGGCTGGGACTGGCCTGGCTGGGTTGAATTTTTTTCCATGAAATCAGGATTCCTTCCCCGGATTCACCGCGAAGTCCGCTGCGGCGCCACGACCGCGCTCTACGTGCAGGACCGCACCACCGGCCGGCTCGGCCTCTGGCTCGTGCCGACGAGCCGGCGCCGGCTGACGCCGCGGAGGGAAATCCTCAGCGGCGTGGAGATCGACGGCATCCTGAACCCGGGCGGCAAGGGCCTGCCGGCGTGGGGCATCGAGTCGCTGCTCCAGTTGAAAGCGCGTGACGAAGACGCGGTGCCGGGATTCGGGCAGGGCCGGTCCATGCGCAACAGCCCGACGTCGGACCGCATGAAGTTCACGACGCAGAAGATCACGCGCACCCACGGCGTCACGACAGTGCGCACGAACTTCAAGCATCCGGGCGGCTGGTCGGCGCATCACGACCTCGTCTGGCGGAAGGGCGCCAGCTGGCTCGAGAGCTCCGTCACCATGGACAACACTTCGGCCAAGCCGCTCACGCTGGAATTTCTCGCGAGCTTCTCGATTAGCGGCCTGACGCCGTTTGCCTTCGACGATGCGCCCGGGCGGCTGAGACTACACCGGTTTCGCGGCGTGTGGAGCATGGAGGGCCGCCTCGAGACGCGGCCGTTTGAGGATATTCAACTGGAGCGCTCGTGGGCGGGCTTCGGCGTCCGCAACGAGCGGTTTGGCGACGTGGGCTCGCTGCCGGTGAATGGATTTTTCCCCTTTGTCGCGGTGGAGGACACCGGCGCGGGCGTCACGTGGGGCGCGCAGCTGGCGCATCCCGGCTCGTGGCAGATGGAGGTTTATCGGCGCGACGACATGGCGGCGATGTCGGGCGGCCTGGCGGACCGGGAGCTGGGTCACTGGATGAAAACGCTCCGGCCGGGCACGAGTTTCACATCGCCGGTGGCAACGCTCGGCTGCGTGGCGGGCGATCTCGATGACCTGTGCGCGGCGCTGACGGCGGCGCAGGAGCTGCCGCTGGCGAATTTGCCCGCGAGCGAGCGGACGCTGCCCGTGATGTTCAACGAGTGGACGACGAGCTGGGGTCACCCGAGCCACGAGAACATGACCGTCCTGGCGCAGGCGCTGCGCGGCACGGGGATCAAATATCTCGTGATGGACGCCGGCTGGTACAAGCCCGACGGCGGGGACTGGTCGAGCGCGCAGGGCGACTGGCAGCCGAACGTGAAAATGTATCCGCAGGGGATTCGCGCCACGGCCGACGCGATCCGCGCGTGTGGAATGATTCCGGGACTGTGGTTTGAGATGGAGGTGATCGGGTCAGCGTCGCCGCTATTTGGCCGGACCGACCTGATGCTTCACCGCGACGGCCGCGTAATCACCGTGGGCAGCCGGCGCTTCCTCGATTTGCGGAAACCCAAGGTGGTCGAGCACCTCAGCAAGCGCGTCATCGGGCTGCTGCGCGCGGGCGACTTCGGCTACCTCAAGGTGGACTACAACGACAGCATCGGCATTGGCGTCGATGGTGCGGAATCGCTCGGCGAGGGACTGCGCCAGCATCTTGCGGGCGTGCAGGCGTTTTTCCGCCGGTTGCGGGCGGAGCTGCCGGACCTGGTGATCGAAAACTGCTCCTCGGGCGGGCACCGGCTGGAACCGTCGATGATGGGCCTGACGGCGATGAGCAGTTTTTCCGATGCGCACGAGTGTCCGGAAATCCCGATCATCGCAGCCAATCTCCACCGGCTGATGCTGCCGCGGCAGAGCCAGGTGTGGGCGGTGTTGCGCGCGCGCGTCAGCCTGCGGCGCATCGTTTACCTGCTGGCGGGCGGATTCCTCGGCCGGCTGTGCCTGTCGGGCGATTTTCCGACATTGAAGCCCGCCCAGCGGGCGCTCGTGGACCGCGCCATCGCGCTCTATGCGCAGGCGGCGCCGGTCATTCGCCGCGGGACTTCGCGACGCTACGGGCCAGATGTCATGGCCTACCGCCACGCGAAAGGGTGGCAGGTTGTGGTGCGCCGGGGCGCGGGCGGACGGAAATTGCTCGTGGTCGGGCACGCCTTTGAAAAACCCGGCGTGAAGACCATCCGCGTGCCGCTGCCGCCGGGAAAATGGCGCGTGGCCGGTGAACTGCACACGGACCGCAGCGGCGTGAAGCTGGCGAAGGGCGAATTGCGCTGGACATCCGCGGGCGAGTGGTCGGCGAACGTGGTGTTGCTGACGCGGTGAGTGGCCTAGCACGGGTGTCGTCACCCGTGATGCCAAGATTGGGGCTTGTGGCACCGGCATCCTGCCGGTGATGCAGGGTCGGGAGCAGGCGGCGGCCCAACATCGGCTGGAAGCCGATGCCACTCTGCCGCCGCTCAATACGGCGCGGTGGACTTTACTTCCATGTCGCCGGAGGCGGCGTTGCCGAGGACGGCGGGGATCGTGCGATGTCTCTTGCGCCGGGCGACCGGGTCTTCCAACGCGGCGCAGGGCGTGCCGAAACGGGGCTTGGCGTAGGGCAGGTGGGTGTCGCCGCGCGCGAGAATGTGCGACGAGTTGCTCATCAGCGTGACCGGATCCTGCAGCGGGGCGTTGGGCCCGGTGATCGGGCCCCATTGGGTGAACGAGCGCGCGTTGCAGTAGTGCGAGACGAAGGAGCGGCGGAAGCGGTCGGTCGTGACGTTGGTCTTGCTGCGGTGCAGGACGTGGCCGTTGAAGAACACGACATCGCCGGCCTTTGCAGGCACGAGGACTTGCTGGTAGCGGTTGGCGATCGGGGTCAGCTGGTTCCGCGCGTCATCGGTGTCGCTCACGCTCGCGACTTCCGGCACTCCTGCCAGCTGGCGGTCGCCATACCAAGGCTCGGGGGCGGGCGGCGGGTAGACGGGCTCGACCTGGCTGCCCACCGCCATCCACATCGCGCCGTTGTATTCATCGCAGTCATCGATCGCGATCCACGCGCCGCAGAGCGTGTCGGGATGCGTGGGGATGTAGAACGTGTCCTGGTGCCAGCCCTGGCCGGGCGCGCCGGGCGGCTTGAGGAATAGCATGGTTTGCAGCGCGAGAACGTCGGGGCCGATGAGGGTTTCCAGCACGTCGAGCACGCGCGGGTGCAGCAGGTAACGCTCGTGCAGCGGGACCTGGCGGTGGAGCATGTGGATGCGGGCGACGGCCTGGGCCTTTTCGAGCGGGGAAAGATGGTCGGCGGGTCGCGGCAGGCGGTCGGCCTCGGGGGTGTCGGGATGTTGTTCCGGCACGCGGCCCTGCATCAGGTCCTCGGTGTGCGCCCGCAGCTCCGAGATGTCGGCGGCCGGGACGAGACCGGGGATGGACACGAAGCCATCGCGGCGAAAGCGGCGGAAGTCGTCGATTGAGACCTTGAAAGGGGACAGGGGCATGGCGGGCGGCAGATTGGCGGCGGCCCGCTGATCTGGTCAATCCTTGCCCGCGAATCACGCGAATGGGCACGAATTATGAATCCCGATCAATTTGCCCACGGAATACATGGAGTCGGAGAGCAGAGGCATCTGAATTCTGGGAATCCTAAGAAGGGTTTGGTTTCCGTGTGTTCCGTGGGCAAAACTCCGGTTCAGGTATTCGCGTAAATTCGCGTGATTCGCGGGCCACAATCACCACTCTCGCGCCATGCACCTTCGGAAACTTGGCCGCAGTGAACTGAATGTCTCCGAGCTTTGCCTTGGCACCATGCAGTTTGGCTGGACCGCGGACGAGAAGACGTCGTTCGCGGTCATGGACGCGTTTGTCGCGGCGGGTGGCAATTTCATCGACACGGCGGACATCTACACGACGTGGGGTCCGGACGGCATGGCCGGCGCGGGACGGTCGGAGGAGATCATCGGCCGGTGGATGAAGGCGCGTGGCAACCGCCAGAAACTCGTCATTGCCACAAAGGTCCGCGGGCGGATGGCGGACGGCCCTGGCGGCGAGGGCCTGGCGCGCGAACGCGTGATCCGCGCCTGCGGGGACTCGTTGCGCCGCCTGCAGACGGATTACATTGACCTTTACCAATGTCACTCGGCGGACCTGAAGGTGCCGATCGAGGAAACGCTCGGTGGACTCAACCAGCTCGTGAAAGCCGGCAAGGTGCGGGTGATCGGCGCTTCGAATTACCCGGCGTGGCGGCTGCTCGAGGCGCTCTGGCAAAGCGAAAAGCACGGTTACGCGCGGTTTGAATCCTACCAGCCGGATTACTCGCTGATGGAGCGCTCGCTTTTCGAGATCGAGGCGCGCCCCCTCTGCCGCAACTACGGCCTCGGCGTGATTCCTTACTCGCCGCTCGCGGGCGGCTTCCTCACGGGCAAATACCGCCGCGGTGCGAACGTCGAGAGCGTGCGGGCGTCGGACATCGGCAAGAAATACTGCAACGAGCAGGGTTTCGCGGTGATCGAGAAGCTCGATGCCATCGGCCGCAGCCACGGCAAGACGGTCGCGCAGACGGCGCTGGCCTGGCTGCTGACGAATCCCGTGATGACTGCGCCGATCATCGGCGCCAACACGCCGGTCCAGCTGCAGGATGCGCTTGGCGCGGCGGGTTACCGGTTAAGCGCCGGGGAGATGACGGCGCTGAACGAGCTGACGAAGTACCCGATGAACTGGCGGGATATCTGGGACTGAGCGGAATTCGGATTTTTACCCGCGAATGGACGCGAATGGATGAGGGACACATCCAGCCATTCGGAATTTGCGACACAGAGTTCACGGAGGAGGCACAGAGGGTTCGAGCCGAAGTCACCGGGGGACATTTGGTGACTGCTGAACCTCCTCTATGGGCTCCGTGTTCCGTTGTAGGGGCGTCGACTTGCGGCGCCCCGTAGGTCGGGCTTTACGCCCGATATGCATGTGAACCTGTCGGGGGTAAACCCCGACCTACATCGGAGCGCGTTCCATGCGGTAGTGGGTCTTGAATTCGCCGGTGATCCGGAAACCACAACGCAGATACAGGCTCTGCACGGGGTTGATTTTGAAGACCTCAAGCCGAATGGGCAGTTTGGCCGCGTCCGCGTCGCGCAGCAGTGCGGACACCAGATGCAGGCCGATGCCCTGGCGCTGGTAGGCGGGGAAGAGGTAGAATTCCCCGAGATGGAACCCGATCTCGCCCCGGACAATCTCGATCGTGCCGATATCGGTACCGTCCAGTGTGATGATCTGCGGACGCTGCTTCACCCAGTCCTTCCGATGAAATTCCACCTGATAGTCCTCGTCCCAACCCCAGATCGGTTCGATGTACGGACGCATCGCAGCCTTCTTCACTGCAAAACCGAAGCTGCGATCCTCGTCGCGGGCGGCACGCAGGGAAACTTTGGCGAGATCAACCACGGTGTATCCAAAAAACTTCCGGGGGAAGTCAGCCCTGCATGATCTGCCGGTAGGCGAGGAAATCGGCGTGGAGGCGGTGAAAGACGGCGTGTTTGCGGGCGTGGAAGGCGCGGACCTTCCCTGTGGCGGGGCGGATCGTGCGGCCGGCGGCGCTCATCGCAGACATGGCGGTGGCGACGCTCGGGTAACGCTGTGCGGCGACGGCGCCGAGCATGGCGGAGCCGAGCAGCACGGCTTCGGGTTCCTTGGGCAGCACGAGGGTGCAACCGGTGATGTCGGCGTGTTCGCGGAGGAAGACCGGGTTCTTTGTGCCGCCGCCGCAGGCGGGGATCGTGTCGATGCGGTAGCCGCGGGCGTTCATCGCGTCGATGATGTGGCGTGTGCCGTGGGCCACCGCCTGGACCGCGGCGAGATACTGCAGCGCAAGGTCGTCAGCGGTGGCGGAGAGCGCGAGTCCGGTCATCGCGCCGCGCAGCGTCGGGTCGGCGCGTGGCGAGCGGTTGCCGTGGAAATCCGGCTGGATGTGCAGGTCGCGCGTGAGTTCGCCCGGGAAACGTGCGCCCTGCGACTTGGCGAGGGCGTCGAGTCGGTCGTTGAGCAGTTCGTAGATCGTGCGACCGGCTGTTTTCGCCTGCGCCGCGAGCGGTGCAGCGGCGGCGTGCGAGAAGATCACGTGGTCGATGAGCGCGCCCGTCGCGGACTGGCCGCCCTCGGTGAGCCACAGGCCGGGAACCATCGCCGAGAAATACGGGCCCCAGATGCCGGGGATGAAGCGGGGCTTGGCCGACACCGCCATGTGACAGGACGAGGTGCCGCCGATGAGGGCGACGCGACGCTCGAGCGTGGACGCGCCGATGGAGTTGCTCCGCAGGCCGGCACCCAGCACGCCGAGTCCGCCCGCATGCGCGTCGATGATCGCCACGCCGACGGGGATGCCTGGGCGTAGGCCCAATTCGCGCGCGGCCTTCGTGGTGAGTCCGCGCCCGACGGGCTGGCCCATCGGGGCGATGGTTTGGCCGATGCGGCGGAATTTTTCCACGGCGAGATCACCGAGGCCGATGCGCCGAAAGTAACTGGCGTCCCAGCCGCCGCCTTGGCGATGGCCGAGGTAGGTCCACTTGCAGACGGTGGTGCAGAGCGAGCGGGTGTCGTCGCCAGTGGCGCGGTAGGTCAGGAAATCCGGCAGGTCGAGAAAGCGGGCGGCGCGCCGCCAGGTGGCGGGCAGGTTTTCTTTCAACCAGAGGAGCTTCGGCGTCTGCATCTCGGGCGAAATTACGCCGCCGACGTAGCGCAGCACGGGATGGCGAGTGCGATTGATGCGCTCGGCCTGCGGAATGGCGCGGTGGTCCATCCAGACGATGACGTTCTGCGCGGCGCGTCCGGTGGGGCTCACGGACACGGGGCGGTCCTGGGCGTCGAGCACGACGAGTGAGCACGTCGCGTCGAAGCCGATGCCGGCGATGTCGGCGGGCTTGGCGCGGGCGGCCTTCAGCGCCCCGCGGACTGCGCGGCCGCACGCGGCCCAGATGTCAGCGGAGGAGTGCTCGGCGAAGTCCGGGGCGGGCCGCCAGAGCTTGATGGGCTGCGTGGCGTGGCCGCGCATGCGTCCCGTGGCGGTGAAGACGCCGGCACGCGCGCTGCCCGTGCCGACGTCGATGCCGAGATAGAGTTGAGGGGTCATGGGTCAGGGGTGATGGGCCATGGGTGCGGGCGAGGGGTGAGGGGAGGTTTTGCCCGAGGCCCGAGGGTCGCAAGCCGGATGAAAGGGCCATTTGCGAGGATAGCCGCGACGCCCGAGCTGAGCCGACGACAGATTTGAAGGGGAAGCCAGGAATTCAATCCGGGCATCTGTCTGGAGGCTTGGTTGCGTTCCTGGCTTCATGGCTTCCCCTTCAATCTTCCGTGCCCTCCGTTTTCTCCTTGGGCAAACCGCTTGGCGAAGGGGCGGCGTTAGTCTACACCGCGTGGCATTCATGAAGTTGACCGGCAAGAGAATTGGTTTCGCGCTGCTGGGCGCCGCCTATCTGATTTCGGTTTTCCTCGTGGCGCGTCGCTCGGTCGAGGAGGTCACGTCGGACCGCGTCACAATCCGGATTTCGCAATGGCAGCTGGAGGGCGGCGTCCGCGAGGCGATCGACGCCATCATCCATCGTTACGAGCAGCTCAACCCGCGCGTGCATGTCGTGCAGCTGGCGGTGCCCGGCGGCACCACCTACCTGCCGTGGATCCAGTCCCAGATGGTCGGCGGGGTGGGGCCGGACATCGTGGAATACTCGTGGCCCTGGCCGGACACGGCGCGGAATTTCGCGCCGATCACCGCCGAGGTGATGCAGCCCAACCCCTACGACCGCGGCACGCCGCTGGAGGGCCTGCCATGGCGCGACACATTCGTCGACGGCATGACGAGCCCGGACAACTATGTGCAGGCCCTGAGCCAGTATTACGGCGTCTCGATGTCGACGGGCATTCACCGGATCGTCTACAACCGGCAGCTGGTCCGGACGATCACCGGCCGCGACACGGCGCCGCGCAACTACCGCGAGTTCCTCGCGCTGTGCGAGGAAATCTCCGCCTACGCGAAGGCGCACGGGCTGAAACTCGCCCCGCTGGCCAACTCGCGGACGACGCACATCAGCCTGACCAGCGAGGTCATCGGCAACACGACCACGCGGCTGGCGGCGCGCGTGGATTTTGCCCACCGGCTGAAGCTCGAGCCGCTCGACCTGGCCATCGCGTATGTGCGCGGCGAGTGGAGCTATGACTCGCCGGAACTGGTGGCGAGCTTCCAGGTGTTGAAGGAGTTCGGCAACGAGTGCACGCCGGGCTTCCTGCAACTGGAGCGGGAATCGGCGCTGATGGATTTTGTCGCCGGTCGCGCGGCCATGGTGGTGGCCCCGAGCTGGGAGTCGTCCAGCCTGTTGCAAATCTGCCCGTTTGAGTTGGGCGCCTTCCGCTTTCCCACCCCGCGGGAGGACGACCCGGTGTATGGGAAATTCACCCAGGGGCCGTTCAGCGAGGGGCAGATCACGACGGGCATGCCGTTCTACCTCAACCGCCACACGGCGCATCGCGCGGAGGCCCTGGATTTCCTGCGGTTCCTCGGCAGCTACGAAGGCAGCACGATCTTCACGCGGGTCAGCAGCTGGCTGCCGGTGGTGGTGGGCGTCAAGCCGTCGGATTTTTCCGCGCAATTCGCGATCCAGGCCGATGGCTACAACTGGTATGGCGGCTTCCTGGCGCCCAGTAACCACGGCGACTGCCAGAATTTCTGGCTGAGTGAACTCTACACGTTGTGGGGCTCGGGCGGCAGCGCGGACAAGTTTCGCCGGGCCCTGCGCGAGGGCATGGGCGTACCGATCCGCGACGGCCTGAGGCGGGACGTCATGGCCGGCTTGGAAAATGTGCGGCGGGAAGACGGCGCGGCGGCAGCAGCGATGGAACTGGCTCCGCCGGCGAGCCGCCCCGAGGTGCTCCGGCTCGTCACGATCGGCAACGAAACGAACCTTTACCAAGCCCGCGACGTGCTCACGCTGGCGCCCCCGATGCGATGAGAGCCGCATTTTTCATCGGCGGGCTGATTTGCGCCGCTGTTCCCCTCGCGGGCTCCGAGCTGGCCGCGGGCTGGACGGCGCTGACGAATTACCGGGCGGCGCAGGCGCTCAAGGTATTCGATCCGGCGAGCACGTCTGCTGACCCCGCGGTGGCGCGCGAGGCGCGGTTCGGGCGTGGCGTGGCGCTGCTGGACTTGCAGCCCGTCACGCCGGCGCAAATCGAGGAGGCGCGCGGACTCTTCGCGGGGCTGGTGGACAGCGGCGCCGACGATGCGGCGGCGGGGGCGCGTTTCTTTCTCGGACGCATCGCGCAGCACCACCAGGCCAAGCCCGACGCGGCGGAGGCGGCGCGCCAGTTTCGTCAGCTCATCGCCGAGCACGAGCAATCGGTCTGGGCCCAGACGGCGCTCAGCCGGCTCGCCTTGCTGGAACTCTACGAACTCAATCCCGCCGAGCCGCCGGCTGCACGGGTGGCGGCGGCGGAGAAGCTGCTCGCGCACGCCCACACGCCGTCCGCGGAGAGCCAGCTGCACCTCGCGATTGCGAACGCGATTTTCTACCACCGGCTGCCGGCCGGCGGGGCGCTGCCGCACCTGCTTGCTGCCGAGCGGCTTGGACGCATGGACTGGATTGCGCGCGGCGAGACGCTGATGGAGATTGCCGAACTGTCCCGGCTGGCGGGCGAGCGCGCGCAGGCCGCAAAGTTTTACCGGTTGTTCCTCGCGGAAAATCCCCGCGACCTGCGCCACTACATCGCCAAGGAGCGGCTGGCGGAAATGGAAAAGTGACGGGGATGTCCCACGGAACACACGGAAGGATACCGGAGTGATTCTCTGTCATTCTGAGCGCAGCGAAGAATCCAGTGCGACAGAGCTGCAGGCTTCGGCGTAATCCAACTGGATGACAAACTAGCCTTCGGCTGAACTTCGCTGCGCTCAGAATGACAACCTAAGCCTTCCACATCTTTGTGGGCAGCTATCTGGCTTGGAGACCGGTGGGCAAACGCAGCGGCTTGAAGTGCCATTCGGGGACGAGCGTGTAATTCGGCGCGTCGGGGGTGTCGGCGAAGTTCTTCTCGCCGACGATCTGGCCCGGGCTCACGACGTGCCAGTCGCCGTTGAAATAGTGATGCGGGCCGAAGGTGTTGAACGTGCTGGGCACCAACTCAAGCCGCAGGCGGTGCGGGCCGGCGGCGAGGGGCGTCGTCAACGTGAGCTGCCAGTCGGGACCCCACGCCCAGCCGGCCGGCTGGCCGTCGATGGTCGCGCGGAGGGCGTCGCCGAGCACGCCTTGGAAGCGCAGCGTTGGCGTCGGTTTCGCCAGCGTGAAGGTGCTTTCGGCCACGAACGGATCGTGGAGAAACGGAAACCCGGTCGCCACGAGTTCGCCGGAGACGACGGCCGGCTCGAGGCCCGCGACAAACGGGCCCGCGGTGCGGATCGTGTGCGTCGGGCCGGGCGTGAAGGCCGTGCGGCTCTTCACGGTAAACGCGCCCTTGAGCCAGAGGTAGGGCTTGGCGGGAAATTCGCGATGGGTGCGGAAGTGCAGGGTGTGCTCGCCCGTCGCGAGCGCCGGGGGCACGGCGGTCATGCCATCGTAGACGGTGGTCAACGTGAGCGGCTGGCCGTCGAGGCTCGCGTCCACGAGGTCATCCGCGAAGTGCAGGTGCAGGCCGGCGGGATTGGCTGGGCCGAACGCGGTTGAAAACGTCGCGGTGTATTCGCGCGGCGCCGCGCGCGTGGGCTCGACGAGCCAGGCGTTGGCGGGGAGCGCGGGCATTTGCCAGGTGAGGGGAATCTCCGGTAGATCTGGCTTAATGCCCGACAGGTGGTGCGGGTTGACCCCAACACGCTGGTTTGCGGGGACCTTCAGCGCATTGGGGGCAATGCGCTCCACCCACGATCCGCGCAGGATGGCGGCGGGGTCGACGACGACGTGGCCGTAGCTCGCCTGCCCGAGGGTGATGCGGCCGTGCTCGATCTTGCCGTCGGTCTCGAGCGTGCGCTCGTCGGTGATGTCGTAGGGAATGCCGGCCGCCTTGAGCTCCTCGAGTTTCTTGAGGAAGGCCGTGTTCATCCGGCTCGCGGGCGTGTCGGGGAAGGTGGTGGCGACGTGCTGGTTGGTCTGGAACAGCTCCCACGGCTCATACTCGGTCATGAGTCCGCGGTAGGGCGCGACGACGAGCGTGTCGGGAACGGGCGGCGGGTTCGTCGTCAGCTCGCGCGAGACGCGGGCGAGCATTTCGGGGAACGCATCCTTCCACGTGAGGTGCAGCGGCTCGGACGGCGGCCAGTCGGTGAGCGCGGGCGTGTCGAGGCGATATTGGCTGAGGTGGAAGACGAAGTCGGTGATGCCGTTGCGGCCGAGCCAGAGCAGGTAGCGCTCAAGGTCCTCGGGCGAAGCGCCCCAGCCGGCGCCGCCGAAGCACTCGACCATGCTGCGGCCGTTGGCGAACTGCCGCGAGGCGGCGGCGGCCTGCCGCGGATAGTAGTCGAGCGCGGGATAGCGCTCGAGCGAGTCGATGCCCGGGATGCTCAGGTGGCGAAAAATGCGGTGCAACGAGCCGACCAGCGGAAGCTGGAAGAGCGGGTGCTCCTCGCCCTTCACGTGGCCGATGAACTGCTTGCCGTTCTTTTCGCACCACGCGAGGTAGGGCGCGAAGAAGCCGTCGATCAGCACGTCGGTGACGAGCTCCCAGTAGAGCGTGCGGACCTCCTGGTAGCCGGGGCCGCGGGTGAAGATCAGCGGGAGTTTCTCCGCGAAGTTGGCACCGAGTTTTTCCTTCAGGCGCGCCGGCATGCCGGGCGTCCACGGGATGCCCGCGACGATCGGATACGGGTCCTTGATGATGCCCGACTCGGGTTCGTCGGCGAAGAACGCCTCGACGTAGTCGAACGCCTCCTTGCTCAGCCCGGTGCGGTAGCGCTCGTGGATCAGCTCGAGGAAATGCCCGAGCACCTTGGGGTCGAGTGAGTCGACGTAGTTGATCTGGTGGGGCGTGAGATACCAGGTCTTGGGCTCGGTGCCGGCGCCGGGGACGAGATGGTTGAGGCCGGCGCTGGTGAACGAACCCACGGACAGCGCGGTGGGCGTCGGCGTGAGGTCGAGGCGCCAGGCGCCGCTGTCCGGATATTTCTTGAGCACCTGGCCGTCACCCGTGCCGCTGGGCCAGCCGTTTTCGTCGTAGAGCCAGAAGCGCAGGCCGAGTTTCTTCGCGTGCAGGATGCAGGCGTCGACCTCGGCCAGATACTTCGGGCTCATGTAGGGCGGGTTGCCCGGGTAGAAGCGCGGGTGAAACACCACGCCGTGCAGGCCGGCGTCGCGGAAGTCGGCGAGCTGCTTTTGCAGGCGGGCTTGGTCGAGGTCGCCGTTGATGGACCAGAAAGTGTAGTAGCGCGGGGCGAGGTCGGTCGGAGTCTTCAAGAAGCGCGGACCCTACGACAGCGGGCGCCGGCGAGGGAATGGAAAACGGGACGGAGCGGGTGAAAGTTCAGCGGCGGCCGGGGTTTCCCGCTGCGCGTGGCCCAAAATTAATTGTCGATTGCCCGGGATTTGCCCGTAGGTTTCGAGCCTCATGAAAACGAAGGTCTTTGTCGACGGACAGGAAGGCACGACGGGATTGCAAATCCACGAGCGTCTCGCCCTGCGCGCTGACATTGAAGTCATCGCCATCGATCCGGCGCGGCGCAAAGACCTCGCGGCGCGCCGGGCGTGCCTGAACGTCGCCGACGTTGCTTTTCTTTGCTTGCCGGACAGCGCGGCCATCGAGTCCGCCGCGCTGGTGGACAATCCGCAAACGTGTGTGATCGATGCTTCGACCGCGCACCGGATCAACCCGGCCTGGGCCTATGGCGTGCCGGAACTTGCGCCGGCCTATCGGGCGGGCATCCGCAAGAGCAAACGGATCGCCAATCCCGGCTGCCATGCGACCGCGTTTGCCCTGGCTGTCCGGCCGTTCGTCCAGCGGAAAATCATTCCGGCCGACCATATCCTCTCCTGCTTTTCACTTACGGGCTACAGCGGGGGCGGGAAGAAATTGATCGCGGCCTACCGCCAGGCGCCACTGCCGGCATCGCTGGAAAGTCCCCGCGCGTATGCGTTGAACCTCATGCACAAGCACCTGCCCGAAATGCACGTGCACACCGGGCTGGCCTCGCCCCCGATCTTCGTGCCGGTGGTGGCGAACTTTTACCAGGGGCTCGTGCTCACGATTCCACTCAATCTCGCGCAATTTCCCTCCCGGCCCACGCCGGCAGCCTTGCACCAAATCCTGACCGAGACCTACGCCGCGGAGAAGTTCATCCGCGTGTTGCCGCTGGGAGATGAAAGCATCCTGGATGGTGGTTACTTTGATGCGCAGGCCTGCAACGGCACCAATCGCTGCGACCTTGCGGTCTTTGCCAGTGGCAGCCGCGCGGTGGTCATGGCGCGCTTGGACAACTTGGGCAAAGGCGCCTCGGGCTCGGCCATCCAGTGCATGAATCTGCATCTGGGTCTCGATGAAGGAACGGGTCTGACCGTCTGATTCGCGTCGGGTGGCGGGCCAAAAAGCTTGTTCGCACCCGTGGGCGGGATTTTGCTGACCCAACTCCCATGAGCACTCCCCGGATCGTTCGCGCGGCCATCATCGGCTGCGGAAGTTACGGCGCCGAACACGCCAAGTTTTTGTCGACCTATGCTGGCGTGAAGCTGGCGGCGGTGGCCGACATCGCAGCGAATCGCGCCGAGGAATTCCGCCAGAAGTATGGCGCGGGCTACGCGACGGGCGACGTCGCGAAGATCTGGGCGGATAAGGACATCGATGCCGTCTGGATTTGCACTCAGCACCACACGCACGCGCCGCTGGCCGAGGCGGCGGCCGCGGCGGGAAAGAATTTTTTCCTCGAGAAGCCGCTCGCGCTGACGCTCGCGGACTGCAACCGCATCGTAGCGGCGGTGGAGCGGGCGGGCGTGATCGCGGCGGCGGGCTACAAGCTGCGCTTTTTCCCGGCGGTGGTGGCGGCCAAAGCCTTCATGCCAAAGCCGACGCTCACGATGGCACAGGTGATCGATGACCACTGGGCGTCCGATTTCTGGGCCAACGACCCGATCCAAGGCGGCGGCAACGTGCTGTCGCAGGGCTGCCACATGGTGGACACGGTGCTGCACCTGCATCCGGCCCCGCCGGTGCGCGTCTACGCGGCGGGCGGCAACCGGCATCATCCGACGCGCGACATCGTGGACACGGCGGCGATCACGCTGACCTTTGCGGACGGCGCGGTGGCGAACGTGGCAGTGGGCGACTGCGGCGTGCCGCCGCACTCGTCGAAGTTTGCACTGCAGCAGTCCGACGGCGCGCGGAGTTTCAGCCTGTTCAACCGGCTCAATTCGCTGATGACGCGCGAGGACAAGAAAATCACCGAGCATCCCGCGCATCCCGAGGAAGGCGCGGCGGTGATCGACACGCCCTTCATCGCCGCAGTGGCCGAGGGCAAACCCTCGCCGGTCACCGTCCAATCCGCCCGACGCACGACGGCCGTGGTGCTCGCCGCGATCGAGTCGATCAAGACGGGCCAGGCTGTGGATCTGACGGTTGCACCTTGGAACGTCTGAGGGGTTGGCCGCAAGGAGGCACAAGAAGTCGCAAAAAAGTAGGTCGGGCTTTACGCCCGATATGCTGGCAATCCCATCAGGATAAACCCCGACCTACGCTAGCTGGGTCCGAAGAGACTCCGCTCCTACGACGATCGGCGGTTCGTTCCCACGAGTCCGCTGCGGCGGAGGGTCGCGCAGGGGAGGCTCACGGTTGAGCAGTAGTGCGGATTGCGGCGGAGGTTTTGGCCCGGGTTGATCCACTCCCACGGCCCGCCGTCCTTGCGGTCGGCCGTGATGCTGGCGACCAAGTCATGCAGGACCGCGCGGGCGGCCGCGGGGTCGACCTTGTGCAGAGCGATGATCAGCCAGCCGGTCATGGTACCCCAGAATGCGCCGTTCTGATACTCGCCCGGCGGCGCGGCGCAGGTTTCCCAAAATCCGCCGAAGGGGCCGTCAGGCGGCAGGGCGCGGACCTGGCCCTCGGTGACGCTGCCGCCGGCTCGATGGAGCGCCAGCAACCCGCGGCAGACCGCGCGCTCGGTCGCGGGGTCGAGCAGGCCCTCGGCGACGGCGAAGGATGAACCCCAGACGTCGTCCTTGCGGCCGAGTCCGGTCGCGGAGAGCAGCATGGCCTGGTTGTCGCCCGTGTGGCGGAGAAAAACCTGAGTGACGGACTGGCGGAGTTGGGCGGCGATCTGACGGTAACGCGTGGCAGGGTCGTTTTCGCCCACGGCTTCGTGCAGCGAGGCCAGGTCGTTCGCGGCGCGGTAGCGCAGGACCGTGGGAAAGAGCAGGAGGCCGGTCTTGCGGACGGAGTCACAGAACCCCCAGTCCACCCGCGTGCGTCCCGGCGCTTCGTCGCCGAGGACAATCCCCGTCGCAGGATCCACGGCGACGAAAGCGAACGCGTGGTCGCAGATTTCGAGCACCGGGTGTTCGCCCCAGCCGGTGGACACCGGGGTCTGCAGCAGTTTCGGCGTGCCGGTCAGTTGGAAATGCTCCCACACCATCTGGACAAAGTAGAAGGCGTCATCCGCCGGGGGCAGGAAGCCATACTGGCCGTCGCCCTGGTCGGCGGTGTCGGAGTAGGTGCCCGGAAACCACACCGGCTTCCCATTCACATTGATGTGATCGGGGATGCTGAAGCCCGGCACGGAGAGGCCGTGTGCGAGGGCAATGCCCTGCGGCCCGGGCTGCGTCGACGCGATCAGCCGGATCCAGCCGTCGATTTCCTCCGCGGAAATGAAGTCATCGCCCAGCATCATGGCGGCGTCGCGCACCCAGAAAGCCGGGTAGTGCCCGCTGCCGCCCGGGAGGTGAAGCAAATGGCCGGTCGTGTTGATGCCGGTCGAAATTTGCTCCCCGGGTTTCACCGCGGCGGTCGCGACCGTCTCCCGCGCCAGCTCTCGGAGCGCGGCGTAGTTGCGGTCCAAGTTTTCGCCTTCAGACATGGACGGAGTTCGGCCTCGTGCTCGGCGATTCTGCCCGTTGCTTTAGCACCTGGTTACGCTCTTCGAGCAGCCGGCGCATGTAGCTCTTCAGAAACAACCAGTCGGCAACCCGCCCGAGGAGGCCCAGTGGAGAAGTGTAGTCGAATACATCCTTCATCACCGTGCCCGTGGGTGAGGATTCAAATATGTGGTCGTGATCCATGGTGCTGAAGGCTCCGCGCACCATGCTGTCCCGAAAATAAATCGGACGCCTCATCGCGACGATTCGGCTGGTGAGACGCTGGCGCATACCGAGGTGCCGCGCTTCCCAAGTGACCTCTTCTCCTTGCTCAATCAAACCCGAGGTTCGTCCCGCCACGGCTCTTTCCCCATGGTTGGACTGACTTTCCGCGTGGACGTCGATACTTCGCGCGAGATCGAAGACTGTCTCGATCGGAGCGGTGATGACGGTGGTAAGTTCGATACGCGGCATGGATCAAGCGGAGGTTCCCACCGGAGGTCGCCAAAGAGCAAGACGTGTGACGAACGCGTCGGCGCGAGGCCTGGGGTCATGAAGGAACTGATGGGGCGCCCGGTGATTAAATCCCAAAAAGAACGCCGGGGTCATGAACTCGTCGAGTTCGACGGCAGTGGCATCCCAGCCGGGAAAGAACCGCCTTAACTTGCGGAAGTAATGCGCGAGATAGCGCTCGCGGTCGGAGTAGCCATGCCAGTCAAAGACTGTTGTCGGGCTCGCGGCAACGATGTGCCCGCCGCGAAATCCGGCGGCGGGCTGGATCATCAACGGCCGAAATCCGGCCTCGGGAAACCGACGCAGGAAGGCATCGGCCAGAATGTGGCACGCGCCGGCTTGGAAAAAGGCGCGGTCACCTCGGTTCCAGTTCCACGCGAGGTCGCGCTTCTGGGCTTCAGTGCGGAACAACATCGACTTGCTACCTTCCCAGACTGATCCGTTGGGCCGAAGCGCCCGAGAGGCGGAAGGTGGCGACTTCGCCGGGGAGGACCGGGCCGAGGCGGATGGTTTTTTTGCCGAGGCGCAGGACGGGGCGGCGGGAAGACTTCGCGTAGCTCTTCAGGCGCAGCTCCAGGCCGCGGCCGTTGGGGCCGGGCTTGAGGGCGAGCAATTGCACGTCGGGGGACGTGAGCGCGGCGAGCGAGCCCGCGATCGGGAGGGTGCCGGTGCGGTTTTCCCAGCCCATGGCGATAAGCGGTGGCTGGCTGAGCAACTCGGCGGCCTCGACGACGGGAGCGGAGAGCGGGAGCAGCGTGAGTTTCTCGCGGAGTTCGCCGCGGTCGGTGGTGGGACGCCACCAAGTGGTCTTCGTGTCGAGGTTTTCGGCGCAGGAATACCGATTGGCACGGGCGAGCGTGACGCGCAGGTCGCCGCCCTCGAGGTCGTAGTTGGCCAGCACGTCGCTCACCACGGCGAACCCTCCTTCGCCGAGCCTACTGCGGGCAGGCCCTTTGGCAGCGGAGCGGCGGAGAACTTTCACCCAGCGGAGCATCGGAGCTTCGCCCTCGAGCGTGCGTTTCACGCGCTCGGCGGGAACCTCGCATTCGACGGCGCGGGCGCCGGGGAGGATCAGCTTGATGCGCGCGGCTTCGAGATCGGTGAAGACGCGGGCGTCGATCGCTACCTCCTCGACGCCGGCGGTGAGGCGGAAGGTCAGGTCGACGTGGGCGCGGTTCGTGGTGAGGCGGACCACGAGCGTGGCGCGGAGGGGACCACTCTCGGTCACCGTGACGCGGGCGATTTTCCAGCGGCCGATTTTCTCGGTGAGGCGAACGCCGGGGGCGGACTCGTTCATTGAGCCCCACGAGCCCCAGTTGTCGGCGAGCGTGTCGAGCTGCAGCCCGCGCGCGCCGAAGAGCGAGCGGCCGCGATGACGGACCTGGATGCCGCTAGCGCCGGGCTTGGCGGCGACCTGGTAGAAGTCGTTGCGGATGGAATTGCCGCGTCCCGTGGCGGTGCGGGGGAGCGCGGGCGATTTCGAGCCCTCGACCCAGCCGACGGTGGCAAGATTCCAGCCCGCGGCGGGGAGGGTGATCGGAACGACCACGCGTTTGCGCCAGGCGAGCTCGGGGAAGCACTCGTGCTCGGTCTCGATGACCTGGAACGCGGCGCGTTTGCCGCCGACGCGGACCTCGAGCGGCACCTTTTCGCCGCGATCCTTGTATTGCCAGATCGGGCGGTGATCGAGGCAGGCCTCGATCTCGACGAACGTCTGGACGGGGCGCAGGTGCGGGTTCCAGACGAGGAACGGCACGGCCTTGGGCCGGTCGTGGCCGACGGCGGGCAGGGCGATGCGGACGCGGCCGACGAGGTGATTGAGGGCGTGGAACGTGCCGTTGCGCACGGCGTGGCGCGCGCTGCCGACCTCGTCGATCTGCTCGTCGAAGGCGCGCTCGATGCTCGAGCCGGGGAGGATGTCGTGGAAGGAATTGAAGAGGACGGATTCCCACGCCTTGGAAAGATCAGTGGCCGGGGCGAGGCCGGCATTGGCCAGCAGCGCGGTGGTGCGCTCGCCGCGGAGCAACTCGTGCTCGGCACGACGGTAAGGATGCTTGAAGCGCATCACGGACGCGTAGCAACCACGCTGGCAATACTGCAGCTCGCCGCGGACCTCATCGAGCTTCGGCCCGCCGGGCGCGGCGACCTCGCGGCGCAGTGCGCCGAAGAAGCCGTTCAACCCGCTGAAGCGCACCTCGAAGTCCGGGTGCGCGGCGGCCCAGGCGCGGACGTCGGCAACGATTTGTTGGCTCGGGCCGCCGCCATGGTTGCCGAGGCCGACGAACATGCCGATGTTCCGCAGCTTCGATTTCTTCGCGTAGGCCACGAGCTCGTCGAAGCGGGATTTCACCTCGGTGCGCTCGCAGCCATACCAGCCGATGGGCGCGCGATAGCCGAGGATCCTGGCGCCGCTGCGGCCGTGCCACCAGAAGGCGGGAGTCTTGAGGATGAAGTCCTCGCGGTTGGGTCGCGTGAAGGCAAAGTTCTCCACGCCGCCCGCGGCGAGCACGTCGGGCAAACCGGCGGTGTGGCCGAAGGAGTCGGCCTGCCAGCCGCTTTTCACGGCGACGCCGAGGGTTTCGCGGAAATAACGCAGGCCGACGTCGTAGTGCCGGCAGAGGACTTCGCTCTCGAGCAGGTTGGTGTCGGGCTGGATCCAGGTGCCGCCGACGACCTCCCAGCGGCCGGAGCGGATCATCTTTTTAATTCGGGCATACGTCGCGGGATCGATGCGGCGGATGTGCTCGTAGATCGCGGCCTCGCCGCGGATGAAGGTGAGGTCGGGCTCGGCGTCCATCAGGTTGAGCACGGCCCGGCAAGTGGCCACGCCCTCGTTGAGGCCCTCGCGAAAATCCCAGAGCCAGACGGGATCGAGATGGGCGTTGGGGATGACGTGGACGACGGTCTTTTTCATGAAAGGAAGTCAGCGCGCTGGATTTGCATCGCGGCCGGAAATCAGGACCAGCTGGGCGGAGGAGCCGCGGAAGCGATGTAGCGCGAGTGCCTGGTAGGCCGGGGAGTCGTACCAAGCCCGAAAATCGGCGTCCGACGGGAACCGCATCAACACGGTACGGGTAAAAGGCCATTCACCCTCTATCACTCGGGGCGACTCTTCCACCGAAAGCAGCTCGCCTTTGTGGCGTTTGAATATCTCCGCGAAGCCTGCCACGTATTGGGTGTAAGCTTTCCGGTCGTGAATCGTGATCAGCACGACGGCGTAAACGGACATGGGAGTTTTATTTGGGCGGGGCGACGAGTTTCTCGGCGTTGCGCCAGTAGATTTTCTCCACGACGTCGGCGCTGAGCGGCTGCGTCTGCAGGAACGTGTGCAGCTCGGTGCCGTAGTAGTCGCGGCCGAACAGCAGGCGGTCCGCGTGGCGCGTGAGGAACTGCACGGCGTGGGCCGGGTCGCGGGCGAGGGCATTGCGGCCCGAGCCGGCGGAGAGGTCGGCGTAGAGGTTGGGATGCCGGTCGAAGAGCGGCTGCAGCCGGCCGCCGGGCGTCACGGGGGTGTGCGGGTAGGCGCTGGCGCTGGTGTCGGCATCGCCGCTGATCTCGCGCCAGAAGCCGGGTGCGTGGCCGATGAAGGTGGTCTCGGGGCACGCGGTGAGCGCGCGATCGAGGGCGCCGACGTTGCCGCCGTACCATTGCGATTGATAGTGGGGCGCGCCGGTCGCGGGGTCCGGCAGGTACTGTACGTCGAGGTGCAGCACGACGGGGAGTTTCAACTTTCCCGCCATGTGAAAAAGCGCGAGGCAGTGCGGGTCGTCGAACGGCACGCGGAACTTCCATTCGCCGCAGATGCGGACGTCGTGCATGTGGCGGGCGGCCTCCAGCAGCTGCGGGGCGCTGGGCCAGAGCGGGTGCGGGCAGTAGCCGATGACGAAGCGCTGGGGGTAGATCTCGCGCACGGCCAGCAACTCGGACAGCGGGATGCCCGGGTGGGAGCCGTCGGGCAGGGTGAGCGCGGGGTTGAGATAGGAGGCGTGCTGCGGCGACTGCTCGACCGGGCCGAGCTGCCAGGTGAGCAGCCAGGCGTAGTCAATGCCGTGCGCATCGAGGTCGGCGACGAGGCCGTGCTCGTCACGCTGGTGCCAGCGGACGTGCTGATGGGAATCAACGATGCGCGTGGGGGCGGGCATGGCTGTGCCGACAGTGCAGGCGCCGCGGGATTGGGCAAAAACAAAACCCGCCTTCGCAGACCACGGCGGGCAGGCCCGCTTTGGATCGAGTTTGGGGCGCGCCGTGACCTTGGTGGTGAGAGCAGCGGTTTGATTGAACCACGAAGGGCACGAAGCACACGAAGTCCGAGCCTCCCTCCCGTGGGTTTCCCATGGTTGCTTCCGGGTGGTGAAACAAAACGCGACTTTTGCCTTCGAGGTCCCTTAAGCTGCCTTTTTCCCCATGGCCCACGACCCCAACGAAAAGTTTGATCAGGCAGTGTTGGACAAGATTGAGCAGAGCCCGATCGGCGCGGTGCCGATGACGCCGGCCTACCAGGATGCACTGAAGCGGCTGTATGCGTCGCACCAGGCTTACGCCGACGCGGATCACAAGGACGGGCACGTCACGGCGCGGTCGCTGGCTAAATTGCCATCGTTTCACGCGAAGAACCTGGGCGAACTCATGGCGGGAAAGATCACCAGCGAGGAACTCGAACCCAATGCGGGCATTTTCGATCGCTACGTCGCGTCGCTCACGGCGGACCGCCGGGCGCGCGCGGAGGCCCGGCGACTGGTCGTCGCGGGCAAGCCGGTGCATCACCGGAAGCACCATGACGCCACGGCGGTGCATGATCTGGTGCACAGTTTGTTCCTCGTGCCGGGCGCGGGGCCGCATCCGGGGCTGCCGGGCAATTATCTTTACGGCTCGCTCTACGAGACGGGCCATGCGGCGACGCCGTGGGCGATCAACGTGCACGACAGCGACGATGGCGCCGCAGTATTTGAGGCGTCGGACCTGCCCGCGGCCCTGGCAAAGTTGGAGGAAGTGCTGGCGAGCGCGCCGTTCACGATGAGTGAGTTGGTGGCGCTGGAGTTCCGGATGGTGTGAAGCCGGAGGGTTTTTAGCCGGAAGCCAGGAAGCCAGGAACAATACCTCTGAGGTAGGTCGGGCTTCACGCCCGATATCCGAGCCTCCGCTTCCTGGTTTCCTGGCTTCCGGCAAAAAAAATGCGTTCCGGCTCCGGGCGCGCTGGTTTTCTGAATCGCTTGGGGCGCGGCGGACGGTTTAGACCTGAGGGCGCATGGCCTCGTCCCCGATGAAAACCTTCCACGCGGACCGGTTGCCGGTGCGCATCTTTGCCACGCTCCCGGAGCTCGCGGCTTCGGCGGCGGACGATGCGGCCGCGGTGCTGATCGCGGCGATCGCAGCCCGCGGACGCGCCCGGGCGATCATCGCGACGGGAAATTCGCAGGACCAGTTTTTGGGGCAGCTCGTCGAACGGCCCGGCATCGCCTGGTCGAAGGTGGAGCTGTTCCACATGGACGAGTATCTCGGGATGCCGATCACGCACCCGGCGTCGTTTCGCCGCTACTTGAAGCAGAAGGTTTTCGACCGCGTAAAGCCCGGCGCGGCGAATTACCTTGAGGGCGATGCGCTCGAACCGCTCAAGGCGATGCGTGACTTCGCCGCGGCCCTCGCGTCCGCGCCCGTCGATCTCTGCTGCCTCGGAATTGGGGAGAACGGGCACCTCGCGTTCAACGACCCGCAGGTGGCGGATTTTTCCGACCCGGAAACGATCAAGCTGGTGAAGCTCGACGAAAAATGCCGCCGCCAGCAGGTGGGCGAGGGACATTTCCCGAACCTCGACGCCGTGCCCGTGTATGCGATCACACTGACGATCCCCGCGCTGTGCCGCGTCGGCCGGATGATCGCCGTCGTGCCGGAGAAGCGCAAAGCCGAGGCCGTGAGGGCGTCGCTCGAAGGGCCGGTGACGACGGCGTGCCCGGGAAGTTTCCTGCGAAAGCAGGCGCATGCGGTGCTGTATCTCGACGCCGAGTCGGCGTCGCTGCTGGGCGCTAGGACCTGTTGCCCGCGAATGGCACGAATGAACACGAATCACTGAGGATGAATTCTCCGGACGCTCAAAGATCTGCCACGATTTGCGACGATTCGTGTGATTCGCAGGCCACGGTTTTTGCCCCATGAACCCGGTTGAGGCGATTGACCACCGGACGGGTAAAGCGGTGCGACTGGCGTGCGCCGATGGAAAGATCCACACGCTCGAGCCGCTGGCGCGCGCGCCCGCCGGGCTGCCGGTGTTGCTGCCGCCGCTCGTGGACATCCAGATCAACGGGTTTGCCGGCGTGGATTTTCAGAATGACGCCTGCACGCGTGCCGACGTCGAGTGCGCGGCGAACGGCCTGGCCGCAGCGGCGTGCAGCCGATTTTTGCTCACGCTCATCACCGACCGCTGGGACCGGCTGCTGGCGCGGTTGAAACGCTTCCGCATGCTGCGGGCCGCGTCGCCCTTGCTGCAGCGCCGCATTGCCGGCTGGCACCTGGAAGGCCCGTTCATGAGTCCCGTGCCGGGCTTTCACGGCGCGCACCCGCCGGAATTCATGATTGCGCCGACGGCGGAGCGGCTGCGGGAAATCAAGGCGATCACGGGCAACGATCCGGTGCTGCTCACGCTCGCGCCGGAGTGGCCGGAGGCGCCGGGAGCAATCCGGTGCGCGCGCGAACTGGGGTTTCATGTCTGGCTCGGCCACAGCGATGCGACGGTGGCGCAACTCACGGCGGCGGTGGCGGCGGGAGCCGAAGGATATACGCACTTGGGCAACGGCTGTCCGCCGACGTGGGACCGGCACAACAACATCGTCTTCCGGGTGCTCGATGACCCGGCGCTGCGCGTCAGCATCATCCCGGATCGGATCCATGTTTCACCGATGCTCTTCCGGTTGTTTCACCGTGCGCTGGACCCGGCGCGCATCTGCCACACGACCGACGCGATCTCGGCGGGCGGGGCGGGCCCGGGCGTTTTTCCGCTCGCCGGCATGAAAGTGGAAGTGGGCGCCGACGGCGTCGTGCGGCAACCGGGCAAGCAGAACTACGCGGGTTCGAGTCTCGCGCCGCTGGAAGGCGTGCGGCGCGCGGCGGCGATGCTGGGGCGTCCGCCGCAGGCCGTGTGGGATTTTTTCTCGGCGCAGCCGGCGAAGTTTGCCCGGCTGCCGCCGGCGCTGGTGGCCGGCGCGCCGGCGGACTTTTGCCTGTTGCGCGAAGGCGCAGGCGGCGGCAGGCGGGTGGAGATCCATTTTGCGGGCGAGGCAACGCGTGAGGTGGTCTGGGCGGCGGAATAGAATGTTTTAACCACGAATGACACGCATGAAACCTTCCTCCCCCAACATGATCGGCGCGTATGGCGAATGGGCGGCCTCGCTGACAGCGGGCGGGCCGCGTCCGCTGTCGCTGCAGGATTGTCCCGCGGGGGAATTCGCCACGCGCAAGCTCGCGGCCCGCGCCCGCACGTTGGCCTGCATGGCTGCACCGCCGAAGCCGGAGGGTATCACGGCGAAGACGGTCCGCAGCTGGACGCACGACGGCCTGGCGGGGGAGGAGATTTCCTGGCAGCTGCCCTACGGTCCGCCGACGTCGGCCTGGGTGCTGAAGCCCGTAGGCGCGACGGGCCGGCTGCCGGCGGTGCTGGCGTTGCACGACCACGGGCGGTTCAAGTTTTGGGGCAAGGAGAAGATCGCGCAGACGGGCGCGGCCGTTCATCCGCTCGTCGTGCAACACCGCGCCGAAGCCTACGAGGGCTTGGCGTGGGCCAACGAGCTGGCGCACCGCGGCTATGTCGTGCTGGTGCACGACGCGTTTGCGTTCGGCAGCCGGAAGGTGCGGCTGGCGGACGTGCCGCCGGTGCTGCACGGAAAACTGAAGGACGACACCGATGAATCGCCTGCCGGCGTGGCGGCCTACAACGACTGGGCCGCGGACCACGAGCACGTGATGGCGAAGTCGCTGTTCAGCGCCGGCACGACGTGGCCGGGGGTGTTTGCGAACGAGGACCGCGTCGCGCTCGACGTGCTCTGTGCGCGCGCTGACGTGGACCCGGCGCGCGTGGGCTGCGGCGGACTATCCGGCGGCGGGCTGCGCACGGTGTTTCTCGCGGGGTTGGACGATCGCGTTCGCTGCACGGTCTGCGTCGGCATGATGACGACGTGGCGGGATTTCCTGCTCAACATCAGCTACACACACACCTGGATGTGCTTTCTGCCGCTGCTGCCGCGGGAACTGGATTTTCCGGAGATTCTCGGGCTGCGCGCGCCGTTGCCGACGCTGGTGCAGAACACGCAGGAGGACCCGCTGTTCACGCGCCCGGAAATGGAAGCCGCGATGGCGCAGCTCGCCCGGGTGTATGCCGCGAGCGGCCAGCCGGGGAACTACCGCGGCTCGTGGTATCCCGGCCACCACCAGTTCAACCGCCCGATGCAGACGGAGGCGTTCGGTTGGTTTGACCGCTGGCTGAAGTAACTGTTTAACCTGCCGCACGTCTTTCCGGACAGAAACCCCCGACAGGTTGCCAGGCGGATTGGAAGCACTGATTCACCCCACTCCCATGAAACGACTGCTCATGGCATTTTTGCTGGCCGCTGCCGCCATCGCCGCGGCGCAGGATCTGCCGACCGAGATCAAACTCACGAACGGTTTTGTGATGAAGGATTGCACGATCGTGCGCTGGGACACCGACCAAATCACGGTCAAATATGTCGGCGGCACCGTGCCAGTCCGATACGAAAACATCGACGCGTCAGATCGGGTATTGATCGAGACCTCCAAGGCGGAGGCTCTGGAGAAACAGCACCGCGAAGACGAAAAAGCGGCGAAGGCGCTGGCGACAGCCGAGCACAAGCAGGACGTCCACGAGCAGCGCGATGCCCGGAAACAGGCCGAGCTTGACCGGAAGAACGCGGCGATCGCCGCGGGCCTTGCGGAGCACCGGTTGGTCGCCGGCATGACGATGGAGCAGGTGCGTTCGATGTATGGCCCACCGTTGCGATCCTCATCGCTCACGAACGTCGCAGCCAGCGAGTGGTGGATTTATCCCGGTCTCGGCCGGGATGGCAACGGCGTGCCGACCAACCTGCAGGTCCATTTCAAGGCGGGCATCGTGACGCATTGGAACAACACGCAGCGATAATCCGGCTGCAGATAGGCAGCGGGCTCGACGAGCGCGGCGGCAACCCTCCCGGCACAGGCTTAGGCAATCCAGCGGGCGATGGCGAACGCGGCCGCGGCGGCGAGGCCGCCGATCAGCGTGGTCTGCACGGCGCCGCGCACGATGGGCGCGCCGGTGAACCGCGCCTTTACACCGCCGAACACGGCGAGGGCAAACAAGGTGACGCCGGCTGAGAGTGCGAGGGCCTGATGGACATCGGACCGGATAAAATAGGCGGTGAGGGGAATGATGCCGCCGATGATGTAGGCGCAGGCAATGGTCAGGGCACTCCGCCAGGCGCGGCCGACCTCGGGCTTTTCCAGTCCGAGTTCGAAGCGCATCATGAACGTCACCCAGTCCTTGGGCCGCTCCCGCAGCGACGCGACGACAGTGGCGGACTCGTCGTCGGTCAGGCCGTAGGTGCGGAAAATGTCGCGGACCTCCTGCGCCTCAGCCTCGGGAATGCGGATGATTTCCTCCTCCTCGCGCCGCTGCTCGGCATCGTAGTGCTCGGCATCGCCGCGCGCCGCGAGATACCCGCCGAGTCCCATCGCAATGGAACCCGCGGCGATTTCGGCGAAGCCGGCCGTGATGATGAGGTGCGTCTGTGAGATCGCGCCGGTGAGGCCGGCCGCCAGGGCGAAGGGGACGGTGAGGCCGTCCGACATGCCGATGACGATATCGCGCACGACGGCGCCGGCGGTGAAGTGATGTTCGACGTGGGCAGGAGGCATGGTGGGAGCCGTCGCAGCGACGGCGGAGCGAGCTTAGGGCGGCGCCGAAGGAATTCCACCGCCAAATTCGCCGGCGCCCTGCGCCCGCGACCGTTGCACTCCGGTATTGGCTAGGTGAGCCGCACTGCACTTGAATCCCGGATGAATGGGCCGCTTCCGGAATAACAGTCCGGGGAATCGGGAGAGTTTCTGCCCGGCCTCGTTCAACCCTCCGCTTGTCACAACTCCCTTCCGCCACTTCGACTGACGATCCCGCATTTGACCAACTGCGGGCGCGCGTCGCGTATCTGCTCGAGAACGCCCGCCGGCCGCATCCGCTGGGGCTCACCGCCTACACGCCGGCGGCATTTGGCGAAGCCTACCCGGCGCTGTATCTGCGGGACTTCACCTACATGGCGGAATCGGCGCCGGAGTTTGTCCCGCGGGAGCACGTGCGCGCGGTGATCGCGCTGCTTGCCGCGCAGCTCTCGCCGGAAGGGTTGTGCCCGGAACGCATCACCAACGAAGGCGAAGTGATTTATGTCTGTCATGGCGGCGGCCCGGCGGCGGATTCCCCGTTATTTTTTGCGAAGCTCATTCGCGCGTATGCGCGGAACGGAGGTGATCAGGCTTTCCTCGAGGAAGTTTTCCCGGCGCTCGAGCGGACGTTTGCGACCGTGCCGGTGGAGGCGTCGACGGGATTGGTCTGGATAGATCCGAAAGCGCCGCACACGGCGTATGGCTTCACCGACACCATCGCGATCACTGGGCGCCATCTGTATTGTTCGCTGCTGCGCTTCGAGGCGGCGGGGATCCTGGCCGAACTTGCGGCCCAACTCGGGCGTCGGGATGCCGCCGATCGCTACACTCGGGAGGCCGCACGGATTCAAGCCAGTCTCGAGCACCTGTGGTCGCCCGAGCAGGGCCTCTACCTGGCCGGCTCGCACGACTGCCGGCAGGCGGACGTGTGGGGCTCGGCCTATGCGCTCGCGATCGGGGCGACGAGTGCCGCGCGGCGTCACCGCGTGGCGGAGATGCTCTACGCGCAGCGCGAACGATTCCTGTTGCGCGGACAAGTGCGGCACCTGCTCCTGCCGGAATTCTGGCAGCGCCGGATTGTCGTGGCCGAATGGACGGAGCCCGGGACGTTCCAGAACGGACCCCATTGGGGCACGGCGACGGGCTGGGTGGCGGAAGCCTTCGAGTCCCTCGCGCCGGGCCGTGGCATTACCCTCCTGCGCGAACTCGCTGCGGACTTCGCCGCGCACGGCGTGTGGGAGTGCATCGGCCCCGACGGCTATGAGCGTGTGGCCAACAACCTCTCCTCCGCCTGCCTGCCCTACGCGTCGTGGAAGAAACTCCGGGCGGGCGCCCAGTGAGCGGCTGAAAGCAAACGGGCACAATGAAGCCGGCTCTTGCGAGCTGGCTTAAGTGATGGAAGTGGCGGGAGTTGAAATTGGAATGGAAGCCCGAGACCCTGGCGCTCTGCCTCGCGCTGGTGAAACAGTTCGGCGCCGAACCGCGGGAGTGACCAGCCTTCCCGGATTACTAGCGGCGGATTGCACGGATGGGCCCGGATGCAGAACTCTGAACCCCAACGATTGGGTATGGGTAGGAAATATTTACCCAGATCGAGCCCGTGTAATCCGTGGTTAAAACCCGATGGCTTGTCTCGGATCGACCGCGGGCTTCCTCCGGTAAAACCTGCGCGGAAATCCCGCTGAATCAGACGTAGTGGAAATGAAGGGTTGAACCGCCTGCAAGGATGAGGATCCCTCGTTCCTCATCTCGCTTCCTTCATGAACCAATCCCGCCGCGCCTTCCTGCACACCACCTCCCTGCTGGCCGCCACCCTGCCGCTGGCGCGGTTTCGTCTGGACGCCGCCGAGGCGCCCGCGGCCGTGGCCACGTCCGGCACCCCCGCCGCCCGCCGCGGCCTGCTCTTTGACGAGGCCGACCTCCCGCGCATCCGTGCGAACACCACCGATCCGCGGTTCACTGGGCTGTGGCAGAAGATGCTGGCCGAGGACATGGCCGCCGACCTCGACTTCCTCGAACACCACGTCCGGCTCAACGACCAGCGCGACGACCTCCGGCGCTGCCAGAACATCCTCGAGCGCACTTCGTTCATCTACCTGGTCAACCGCGACCCCGCGCAACTCGCCCTCGCGAAGCGCGCGATGAACCGGATGCTCGATTTCCCGGACTGGGACTGCTTCACCGAGGGTGGCAAGCAGATCCTCGGCATGCAGCGCGCGACCGAGGGCACCTTTGCGTTGCTGCTGGCGCTGGACTGTCTCGGCGACGCCGTGACGCCCGCCGAGCGCGAGGCCGTCGAGCAGGCAGTCCTGCTCAAAGGCATCCCCGCGTGCTATCTCGCCGTCTATGGCATGAAGTATCCGGACCGGGTGAAGGGCTGGGAATGGAGCGCGCGCAGCAACGTGGACAAATACCGCTACATCAGCCTCAAGCGCTGGCCGCTCATCCTCAACTCCACCAACCTCAAGATGGTCCCCACCGCGTGCCTCGGCATCGCCGCCTGCTACTTCCGCGGCCGGCTGCCGCAGGCCGACGCCTGGCTCGAGCTCGCGCGCTCCAGCGCCAAGGCGTTCTCCACCATGTATGGCACCGACGGCTGCTACGACGAGGGCGTGGGCTACTGGGGTTACACCACGATCTATTTCGCGCTCTACGCCGAGGTGCTCTGGCGGACTCAGGGCATCGATGACCGCCAGCTGGTCAATTTTCCCGGCACCGTGCGGTATGCGATGATGATGACGGATCCGGCGATCCTCGAGGGCGGTTCCTCGGTGGTGAATTTCGGTGATGCGGCCGGCGTCGTGGACGTCTCCGTGGCGTCCTGGGTGCAGCGCACGCAACACGACCCGGTCTCGCAGTACGTCGCGCGCGCGGTCGGCCGCGCCGGGTCCTACCTCGGCATGTTCTGGTACGAGCCGAAGGCTCCGGAGGCGCAGCCGGAAAAGTCGCTGCTCGATCACCGCATGGCGAACGACATCGTCGTCTCCCGCACCGGCTGGCTCGCCCCGGACAGCGTGCTGGCCCTGCGCAGTGGCGGACCCGCGAACCACGAGCACGCGGACCGCAACAGCGTCATTTTCACCGCGTACCGCGAGCGCCTGCTCCACGATCCGCTCCACGCCGCCTACCTGCGCACGGAGCCGCGCTGGCTGCTGCGGCAGACCGAGGCGCATACAGCCGTGCTGATCAACGGACAGGGCCACCAGTACCACGACGGCAGCGAGGGCACGAACTCCTCGTGGGCCGTGGCCCGCGTGATCGCCTTTGCCACCGGCGCCGGCTGGATGACCGTGACGAGCGACGCGACCGAGGCCTACAGCCTCGTCAACGACCGCGTCGTGCGCGTGCACCGGACCCTCGTCTTCCTGAAGCCGGACGTCGTGGTGTTCCTCGACCGCGTGGCCCTGCAGGACGCGACCGCGACAGTGCAGGTCCGCTTCCAGGCATACAACGATGACCACGAGGGCCGGATCACCGCCTCCGACCACAGTTTCACTCTCGCCCGCCCGGCGGCGGCGCTGACGGGCTGGGTTGCCTCCACCGCGGAGCACCGTGTGCGGGCCGGTCGCTTGGCGCTGGACGAGAAAGTCGGGGTCTTCCCCTTTGCCGAAGTCAGCACGGCCGCGGCCGCGGAGCACGAGATCGTCACGGTCTGCGCGGCGCTGCCCACGGGCGGCACCCTGGTCCCGCTGGCCATCACGCGCCAGAACCGCACCTGGCACATCCAGGGCACGCACGCCGGACGCACGCTGGACGTCAAGCTCACCACCGCCGGTAACGCGGCCCCGACCGTCGATGTTGCGGGCTGAAGCCGTTTATCACCACGGATTACGTGGATTCGAGCTGGATAGATGCCTCGGACCAAGCTTTCCAACAGAGGTGCGTGGCAGGACCGTTCTTACTTCGGCGGGACGATCGTGACTTCTGTTTTGTCTGAGTAGAGCGGGGCAGATTCCTGGATGGCTTGCTCGGCAATCTTCGGGTCGGTGGCGGCCTGCCTGATGGCGGCCTGGATCTCCGCCCAATGTTCTTTGGCTGCGGTGGCACCGACGAAGGCAAAATACTTCAGGTCTTCGAGGGACGGCGCAGGATTGTGAAACAGGCCGAAAATGGCGGCACTCAATCCCGCTTGGGGCATTTTGGAGTCGATCAAAAGGCGGCTATAGAGTGCGTGGGCCTCCCAATCCCACGGGTGGGAAAGGGTGATCGCAGTGAGGTAGGCTCCCGCCCGATTCGCGGCCCCGGGCCGGTCCAATTCGTGTTCGGCCAGGTAGACGATCGCCAGGGCCTTCTGCGCTTGATAGTCCGCCGTGGCCTTTTGCTTTTCGAAAAGCGGGCTACCGATCTTGCCGGCAAGCCGGGCCCGTTCGGTCTTGGGCGATTGCAGGGTATCAATGAGCCAATGAGGCTTCGGCTGCTGTTCGAGGTCGCCTCTCAAGCTGTCCAGCTGCGCGATGATTTTGTCGGATGGCTGGGCCCTTCCTGGCATCCAGCATCCCTGGATTTCGTGGAAGAGCCGCCAGGCTTCCGTCAGTTCCTTCGAATCGGGCATCGACTCGGCCAGGATGACTTTCCTGATGTCGGCCAGGTTGGCGCCGGGATAGGGATAAAATCCAGTTGCTGGCAAGGCGGCATGAGCGATCCCGCACATGACGCTCATCAACCCAAGCAGGCGGACGGTAGGTAGGTTCATTTTGATTTTGCAGGCAGGCCCGCCAAGGCGGGGATTATGACGCGGCACTTCGCAACTAAAGTGGTGGAGGTGGCGGGAGTTGAACCCGCGTGCCCCTGACCTTTGCGCACCGCGTCTACCCTGTGTAGCGTGAGTTTAATCTCACCGAGGCCAAGCGATCACGCGCGCTCAGGCCCCAGCCAGTCCCCGGATTGAAGATACGGCGTGCGCACCGCGGACGGCTCCGCACGCTATTCCTGCTGTCGTCGTTCGCTCCGGCCAGCAGGTGTCGCCGGGCAAACGTGGAGCCTGAATTAGGCAGCCATTAGCATTTCTTCGTTGTTGCCATTTATTGTTTTCGGAAGGGGTTTTACGAGAGACCTCCGACTCTCGACAGGGCAGCGGCGCACTCCAACCAAGGGTCGAATCCGGAACACCCCCAAAGTGGGAAAGCTGTAAGCGGTAAGCTTTAAGCTGAGCGAGATTCGGCTGGCGTGTGCGACCAGTCAAAGAACGGGAGGGATAACATGGTCTGCGCGGGAGAAAAGGCAAGGGGTGGTATGGGTGATGGCCAGAGGTTCTGGGTGGGCGAACTGGGGTGCGGGGCGGGGGTCAAAATGTGCGCAGGTCCGGGCAAACGACGCTGAGCCGGGCTGGGAATTGGTGATACTATCGGGCATCATGAAACGAATCCTCACCCCTGTGGATTTCTCCGGCATCACCGACTCGGTCGTTTCCGCGGCCAAGACCTTGGCGCTATCCCAGAACGCGCGCATCGTCCTGGTGAATATCATCCAGCCCCCCATCATCACGGCGGAATACGCTCCTTACCTGGAGAACATCGCCGAGATTATCTCCCTGAGCGAGCGGTCGGTGGCGAAGCAGCTCGCCCGGCTCGAAATGCAGCTCAAGGACGAGGGCGTGATGGCCGAGACGCTCATGTTTAACGGCGACCCGGTGAAGATCATCCTCGACCAGGCGCGGGAACAGGAAGCGGACTACATCGTGATGGGCTCGCACGGCCACACGGCATTCTACGACCTGCTGGTGGGCAGCACGACGCACGGCGTGATGCTGAAGGCGCCCTGCCCGGTGCTTGTCGTGCCCGCGCAGAAGAAGAAACCCGCCAAGGCAAAGAAGTGATTCAGGCGCCCGCGGCCGGCCGCGGCGGGCGGAACGCGCCGCGCATCCCGTAGCTCACGAGGGCGAGGGTCAGCAGGGAATTCACCGGCATCAGGATGGCGGCGATGAGGGGGTTCATCCGGCCTGCGACCGCGAGGCCGACAGCGAGCGTGTTGTAGACGATGGAAAATACGAGGATGAGCAGCTGGGCGCGGCGGCGCGTCGCGTTGACGGCGAAGAGCGCGCGCAGGCCGGCGATGCCGCGGCCGAGATAGTAGAAATCCGCCTTTTGCTCGAGGTGCCCGCGGTGGATCACCGGCGTGCCGCGGCACAGCGCCTGGTCGAAGGCGAGGCTGTCGTTGGCCCCGTCGCCGAGCATCAGCGTCCGCGCAGCGCCGTTGCGGTCGAGCCAGTCCGCCTTCTGCTGAGGCGTGCAATCGCCCAGCGCGCTGGCGGGAGGCAAGCCGAGTTCGGTGGCGAGCAGGCCGACCTTGGCCTGGTGGTCGCCGCTGAGGATAAACGTGGCGTAGCCGAGTCGGCCGAGCGCGGCGAGTTCCGCGCGGGCGTCGGGGCGCGCGGCGTCGATGAAGCGGAATTGCGCGAGGGCGACGCCGTCGCGGGCGAAGCACGTGCCGTCGGCCGCGGTTGAGGCGACGCCCGTCCATTCCGCGCGTCCCAGCCGCCAGTCGTGGCCGGCGGCGGTCAGGCTGACGCCCTGACCGAGATGTTCCTCGACGTCACCGGGGAGGGCGTCGCTGGAGCCGGTGGAAAGCAGGTTCTCGAGCAGGCATTGGCTGACGGGATGCGGGTTGTCGCGCACCAGCGCGAGAAGGGCCGAGCGGGCGGTGGGATCGAGCCGGAGCAACTCGGCGGAGTTTTCCAGCAGGGGATTCTCGAGCGTGAGCGTGCCGGTCTTGTCAAAGACGAGTTGGCGGACGTTCGCCAGGCGAGTCCACAGGTCCGTGGCGCGCACGAACACGCCGCGCCGCCGGAGCGCGATGGTGGCCATCTCGTCGGCGAGCGGGAAAGCAAGGCCGATGGCGCAGGGACACGAGACGACAAGGACGGCGGTGACGACGGAGCCGGTGCGGAGGGCATCGCCGGTGGCCAGCCACCAAGCGAGTCCGGAGAGTGCGGCAATGCCGAGGATGCCGATGAGGTAGCCGCGAATGATGCGCTCGAGGAACGGCGTGCGCGTGGTGGCACGGATCGCAGGCGCGAGGAGTTGGGCGAGCAGGGACTCGGCCCACGGCTGCAAGGCGGTGAGGCGCGCATCGGCGCGGCTGACATTGATGGCGCCGGCGGGAACGCGCTGGCCGGCGAGATAGGTGCGCGGCGCGGATTCGCCGTTGATGGTGGCGAGCGAGAACGCGGCCTGGGTGGACTCGAGTCGCGAGTCGACCGGCACGGTGTGGCCGGACGCGGAGAAATAGCACTGGCTGGCGACCAGCTGTTCCGGGGGAATGCTGCCGCCGACGAAGAGGCGGACGGAGGGCGGCTTGGGCTGGTGGCCGAGCAGGCGGCGCTGGTTGCGCTCGACGGCGACGACCTGGGCCCAGCGGCCGGTGAGCATCAGCAGGATGAAGCCCGAGACGAAATCGAAATACACGAACTGCTCGCGGCCGGTAAACCACCCGTAGAGCGAGCCGAGGTAGGCGCCGGAGATGCCGAGGGCGATGGGCAGGTCGATGTGGACGGCGCCGGCGCGCAGCGCGCGGACGGCGCGTTGGAGAAAATAGCTTCCGCCCACGAGCAGGCTGAGCGTGCCGAGCGCCAGCGAGATCGTGCCGAAGAGCCGCGCATACTCGAAGTTCCGGTCCATCCCGAAATACACCGGCAGCGTGAACAGCATGACGTTCATCGCGAAGGCGGTGCACAGGCCGATCCGGCGGACGAGCCCGCGCGACTCGGGTTCGGCGGGCGTCTCGCCCGCGGGACCGGCGAGGTAGCCGAACGCCTGGAGCTTGCGGGCGAAGTCAGCGGCGGAGAATTTCCCGGGCAGCCAGCGCAGCCGCATCTGGCCGAGTTGCGCGCTGATCTCGATGTCGCGCGCACCCGGCAGCGGGCGGAAGACGCGCTCGATCAGCCAGACGCAGCCGGCGCAGGAAATGCCCTGCACGTCGAGGGTGAGCTCGGGCGGCTTCGTGCCCGCGGCGGCCTCGGCGGCCTGCTGCGCGGTTTCGAGCCAGGAAAAGTCGCGCGCCTCGAACACCGCGACATCGGCGGGCGCGGTGATCTCGTCCTTGATGCGATAGTAGCTCTCGAGTCCGTGCTCGTGCACCAATCGGAAAACGTAGGCGCAACCGGCACAGCAGAAACCCGACGCGCGCATGCGGTCGTCGATCAGGTCGGCGCCGCAATGCCGGCAGGCCGGCCGCGAGGCGGACGACACGGGCGGGGCCGCGGGAGTGGACAGGGCGGGCGGCATGCTCAGAAGCAGATGAACGACGACGGATCCGGGCCGGGGAAACCGAGCGTGCTGCGCAGACGCCAGCTGATGATGAGCGCGGTGGCCAGGGCGAGCCCGATGCGGATGCGGTCCAGCGCCCGCGGCGAAAGGCGCGCACGGATCCAGACGGACTGGGATTGCACCAGCCATAGCAGCGGGACCGTGCCGAGGCCGAAGGCCAGCATGAACTCGACGCCGCGGAGGGCGGAGCCCGAGAGCAGGGCGAGGGCGAGCAGGAAATAGAGCGGGCCGCAGGGCAGCAGCGGCGTGGCGAAGCCGAGTGCGGCGGCGGCGGAGATGCGGGAACGGCCGCGGATCCAACCGCCGAGTCGGAGGGAAAAACGGCCGAGCATGGCGGATTTCGGGAGCCAGCGGTCCCAGCGCAGCGCCATGCCCACAAAAAACAGGACCAGCACCCACGGCAGCCAGCGGAGAGCGGAGGTGCTGACCCAGGTGAGCGGCATCCGGCCGAGGCCGCCGGCGATCGCGCCGAGCAACGCGTAACTCGTGAGCCGCGTGAGATGGTAGACGGTGCTGATCGTCGAGGGATCGCCCTGGTCGCGGCGGACGGGCATGAGCGCGCAGGCGAGCGGGCCGCACATGCCGGCGCAATGCAGGCTCGTGATCAGGCCAGCGACGAAGGCGGCGGCGGGCGAGTTGACGGCGGCGAGTTCCATGTCAGCGGTGCGGCGCGGTGCGCAGCGGAACCTCGGCGACCGGGTGCCGGGAGGCGACGATAAACCAGGCGATCCACACCGCGAGCTGCAGCACGAAAACCGCCACGAAGATCAGCCAGAGGCGCGAGCGGGGCTTGGGCTCATTTGTGCTCATGCCGTTCTTGTTCTTTTTCCGCGTCCTCCTCGCGCAGCAGGCGGACGTCCGGCCCAAGGAACTCGACTTCGCGGCTGAGATGAAAAGTACCGGCGGCGTCCTGGATTCGCACCGTCAGCGCAAAGGGGCCGGTGTAAGCCCGGCGCGCCTGCTGCAACACGAGCGGCTCGACGATTTCGCCGAGCGGGGGCAGCTCGACGGGCTGGAGCAGACCGGACTGGATCAAACCGGAGGGGGCGTGTTCGAGCGAGAGCACGAAGCGGACGGGCAGGTTGCGCTTGTTGACGAGGCGGACGAGGAACTGGTCGCGGATCGTGTCAGCGGACACGATGTAGGGTGCGCCGACGATGCGGGTGACGCCGAGGCTGGCGGGTCGCACGGTGGAGAGTGCCCACGTGGCCACGCTGGCGCCGACGAACAGGAGGATGCCGTAGAGGAAGGTGCGCCCGCGAATCCAGCGCGTGGGCTTCCCGGCGAAGCCGTTTTGCGAATCGTAGCGGATGAGCCCGCGCGGGCGGTGCAGGCGGGTCATCACGTCGTCGCAGGCGTCGATGCACGCAGTGCAGCCGACGCACTCCATCTGCAGGCCCTGGCGGATGTCGATGCCGGTGGGGCAGACGGTGACGCAGCGGGCGCAGCCGATGCAGTCGCCCGCCTTCGCCGAGCCTAGGGCGGGCAGGCCCTCTTTCGCTTGGACGGCGGCGGCTTCGCGGAGCTTGGTGGCTTCGGCGACGGACATGCGGGGCTCGCCGCGGGTGGCGTCGTAGCCGATGACGAGCGAGTGGTTGTCGATCAGGGCGGACTGAAGGCGGCCGTAGGGGCAGATGACGATGCAGAGCTGTTCCCGGAACCAGCCGAAGTTGAAATACAGGATGCCGGTGAACACGGCCATAAACACGAAGAGGCTCCAGTTCTCGCCGGGCGCGGCGCCGATCATGGCCCAGACGGCGGGCAGGGAGACAAAATAGGCGAGGAAGAGGTGCGCGATGGTGGCGGAGACGAGGATGTAGAGGCCGTGCTTGAGGAGGCGCCTGGCGGCCTTGCCGGCGCTGGGGGGCGCCGCGGCGAGCACGCGACGCTGGACGGCGTCGCCGTCGATCAGGCGCTCGATGCGCCGATAGACGTGGTCGAGGAAGACGGTGTGCGGGCAGGCCCAGCCGCACCAGATGCGGCCGAAGAGCGCGGTGATGAAGAAGAGCGAGAAGCCGAGCCCGGTGATGACGAAAAACAGCAGCCACATGTCCTGCGCCGCGAGGGTGAGCCCGAAGAGGTGGAAGCGCCGCTGCGCGATGTCGAAGAACACCGCCGGGTAGCCGCCGATGGTGATCCACGGCAGCGACAGGTAGAAGGCGATCAGTAGCAGCGCCGAGATGCGGCGCACGAGCGTGAAGCGGCCGTGCGTGTCGGCGGGATAGAGAAAAGGCCGGGAGCCGTCCTCGCGAATGGTGGTGACGGAGTCACGGGTGGGAAGCGGAGCGGCCATGGTTCCTTTCTAAGCGGTGGCGCGGGCCGATGCACGCTCCGGTTGGACCGGCCACGGGGACGGAACCGGCGCGGCGCGGTGGCGGGCGGGGCCTTACGGCTGGGGCGCGCGAGGCACCCATTCCTTTTGGACCTCGATGGGCTCGCCTTCCTGGTGGTGGCTCAGCACATACGCCACGACCTCGGAAATCTTCTTGTTGCCGAGCACGGGTCCCCAGGGCGGCATGCCCTTGGCGAGCACGCCCGTTTGCACGGTGTGGTAAATCTCGGTGGGCCGGCCGCCGTGGATCCAGAGGTGATCGATGAGGTTGGGACCGATCGCGCCGGTGAGCTTCTCGGTGTGGCAGCTGGCGCAGATGGAGTTGAACGTGACGCGGCCGGCGTCGACGAAGACGGGGTTGCGGCTCATCTTCCAGATGCTGGCGTCGTCGAGCGAGGGCGCGGAAGCGAGGCGCTCGGCCTCGATGACGGCCAGCTTCTGCTCGACAGCGGCGGCGTTGGACGGACCAATGTGGGCGCGCTCGTAGTAGAACCAGTAGCCAGCCCAGAACGCGATCGCGCCGTAGAGCGTCATGAGCCACCAGTTCGGCAGGCGCTTGTCGTATTCCTGGATGCCGTCGAAGGTGTGCGGCCGGAGGGCGTCCTCTTTCGGCGGATTGGGCTTAGGCGTGGGGGTCATGGCGTCCGTCGGTGGAGTCGTCGTTGAAGGGCAGGTGGGCGAAGTGGTCCGCTTGGGCGCGGGGCATGCGGATGGCGCGCCAGGTGATGGTGCCGAAGATCGTCGCGGCGGTCACGAAGGCCGTGATGACATACCAGACGGAGGAATCCTCCAGGAGCAGGCGTTTGAACATGGTGGTCAGTGGGCGGGTTTGGGCGCCACGGGCACGGAGTGGCCGAGCGTCTGGAGGTAGGCGATGAGGGCGACGATCTCCTTTTCCGGGGCGACGTAGGCGCCGGCGGCGCGGAGGTCCTTGGCGATGCCCTTGGCCTGGAGGTCAACGGAGTCGAAGATCTGCTGGGCGCTGAGCGGGCCGTAGGGCACGCCGAGCATGCGCTGGACCTTGATCTTGGCAGGGAGCACGGACGCATCGAGGTCGTTGCTCAGGAGCCAGGGGTAGGTCGGCATGTTGGAGCCGGGCGAAACCGCGCGGGGATTCTCCATGTGGCGGAAATGCCAGACATTGGGATATTTCCCGCCGACGCGGGCGAGATCGGGGCCGTTGCGCTTCGAGCCCCACTGGAAGGGATGGTCGTAGATGGACTCGCCGAGGCGCGAGTAGTCGCCATAGCGCAGCACGTCGGGCACGAGCGTGCGGATCATCTGCGAGTGGCAGAGGTAGCAGCCCTCCCGCACGTAGAGGTCGCGGCCCGCGAGCTCGAGCGGCGTGTAGGGCACCTGGATGCGGTCCTCGACGTTCTGGGCCTTTTGCACGATGACGGTCGGGATGATCTGGATCAACCCGCCGGCGACGACGGCGAAGAAGGTCAGCAGGGTGAACGGCAGCGCGTTCAGGAGCAGCTTCTCATACCAGCCGTTCCACAGGCTGCCGCGCGAGGGCAGCATGGCGTAGCACGCGATGAGGCTGACGACGAGGCCGGCGAGGCCGGCGGTGCTGACGAGGTCGGAGCCGACCATCCACATCATCGCGAAGACGAGGATGAGCACCGAGAAGACCGTGGGGGCATTGAAGAACGTGCCCCGGAACCCGAGCTTGGCGTCGGGCTCGGCCGGCACTGACTCGTAGACCTCGATCGTGCCGTTGACGGGCGCCGCGCCGCGCACGGTGCGGTAGAAGTTGTAGGCGAGGAGGAAGAAGCCGACGAGGTAGAGCGCGCCACCGATGACGCGCATCAGCATCATGAAACGGATGGCGTTCAGCGTATCGAGGAAGTTGGGGTAGGCGAGGACGGTGCCGTGCTCGGTGGTGGCATTGAGCATGAGGCCCTGCGTGATGCCGCTGGTCCACATGGCGGCGACGTAGAGGAGGATGCCGACGGTCCCGATCCAGAAGTGGAAATTGGCGAGGCGGACCGAGTAGAGGGGCTTGTTCCAGAGGCGTGGGAGCAGCCAGTAGATCATGCCGGCGGCCATGAAGCCGTTCCAGCCGAGGGTGCCGGCGTGGACGTGGCCGATGATCCAGTCGGTGTAGTGGGCGAGGGCGTTGACGGACTTGATCGAGAGCAGGGGCCCCTCGAAGGTGGCCATGCCGTAGAACGTTACGCCGGCCGCGAAGAACTTGAGCACGGGATCGGTGCGGAGCTTGTCCCACGCGCCGCGCAGGGTGAGCAGGCCGTTGAGCATGCCGCCCCAAGACGGTGCCCAGAGCATGAGCGAGAACGTCATGCCGAGGTTCTGCAGCCAGCCGGGGAGGGCGGTGTTGAGCAGGTGATGGGGGCCGGCCCAGATGTAGACGAAGACGAGGGACCAGAAGTGCACCACCGAGAGGCGGTAGCTGTACACGGGACGTTCCGCCGCCTTCGGCAGGAAGTAGTACATGATGCCGAGGATCGGCGTGGTCAGGAAGAACGCCACGGCGTTGTGCCCATACCACCACTGGACGAGGGCGTCCTGCACGCCGCTGAACACCGGGTAGCTGTGCAGCAGGCTCGTCGGGATCGAGAGGTGGTTGACGATGTAGAGCATCGCCACGGTCACGATCGTCGCGATGTAGAACCAGAGGGCGACGTAGAGCGCGGGTTCGCGACGGCGGGCGAGCGTCCAGAAGAAGTTCACCGCGAACACGACCCAGATGAACGCGACGGCGATGTTGATGGGCCAGATGAGTTCGGCGTATTCCTTGCCGCGGGTGAGGCCGAGCGGGAGGGTGATCGCGGCGGCGACGATGATCAGCTGCCAGCCCCAGAAGTGCAGCTGGGAGAGGAAGTCGCTGGCGAGGCGGGCCTTCACCAGGCGCTGCGTCGAGTAATACACGCCCGCGAACATCATGTTGCCGACGAAGGCGAAGATGACGGCGTTGGTGTGCAGCGGGCGCAGGCGGCCGAAGGTGAGCCAGGACGTCTGGAAGTTGAGCTGCCAGAAGTTGAGCTGGGAGGCGATCAGGACGCCCACGAGCATCCCCACGATGCCCCAAATGACCGTGGCCAGCAGGAACTGGCGGACAATCCGGTCGTTATACTCGATGGTGATTTTTTGGTCAGGCATGGCGGGAGGATCAGCGACCGGAAGTCGGACGTTTCAGGCAACCGGTGCAGGGGTCGCGCTCGCCGGTGCGGCAACCGCAGGAGTCGTCGTCCGAGGCGTGATCATGATCCTCCAGGCCGGCAAGGCGGGGGGTTTCCTCGCTGAGCGGCAGCAGGGACTCGCGTTCCGCATTGCTGAAGCGGCGCGAGTTCTCGCGGATGAAAAAGACGACAAACGTGAACACCAGGCAAAGGCTCACGGTAATGGTAAGGGGAATGACGGGCATGGCGGAGGTGGATTAAGAGTTGGGTTGGTTCGAAAAAGGATTGGGGCGGACCGAGTGGACGCCGCGGGGTGCGAGGCCGTGGGATTGGCCATGCCGGTGGCGAAGCAACTCCTTGGCGGAAAACCAGTTGTCCAGCTCGACGCCTTCGAGCCGGCCCCCGTCGATCCACAGGTGATAGGCCTGTTTCTGGATCTCGGCCTCGGTGGGTTCCCGGGGCGCGGAGGGATGGGGTCGGGTCGGGTTCATGGCGGGAGCGGAAATCGGAGTGGCGCCACTATAGGGGGTTGGGTGGGGTGCCGGCTCCGCGATCGTTGCCAAGGGCTACGCATATCTTGCGAATCACCCGGGCGGAGGGGTGGCGCTGACCAAGGGATGCACACGGTTGGACAAAGGGCGCGGAGCAGGGCGGGCCGCTTTGTTTCATATTCGTGAACATGTTATGCCGGCTGCCTGACTTGCTTCGCACCCATCGGTCCCAACTGAAGGCCGAGTGGTTGCGCCTGCTCAAGGCCCGTCCCCCGATCTCGCCCATGGGGCTCCCGGAGATCCTGCGTCACCGGATGGATGACACGCTGACGGAGCTGACCACGTTCCTGCGCAATCCCCCGGCGGCGCGCTGGCTGGAGCGAAGTCCGGACTGCATGGAACAACTGAGGCAACTCTGCCGCTGCGGGCTCAATCCGCTGCTGGATTACTATTTGACCGGCTGCGATGCGCTTCAGGCCATTTTGGGTCCGGGCCTGATCGAGTCGGAGAAGCGGCTGCTGGAACACGCATGGCATCAGCTCGCACAGCATGAGATCGAGGCGCTTTGCGGGGTGTGCTGCCGGTGTGCGCCCGTGCCGGACCTGACGGAGCCCGCGCCGCGCGCGACGGTTTAGGCGTGGCCGGGGCCGTGGAGCTTTTCGCGGTAGACGCTGGGCGACTCGCCCGCGATGCGGCGGAACACCCGGTTGAACTGCGAGAGTGACTGGAAGCCGGCCTCGTAGGCGGCCTCGCTGACGCGGCGGTTGGGATTCAGCAGGAGGTTCTTCACCTTCTCGACGCGGACGCGCGCAAGGTAATCGGTGAACGTGAGTCCCGTGGACTTCTTGAACATCTTGCAGAAATAAAATGCGCTCATGTTCACCTCCTTGGCGACCTGGGTGAGCGAAAGCTCGTCGCCCTGGTGTTCCGCGATGAAGATCCGGGCCTTGGTCACGGGCGGGGACTCGGCCGCGGACTTCTTCACGATCAGCTCGTTGCTGAGCTGGGAAAGGTGCTGCGCGAAGATCGTCAGCAGGCGGAGGATGGCCTCGTGCTGGGTTTTGGTGAGCACACGGGTCTGGAAATACGCCTCCTCGAGGCGCTTCAGGTCGATCTCCGTGCCCCATTTCAGCAGCTGGCGCGTGGTCTTGGCGAATTCCTGCTTTGAAGGCTGGTGCAGCAGGACCTGGCCGGTCTGCAGGAAGGCGATGAGGTTCTCACCGACGCGCACGGGCACGGCGGAATCGCAGAGGCCGGCGAAGCACTTCAGGGTCTTGGGCTCGAGCTGGGCCGACTCCTCCACCTTGCGCTGCAGCTGCAGGCACGCGGCGCAGGAGTGGTTCGTCGAAGCCATGAGCATGCAGAAGGGATTTTCCTTCGGATCGCCATGGTGCGGCAGGTTGAACGCCTCGATCGGGCGCAAGTGGATGGGCAGCCCGGTGGTCTCGCGGAAAGCCTGTTCGTAGTCGCGGTAAATCTGGGAAACGCGCAGCTGCTCGACCGTCGAGCGGCTGGTGGTGGCGGCGGATTCCTGGGGCGACGACATGGGAGAAAAATGGATGAGGGATTGAGCAACAGTCGAATTGTTTCGGGCGCACTAAACGTAGTGGTCCTTGCGGTCGGGCGAGCGGCGGATCGTTTTGAAGTCCAAGTCGTGCACTGTCTTGATGTAACGCAGGGTGCGACTTTGGGAGCGCAGGAGGATCGAGTGCGTAATAACCTTCCGGCCGATCAGCTTCACGCCGGGCAGGAGCGCGCTGTCGCTGATGCCGGTGGCGCAGAAAATTGCGCTGGGGCTGGTGACGAGGTCCCGGGCGTAGAAAATGCGACGGAGGTCGGCCGCGGCGGGCGTGGCGTTGATCTCGGCGCGCTCGGCGTCATCGCGCGGCCACATCCGCAGCTGCTGGTCGCCCCCGAGCGCCAGCACGCCGGCGGCGGTCAACACGCCCTCGGGCGAACCGCCGGTGCCGAGATAAAGGTCGATGCCGGTGTCGAACAATGAGGGCGAGACGGCGGCGGTGACATCGCCATCGGAGATCAGCCGCAGCGCGGCGCCGGCGGCGCGAATTTCCGCGATGAGTTTCGCGTGGCGCGAGCGGTCCAGCACGACGACGTAGACCTGGCGGACGTTCTTGCCGAGGGCCTTGGCCACGCGCTCGAGGATCTGCGTCACGGGCGTGTCGAGGTCGAACCGCAGCGAGGCATCCTGCGCCATCGCGGCGACGACTGCCGGGCCGTAGGCGAGTTTTTCGGAGTAGAACGTCGGGATGTTGACCATCGCGGCCTCCGCGCCGTGCGGCACGTGGGCGGCGGCGAGCACCGAGATGGAGTTGGGCAGGCCCTTCGAGATGTTTGTGGTGCCGTCGATGGGATCCACGGCGATGTTGAAGCGCGGCGAGGGAAATTTCCAAGAGCCGATCCGTTCGCCGAGGAAGATGCCGGGTGCGTTGTCCTTGATGCCCTCGCCGATGACGACGTCGCCGCAGAAATCGCTTTGCTCGAGCGTGCCGCGAATGGCGTCGCTGGCGGCGGCGTCCGCGGACTCCTTGTCCCCGCGCCCGAGCCAGTCGACGGCGCTGAGCGCGGCGTTCTCCGTGGCGCGGACAAAATCGAACTGCAGCGAGCGCTCGGGATAGCGATCGTTCGCGCTGAGATAGGGCTCGGAATGCGGGGTCGGCATCGGCGGCGGAGTGGGGGTGAATTTGGAACGGCGGGGGGAATTGGCGAACGCGAATGTGCCGGGGGCGGAGGCTATTAGCTGGTTTGGCGGCCCCCGAAAGGGCGGCCCTCGCCGCCGAATCACAGGGGAAAAAGCTGACCTAATCGGTAGGAATAGTTCCGGCGATTCACCCCAGAGACACCCAATCCCCGATGTGGTAACCACGAGGGCTGGACGGGCAGGGAACCGGAATTCGTCTTTGCGCCTCTCAGAGCCGAAGTTCCGCAGGCGGGCGGCAAGGTAACCGGGCATTTGGGCGGTCAATTTCGCGGTGAGTTGGCTCGCGGATTAAGGCTCGAAAACTCGTTGAAGCCGTGGGGGACGGCGGCCAGCGTCGGCGCATGTTGCTCAAGCCGGAGCTTTGTCTCGCATGCGGTCTGGCCTGGGGAGTGACGGCGGCCCTGGCGGCGGTGGACACGCCGTTCCTCGCGCGGCATTTTCCCTACGAGCCGCAAGCTCCGCTACTCAAAGACGTGGAGCTGGGTGACGTCCTCGCCGGGGCGAAGGTGACCGCCTCGGGTTACGACGACGAGCAGCGGCCGGACTTGGTGGGAAACCATCCGTTGGGCGACGACACGGTGATGTGGTGGACGTCGAAGCATTTTCCCGCGTGGCTGAAATTCGAGCTGCCCGAGGCGCGTCCCATCGCGCAGCTCAACCTGCACCTGCGCGCGCCGAACACGCGGGTGTTCAATTTCTACCTCGAAGGCTCAGCCGATGGCACGACGTGGGAGATGCTGCATGACCAGCGGACAGGCTTGGCGCTCATCCCGTCCGACGGGCTCGAGGTGCGGTTGCAAGTGGCGAAACTGCTCCGCGCGGTCCGGCTGACGGTCACGGGCAGTTCCAAGCCGGACGAGGGCCCGATGATTTCGAAACTTTCGGCGTATGCGATCCGGACGGGAAAGGAACTTCACGGCGGAGTCGGCGATCTCGATCATCAATATTCTGCCGACGTCCCGTTGGGATGGAGCGGCACGAAATGGCAAGGGTGGCCAATTTACGCCGCGGCGCAGGCCTGGCATGGCACGGCGTGGCGGGGCGAGCGCATTCACGGCCAGTTTGTCGTTTGGACCGTGGCGGAGCGCCCGGGACTGCGGGCGACGGTGTCGGCTTTGCGCGACGCGGCCGGGCACGAATTGCCGGCGTCAGCGGTGCGGACGCGGTTCGTGCGCAACGTGCTCGCCGACGGGAAGCTGGTCGGCGACGTGCTCGATGACGCCGAGCGCGTGGACATGCCCGCGGGTTCCTATCGTGCGGTGTGGCTGACGGTCGAGACGCCGCGCGACGCCGTGCCCGGGACTTACTCGGGCACGCTGACGCTGCGCGCGGACGGGACGGCGCCGAAGATTTTCCCAGTGTCGCTGGAGGTGATCGGTGCGACGCTGCCCGCGCCCGAAGACTGGAAATACCATCTCGATATCTTCCAACACCCGTGGTCGATCGCGCGGATGCACGGCGTGAAGCCGTGGAGCGAGGAGCATTTCGCGGTGATGCGTCCTTACATGATGGAACTGGCGCACGCGGGCCAGAAGGTGATCACGGCGACGATCACGCCGCGGCCGTGGGGCCGGCGCGACTACGACGACTACGACACGATGGTCACGCACGTGAAGCTGCCGGACGGCTCGTGGAAGTTCGATTACACCGTGTTCGACCGCTACGTGGAGTTCGCGATGAGCTGCGGGATTTCCAAGCAGATCAACTGCTACTCGATGCTCACCTGGTCGGGTCACTTGGAATACACCGACGCCGCCACCGGCGACACGCGGATGGCGATGTGCGAGCCCGGCACGCCGAGCTACGCGGATTACTGGGGGCCGTTCCTGAAGGATTTCGAAAAGCACCTCGAGGCGAAGGGTTGGTTGGAGCGCACGCGCGTGGGCGTGGACGAGGCGCCGGCGGTGATGATGAAGGCGATGATGGAGGTGATGCACGCCAACGCCCCGCGGCTGAAGGCCGCGCTCGCGGGCAACCAGACCTCGTCGCACTATGGCGGCCTCGACCTGGCGGACTTCACCATCATCCTCGACCACGCGAGCGACGAACTTTACCGCGACATCGCCCAGCGCACGAAGGAGGGGCGCGTCACGACGTTCTACATCTGCCTCGACCCGAAGCGGCCGAACAGCTTCGTGACGAGTCCACCCGACGAGGCGGTGTGGGTGGGCTACTACGCGTTCGTGAACGGCTACAGCGGCATGGCGCGCTGGGCGCTGACGACGTGGCCGGAGAACCCGCTGCACGAGACACTGTATTCCTGCCACCCGTGGCGGCGCGACCTGCCGCCGGGCGACGAGTTCCTGCTCTACCCGGGCCCGCGGGCGTCGGTGCACTGGGAAATGCTGCGCGACGGCATCGAGGAGTTTGAAAAGCTGGCATGGCTGCGCGCCAAGAACGGCGGCCGGTTGCCCACCGCGGTGGCCGCGGAGCTGGAGGCGTTCCGCGACCCGAGCCCGAAGCAGCTGGGTGACGACGACAACGTCCGCCGCCACGTGACCGCGATGCGCGCCGCGATCGAGGCGGCGGCGAGGGAGCTTGCCCGCGAATAGCGCGAATGGATACGAATCAGCCTTTCGCGAGGATTCGCGCTATTCGCGGGCCCTCACGGTCAAAAACATGAGCATCAAAGTCGCGATGGTGGGCGTCGGGCAATTCGCCCAGTATTTCATCGAGCTCTACCAAGCCCATCCACTGGTGCGGGAGGTGGTGCTCTGCGATCTCGATGCGGAGAAGTTGAAGCGCAACGCGCAGAAATACGGGGTCGCCAAGATGTATCCGTCGCTCGATGCCGTGCTCAACAGCGACGTGGACGCGGTGGTCATCATCACGCAGCACTGGATGCACGGGCCGCAGGCGATGCAGGCACTGCGCGCGGGGAAGCACGTGTATTCGGCGGTGCCGTGCGGCGTGTCGCTCGAGGAGGTGACGCAGCTCGTGCGCACGGTGGAGCAGACCGGGAAGATCTACATGATGGGCGAGACGAGCTATTACTACCCGCACACCGTGTGGTGCCGGGAGCAATACCGGCGCGGGACGTTCGGCGATATTTTCTACGCCGAGGCGAATTACCACCACGACTGGGATATCAAGAGCATCGACTCCCGCGGGATCATTCGCGCGCGGACGGGCGACCGGTTCCTCGAGCTGGCGGGCGAGCCGCCGATGCACTACCCGACGCACACGACCAGCCAGATCATTGGCGTGACAGGTGCGCACATGACCAAGGTCTCGGCGCACGGCTGGGTGGACCGGCATCCGGACGGGATTTACGACCCGAAGGTGAACAAATACGGCAACGCCTTCAGCAACGAGACAGCGCTGTTCACGATGAGCGACGGCGCGTGCGCGTGCGTGAACGAGTTTCGCCGCGTCGGCCACCCGGGCGGGGAGTTCATGTCGATCTGCGGCACCGAGGCCAGTTTCGAGTATACGCAGGCGGGACGCGTGATCATCGGGAAGGGCTTCGAGGACACGAAGAACCTCGACGACCTCCTCACGCTGCGGCCGGGCGTGTATGGCGGCACGGCGAAGGTGCACGACATCGCGCGGCTACCGGCGTCGTTCGCGAACCTGCCGAACAACCACTGGGGCTCGCACCATTTCATCGTCGACGACTTCGTGAAGGCCTGTGTGACCGGCGAGCAGGCGCCGAATAACGTCTGGCAGGCGGCGCGTTACATGATTCCCGGCCTCATCGCGCACGAGTCGTCGAAGCAGGGCGGGGTGCAGCTCGCGATCCCCGACCTGGGCGGACCGAAGCCCTGAGTTTTTTAGCCGGAAGCCAGGAACCCAGGAACGATCCTCATCGGGGAAGCGTGGAGGAGCGGAAATAGCCGTCCGCGCTTAGGATTGGTTTCCGGACTCTTGGCTTCCTGCTTCCGGCTTCCAAACTCCGGGATTAGCCCGGCTCACGGGGGTAGTGGCGGCATTGAAGATTGGGTCGATCGGCGGCGGGGCCGTTGACCGTGTCATAAATCTGGGTTGAGTGGGCTAAAATCAACGCGGCCCTTTGCGCCGCCAACCCCATGTCCGCTCCTGAAACCCCACCCCAACCGAAACCGGATGACGGTCGCTCCGTCATCGACATGTCCAAGATGAACGAAGGGCAGCGCGCCGCCCTGCAGGTCACCGAGGCCGCGCGCGAATCGCATGACGACCTCAGCTTCGTCGCGCACCTCTTCATGGGCCGCTTCCGGCCTGCGAAACTTTATCCCGTCACTGAGATCGATGCCGCAGAGAAGGCCCGCGCCGACCAGTTCCTGGCCGAGCTGGGGATTTTCCTGCGCGACCGCGTGGATCCCGACCTCATCGATCGCACGGGCGAGATCCCGGCCGACGTGATGACGGGGCTCGCGCGGCTCGGCGCCTACGGCATCAAGGTGCCGCGGGAATACGGCGGGCTGGGTTTTTCCCAGACGACCTACTGCCGGGCGTGCCAGCTGATGGCGAGCCACTGCATGAACATCTTCTCGCACATCTCCGTGCACCAGTCGGTGGGCGTCTCGCAGCCGCTCATGCTCTTCGGGACACCCGAGCAGAAACAGAAATTCCTGCCCCGCGTCGCCGGCGGCGAGCTGTCGGCGTTTGCGCTGACCGAGCAGGGCGTGGGTTCCGATCCCGCACGGCTCACGTCCGAGGCCAAGCCGGACGGCGACGATTATCTCATCACCGGCGAAAAACTCTGGTGCTCCAACGGCACACGGGCCGGGCTCTACATCGTCATCGCGCGCACGCCCCCGAAGATCGTGGACGGCAAGCCACGCACGCAGCTCACGGCGTTCGTGGTGGAGGCCAACTCGCCGGGCATCGAGGTGGTGCACCGCTGCCAGTTCATGGGCCTGCACGCGCTCTACAACGGCGTGATCCGGTTCACCGGCGTGCGCGTGCCGAAGACCAGCATCGTCGGCGGCGAGGGTCGCGGGTTGAAAGTCGCGCTGTCCACGCTGAACGCCGGGCGGTTGTCGATCCCGGCGTCGAGCATCGGCGTGGCGAAGCGGTCGCTGGCGATCGCGCGCGAGTGGGGCGCCGAGCGCATCCAGTGGGGCGTACCCATTGGCCAGCACGCGGCGGTGGCGGAGAAGATCCGCCGGATCGCGGCGCATGCGTTCGCGATGGAGGCGATGCTGATCGTCACGTCGCGCATCGTCGACCGCGACAAGAAGGCCGACATCCGGCTCGAGGCGTCGATGTGCAAGCTCTGGGGCACGGAGAAGGCGTGGCTCTGCCTCGATGACGTGATGCAGATCCGCGGCGGGCGCGGCTACGAAAACGTGGAATCGCTCAAGGCGCGCGGGGAGAAACCGCATCCCGTCGAGCGGCTCATGCGCGACAGCCGCGTGACGACGATTTTCGAGGGTTCCTCGGAGATCATGCGGCTCTTCATCATGCGCGAAGCGCTCGATCCGCACCTGAAAATCGCCGGCGTGGCACTGAATTCCGAGCGCCCGTGGGGCGAGCGGCTGAAGAGCGCGTGGGCGGCGGCCAAATTCTACACGTTCTGGTATCCGGCCCAATGGCTGCCGATCAATGGGAGCGCGCCGGAAGACATGCACCCGCACCTGGCCGACCATTTCAACCGGGTGGCAGCGCTCAGCCGCCGGCTCGCGCGCACGCTGTTCCACCAGATGGTGAAATTCGGCGTGAAGCTGGAGAAGCGGCAGGTGCTGCTCGGCCGGCTGGCGGACATCGGCGCGGACCTCTTCGCGCTGGCGGCGAGCTGCGTATTCGCGCAGAAGCTGCTGCAGGACGGCGAGCCGGAGGCGAAGGTCTTCGCGCTGGTGGACGACTTTGCCGCGCAGGCGCACCTGCGCATCGCGCAGAACTTCACCGGCGTCGGCAAAAACTCCGACCAGCACGGCTACGACCTCGCGCAGGAGATCATCAAGGGCGAGCACACCTGGCTCGAGCGGGGGATCCTTTAATGCGCCAGAGCGAGCATGGGCCCCATGGGTCTCATAAGTTCCATGAGACCTATGATTCAAAGCCCTGAACGTTCTTTGGGTTCTCAGGTAATTCTTGTCGTGGAGGCCTTCGCTTCCACCATGTCGGGCGTGTCTGCCCCTTTACCCCAGTGGCGCTGCTGGTTCGGCGCCGGTCTGTGTTGTGTGCTGCTGCCGCTCGCCCGAGCGGCGACGCCGGTGTCGGATGGCACGACCGAGGCGTGGCAATTCATGGCAAACCAGCTGCCGCGCGACGCCTACGCCCGACTCGGCCGGATCAAGGGCGCGCCGACGCGGGAGCAGGCGCTGGCGTCGGCGGTGGTGGCGGTGGATTACCAGCCGGTGACGCAGGACCGGCTGCACGACGCGGAGGCGGCTTTTGCGCAACTGGCACAGGGTGACGACGAAGTGGCGGACGCCGCGGCCTACATGCAGGCGCGGCTTTATCAGGTGCATTTCCAACAACCGGATTATATTCGGGCGGCGGCACTCTACCGGGCGCTGGCGGAGCGGCATCCGGCCAGCCACTGGGCGCAATTGGGCCTCGTGAAGCTGGGGCTGCTGGAACTCTACACGCTGCCGGAGCCGGCGGCGCCGGCGGATCGGATCGCGGCGGCGATGGCCCTGCTGGGGCGGATCCACGAGGAAAAGCTGCAACGCGACCTGCACCTGCAGATCGCGCACGCGGGCACGTTCTACGAGCAACCGCTCGACCTCGTGCTGGCGCATTTGAAGGAGGTCGATCGCATCGGCGGACTGGTCGGCCAAGTGCCGGAGGATCTCGCAATCGAGCTGGGTGAGCTGTCGCTGCGGGCCGGGCATTACGCGGACGCGCGCAAATATTTTGAAATCTACCTGCGCGACTTCACGCCGAACCTGCGCAGTGTCACCGTTCGCCGGCGCCTGGAAGACCTGGCGGTGCTCGAGGCGAAGGCGAAGGAGGGCCGGCCATGAGAAAGCCCCGCGCCCGGTCCCTCGGTTTCGGCCTGCTGGCTGCCGGCTATGTTTTCGCGGTGTTCTGGGTGTTCACGCGCTCGGAGCCGGTGGTGGCGAGCCGGCCGGTCACGATCCGCATCGCGCATTGGCAGATCGAAAAAGGGCCGCCCGACGGCGTCGACGCGGTCATCCGCCGCTACGAGGAGCTCAACCCGCGGGTGAAGGTCGAGCAGGTGCTCGTGCCGGGGCGCGTCTACAACCAGTGGATGCGCACCAACCTCGTCGGCGGGACGGGCGCGGACCTGATCGAATACGGCGTCTGGCTCGACGGGCTGACGGACATTCCGGCGCGGTATTTCGAGCCGATCACCGACGAGATGCTGCGGCCGAACCCCTACAACCGGGGCACGGCGCTGGAGAAGGTGCCGTGGGTGCAGACGTTCACCGACGGCTTGCTGAACCAGCGGGTGAACGCGCCCGACCCGGGACAGTTTTATGCCGCGACGGTGACCGAGGTGTCGGAGCGGCTGTTCTGCAACCGCGACCTTCTCCGCAAGATCACGGGCTCGGATCGTCCGCCGCGGAATTTCGCGGAGCTGCGCGCGCTCTTCCAGAAGGTCGCCGACTATGCGGCCCGCACCGGCGAGCCGATCTACACGCTCGCCGGCGCGCGCGACAACGCGGCGTGGCTGATGCAATACCTGATGGGCGGGGCGATGATGCAGAGCAGCCAGCGCAACGACCGGCACGGGACGCTGTCGCTCTACACGTGGGACGAGATCGGCCTCTACCTCGAGGGCCGCTGGAGCTACCGGTCACCGGAGGCGAAGGCCGGCCTGACGATGATGCGCGAGATCAGCATGAGCATGAAGCCGGGCTTTCTCCAGTCGCTGCGCGACGCGGCGACGCAGGAATTCCTGCGGGGCGACGCGGTGTTCATCTTCGCGGGCACGTGGGACGGCACGAGCATCCGGAGCCTGTCGACGTTCCCAATCGACGTCCTGCGCTTCCCGCAACCGACGCGGGATGACCCGGTGATGGGACCGTATTTCTTCGGGGCGTTTGCTGACGGCGGCGGGGGGACGGCGATGGAGTTTTATCTCAACAAGCAGAGTCCACACAAAGCCGAGGCGATCGATTTCCTGCATTTCCTGACGAGCGTGGAGGGCAACCAGCTCTTTACGGACCACAGTGGCTGGCTGCCGTCGGTGCGCGAAGTGAAGGTGCCGGCAGACATCGAAGCCTACAAGACGCCCCTGGACTGCTACTCCTTCGGCGCGGAATACATGCTGATGGGCTCGACGGTCTCCGAGGCAATTTACCGCAACCTCTACCTGCTGACGGATACGCACGGGAGCGTGGACCAGTTTGTTGACGCGATTGAGCGTGAGATGCCGGCGGCGGCGCGGGCGGACCTGGGCAAGGAAGTCTCGAACCGCGCGATCACCGTGCGGCCGCAGGATGTGCGCATCGTCGCGAACGCCGCGCTCGGCTGGCGGGCGCCGCAGGATGCCAGCCTGCAGGTGGCGCGCGAGCGGCTGGAGAGTTCCCAGACGCAGTCCGAGGCGCTGATGCTCCAGCTCGGCCGGCAGCTGGCGATCGCGGGGCCGGCCAGGTAGCGCCGGGGATTTTTTAAGCCGGAAGCCAGGAAGCCAAGAAAACAGAATGGCGACAGTTGTGGTTTGAAGCCGGAAGCCAGGAAACCAGGAGAAATCCGAGGAGTAATTCTTGGTTTCCTGGCTTCCGGCTTCAAACCGCAGGCCGCAAAACTTTTTTCGGTAGAGCTTGTCGGAGCGGGGTGAACTTCCACGATGAGGGGTCTTTCCGTGTACCCCGCGCGAAAATTTTTACCCCTGTTGATTCTCGGTCCGCTGCTGGCGGCGGGCGCCGCCGCGTCAGCCGACCCGGACCGGGCGTGGACCGCCCTGGCCGACAATCGCCCGCAAGATGTGCTCCGGCAACTCCGGCCCGACGCCCCGTCGCGCGCCGACCGGCTGGCCTGGGCCGCCGCACGGATTGGCGCACAGCCCGCGACCGATGGGAACATGCGCGAGGCCGAGGCGGTGCTCGTGGAGCTGGAGCAGGGGACGGACGAACTCGCGGCGGAGGCGGCGTATTTGCGGGCCCGGATTTACCAGCTGCACCTGAACGAACCGGATTTCGCAAAGGCCGCCCAACTGTATGCCGGGCTGGCCCAGCGCCAGCCCGGGAGCCACTGGGCGCAGCTGGGGCTGGTGAAGCTGGGACTGTTGAAATTGTATCTTCTGCCGGACGTCTCCGGCCCGGGAGCTGACCGCCTGGCGGCGGCGGAGGTGCTGCTCGCGCGCATTCAGGAGCCATTGCTCCGGCGCGACCTCAATTTGCAGATCGGGCAGGCGGGCATCGCGCTGAACCAGCCCCAGGCGCGGTTTCTGCCGCACCTCATCGCCGCGGAACAGGCCGGGGGTGTCACGGGCAACGCGCAGGAGGATCTCATCGTGCAGATCGGCGTGCTCTCGGAGCGGGGCGGGGACTGGGCGCGGGCCCGGGAATACTTCGAAAAATACCTCGCCGCTTACCCGTTAAACGTCCGCGCGTATGCCATCCGCCGGAAGCTCGCGGAGGTGAACCACCGCCTCGCACAGGAGGGCCGGCCATGAGGCGGCTCCGTTCCCGGCTGGCCCTGGTACTGCTGTGCGCGGCCTATACGGCGTCGCTGTTTTGGGTCTTCACCCGGTCGGAACCGGTAATCCGCACCCGCGAGGTCACGATCTATTTCGCCCACTGGCAGATCGAGCGCGGGCCGCCCGACGGCATCAACGCGGCGATCAAGCGCTACGAGGAACTCAACCCGCGGGTCCGCGTGGTGCAGCTGCAGATCCCCGGCGCGACGATTTACCCCCAGTGGATGCGCTCCAACCTCGCCGGCGAGACGGGCCCGGACCTGATGGAGTGGGGCGCCTGGCTGCCCGGCCAGAAGGACATTCCCGCGCGCTACTTCACGCCGCTGACCTCTGAGCTGGCGAAGCCGAACCCCTACAACCGGGGCACCTCGCAGGAAAAAATCCCGTGGCTGGACACGTTTCATGACAAGCTGCTCGCGCCGAAGCGGGACTCGCCCGACCCCGGGCAGATTTACGCGGTCAACATCACGGAGTGCACGCTGCGGCTCTTCTGCAACGTGGAGTTGATGAAGGAAATCCTCGGCCGGGTGGTGGTCCCGCGGAACTTCGACGACCTGCGCCAGATCCTCGCGGTGGTGAAGGAGTATTCGCGGAAAACCGGCCGCCCGATCGCGGGGCTCGCCGGGAGCCGGGATACGACGCGGGCGGTGGCGGAAAGCGTGCTGGTGGCGCCGTTGATGGGCGTGAACCAGCGGCTGGACGACGCCGGCTTCCTCTATCTTTACAACCGGCAGATGCTCGCAGCCTACCTCGCGGGCCGCTGGCGTTACAGCGAACCGGCCGTGCTGGCCGGCTTGCAGCTGGTGCGTGAAACCACGATGTCGATGAAGCCGGGCTTCATCCAGCTGCGGCGTGATGACGCGATGATCGAGTTCCTGCGCGGGCAGGCGCTGTTCTTCTTTTACGGCACGTGGGACGCGACCAGCCTGCGGCGGCTGGCGCCGTTCAAGATCCAGCCGATGAAACTGATTCAGGCGATGCCGGATGACCCCGAGGTCGGGCGGTTTGTGGTGGGGCAGGGCGGCGAAGGCATTGGCGAAACCGCGCTGTCCATGTACCTCAACAAGGCCAGCCGGCATCCCGCCGAGGCCCTGGACTTCCTGAAGTTCCTCACGAGTGTCCCGGGCCAGCAGCTCTTTACCGACGCGAGCCTCTGGCTGCCGGCGGTGAACGGGGTGAGCATACCGGAGGAGATCCGAAATTTCCGCGATTACCAGGAAGGCCTCTCGTTTGGGCAGGCGCCGTATGATGCGCTTGGCACCGAGGTCAGCATGAACTGGGACCGGAATTTCTACTATCTCACTGGCGACAATGGCAGCGCGGAAAAATTTGCCGCGGCGATGGACGCGGCCATGCCGGCCGCCATGAGGACGGATTTGAATGCGGAGTTGCGCGCCACCCTGGTGCTGGTGAAGCCGCAGGACCCGGTCATCGTGGGCTGGGCCGGACTTCCCGGCGAACGGGCCCGGATCCGCCGCGAGGAGTCGGAGGCGTCGCAAACGATGTCCGAGGGCCTGGCGTTGCAGATGGAACTGCAGCTTGAGGCGATGAAGTAGCATAGGCGTTCCCGCCTGCGCTACATGCTCAGCAAATCATGCCCTGCTTGGCGCGGGGGCCGTGGCCGGCCGGGTCGGCGCCGACCCAACGCGCGTCGGCGGGCTGGCTGGCCCGCTGGTAACGGGTGTCGGACGAGAGCCGCACGCGGTGCGTCTGGTTGTCGAGACTGGCGTGCACCATCGTCATCTTGAACGTGAGAAAATCGCCGGGCCGCCAGTGCGTGGCCGTGAGCCAGCGCCCGCCCAGCCGCTCGCGGAGGACGGTCGGGTTGAAGGTCAGCCAGCCGGGATGGCTCCAACCGCCCTTGCCGACCACCTTGTCGACGTGCTTGGGGTTGTTTTCGCAGTAGAGGTCCACATCCACCTCGAGGTAGTTCTTGATGCGATCCGCTTTGTGGTGGGAGTCTTCCAGGAGAATCAAACCGCCGACTTCCAGCGGCACCTCGCCGTAGGGAATCCAGGCGGTGAGCAACTGGTGGGTGCCGCGGCTCATGTAGACGAGGTCGCAGTGTGGCGGCGTGCCCTGGCCATGGCTGATGGCACGAAACCACGTGTGGTCAAAGTGCCGCACCGGCTCGCCGAAGAGTTGCGCGTAAAATCCCAGCAGTTCCGGCCCGTAAACCACGCGATCCACGGCGGGGTTGTTCTTCGCCAGGTCGCCGCGGAAGCCGAGGGCCTTGTCCGGCCGGCACATCGCCTCGATCGCGGGGAAAGCCGGATCCAGCACGCCCTCGGCAGCCAGGCGGTCCGTCACGGACACGCGCGCCGCGTGGATCAAATCGGGATTGAAGAATCCGGGCACGAAAAGATAGCCGTCGTCATCCAGCCGCTGGCGCAGCACATCGGGCTGCGCGAGGCAATCGGCGGAGGAACGCAGCTCGCCGAATGCCTCGGGGGATGGGTCGAGCTCATGCTTGACGGAAAACAGCGGGGCGGAGGTGACCATCGTGGGGAAAACGTTGGGGGAAAAATTCGGCGGACATCACCTCGGCGGGGAACCGGCCGGCTGGCAAGCTCGCAGCGGCGAGGCCTTCACTCGCAGCGCAGCGCGACCATCGGGTCCACCTTGGTGGCGCGACGGGCCGGCAGCCAGCAGGCGACGAAGGCCACGCCGGCCAGCAGCACCATGATGGCCGCCAGCGTGAGCGGGTCGCGCGGGCTGACCTCGAAGAGCAGCCACTCGAGCGTGCCGGAGACCGCGATTGCGCCCACCAGCCCCAGCAGCAGCCCGGCGCCCACCATGCCGGCGCCTTCCCGCAGGATCATCCACAACACGTCGCGGCGTTGTGCGCCCAGGGCCATGCGAATGCCGATTTCACCGGTGCGCCGGCTGACGGCGTAGTTCATCACGCCATACACGCCGATGGCCGCGAGGAACAGGGCGGTGACGGCAAACACGCCGAGGAGAAACGTCATGAACCGTGTGACCAGGACGTTGAGCGTGGGCTGGCCAAAGATCGCATAGAGCGGGCCCGTCGGGATGTCGGGATCGACGGCGTGAATGGCGGCCGCGACCGCGGGCTGCACTTGGCCGGCGGGCAGGTCGGTGCGAACGATGAAGGACGTGGAATGCGAGGGATTCTGGGCGTAGGGCTCGTAAACCTGCGCGCGCATCTGCAGCCCGCCGTTTTGGGCGACATCGCGGACGATGCCGACGATCTGGCGCCACGAATCCGGTCCGTTGCCAACGCTGATGCGCTGGCCGATGGGGTTGACGTCCGGAAAATACTGTCGCGCCAGGTTCTGGTTGATGAGTGCGACGCGCGGCGCGCCGGCCTGATCGGCGGCGGTGAAGAGCCGGCCGCGCACCAGCGGGATATGCAGCATCTGGAAATAGCCCGGGGTGACGGCGTAGTAGTAGGCCGGCGGCAGTTCGACCGGCCCTGGCGGACGTCCCTCGATGGTGAAGAAAGTCCCGCCCATGCCCATCGTGGGCAGCGTGTGATTGGTGAAGGCGACGGCTTGGATCCCGGGCACGCGCAGGATGTTCGCGATGGCATGCTCAACGAAGGCCGTCCGCTGCGATTCCGAGGCGTATTTTTGCGGGATGAGCGCGATGTTGCTCATGTAGATGTTGGGCGCCCGGAATCCCGGGTCGAATTGCTCCAACCGGAGCAGGCTGCGGCCGACCAGGCCGGCACCAGCGAGCAGCATGAGCGCCAGGCCGACTTCGAGCACGACCAGCAGGCTCCGCCGCCGGTGACGACGGGGGGCGTCGCTGGGACCGTGGCCGCCATCCTTGAGCGTTTCCGCCGCGTTGACTCCGGAAGCCTCGAGGGCGGGGATCAAGCCGAAGGCCACGCCGGTGCCGAGGGCGAGCAGGCAGGCAAAGACGAGCACCGGGCCGTCCATGGAAACTTCCTCCAGCCGCGGCAATCCCTCCGGCGCCAGGGCGACCAGGGCGCGCATGCCGCCGTAGCCCACGAGCACGCCCAAGGCGCCGCCCAGCACGGCAATCAGCAGGCTTTCGCTGAGGAGCTGGCGCACGATGCGGCCGCGACCGGCGCCGAGCACGACGCGGACCGCGATTTCCCGGTGCCGCGTGCTGGCCCGGGCCAGCAGCAGGTTGGCCACGTTCACGCAGGCGATCAGGAGCAGGAAAGTGACGGCGCCCAGCAACACGAGCAGCAGTGGCTGCACGCCGCCGACCTTGGCCTGCAGCAAGGGCTGGATTCTAACGCTCGAAAGTGCCTGCTCGGCCGGCGTATTCGGCGTTGGCCGGCGGTTGATCCGGTTCATTTCCTCCCGGGCCTGCGCCAGCGAAACGTCCGGCTTGAGGCGGCCCAGCACCAGCAAGGCCTGCCCGGCGGAATTGCGCGAAAGGTTCAGCACGCAGGGCGTGTAGAGATCCGCGCGCCGGTCAAATTGGTAAGTGTCGGGCATGACGCCGATGATGGTGCAGCGACGTTCGTCGAGCCGGATGCTCTGGCCGATCACGGAGGCCCGGCCACCGAACTGGCTCAGCCACAGGTCGTGGCTGAGGATCACCACGTTGTCCTTGCCGGGTTGGTCTTCCCCCGGCTGGAAATCGCGCCCGAGGGCGGGAGTCGTTTGCAGGATGCCGAAGTAGGCCGTGGTGACGCGCTGCGCGAACACGCGCCGGGGTTCGCCCTCGCCGGTGAGATTGTAGGGCCCGTAAACCCAGGCGGCGAGCGCGGTGAATCCCCTGGCCTCGCGGACCCACGCGAGAAAGCTGGCCGGCGTTGCGCCCGACTGGGCGCCGCGCGGCGACCGCAGGCTCAGCACCACCAGCTCGGACGAGCGGGGATAGTCCAGCGGACGCAGCAGCACGCTGTTGACCACGCTGAAGATGGCCGTGGTGGCGCCGATGCCGAGGGCCAGCGTGAGGACGGCGACGACGGTGAAGCCGGGCTGCTTGCGCAACATCCGCAGGCCGAAGCGCAGGTCACGGCCCAGGGCGTCAAGCCACGCCCAGCCGTGCTCGTCGCGGGCGATTTCCTTGAGCTGTTCGACGCCGCCGAATTCCCGCTGCGCGGCAAAGCGAGCCTCCTCGCGGGAAAGACCCGTGGCGACAAAGTCGTCGGTGCGCTGCTCCAGGTGCAGCCTCATTTCCTCCGCCATGTCCGCCTCCCATTGCCGTCGGCCGAACAAGGCGCGCAGCCGCAACCAGGCCTGATGAAGCAAGTTCATGACGGCTCAGACCGGACGAGGCGCGATGGCGGGATGGGGCATGGCGGTTACTCAGACAGTCGAGGGGAGGGAAAGCCGTCGGTCAGGTCAACTTATTGCGGGCCGGCTGCGACTTTTCGCGGCGAGCGGGGTTCTGGAGACATGAAAACCTTCGGAAAAGTCCTCCTGATCGTGCTCCTCGCCCTCGTTTGCCTCCGGCTGCTGCCCCTCCTGATGGGCGCGTCGCTCCTGGCGCTGGCCGCGCTGTTCGGCGTCGCAATCGTCCTGGCCGGCGGCGTGGCGGCGGTGGCCGCAACCGGCCTATCGGCCGTGGCAGCCCTTCTGGCGGTGGTGTTGGTCGCGGCCGCGGTGCTGGCGCCGATCTGGCTGCCGGTGCTTGCGATTATCGGGCTGGTTTCGCTCTGCCGTCGGGGCGGCCGTTCGGCGGCCTGAGGAGTTTGCCCACGGATCACACGGAATCGGTGCCGGTTCCCTTCGGTGTGTTCCGTGGGCGATCCCCGTGCTTTCGGATTGGCGTGGTGGCGGGTGGTTTGTTTGCTCGGCGGCTCATGACGGGTGAACTTCCCTCCAGCATCATTGCGAGCATCAGCTTCATCGGCCGCGGCGGCGGGACGGTGAAGACGCTGGAAGGGTTCAGGAAAGGGCATCACACGGTGCCCGACGCGGCCAACGCGGTGACGAATGCGTTTTTGGGAAAGATCTGCGAACGCGAGCTGGCGGCGTCGGCGGAGAAGCTTTTCCAGGACACGCGCACCCGGCTGGGCTACAAGCGGAAGGACGTCAGCCTCACGGTCGCGGGCGCCACGGCGGTGCTGACGGCGAAGGATTTCACGGTGGAGATTTCCTACGCGCTCGATGACGCCGCGCCCGCGCGTTACGTCGTGACAACCGTGTTGCGCGACCTGCGGGACGGCGACCTGGCGCAGCGGGACGAGTTTGCCGCGTGCTTTGCGGGGAAGTTTACCGAGCTGGCTTTTGCGCTCCGGAAAGGGGCCAAAGTCGAGTCCATCGTGGACGTGATTGAGAATCTCGACGGCGAGGGCGGGCTGACGGTGACGTATCCCTCGGACTGTCGCGAATGCGTGATCGCCGTGGAAGGAGTGGACGCGAAAGTGCGCTGCACGGGAGCGGCGCTGGAGATGGTTTTTCCCCGGGCGGGAGCGCCGCACGAGCTGATGGCGGCGTTTGCGGCGGTGCGGGGAGCGTTCGCGGTGACGCGCGAGCTGGCGGGATTGCTGGGCTAAACGGCCGGCTGAAGAAATCGCTCGCCGGGCGGGCGGTGGGCGGCGAAAAAGCGGAATGCTTTTTGCCCCCTTTGCCGGAGAAGCCGTCGGTCGGCGCATCCCCAATCCGCCGGTTCCCCACGGCACGCCCAACATGGAGCCCCGGCACCCGCTCGACGCGGCTGCGTGGCTGTGGCACCCGGACCTCGCGGAAGGCGTCCCGGGCTGCGTGCTCTTCCGGCTGAACGTAAAGTCGGCGCGCGCCGAAACGGTGCAGCTGCAGGTGAGCGCGGACTTGTGCTACACGCTGGCGCTGGACGGTGCGGTGATCGCCCGCGGTCCGGATACGGGCGACGTGTCGCATTGGTCGTATGCGACCTACGAAGTGAAATTGAGCGCCGGGGCGCATCGTCTCGAAGCGCTGGTCTGGTGGGCGCGCGCGCCGCAGGCGCCTGAGGGCCGCATGAGCTGGCGCGGAGGTTTTGCATGCGCCGGGTTGGACCGCGCCGCGGCGCGGTTCACGACGGGCATCGCCCCGTGGCGCGTCGGCCGGCTGCAGGGGTTGGCGTGGGGCGAGAAGCTGAACCGTTCGTATCACGTCATCGGTTGCGCGGGGCACATGGACCTTTCCAAGCTGGATGCGCGGCACGTGAAATGGGTGAAGCCGGCCGTGGTGCGCGGCCCGATCCCGGTCAATGTGACGGGCATCGTCGAAGCAGGCTGGACGCTGCAGCCGTCCGCGTTGCCCGAGCAGCGCCACGACCTGTGGCGCGGCGGCCGGGTGCGGGCGCAATTGCCGCGGTTTGCCCGGGCGCAAAATTTCAAATTCGGGCCGGAGGTGGCGCCGGAAAAGGTGGTTGGCTGGACGCGTCTGCTGCGTGACGGCACCCCGCTGGAGCTGCCGGCGCGGCACGAAGTCACGGTGCTGATCGACACGGACGATTATCTCTGCGGCTACCCGTTGCTGGAATTTTCCGGTGGCGCGGGCACGACGGTGCGCTGGGAATGGGCGGAGTCGCTCTTCGACCGGCTGGCGCCGGAAATCGACAACACGCCGGGGCCGAAGGGCGACCGCGGAGCGGTGGCGGGGAAGACCTTCATGGGCTTTGGTGACAAGTGGCGGCTGGGCGGGAGCGGACGCCGGTGGACGAGCTCGCCGTGGTGGCGGGCGGGACGCTACCTGATGATCAGCGTGCAGGTTGGGGCGAAGCCGGTGGTGCTCCACACGCTGGCAGTGGAGCGCACGGGCTTCCCGTTCGCGCCGCGGGCGACGTTTGTGTCCGACGATGCCACGCTGCCGCCGATCCTGGAGCTGAGCGAACGCGGGCTGCGCGCGTGCATGCACGACATCTTCGTCGATTGCCCGTATTACGAGCAAATGATGTACGTGGCCGACACGCGCATCCAGATGCTGCTGGCCTACGTCATGGCGGGCGAGGAGCGGCTCCCGCGGCGCGGCATGGAGCTATTCGACCTCTCGCGCGGGCGCAGCGGCTATCCGACGATGCGGCATCCGTCGTATCTGCGGCAGGAGAGTGCGACGTTCGCGATGATCTGGCCGTGGATGCTGCATGACTTTGCGCTCTGGCGCGACGACCAGCCCTGGCTGCAGCAACGGCTGCCCGGGATGCGGGCGCTGCTGGAGGCGCTGCAGACAGAGGAGGATTCCGACGGCTTGCTGGTGAAGCCGCCCGGCTGGCTGTTCATGGACTGGGTGCCGGGCTGGTATGCCGGTTGGCCGCCGGGCCAGCGCGAAGGCCGGCGCTCTGCGCTGATCAGCCTGCAGTATTTGCTGACGCTGCAGCGCGCGGCGGAGCTGGAGAACTGGGCGGGCGATGCGCGGATGGCGTCACGCTGGTCGGAGCGCGCGGCGAAGGTCGCGGCGTCGCTGGGCCGGGTTTTCTGGGACGAGGCGAGGGGACTGTGGGCGGACGACGAATCCCACGCGACCTTCAGCCAGCATGCGCAGGCGTTTGCGGTGATCGGCGGATTGCGCGTGCCGGATCCGGCCAAGTGGGCGGACGCGGCGGCCAACGGCCTCGCGGCGGCGACGATCTATTTCCAGCACTACCTGTTCGAGGCGCTGGGCAAAGCCGGCCGCGCGGACCTGGTGTTGGAGAAATTGGCCATGTGGCGCGGGCTGGTGACGCAGGGCTTCAAGACGCCCGTCGAGAGTCCCGAGCCGGCGCGGTCGGATTGCCACGCGTGGGGGGCGCACCCCGTGTTTCATCTGCATGCGACGGTGGCGGGCATCCGCCCGACCGCGCCGGGCTTCCGGCAGGTGCGCATCGCGCCGCAGCCGGGCACGCTCAAGAAAATCGAAAGCGACCTGCCGCATCCGCGCGGAACGATCCGGCTGCGCGCGAATTTTGCGAACGGCCGCGTCGAGGCGACGGTCGACCTGCCGCCGGAGACGACCGGCGTGTTTGTCTGGGCGGGGAAAGAAACCGCGCTGGAGGCGGGCAGCCAGATGGTGCGGGTCTGACCGCGGCTCCAAATGGCTGCTGGCGATGGAGACGCGGCGCCCTCGCCGCGTTGCATTGCCCGTCAGCTGATCATCTCGGCGACGAAGGCGCGCTCTTCCACGAGCTCCTTGTTCGTCGCGGCGATCTTGGACTTGGCGAAGTCGTCCATCGCGTAGCCGGTGATCACCTCGTAGCTGCCGGGGGTCGTCGTGCGGACCGGCATGCCGGCCCAGACGTTGGCGTCGAAGCCGTAGAGGCCGTTCGATTTGACGGCGATGGAATGGATGGCGCCGGGCGTCACGAGGGAGCGCACATGGTCCAAGAGCGCGTTGGCGGCGGAGGCGGCGGAGGACAGGCCGCGGGCGGCGATGACGGCGGCGCCGCGCTTGCCGACGGTCTCACAGAATGCTCCCTGCAGCCAGGCGGTGTCGGTGATGACAGACGTCGCGGGCTGGCCGTTGATCGTGGCGTGGGCGTAGGCCGGGAACATGGTCGGGCTGTGGTTGCCGTAGATGAAGATGTCCTTCACGGCGGTGAGATCCACGCCGGCCTTCTTCGCGAGCTGGGTCTGCGCGCGGTTCTGGTCGAGGCGGACCATGGCGGTGAAACGCTCGGGCGGCAGGCGCCTGGCCTGGCTGGCGGCGATCATGCAGTTCGTGTTGGCGGGATTACCGACGACGGCCACGCGCGCATCGGCGGCGGCGACGGCGTCGATGATCTTGCCCTGGCCGATAAAGATCTTGCCGTTGTCCTTGAGCAGGTCGGCGCGCTCCATGCCGGGTCCGCGGGGCTTGGCGCCGACGAGGAGGCACCAGTTGGCGTCCTTGAAACCGATCTCGGCCGAGTCCGTCTGCACGATGCCCTTGAGCAGCGGGAACGCGCAGTCGTCGAGTTCCATCGCGACGCCGCCGAGGGCGAGCATGGCCTTCTCGATCGGGGCCTCGATGAGCTGGAGGATGACAGGCTGGTCGGGTCCAAACATGGCGCCAGAGGCGATGCGGAAAAGGAGGGAGTAGCCGATCTGGCCGGCTGCACCGGTGACGGCGACGCGAATGGGAGATTTCATTGGAACGACAGGGGTGAGGGAAGGGTTTTGATGGAGAAACGGGGAAATCCGGCCTGAGGGAGTAAGTCGAGGAAGAATGACGAATGCCTAATGCCAAATGACTAATGTCGGGACGGAATGGGTGGATCCGAGCTGGCCGGCATTAGACATCAGTCATTGGTCATTAGTCATTGCGCCGCGGCGGCGGGCTTGAACCGCGGGGCGAGGGCGGCGTGGAGTTCGCGGACGAGCTTTTCGGTGGTCGGCCAGTCGATGCACGCGTCGGTGATGGAGACGCCGTAACGGAGCTGGTCTTTGGGCTGGGGGAATTTCTGGCTGCCGGCGCCGAGGTTGCTCTCGATCATGACGCCCATGATGGAGGCGTTGCCGGCGCTGAATTGCCCGAGGAGCTCGCGCATGACCTCGGGCTGGCGCTCGGGCTGTTTGGCGGAGTTGTCGTGCGAGCAGTCGACGAGGATGGCCTTGGGCAGGCCGGCCTTCTCAAGGAGTGTCTCGGTTTGCGCGATGTGCGCGGGCGAGTAGTTGGGCCCGCCGCCGCCGCCGCGGAGGACGACGTGGCAGTCGGGATTGCCGCGCGTGACAATGGCGGAGGCGGAGCCGTCGAGGTTGATGCCGAGGAAGGTGTGCGGTTGGGCGGCGGCCTTGATGGCGTTGATGGCGGTGGCGATGGAGCCGTCGGTGCCGTTCTTGAAACCCAGCGGCATCGAAAGACCCGAGGCCATTTGGCGGTGGGTCTGCGACTCAGCGGTGCGCGCGCCGATGGCGGACCAGCAAATGAGGTCGGCGATGTATTGCGGCGTGATCGGATCGAGCAGCTCCGTCGCCGTGGGCAGGCCGAGGTCGAGCACGTCGCGCAGGAAAGTCCGCGCGAGGCGCAGGCCGGCGGCGATGTCATGGGAACCATCGAGGTGGGGATCCATGATCAGGCCTTTCCAGCCAACCGTCGTGCGGGGCTTCTCGAAGTACACGCGCATCACGATCATCACGCGGTCGGACACCTCGCGGGCGAGCGCGGCGAGGCGGGTGGCATAGTCGCGTCCGGCGGCCAGGTCGTGGATCGAGCAGGGCCCGACGATCAGGAGAAAACGTTTGTCGTCGGTGAAGATGAGCCGGTGGATTTCCCGGCGGGCGCGGGTGACGAATTCCGCCTGGACCTCGCTCTTGGGCAGCTCCGCCAGCAGTGCAGCGGGCGACGGCAGGGCACGGGTCTCGACGACATTGATGTCCGATGTTCTCTGCATGAACTGCCAGCTTGGCGGGCGGGGATGGCGCGGCGCAAGCCCGCCTTCGCCCAGGCTACGGCGGGCAGGCCTTCCTCGATTGGATTCCATGTCGCGAGGAGCGAAATCCGGGCAAAAAAAGTGGCCGGCCACTTACCCCTAAGTGGCCGGCCTTTGCTTTCTTAGTTACCCCAAAACTCCCGCTAGGCGGGAGAAGTGTTAAACTGATGAGTTGATAGATAAACCCGTTTCCCGCATCGTCAACTCAAAGTTATCAATTTCTCCCACTTTCTTTTGCTAGTAGCTGTAAAATAGCGTCTTATTAAAGCGATGAATCTGACTCCACCGAAGAGATTATATCGCTGGCAGCCGGCCGCGGTGCTGCGGGTGTCGGGGGAAGATTCCCTAACCTTTCTGCAAGGGCAGTTTACCAATGATTTGCATCAGGCGGGAAATGCCGGGGCGGTCTACGGACTGTGGCTGAATCAGAAGGGAAAAGTGCTGGCAGACAGTTTCGTCCGGAAAGTGTCGGCGAGTGAGGCGTGGATTGTGAGTTATTTTTCTCCCGCCAGCGTGATTCGGGAGCGGCTCGAGGCGTACATCATCGCAGACGACGTGGTGATCGAGGACGTCACGGCCGCTATGTCGGGCGTGTCGCTCGCCGGCGTGGTGACGCCGGCCGAGTTGGCGTTGAGCGGCGCGGCGTGGGCGTTTCTTGGACGGCGTGAGCGTGAGGTCCACACTGAGATTATTTTCCCGGTCGGTGACGCGCCTGCGTTGGACGAAAAGTTGCGCGGAGGCACGGCACTCGGGTTGGAGGACATGGAGCGCCGGCGAATTGCAGCGGGAATTCCGGCGGTCCCGGTGGATATCGGGCCGGTCGATCTGCCGAACGAGGGCGGACTTGAGACGGAGGCGATTTCCTACACGAAGGGCTGTTACCTCGGGCAGGAAGTGATGGCGCGGCTGAAGTCGATGGGCCAGGTGCGGCGTCGGCTGTTGAAGGTGCGCGGCGCAGGGGAAATTCCGCCGCGACCGACGGCGCTGTTCCAGGGAGACCGTCGCGTCGGCGAGCTGCGGTCGGCGGTGCGCGACGGCGCCGAGTGGATCGGCCTGGCGATGATTTCGCTCGTGCAACTCCGCCGTGAGGACGGGCTGTCCCTCGAGGCGGGCGGCGCAGCGGCGGTGATATTTTCGGACCCGGCATGAACGAAGACGAGCAACTGCGGGAATTGTGCGTCCGGCTGGGAGCGAGTACGGAACAGGCGGCGACGATGGCGGCGCAGCTGCAGAAGCGCGCCGGTCAGCTGGCGGTGGAGCGGGGGATCACGCGTGAGGCGGCGCTGGCGCACCTGCTGAATGTTGTGGTCAAGGGCCGCAACGGCGAGACGCCGCCAGGCTTTCCGCCCACCAATCCAGGAAAGTAACCGCGAATCCGAACCTCCGGAGTTTTGGCCACAAAAAGGCACAAAGATTTCTGGGGTTAGGAATGTGCTCTCCCGCGCGCCTATGGGCGCAATGGAGACTCTTGCACCGCCCCTGCGCCCTTGTGCCTTTTTATGGCCAACCTCCAGGATCGAACCCTCGCGGCCATTCGCGGTTTGGCAATTCCGAGGTTGCGCCATCGGGGGCGGGCTTGCTTCGTTGGCGCACCACCGACCTGACCCCAATGAACAAAGCCGAATTGACCGACGCCGTGCAGAAACGCCTGGGCTCCGCCACCTCCAACGCCGCCGCCGAGCGCGCCGTGGACGCCGTGCTTGCCGCCGTGGGCCAGGGCTTGCGGCGCGACCGCGAGGTTCAACTGGTGGGCTTCGGGACTTTTGACGTCGCGACCCGCGCCGCGCGCCGCGGTTACAATCCCTACACGCGGCGACCGATGAAGATCCGCGCGATGAAGACCATTCGTTTCAAGGCGGGCGTTCTGCTGAAGGGCGCGATTTGAACGTGACGCTGCGCGCGACCGGCCAGGGCGGTGGCGGCACGAAACCCCTCGCATGAAGGAGCAACTCATTGCCAGCTTTCGGGCGCGTTACGGACGCGATCCGGCGGTGATCGCCCGCGCGCCGGGACGGCTGGAGTTCATCGGCAACCACACGGACTACAACGGTGGCACCGTGCTGGGCGTTTCGATTGACCGGAGCGTGTGGGTGGCGGTGGCGCCGCGCGCCGAAGCCGAGTGGCGCTTGGGCAGCGAGACGCATGCAGGGACGATCACGGTGCCGGCCGCCGACGCGCCGGCGAAACAAAGCGGTGCGGCTCGCTGGGCCAACTACCCGCTTGGCGTCATAGCCGCGCTGCCGAAATTCGGGCTGCGTCGTCCCGCCGGCTTTGATTTCCTCGCGGTGTCGGACCTGCCATCCGGTGCGGGCTTGAGCAGCAGCGCCGCGCTGGAGCTGGCGTCGGCGCTGGCGTTTCTCGCGCTGAGCGGCCAGCAGGCACCGCGCGAGACGGTTGTTCAGCTTTGCCGGTCGGCGGAGAACAATTTTGTGGGCGTGCCCTGCGGCGTGCTCGACCAGGGCGTGTCGGGCTTTGGCCGCGAGCATCACCTCGTTTTCATCGACTGCCGCGGCCCGAAATTCGCCACCGTGCCGCTGCCGGAGGCCGCGCGATTCTGGGTTTTCAACACGCACACGAAGCACGCGCTGGTGGACGGGCTCTATGCGGCGCGTCACCGGGAATGCATGGCAGCGGCGAAGGCGCTCGGCGTCGCGCTGCTGGCGGATGCCACACCCGCGAGCGTGCTCGCGGCGCGCGACCGGCTGCCGCCGCTGGAATTCAAGCGGGCGCGGCACGTGGTGGAGGAGATTGCGCGCGTGGATGCGACGGTGCTCGCGTTGCGCGCGGGGGATTTGGTCGCGGCGGGGAAACTGCTCACGGCTTCGCACCGGAGTTCGCAGACGCTCTTCGAGAACAGCACGCCCGAGCTGGATTTCCTCGTGGACCAACTGGTGTCGGCGCCGCACGTGTTCGGCGCCCGGCTCAGCGGTGGCGGATTTGGCGGGGCGGTGATGGCGGTGACCTCGCCGGAGTTCATGGACGCGCAGGCGACGGCGGTGGCGGACGCCTACGCCAGGAGATTTGGTTCGCGTCCCGAGGTGCTGCGCGCGCAGACGGGCGACGGCGCGGGGCTGGTTTAGCCACCAAGCCCGGAAGATTGGCCACGAAGAGGCACAAGAAGAGATTGGGGCTGCGGCCGTGCGTCCATTGCGCCTATGGGCGCGCGGGAGACTCTCGCCGGAGGAGCCACCCGCTTTGCGGGCCTCTTTGTGTCCAACCTCCGGGGCTTACAGCAGCTCGGTGAGGGTGGCGAAGTAGCCGGCGACGTAGCGGTGGAAGACGAGGAAGTAGAGCAACCCGGCGATGGCGAGCATCGGGCCGAAGGGCACGTGCATACCGAAGCCGAGCGGCGCGGACTCACCCTCGGGCGTCTCGGACGGCGGGGCGATCGCGGCGGGTTTGCCGGAAAGCTTCTGCACGACCAGCGCGATCACGAACCAGATCGTGCCAACGACGGCGCCGCCGAAGACGGAAAACACCGCGCCCTGCCAGCCGCAGAACGCGCCGATCATGCCGACGAATTTCACGTCGCCGAAGCCCATGGCTTCTTTTTTCAGCGCCATTTCCGCGAGCAGCGCGATCCAGAGCACGAGGCCGGAGCCGACGAGCAGGCCCTGCAGGCCCGCGGTGCCGGAGCGCAGGCTGTCGACGATGAAGAAGCCGCTGTGCTGCCCGTGCAGCGCGGGCACGAGGAAGGAAAGCAGCACGCCGAAGACACCCGCCCCGAGCGTAAACACGTCGGGGATGATCATGTGGTCGAGATCGATGAACGTTGCGGCGATCAGCACGCTCACGAAAACCAACCCGCACGCGGCCTTGTCGTGCGGGAACAGGCGCCAGCACGCGAGGAAGAGCCCGGCGGTCAGGAGCTCGACGAAGGCGTAGCGAAAGGAATACGGCCGGCCGCAGCAGCGGGCCCGGCCACGGAGGATGAACCAGCTCAGCACGGGGATGTTGTCGAACCACGCGATGGGCTGGCCGCAGGCGCAATGCGAGCCGGGGTGGATGATCGATTTCTCCGCGGGAATCCGGTAAATGCAGACGTTGAGGAAGCTCCCGACCATGGCGCCGAGCACGGTCACGACCGCGGGCAGGAACCACGGGAACGTGGCGGCAAACTGATGGTAGTCGGACATGTTCATTTGCGCTGCAGCGCCGCGCGGGCGGCGGTCGCCATGATGGACGCGGTCTGCCCCGCGGGGATTTCGCTCCAGATCTCCAGCGCCTTGGCGCCCTGGTGCACGAGCATCGAGAGTCCGTTGGCGTGGGGGACACCCAGCAACGCTGCGGCGCGCAGCAGCGGGGTCTGGGGCGGGTTGTAAATCATGTCGCACACGCTGGCGGGGCGCGGCAGTCGCGGCAAATCAATCGGCAACGGGTCGTCCGCGCGCAAACCGGCGCTGGTGGCGTTGATCACCACGGCACCCGCGGGGAGATCGGCCGGCGGGGCGGACGGGGCGAAGCCGCGCAGCGGGATGCCGCGGGCGAGCGGGGCGAGGAGCGTGAGCAGGGCGTCGAGGTTTTCGCGCGTGCGGTTGGCGAGGCTGAGGGAGGCGCAGCGGCGATTGAGGCACTCGACGGCGGCGCTGCGCGCGGCGCCGCCGGCGCCGAGGAGGATGACGTCCGTGCCGGCGAGATCGCAGCCGAGGTCGAGGCGCAGGGCGGTGGCGATGCCGTAGCCGTCGGTGTTGTGGCCGAGCCAGCCGCGTTCGGTCCAGAGCAGGGTGTTGACGGCGCCGACGGCACGCGCGGTGTCGGCGACGGCGGCGACCTGGTCGAAGGCGAGGACCTTGTGCGGCACGGTGAGGTTGAGCCCGCGGAATTTTTTCGCGTGGAAGAGCGCGAGGGCGCGGGGCAGGTCGGCCGGCGGGATTTCGAAGCGGAAATACTGCCACGCGGCGAACGCGGGTTGCGTGCGGGCGAGGGCGGCCAGCGCGGCGTTGTGCATCGGCGGGCTGATCGAGTGGCCGATGGGTGACCCGACCACGGCGAGCGAGACGCCGGGACGCGACCAAGCCTCGAGGTCGCGGAGAGTCAGGACGGGGTCAGGGGCGCTCATGCGTTCAAGCTAGCAGAACGCGGAACACGCACGGGAACGAGGCGATTTTTACGGAGGATCACCACGAAACACGCGTAACAATCTGCACCCCAGCCCAATCACTGCCCGCGAATGGCGCGAATTTCCGCGAATAGCCATAACAGGAAACAACGGGTTCGGATTTAGGAAACAACTCGCGGAAATTCGCGTTATTCGCGGGCCAAAATCCGACCGATCCGGCTTCGCGCCTTTCGTGGTGACCTACGGCTGGGCGGAGCGTTCGTGGGTCGTTTCGAACTCTGAGACGAAGCTGGCGAAGAGGCGCGCGTGCTCGGCGTCGCCGCTCGCGGTGTAGTGGTTGACGAGGTTGCGACAATTGCGGCACAGCACCTCGCGGATCGGGGTGGGGGCGAGGTCCGTCACCTGCGGCTCGATCTGGTTGGCGCGCAGCAGCGCGTAAATTTCGTCCGGGTCGAGGAAGACACCCTTGTCGAAGGGATCCACAAAGAAGGGCGGCGAGTCCTCGAAGCAGCCGATAATGAAATGGCCGGGCAGTCCGACCGGCTCGAGGGCGAGGCCGAGGCGCTCGGCGACGAGGAGATAAACGATGCTGAGCGAGAGCGGGATGCCGGTGCGGCGCGTGAGGACCTGGTCGAGCAGGCTGTTCAGCGGGTCGGTGTAGTGCTCGACGTTGCCGTGGAAGCCCCACTCGTGGAACAGCACGCGGTTGATGATGCGGCATTGCTGGCGCGTGCTGGCGGGCTCGCTGATGAGCTCGCGGCAGCGGGCGGCGATGGCGTCGAGGGCGCTGCAGCAGGCGCCGACGTCGAGCGCGGGCGTGACGGTGCGGCTGAGCAGGAGCGCGCCGCTCTCGAGCTCGTAGTTGAGGGAGCGGATGAAGCCGCGGAATTCCGCGACGGGATCGGAAAACTTGAGCTCCTCGAGGAACCACGCGGCGTGGCGGGCGAGGAGGCGGTGAGGGCTGCGCGCGGTCTCCTGCAGGAAGTGGAGGGCGGCGGGGCCGAGCCCGGCGAAATGGGTGAGCAGGGCCTTGCGGACGGCGGGGCTGGAATCGTCGAGCAGATCGCGAAGCGCCTGCTGCCGGGCTTCGTCGAGGGGGGCGGTTTCCACGCGGTGAGGCGAGAAAAGTTTCGTCATGGTGGCAACCGGAAACGCAACAATCGTGCCAGTGGGACCGCGGTTGGCGGGCAAGTTTCAAGCAACAAGAGACCGGTAACAAGAACCCGACCGCAGGCGCGGCGGATGCCATCCTGTTACCTGCCGCTTGTTACGTGTGACTTGCTTCGATTTCACGCTCGCCAAACAGCGCGGTGCCGATGCGCACCTGGGTGCTCCCGGCGGCGATGGCGTCGGCGAAATCACCACTCATACCCATGGAAAGTTCGCGCAGCGGGGCCCCGGTCTCGCCGGCGAGTCGGTCGCGTAACTCGCGCAGGGTTGTAAACGTGCGCATCGCGACGGTGGAGTCATCGCTGAGCGGCGCGATGGTCATCAGGCCTTCGACGCGCAAATGGCTTTGCGCGAGCGCGGTTTCGAGCAGCCGCGGAGTGTCCTCGAGTTCCGCGCCGAACTTGGCGGGATCCCGGCCGGCGTTGACCTGCAGGAGGACGGGCAGGATGCGGCCGGCCTCGGCGGCGGCCCGGTCGAGGAGCCGGAGGAGCTTCTCGCTGTCGACGCTTTGGATGCGGTCGAAGTGCGTGGCGGCGAGCTTGGCCTTGTTGGATTGCAGGTGGCCGATCAGTTCCCAGCGCACGGCCGCCGTGGTCTGCGCGCGCTTGTCGACGCCCTCCTGCACCCGGTTTTCGCCCACGGCCGGGAGGCCGTAGCGGGCGGCATATTCGGCGGCGGCGGGCGGGTGATTCTTGGTTACGGCCAGCAGCCCCACCTCGGCAGGATCGCGGCCCGCGCGGGCGCACGCTGCGGCGATATCGGCGCGGACAGCATCGGCGCGGCGGCAAAAATCCTCATAAGGTAAAAACATGGCGGAAAAGTGAAACTGCTTATGGGTTGCGGTCGGATTAGCGGGAGTTATGGTCGATCGACATTCCTTACGCCAGTTATGCAAATTGAGAACTTCAAAATCTTTGCCGACCTCGTCGAGACGAAGAGCTTTTCCAAGTCCGCCAAACTGAACGGCATCACGCAGTCGGCGGTCAGCCAGCAGGCCCGCGCGATGGAGCGGCACTTCAAGACGCTGCTGATCGACCGCAGCCAGAAGCAGTTCCAGCTCACGCGCGAGGGGCAGCGGGTTTACGAGTCGGCGAAGGAGATCCTGCACACCTACGACAAGCTGCTTTCGGAGCTGCAGGAGATGAAGAAGGTGATCAGCGGGACGATCCGCATCTCGACGATTTACTCGATCGGCCTCCACGAGCTGCCAGCCTACATCAAGAAATTCCTGCACGACTATCCCTCGGTCAACGTGCGCGTGGAATACCGCCGCTCGAACCTGGTCTACGAGGACATCCTGCACAATGCCGTGGATTTTGGCCTGGTGGCGTTCCCGGTGAAGCAGCGCCAGATCGAGTCCCTGCCGTTCCGCGATGACCACCTCGTGCTCATCGCCCATCCCGGCCACCCGCTCGCGAAGGGCGGGGACATCGACATCAAGCAGCTGGCCGGGCAGAAGTTCATCGGCTTCGACCCCGACATCCCGACGCGCAAGGCGGTCGACCAGATTTTCCGCGACAACAAGCTCGAGATCGAGCCCGTGATGGAGTTCGACAACATCGAGACGGTGAAACGCGCGGTCGAGATCGACCACGGCATTGCGATCGTGCCGCAGGCCACGGTGTTGCAGGAGGTGAAGCAGGGCACGCTCATCGCGGTGCATTTCAAGGGCAAGGATTTCACCCGCCCGCTGGCCATCCTCCACCGCAAGGGACGCGTGCTGACGCCGGCGATGAAGAAGTTCATCGAGACCCTCGGCCTCGACATGCCCGGCAGTTCGTAAATCGGGCACTGCGGGTCAGCGGAGCGGTCTGGGAAGAAATCCGCGCTCCGCGGCTCTTACTTTATCCTCCCATGAAAACGCTTCGTTCGCTCCTCGGTCTGGCCCTCCTGTTTGTCGCCGTCGCCCACCTCCGGGCCGAACCCGTGCCCGCCGCGGCCGCGCCCGCGTGGAAACTCAAGGACCTCAACGGCAACGTCGTCAGCTCCGACCAGTTCAAGGGCAAGGTGGTCGTGCTGGATTTCTGGGCCACGTGGTGTCCGCCGTGCCGCGCGGAAATCCCCGGCTACATCGCGCTGCAGAAGAAATACGGCAAGGACGGCCTCGTGATCATCGGCGTGTCCTGTGACCAAGGCGGAAACGCCGTGCAGACGGTGAAGAGTTTTGTCGCGAAGCAAGGCATGAACTACGTGGTCGCAATGGCGGATGACGAGATCCAGGCGGCGTTTGGCGGGATGGACGCGATTCCCACGACGTTCCTGATCGACCGCAACGGCCAGCTCCGCGACCGCAAGGTTGGGGCCGAGCCCGAGGCGGTTTACGAGCAGACGATCCTGAAGTATTTGAAGTGAAGCAGCGCAGGCGTTCCCGCCTGCGTTGGATTGGATGCAGGCGGGGACGCCTGCGCCACGCCGCTTACTCGTTGAACCGCGCGAGCTGCATCAGCTCGTCGGCGATCACCCGGTCGCTGCGGCAGCGCGGCATCTTGTTCGACCCGCCCCATTTGCCGTGGTGGCGCATCCAGTGCTCGAACACGCCGGGCATCACCAGGCGGACCACGGGCGCCTCCAGCAGGACGCTGCGCCGCTTGAGCTCATAGTGGGGATTGCGGGCGCGCAGCTCGCCGTCGAGCTGGTCGGCGAGGTTCGGGCCGGTGGGCGTCTGCACCGACCCGGGACGCAGCTCGATCCACCACTCGTGCCGGCCGCGATTGTTGCCGGTGTGGGATTCGATGAACGCCGGCGCCACGTGGAAATTGGTGATGCTCCAGCCGTGCGGCGAACACACCGCGAGCAGTGCATCGGTCAGTTCCTTCTCAATTACTTGCTCGCCGAACGCGTCGAGCATGAGCCGCGTGCGGCCCACGTAGATCAGCCGCGGCGGCGTGGTGGAGATGAAGCGAACGACGTCGCCGATGAGGTAGCGGCACAGTCCGCCCGGCGTGGTGACCACCAGCACGTAGTCCTCGTTCGCCGCCACGCCTTCCAGCGGCACGGCCCGCGCGCCCAGCGGGCCGAGGCGGTTCTCGTCAAAATCCTTCAGCGGCACGAACTCAAAGAAAATTCCCGCGTCCGCCAGGAGGCGCAGCCCCTCGGGCGCGCTCGCATCCTGCGCGGCGATGACGCCCTCGGTGGCCGAGTAGATCTCGTGGAAATTGACCGTGGGGCCGAACGCCCGGCGCAGCTCGCCCTGAAACGGCCCGAGCGGCAGGCCGGAGTGCATGAGGCATTCGAGATTGGGCCAAACGGCCTGCAGGCTGGGCGCGCGCGAGCCCGTCGGGCTGCGCGAACCGGAGCGCAGGGCCTCCGCGAGCACGAGCAGCCATTGGGGCAGGCCTGCGACTAGCGTCAGGTCCAGCGAACGCGTGCGTTCCACGATCGCGGCGAGCTTTTCGTCCCAGTTGCCCAGCTGGTCGATTTCGGCGCCGGGCTCATAAAGATGATGCACGGCCCAGCTCGGGAAGTTGAGGGAGGTGAAGCCGCTGAGCTCGCCCTCGTAGGCGGTGAACGACGCGGATTCGGACACGAGGTTCAGCGCCGTCGATCCGCCCAGCAGCAGGTGCCGGCCGTGAAAAACGCGCGAGCTCCCGGTGCGGGCGCAGTAATACAGCAACGCGGTGCGGTTCGCGCGGCGGAAGTGCGTGAGCAGATCGAACGTCACCGGGATCCACTTGGCCGATCCTGGTGTCGTGCCCGGCGTCAGCGCATAAAATGAGCACCGCCCGGGCCAGAGGACGTCGGCCTCGCCGCGTTTCATCCGCTCGATGGAGGGCGAGAGCATTTCGTAGGTCTGCAGCGGCACCCGGGCTTGGAACTGGCGGTAGGTGCAGCCGGCTTCGAGGCCGACGGCGCGGCCGAAGGCGGTCTTGGCGAAACGGCTGGTGAGCGCGCGGAACGTGCGCTTCTGCGCGGGCACGGCGGATTTCTTTTGCCGCAACTCGAGGGCCGTCTTCGCGGCCAGCACCCGCGCGCCTAAAACCAGCAGGTTTTTGGGAAGGATCGGCATGGCGGGGGCGCTCGCAGTCTCAGGCAGTCCTGCCCGCCCGCCCCCGGGCCGCAAGTGCATTCCGGTCGGGGAGGGCACCTTACCAGCTTTTAACCGTGGGCAGGGGCCGGACGGCCCTAGCGGCCACGGCACTTCGCCCCTGTTTGAAACGCGGGCGTGACATTCGCGGGCTTTGGCGTTGTCACAAGGACGCATGCCGCTCCCGCCCCGCCTCCTTGAGGACGACACCCTCGTCGCATTCGACAAGCCCAGCGGGCTGCCCGTCGCGCCCGAACGCGGCCGGAAGGGAGCGCAGTCCCTCGTGGCGCTCGTGCAGGCGAGCTACGGCCCGGGCGTGGCCAACGTGCACCGGCTCGACACCGACGCGAGCGGCGTGGTGGTCTTTGCGAAGACGAAGGTCGCGCTCGATTTTCTCAGCGGGCAATTCCAGTCAAAGACGGCGGCGATGAAATATTTCGCGCTGGCGGTGGTGCAGCCGGCGGAACGGGCGCTGAAGGACGTGGCGATCCTGCGCGCGGCGAACGACAGCCTGCCGGACACGTTCATGATCGAGCTCGCGCTCCGTGACGACGAGCACGAGCCAGGCCGGCTGCGCGTGGGCAAGGGCCGCGAGAGTCGCGAGAGCGCGACGGCGGCGCGCACGCTGGAGCGCTTCGGGCGGTTCGTGTGGCTGGAGTGCAACCCGGTCGGCAACCGCACGCACCAAGTCCGCGTGCACCTAGCCGCACTGGGCGCGCCGGTGTTGAACGACGCGTTTTACGGCGACCCCGAGGTGAAGCTGCTGCTTTCTGACCTGAAGCGCGGCTACAAGGGCCGCGACGAGGAGAAGCCCATGCTCAGCCGCCTCGCGCTGCACGCCGGCGAACTCACGCTGAAGCATCCCACGACGCGGGAGCCCATCACCCTCACTGCGCCGTTGCCCCATGAATTCGAGATTGCGCTGAAGTATCTGCGGAAGTTCGGGACAGGACGGGTGCGGGGAAAGATTTAGCCGGAAGCCAGGAAACCCGGAACGAGGAAGCGGGGATTCCAATCCGGATCGCGAAAGCGCGAAAGGACAGAAACGTGAAAGGACAAACCGCCCCGGCGACCTCTGTTTCCGCGCCTTCGCTCTTCCGCGTTTTCGCGATTGGCCTTCACCCTGCCGCGTTCCTGGCTTCCGGCTAAGTCTTCCGGTCAGCGGAGTGAATCGAGCAACTCGCGGGCGGGGGCGTAGTCGGGATTGAGGCGGAGGACGGCTTCTAGGTGTTGAATCGCCTCGGCGTGGCGGCCGGGGAGGGTGAGCAATTCGTGGGCGAGGACGTAGTGCGCGGGCCAGAGATCCGGGTTGGTGCGAAGGGCTGACTCGAGGTGCGGGATCGCTTCGGCCTGGCGGTTGCGGCCGAGCAGGGCGATGCCGAGGTTCATCTGGATTTCCGCGAGCTCGGGACGGCGGCGCAGCACGGCCTGGTAATGCTGGATGGCTTCGTCCTCGCGGCCCGGCATCGCGGCGAGCGTGTTGGCCAGGTTGTTTTCGGCCTGCCAGAGTTCCGGTTTGAGTCGGACGGCGGTCTCGAGGTGGCCGATCGCCTCGTCTTTTGCGCCGGGCACGGTGAGCAACGACATCGCGAGATTGGCGTGCGCCTCCGCGTAGTCGGGGCGCACGTGCAGGGCATCGCGATACGAGGCGATGGCGGCGTCGGTCTGGTTGCGCGCGGCGAGCTCCATGCCGAGGTTGTAAGAGGCCATCCACGCGGCGGGGTTGCGGGCAAGGGTGGCGCGGTAGAGCGTGATGTTGTCCGCGTAATCATGCGCCTGCCGCCACGTCAGTCCGCCGAGCACGGCAACGAGCGCGGCGGGGATGATGCGTCGCAGCACCGGCCGCGACGCCAGCAGCAGCGTCAGCGCGGCGCACACCGGCACGATGACGCCGAGGCTCGCGAGGTATTGGAAATGATCGGCGACGTAGGAGTAGACGAAGGGATAGACGTTAAAAAAACCGAGGGCGGGAAACAGCGTGCCGGCGAAGAACACCGCGCCGGCCAGGGGTGCGCGGGAACGGCGGCGCAGGCGCCAGAGGGCCAGCACGCCGGCCACCGCGGCGATGAGGCCGGCGAAGTGCGTCGCGTCGGACACGTCGATGGGCCAGCGCGGATAGACGAAGCTCAGGTCCACGGGCCAGAGCAGTTTCCCGAGGTAAAACCACAGCATGCGGCCTGCCAGCAGGCAGCGTTGCAGCGCATGCAGGTCGTAGGCGGCGCCCTCGGCGCCGACGAATTTGCGCTCCACCCACGCCGTGCAGAGGCCGGCGGTGAGTCCCAGCACGAACCACGGCAACAGCGGCACGACATCGCGCCGCCAGCAGAGCGTGCCGCGCCGCCACCATGCGATCACGAGCAGCGCGGCGGGCAGAGTGGCGGTCACGGACTTCGTCAGGAGCGCGAGGAGGAAGAGCAGGGTGGCGAGCGCGTAGTTGGGCCAGTCGCGCGTTGCGTCGTCGCGAGACGCGTCGAAGCGCAGCCAAGCCAGCGCAGATGCGAGGTAGAACACGGCGGACAGCGTGTTCTTTTGCTCGGAGATCCACGCGACCGTTTCGACGCCGACGGGATGCAAGGCGAAGACCAGGCCGGCGAACCACGCCCCCGGCACGGCGAGCCGCTGCAGTCCGCGCACGAGCAGGCCGGCGGCCGTCGCGTGCAAGAGGACGTTGAGCCAGTGGTAGGCCGCGGCCGATTCGCCCCAGAGATGATACTCAAACCAGAACGCGCTGTGGAGCACCGGATAGAACTGCTGCGTGGCGCCAGGCTCGAACCAGATGCGGGCGAGTCCGCAGAGCGAGCGGAGACCGGCGGCGGTCACGTGCATGTTGTCGTCCCAGAGGAACCCGCCGGACAGGGCCGGCAGGTAGGCGACGACGCAGGCGAGCGCGAGGCCGAGCCACCGCAGCCACCAGCTCGCGGTGGACGGCGTGACCGGAACGGGCGTGGGCGGGCCGGGCTTCGCAGGGCGCGGGGACATTGCCGCGAAGGTCTCGGTTTCCCCGGGCTGCGGCAACGCGGAAAAGCCGGGACGGTGGGTTGGCCACAAAGAGGCACAGGTGGCGCAAGGGAGCATCGGTCCATGTGCATTTTGCGCCTCTTTGCGGCCACCAACTTGGACTCGGCTGTTTACTCGTCGCGGCCGAGGCGTAAATTCCCCGCACCTTCATGAACCCCACCGTGACGCATTCCGTGGACAGCGATGGCATTGGCTGGATCGTCTTCGACGACCCGGCGGCGCGCGCCAACGTCTTCACGCCGGCGGTGTTTGCCGACCTGCGTGCGGCGATCGCGGCACTCGAGGCGAAGACGGTGCGGGCGGTGGTGGTGCTGAGCGCGAAGGAGCGCATCTTCATCGCCGGCGCCGACCTGAAATGGCTGTCGCGCGCGCCGGATGCCGCCACCGCCGCGGCGATTTCCCGCGAGGGACAGGCCTGCTTCGAACTGCTCGCGCGTTTCAAGGCGCCCGTGGTGTGCGCCATCCACGGGGCGTGCGCGGGCGGCGGCACGGAGGTGGCGTTGGCGAGTCACTGGCGCATCGCGAGCGACGCACGCGAGACCGTCATCGGCCTGCCCGAAACGACGATTGGGACGATCCCCGGCTGGGGCGGGACGGTGCGGTTGCCGCGGCTGATCGGCGCTTCGGCGGCGCTGGACCACATTTTGAAGGGCGCGCTGCTGCCGGCGGCGGACGCGTTGCGCGCGGGACTCATCGACGAGGTGGCGCCGGCGGCGGAACTCAAGGCCCGTGCCAAGGCGGTGGCGCTGCGGCTGGCGGACAGCGCCGGGCCTACTCGCGCGACGCCGCCCGCGGCGGAGGCGGCGTATTTTGACGGGCTGCGCGCGGCGGTATTGAGGAAGACGCGCGGTCAGGAACCCGCCCTGGTGGCGGTGGTCGACCTGATCGCGCAGAACGCCGGGTTGCCGGTGGACGCCGCGCTCGAGGCCGAGGCCCGGGTGTTTGGGGAGATGACGGCCGGCGAAGTCTGCAAAAATCTCATCCATGTTTTCTTCCTGAAAGAGGCCGTGAAGAAGCTGACGGTCGACGCATGGTTTCCGCCCGTGGCGGCTTCGTCCGTCCCGGCGCCGTTCAAGAAAATCGGCGTCGTTGGTGCGGGCGTGATGGGCTCGGGCATCGCGCAATGGTGCGCGGCGCGGGGGCACGACGTCGTGTTGCGCGACGTGAAGCCGGAGTTCGTCGAGCGCGGGCTGGCCGTGATTCGCGGCGTGTTCGACGAGTCGGTGGCGCGGAAAAAAATGACGCCCGAGGCCGCGGCGGTGGGCCTGGCGCGCGTGAAGGCCACGACGGACTGGGACGGCTTCGGCGACTGCGACCTCGTGATCGAGGCGATCGTGGAGAACGTCGCGGCGAAACAGGCGCTGTTCGCGGAGCTGACCAAGGTGGTGCGACCCGACTGTGTGCTCGCGTCAAACACGTCGGCGCTCCCGATCGAGGAACTGGCGGCGACTGCGTCAGAGCCGGGCCGGACGATTGGCGTGCACTTTTTCAACCCTGTGAGCCGAATGCCGCTGGTGGAGCTGGTGCTGAGTCCGCACACCGCGCGCGGGACCGCGGAGCGCACGCTCGCGTTCGCGAAGGCGCTGGGCAAGACGCCCGTAATCTGCCGTTCGTCGCCGGGGTTCCTCGTGACGCGGGTGCTGTTTTTCTACCTGAACGAAGCGTGCCTCCTCTGGGAGCAGGGCGTGGCGACGGAGACGCTCGATGCTGCGCTGCGCGGCTGGGGCTGGCCGATGGGCCCGATGCGGCTGATCGACGAAGTCGGCGTGGACGTGGCCGATTTCATCTACGGCGAGATGGCGCATTATTTTCCAGGGCGCTTCGAAGGCGCGACGATCTGCCGGCGCATGCTGGCGGCGGGGATGAAGGGTCGGAAGAACGGCGCGAGTTCGGGCTTCTACACGTATGCGGGCGCCAAGGAGGCGCTGAATCCGGCGATGGCGCAGTTTACGCCCGAGGCGAAGTCAACGCTCACCGCCGCGGCGATCATCGAGCGGTTAAACCGCGTGATGATCGACGAGACGAAGCGCGTGCTCGATGCAGGCGTGTTGAAGAGCGCCGACGACGCCGACTTCGCGCTGCTGATGGGCGCGGGCTTCCCGGCCTTCCGCGGTGGGTTGATGCGCTACGCGAAGAGCATGGGGACAATTTGATTTCTCGCGACGACCGCGACGTACGCGACGGCCCGGCTTCCAGCCGGGAAGCGTGTTAGCACGCAGCCCAGGTCGGATTTTCGGTCTTGGAAGATTTCACTTCGCGCGCGTCGCGGTCGTCGCGAGAACCCCTCATTCCGCTCGCAGCGCGACGATGGGGTTCACCTTCGTGGCACGGCGGGCGGGGATCCAGCAGGCGAGGAAGGCGACGGCGGAGAGGATCAGGATGATGCCGATGAAGGAGACCGGGTCGTAGGGACTGACGTTGAACAGGAGCGCGCTGAGCACGCGGGTGCTGGCCAGCGCTCCCGCGGTGCCGAGCAGCAGCCCGATGCAGACAATCCGGGCACCGCTGCCGAGGATGAGCCGCATCACGTCACGCGGCATCGCCCCGAGCGCCATGCGGATGCCGATCTCGTGGGTGCGCTGGGTGACGGAATACGCCATCACGCCGTAGATGCCGATCGCGGCGAGAACCAGCGCGATGACGGAAAAGAGCGTGAAGAGGATCATGTTGAACCGCTGCTGCGTCCACCACCACTCGAGCGTGGCCATCAACGGAAACATCGTGTCGAACCGGAGGTCCTTATCCAGGGAGTGGACGACATCACGGACCGCGGCGTATACCCCCGGCGCCGGCCCCTTGGTGCGGATCACGAGGGTCATGAGCGGCTCGGGCATTTGATCGAACGCCTGGTAGACCTGCGGCTCGGTGATGCTTTGCGGTCCACGCGGCTTCACGTCGCCGACGACGCCGATGATTTCCGACCAGATCTCGGGCGCCGGCTGGCCCGGGACGGGCGGTTGACCCGAATCAATGTCCAGGATGCGGATGCGCTGGCCGAGCGGATCCTTGCCGGCGAAATGCCGTCGCACCATCTCCCGGTTGACGACCACGACGCGCGCCGTGGCGGCGGTATCGTGGGAATTGAACACGCGCCCGCCGATCAGCGGGATGCTCATCACCCTGAAGTAGTCCGGCGTCACGGCGTAGCGATCGGTCGTGAGCCCGACCTCGGAGGGCGACGTCGGGGCATGCCCGCCCTCCAGGACGAAAACCCGCTGCTGCACCCGGCTGCGGTTGCCCGCCGAGGGGTAACCGATGGTGATGCACGCGGAGTCGATGTCCGCTAGGCCCTGCACGCGTTCGAGCATGCTGCGCGTGAAGCCCAGGATTTTTTCGGGAGTGCCGTAGCGCTGCTGCGAATTGAGCGAGACCTGGGCGCCGGACACGTTTTCCGGTTTGAGTCCCTGGTCGAAGGTCTGCATCGCGTGGAGGCTGCGGACCAGCAGGCTGGTGCTGACGAGGAGGACGAGCGCGATGGAAACCTCGAGGATGACCAGGAAATTGCGGACGCGGAGGCGTTCCCGTCCGCCGGAGGAGTTGTGGCTGCTCTCCTTGATCGCACCGATCAGGTCACCGCGGGTGGCCTGCAGGGCGGGCACCAAGCCGAAGCCGAGGCCGGCGAACAGCATCACGCCGCACATCACGACGAGCACGTTCCCATCGACCGCGATCCGATCGGCGTGGGGCATGAAATGCCGGGCGAGCACGATCAGGGGCCCCATCGACGCGTAGGCCAGCATGATGCCGATCACGCCGCCGCAGACGGCGATGAGCAGGCTTTCGCAGAGGAACTGCCGGATGATGCGGCCGCGGCTGGCGCCCAGCGCGGCGCGCACGGCGATTTCCTTCTGGCGGGCGTTGGCGCGGGCGAGCAGGAGGCTCGCGACATTGACGCACGCGATCAGCAGCAGGAAGCCCACGGCGCCGAGTAACGCGTAGAGCTGGCCTTTGACATTGGAGCTCCAGTCATCGATTTCGCGGACCACGTGGATGCCCCGATCCTTTTCGGTGTCGGGGTGCTCCAGCGCTGCACGCTGGCCGATCAGCTTCATCTCCATTTGTGCCTGTTCCAGCGTGGCGCCGGGCTTGAGCCGGCCTTCCGCCCACAGGGCGCGCGTCTTGAAGTCCTGGCGTTCCGACGCCTGGGCACAGGGCAGATAGACATAACTGCCGTTGCGCTCCGTGTCCCAAACCACGCCGACGATGGTGTAGGTCTTGTCGTCGAGCCGGAGCGTCTGGCCGATGACCTCGTCGCGGCCGGCGAACTGCTCCTTCCACAAGCCATGGCTCAGAATCACCACCTGGTCCTTGCCCGCCCGCATCTCTTCGGGCAGGAAGAGCCGGCCCTTCTCGGCAGTGAAGCGATAGACCGGGAAAAAATTGGCCGTCACGCTGACGGCATACAAATCCATGTAACGGTCGCCCTGCGCCAGCTTCACGCCGCGAAAAGACGCGGCGGCGAGTTCCTCGAAGACCGTGGCCTGGTGCAGCCATTCGTTATAGATGCCCGGCGAGATCGGCACTTCCGGGTTCTTCGGCAGCTGGTTGCCGCAAAGGTAAATCAGGCGATCGGGCTCCTCGTAATTGAGCGGGTGGAGCACGACCTTGTTGACGACGCTGAACAGGGCGGTGCAGGCGCCGATGCCGAGGGCGATGGTGAGAATGGAGATGGTCGCGAAGCCGGGGGCCTTGATGAGCTGGCGCACGCCGTAGCGCACGTCCTGGGCGAATTGCTCCAGCCAGAAGAGCCCGCGCCCCGCGCCCTCTTCCGGTTCTCTACCGAGCCATGCGCGCAGATTCATCGGGGTGTTCATTCTCTTGGCACTCGTCACTGGTCACTCGTCACTGGCTTCGTCACTCATGCCGGAGGGCGACGAGCGGGTCGACGTTGGCGGCGCGGCGGGCGGGCAGCCAGCTCGCGAACAGGGCCACCAGTAGCAACAACAGCGCCACTCCGCCGAAGACCAGAGGGTCGGTGGGTTTCACTTCATAGAGCAGTTTTTCCAGGAACCGGCTCAGCGCCAGCGCGCCAGCGAGGCCGAGCGCCAAGCCCAGGCCGGCTTTCAGCAACCCCTGCTTGAGGATAAGCATCACGATTTGCTCCCTCGTCGCCCCGATGGCGCCGCGGATGCCGATCTCCTTCGTGCGCTGGGTCACGTCGTAGGCCAGCATGCCGTAGATGCCCACCGCAGACAGGATCAACGCGATCCCGGCAAACGCCCCGAGCAGCCACAGGATCCCGCGGCGATTGGCCGCCGCGTCATCGAGCTGCATCTGCATTGTCCGTTCCTGGTAAATGGGCAGCGCAGGATCCACCTCCCGCACTGCCGCCCGGATTAGCGGCATGATTTCGTTAAACGAACGCTTCGTGCGCAGCTCCATCGACAACCCCCCGCGGGAGAAGCTCACGGAAAAATAGACGTAGGGCAGGCCTTCAGGATTTTCCAAGCCGCTCACGCGCGCGACCTCGACCACGCCTACGATCGTGGGGAGGGGCTTGGACGGGTCGGTCGTGCCGGGTCCAAACAGGAACTGGTGTCCCACGGCCGATTCGCCGGGAAAATACCGCTCGGCGAATTTGCGGTCCACGATCAAGGTCATCGGCATGCCCGATACCTGATCCGCGGCCGTGAAGGGCCGTCCCTCAATGAGACGGATCCCCATGGTGCCGAAGTATTCCGGAGAGGCGCCGAAGACGATGGCGGTGGGGGCCATGCTTTCATCACTGACGGTGCGGCCCTTGATCGGCAGCGCCATGGTGACGTTTTCGCCGAAGCCCGGCATGCGATCGGAGTAGGCGACCGAATCCACGCCCGGGATCTGCCGCACTTTTTCCAGCAGGCGGTTCTGGAGGGCGCGAAACGCGGCGTCGTCCTTGAATCTCGCATCGTAGGCCACGCGCGCGTGGATGACGTGCCGGGGATCGAATCCCGGATTGATCGCCATCACGTTGGCGAAGCTCCGCATCAGGAGGCCGGCGCCGATGAGCAGCATCAACGCGAGGGCGACCTGGGCCACCACGAGGACCCCGCTCATCGCCCGGACGCCGCCACCGCGGGAGGCGCCGCGGGTGCCGCCTTGCATCGCTTGGTTCAAGCTGCCCATCCGCCAGATCCGCAGCACGGGCAGCAGGCCAATCAGCAAGGCCACCCCGAAGACGATCAACAGCGTCGCCCCCAGCACCCCGGCATCGAGCTTTACCGGCGGGATGCCGTAAATGATTTTGTCGGTGTAGACATTGATCACCTTCAGGCTCGCCGCGGTCATGGCGAGGCCCAGCGCGGCCCCTGCGCCGGCCAGCAGTGCGGCCTCGGTCAGCAATTGCCGCGCCAGGGCCCCGCGGCCGGCGCCGAGCGTCGTGCGCACCGCAAACTCGGCGTAGCGGGCGTTCGCCCGCGCCAGCATGAGACTGGCGACGTTCACGCACCCGAGCAGCAGCACAAGCAACGCGCCGGCTTGCAGGAGCAGGAGGCCGCTGCGGATCTTTTCCGTCGCGCCCTCCCGGAGCTGGACGAGGCCCATCCGATGCCCACCGTTGGTCAGGTATGTGCGCACCTCAGGAGTCGCGAGCGTGTCGAAGTAACGTTTCTCGAGGGTGTCCAGCTGGGCCAGGGCGGCGCGGTGCGAGACCCCGGGCTTGATCCGCGCGGTCATGTCACCCGCGCGCCGCAAATGATTCTGCGGATTGAGGTCGTCCGGCCGCCAGGCAATGGGCTTCATCAACAGCGGCGCGACGCTCAGCTCCTCGAAGCGGCGCGGCACCACGCCCACGACCGTGAATACCTGGCCGGACAGCCTCAGCTCCTTGCCGATGATTGCGGGGTCGGCATTGAATTTCTTTTCCCAGAAGGATTGCGTGAGCACGACCACCTGGTCTTTCCCCGGGACGGCGTCGTCCGGGGTGAAAAAGCGCCCCAGCAGGGGCTGCAGGCCCAGGACGGAGAAATAGTCGTACGTGACCTGCATTCCAACGTAGCGCGAGGTGCCACCGTCCTCCCCGATGTTGAACATCCAGCCGAACCACAGGGCGAAACCGTCGAAGAGATCGGCGTTTGCCTTGTAATCCGCATATTGCGCCGGGCTGACCGTGGTGTGCATCTCCCCCGCCTTCGGCCGCAGGTTGTAGACGTCCACGATCTGCTCGGAGTGAGGGAAGGGCAGCGGCTTCAGGACCAAGCCGTAGAGCACGGAGAAAATCGACGTGTTCGCCCCGATGCACAGCGCCAGCGTGGCCACGACGGCGGTGCTGAACGCGGGTGAGCGCCGCAACGAACGCCCGGAAAACCGCACGTCGCGCCAAAGCGTCTCAAGCCACGGAATCCCCCGCTGGTCGCGCGCCTGCTCCTTGATCTGCTCGACGCCGCCGAACTTGCGCAGCGCCGCGAAACGGGCCTCGTCGAGGTTCATGCCGGCGGCGACGTTGGCGGCAGTCTGCTCGTCGAGATGGAGACGCATCTCCTCGGACATCTCGCGGTCGAGCGTGTCTTTGCGGAAAAAACCGCGGAGCTGGTGGAGGAGTTTCATGATTTTGCCCGCGAATTACGCGAATCTGACCCTGATGAAACCAAGGCGTTTTTTGACCACGGATAACACCAATCCACACGGATCAATCGTTCGAACCTTCCGGAAAGACCATGCGAAGGGTCTGGGTTCCGTTTCTGATCCGTGTTCATACGTGTAATCCGTGGTAGAAATTCCGCGGGATTGGTTTTCGTGTCGTTCGATTTTTTCGTTGTGAAATTCTACTCCGCGCGCAGGGCCATCATCGGGTTGACCTTCGTGGCCCTGCGGGCGGGCAGGTAGCTGGCGAGGGCGGCGACGGCGGCCAGCACGGCGCAGATGATGACGAAGGTCAGGGGGTCGTTGGGGCTGACATCGAACAGCAGGCTGCGGAGGAGACGTGATCCGGCGACGGCTCCGGCCACTCCGACGATCAGGCCTACACCCACCAGGCGGGCGGATTGGCCGAGGATGAGCCGCAGGATATCTTCCCGTTGCGCCCCCAGCGCCATGCGCACCCCGATTTCGTTGATGCGCTGGCTGACGCTGAACGACATCACCCCATAGATGCCGAGCGAGGCGAGAAACAAGGCCACGATGGAGAAGACGCCCAGAAGAGTCAGGGTGAAGGTTTGAGGAGCAATCATGTTGGCATCGAAATCCGCCGCGAGGGACATGCTGCGGTCAATCGGCATCTCGGGATCCACTTTTTGGACGGCCGCCGCCACGGCCGGGGTGGGATTGGGGGCGCCTTCCCGGACGCTCACGACCGGGATGAAGTCTCCCCAGTCGGTGTTTTGGGCAAAGGGCAGGTAAACCGCCGGTCGAACGGGCTGGCCGGCCCCGTCCAATTTCAGCGTCTCCACGACGCCGACGATCTCCCGCCATTCCCGCTTCGCGTTCCGCTGCAGCAGGGCAATGCGCTGGCCCAGGGGATTCTCCCCCGGGAAAAATTGCCGGGCCAGTTGGTCGCTGACGATGGCGACGGGTGTGGTCTTTTCGCGGTCGCGATCGTTGAACCAGCGGCCGCTGAGCAGACGGTTTCCAATGACCTGGAAGTAGGTTGGGGTAATGGCGACCGGGGTGACGACGGACAGTTTGCTGGGGTCGGCTTGCGGCCGCTCCTCGAGATCCAACAAAGCTCCCGGGGTGCCGAAATGCGGAAAGACCGTGGTGAACGCCGCGCCGCGGAGTTCAGGCCGGGCGGCGAGTTGCTCCAGCGCCCGGTCGGCGAAATTGATCCGCGCCTGATTGTCGGGATATTTGTTTCTTAGAAGCATGATCCGGCAGGCGTAGACTTGCCGGGCCTGATAGCCCAAATCCACTTTTTGCAGGTTGGCGTAGGTGCGGGTGAGCAGGCCGGCACCCACCAAGAGCACGAGGGCGAGGGCGACCTCGGCGACGACCAGCGTATTGCGCAGCCGCGCGCGCGGCCGGCCACTACCCGAGCCTTGGCTGCCTTCCTTCAGCGCGACCGTCAGGTCAACTTTTGTCGCTTGCAGGGCTGGCACCAGTCCGAACCCCAGGCCCGTGGCCATCGTCACGCCACAGCTAAAGAGGAGGGCGAACCCATCGAGTTGGACTTCATTGAGCCGGGGCAGATCCACCGGGGCGAAGGAGAGGAGCAAGCCCATGCTCCAGTACGCCAGGAGCATGCCGAGCACGCCGCCGATGCCGGCAAGAAGGACGCTTTCGGTCAGGAGTTGTCGCACCACCCGCAAGCGGCCGGCGCCCAGCGCCGCCCGCAGGGCGATTTCGCGTTGGCGGGCGCCGGCGCGGGCGAGCAGCAAATTGGCGACATTGATGCAGGCAATCAGCAGCAGGAAACCCACCGCACCGAGCAGCATGTAGAGGGTGGGCCGGGTTTTCCCCACCTCGTGTTCCAGCAACGGGGTGGTCCGGAGTTTGAGTGCCCGCCAGAGGTTGGGATCGGCCACGGCGAGGCGCTGGGCGATGACATCCAGCTCCGCCTGGGCTTGCTCGAGCGTCACGCCCGGCTTCAGGCGGCCAATGACCTCGCGCAGGTAGTGGGCGCTGTCCGCGATGGAGTTCGCGACGATGGGGGAGAACGCCTTGGGACTGCTCATCTGGCCCGTGAGCGTGCGGAAGCCCGGCGGCATGACCCCGATGACGGTGTAGGGCTGGCCGTTGAGGGTAATCGGCTGGTTGAGGACTGATTTGCTGCCGTCAAACTGCGCGATCCAGAAGGCATAGTTGAGGATCACGACGTTGGCTTTGCCCTCGACGACTTCCTCGGGCAGGAACGTCCGGCCGAGGAGAGGCTGCACCCCGAGCAGCGAAAAATAATTCACCGTGACGGCATTCCCGAAAATCCGCGCCGGCGAGTCCACGCCCGTCAGGTTGGCGTGCATCCCGGTGGAGGCCGCGATGTCGGTGAAGACGGACGCCTGTTTCTGCAACGCCTCGACGGTCTCGATGATGGGGGCGAATTCCCGCTGGTCGGAGGGCCGGATCTGGACGATTTCCACCAGACGCCCCGAATCCGTGTAGGGCAGGGGCTTGAGGGCGATATTGTTGACGATGCTGAAGATGGCCGTGGTGGCGCCGATGCCGATCGCGAGCGTGAGGATCGCCACGAGCGCAAATCCCCGGGCCTTAAGCAACTGGCGGGCGCCGTAGCGAAGGTCGGCGCCGAGCTCCTCAAGCCAGGGCAGGCCCCGCGCGTCACGGACCGTTTCCTTGATGCCCTCGGTGTGGCCAAACTTCCGCAGGGCCGCGAACCGGGCCTCGTCGGGATTCATGCCGCCGCGAACGTTGCTCTCGGTCTGCAGGTCCAAATGCGCGCGCATCTCGTCCGACATCTCGCGGTCGAGGGCGTCTTTCTTGAAGACGGCGCGCAGCTGCCGGAGGAGTTTCATCGGGGGATCAGGGGCGGTCGGGAGACGTCACGCCGTTTCGTCCTCCGCGGGGGCATGCCCCTATCGGGGAGGCATTCCCCTAGAGCGTCAAGGAGGGAGTGGAGGTCGAGCCGATGCCCGCGAAAGACGCGAATCTGACCCGGATGAAACCAAGGCATTTTTGACCACGGATAACACTTAGGAACACGGATCAATCCTCCTTGATTGTCATTGCGAGGAGGCTGCAGGCCGACGTGGCAATCCATCCGAAGGGGACTTCCTCGCCGTGACAATCCGGGGTTCGGGATTGATCCGTGTTCCCAGGTGTTATCCGTGGTCAAAGCTCCTGAGGCTTGGACTTTGCGCTCTTGGCGTCCTTCGCGGTGAATCCCCACTCACTCTTGGCGCAGGGCGATCAGCGGATCGACCTTCGTGGCGCGCCGCGCGGGGAGCCAGCACGCAAGGAGGGCGACGAGGGCGAGGAAGAACGGGACGGCGAGGTAGGCCACGGGGTCGTGGGTGCTAACTTCGAAGAGCAGCGAGCCGAGGTAGCGCGTGGCGACGAAGGACGCCACCAAGCCGACCAGAATGCCAGCGCCCACCATCCGGCCGGTTGAGGAAAAGATCAGGCCGAGGATGTCGCGGCGCTGCGCGCCGAGCGCCATGCGGATGCCGATCTCCTGCGTGCGCTGCGTCACGGAATAGGCCACCACGCCGTAGATGCCCAAGGCGCTGAGTAGCAGGGCCACGCCGGCAAAGGCGGCGAACACGAACAGCGCATAGCGTTGGGGCGCGATCAGTTCATTCACGAAGGCCGTCAGGTCCATCTTCGTGACGATGGTCAGCGGCATCTCGGGATCGACCCGGTCCATCGCTTCCCGCAGCGAATGCTCCAGCCCCATGATCGGGCCGTCCACGCGAATGAGCAGGTTCGGAACCGGGTAGGGGACCTGCGCGAAAGGGACGTAGATTTGGAAGGGACGTTCGAGCAGCGGCCCGCGGTCGTGGATATCGTCCACCACCCCGACAATCTCGCGGGAGGCCGCGCCGGGGGCGTCGCTCATCGCCGTGACCCGCTGGCCGAGCGGATTCTGGCCGGGGAAGAATTTGGCGGCGAAGCCCTGGCTGACGACCGCGACCGGCGCCCGGTCCGCGGTATCGCGCGGCTCCAGCAGCCGGCCCTGCAGCAGGCGCACATTGAGCGCGCCGAAGAAATCCGGCGTGGTGATGAAGGTGCTGGCCTGGGGCAGGTTGGTCGGATCCAGGTCGGGGCGGCTGTCGATGCGGAAAGGCCGATCGTTGCCCGAAAATCCGGGAAAGTGGGTGGCAAAGACGACGGAATGAACGCCGGGGACGGCCGTGAGGTGCTCGATCACCTGGCTCGCGAAAGTCGACTGGCTCAGGGGCGTGGGATAGCGAGACGCCGGCATGATGATTTTCGCGAGGTAACACGTGTTGGTTTTGAATCCCAGCGGGACCTCCTGCATGCGCAGGAAGCTGTGAATGAGCAGGCCGGCGAACATCAGCAGCACGAGCGCCAGGGAAACCTCGAAGGCGACGAGAATGCTGCGCAGGCGCAGCGCGCCGCCGCCGGCGCTGTTGCCGCGGCCATGATCGCGCATGGCCTGCTGGGGATTGACCCGCGAGGCCTGCAAGGCGGGCGCGAGCCCGAAGCCGAGGCCGGTGATCAGGGCGAGAACGCAGCTGAAGAGCAGGACATAGCCGTCGATCGCGATCTCGTGGGTGCGCGGCATCGAGAGCGGGGCGGACGCGATCAGGACCCGAAGCCCGCCCTGGGCGAGAAGAATGCCGAGGACACTGCCCGCGACGGAGATGAGCAGGCTTTCGCAGAGCAGCTGGCCGATGATGCGGCCGCGACTGGCGCCGAGGGCGATGCGGACGGCGATTTCCTTGGCGCGGGTACTGGCGCGCGCGAGGAGGAGATTGGCGACGTTGACGCAGGCGATCAGCAGCAGGAAACCCACGGCACCCAGCAAAAGGAACAGAAACGGTTTGACCGTGCTGACCTTGAAATCGATCGCGGGCACCGCGTGACCAGACCAATCCTTGTTGGTGTCGGGAAACTTGAGTGCGGTGCGGCGGGAAATCTCCGCGATTTCGCGATCCGCTTGCGCGACCGTCACCCCCGGCTGGAGGCGCGCCAACACATCCCAGTAGCGCGGGATCAGGCCCACATCACTGATGCTTTCTGGTTCGGGAGCAAAGAACTCGGGATCCTTGATGGGTTCGGGCCAGAGATTGGGCGGCATGACGCCGACAACGGTGAAAGGCTGGTCATCAATCCGAACCTGCTGACCGATGATGTCGGGCCGGCGGTCAAAGCTGCTGACCCAGAGGCGATGATTGAGGATGAGGACGTTGCCCTTTCCCGCGACGAATTCCTCGGGGCGGAAATTCCGTCCCAAGACGGGTTGCACGCCCAGCGTGGGAAAATAGCCGGCGGTCACCCGCCACCCGTAGATGCGTATCGGCAGCCCAAGGCCGGTGAAGGTGCGTGGCCAACCGGCGGCCGCGCCCAAGCTTTCAAACAAAGTGGCCTGCGCCTTCCATTCGCGGAAGGTGACGCGCCAGGCACCGTTATTCGAGGGCTGTCCCTTGAACGATTCGCCCAACCCGACCACGCGAACGGAATCCCGGTAGGGCAGCGGCTGGAGGATGACGCTGTTGACGACGGTGAAAATGGCGGCGGTGGCGCCGATGCCGAGGGCGAGGGTCAGGACGGTGATCGCGGTGAACCCGGGGCTCTTGCGGAGCAGCCGGAAGCCATACCCGAAATCCTGGAGCATGTGCTCGAGCCACGGCAGCCCGCGTTGCTCGCGCACCTGCTCCTTGATCCCCTCGACGTGGCCAAACTCGCGCTGCGCGGCGAAACGCGCCTCGTCGGGCGACATGCCGGCCGCGAGATTGGCCTTCACCTGCAGCTCCAAGTGATGCCGCATCTCCTCGGACATCTCGCGGTCGAGGGTGTCCTTGCGGAAGAAGGCGCGGAGGCGGCGGAGGAGTTTCATCGGAGATAAATCAATCTTCGGAATTTATCGCGGAAACGCGAAAGGGCGGAGACGCGAAATTCGATCCTGAGCAGACGGATTGTTTTCCAAATTTCGCCCTTTCGCGTTTCCGCGATAAAAGATTTTAGTCATGCCGCAGGGCGACCAGCGGGTCGACGCGCGACGCGCGGCGGGCGGGCAGCCAGCAGGCCAGGAAGGCGACGCCGATGAGCACGAGTGGAATGATGCAAAAGACGAAGGGGTCGTACGGACTGAGGTGGTAGAGCTGGGCCGCCAGCACGCGGGCCATGGCCAGGGAGGCCGCCAGTCCGATCACCAGACCGATGCCCACCAGCCAGGCCCCGCTGGTCAGAATCATGCGGAGGACGTCGCCCCGCTGCGCACCGAGCGCCATGCGGATCCCGATCTCGCCCGTCCGTTGCGCGACATGGTAGGCCATGACGCCGTAGATCCCGATGGCGGCCAGCATCAGGGCGAGGAAGGAAAAGCCCGTCGAAAGAAACATCGAGAGCCGTCGCATGCCGACCATCCCGGCGTTCGGCGGACCGGTCATCTCCCACATCATCGAAAAAGGCACATCCTTGTTGACGGCATGAACCGCCACACTGAGCGCGTGCAGGTCAATGGGTGTGCCGGGCGCCATGCGCACGTAGAGATATCCTCCGTTGGTGGGGAATTGGGTGAACGGCAGGAAAATTTGGGGATGGAAGGGATCAAACTGCGAAAAAATGGAACGGGTATTGCCCACGACGCCCACGATTTCCCGCCAGACGGCGGGTTGAATCTGTCCATTTTGATACGTGATCACATTGATGCGCTGACCTATGGGGTCTTTTCCGGAAAAATGGAGACGGGCCATCTCCTGGTTGATCAGGATCACCGGGGTGGAGGTCGGCGTATCTTCCGCCCCGAATGCGCGGCCGCGCAGCAGTGGCATGCCGAAGGCGGTCATGGCCTCCTTGGAGGCCGTGGCAATATCGGCCACAGGCTGGTTGGCCGGTGGCAGCGGCGGCTCGCCCGCGACTTCGAAGGGCCTGCCCCCTTGGCCCCACGGCGACAGAATTCCAGCGGAAGTCACGCCGTGCACTTGGAGCAGCTGCTCCTGCAAACGCTCGAAGTAAGTCAATTGCGAGGCCGCGGTGGAAAAAGCCGGCTGCGTCAATCCGAAGGGCGTCCCATACAAACCCTTGGGTTCATAGCCGCGCGGTAGGCTCAACATGCCGAGGAAGCTCTTCGCCAGCAGCCCGGCCCCCACCAGCAGAACGACCGCGAGCGCGACCTCGGCGATGACCAGCAGCCGGCGCAACCGCAGGCCGCCCCGGCCCTCACCCGAGCCGCGGCCGCTGTCCTTGAGCACCTGGTTCAAATCCAACCGCGTGGCTTGGAGCGCAGGAACGAGTCCGAAGCCGAAACCCGTGAGCAGCACGAGTCCGCAGCTGAACGCGAGCGCGACACCGTTTACCGAGATTTCCGTAATCCGCGGCAAGTCCACGGGCGCAAGCGACAGGATCAACTTCAGGCTGGCGTGCGCGAGCCCCACGCCCAACACGCCGCCGAGCGCGGCGAGCAGGAGGCTTTCGCCAAGCAGTTGGCGAACGATCCGCCCGCGGCTGGCTCCCAGAGCCGTACGCAGGACGATTTCCTTTTGGCGCGAGGTCGCCCGGGCGAGCAGGAGGTTGGCGATGTTAACACAGGCAATCAGGAGCAGGAAACCGACCGAGCCGAGCAGGGTGTAAAGCAGCGGGCGTGCGAATTCGACGGTCTCCTCGGTCAGGGAGTTCACCTGCACGCCCCAATCCTTGTTGGAGTCGGGATATTGCTGGCCGAGCCGGCGGGCGATGACCTCGAGCTCGGTCTGGGCCTGGGTCAGGGTCCGTCCGGGCTGCAGGCGCCCCGTGACGCTCAGGAACCGCGTCTTGTAATTCGCCGCCGCCTGCGAGGGAAACGCTCCGAGGGAGTACATGGCGGGCGCGTTGATTTCGGGATGAAACTCGGGCGGCAGGACGCCGATGACCGTGGCGGCCTGGGTTCCGTTGATGGTGATGGCTCGACCGATGGCATCCGGCCGCCCGCCGAAATAGCTCTGCCAGACATTGTACCGCAGGATGACGACGCCGGGTGCGTTCGGCTTGTCCTCATCCGCGCGGAAGTCGCGGCCGAGCATCGGTTGCACGCCGAGCACGGAAAGATAGTTGGCCGTGACGTGGGACGTGTACGCCCGGAAAGGTTCGTCGCCGCCGGTGACGTTTTGGGAATAGTTCAAGCAAGCGGCGAGACCGCTGAAGACGGTGGCCTGCTTCTGGAATTCGAGGAACGCAGGGGGTGAAACTGAGCCGCGCGGGAATTTCGGGGGCAGCACTTCGTGAATAGCGACCAGCTGCTCGGGATGGGGATAAGCGAGGGGATGCAGCACGGCCAGGTAGACGACGCTGAAGACGACGGTGCAGGCCCCGATGCCGAGCGCCAGGGTGAGCAGGGAAACCGCGGTGAAGCCCGGATTCTTGCGCAACTGCCGGACGGCGTAGCGGAGATCCTGCAGCAGGTGTTCGAGCCACCGGACGCCGCGCTGGTCACGGGCCGTCTCCTTGATTTGCTCGACGCCGCCAAACTGCCGCTGGGCGGCGTAGCGCGCTTCGTCGGGGTTCATGCCTGCGGCCAGATTCGCCTCAATCTGCAACTCGAGGTGATGCCGCATCTCCTCGGACATTTCGCGGTCGAGGGTGTCCTGGCGGAAGAGGGAGCGGAGGCGGCGGAGGAGTTTCATTTTGTTGCCCACGGAACACACGGAATACACAGAAGCAGAATGGTGCGGAAGCGTGCTCGGGTCCGGGTCTTCATTCGGTGTGCTCCGTTTGTTCCGTGGGCCAAATAAGCCGAAAGCCGGGTTTCGTGTATTTCGTGCTTTTCGTGGTGAACCTCAGGTCACTTTCAGCACGAGGTTGATGGCGGCGGCGACCTGCTCCCAGTTGGCGGTCTCGATCGTCAGCTGCCTCCGGCCGGCGGGGGTGAGCGAGTAAAACCGCGCCTTGCGGTTGTTGTCCGAGACGCCCCACTCGGCGGCGATCCAGCCCTGCTCCTCAAGCCGGTAGAGGGCGGGGTAGAGCGAGCCTTGCTCCACCCGCAGCATGTCCTGCGACATTTGCCGGATCTCGAGCGAGATGCCGAAGCCGTGGATCGGGCCGCGTTGCAGCGCCTTCAGGATGAGCAGGTCGAGCGTGCCCTGCAGCAGCTCGGCCTTCGGGTTGGGTTTCGCCATAAAGTTGCCTCCTAGATGTTCTAGGAAGGAGGAAAGCCGGGTCTCTCCTAGGACGTCAAGGAGAGACTGGGTCACCACGAAATCCACGGAAGCCGGACTCCCGACTCTTTTTAGCCGGAAGCCAGGAAACCAGGAACCGGACCCCGATCAGAGGATTGTTTCCTGGTTTCCTGGCTTCCGGCTTAAAACGCCCGGCTTGCCCCATATTTTACTCCGAACGGAGTATGGAAAACGCGTTGCTTTGGGCGCGGTTTGGGCGAGGTTGGGAGGCAGAAACACCGCCCCAGCTCCCGAATTTTTTGGAGTCACATGCCTTCTTCCGTCGCGTCCCGCCTGTCCACGTCCCTCAAGCGCCGGCTGCTGACCACCATCCTCGAAAGCCGCCACGGCGACTTGCGCGAGGAGAACCTCAACCGCCAGGGGAAGGGCCATTTCCACGTCTCCGGCCGCGGCCACGAGGCGCTCGCGGCGACCGGTCTGCAGCTGCTGCCCGATGACTACGTCGTGCCTTACTACCGCGACCGTGGGCTCGTGCTGGGGCGCGGCGTGACGACGCGGCAGCTCGCGCTCGATTACATGGCGAAGCGCGAGTCGTCGTCTGGCGGACGGCAGATGCCATCGCATTACAGCTACCGCGAGCTGAACATCTGGAGCGTGCCGACGCCGACGGCGGCGCAACTCCTGCCGGCGTGCGGCATGGCGTGGGGCATGCAGCTCGACCACAAGAAGAGCCTCGTCGTCACCACGGTGGGCGACGCGGCCACGCGGCAGGGTGACTTCTTTGAGGCGGTGTGTTTTGCGCAGGAGCGGAAACTGCCGGTGCTGTTCATCGTCGAGGACAACGGCTTTGGCATCAGCACCCCGACAAAGCGCACGACGCCACGGGCATTGAGCGTGCTCAACGAGGAGCAGTGGCAGCTGATCGAGGGCTGGGACGTCGAGGCGGTGCACGCGGCGACCGAGTCGGCCATCGCGCGGATCCGCGCGGGTGACGGGCCGGTGCTGCTGTGGCTGAAGTTGGAGCGGCTTTCGAGTCACACGAGTTCGGACGACCAGGCGATTTACCGCAGCAAGGAGGAGCTGGCGACGCTCGGGGAACGCGACCCGCTGCTGATGCTGAAGGCGCAGCTCATCGCCGAGGGCGAACTGACGGAGGCGGAGTTTGAGCAACTCGACAAGGAGACGCGCGAACGCGTGCGGCTCGACTACGCCGCGGCGGAGCAGGCGGAGAATCCGGTCGCGAACGAACTCGAGACCAATGTGTCGTCGCAGCCCGCGCAGCTCGACGAGCAGGTGCTACGCCCGGGCAAATACCGCATGGGCGACGTGATCAACCTGACGTTGCGCGCGGGGCTGGACTCGGATCCGGGCCGGCTGATTTTCGGCGAGGATATCGAGGATCCGAAGGGCGGCGTGTTCCGGCTCACGCAGAAGCTTTCGACGGATTTTCCCACGCAGGTGTTCAACTCGCCGCTGGCGGAGAGCACGATCCTCGGCGTGGCGTGCGGGCTGGCGAGTTACGGCAAGCGGCCGGTGTTCGAGCTGCAGTTCATCGATTTTATTTACCCCGGGTGGAACCAGCTCGTGACGAACCTCGCGACGCTGCGCTGGCGCACCTACGGCAAGTGGTCGTGCCCGGTCGTAATCTACGCGCCCTACGGCGCCTACCTGCCGGGCGGCTCGCTCTGGCATTCGCAGGCGAACGAGTCGGCGATCGCGCATTTTCCCGGGCTGAGGGTCGTGATCCCCAGCACGCCGGAGGACGCGGCGGGGCTGCTCTGGACGGCGATGCACTCGGAGGATCCGGTGATTTTCCTCGCGCCGAAGCATATGCTCTGGGCGGAGCGCGAGATCGACGAACCGGCGATGGCGGTGCCGATCGGCCACGCACGCCTGCGGCAGGCCGGCCGCGACGTCACGCTCGTGGCGTGGGGCAACACGATGGAGAAATCCCTCGAGGCGGTGGCGGCGGTGGGGGATGCGGTCAGCGTCGAGCTGATCGACCTGCGCTCGATCGTGCCGTGGGACCACGAGATGATTGAGGAGTCGGTGCGCAAGACCGGCCGGCTGGTCGTCGTACAGGAGGACACGGAGAACTGCTCCGTGGGGCAGATGATCATTTCGCACATTGCCGGCCGCCCGGACGTCTGGAGCCGGATGGTGGCGCCGCCGGTGCTGGTTTCGAAGGGCAACGTGATGATCGGCTACAGCCCGGTCTACGAATATGCCGCGCTGCCGGACACGCCACGGATCGTCGCGGCGCTGCGCCGGGCGCTGGCGACGTCCATGGAGCGGGCTCATTCGACCGGCTCAGCGCCGGCGGGTGTTGCGCTATCCACTGCGACGCCCTCGGTTTCGGCTTCCGGCCAGCCGGCGGCGCCCGTAAATTCCGCCGTGCCCGCCAACAGCGACATCGTCGTCAAAGTGCCCATCATGGGCGAGGGCCTGCGCTCGGCGCGGGTCGTGGCACTGCACAAGCAACCCGGCGACAAGGTCAGCCACGACGACGTGTTGTGCGAGGTCGAGACCGACAAGGCTGTTTACCCGATCGAGGCGTCATTCGCGGGCACGTTCAAGGCATGGAAGATCAAGGCCGACGACACGGTCGAGATCGGCCAGGAGATCGCGCTCGTTGCCGCTTCCGCCGACTCCGGGGCCCCGGCGGCGAATCCGAGTTTACAGCAACTGCAGCAGCAGCCACGTGCTGCGACGCCCGCCCCGGCGGCTCCGCTGGGCGAACGGCGCGAGCCGGCCTTGCCCAACGCGATCACGCGGCGGCTCGACACGGTGGTGCCGGCGAACATGGAGATGGACGTCCGTTACGGCGCGATCCGGGCCGCCCGCGAGGCGGCGAAGAAGAAACTCGGCGCGGCGGCGCCCTCGCCGTCGGTGATGATGGCGTGGTGCGTGGTGCGCGGCATGGAGCAGCACCCCCCGTTCCGCCGCATCGTGGCGAAGGACGGCGCGATTTTGGAGCAGGCGGTATTTGATCTTGGCATCGCGGTGGCGCTCGAGGGCGACCGGTTGGCCACGGCGGTGATCCGCCAGAGCAACAAGCTCGACTGGGTGGCCTTCGTCGCGGCCTACACCGCGGCGGTGGAAGCCGCGCGCACCGGCAAGCCCGAGGAAGTGCAGTCGCCGCTCAACCTGACGAGCCTCGGGGCGTTCGGCATCGAAAAGGCTTTCCCCATCGTGGTGCCACCGGCGATGTGCACGCTCTTCGTGGGCACGGCGCACGAGCGCATGATCAACGACGGCGGCGTGGTGCATCCCACCGAGGTCGTGACGCTCTCGATCACGTTTGACCACCGCGTCGTCAACGGCGCGGGCACAGCGGCGTTTCTCGCCGACCTGCGGACGCATTTCGAGAAATTCGCGCTGCCGGCGTGAGGTTGATCGCGGAAACGCGAGGGAATGGACGTAGCTACTTCAGTGCCGCGCGGGCGCGGGCGAAGGCTTCGGCGTCGTATTTTTCGGTCTTTGGGAGCGTGAGCGCGTGCGTGAGGGTGGCGCGCGCGGCGTCGCGCTGGCCGTCGGCCAGCAGGGCCAGGCCGAGTTCCACGTGGTGCGCGGGACGGTTGGGCGCGAGCGCGACGGCGATGCGCAGCTGGCGGACAGCCTCGGCGGTCGAGGCATCGGGCAAGCCGCCGTAGACGAGGCGCACCAGCCAGCGGGTGCCGAAGCCGAGGGAAGAGACCTCGTAATTCCAGCGGCCGAGGACGAGGTGGGCGAGCGCATAGCGGGGATCGAGCGCGAGCGCCTCGTCGGCGTATTGTTTTACGAAGCGCGAGTAGGTGATCTTCGTGCGGGTGTCGGCAAAGGCCGTGAGCTTGCCGTAGCAGATGGCGAGCGCGAGGACGTTGACGGCGTTGTGCGGCGCGAGCGCGACGGAGCGGCGGGCGTAGACGAGCGACTCCGTGCCGAGGTGCTGTTTCTCGGCGGCCTCGACTGTGTCGAGCATCGCGTCGGAATACTGTTTCGAAATAGCCTGCAGGATCGCGGCGTCGTTCGGGCGCAGTGAGTCGGCCTGTCGGAACAGCACCAGCGCCGCCTGCGTGTCGAACCGCACCTCGGCGGCGCGGGCTTCTTGGAGCACGGAGTTCACATCTGCAGCGCGAAGACCGGGGGCCCAGAGCGCGAGCAACGCGAAGGTAACTCGTGAGAGCATGAGCACACCCGAATTTATCGCGAAAACACGAAAGGGCGAAAACGCGGAGGCGGTCATTCTAATCAGGATTGGTTTTCGCGCTTCTGCTCTTTCGCGTTTTCGCGATTACTCCGGCTTCCGAAACAGGTAGTGGCTGACGATCCACTCGCGGCCGCCGTGGTAGCCCCAGAGTTCGGCGCAGCTCAGGTAGAACACGCGCCAGTAGGCCCACCACTTCGTTGCCTGGTCGCGGCCGTAGGTGTCGATGAAGAGCGGGAAGATTTCCTCGCGGTGGGTGTCCATGTTCTTGAGCCAATCCTCCGCCGTCTTCTGGTAATGCGTGCCGTCGACCTGCCAGTCGGTGACAAGCTTTAGGTCATCCTGGAACTGCGGCAGCAGGTCATGGGCCGGCATCTGGCCGCCGGTGAAGAAGTGGCGGCTCATCCAGTCGGACGCGTCGCGGGCGACGAAGTGATACGAGAGACGTGAGTGGGTGAAGATGTGGACGAAGAGCAGGCCGCCGGGCTTGAGCCAGCGGGTGATGTTCGTGAAGAGCCGCTGGTAGTTCTTGAGATGCTCGAACATCTCGACCGAGACCACGCGGTCGAACTGCCCCGGCGCGATGTCGAAGGCGTTGATGTCGCAGGTGAGGATGCGGAGGTTGGTGAGGCCCCGCTTGCGCGCCTCGGTGTCGATGAACTCCTTTTGCGTGCGGGAATTCGAGATGGCGGTGATGCGGGCATTCGGGAAGCGCGCGGCGTTGTAGAGCGCGAGGGAGCCCCAGCCGCAGCCGAGTTCGAGAATGGACTGGCCGTCGGCGAGCTGGGCGCGCTCGACGTAGAGCGCGAGCATGGCCTCCTCCGCTTGGGCGAGCGACTCCGTGCCGATTGGATAGAGGCAGCCGGAGTATTTGAGCCGGGGCCCGAGGCACAGCTGGTAGAAGCGCGCCGGCACCTCGTAATGCTGCTCGTTGGCCGCGGCGGTCTGTTCGGCGAGGGCGCGGGTCTTGAGGTCGGCGACATACGCGGCGCGGTCGTAGCGGGCGGATTCCTCGCGAAGGCGCTGGGCGAGCAGCCGCCGGATGCCGAGGCGCACGAGCCAGTCGGGCAGGAGGTTTTTTTCGAGGAGGGAGTCGAGCATCGTGAGCGGTCAGCTTTCGGCGATCAGCTGTCAGCCTGGTTACTGGGAAGCTGACGGCTGATTGCGGACGGCTGAGGGCTTCCTTGGGAGCCAAGGAATGAACGCGCTCGTGGTCTGCTGGTAGCGGCGGTAGGCGTCGCCGCGGCTGCGGATGCTTTGCTCCTCGGTCATGGGTATCCCTGTTACGCGCAACAGCAGGTAAAGGATGCTGGCGGGCCCGATGATCGCGACCCAGCCCCAGGGTGAGCCCAGCGCAAAGACGAAGAACGCCACCCAGATGAGCCACTCAAAGAAATAATTCGGATGCCGGCTGTAGCGCCAGAGCCCGACGTCGCAGACCTGGCCCTTGTTGGCGGTGTGGCGCTTGAACGCCGCCAGCTGCGCATCCGCCAGCGCCTCGCCGCTGATCGCGATCAACCAGAGCACGGCGCCGGCGATCTCGAGCGGATGCAGCACCGGGGCGGGGTTGAGGCAGGCGACGAGGAACGCCGCGCCGAGGAGCACGACCGAGACGGCCTGCATTTGGAAAAATCCGGCCATCTTGGCGCGGAAGTTGGCCTGCCAGTCCTTGCGGAGCTGCTGGTAGCGTCCGTCCTCGACCGGATGGTGTCCGATCACGCGGATGGCGAGGTGGGTGCCTAGGCGGGCGCTCCACAGGATGGCCATGGCGGCGATCAGCGCGCGGCGCACGGGCCAGCCCGGCCCGGCGAGGGCGTAGAAAGCGGCGAGCGCGCCGAAGGCGTAGGACCACGCGATGTCGACGATGCCGTAGTTGTCCACCCGGCGGGCGACGACGTAGAGCAAGCCGAACGCGAGGCAGAGGGCCGCGAGGGCCAGCAGCAGCAGCGGCAGGGCGGTCATGCGTCGGCCGGGGGTTCGACGGCTGCCTTGTGCTTGAGCTTGGTAACTTCCCGCGTGATCGGCAGCGCAATGTGGTAGATCGCAGCGATGTAGAACGGGGCGATGATCGCCCAAGCCACGACGCCGTACATGACGGTGAGGCCGAACTGGTGGAAGAACAGGGCGGGGTCGTTCCAGATCATCTCGGACATTTTTCGCAGGTAACGGATGCCGATGCGCATGTGAGGGGCGCCGAAGATGGACTCGCCAACCCAGATGCAGCCGAAGATCGCGGGGAAGTGCAGGGGCCACAGCGCCTGGTTGATGAGCTGGACGATGGGCTGGTTCAGCCGCATGGCCCAGGCGACGATGAAGCAGAGGAGCGTGGTGGTGCCGAGGACGGGAAAAAGGGCGAACGCGCTGCCGACGGCGACGGTGAGGGCGATTTTTTCCGGGCTGATGCCCTGCGTCAGCTGGGCGACGATCGGGTCGCGCACGCGGCGCTGCCAGAAGTTGCGGGCCGGGACCGGCGGGTTTTCAGGGGAAGATTCTGCCACGGGCGGAAAGGCGTAAACGACGACCCCGCGGGGCACAAGCCGTGTTAGCGGAAGGGACGGAGGGAATGCCGTCACAGAGTTCACGGAGGTGTCACCGAGGACACGGGGGGGTGAGGTGGTGGTTGATGGCGTGGGACGATCAGAATCGTAGCGCGGGCGTCTCGCCTGCATTTCAAACAGTGCAGGCGGCGACGCCTGCGCTACGTCCGGAGACCCAGCAGCGTGACGGTGATGCCCAGCACGGCGAGGATGAGGCCGAGCCAGCCGGGGCCCTCGCGTCGCACGGTGAAGATGTCCACCAGGCGGCCGTCCCGGGGGGTGCGGAAGAGTTCCTGGAGCCAGTAGGCCGACATGGCGATGTTGCCGAGCAGGATGATTGCGACGAACCACGCCACGCGGGCGAGCCAGGACGTCTGCTTGAAGGCCACCCAGACATAGAACGTCACGAAGCCCCAATAGGCGTCGAAGAGCGTGGCGATGAACCAAGGATGGCCGACGACTGCAGGCGGAATGCCGAACAGCGGGCAATGCAGGCTCGCCCAGCTGGTGACCCACAGCATCGAGGCGATGATGATGATGAAAAGGGCGCGGAGGAAGAGGATCATGGTGGGGGAAACGGTCAGCGATCAGCTTTCAGCAAGGAGATCGCAGGCGTGATGAAGGTGTTGAGCGGTGGTAAGTAGCTGAGAGCTGACAGCTGACTGCTGAGAGCTCAGATCGTGATGTTGTTGGCGCGCGTATGCACCGTTTGGACGACGGAGATGTTGCGCATGGCGAAGGCGGCCTCGCAGTAGCCGAGGTAGTAGCTCCATTTGCGGATGAAGCGGTCATCGAACCCGAGCGCGCGCACGTCGCCGAGCCGGGCGCGGAAGTTGTCCCGCCAGGCGCGCAGGGTCTTCACGTAGTCGTGGCCGTGGTCCTCGACGCCGTGCAGCACGAAACCGCCGGCGCGGCTGAGCTGGTCGTTGACGCGGTTGAGGGAGAGCAGGAGCGAGCCCGGGAAAATGTGCTTTTGGATGAAATCCACGCCGCGGCGGAACTGGTCGTAGCGGTTGTCCGGGCAAGTGATGAACTGGAGGGCGAGCAGGCCGTCGGGTTTGAGCACGCGGTGGAGCGTCGCGCAGAACTCCGGCAGGTAGCGGTGGCCGATCGCCTCCATCATCTCGATGGAGACGACCTTGTCGAAGCGGCCGGTGAGGTCGCGGTAGTCGCAGAACTGGACGTCTACGCGGTCGGCCAGCCCCGCCGTGGCGACGCGAGCCTGCGCGAGTTCGAACTGCTGGCGCGAGATGGTGACGGTGGTGACGTGGCAGCCGTAGGTGCGGGCGGCGTGGATCGACCAGCCGCCCCAGCCAGTGCCGATCTCGAGCACGTGGTCGAACGGGACGAGTCGGAGCTTGCGGCACAGCGCGTCGTTTTTTTCCCGCTGGGCGTCGGCGAGCGTCCAGTCGGGGGATTTCCAGTGCGCGCCCGAATACATCATGGACGGGTCGAGGAAGAGCGCGAAGAAGTCGTTCGAGAGATCGTAATGCTCGCTGATGTTGCGCTGGGCGGTGGCGCGGGAGTTGGGCCGCAAGAGGTGGCCCACGCGGTTGCCGAAGCGCAGGAGGTTGAGCGCGACGGAACGGGCGCGCTGTGAGCCGGACAGCGTCGGGGCGGTATCGACGTTGAGGATGAACCACGCGATGACGCCGGCGAGATCGGGGGTTTCCCAATCGCCGTCGATGAACGACTCGGCGAACCCGATGTCACCCGACCAGAAACATTTGCCGAAAAATTCCGGCCGGAGCACGCGGATAGCGGCGAACGCCGGCAGGCCGAGCGGAAGCGTGGTTTCCGTTTCGCGCGAACCGAACTCGCGCACGGCGCCGCCGGGCAGCTCGAGCCGGAGATGGCCCTTGGTCATGGCACCGAGGGCGTCGAGGACGGCGCGCTGGATGAACGTGCCGCCGGGCGGGCGGGCGTAGTCGGCCACGATGGGGGTGGAAGGAGTGGAGGGATCGCTCATGTGAGGTCGGAAGGGATTGGCCGCAGAGGTTCCGGCGGTTGTGGGTCGGGGGAGATGGAGGAGTGCGGCCGGTAGAGTTCGCGCTGGTCGGCGGGGCGGGCGGCCTTGGCGAACCACGGGACGCGCTTGAGCCAGAGGAGCAGGGCGTGCCAGTGGATCAGCGCGATGATGCGCAGCGTGATGAGTGGGTATTTGACGGCGAACCAGGCGAGCTGGGCGCCCGTCAGCTCGCGGCGCGGACCGGCGAGCGTGCTGGTGAGCGTGCGGTCGGCCCCGATGTAGTCGTCGATCTGGACCGAGAGGTTCTCGCCCGGCGGGCGCAGCGTGAAATCGAAGTCCACGTCCACATCGGTGTAGGGCGACACGTAGAAATGTTTCGGGACGCGGAACCTAAATGCGCCGCTGGCGTCCGCACGCGTATCCGGGCCGAGGAAATAAGGCTTCATTTCCTTGAACGTGTTCGTGACCTCGGCGAGGGCGGCGACGGGTACGCCGGTGCGGTCGTAACAGAAGTAGAACGACACCGGGTTGAACAGGTAGCCCAGCACGCGCGGCAGGGTCACGAGCAACACGCGGCCGCCGGTGAGGTCGACGCCGCGGGCGGCCATAAAAGCGGTGACGCGGGCCTTGAGATTGGGGTAGGGCGGGACCGCTGGGCCCGAACGCGGCTCATCCGGAGGATTCGCCCTACCGTTGAATACGAGCTCGCTCGTCGGCAGGAAGTCGCGCTCGCGGAAGGAGTAGAGGTTGGGGCGATTGACGGAGAAGAGCGCGAAGCGGCGGTGGAGCGTGTCGAGTTCGTCGAGGTCGATGGCGAACAGGAATATCCGGTAGAGAAACCGATGCGGCCGGGGCGCAAACCGCGCGTGCATGACCCGGCATTCGTAGAGGCAGGAATTCATGCGGACGGGGGGAAGCATGGCGGGATCAAATGATACGGGCAAGGCTGGCGCGCGGACGCGTTGGTAGCGCAGGCGTCCCGCCTGCGCTACTCGAGTCAGGTGGGCCATGGGTCGCGGCCGAGGAGCTGGGTGCAGAGGTTATACGCGCTGAGCAGGCCGTCCTCGTGGAAGCCGTAGCGCTGCCAGGCGCCGGCGAAGAAGGTGTTCGTCGTGCCGCGGGCGGCGGCATTCAGCGCGGGCAGTTCGGCTTGCGCGCGGACGGCGCCGAGGCTGAAGAGCGGATGCTCGTAGGCGATGCGTCGCAGGACCTTGTCGGGCGCGACGGCCTCGGGACGGTTGATGCTGACGAAATAGTTCTCCCGGTCGGAGACGCCCTGCAGCGAGTTCATCCAGTAGTGCGTTGCGGTCGAAATGCGGTCGTCGGCATCGCGGTTGATTTCGTAGTTCCAGCTCGACCACGCCAGCCGGGTGCGGGGCATGACGCTCGTGTCGGTGTGGAGCGTGGCGGTGTTGGGCTGGTATTTGAACTCACGGAGGAGGCGCGCTTCGCCAGCGCTGGGCCGCTCGAGGAGCTGGAGGGCTTGGTCGCCGTGGCAGGCGAGGATCACCTGGTCAAAGGGGTGGGTGGCGCCCACGGACGTCGTAAGCGTGACGCCGGCGGGGGTGCGGGAGACGCGGACAGCGGCCTGGCCGAGCCGGATCCGGTCGCGCCATGGGGCGGAGATTTTTTCGACGTAGGTTTTGGCGCCGCCGTCGACGGTCCACCACGGGTGCTGGGTGTCGAGGCCGAGAAAGCCGTGGTTGTGGAAGAATCGCAGCAGGGACGTCGCGGGAAATTCCAGCATCAGCTCCGGCGGCGTGCTCCACACGGCGGAGCTCATCGGCACGAGGTAGAGATCAAAAAAGTCCCGGCCGTAGCCACGGCGCCGGACGTAATCGCCGAGGGTCTCATCGCGCACGGCCGGGTCGTCGAGGGCGGCGACAGCCTCGCGGTTGAAGCGGTTCACTGCGGCCAGCATGCGGTAGAAGCGAGGGCGGAAGAGGTTGCGGCGCTGGGCGAAGAGGTGGTTGAGCGAGGAGCCGGCGAACTCGAGCCCGGTGCCGGCGTGGCGCACGCTGAACGACATGAACGTGGGCTTGGTCGGGACGGCGAGGTCGCGGAAGAGCCGCGTGAGCAGCGGGTAGGTGACGTGGTTGAACACCATGAAGCCGGTATCGATCGGGACGGGGCGGCCCGTGGACGGCTCCTTGACGGTGACGGTGTTCGTGTGTCCGCCGGCGTAGTCGTTCTGTTCGAACAGCGTCAGGTCGTGCTCCTGGTGGAGAAAGTGGGCGCAGCCGAGCCCGGCGATGCCGGTGCCGATGATCGCAATTTTTGCCACGGGTGCCGGGGACTACGCGCCGGTGGCGGAAGCGACCTTCTTGAGGGCGGAAAACCCGGGGCGCGGCGGAACGGTGTGACCGGCGTTGGTGGGGGAGGTGGCCGGGTCGCGGGCAGCGGCTTCGGCGAGCACGGAGGCGGGCACGGGCTTGAGGTCGCGGATGAAGCCGGTCCACGAGAGCAGCTTGAGGCCGTAGTAGGTCGGGTCGAATTCCCACCAGTAGAATCCCTGGCGGGTGGCGCTCATGTAACGGTGATGGTTGTTGTGCCAGCCCTCGCCGAGCGTGATGAGCGTGAGAATCCAGCTGTTGCGGGAATCATCGCTCGTCTGGAAGCGGCGGCGGCCCATCAGGTGCGCGAGGGAGTTGATGCAGGCGGTGCCGTGGAACAGCAGCGTAGTGCTGACGAAGAATGCCCAGCCCAGCATCTGCCAGCGCGTGGTGTGCAGCCCGGGTGCGTGGAGCTCGAGCCACCAGCCGAGGCCCCAGAGGCCGGTGGCGAAAAGGATGGGCACGATCGTGTCGAAGCGGTTCAGCCAGACCAGTTCCGGATAACAGGCGAGATCGCGGATCTTCGAATAGTCGGTCGGGAAATGGCGGCGGCTCGTGATCCAGCCGATGTGGGACCACCAGAAGCCGTGGACGTGGGGCGAGTGCGTGTCCTCGGGCCCGTCGGAGTGCTGGTGATGATGCCGGTGGTGGTAGGCCCACCAGAGCGCGCCGCGTTGCACGGTCGTCGCGCCCCACAGGGCGAGCAGGAACTGGCCAAGGCGCGACGTGCGGTAAGTCTTGTGCGAGAAGTAGCGGTGGTAGATGCCGGTGACCGCGAACATCCGCGCGAAATACAGGAAAATGGCGCTCCCGACCGCGAAGGCGCTGGCCCCGGTCCCAAGCACCATGAAGCAGCCGGCGTGCAGGATGATGAACGGGATGCAGCGAACCCAGTCCACGCGGTCGGGCTGCGCCCGGATGTGGGCGGCCCCCTCGGGTGCGTAATCGGAGTCGAACCACTGCACGAAAGCAGCCAGGGCGCGGCGGAGCGGGGAAGTGGCGGGGACGTTGGCGGACATTACGAGTTCGGCGCGATGAGGGCGGTTGGCGGTGTATTTCTATTACGCGTGGAAGAGCAGGTGGGATGCCGGAAAGTGGCGGGCGTGGTCTTGCTATTCGGGTGGGCCGTGCGCGCCGCGCGCGGCCCACCCAGGCAGGCGGGGACGCCTGCGCTACTTACCACGGAATCACGGCCCGGAGGCCCGTGTCACGCCGGAGGGGATGCTGCCCTGACCCCGGGCGAAAACAGCCGCGGCGACGAGGCAGATAGCGCCGCAGCCGGCGAGGGCCAGCGGCGCGCCGAAGGCCGATGCGGCGGCGCCCGTGAGCAGGCAGCCGATGGGAAACAGGCTTTGACCCATCGAGAAAAGGCTCATCACGCGACCGCGCTTGTCGTGGTCGACGGCGGACTGGAGCAGGGTGTTGCTCGAGGCCATGACGAGGACGCCGCCGGCGCCCGCGGCGGCGAAGCACGGCAGGGCGACGAGGAACGACGGCGAGAGGGCGATGCCCACCAGGCCGGTCCCGCCGATCGTCGCGCCGAGGGCCACGACGCGTTCCAAACCCGTGTTCGCGGTGCGCAGCGTCAGCCGCAGGCCCGCGGCGAGCGCACCGACGCCCGTGGCAGACATCAGGAAACCCAGCGTGCGGGCGTCACCGTGGAAAATCGTCTCCGCGAACACCGGCGCGAGGATGCTGTGGGCAAAACCGGCGAGCCCGATGATGGGCACCATGAGCAGGACGCGGCGCAGCAGGGGATGGCGCCACGCGTAGTGCACGCCCTCGCGCAGGTCGGCAAGGGGATGCGCGGGGTTCGCACGGGGTGCGGCGGCCGGGAGGCGGACGCCGGCGAGGGCGACGAGCACGGCGACGTAGCTGAGGGCGTCGAGCGCGAAGCACCAGCCGGGCCCGGCGGCGGCGATGACGAAGCCGGCGATGGCGGGGCCGATGAGGCGCGCGAGGTTGAAGGTGATGGAATTGAGGACGATGACGTTTTCCAGGAGCTTGCGATCGCCGGCGAGCGGGTAGGTAAGGGCCTGTCGGGACGGCCAGTCGAGGGCGTTGATCACGCCCTGCACAAAGCACAGCGCGATCAGGCGGGAGACGGTCATGTGGCCGGTCAGCGTGAGCGTGGCCAGGGCGGCGGACTGCAGCATCGCGAGCACCTGCGCGAAGCGCATGAGCTGCAGGGCATCGCGGCGGTCAATGAGCACGCCCGCGAACGGCGCGAAGAACAGCACGGGCACCTGGCTGGCGAAGCCCACCAAACCGACTTCCCACGGATCCCCGGAGAGCTGGTAGACCAGCCACAGTGCGGCCGTGGTAGTCATCCAGTTGCCCATCAACGACACGCACTGGCCCAGCAGGTAGCGGCGGTAGTTCGGCGAGGAGAGGGCGCGGAGGAAATGGGGCGGTGTCACGAGGATCGCCTCCAGACGAAATCAAAGTCCCCCGGGGTGCAAGGAGCGGCGCAAAAACCGCGGCACAAAAACCGACGTAACGCGCGAGCCATGCGTCAGCTTACACGTCCCCGTTGCCCGACGAATCGGGTTCGGACGCCACGAGGGCGGTGAGGAGGAAGATGACGATGATGGGAGCGAGCATACGGGCGGAACGATCACTGACTCAGGATAGCGCGGAATTAGCAAAAGAAAATACGGGCGGCCTGTCATAACGGACGCGGCAAAACCGCATCCGTGGCGCGACACCTGGAGGAATGAGTCTATCGGCACGGGACGAGGTTCCGTGAAGTTTTGACGGTACGATCGGCGTGGCACGGGTCTCTGGCCCGTGATTCGGCAATGCACGGACCCCCGTAGTGCAGGAGTGCATTTTGACAAGCGATGAGAGTGCAGGCGGGGACGCCTGCGCTACTTCGGAATCACGGGCCAGAGACCCGTGCCACGCCAGACGTGCTGCCTCACTCGTAGGCGAGCCAGGCGACGGTGGCGGAGACCAAGGCCAAGGCGAGGGCCAGCAGGGCGAAGAAGTGGACCATTCCGAGGAGCAGGATTTTCACGGCGGTGAGGAAACGGCCCTGGCCGTAGACGACGCGGAAGGAGCGGAAGACATACCACAGCGCCCAGAGCGCGATCGCCCAGGCAGCGAGCGTGCCGATCCAACCGGGACCAAGTGAGGCGAGCTTCAGGTAGCCGTTGCCCACCATGATGACGAGGAAGAGCCAGGTGTGCAGGTGCAGCGAGAAGATGAGGTGTTCGACGTAGAACTTGCCCGAGCGGAAGTAAAAAATCTTCAGGAGCAGGGCAAAGAGCGGCACGCCGAGGAACAGCAAAGTCGGGACGCGGTGTTCGATGGCCTCCCAGATGTCGATGAGCGAGAGTTCACCGGTGCTGAGTTTGCGGAGAAGGTTGCGGCCGAAGCCGGTGGACTGGTCGATGCTGACCTTGGTGTGGCCCGACTGGGACGCGACGGGGGCGGGCGGGGCCGGCTTCGCGACCGGCCGGGCCGCGCGGATCGCGTCGACGATCGCCTTGCGGTCGAAGTTGCCCTGGTGCTCCTCGGCGGCCGCGGTGATCCGCCGGGCGAGTTCCGCCTTTTCCGCGGGCGTGAAGTCCCGCGAGAGGGTCTTCACCTGCTCGGCCTGCCGGGTGAGGTCGTGTTGGATGTCCTCCACCTTCTTGCGGGAGAGATCGATCAGGTGGCCGTGGTTCAGCAGGGAGACACCGAGGAAAAACAGCACGCTGACAAAAATGTAGAACCGCAGCGGGTTCAGCTGGCTGGCGCGGCGGCCGGCGAGAAATTCAAGGGTGATCCGGCCCGGTTTGACCAGCAGCCAGGCGACGGTAACGAAGAATTTGCCCTCGAAGTGGAAGACGTTCTCGAGGAGGTCGTGGGCAAGATGGTGAAAGCCCCGGTGGTAATCGATGTCCTGCTGGCCGCACTGCGCGCAAAACGGGCCGGTCAGGGGCGACTCGCAGTTCTGGCAGAGACGGGGCGGGGCGGACGGGTCAGCGTAGTCGTGGGGGGCGTGGCTGGACACGGCGGCGAGGAGAGCAGGCGGCGCGCCGCGGGGCAAGCAAGGTGACGGGTCTCCTGACGGAGCATGGGGCCCATTCCGCTGCGGGGACGCCTGCGCTACTCATTCAGGGCGAAAGAAGGTGCCGGCGGCGGGTGGGCCTTTGAAGGCGGTGAAGCCGCCGTCCATGACGACGTTGCTGCCGGTCATGAACTCGGCTTGGTCGCTCACGATGAACAACGCGAGGCCGGCGATGTCCTCGGGCCGGCCGAGGCGCGTGAGGTGCAACGCCTCCGCCGCGGCGCGCGCGGCGGGATCCTTGGCCCAGCCTTCCTGGCATTCGGTCATGACGTAGCCGGGGCTGATGGTGTTCACGCGGATGCCGTATTTCGCGTAGTTGAGCGCCATGGAGCGCGTGAGCGCGACGACGCCACCCTTGGCCGCGGTGTAGCTGTCCACGCCGGGCTCGGCGACGAGGGCGTTGATCGTCGCGGTGTTGAGGATGACGCCGCGCTTCTGCTTTTTCATCACCGGCAGCGCGTGCTTCGACATGAGAAACACGCCTTTGAGGGCGACGTTGATCATCGTGTCCCAGACCGCCTCATCCAGTTCGTCCACGGCGCGGTCACGTTCGTTGCAGAGGCGGGTGGGCGCGGCGTTGTTGTAGAGGATGTCGAGCCGGCCCCACGCTTCGACGGCGGCGGCGACGGCGCGGGCGGCGTCGAAGTTTTTCGAAACGTCGGTGGCGACGAACTTGGCGGTGCCGCCGGCGGCAGTGATTTCGGCGGCGGCGGCCGTCCCGCGGGCCACGTCGAGATCGGCGAGGAGGACGCGGGCGCCCTCCCAGGCGAAGAGCCGGGCGGAGGCGCGGCCGATGCCGGAGGCTGCACCAGTAATGAGGGCGACGCGGTCGGTGAGGAGCATGTCGGGGTAAGGTATAAGGTTTAAGGGGTAAGGTTTAAGCGGGGAGGGCCGGGGCGGGCAGTGGAGCAGGGTGGGGGAAAAAAGAAAAGCCGCGCGAACTGAGTTCACGCGGCGACTGGCGGGTGGTTTTTAAGGAGAAGCCAGGAAGCCAGGAGAAAGGCTTGGGCAGTCCGTTCCTGGCTTCCCGGCTTCTCCTTAAAAAAAGAACGGGCGGCTCGGAGAGCCGCCCTGGTTCATCTGGAAATGGGAAGGCGGCGATGGGGACATCGCCGCCCACCTCGGAGAGTTGCTCCTTACTTCGTGGCTTCGATTCGACGGAGGGTCACGTCGCCGTTCATGGTGGCGATGCGGATCTCGGGGCCGCCGCCGTTGAGCGTGCCGGTGACGATCTTGCCGCCCGTCATCGGGGGCAGGGGCGGGAGCGGCGGGACCGGAGCAACCGGGGCGACGGTGCCATCCGAGTCTTCCTTGGCGGCGCGGGCGGCTTCGTGGGCGGCGACGCGGGCTTCGTTGGCGGCCTCGTGGATCGCCGCGGCGGCTTCGTGCGCCGCTTCAGCGGCGGCGTGGGCCGCGTCCTTGACGGCTTGCTTCACGTCGTCGTCATCCGAACCCACGACGACCGCCCGCGGGGCGTGCGAGCTGTGGGAACGCTTGTTGACGTAGAGCGACTCGGTCTTGGTGACGAGGGCCTTGTCGTCGAAGTCGGTGAGGATCGAGCCGTTGTGCGTGCGGAGGCGCACGTTGGCCTTGGCGTCGGCGGGCAGGTGGAGTGAAACTTCGCCGTTCATCGAAGTGAACGAGAGGGGCTTGCCGTCGTGGAGGGCGTGGACGGAGGCGTGGATTTCACCGTTCATCGTCTCGACGAGCGCGGCGCCGTCGATGTCGTCGAGGTGCACCTCGCCGTTGAGGCTCTTGACCTCGATGTTGCCGGTCACGCCGCCGATCGAGACATCGCCGCCGAAGTTGCTGTTGATGATCACGGTGGTGTTACGCGGGACGGTGATGGTGAAATCGCCGCCGTTGCTGGGCCAGCCGTCGTTGCCGTAGGTGAGGGCGACGACGTTGTTTTTCTCGGTGAGGCTGTAGCTCGACGAGGAGGTGAGGACGCGGAGGCCGTCCTTGCGTTGGGCGGGTTCCTCGGGCTTGAGGTCGGTGGTGACGTGGACCTCGTTGATCTCGGCGCCCTTGAGGTGGATGTCTCCGTTGGTGACGCTGATCTTGACCGTGCCGGGCTTCGCCGGGTCGGAGAACTTGATGGTGGCGCTTTCGTTGTCCTCGGCGGCGCGGGCGGCCGTGAGCAAAAGCACGGTCATCGCGGCGGCGATGAGGAAGGAGGGGAACAGGCGGGCGTTTTTCATGAGAGGAGGCAGGATGAGGTTGGATGAGGTGGCGGAGGGCGCTCGTTCGCAGCGTTCAGCCGTGGGTTGTGGAAAGGATCAGAGTTGGGCCAGGCCGCGCTTGGCGGCGTCGCGCACCTGCGCGTCAAGGGCGGGATTGCGCGTCATGCGCTCGAGCTCGGGGACGGCCTCGTGTTCGCGGGCGGCGACGAGGAAGTTGATCATCTCGACCTGGACGAGGGCGTTTTGCTCGCGGGGGAGCGAGGCGAGCACGCCGGAGCGGACGGCGGGCTGGTTGGCGTGCGGGTAGAGCGCGTCGATGGCGGAGAGGCGCACGGTGGCGCTCGGGTCAAGAGCCAGGGCCGCGATGAGGTCGGCGATGACCTTCTGGTTGGGATTTTTCTGGTCGACGGTGGCGAGGACGCCTTGGAGGCGGTCGGTCGTTGAGCGCTGGTAGTTGAGCGTGTCGTTGGCGAGCTGGGCGACCTGCTTGCGCAGATCGGCGAGCTCCTGCTTCGTGGCGACGTCCACGGCCGGGGTCGCGGCGGGCGGGGCGTAGCGGGTGCCGGCGAGGAACGCGGCGACGGCGAGGGCGCCGCTGGCCACCGGGATGAGGATCCAGCGCCACAGGGAAACGCGGGCGGCATGGCGGCGGCGGACGACGGACGCGGCGATGCTGGCGGCGGAGTTTTTTTCCTCCTCGAGCATGGCGTAGAAATTCTTGCGGAGGGCGGGGCCGGGCTTGGCGACGGGGAGGCTGTCGAGGGCGGCGAGCGTCTGGGCGAGCGCGGCGTATTCCCGCTGGCAGTCGGGGCAGGAGGCGAGATGGGCGCGAACGTCGGCGGTGCTGGCGGCGTCGGAGGCGCGGGCATCCAGCAGGTCGGCAAAACGTTCCTGGGCGGAAGAGCAGTTCATGGGAGGAGAGGGAAAGGTTGAAGGAGGCAGGAAGGGAGGATCAGGCGGACTCGCCTTGCCGTAGTCGCGCAAAGCGGGACGAAGGCAGGTTCATGAGAGGTTCTCCTTCTGGAGTTGGAGGTAGATGTCGCGGAGCGCGCGGAGCGCGCGGTGGGCGCGGACCTTGGCGGCGCCGACGGAGCATTCGAGCACGGCGGCGATTTCGTTGAAGGAAAGTTCCTGGAAGCGGCTGAGGAGCAGGACCTCGCGGTCGTCGCGGTCGAGGCAGCCGAGCGCGGAGTGCAACAGTGCGTGGTCGTCGCGGGTGGCGGCGCGGTCGCCGGCGTTGGGGCTGTCGTCGGCCACCTGGCGGAAATCGGCGGGGTCGGTGGCCGTGGGCGCGGCGTTGCTCTTGCGGAAATGATCGGCGGCGCAGCGGCGGGCGAGGTGATACATCCAGGCGGTGAAGCTGCCGTCGTCGCGGTAGGTGTGGCGGTATTTGAGCATCCGCTGGAAGACGGTCTGCGCGATGTCCTCGGCCGCGTTGCGGTGGCCGGTGAACTTCACGAGGAAGCCGAACAGCGGCCCGTGGTGGCGCTCGAAGAGTTCACCGAGCGCGTCCAGCTCGCCATCGCGGACGGCGAGCATCAACTCATGGTCGGAGAGGGTGTCGGTCGCGGAGTCCACGGCGTCAGTCGCGGAAAAACTAACCACGGAAGGGGACGCTTGGACACGGATTTCTGTAAGATCGGCAATCACGGGCGGAGAAACGGTCGGAATCGGGCATGGCTGGATGTCAGGGGAAACCGTCCGGGCCGGGAATGGTTACAGGGTTTTTTAACCGCGAATGGTCGCGAATGCCTGAAACGGAGATATGCCCACGGAATACACGGAGAACACGGAAGGAAGACCGCCTCGATTTGTCATTCTGAGCGAAGCGAAGAATCCACTTCGGGCCGGTCGACCAGGTCACACTGGATTCTTCGTTTCGCTCAGAACGACTATCCGGCGTAATCGACTGCTCTTCGCATGATCCGTGTGATCCGTGGGCAACCCTTCCTTGGTCTGAAATAATTAGCGTTCATTCGCGTCCATTCGCGGTTAACCCTCCCGGCCATGAACCGACGTGAATTCATTGTGCGCTCGTCGCTCCTGGCTTCCGCGGGCCTGCTCGCCCGCTCGTCCTTCGCCGCTGATTCCGCTGCCGCTGCGGCCCCGACCACCGTTCCCGTGAAAACGCCGGCCGGCCCGGTGGCGAAATGGACGCCCGAGTTCAAGCCGCTGCGGCGCAGCGTCGGTCTGTTCACCGGCCGCGGCGGCACGATCGGCTGGTTGTCGGACGCGGACGCACTCGTGGTCGTCGACACGCAGTATCCGGAAGCGGCTGCGGTGTGCCTCGCAGGGCTGCCTGGCCGCAACAGCCGCACGATCGACGTCGTGATGAACACGCACCACCACGCCGACCACACCGGCGGCAACGGGGTGTTCAAGCCCGCGGCGCGCACGATCGTGGCGCAGGCGAATGTCCCAGACCTGATGCGGGCGGCGGCCGAGAAGGCGGGCACGCTCACGAAGCAGACCTACCCGGACACGACCTTTACGGATGGCTGGCGACGGGATTTCGGCAGCGAGATCGTGGCCGCAAAATATCGCGGACCGGCGCACACGGGCGGCGACGTCGTGATCCACTTCGAGCAGGCGAACGTCGTCCACGTGGGCGACCTGATGTTCAACCGCATCTACCCCGTGACCGACCGGCCGGGCGGCTGCAACATTCGCGGCTGGATCGACCGATTGGAGGTGGTGGTGAAGACCTATCCGGCGGACGCGATCTACATCTTCGGCCACGGGAACCCGAAGTTCGGCGTCACCGGTGGCCACGCCGACATCCGGCTGCAGCGGGATTTCCTGTCCGCGCTGCTGGCCCACGTGGAAAAGGGGATCGTCGAAGGCAAGTCGAAGGCGGAGATCGTCGCGCTGGAGAATTTCCCGGGCTTCGACGACCTGCACGCCCCGTTACCGAACCGCCTGCAGGGCAATCTCAGCGTGGCGTTCGACGAGCTGACGGAGAAGAGAACCTAGGAAAGTCTTGCTGGCCCCAGGCCCGCATCCAACCTGCCGGGAAACTTTTTCCCGGCATGAACCGAATCACCTCACGCCTGGTGGCGATCACGCTGGCTTTCCTTGCCGGCGCCTCGGTCAGTCGCGCCACGATCGTCGGGCTGAACCAGATCGTGACCCCGGAGATCCAGCCGGAAGGGGTGCTCGCACTGAGCGCCCAGGCCCAGCATTCATTCATCGGCAACAGCCAGCAGATTCAGTTCGAGCTGGGCATCACGCCACAGTTTGAAGCGGCGTATTTTCAGGGGCTCAAGCCAGGCGAGGGCCTGTTCAGCGCGGAGCTGAACCTGGTGAAGCAGGGCCCGCACCTGCTGACGATCGGCGCCATCAACTGGTCGACGCGCGGCGGCGAGCCCTCGCCGGTGGTCGAATACGGATATTACACGGGCGCGGACAACTTCATCCTGGGCGCGATCCGGGTCGACGGCCACGACGAGCTGCTGGCGGGTTACAAGCGCGTGATCTCCGACCGGCTCCAGTTCTCCACCGATTTCCAGGCGGGCCCGGCCAACTCCGCCACAGTGGGGCTGACGTTCAATCTCACGCCGTCGCTCTCGATCAACCCCGCGCTCTACCGGACGAATTTCCACCCACACCACCTGCTCGGCTACGTCGTGCTGACGTGGAATGCGGTGCTGTGGAAATAGGTGGCGAGGCCTACGTCTTCGCCATGCGGAGTTTGTAGTGCTCGCCGCCGGCGGCCCAGAATTGCTGGGGCTGGGTGAGGTGGACCTTCCGGGCGGCGCTGGCGGTGTCGAGCATCGGCTGGCCGTAGGGCTCGGTGCCGTGCGGGCGGAGGTGATACGAGAGGTAGGAAATCAGGTCGTCGACTTCCTTCGGGTCCTTCGCGCGACGGCCGAGGTTCATCGTGAACATCCGGCGCTCGCTGCCGCCACCCCAGGACGAATGCAGCACGCGGTGGTTGAAGATGAGCACGTCGCCGGGTTCGTTCTCGAGCGGCACGGCGGGGATGTCGCGGCCGGTGACGCCGAAGTTGGCCTCGGACTCGGCGGTCACGGTGCCGTCCCAGATCTTGAGCGCGGCATCGTGGTGCGAGCCGGGGATGACGCGCAGGCAACCGGTGTTCGTCGTCACCCGGTCGACGTAGAAGGCCACCTTGAGGTAGCTGTTGCTCTGGTAGAGGCTGTCGCGGTGCCAGCCGGTATCGCCGGTGTAGTAATTGCCGTCGCTGCCGACGTAGTTGAAGTCGGGCCCGAGGAGGTTTTCGACGACGGCGAGCAGACCGGGGTGATCGAGAAGTGCGCTGAGGCCGGCGCTCTGGTCCACGAACGGCACGATGCTCCGGCGGCGCGTGCCGTCGGGCTTGCGCCCGTGCGCGAGGAAGACCTTTTCGAAATCGGCGATGATGGCGTCGACGCGGTCGCGGACGAGCCCGGGCAGCCTGAGGATGCCGTAGGTTTCGAAAAAAGCGCGCTGCTGGGCGGGAGTCTGGGTGGGCATGAAGGAAAGAGCGTCGAGTTGGCCACGAAGAGGCACGAAAAGGCACAATAATTTTGATGCCGGGAGCAAATCCTCTTTGTGCTTTTTCGCGCCTTTTTGTGGCTAAAATCCCATTGCCGCGCGTTCGGTGCTGGGCTGTCGTCGCGGGCATGATCCATCGCTTCCTGCCCCGCGCCGCGGTCGTCGCGGCGCTGCTGCTCGTCCTCGCTACCGGCGCCGCGCGCGCCGCGACCACCTACACCCCGGAACAGATCGCGGCCGAGTCCGCCAAGGCCAACGCGTTTTTCGAGCGCGTGTTCAACGAGGCCGTCGACCGCAGCCCGGAGTTCCAGTCGCAGCTCGGCATCAAGAAGGACTACGACAAGTGGGACGACAATTCCGACGCGCACCGCACCGAGGACCTGGCGCTGACGCTGGAGCACCTGGCGGAGTTGAAGCGGACGATCAATTTCGACGCACTCGACCACCAGACGCAGCTCAGCTACCGGCTCTGGGTGCGGCAGGCGGAGCGGGGCGTCGAGGGCTACAAATGGCGGCTCTACAACTACCCGGTGAACCAGATGTTTGGGCAGCACTCGGGCACGGCGGCGTTCCTGATCAACATCCACCGCATCGGCGACGTGAAGGACGCCGAGGCCTACATCGCGCGGCTGCACGGCATCAAGGCGCGCTTCGACACGCTCATCATCGGCCTCGAGGCGCGGCGCGAGAAGGGCATCGTGCCGCCGAAGTTCGTGTTCCCCCTCGTGATTGCGTCGTCGCAGGGGATCATCACCGGCGAACCCTTCGACCACTCCGGCAAGCCCAGCGCGCTGCTGGAGGATTTTTCCAAGAAGATCGCCAAGCTACCCGACGCCGACCCGGCGACGAAGGAGCGGCTGCTGACGAGCGCGAAGCTGGCGCTGACGGACTCCGTGCGGCCGGCCTACGAGTCACTGATTGGCGAGTTGAAGGCGCTGGAGCAAATCGCGACGGACGACGACGGCGTGTGGAAATTCCAGAATGGCGGCGACTACTACAACTTCGCGCTGCGCAGCACGACGACGACAGACCTGACCGCGGACCAGATCCACGAGATCGGCTTGAAGGAAGTCGCCCGGATCCACGGCGAGATGACGAAGATCAAGGACCAGGTGGGCTTCAAGGGCGACCTGCCGGCGTTTTTCAAATACCTGCGCGAGGACCCGAAGTTTTATTTCCCGAACACGCCGGAGGGCAAGGCGGCCTACCTCGAGGGCGCGATCAAGATCATCGACACGATGCGCGGGCGGCTGGACGAGCTGTTCCTGACGAAGCCGAGGGCGTCGATTGTGGTGAAGGCGGTTGAGCCGTTCCGTGAGCGCGAGAGCGGCGGGGCGTTTTACCAGCAGCCGGCGATCGATGGGTCGCGTCCGGGCACCTACTACGTGAATTTGTATGAGATGGGCGCAGTGCCGAAGTATGAGATGGAGGCGCTGGCGTATCACGAAGGCATCCCGGGTCACCACATGCAGATCGCGATCGCGCAGGAACTGACGGGCATCCCGAAGTTTCGGAAGTTCGGCTTCTACACGGCGTATGTCGAAGGCTGGGGCCTCTACTGCGAGCGCATCCCGAAGGAGATGGGCTTTTACGCTGACCCGTATTCGGACTTCGGGCGGCTCTCGATGGAACTCTGGCGCGCGGCGCGGCTGGTGGTGGACACGGGCCTGCACGCGAAGCACTGGACGCGCCAGCAGGTGCTCGACTGGCTGCACACGAACACGCCGAACAGCGACCGTGACATCACGACGGAGACGAACCGTTACATCGTGATGGCGGGGCAGGCGACCGCTTACAAAATCGGCATGATGAAGATCCTCGAGCTGCGCGAGCTGGCGACGGCGGAACTCGGCGGCGACAAAGCCCACGGCGGGAAGTTCGACCTCCGCGAATTCCACGACGTCGTCCTGAAAGACGGCGCCGTCCCGTTGGACATCCTCGAGGAAAACGTCCGCGCCTGGATCGCCGCGAAGAAGAAGGCGTGAGGGGATCGACAACGGACTACCGACTAAGGACTACTGACCTCTGGTTTCTTCACCACCGACCTCTGGCCCGCACCCTCTGACCCGGGCCCGGCGTCGTCTTTTGGCTTTTATCACCGGGGCGGCTGTGCGATTTATCGGGGCGCAGTCGAACCCCATACCCCTACCATGAATGCCCTGCTCGCCCTCTGGTTGCCGATCCTGCTCTGCGCAGTGGTCGTGTTCGCGATTAGCTCCCTCATCCACATGGTCTTCAACTGGCACGCCGGCGATTACCGCCCCTTGGCCAACGAGGACGCCGTGCGCGCCGCGCTCCGCACCGGCAACAACCCGCCCGGCCGCTACGTGCTGCCGCACTGCAAGGAGATGAAGGAAATGGGCAGCCCGGAAATGCTGCAGAAATACCGCGAGGGCCCGGTCGGCCACCTCACGCTGCTGCCCAACGGCGCGCCCGCCATGGGCAAATACCTCGGAATGTGGTTTCTTTGGACGCTGGTGGTGGCCATCGTCGCGGCCTACCTGGCGTCGCGGCTCATCGGCTGGGACCATTCCCACGCGCGCGCCGCGGCGAAACTCGTCGCGGCCGTCACCTTTATCGCGCACGGCTTCGGCACGGTGACCGAGTCGATCTGGATGGGTCGCCCCTGGTCGTCGTCGGCGAAGCATCTCCTCGACGCCGCGCTCTACGCCATCGGCTCCGCCGCTGTGTTTTGTTGGCTCTGGCCGTGAGGCCGCGGTGCTCCGCGCGCCTTGGTGTTACGTGTTAGGTTTTAGGTCCGGATTCCCAGACGCTGCACGCAAAGCGTGCCGCCTCCTCAATCGCTGTTGCCCTATCGCCGCAGTCTCGGGCACCAGCCTCCACCTCGCTCGACCTAACACCTAACACCTAACACCTAACACCTAACACCTAACACCCAAGCCTCTGGCTTCCGCCCCCTGCCCGCTGAACGCTGACGCCTGACAGCTGCCCCGCGTCTCGCGGGGCGGCCAGGTTTACGGTTGTTTTCAGGCCTAACCTGCTTGGGATACCCCGATGCCCCCGCCCAATGCGACGCCGGCGCGCGATGCTTTCAAGTTGCGGTGGGATGTGTTGCTGTTCGGCCTGTTGGTGCTGGCGGCGATGCCGCATGCGACGGGCGTCGCGGCTCATGAATGGATTAGCGTCGGGCTGGTGCCCGTATTGACCGTGCACCTCGTGCTCAACTGGAGCTGGATCATCGCCACCACCCGCCAGATGTTCACGACGCTGCCTGGCGAAACGCGTTTCAACCACGTCTGGGACGCACTGCTCTACGTGATGTTCATCGCAGCGACCGTGTCGGGTCTGCTGAGTTCCCGGGTCGTGCTCCCCGCGATCGGACTTCCGTCGCTGCGGGATGGATTCTGGGCGATGATGCATGTCGTGAGTGCCACGGTTTTGACCTGCATGATTGGGATCCACGTCGCGCTGCACGTGCGCTGGGTCCTGGCCCGGCTGAAGCGTGGACCCGCCGCAGCGCCGACCCCGGCAAAGGAAAAGTCATGATCCAGCACCTTCGTCGCGGCATTTTCATCCTGCTGGCCAGCGTCGTCGTCGCGCTCGTCATCCTGCAACTCGGCAACCTAGGTTGGGCCGAGCGCATGCGCGTCATCGACCAGGACAAGCAGCTGGCCCGGGCCAAATACCAGCACAGCCATAAGGCACCCGAACGGCGGCCGGGGCCGCCCCGATCGACCTCGCAGCGCTACGCCCGGGGCTTCGTCCAAGTCGTGGTGTTCGAGATCGGCCTGCCCTGTGCGGCCACGTTGGGCCTGCTGGCCTACACCCGCTGCAAGCGCGCCCGGCCGTGAGCTCCGGGGGGAATGCGGCTCGCGTCAGTGACGTCCCCGCAGAATTGATCGCGGCCCTAGCCTTTTGGATTCTGTTAAAGGGCTGCTTGGTATCGGGGTCGAAGAGGTGGCCGTGCAAATCGTAACTCCAACGTCGACCATTCTTATTTGGCTTATGCCAGCGAATATAGACCCCCATGCGACGGCCTTCGGCGTCCTTTCCCATAAAGGCTGCTTCAACAAGTGCACGTTTCTCGTCCCACGGCATATCCGCAACGGACTCGTTCGCGCGGCCAACCTTCACAACAAGGCGATGTTTGGCATCACTCATGTATCTTAAGATACACACAGTTGTGCGCTCTGTAGTGTGTGTGGTTCTACGTTGAGGTGATCGTGTCCCTCCCTAACATGACGCCATGAACGCTCGATTATCCATTCTGCTGCTGGTGCTACAGTGCAGCGGGTGCGCCATGATGAATTATCCTGCAACGCCGCCGGTGCAGCAGGACTCCGAAACTGCGCGACATGAAGCGGCGATGGCTGAACAAGCGGCATTCGACAAGAAGTGGGGTCGCATCTCGGATGAAGAATACAACGCGAAAATCAAAGCATCGAATGAAGCTTACGCTGCCGAGGAAGCCAAGCGGCATGGATCGGCCTATTTGGCGTTACATCCGGAGACGCCCGAAGCCACAAAGCACGCCATCCTGGCTCACAAGTTCGAAATCGGAATGACGTGGGAGCAAGTCAACGCCGCCAGCTGGGGCCCGCTCAAGCATGAGCGCTCTACGCACGACGCCAATGGCAGCTCGCCGGAGTAGACGGGATAACTTGACCTCCAATGGTCAAACTTTGTGTCCAACAGGGGATCTGACTCTGCAAAAGCGTAGTTATGGAGGTAGGCACAGGCGGAGAGGTTGACCGCTTCTGACGTTTCGTGAAACGCGGTGTGCGAGTCGGCAAGGTATTGGCAGTAACTTCCGACCTGGACCGAGGGGTGTAGGACATCTCGGTTCCCGCCCCCGGTGAAGGTCAGGATGCATTCGCCTTCCGCTGCGTCACACCGGTCCCATTGTTTGAGCTCAATAATTGTCGCATTGCTCGCTCCTGCGCGGTCCGTCCCCGTGATCATGCAGTCGAGCCGAAGCGAACTGAGGGGTAATTCAAATTCCAGCAATACGCCGCTGTCACCGAGGTTCGCCCGTTCGATGATTTGTGCCATCGCCCGGAGTGAATTGCGCCAGGAATTAACTTCTGCTGGTCCCGGCTCGTACCGATAGGTAGCCAGAAAAGCGGTCTTCAGCTTATCCGCGATTCGGTTGTGGGCGGCATCCTCGCAAAAGTCTGGAGCCTTGCCTGAGTAAAGCCGCATGGGGGTGCCTATATCTCAACTGGCGTTGGCCAACTGTGTCGAGCTTGCCTAAGAGACCAACGCCGCGAGGGGCGATGCCCTACACCGATGCAGAATTAGGTAATCGACGGCTACGACGGAACTCATCGGCAGGATGCCGATGCCACGAGGAGACGCGGTCGGCTACGCCTTGGGCGCGGAGTCGTCGGAATACTTGTTCCCCGCGCCGCCCCATTTGTCGCAGCCGCCTTGGCCGCTGGGACGGACCGACGGCGTTTGGATGCTCGTGTACCCGCGGTAGGCGTAGGGGTCGGCCCCGGCCACGATGATGATGTCGCGGTAGTCGTAGTGCGCGTTGTGCTCGTTGTCGGGGGTCTTGCCCCAGGGCATGCGCGACTCGCAGCTCATGAAATGGTTGACGAGGGAGCGGCGATACGTGCCGGCGGGGGCCTGGTTCGGCAGCGAGCGGTGCAGGAGGTAGCCGTTGAAGAAGACCACCGAGCCCGCCTCCACCTCGACTGGGACCGCCTGGTCGTCGGTGAACGGGAAGTTGACCGACTCCTCCGCGCAGTCGAAGCGCCGGTCGCCGTGCCAGCGCTGTTCCCAGAGGATGCCGGGCCGGTGCGAGCCGGGCAGCACCCAGAGGCAACCATTCTCCACCGTGGCGCGGTCGAGCGCGATCCACGAGCCGGTGAGCGTCCGGTCGCGCGAGGGAATGTAATCCTCGTCCTGGTGCCAGGCCTGGCCGGGCTTGCCGGACGACTTGATGAAGAGCATCGATTGCATGCCCTTCACGTTCGGCCCGATGATGGTCGTGAGCGTCTTCACGGTGGGCGCGCTGTGGAACGTGCCCTCCATCACCGCGGAGAGCTTGTGCGGGAAATGGATGCAGAGGTAGCGCGACAGCACGGAGTCGTCCGGCTCGGCCGGGTCGGCCTTCGGGTGGTCGGGCAACTCGCCGCGCTCGCCGCGGCAGATGAGCGTCGTCTCGCGCTTGAGCTCCTCGACCTGCGCCGGCGTGAAGCCGTTCTCGAGCACCAGGTAGCCGTTGGCCTCGTAGAACGCCTTCATCACGGCCGGGTCGGCGTCGGGCGAAAAGTAGCCCGGCTTCGCAATTTTCGATTTTCGAATTTCGATTGGTCGGAGACGGACGCGGAGGCGGAAATTGGGGAAGAGGCGGAACTCATGGGGCGGCCGGAACGGATAGCACAAAGTGCGTCTCCGCGCTAGTGCCGCGCGGCGGCGGGGAGGTATCATTCATTTTTGGCGCGATCCCGGAGGTGGCCCGCGAATGGCGCGAATCGGACGAATCCGGAAATTGCCCACGGATCACACGGAGGACACGGAACTCAATCCGGAACCTGACTTGGTAGGCACGAAGCAATCCATCTGCATGGATTGTTTCGTGCCTACCAGTGATCGGGCCTGATCGAACATCCGTGTATTCCGTGTGATCCGTGGGCAAAAATTCGCGTCGATTCGCGTGATTCGCGGGCAACCTGCCTTTAATCCCGCTCTCGCCAAGAAGGCGATGATGGCTCAATTTCGCGATCCATGAGCTTCGCCGCTTTCCTCAAGACCCTCTGGTTTCTCCTCATGCTGTTCATCGTCCTCTACGTGGGCATGAACAACCTGCAGGTGATCGACTTCAACTTCCCGATCGCCGGCACGACCGCCAAGAACCCCATCCACGCGCAGGCGGCGCTGATCTTCTTCGGCGTCTTTGCAATCGGCATGCTCGCCGGCATGGTGCTGCACACCGGCGGGGGCAAAAAGAAGTCCAGCAGCAAGGACTGAGGGGTTTCTCACGCAAAGCCGCAAAGGCGCGAAGCAAACGCGATCCCGGTCTGAACTTTGCGGCTTTGCGTGAGACTCAGGCCTTGGCGGATCGGCGGAGGTTGTCGCAGACGATGGCGGCGGCGATGCCAGCGTTGAGCGACTCGGCTCCGCCGTAGCGGGGGATGGTCACGTAATGCGTGACATGGGGCTTCACCGCGGCGGAGAGGCCGGAGCCTTCGCTGCCGATGACAATCACGGCGTCGCGCAGGGCGGGGAGGGCGTGGACGTCGTCGCCCTGGAGGTCGCAGCCGAGGACGGGGACTTTCACGCCGGCGAGTACGGCGGCGAGGTCGGCGGTATGGGCGCGGACGCGGGCAAAGGAGCCCATGCTGGCGTTGATGACTTTCTGGTGAAACAGGTCGGCGCAGTCGGGCGACAGCACCACGCGGTCGAGCCCGAACCAGTCCGCGATGCGCAGGAGCGTGCCGACGTTGCCGGCGTCCTGCACGCCGTCGAGCGCGAGGGTCAGCCCACGGTCGAGCGCGCCGGGCGCGAGGGGCGTGTGCGTGAGTTTGCCGACGGCGAGGACGGTGGAGGGCGTGGGGAAATGGCTGGCGCGGGCCATTTCGTCGGGGGTGATCTCGATGGGTTCAACCTTCGCCGATTGGATCGGGAGGTGGTCGCCGATTTCCACATCGGCGATAGGATGGCGTCGGTGTGGAAACCGACGCCCACCTTCGGCGGCCAGACGCGGCGAGGGCGCCGCGTCTCCATCCTTCACAACGTAAATGGCCTCGAAGGGAAAGCCGGCGGCGAGGAGTTCGGCGACGACCTTGGGGCCTTCGACGACGAAGAGGCCGAGTTCTTCGCGGTGTTTCTTTTCGCGCAGGGAACGCAGGCGCTGGAGATCGGCCTTGGAGAGCGGCATGGCGGGAGTCTCCGGCAGTTGTGCCCGCGAATCACGCGAATTTTGCGAATGGTTGTCCACGGATCGCACGGAGGACACGGAAAGCCGAGCCGCAAACCGGTGAACATTCTCGACCCCGCATCGCGGTGGTTGCGTTGGAGGCGAGGAGTCACCTACGTTGGCCTGTCATGACCAAAAAACTTGGTTGGGGGATTTTGAGCACGGGACGCATTGCCGGGATTTTTGCACAGGGCCTGGCCCGCGCGGAAAACGGCCGCTTGGTGGCGGTGGGGAGCCGCACCTTGGCCAGCGCCCAGAAATTCGCGGCTGCCAATGGCAATCCGCGCGCGCATGGGAGCTACGAGGCGCTCCTGGCCGATCCCGAGGTCGAGGCCGTTTACATCGCGGTGCCGCACCCGCAGCACACCGAGTGGGCCATCAAGGCCGCCGAGGCCGGCAAACACATCCTTTGCGAGAAGCCCCTCGGCCTGAACTACGCCGAGGGCATGGTCATGGCTGAGGCCGCACGGGCCAACAACGTCCTCCTGATGGAGGCGTTCATGTATCGCTGCCATCCGCAGACCGCCAAGATCGTCGAGCTCGTCCGCAGCGGCGCGATCGGCGAGGTGAAGCTCGTGCAGGCGACGTTCGGGTTCAACGCCGGCTTCAGTGCCGAGTCGCGCCTCTGGTCCAACGCGGCGGGCGGCGGCGGCATCCTCGATGTGGGCTGCTACGCGGTGTCGTTCTCGCGGCTGATCGCGGGTGCGATGTCGGGCAAGGCTTTCCTCGATCCGGTTTCCGTGACGGGCGCGGGCTCGCTGCATCCGCAGACGGGCGTGGACGTCGTGGCGGCGGCGACCCTGAAGTTCGCGAACGGCCTCGTGGCGCAGGTGGCGACGAGCGTCGGGCTGAGCCAAGACAACTCCGCGCGCATTTACGGTTCGACCGGCATGATCGTCGTGCCGTCGCCGTGGATCCCGCCCAGCGAGGGCACGCCGGCGAAGTTTTTCCTGCACAAGGACGGCAAGGTGGAGGAGATCGTCGTCGCGACGGCGGCGAACCTCTACGGCCTCGAGGCCGACGCCGTGGCGCGCGCACTGGCAGCGGGCCTGCGCGAAGTGCCGGAGATGAGCATCGCCGACACGCTCGGCAACCTGGCCGCGCTCGACGCGTGGCGCGCGTCCATCGGCCTGACCTACGAGGCGGAGAAGCCCGAGAATTTCCTGTCCACGCACTCGCGCCGGCCGCTGGCGTGCCGCGCGGACGCGAACATCCCGACGGGCGCGATCCCGCACCTGGCCAAGCCGGTTTCGCGGCTGATCATGGGCTGCGACAACACCGTCACGATGCCGTACAGCGCGGCGATGTGGGACGATTATTTCGCGCGGGGCGGCAACGCGTTTGACACGGCGTATGTTTACTGGGGCGGTTTGCAGGAGAAGCTGCTCGGCCAGTGGATCAAGAACCGCGGCGTCCGCGAGGACGTGTCCGTCATCGTCAAGGGTGCGCACACGCCGTTCTGCACGCCGGAATTTCTCACGTCGCAGCTGGAGGAATCGCTCGGCCGGCTGCAGACGACGTATGCCGACATTTACATGCTGCACCGCGACAACCTCGAGGTGCCGATCGGCGAATTCGTCGAAGTGCTGAACGAGCACCTGAAGGCGGGCCGGATCCGGGCGTTCGGCGGTTCCAACTGGACGCTGCAGCGCATCGCCGCGGCGAACCGTTACGCCGCGCGGAAGGGCCTGCAGGGCTTCAGCGTGGTGAGCAACAACTTCAGCCTCGCGCGGATGGTGGATGCGCCGTGGACCGGTTGCATCTCCGCCTCCGACAAGGAATCGCGGCGCTGGCTGAAGAAGCACCAGATCCCCCTGCTCGCGTGGTCGAGCCAGGCGCGCGGATTCTTCACCGACCGCGCGGCCCCCGACAAGCGGGACGACGAGCAACTCGTGCGCTGCTGGTATTCGGACGACAACTTTGCCCGTCGCGAGCGCGCCTACGCGCTGGCGAAGAAGAAGGGCGTGCCGCCGATCGCGATCGCCGCGGCCTACGTGCTGGCCCAGCCGTTCCCGACATTCGCGTTGATCGGCCCGCGCATCCTGAGCGAGACGGTGAGTTCGCTCGTGTGCCTCGGCGTGACGCTGACGCCCAAGGAATGCGCCTGGCTCAACCTCGAGCGCGAGCGGCCTTGAGGCCGCCGCGCGAATGGGCGGAAGTCGATCCGATCGCGGAAGCGCGAAAGGGCGGAAACGTGGAAGGCTGATCTGTTTTAGCCGGAAGCCAGGAAACCAAGAAGCAATCCTCCCGGTTTCCTAGCTTCCGGCTAGACCGGTTCCGATCTCCGCGTTTTCGCCCTTTCGCGATAAGAGGTTGGGCCTCGTGTGATTCGTGTGTTCCGTGGGCCTAAAAGGGCTCGCGGGGCGGAATGGGTTGTCACAGTCTCCGCCGTTTCATGAAACCGCCGCTCACGTCCGAAGCCCAGCTGCAGCGCATCCTGCGCATCGCGAAGACCAACGGGCTGAGCGTCGTGATCATCGCGGGCCTCGGCACGGTGCTCTCGCTCGGCGACTGGCTGGGGATGGCCGTGGGCGCGGCGGTGTTTTTTGGCGGGTGGACGGAATTGAAGGGCCGCAAGCAGGTGCTGGGCGGAGACGCGGCCGGCGTGCGGGTGCTGGTGCGCTCGCAGTGGATCGTGCTGGCGGCGATCGAGGCCTACTGCCTGATCAAGCTGGGCTTTGACTCCAGCCACGGCGTGTCGCCGGAGCTGCGTTCCGCGATGACGGACCTGGGCATCGACATGGCCGAAATGGAGCCGTCGCTGCGCCGGGCGTTTTATGGCACGTATCTGGCGGTCGCGCTGCTGACGTTCGTCTACCAAGGCGGAATGGCACGCTACTACGGCCGCCGCGCCGGCGTGGTGCGGGAGGCGCTGGAGGCACGGGCGCGTCCTGTGACGAGCGGATCCGGCGGCGCGCCGGAAGACCTTGTGACCTGATATGCCGAAGACCGGGACCAAAACGCGCGGGGCCGAGGTGCTGCCGTTCTTTTTCCTGAACCACCGGCTGGAACCGGCCCGGCTGCGCGCGCGGCTCGCGGAGATTCGCGCGGCGGGGTGCGATGGGTTTTTCATCCACGCGCGCGAGGGGCTGGCGACGCCTTACCTTTCCAAAGAATGGTTTGCGGCCGTGCGGTGCTGCATCGAAACCGCGCGGCGTCGCGGGATGCAGGCGTGGCTTTACGACGAGATGCCGTATCCCAGCGGCGTGGCGGGCGGAGAGGTCGTGCGGCGTCACCCGGAGTTCGTCGAGCAGTCGCTGCGGGTGCAGCGGAAGAATTTCCGCGGCGGCCGCCGAATCGAGTGGCGGCTCGGCGGGGGCAACATGCTGGCCTGCTTCGCGCGTCGACGCACGGGCCGGCGCGAGACGCTCGACCTGCTCGCGGACGTCGGGGCCGTGGCGGACACGTGGCGCAAGACCAACGACGTCGACAGCAAGCTCTACTACCCGACGGGGCCGGCGGAAGTGTTCGATTGCCCGCGCGCCATCTGCGTCCTGCCCGAGAACGTGCTGGCGGCAGTGCTGCCGCGGGGCAGCTGGGAAGTCGTCGCGATCGTGTCAAAGACCGGCGGCGAGCTGATCGAACCGTTCGGAAATTACGTGGACGTCTCGAATCGCGCGGCAACGAACCTGTTTCTCGAGCTGACGCACGCGGCGTATGCGCGGCGCTTCGGGAAGCATTTTGGGCGGACGGTGCCGGGGATTTTTTGTGACGAGCCGAAATTCCGCAATCCGCTGCCGTGGGGCGAAGGCGTGGCGCGGGCCGTGGGCAAGATTGCGCCGACACTCGCGTTTGCGCTCGCCGGGGACGAAGGCGCGGCGGCGAATGATGCGCGGCGCAACTACCGGCGCGCGACCGCGCGGGCTTTCCTGGACAACTGGACGACGCCGCTCAGCGAGTGGTGCGGCGGGCACCGGCTGGCGCTGACGGGCCACATCAGCCCCGAGGAGGAGTGGTGGTATGAGTCGCGCCACGTGGGCAGCGTGCTGGCGAACCTGCGGAAATTCCAGGTGCCGGGCTGCGACGTGATTATCCCGGCGGCGGGCGACCGGAAGAACGCGATTCTCAACCTTACGGCGAGCCTGGCGGTGTCGGCGGCGGCGCAGGCGGGCCGGCCGCAGGCGCTGTGCGAGGTGTTCGGCGCGTGCGACTTCACGCTGGACCTGCGCACGATGAAGCGGATGGGCGACTGGCTCGCGCTGGCGGGCATCAACGTCGCGGTGCCGCACGGTTTTCTCTACTCGCTGGACGGCTACCGGAAGCTGGATGCGCCGCCGAGCTTTGCGCCGCCGGCGTTCGACCCGGCGGACTTTGCGGCGTGGGCGGACGAGTTTCGGCGCGCGGCGGAGTTCCTCGGGCCGGGCGTGGCGCCGGACGTGCTGGCGATCCGGCCGATCGACTTTTTGCGCGGGATGCCCGACAGCGGCGAGCGGAAGGCAGCGGGGCTGCTGACGCGCGCGGCGCAGTTCGCGACGGAAATGGCACGGCGCGGCTTGCGGCTGCACTGGATCGACGACGACGAACTCGAAGGCGTCCGGGCGGTGGGCGGGCGCTTCGCGTTCGGGGCCTGCCGTTACCGGCACCTGGTTTTCTTCCGCGATTTCACGGATCGCGACACCCTGCTGCGGTTGGCGGCGCTGGACGCGAAGGGCACGGTGCTCGACGAACGCTGGGCGCTGCATTCACTGCGCGGGCCGCTGGAGTCGGACGGCGAGGTGCAAGCGGCGCGTCGCAGTGACGGACGCTGGTTCGTGACGAACGTGGGGCAGGAGTCGGCGGCCTTCACGCTCGGCGCGGCTTTCGGGCAATTGCAGGGCGGCGAAAGCCGGAGCATCGACGAACGCGTGGCCGCGACCGATTCTGCGCCGGCGCGGACACAGCTCGTGCTGCCGGATCGCTGGAATGTCATTCGGCCGAAGCGCAACACGGTGTTTCTCGGCGAATGGACGCTGAATGGGCGGAAAGTGGACCTGGCGCCGGCGTTCGCGTTGCAGCCGGAGTGGACGCGCGAAAGCGGCCAGACGCTGTTTGGGTCGGTGCCGCTGAACTCGGCGCTCGATCAGCCGCGGGAGTGGATTTACCGGACCTCGTTTGCCGTGCAGGGTCGGCCGGCGCTGGAACTTGTGTGCGAGTCCGGCCATCTGCGAGGCGAGTGGACGGCGCGACTCAACGGCCGGCCGCTGACGCGCTGGCGCAAGAGCGGGGATTTCCTGCTCACGCACACGCTAGGGAAAGGCATTCGGCCCGGCACCAATCGGCTCGAGTTTCGTTTCATCCTGCGGCGATCGACCGATGGGATGATCGGTGACTGCCGGCTGGAGGGAAACGTGGTCGTGCGGCGCGGCGGCGTGATCGCGGCGGTGCCGGCAGCGGACGAGCGCGCGACGTCGGCCACCACGCGGACGGAGCTGGGGCTGCCGTTTTACAGCGGACCCGTGCGTTACTCGCAGCAGGTCAATCTCCGCCCGGTGGCGGGCCGGAAGTATTTCCTGCAGTGCGCGGGCATCACCGGCAACGGCGCGAAGGTGTGGGTCAACCGGGAGGATTGCGGGTCGCTGCGCTGGGCGCCGGACGAAGTGGAGATCACGGCGGCGCTCCGTCCGGGGGACAACCTGGTCAAAATCGACTGGCGCGGGTCGCCGGTGACGTTGACCGGGCGGGTGGATCCGACGCGGCTCGGTGGCCGCGTGAAAGTGGTCAGCCGGGCAGATTGAAGAGGTTGGCCGCAAAGAGGCGCAAGAAGCACAAGAACGGAAATCTGCGGGTGCGCTTCCTCCTTGCGCCCGCTTGCGCTTTTTCGCGGCCAACCCGCCTTACTTGCCGATGCCCGCGGGGCTGATGGCGGGGACGCAAAGCGTGTCGCTCTCGTTTTTCTCGTCGCGAATGTGGGCGCGCATGGCGTCGCGGTAGTCGTTCACGGATTCGAAGAACGCCGACATCATCAGCATGAGCCAATACATGCCGCGCTCCGTAAGCTGCCAGCCGCGGTCGTCGCGCTTGGCGGCGCCGAGCCATTCGAGCGTGCGCAATTCGCCCCAGAGCCGGCGGAAGAAGGAAGCCCCGTAACGGCGCTGGATGGCGGCACGGTCGAGGCGGAGGCCAAACATGCGCATCAGCAGTGTGTAGCGCATGAGGTCGCCGCGGCTCAGGCGGTGGCGCGTGGTGATGCCGGTCAAGCCGGCCGCGATGCGCTGGGCGTAGGTTTCGAGCGAGAACGTCGTCGTGTAGAGCGTGCCGTCGAGGAAACTGAACGACCCGCTGCCCACGCCGACGTAGTAGTCGGCGTCCACGATGTATTCGTCGCAGCCGTGCCCGCGCCGCGTGAAGCACCACGCAGAGGTGGGCGTGAACTCGGGCTGCAGGCGCGCGAGGATGGTGGTGAAGAACGTGCGCAGCCGGCGGTGGTCCGGCAGGCCCATCACGCCGGCCATGCGCCGCGCGGCGGTGGGGGAGGTCATCAGCGGGTAGAACGACACCTGGTTCACGCCGAGGTCGTGGAGGATGGCGATGTCGCGTTCCAGCGAGGCGATGTCCTGGTGCGGCTGGTTGAAGATGAGGTCGACGTTGAGCGTGGGAAACATGCCGACGGCGGCGCGAAGGTGAGCCTGGATGACCTCGCTGCTGCCGTATTTCTCGTAGCGGGACATGTCCTTGAGCAGGCGGTCGTCGAAGCTCTGAACGCCGACGGACAGCCGGGTGACACCCGCGGCGCGGAGCGGCTCGAGGATCTCGGGGCGCAGGTCCTTGGGGTTGGTCTCGACGGAGATGTCCTTCACGCCGAACAGCTCGCGGACGAGGTTGAGCGTGGTGACGAGCTCGCCGGGTTCGGTCGTGGGCGTACCGCCGCCGACGTAGACCCCGGTGAAGCGGAAACCGGCGGCGTGGTAGCGGCGGATTTCCTCGCGGAGCGACGCAAAGTAGCGCTGGGCCTGGCCGTGGTGGTGCTGGACGCGGTGGAACGAGCAGAACGGGCAGAGCACCTCACAGAACGGCACGTGGATGTAGAGGTAGCCGTTTCCCTCGCGCGGCGCGGGCGGCATGGTGCCCGGGGCTTCTTCCATGCGGAGAAACCCGCGCGTCCGGAAGCGGAAGGCCCGGAGGAGGAAGGAATCAATGAGCGAGAAAGGGAGCACGGGAGTAAGTTGGCACCGATTGGACCCGGCTTCGAGGACCGGAACGCGGTGCGGTTTGGCAATCTTTGCGCATATCTTGCTCTGGAAGTGTTTGCGCGTTGTGCGGGTGGGGGGAAGGCGTATCGGGAAAGGCATGAAGGCGAAGTCCCACCCGGCCGCCCGGCCGGTGACGCGGGCCCACCGGGCCCCAGCCATGACGCCCCGCCAACGCATGATCGAGGCCCTCGAGCGTCGTCCGCTCACCGGCCGCGTGCCGCACCTGGAAATGGTGTTTTTCCTCACGATGGAGGCGTTCGGGAAGGTCCACCCGTCGCATCGCGAATACAGCCAGTGGCTGCAGATGGAACCGAAGGAGCGTGAGATGCACCGTCGTGACATGGCCGACCTCTACGTGGCGACGGCGAAGCGCTATGAGCACTCCGCGATTTTCATTCATCCGAACCCTGGCACGCCGGAGGAATTGGACCGCATGGTCGACCTGATCCGCGAGCGCTCGGGCGACGATTATTTTTTGATGGCGCATGGTGATGCGACCTTCGCGATCCCGAACGGCACGGAGATGGAGGAGTTTTCCTGCCGCCTCGTGGAAGAGCCCGACAAGCTCAAGGCGCAGACCGCCGGCTACGTGAAGAACGCGCTGGAAATCGCCACGCGGTTGCGCCGGCCGGGCGGGCTGGACGGCTTTGCGCTCTGTGCGGACTACTGTTTCAACACCGGGCCGTTCCTCAGTCCGGCGCAGTTTGCGGAATTCATCACGCCCTACCTGGCGGAGGTGACGAAGGGCTACCGCGACCTCGGCTACTACGTGATCAAGCACACGGACGGGAACATCATGCCGATCATCGACCAGCTGGTGCAGACGCACCCGCATGCGCTGCACTCGCTCGACCCGCAGGGCGGCGTGGACATCGCCGAGGTCAAGCGCCGCTACGGCCGCGAAGTGTGCCTGATCGGCAACGTGCATTGCGGCATGCTCGACACGGGCACGCCGGCGCAGATCGAGGAGGCGGCGCGTTACGCGCTGCAGCACGGCATGCCGGGTGGCGGCTACATTTTCTCCACGAGCAACTGCATCTACACCGGCATGCCCCTCGCCAGTTACGAGCTGATGCTCGAAGTCTGGCGACGCGAAGGTAACTACTGAACGGCGGGGTCGCAGCATGAACGGTCGCGAACGCATTCTAGCCCATCTGGCGGGCCGGCCGGTGGACCGGCTGCCCTTCATGCCGATCACGATGATGTTCGCCGCGCGGCAGGCGAAGGCGCGTTACCTCGATTACTGCACGGATTACCGCGTGCTGGCCGACGCGCAGGTGCGAACGGCGGAGACGTTCGGCTTCGACTTCGTGAGCACGATCTCCGACCCCGCGCGCGAGGCGGCCGATTGCGGGGCGCGCGTGCAGTATTTCCCGGAGCAGCCGCCGTCGTTCATCGAGGAGGAGGCGCGGCTGGCGGAGAAGATCCAGCTTGCCGGGCTGCGGCAGCCCGACCCGCTGGGCGGCGGGCGCCTGCACGACCGGATCAAGGGCGTCGGGCGGCTGCGCGAGCGCGTGGGGCGCGACCTGTTGGTCGAAGGCTGGATCGAGGGACCGATCGCGCAGGCGGCGGATTTGCGCGGGATCAACACGCTGATGATGGACTTTTACGACGACCCCGATTTCGTGCGCGAGCTCTTCGCCTTCGTCGTGGAGATGGAGCTGCGCTTCGCGCGCGAGCAGGTCGCCGCGGGCGCGGACCTCATCGGCCTCGGCGACGCGGCGGCTTCGCTGGTCGGGCCGGACGTCTACCAGGAGTTCGTCTGGCCCGAGGAGAAGCGCCTCGTCGAGGGCGTGCGTGCGCTGGGCGTGCCGGTCCGGCTCCACATCTGCGGCAACACCCGTGCGCACCTCGCGGGCATGGGGCGCCTGGGCTGTGCCATCGTGGATCTCGACTCGATGGTGCCGCTGGCGCTGGCGCGCGAGCAGATGGACCCGGACCAAGTTTTGCTGGGCAACCTGAATCCTGTCGCCGTACTGCGCAACGGCACACCGGCGGACGTCACCGCGGCGGTCACGGCGTGTCACCGCGACGCGGGGCCGCGCTACATCGTCGGCGCAGGCTGCGAAGTCCCGCCGGACAGTCCGGAGGAAAATCTCCGCGCGCTGGGCGACTACGCGCGGACGCACTTGCCATGACGCCGCGCCAGCGGGTCGAGCGGGCGCTGCGCGGCGAACATTCGGACCGCGTGCCCTTCACGGTTTACGAGTGCATGCTGCCGCAGTGCGCGGCGGAACGGGCGATGCGGAACCGCGGGCTATGCATCGTGAACCGCCTGCCGGTGTTTCACACGCACCGGCCGAATGTGCGGACGACGGCGCAGACGTGGTGGGAAAAGGGGAAGCGGATGACGCGCACGCAGCACGAGACGGCGCGCGGCACGCTGTCCTCGCTCGTCGAGGACGGCGGCTTCACCTCGTGGCGGCACGAGCTGCTTTTGAAAAGTCCCGAGGATTACGCCGCGATCCGATGTTACCTGCAGGACGAAACCTACGTGCCGGCGTATGCCGAGTGCGCGGCGGCGCAGGCGGCGTTCGGCGAGGATGCGATTTTCCGCGCGAACTTCGGCCTCGAGCCGCTGCAGGAACTGATCTCGGGCGGCGTCATGACGATGCAGCAGTTTTGCGAGGAGTGGATGGAACGGCGCGACGAGATCCTGGCGCTCTACGCGATCCTCGTCGAAAACCGGCGCAAGATTTACGAGCTCGTGGCGCGGTCGCCGGCGGGGCACGCCAACTATGGCGGAAACGTCACGCCGGAGATCATCGGGCGGAGCGTGTTCGAGGAATACTACGTGCCGCACTACCACGAGGCCGCGGAAGTCATGCACCGGCACGGCAAGCTCATCGGGTGTCACTTCGACGCCAACAACCGCCTGATCGCGTCGGCCATCGCGGGCCTGCCGCTGGATTACATCGAGGCGTTTACGCCGGCGCCGGACACGGACATGACCCTCGCCGAGGCGCGCGCGGCGTGGCCGGGCAAAGTGCTGTGGATCAATTTTCCCTCGTCGGTGCACTTGAAGCCCGACGCGGTGGTGGCGCAGACCGCGGTCGACCTGCTCAAGGAAGCCGGGTCGGTGGACGGCCTGCTGGTGGGCGTGACCGAGGACATGCCACCGGACCGCTGGCAGGACAGCTGCCGCGCGATCATGGACGGGCTGGACCGGCATGCGCGCGAGCAACCCGGGCGGTATGCCTGAATCTGCCGCCGATGAACTCGAAACAGCTCGTGCTTTCCGCCCTGCGGGGCGAGCCGGGGCCGCGGACGCCGGTGGCGCCGATGGCAGTGCATTTTTGCGCGCGGCTGACGGGCATCACGCTGCATCGCTACACCAGCAACGCGGCGGCGCTGGCGGGGGCGGTGATCGCGTATCATGAGAGGTTTCGCCCGGATGCCGTGTGCGTGTCGGCGGACACGTGGGTCAACGCGCAAGCGATGGGCGCGAACGTCGGCCCGCTGACGGAAGACCAACCGTGGGGCGGGCTGGGGGAGCCGCAGATTCGCCGGCTGGCGGACGTGCGCGCGATCCTGCCGCCGGATCCCGCGCGGCAGGGACGTTACCCGCTGATGATCGACGCGCTGCGGCGCGTGGTGAAGGCGGTGGGCCGCGAGACGGCGGTGGTGGCGTGTTTTGACCAATACCCGTTTTCGCTGGCGGCGGCGCTGATGGGAATCAATGAGCTGATGTTCGCCCTCGAGGATGAGCCGGAACTTGTGCGCGCGCTGATGGAGCGCGGCCTCGAATACGGCCTCGCGTATGGCCGGGCGCTGGCGGCCGCGGGCGCCGACGTGCTGACGGGCGGGGATTCGCCGGCGGGCCTGATCGGGCCGCAGCGTTATCGGGAATTTGCGCTGCCCTACGAGCAGCGGCTGATCGCGGGGCTGAAGGCCGCGACGGGTTTGCCGGTTTCGCTGCACATCTGCGGCAACGCCGAAGCGATCCTGCCGGACATGACCCGCAGTGGGGCAGATCTGTTGGAAATCGATCAGCGGACCGACCTGGCCCGCGCGTGTCGCACGGTGGGTCCGGGGATTGGACTCTGGGGCAACCTCGACCCCGTCGGCGTGCTGGCGCGCGGACAGCCCGCGGACGTGCGCGCCGCGGCCCACGAGGCGCTCGCGGTGACAGCGGCGGCGAAGCAGCGGAGATTTGTGCTCGGCTCCGGCTGCACGCTCCCGGTGGAGACGCCGTTCGTGAACGTGGAGGCCCTGATCGCAGCGGCGCGCGGCTGACGCGGCGACGCGTCTCGCATCGCCTGCGGTTTCCGGATTGCTAGGGCGTGGTCGTCACGGTGGCGGTGTTGAAGTCGAGCGTCACGTGTTCACTGCCGTGGGAAAGCGTGACCACGCCGGTGTGGCGGCGGGAATTGATGAACGGGCCCTCGAACAGCGGCCAGTCGTCGAGGTTGGCGGCGACGCCATCCACGAGGCGCGGACCGCGCTGAGTGAACTGAATTTTATGCCCGCGGCCCGTCGTGTAGGTCGCGGTAAGCGTGCGCTCGTCGAAGATGGGATGGTTTTGCGCCATGCGGGCGCAGAAGGCGGCGAAGTTTTTTTCGTCCTTTGCGGCGACGGCCTCGAGGATGACGGCGGTCTTGGGATGCAGAATTGTCAGGCGGTCGTGGTCGCTTTCCGGGTGCCAGGCGCCGGGCACGCTTGTCCAGACGGCGAAGAAGATATCATCGGCGCGACAGAGGATCCAGCCGCTGGCTTCGCGGCGTTCGGCGATGACGTGGGGGAAGAAGCCGTTGATGTGCTGCCGCTCGGCGTCGGCGGGAATGTCGTAGAGCGCGATGACCGCGTTCTCGTGCTGGAAGACGTCCTCGAACGGCGAGCCCTCGATCCACTTGTCTGGGTCGGCATAGTAGGGCCGCTGGTGCACGATGTCGGCGACGATGAGGGCCGGCGGGGTGGTGAAATACCGGCTGAGCTGGCGGGCGGAGTAGGAGGGGTTGATGAAGAAGCAGGTGGCGCCGTCCTGCGGCGACACCCATGTGAGGTCCCAGCGGTGGTTTTCGATGTCGGTGAGGTCACCCCACGACGAGCCGACGGCGAACTCCGGCGTGACGTAGGTGTATTTCCAAGTCGGCTCGCCATAGACGATGCCGGGTCCGCGGCGCGGCGCCTTCAGCTCGCGCAGCACGTAGGATTGGGTGCGGTCGCTCGCGATGCGTCCGATGAGTGGCAGGCATTCGAACTCCTGGAGGGCAGCGAGCGTGATGTAGTAATTCTCGGCGAGGTCGAACCGCAGCGGCGCGCCGCCGAAGTAGAGCCGGCCAAACTGCGTGGCGGCGCCGGTGTGTTCGCGGGTGTGGAGGACCTGGTTGTATTTCTCGCGGCTGTGTGCGCCCACCCAGTTGCCGTCGAGGTAGCACTCGGCCCAGTCCGCCAGCAGCAGCTGCATCATCATGCCGGCCTTTTTTCGGACGAGTTCGTCCCTGGCGAATTCGTGCAGGCTGGCGAAGCAGAGGAGGTAGAGGTGGTGGTAGTTGGGTGAGTCGTATTCATACATGCCGTGGTCGATGGTGGACTCGATCCAGCGCGCGATCCACGCGGCGGCGTCGCGCTGCGACTGCACCGGCGTGGAGCCGTCCGCGAGCGCGGGGCCGTCCGGCCAGGTTTGGCCGAAAAGGTAGCGCGCCGTGCGATACTGCAGCATGTGGTTGTCGGTGAACCCAAAGTCATGGGTGAAGCTCGCCGTCAGGCGGACGTGGATTTTCTCCACCAGTGCCGGCGGCAGCTTGGCGCCGAGCCGGAGCACGGCGTCCATGAACGAATAGACCTCGAAACTGCTCCACGACGCTGGGTCGGCAACCGAGTCCTCCAGATATTTGAGGCCCGTGGCGGCGTCGCTGCCCGTGGCGACCTTCAGCACGCCGAGGTAGATGCGACGGCGGGTGTCCTTGTCCACGCCGGCCGTCCACGTCTGGCGCGCCATGGCCTCACGCGTGCGGGCGCAACGCTCATGGAAACCGGCGCGGTAGGCGGCGTCGGTCGGGATGTTCGACTGGGCCCGTGCGCGTCCGGGAAGGAGCAGCAAGGCAGTCAGGAGGAGGTACACAGCGGGGACGATTCGGCGGGGAGGTTTCATCGAACGCGAAGTAGGGGAGTGATCATGCTGGCCAAGATGGCTGCGGGGGGCGAAGAAAAACCACGGAGGTAGCTGGCGGGCAGACCCCGCCGTCGCCAAGCCTATGGCGGGCACGGTTGCCGGAACCGGCTTGCCGTGGCGGGGGCGGGGGCCAGTGTCCGCGCCAACCCCTCTTCCCCATGCTGACCCTCGAGCAGATCCAGGCGTTTGACCGCGATGGCTATGTGTTGGTGCCGGATGTGTTTTCCGCGCGCGAGATCGAGATCCTCCTGGCGCACGTCACCAAGGACGGCCGCGTGACGAAGCACCAGTGGGCGGCGCTCGATGCGGACGGGCGCTCCAGCAAACTGTCGCTGTGGGCGGACATCAGCGATGACGTCTTCGGCGCGGTGAGCAGCAGCCCGCGCATCGTGAACAACGCGCGCATGCTGCTCCGCGAAGATATCTATCACTGGCACAGCAAGGTGATGTTGAAGGAGGCGAAGGTGGGCGGCGCGTGGGAGTGGCACCAGGACTACGGCTACTGGTATGGCGACGGCTGCCTCTACCCGCGGATGATTTCCTGCATGGTCGCGCTCGACCCGGCGACGAAGGAGAACGGCTGCCTCAAAGTCGTGCCCGGGTCGCATCTGCTGGGCCGGCTCGACCATGGCAAGGTGGCGGGGCAGGTGGGCGCCGACCAGGAGCGCGTGCAGGCCGCGATTGACCGGCTGGGCCTGAAATACTGCGAGGCCCCGGCGGGCCGCGCGCTGTTTTTCCACGGCAACACGTTCCATTCGTCCGAGGCGAATCTCTCCGAGCGCCATCGCCGCGCCTACATCTGCTGCTACAACGCCCTTTCCAACGTGCCATATAGCAAAAATGGCCATGGCAAGCCCGAGCCGATCCGCGTGTCACCCGACGACTCCATCCTGAGTTTTGCTGAGGGCGTGACCGCTTGATTCATGGCTGAGGCGACTCCCGCGACTCCGCCGGTCGACGACACGACGATCATCCGTCAGGGCGTCACCGCTGCCATCAAGCAGACCCTCGAGCCGGCCGCGACGCAGCGCGCATATCCGGGGCATTTCACGATCGTCGCCGACGGCCATTGGTTCGGCATGGAAGCGACCTGGCCCGGACTCGACTCGTGGCAGATGGCGGGCGCGTATCTGCTGCTGGGCAAGACGCAGCTTGTGCGGGATTATTTCGACTACGTGCAGGCGTCGCAGCGCACGGACGGCAACATTCCCTACGCGATCATTCCGGGGGACGCCCCGCCGGAGCACGCGACGACCTACAACAAGGGCATGCGTTACCCGGAGGACGTGTTCACGTTCGACCCCAAGCACCCGGGCTACACGGCGCGGAAATGGATTGGGTCGTGCAGCCACTGGATCGCGATGATCAATCCGCTCGGCACGCTAGCGGCGGTGAGCTACGTGCTGCTCGGCGACGAATTTTTCACGACGACCGGGGACAAGGCGTGGCTGGCGGAGAAAATGCCGTCATTGGAACGCGCTGCGGGTTATCTCCTCTCGCGCAAGAGTGCCAACGGCCTGATCGCTGGCGCCGGTTTCTACACCGAGATGCCGCCGCGGCACCAGTGGGATGGCGTTGCGCAATGCTACGTCGTGCACGTGTTCCGCAAATGCGCGCGGCTGCACGCCGCGCTCGGCCATGCGGCGGCCGCGGCGAAATGGACGGCGGAGGCCGACACGCTGGCGGCGCGGTTTCGCGGGGTGTTTTGGCGCGGCGACCACTACGCGGAGTATGTGCATCCCGAGCGCGGCGTCGTGGACCTGCACGGATTGTCGGACGTGAACTGGGCGGCGGTCGCCTACGACGTGGCGACGCCGGCGCACGCGGATGCGCTGTGGCCGCGGATGATGGGCGAGCCGGCGTTCTGGCACGGCGGCATGCCAACGCAGACCGTGTCGAAGCCGTTCACCTACCAGGAGTGGGAATTTTGGGAGTCACACGAGGACGTCGGCTTCAAGATCGCCGTCGGCCAGCTTTACGACGTCGCGGCGATGGGCCGGGTGTGGTTCCTCGAGTGGCAGGCGTGTGCGAAGCGCGGCGAGACGAAGCGGCTGCGCGAGTCCGTCGTGAAAGTCTGCCAGATGGGACTCAAGGAAGGCGGCTTTTGGCACGAGCGCTACCATCCGTTGCAGGTGCAGCGCGTGGACTGGACCGGACCGAAAGGCTACGGGGAATATCCGGCGATCCTCGTGCGCGCCGTGCTGGGCAACCCGACGGTGTTCGCCGACGTGGGCCCGCTCGGTTGAGTGCGGGGTCGCCGACCAGCCGCGCTCAGGACTTCGGCTTGGACACGGGGGCAGTCACCACCACTGGCTCGGCCAGGCGGCTGGATTGGTAGGCCACCATCCGCCACTCGCCCGACTCGCGCCGCCAGACGCTGAGGAAGCGAAGCGCGAAGGCGACGTGCTCCTTGCCCATGCTGGCCTTGAGCTGGGCGTGGCCGGTCATGATGGCGACGTCGTCGGTGACGCGGGTGATCTTGGTTTCCTGGTAGTCGTAGGCGTCATACTTCACGCGGTTGGTGCGCACGGCCGCGAGGAAGACCTCCTTGGACTGCACGCGCCCGTCGGCGTGGCAGTAGATCAGGCTGTCGGACAGCAGGCGGGCGAGGCGATCGGCGTCGCCGCGCAGGGTGGACAGGACGCGCGCGGTATCAGCGATCTTCACTTCCTCCTCGACGGAGGCGGCGCGCAGCGGCGCGGCGGCGAGCAACAGCAACGACAGGAGGAGGGCGAGGCGGCGCATGGGGATCAGCGTTTGACGGGATGGGGTTTGCCGGCGGCGTCGATGGCGACGTAGGTGAACATGCCTGCCGTCACGCGCTGCTCGGAGTTCGTGAGAAAATGATGGACCCAGGCCTCGACGGAAATCCGCATCGACGTCCGCCCAATGCGGATGAGCTGCGCGTAGCAGCTGATCGTGTCGCCGACGCTGACCGGGTTGTTGAAGGTCAGCGCGTCGATCGCGACGGTGGTGACGCGGCTGAGCGCGGTGCTGCGCGCGAGGATGGCGCCGCCGAGGTCCATCTGCGACACGAGCCAGCCGCCGAAGATGTCGCCGTTGGCGTTGGCGACCGCGGGCATCGCGATCGTGCGGATGACGACGTCGCCCGAAGGTGCGGCGGGGGCGGGGACAGGAGAGTTCGTCATGACGGCCTAGGGAAGGCAATCAGCGCCCCGGCGCAAGCCGGTTGCGCGGCATCCGGGCGAGTTCGCCCTTGTTTTCAGGGGAGGGCGGGGGCATGTTTCGCCTCCTCATGAACGCGGGCCTGTCACTGTCGTTGCGGCGGCTGTTCGACGAAGTCGGCACGGTCGACTGCGTCGGCATCGAGGAGCGCGTGGCGAAATACACCACCCGCAGCCTCAAGAAGGCCGCGAAGCTCTGGGGCCTGCGGACCGCGGTTTCGATGGTCGATCTGACCACGCTGGAGGGCAAGGACACGCCCGGGAAAGTCGCTTCACTTTGCGCCAAGGCCCTGCACCCGTCCGACGATCCGACGGTGCCGCAGGTCGCCGCGGTTTGCGTCTACCCGGCGATGGTGCGCCACGCGCGCCGCGCGCTGGGCTCCGACACGGCGGTGCGGATCGCGTCGGTGGCGACGGCGTTTCCGTCCGGCCAGGCGCCGCTGAAAACCCGGCTGGCGGAGGTGCGGGCGGCGGTGGCGGACGGGGCGGACGAAATTGACATGGTGATCAACCGCGGGGCGTTTCTCGCGGGGGATCTGGCCGAGGTGTCGGACGAGATTGCCGCGGTGGTGCAGACGTGCGGCCAGGCGACGCTCAAGGTCATCCTCGAGGTGAGTGAACTGGAGAGCTACGACAACATTCGCGCCGCGTCCTTCCTGGCGATGCGCGTGATCCGGCCGGGCGATTTCATCAAGACCAGCACGGGCAAGACCTCCCTCAACGCCACGCTGGGCAACAACCAGGTGATGCTCGAGGCCATCCGCGACCACTACCTCGACACCGGCGTGGCGATCAGCATGAAGCCGGCGGGCGGCATCCGCACCGCGAAGCAGGCGCTGCAGTTCCTCATCGCGGTGAAGGAAACCCTCGGCGACGCGTGGCTGACGAACGAGCGTTACCGCTTCGGCGCGAGCTCGCTGCTCAACGACCTGCTCCGCCAGATCGAAAAGGAGCGGACCGGGGCCTACCAGGCGCCGTATTATTTCAGCGAAGCCGCGGAAAGCTACTGATGTTGCCCGCGAATCACGCGAATCGACGCGAATAACCCTGAACAAATTCAATTTCTCCCGCTTGAATTCGCGGTAATTCGTGTGATTCGCGGGCCCTCCCAAATGTCTTCCCTCAAAACCCTCGCCAAATCCGCCGCCCGCAACGGCCGGCCCGCCCCCGAGCTTATCTTCGGCGACCTCTGGGAATACGACCCCGCGCCCGAGACCGCGGACCCGAAGCTCAAGGCGCGTTACGACCTGTTCATCAACGGGCAGTTCGTGGCGCCCAAGTTGGGAAAGTATTTCGACTCCATCAACCCCGCGACCGAGCAAAAGCTCGCCGAGATCGCGCTGGCCGGCCCGGCCGACGTGGATGCGGCCTACGTGGCCGCCCAACGCGCGCAGGAAAACGTCTGGGGCCCGATGTCCGGCCGCGAGCGGGCGAAGTATCTTTTCCGCATCGCGCGGCTGTTGCAGGACCGGGCGCGGGAATTTGCGGTGGCGGAGACGATGGACGGCGGCAAGCCGATCAAGGAATCGCGCGACTTCGACATCCCGATGGCCGCGGCGCATTTCTTTTATCACGCCGGCTGGGCGGACAAACTGGAGTATGTCGCCCCGGGCCGCCGCGTCGCGCCGCTCGGCGTGGTGGGGCAGGTGATCCCGTGGAATTTCCCGCTGCTGATGTGCGCGTGGAAGCTCGCGCCGGCGCTGGCGATGGGCAACTGCGTCGTGCTCAAGCCCGCGGAGACGACCTCGATCACGGCGCTGAAGCTCGCCGAAATCATCGCCGATGCCGGTTTGCCACCGGGCGTGGTGAATTTCGTCACGGGCGCAGGCGAGACGGGTGCGGCGGTGATGAACCACCCGATCCCGGCCAAGATCGCGTTCACCGGCTCGACCGAGGTGGGCAAAAGCATCATGCGCTCGGTGGCGGGGACGGACAAGAAGATGACGATGGAGCTGGGCGGCAAGGCCGCGAACATCATCTTCGACGACGCGCCGCTCGACCAGGCGGTGGAGGGCATCATCAACGGCATCTTCTTCAACCAGGGCCACGTCTGCTGCGCGGGCTCGCGCCTGCTGGTGCACGAGCCGGTGGCGGCCCGGGTCATTGCCAAGCTCAAGCAGCGACTGAAGGTGCTGCGCGTCGGCGACCCGCTCGACAAGAACACCGACGTCGGTGCGATCAACTCGAAGGAGCAGCTCGCGAAAATCACCGCGCTCGTCGCGTCCGGGGTGAAGGAAGGCGCGGAGATGTACCAAGCGCCCTGCAAGCTGCCGGCGAAGGGTTGGTATTTCCGCCCGACGATTTTTTCCAGTGTCACGATGAGCCACCGGATCGCGCGCGAGGAGATTTTCGGCCCGGTGCTGTCGATCCTGACCTTCCGCACGCTGGACGAGGCGGTGGAGAAGGCGAACAACACCGCCTACGGCCTGAGCGCCGGCGTGTGGACGGACAAGGGCTCGCGCATCCTGAAGATGTCCACGGAGCTCAAGGCCGGCGTGGTCTGGGCCAACACCTACAACAAGTTCGACCCGACGTCGCCGTTCGGCGGCTACAAGGAAAGCGGCTTCGGCCGCGAGGGCGGCCGGCAAGGGCTGCTCGATTACTGCAAGCTCGTCTGAACCCCCGACGACCCCATGGCCCAAACCCCTTATCTCACCGCCCCGGTTAACACCGACAAGATGCCGCCGGGCATCCCGTACATCATCGGCAACGAGGCGGCGGAGCGGTTCAATTTCTATGGGATGCGCGCGATCCTCGTCGTGTTCATGACGCAGTATCTGGTGAACCGCGCGGGCGCGAAGGACGTGATGAACGAAAACCAGGCGAACGGCTGGTATCACTGGTTCGTGGCCTCCAATTATTTCTTCCCGGCTCTCGGCGCGGTGATCTCCGATGCCTTCTGGGGCAAATACAAGACGATCATCCGGCTCTCGCTGGTCTACTGTGCCGGCAGCGTGGTATTGGCGCTGGATCACACCCGCCTTGGGTTGGGACTCGGGCTGGGCCTCATCGCGCTGGGCGCGGGCGGCATCAAGCCCTGCGTTTCCTCGCATGTCGGTGACCAGTTCGGCGCGGCCAACCAGCCTCTGCTGTCGCGGGCGTTCGGTTGGTTCTATTTTTCCGTCAACGTCGGCTCGTCCGTTTCGATCCTGCTCGTGCCTTGGCTGCTGGAACATTACGGGGCCATGCCGGCCTTCGGCGTGCCGGCGGTGCTGATGTTGATTGCCACCTACGTTTTTTGGACGGGCCGCTACAAATTCGCGCACATCCCGGCGGGCGGGAAGACCTTCCTGCGCGACACATTCAACCGCGAGGGCTGGGCCGCCATCGGCCGGCTCGCGATCCTCTTCGCGTTCGTTGCGGTGTTCTGGTCGCTCTGGGACCAGAGCGGTGGCGAGTGGGTGCTGCAGGCGCAGAAGATGGACCTCCATTTCCTCGGCATCACCTGGCTGGCGTCGCAGATCCAGGCGGTCAACGCGGTCATGATCCTGGCCTTCATCCCGGCGTTCCAATACGTGATCTACCCGGCGATCAGCAAAGTCTTCCCGCTCACGCCGCTGCGCAAAATCGGCCTTGGCCTCGTTGTCACGGGCCTGTCGTTTCTCGTCAGTGCGTGGATCGAAACCCAGATCGGCGCGGGCCTGAAGCCGAACATCGGGTGGCAGATGCCGGCCTACGCACTGTTGTCCGCCGGCGAGGTAATGGTGTCGATCACGTCGCTCGAGTTCGCCTACACCCAGGCCCCGAAGGCGATGAAATCGATCATGATGTCGCTCTACCTGCTGTCCATTTCCGCAGGCAACGCGTTCACCGCGCTGGTCCACGTGTTCATCGCGAACCCCGACGGCACGGTGAAGCTGCAGGGCGCCGCCTACTACAATTTCTTTGCCGCCCTTTCGATTGGCTGCGTGGCGGTCTTCATCGTGGTGGCCAAGCGCTACCGGGAAAAATCCTACCTGCAGGGCGACATGCCCGTGCCCCTCGAGGAAGCCGCGGCCGAAAGCTGAACCCGAATTTTCCATGAGCCGACTGCCCATCACCAAAACCCCGAAAGTCTATGTCGGCGGAGCGTTCATCCGCTCCGAGAGCTCGCGCGTGTTTCCGCTCGCGGACGCCGCGGGGAACTTCTTTGCCAACATCCCGCAGTGCACGCGCAAGGACCTGCGCAACGCGGTCGAGGCCGCCGCCAAGGCCGGCCCCGGTTGGGCGAAGCGCACGGCTTACAACCGCGGACAGATCCTTTACCGCCTCGGCGAGATGCTCGAGGCCCGCGCCAGCGAGCTCGGCGACGCGCTCCGGCTCGGCGGCGCGTCGAAGGCGGCCGCGGCTAAGGAAGTCACGGCAAGCGTGGACCGGCTGATTTATTACGCGGGCTGGGCCGACAAGTATGAGCAGGTGCTGGGCAATGTGAACCCGGTCGCCGCGCCGTATTTCAATTTCACCGTCACCGAGCCGATGGGCATCGTCGGCGTGATTGCGCCCGACGAGGCGCCGTTGCTCGCGCTGCTCTCGCTGGTCGTGCCAGCCATCACGAGCGGCAACACCGTCGTGGCGCTGGCGTCGTCCGCGCAGCCGTATCCGGCGATCGTGCTGGGCGAGCTCCTGGCGACGAGCGACCTGCCGGGCAGCGTGGTCAATTTGCTCACTGGTTTCCGCAAGGAGCTGGTGCCGACCTTCGCCACGCACACGCACCTGCGCGCGATCTCCGCCGTCGCGAATGCCGACGAGCGCAAGGCACTCGCGCTCGGTGCCGCGGACAGCGTCAAGCGCACGCGCCTGCTGAAGGCCGAAGTGCGGACGGACTGGTTCGCCGACGCTGCGCAGAGCCTCTACGCGATTCGCGATTACGTGGAGTTCAAGACCATCTGGCACCCGATCGGGGCGTGAGGGATGGTCTCGCGACGCGCGCAACGGGCGCGACGGCGTGCAGCGGAACCTGCAACACGCGCCTTGGGCTCAACTCTCGGGCGGGAGGGGGACGCGGGTTTTGATCCACGTGTCGATGGGGGCGAGCTCGCGCGCTTTGACGGCGGCGTTGTGACGGATGAGGTCGGCGCCCTTGTCGGCTTCGGGGAGGGCTCCCGGCGGCAGGTGGGCGCGCACGAGTTCCATGAGCTCGTTCGCACGCGGGGCATCAGTGAACGCGGTCGCGATGCGGGGCAGGTAGGTGTTGCGACCGAAGGCCGTGACCTTGGCCAGGAGCGCCGGCAGATGCTCGCGGGTGAAATCCCAAGCGAGCGCGGTCTGCTCGCTGCTGGCGGCCACGCGGCTGACATTGCCCACGGCTTCGGCAGTGGACATCTCGTCACCGAGGCTGAGCTCGAGCGTGGTGCGCGCCAGCGCGGGATCGAGCGCGGCCTGCATGGCGTTGTAGGCGCGGCGCTTGTCCTCGGTGGTGCGCGCTGACAGGGCGAGTTCGTGCAGTTGGTCGTAGACGGAGCGGTTGGCGTAGCGGCCGACCACGGCGAGCACGGGCTCGCGGAGATCGCCGGGCAGGCTGGCGGGATCGCGGAGGAAGACGTCGAACCGCTTGTAACATTCCGCGATCGTGGCGTGGTCGCCGTAGCGTCCGAGCGATCCGATCAGGTCGGCCCGTAGCGAACGGTCGAGCGGAGACTCGCCTGCGATCGGCGTCCAACCGAGCCGCGTCAACTGGGGCGCGAGCTGCGTCACGGCCCACGCCTGAAACGCGCGGTGGCCGGGCTGATTGCGCTGGAGCAGGTCGATCCACGCCAAGGTGCCGATGACCTGGCTCCACACCGGCTGGCTCTGGCTGCCGTGGAGCTGTTCAACGAGTTCGAGGTAGGTGGGCTCGGAAAGAAAACCCGCCTCGACGAGCGCGTCGGTGTCGGCGAGCAGGTTGAGCTGCTCGGCCACGGGGAGCCGCGGGAATTCACGCCGCAGGGCCGCCGTGAGCGGCTCATCGTAGAGCACGCGGTAGAAACCGGCATCGCCGACGTTGGCCTTGAGCGCGCCGGGGCCCGCGGGAAGCGGCACGGTGGCGCGGGCGGTTTCGAGCAAGACGGTTTGCGGCTGGTCGAGGGCACCGGTGGGTGCGAGGGAGACCGGGATTTTCCAGAGAATGGGCTCGGCCTTGAGGTTGTCGTAGGTGAAGCGCGTCTGCGTGAGCGCGACGCGAGCCGAGGGTCCCGTGCCGGTGACGGCGACCGTGACGAGCGGGAAGCCGGAATGCTCGGTCCAGTCGGCGGCGAGCGCGGTCACGGGCTTGCCGGACGCCTCGGACAACGCGGACCAGAGGTTGGCGGTGGTGGAGTTGGAATAGCGGTTTTCCTCGATGTAGCGACGGATGCCGGCGCGGAACGTGTCGGGACCGAGGTAATCCTCCAGCATGCGGAGGAACGACTGGCCTTTCTGGTAGGAAATCGCGTCGAAGGCGTCCTCGGCCTGGCTCTCATTGCGGATGGGCCGCTGGATGGGATGCGTGGTGCGGCGCGCGTCGAGGGCCATCGAGTTGTTCTTCTGCGTGTTGGCGCGCAGCCAGATCTGCCAGTCGGGATTGAGGGCGGCGGTGCTCTTGGTGCCCATCCACGAGGCGAAACCTTCGTTGAGCCAGAGGTTGTCCCACCACGCCATGGTGACGAGGTTGCCGAACCACTGGTGCGCCATCTCGTGCGCGATGGTGGCGAACACGGCCTCGCGGCGCGCCTGCGAGCTGTTGACAGGGTCGAAGAGGATCGCGGTGTCGATGTAGGTGATGCAGCCCCAGTTTTCCATGGCGCCGAACGACGAGAACGCGTTGGGCACGGCCACTTGGTCGAGCTTGGGCAGCGGGTAGCGGACGCCGAAATACTGATGGTAGTAAGTGAGGACGCGCTGGGCGACTTCGAGCGCGTAGCGGGCGGAGGCGCGCTTGCCCTCGGTCGTGATGATGCGGAGTTTCACCCCGTCCGCCTCGCCCTCGACCGTCTCGAATTCGCCCGCGTAGATCGCCACGAGATAGCTGGCCATGCTGGGCGTGCGGTCGAACACGACCTCCTTCAGCCCGGCGGGTAGCGGCGTCTCGCGCGCAATGGGCATGTTGGAAACCGCCATGAGTTTCGCCGGCACGACGAGGGTGACATCGTAGGTCGCGCGATAGACGGGTTCATCCCAACAGGGGAAAACGCGCCGCGCATCGGTGGGCTCGAACTGGGTGCCGAGCATGTATTTGTCGCCCGACGGGGTGGGATATTTGTCGAGGAAGAAGCCCTCGGCCTTCGCGTTGATCCGGCCATGGTAGGCGAAAGTGAAGGTGTGTGGGCCGGCGGGAAGTTCGGTGGGAAGGTCGAGCGTGAGTGTCTGATGCGCCGCGTCGAGGTGCGGAGTCAACGGCATGGACGGACGACCGGGATCGGCGAGGGCGGCGGCGGTGACGTCGAGTTCGAGCGCGTTCAGCGCGATCGAGCGAACGGGCGTGAGGACCTCGACGTCGACCACCGCGGTGCCGGTCGTGGTGCGGGCGGCGAAGTCGGGCGTCAGGCGCAGCGCGTAGTGGTGCGGCACCACGGTCTTGGGGAGCTGGCCGGGCGTGCCGGCAAAGGTGAACGGCTGCTCGGCGCGCGCGGCGGCAGCGAGGGCGAGGAGACACGCCGCGAGCCGGGCGAAAGGGGCGAAACGCATCCCACGTTCTGGCCGGGGTGCCCGTGGGGAGTCAACTTTTGGGGATTCGCGCCACTCGGCAGGTGCTGTGACCGTTCGTCCAAAGTTTGCGCTCCCGGGCGGGCCGGCTTGTATGCTGGCCTGTCCATGGAATCCGCTGCCCTGACCAACGTGCTGCTTGAAGACGAACGCCGCCGGGTGCGCGCGAAGGACCGGCTTTATGTGATTTTGCAGTCGATCGGATGGCTATTCTGCCTCGGGACCCAGACCTTCTACATCATCACCTTCCCGGCGGCGCGGCAGTCCGGTCAAAGCGTGCTGTGCACCCTCTGTGCGGTCGCGATGGTGGTTTTCCTGGGCTGGCTGATCACGCATTTCTCCCGCCCGCTCGTGGAACGCTGGGGCTGGAAACTGCTGGGCTGGCGGGCCCTGTTGCCGCGCATCATGGCGCTCAGCTTCGTGCAGTCGGCGCTGTGGAGCGCGATTGGCTATGGCTACTACAACGGGCTCCTGGGCATGCCCAGCGGGAAGCTTTCCGTGTGGGTGGCCATCGTGATCAGCATCGTCAACGGCACCATCATGCTGGCGGTGTGGTGGTGCATCTATTTTTTCTACCACCTCTTCGACCGCCTCAACCGCCTCGAAATCGAGCGCCTGCGGCTGGCGACGAGCGTCAAGGAATCCGAGCTCCGCGCGCTAAAATCGCAGGTCAACCCGCACTTCATCTTCAACTCGCTCAATTCCCTGCGCGCGCTGATCGAGGAGGATCCGCTGCGGGCGCGGCAGGCCGTGACGCAGCTGGCCAACCTGCTGCGTTACTCGCTGCAGAGCGGCCAGCAGGAGACGGTGCCGTTCGAGGACGAGCTGAGCGTGGTCAACGACTACCTCGCCCTGGAGCAGGTGCGGCACGAGGAACGCCTGCGCCTGCGGCTCGACGTGGCGCCCGACACGCTGCAGCTGCCGATCCCGCCGATGCTGCTGCAGACGCTGGTGGAGAACGCCGTGAAATACGGCATCTCCGCGCGGCCCGAGGGCGGCGAGATCGCGATCATCGCGCGGCGCGAGAACGATTCCCTCCGGCTGCAAGTGACGAATCCCGGGGCGCTGGAATCCGGTTCCGAGCGTGTGGCCCGCGTCAACGGCTCGACGGGCATGGGCCTGGCCAACGCCGCCAACCGCCTGCGCCTGCTCTTTGGCGAGCGTGCCACGCTGCGCCTCCGCGCGGGCGAACCCGGCAGCGTCGTGGCTGAGGCGATCATCCCGCTCCCGGTGTCCCACGCATGAAGGCGCTGCTTATCGACGACGAGCGGCTCGCCCGCAACGAACTGCGCCGGCTGCTGGCCGCGTTTCCCGACGTGGAAATCGCGGGCGAGGCCGCCAACGGCAAGCAGGCGCGGGAACAACTCGCGACGCTCGCGCCCGACCTGATCTTCCTCGACGTGCAGATGCCGGGCGAGACGGGCATGCAATTGCTCGAGTCGCTCGAGCCGCCGGCCCCGCACGTGATCTTCACGACGGCCTACGACGAGTTTGCGGTGAAGGCGTTCGAGCTGAACGCGCTCGACTACCTGCTCAAACCCGTTGACCCGGCGCGCCTGGCGGCGGCGATCGAGAAGCTTCGCGCCAAGCTCGGGGCACCGCCCACGGCCACCGAGCGTCCCGCCAAGCTGGCGGCCGAGGACAAGGTCTTCGTGCGCGAGGGCGACCGCTGCTGGTTCGTCGAGGTGAAGTCGATCCGGCTGCTGGAGAGCGAGGGCAATTACACGCGCGTGCACTTCGATACGGCCCAGCCGCAGCTTTTCCGCTCGCTCAACGCGATGGAGGAGCGACTCGACCCGAAATATTTCTTCCGCGCGAACCGCCGCCAGATCATCAACCTCGCCTGGATCGACAAGATCGAGCCGTGGTTTAGCGGCGGGCTGCTGGTGCATCTCAAGGGTGGCGCCAAGGTCGAGCTCAGCCGCCGGCAGGCGCAGGAATTCCGTGAGAAGATGAGCCTTTGAACCTGATTTACCTATGAAAACTTCCTCTTCCAAGTGGCTGGGTTATCTCTGTCGGGCGCGGTTTTTCCTCGCCGTTGTCATGGGCCTCGGCGTCGGCTGGGCCATGAGCAAGTCGCTCGGGCCCGGCGTCAGCTTCGCCATCGGCGGGGCGATCACGGTGATCATGATGGCACGTCCGCGAGGTGAATAAGCGCACCTGGACTCGCGACTGGCCCATTTCCTTTCCCATGATTGAAGCCCACGAACTGACCAAGACATTCTCCGACAAGAAGCGCGGCGTCATCACCGCGGTCGACCGCGTGTCGTTCACCTGCCGGCCCGGCCAGATTTACGGGCTGCTGGGTGCGAACGGCGCCGGCAAGACCACGACGCTGCGGCTGGTCGCGACGCTGCTGCAGCCAACGAGTGGCCGGGCGACCGTCGCGGGCTTTGACGTGGTGCGCGACGCCCAATCGGTACGCGCGAACGTCGGCTTCCTTGCGGCGAGCACCGCGCTCTACGGGCGGCTGACCGCGCGGGAGATGATCACCTATTTCGGGCGGCTGAACGGCATGACGGACGCGGCCATCAAGGCGCGGATCAAGCAGCTGTCCGCCGAACTCGACATGGACGAGTTCCTCGACCGCCGCTGCGACAAGTTTTCCACGGGCATGAAACAGAAGACCTCGATCGCGCGCACGCTCATCCACGATCCGGCGGTGATGGTCTTCGACGAGCCGACTCTCGGCCTCGATGTCATGACGGCCCGCGCCATCGTCAAATTCGTCCGCGACTGCCGCGACCGGGGCAAGACCGTGATTTACTCGACGCACATCATGTCCGAGGTGGAGAAGCTCTGTGACACCGTCGGCATCATCCACGGCGGCCGGCTGGTCGCCGAAGGCACGCTGCCGGAACTGCGCGCGCGCTTCGGCGAGCAGGACATGGAGGAAGTCTTCGTCAAGGCCGTCGGCGGCGAGGCGGCGGTGCTGGCAGCGCTGAAGAACTGAGCCAATTTCCCATGAATTTCTCCAACGTCGTCACGGTTTACCTGAAGGAACTCAAGGACACGCTCCGCGACCGGCGCGCGCTGATGTCGATGGTCATCATCCCGACGATCGTGATGCCGGCGCTGACCTTCGGCGTGGGCAAGATCGCCGCCGGGGTGGTCTCGAAGGCCCGCCAGGAGATTCCCGCGGTCATGGTCCTGAGCGGCGAGGATTCACCGGGCGTCGTGGCGGGGCTGCGGCAGGACAAGAAGCTGCGGCTGGTGGCGACGGCGGCGGACTGGAAGGATCAGATCTCGGACAAGAAACTCCGCGCGGCGGTGCGGATCCCGGCGGGCTTCGAGGCAGGCTTGAAAGCGGGCGCGGCGGAGCCGGTGATCATTTACAACTATGACGGCGAGTTGAAGTCGGGCTTTTCGGTGAACGAGTTGGAAAGATATTTTCGTGCGCTGCGCGACCAGACGGTGACCGCGCGGCTGACGGAGCGGGGACTACCGGCGACGCTGGTGCGTCCCTTCGAGACAAAGCGCGAGAACGTGGCGGCGCCGGAGAAGGTGGGCGGCAACCTGCTCGGCGGCATCGTGCCCTACATCATCATCATTCTCTGCTTCACGGGCGCGATGTATCCCGCGATGGATTTGACCGCGGGCGAGAAAGAGCGCGGCACGATGGAGACGCTGTTGTGCAGCCCGGTGGCGCGGGTGGACCTCGTGCTGGGGAAGTTCTTAATGGTGCTCACCGGCTCGTTGTCCGCGATGATCCTCTCACTCACGTCGATGACGCTGAGCGCAGCGGTGGCGGGCATGGTTTTCGCGGCGAAGACCGGTCCCGCGCAGATGGCGGCAATGGCGAGCCAGGCGCAGGGTGCCGGCGGCACGATGCCGATGATCGACCCGCTCGGGCTGGTGGGCGTCGTCGCGATGGTGCTCCCCGTGGCGGTGCTGTTTTCGGCGCTGATTTTCACCGTGGCGCTGTTTGCCAAGAGCTACAAGGAGGCGCAGAGCTACGTCGCGCCGATGATCTTCATCGTGATCCTGCCGGCGGTCCTCGGCATGCTGCCGGGCATCGACCTCAACGCGCGCCTCGCGCTGGTGCCGATCCTGAACCTTTCGCTTGTGTGCAAGGAGATGCTGTCCGGCGTGTGGCACTGGAATTACATTGTGATCATCTTCGGCTCCTCGTGCGTCTACGCCGGCATCGCGCTGGCGCTGGCGGTGCGGATGTTCAACCGCGAGGACGTGATTTTCCGCGCCTGAGCGCGCTTCGCCGCGTTGCGGTGCGGCGGAAGAGCGGAGCGGTAAATTTTTCCTCAAAGCCGGTTGGGCGCGGTAAACAACGGGTAAAAGCCGGCCGGGCCTATGGCCATTGGGCGGCGGAAAGGTTTACGCTGCGCGCGTTCAAGCCATGCCCACCCCCCAGCAAATCAATCCCGTGATTGCCTTTCCGGCGCCGCGGCCAGAGCTGAAACTGCTCTCCGCCGCCGAGCGCGCCGACACCCTCGAGCGCCAGCATCTCAGCCAAGACCACGAAGCCTTGCGGGATCGCGAGGCGAATCTCCGCGACTACGAGGCCCGGCTCCGCGCGTGGCAGGCGCAGATCGAGAGCGGGCTGCAGCAGCCGCCTCCGCCGGTGGCGCAGTATATCGCGCCCGTGGCGATGGGCCGGCCGCCGAGCGCCTCGCCTTTCGAGGGGGACGTCGCACTGCACGCCGGCTGGGAAAAATTGCACCGCGCCCGGGAGTTGCTCGAGGCGGAGCAGGCGCACGTGCGCGAGGATCGGCTCAATTTGAAGGAGACCGCGACCGTGCTGAAACGCCACGAGGCGTCGCTCGTGGCCCGCGAGGAAAGCCTTGCCCAGCGCGAGGAAATCCTCGCGGCCGCGACGGCAGTGCGGCTGGCGGAGCCGGTGAAATCGCCTTCCGCCATGTCGCGGCTGACGAACATGCCTTTCACGCTCGCCAAGTCCGTGTTTGGCGGAAAGCCGCCGGAGCAGGAGTGACGCGGGCGACCGCGCCCCGCGGCAGGGCCAGGCGCGTGGAAGTTCCCCGGAGCGCCGGCGCGTGATGCGTTTTTCATCGGCACCGGCCCGCGGCTGCGATTGAAAGGGGACGTCGCCATGAGCGCCGTCTCCCCGCTTTTTCCGCAGCACATCATTGCCCGCAAACGCGACGGCGGCGCGTTGACGCGGGAGGAAATCGAGGCGTTTGTCCGCGGCGCGACCGACGCCTCGTGGGCGGACTACCAGCTGAGCGCGATGCTGATGGCGATCTTCCTGCGCGGCATGACGCCGGTGGAGACGGCGCATTTCACCCGCGCGATGATGGAATCCGGCCGGGTCGCGGACCTGAGCAGCATCCGGATGCCCAAGGCCGACAAGCACTCAACCGGTGGCGTGGGCGACAAGGTCTCGCTGCACCTGGCGCCGATGGTCGCGGCGTGCGGCGTGGCGGTGCCGATGATTTCCGGACGCGGGCTCGGCCACACCGGTGGCACGCTCGACAAGCTCGAGGCGATCCCGGGGTTCAGCGTGAACCTGTCGTTCGCCAGCTACCGCGCGCAGGTGAAGCGACTCGGGCTTTGCCTGATTGGGCAGACGGCCGAACTCGCCCCGGCGGACAAGAAGCTCTACGCGCTGCGCGACGTCACGGGCACGGTGGAGTGCATCCCGCTGATCTGCGGCAGCATCCTCGCCAAGAAGCTGGCGGAAGGGATCGACGTGTTGGTGCTCGACGTGAAGTTCGGCCGCGGCGCGTTCATGAAGGACCGGAAGCAGGCGCGGCAGCTGGCGCAGGCGCTCGTGCGGGTCGCCCGGGCGATGGGCAAGCCGACGCGCGCGCTGCTCACGGCGATGGACGAACCCCTGGGCCGGACGGTGGGCAACGCCTTGGAGGTTGCGGAATCGATCGACTGCCTGCGCGGCCGAGGTCCTGCCGACACGATGGCGGTGACGTATGCGCTCGGGGAGCAAATGCTGCTGCTGGCGAAGGTGGCGTGCACGGCGAAGGCGGCGCGGGCGCAGCTGGAGAAGACGATCCGCGACGGCAGCGCTCTCGGGAGATTTCGCGCCATGATCGGGGCGCAGGGCGGCGACGCACGAGTGGTGGACGAGCCGGGCCGGCTGCCGCAGGCGAGGCTGCAGGTGCCGCTACCGGCGGCGCGCAGCGGTTTCGTGCAGGGCGTTGACGCAATGGGTGTGGCCCTGGCGGCGTTGCGGCTCGGGGCAGGACGCGCGAAGGCCGAAGACAAAGTTGACCCGGCGGTCGGCATCAGCGGGCTCGTGAAGGTCGGCGAGAAAGTCGCTGCGGGCACGCCTCTCTGCGTGATCCACGCGAACGACCGCCAGGCGCTCGCCGAGGCCCGCCGGATGCTGACGGCGGCAATCGTCGTGGGTGGCTCCCGCATCCCGCCAGCGCGTCTGATCCGTGAGTTGATCGGCTAGACCAGCTGTAGGAGCGGGTTTACCCCGCGGAGTCTGCGGGAATCGTTCCGCAGAAAAAGGGAAACGCGGGCAGACGGAGGTTGCGGGACGGACGGAGATCGCGGCGTGAAGCCGCTCTTACAGCTTCTCCAGCTCGGCGAGCTTTTCGGCGGCTTGCTCCCAGGCGGCGGTGGCCACGGCGAGCTGGTCGACGAGCGTGCTGAGCTCGAGGTTGAGATGGTGAAATTTGCCCTTGTCGGAGTAGGTCTCCGGCGCCTCGAGTGCGGCGGCGAGTTCGTTCTGGCGGGCCTCCAGCTTGGAGACCTCTTCCTCGAGGCGGTGGACCTCGGTGTGCTGCTTCTTGATCTCGTTGGGCGTGGGGCGCTTTTTCGCGAGGGCGGGCGCCGCGACCGGCGCGGGCTTGGCGGCGGGGGCGTCCTGCTTCGGGCGGGCGTCGGTGAAGCCGGCGGTGAGCGCGGCGCGGGCGTTGGAGGCCTTCGATTTCTCGAGGTAGTAGTCGTAGTCGCCGGCGTAGGGCGTGAGCCGGCCGGAGTGGACGTGCAGCACGGTCTTCGCGAGCTGGCGGATGAAATACACGTCGTGGCTGATGAAGATGAACGTGCCCTCGTATTGCTGGAGCGCGAAGAGCAGCGCGTCGATTGACGCGATGTCGAGGTGGGTCGTGGGCTCGTCCATCAGCAGCAAATTCGGCGGATCCACGAGCAGGCGGGCAAGGGCGAGGCGGGACTTTTCACCACCGGAGAGGACGCTGCACTTCTTGAAGACGTCGTCCTTGCGGAAGAGGAACGCGCCGAGGATGGTGCGCGCCTGCTGCTCGGTGAGGTCGTTCTCCGCGGTACGCAGCTCCATGACGTTCTCCATCACGGTGAGGTCGAGCTTCAGGTTGTCCGCGCGATTTTGGGCGAAATAGCCCGGGAAGACGTTGCTGCCGAGTTCCCGCACGCCGCCCTGGATGGGGATAACGTCGCCGAGGATCTTGAGCAGGGTGGACTTGCCCGCGCCGTTGGGGCCGACAAGCACGATGCGCTGGCCGCGCTCGGCCTCGAAGTTGAGGTCGCGGTAGACGACGTGGTCGCCGTAGGCCTGCTGGACGTTCTTCAGCGAGATGACCTTCAGGCCGGAGCGCGGGGCGGGCGGGAACTTGAAGCGGACCTTTTTCAGGTCCTCGGTCGGCTCCTCGACGGCGACGTCCTGGAGACGCTCGATCTGCTTTTCCTTGGATTTGGCGCGTGACGCCATTGACGCCTTGGCGCCGAAGCGGTCGACGAATTTCTGGAGGTGGGCGATTTCGCGCTGCTGGTTCTTGTAGGCGGCGGCCTGCTGCTCCTTGCGGGCGACGCGCTCGTTGAGGTAGTCGTCGTAATTGCCGGTGTAGCGGTTGAGCGTGCCGTTGCGCAGCTCGAGGATGCCGGTGCAAAGGATGTTGAGGAAGGCGCGGTCGTGGGAGACGACGAGGAGGCCGCCGGGGTAGCGCGTGAGGTAGTCCTGGAACCAGAGCAGGGCCTCGAGATCGAGGTGGTTGGTGGGCTCGTCGAGGATAAGCAGGGCGGGCTCGGCGACGAGGAGGCGGGCGAGATGGGCGCGCATGACCCAGCCGCCAGAGAAAGTCTTGGCGAGCTTGTCGGCGTCGCCCTCCTTGAACCCGAGGCCGGCGAGGATCTTTTTCGCGCGCGGCTCGAGCGTCCAGTCGATGTCCCAGTCGTCGTCGTTCTCGGGCTCGAGCTTTTTGCCGCTGGTGGCGATCTGGAGGATGGTTTCGTCGCCGACGGGGGCGCTTTCCTGGGGCAGGAAGCCGAAGTCCGCGCCGCGCTCCCACTCGATCGTGCCGGTGTCGGCGGCCTCCTCGCCGAGGATCAGGTTGAAGAGGGTGGATTTCCCCGCGCCGTTGGGCCCGACGAGGCCGTAGCGATCCGTGCGCGCGACAAACAACGACACGTCGTGAAAGAGTTCACGCGTGCCGTAGGACTTGGAAACATCGGCGATGGTAAGCACGGAAACCGCCCACCACACCCTACGCGGAGCCCGGCGTCAATGCGCGGGTTGGGCGAATGTGAAGTAAACTCGGCCTGTCATCGCAAGAGCGCGTAGCCCAACGCGATAATCCCAACCAGACCACATAAGCCCGCGCCGCGCGAAATCCACAACGCGCGCCGCAATTCAGGCCGTTCGCCAACCCATGCCGGGGGCACGAAAGTCCACTTCATCTGAAGCTCCTTTAGCTTTGAATCGCTTCGCCAAAATGAAGCACCCTCGGGACGAAAGAGAAAGCCAGTTGGCCGCCCGAGTGCGACCCATTCGTCTCTCCGCTCGGCGTGTAACCAGCGGATAAGTCGGTCGAAGAACGCCAACGACGTCACGATCGCGACGAGAACAAACCAGAACAGCAGGACGGCAATAAGGGAATGCACCTGTTATTTACCCGACTCTCTCGCGAAATGCTCGATCGGTCCGGCTGGCCGACAGGTCAGGGCACAATCCGTGTTCCCTGTGCCGAAGCCTCGGTGGTCGGGTCGGTGGGTTTGCCGGACTGGTCGAAGACTTCGTAGCTGATCGTCGAGTCGAAGGAGTTTCCGTCCTCGGAAAGGGTGAATTTCTGCGTGAGCACGCCGTGGCCGCCGGGGGACCAGCCACCGCCCTTGGTGATTTCGTCCAGCGTGGCCGGGGGCTTGGTCCAGTAGTAGACGTAGCGGGCCTCATATTGCCGCGGGCCGGTTTTCTTCCACGCGCCGTAGGCGGGGGTGACGGGCGGCATGGCGTCGTAATTGGAGGACTCGGTCATCGTGCCGCCGGCGTTGAAGACGTAGAGGAAATCGAGATCTTTGATCGCGGCGTAGGGGCCGGTCTTGAACTGGACGCGGCCTTTCCAGGCGCCGGCGAAGGCGTCGGTCTGCGACGACTCCGATTTGGCCGTGATGACCGTCGTGCAACTGCTGGCGAGCAGCGCGAACGCGAAACCCAAGGCAGGCAGCAGGGAGCGTTTCATGGGTAGGTGGCCGGGAGTCTGTTCAGGGTGCGGGGTTGAGCCAGCTGATTTCGGGCCAAGCCAAGAGGGATCGCGAAACCGCGAAAGAGCGAAAACACGAAAATTAGAACCACATTAATCTTCGCGATTTCGCTCTTTCGCGTTTTCGCGATCAAAATTCAGCGGTTCAGCGTGAGCGCGATGCAGCCGGCGACGGCGATGACAGCGCCGACGATCGAGCGGCGGGTGGGGCGGTCGCCTTCGAGCCAGAAGGCGATGGGGATCGAGAGCAGGGGCGTAGTCGCGGCGATGGGGAGGACCAGCCCGCTTGGCGTGGTGGCGAGGGCCCATTGGTAGCAGCCGACGCCTGCGACCGGACCGGCGAGGGCGTTGGCCAGTACCCAGCGGCGGCTGGCGCGACGCTCCTCGGGCGTGTGCCTCAGCGGCGGCGGCAGGCGGCGCAGCAGGCGCATGACGAGAAACCAGACGGAGATGAACATCACGCCGGCGAGGATGCGATGGTAGGCGGCGGTGAGGCCGAAGGTGGCGTTGGCGACGTGCTCGCCGGCGGCCGCGGCGACGGTCACGCCCTTGCGGCTGACGAGCGCGCCGAAGCCCTGGCCGGCGGCGGCGAGCAGGCCGAAGAGGAAACCCACGGGCCGGACGTGCACGCGTGGGGGGCTGGACTTGCTCGGCATCAGGGCGACGGCGACGCCGGCGAGGATCACGCTGCCCCAGAAGACCTGCTGGCCGGTCAATTTTGTGCCGAGCCAGAGCCATTCGCCGAGGGCGGCGATGGGAGCGGCGAGGCATTGCGTCATCAGCACGGTGAGCCGCGAGCCGAGGAACGGCAGTGCGCCGTAAACGCCGAGGTCACCGAGACCCATGCCGATGAGGCCGCTGAGCAGAAACCAGTTGAAGCTGGCGCTGGCGAAGCCGTGGCCGACGAGATGGGCGAACAGGCCGAGGAAAACACAGGCGACGACGAGGCGGCCGAAGTTCGCGCGCAAGGCGCCCAAGGCCTTGACGCTGTGGCTGGCACAGGTGGCGTTGAGCGCGAAGAAAAAAGCGGCGAGAAACGAGGCAAACATCGGGTAACCAACGACAAGAGAGGATCCGGCCCCCGGTTGCGACGGTTTTTTGTGTCCACCGGAAGGTCGTGTGTTACTTTGCCCGGTTATGAAAGCCCAGAAAGCCAAGACCAAGCCGGAGGCGGTCAATGCCGCCCTTGCGGCCCGGAAAGGCCCGGTTTCCAAGTTTATCGCCCAGCACTACCGTCACTTCAACGCCGCGGCCCTCCTGGATGCGGCCAAAGGCTACGAGGCGCACCTCGATGCGGGTGGGAAGATGCTCGTGACGCTCGCGGGCGCCATGTCCACGGCCGAACTGGGCATCTCGCTCGCCGAGATGATCCGGAAGGACAAGGTCCACGCGATCGTTTGCACCGGCGCGAACCTGGAGGAGGACATTTTCAACCTCGTGGCGCACGATTACTACGAGCGCGTGCCGCATTACCGGCACCTGTCGGCGGCGGACGAGCAGAAGCTGCTCAACCGGCACATGAACCGCGTGACCGACACGTGCATCCCGGAGATGGAGGCCATGCGCCGGATCGAGAACGTCGTGCTGGAGGAATGGGTGAAGGCCGACCGCGCGGGGGAACGCTATTTCCCGCACGAGTTCATGTATAAGATTTTGCGCGGCGGGAAACTGCGGAAGAGCTACCAAATTGACCCGAAAAACTCGTGGATGCTGGCGGCCTGCGAGAAGAACCTGCCGATGATCGTGCCGGGCTGGGAGGACGCGACACTGGGCAACATGTTTGCGGGGCACGTCATCAGCGGCCACGTGAAGAACGTCCACACGGTCCGCACCGGCATCGAATACATGACGATGCTGGCGGAGTGGTATACGAAGACCGCGAAGAAACTGCGCAACGGCGAAGGCTCGATCGGGTTTTTCCAGATCGGCGGCGGCATTGCGGGGGACTTCCCGATCTGCGTGGTGCCGATGCTGCACCAGGACCTGCGGCGCACGGGCGTGCCGCTCTGGGGCTATTTCGCCCAGATCAGCGACTCGACCACGAGCTACGGCAGTTATTCCGGCGCGGTGCCCAACGAAAAGATCACCTGGGGCAAGCTCGGCGCGAAGACGCCGAAATACATCATCGAGAGCGACGCGACGATCGTGGCACCTCTGATCTTTTCGTGGGTGCTGGGGAAGTGAGGTCACGCAAAGCCGCCAAGGCGCAAAGTCTGGTTTTCTGCCCAAAATCTTTGCGTCTTGGCGGCTTTGCGTGAGCGTTTCCCGACATGCCTAACGCCCTGGCGCAGGAGAAATCGCCCTACTTGCTGCAGCACGCGGACAATCCCGTGGCGTGGCTGCCGTGGGGCGAGGCGGCGTTTGCGCGGGCGCGGGCGGAGGAGAAACCGATCTTCCTGAGCATCGGCTACTCGACGTGTCACTGGTGCCACGTGATGGCGCACGAGTCGTTCGAGAACCCGGAAATCGCGGCGATCCTCAACGAGCATTTCATCGCCATCAAGGTGGACCGCGAAGAGCGGCCCGACGTGGACAAGGTTTACATGACCTACGTGCAGGCGATGTCGGGCCATGGCGGCTGGCCGCTGAGCGCGTGGCTGACGCCCGAGCTGAAGCCGTTTTACGGCGGCACGTATTTTCCGCCGGAGGACCGCTATGGCCGCGCGGGCTTTCCGGCGATCCTGCTCACAATCGCCCGCGGGTGGCGGGAGGAGCGCGCCAAGCTCGTCGCCGAGGGCGATCGCGTGATTGCGACGCTGCGGGAGCATTACGTCGGGAAGGCGCCGGAGGCGTCGGCGGACGACCTGACGATCGCCGGCGGCGCGGCGTTTGAGCAGGGGCTGAACTATTTCCACACGGCGTTCGACGCGGAGCACGGCGGCTTTGGCGGGGCGCCGAAGTTTCCGCGGGCGTCGAATCTCAACTTCCTCTTCCGCTGCGTGGCGGTGCAGGGCGTGAACAGCGAGGCGGTGCGGCTGGCGGCGGCGACGCTGAGCGGCATGGCGCGCGGCGGCATCCACGACCACGTGGGCGGCGGGTATCATCGCTACTCGGTGGACGCGGAGTGGTTCGTGCCGCACTTCGAGAAAATGCTCTACGACCAGGCGCAGATCGCGCTGAACGCGCTGGAGGCGCGGCAGGCGACCGGGGACGAACGCTTCGCGTGGATGGCGCGGGACATCATTGACTACGTGCAGCGCGACCTGACGAGTCCCGGCGGTGGGTTTTACACGGCGGAGGATGCGGATAGCGCGCCGCCGGAGGCGGCGCGAGGTGACAATTACCAAGTAGCAAGTGACAAGAAAACAGAGCACGTGGAGGGGGCGTTCTATGTTTGGAGCGCGGCGGAGCTGAGAGAGATTCTCGGGACGGACGCGGCGTTTTTTTCGGCACTGTTTGGGGTGCGCGAGGAAGGGAACGTTGAGGCGGCGCGGGATCCGCACGGGGAATTCACGGGGAAGAACATCCTCGCCCAGACACAGCCGTTGCTGGGCGTGGCGTCGCAGTTCGGGCTCACACCCGAGAAGGCGAATGAGCGCGTGCTCGCTTCACTGGAAAAACTACGTGTCGCGCGCGCCCGCCGGCTGCGTCCGCTGCTGGACGACAAGGTCATCACGGCGAACAACGGGTTCATGATCTCCGCGCTGGCCAAGGCGCATCAGGTGCTGGAACTGGGCCAGGAGACCGACAAGGAAAAGTCAGCCGGCGGAACGCCGTATCTGACGGCTGCCATTCGCGCGGCGGAGTTTGTGCAGCGGGAGATTTTCGATGCTGGTCGCGGCGTGCTCTATCGCAGCTGGCGGGAGGGGCGCGGCGTGACGGAGGGGTTTGCCGAGGACTACGCCTACCTGATCCAAGGGCTGCTCGACTTGTATGAGGCGTCATTTGAGCTGCGCTGGCTGCAGTGGGCCGGGCAGTTGCAGACGGCGATGGATGCGCGCTTCTGGGATGAAACTCGCGGGGGTTATTTCAATTCACGGGCGGAGGACACTGCGATCGTCCTACGACTGAAGGAAGACTACGACGGCGCCGAGCCGGCGCCGAGTTCGGTAGCGGCGAGCAATTTGCTGCGGCTGGCAGCGGTGTCGCACGACGAGGCGCTGCGGCAGCGGGGTTGGCGCACGATCGAGGCGTTTCGGTCGCAGTGGCGCGGCACGCCGCATGCGATGCCGGAGATGCTCTGCGCGATCGCGGCCGCGCTCGAGCCGCCGCGGCAGGTGGTGCTGGTGGGCGAACGCGGCCGCGAAGACTTTCAGGCGCTGGCGGCGGTGCTGGCGGAACGGCTTGGGCCGCGGCGGGCGTTGCTGGCGGTGACGGACGACGCGGACCGCCGCTGGTTTGCGGAGAGTAGCCCGTGGATGGCGGAGAGGCGTGCGGTGGACGGCCGGGCGACGGCGTATGTCTGCGAGGATTTTGCCTGCCAGGCGCCGGTGACGGACGCCTCAGCGCTGCGGCGCCTGTTGTGGGGGTAGTCCTTTGGTGCAATGCGCCGCTTTCCACGTTGCGCTGCGGCGGGACGGCGGCACACGCTGCGGGCCCGTGAAGATCCTCACCGTCGAAGATGATGCCGTGTCCCGCGCCGTGCTGCGCCAGGCGTTGCGCAAACTGGGTCACGAAGTCGTCGAGGTGGCCAACGGCGAGGCGGCTTGGAAGCTCCTGGCGAAGGAACCGGTCCGGGTCGTGGTGAGCGACTGGGCCATGCCGCAGATGGACGGGCTCGAGCTTTGCCGGCGCATCCGGAAGGCGGCGGGAACGGAATACACGTATTTTATCCTCCTGTCGGCGCGCGATGCCACGAGTGAGAACCAGCAGGCGGCGGCGGACGCGGGCGTGGATGACTTCCTGACGAAGCCGATGAATTTCGACGAACTCTGGAACCGGCTGCGGGTGGCCGAGCGGATCCTGCGTTACGCGACGCAGGTCCGCCAGCTGGAGGAGATGATGCCGATCTGCTCCTACTGCAAAAAGATCCGCGACGACCAAAATTACTGGCAGCAGATCGAGGGCTACATCAACGAGCGCACCGGCAGTGAATTCAGCCACTCGATCTGTCCGGATTGTTACCAGCGCGTGGTGATCCCGGAGCTGAACAAGCTCAAGCAAACGTCGAAATGAACGAACGCATCCAGCGGCTGGAGGAGAAGGTCGCCTACCTCGAACGGCACGTCACCGAGCAGGACAAGGCGATGCTGGAGCAGGTCGAGGTGGTGGCGCGATTGCGGCAGGAGTTGCGCGCCCTGCGGGACCGGCTGGCCGGCTCGGGCAACGCGGAGGGTGGCGAGGAGCCGAAGGACGAACGTCCCCCGCACTACTGAGGGCCTGTCGGGCGTAGAGCCTCGGTGATGGTCCGTTTTGAATGTAGATTCGCACTGTAGGAGCGGCTTTACGCCGCGATGCTCATCTCCAATCGTGGGATAAACCCGCTCCTACATTTTAACCGGACCAATACCCCTGCTTTGGCCAGGACGCGGTCAGCTCAACTCGATGGTGCCGACGGCGCTGATACGGTGGGGGAGCTGCTCGAGTCGCGTGCAGACGCGGCCGTTGATGGAGATGTGTTCCAGCCGCAGCTGGCCAATACCGGTGGCGGGGCCACCTTCGGCGATGAGGACAGCGTCAGGCCGCGGTTCGCCGTGGAAGGTGAGGTTGACCAGCTCAAGGCGGTCGATCCCGGGCTTCTGGGCGTCGAGCAGCGACGCCAGGCGCGGCGCGTCGTCGAAGGCGCAATTTATCGCGCGGATCGTGCCGTAGCGAGCCGGCGCGCCGGCGGCGGTGGGCTGGAGCGGGTGAATCAGCAGCGTGGTGTAGATCATCCCCACGAAGTCGCAGTCCTCGAAGGTGAAGTCGCCCTGGTCGTGCGCCGCGAAGAATCCCAGCCGCACGGCGCTGGCGCGCAGGTTCCAGCCGAGCATCCGGCGGATTACGTGGTTCTCCGAGGAACGCGTGTCGAAGGCGCCGAGGTAGTGGCCGGAGGCGAAGCAATCGTCGTTGGCCGCGACGAGGCAGTCCTCGACCAACACACGGCGGCAGCTACCGGTGTTGATGCCGTCGGCGTATTCGGGGGTGCACGCGGGGGGCGTGAGAATCTTGATGTGGCGCAATGTGAGGTCGTCGCAGCCGCGGCAGTTGACGTTGAAGTTGCGGCCGTTGCGGATTACGAGCCCGTCCACGAGCACGCGGCGCGAACCGGTGATGAAGAGCGGGGACTGCGTGAGCCACGGGCAGAGCTCGTTGGCGGTGTAGTAGTCGACGATGCCGTGGGAATAGAGATTCCCGCCATGGACGTAGTGCTCGTAGGCCTGCTGGTCGATGCAGCCGCGGCCGAGCAGGGCGACGTCCTCGCAATCCTGCAGCCAAAGCCCGTGGCGATGCTCGTTCTCGCCGTGGGCACTGGGCCGGACTTTCAGGCAGCAGCCGGGGGAGAGGTAGATCTGAAAATGACGGCCACCCTTCACGTGCAACTGGGTGATGAGGTAGGTGCCCGGCGGCACGAGCAGCGTCCGGTGGGTGCCGTTCACGGCGGCGAAGGCGCGGTGGAAATTCTCCGTCTGGTCGACGCGGCCGGTTGCGTCGGTGAGGAAGGACGACGCGTCGAGCACGTTGGCGTCGCCGGGCGCGGGGCGTATTTCTTCCGGAGTCTCCACGACGAGCATGAGCGGAGGCAGCTCGTTGATGCGGACGATAAAGTGGCGGGGTCCGCGCGTGCCGGTCTGGAAAGTCAGCGTTTGTCCGGCGATGTGGCCGGCGAGTTTGCGGCGGAGCGGATGAATGCGAAACGCGCGGATCGGTTCACCGGCGTCGATGGCGAGGGTCACGTCGCCGGCGGCGGCGAAGTGCGCGTAGTGCAGGTGCATGGCCGCCGGATCGTAGATGTGGCAATAATCGGGCAGCTGCTGGTATTCGGCGGCGCGGCGGGCGCGGGCGGCGGCGTCCATCGGCGGCGTCTCCACGACGGCGACGGGCTGGCCGTTGGCGTGAAGGCGGAACGTCCGGCTGACCGCGTCGCCGGCGATGAAATGGTCCTCGATCGTCACGTGGGGGCCGCGCGCGGTCGGCGCGGTCGGACTAGAACGTGGCCGTGACCTCGAGCTGGTGCTCCGGGGCAAGGCTCTGGCTGCCGAGGGCGCCGCACTCGATTTCGTCGTTCTTGAAGAGCTTGAACTTCACCGCGGTGGCGGCGTCGTTGGTTTCCCAACGCCACTTGCCGATCGAGACGAATTGGAGCGGCACGCCCTTGTCCCAGCTGAGGCCCGGGCCCTCGCCGCGAATGAAGAGCCGGTTGCCGATGCCGATGTAGGCGGTGACGAGCAGGCGCGTGGCGCGGTCGGACGAGATGACGTTCTCGCCGATTTCGATGCCCTCCCGTGAGGACGCTTCGGCGGATGCGGTCTGGTCGAATTCCGCGGCGGGTGGGGACTTTTTCGCGGACGATTCCTCGGGCGCGGCCTCCGGCGCGGGAGTATCGGCGGGCGCAGCAGGCGCGGTCGCGGCGGTGGCCTCGTGGGTGAAAGGGGCGTCGGCGGTGGGCTCGGGCTTGGGTTTGCGCGGGGCGCGTTTGCGGACCGGTTTGGGCGCCTCAGCGTCCGCGGTCGCGTCGGCGGTCGGAACCTCCGGGGCGGTCGACGCCGGGGCGGGCACTTCGGCGGGGACGGCGGGAACCGCGGGCGTTGCCTCCAGGGCCGGGGCAGGGGCGGTGGAAATGAGGTGTCCCCCAAAGGGCGGCGCGGTGAGTTCCATCGGCGGCGGGGGCGTGCGGACAGGTTCCGCGGCGGCGGCGGCCACGGTCATCGGCGGCCGGGAAGCGAAGGTCGCGGTCACCTTGGTGTCGATTTGGGCCAGGGCCGCCGTGGTGGCGGCGGTGAGCGCCTCGGGGGCCATGGCGAGCGCGGCTTGGGCGGCGGCGAGGTGTTTTTGTGCGGCAGCTTCGAGCTTCGCGAGCTCGCGGACGGCTTGCTCGACCTTGGCGGCGAGGGCCTCGAGGCGTTCGCTCTCGGCGGCGCGCAGGCGGGCGAGTTCCTGCTTCAACTCGTTGCGCTCGTCGGTCTGCGCGGTGGTGAGAAGCGATTCGAACTCGCTGATCTTGTCCTGGAACTTGCCGGGCAGTTGTTCGGCGAGCTGGAGGTTCTTTTGCGCGAGCTCGGCGATGGTGTGCTGGCCGGAGGCGGCGATGCTGATCTGCTCGGCGGAGGTGGCGACGGTGCTGGCGAGGGCCTCGAGCGCGCGCTGGCGGTCGTCGAGGGCCTCGTTCTTCTCGCGCTCGTAATGGATGACGAGCGGCATGGTGCCGAGGATCGCGCCGACGATGACGCAGGCGACGACGCCGAAAATGGCGGCGGCGGAGAGGGGTCCGGGACTGCGGTTGGCAATATACCACGCCGTGAAGAGCAAGGCGGCGTCAGTGAGGAAAAAGATCCACTTGGGGAGCTGGGGAGTCGGGGAGGAAGGCGTCATGGGGCAGCGCGGCCGCGTGAACGTGTGTGCGGCGCGGGCGAAATTTTTTCAACCACCGATTGCACGCCGGCCCGCGCGTTTGGAGTTTCCATCGGGCGCGGAGCCTGCCATGACCGGGGGCACGTCCATGGATCTGGCCCATTTTCTACGGATCGAGCGGGAGCAGCCGGGCGGGTCGCGGCACTATGTCGTGCACCTGTGTGACCCGCGCTTTTCGCTCGAACTCACGCCCGACGGGGCGGCGCCGGACCAGATCGGGCAGGGCGTGATCAAGCGCGTCTGCCTGCCGAATTCGTGTGCGGGCGATTACCACAAATACAGCAAGCTGCTGGACGCCGCGCAGGATTTCTTCGCGCAGTCCTTCGGCGTACCGGCGAGCAAGGGCGAGACGCGGCGGTTCAACACCTAGAAGGCAAATCCATGTCTCGCGACGACCGCGACGACGGATCAGCCTGTTTTCTGGTCGTCGCGCCCGTCGCGAGACAGAATGCAGTTACATCGCCTGACTGAATTTGTTTCCAAGGACAGCGTACAGGCGGGTCCATTCGACTGGGTTGAGGTCGTCTTTGCGGCCGGGGGCGACCTGGCGGTGGTCGGTCATCCAGTCGAGGCTCCAGTGGTGTTGCCGCCAGCGGGGAGCGAGCCACTCGAGCGCGGAGGCGAGCTGGGCGTCGGTGAGCGGTGCCGCGTAGGTGTCGCCGGCGAACGACAGGCCGAGCAGGAAGGCGTTGCAGCCCGGGCGGCCGCGGAACGACGACACGCCGGCGTGCCAGGCGACCTTCTCGTCCGGCACGAGCGTGCAGCGCGTGCCGTCGGGCGCGATGAGGCAGTGGTAGCTGACCTTCCGCGCGGGGTCGGTCATGAGCGCGATGGTCTCGTCGAAGGAAATGACGCTGTGATGGAAGACCACGCCGAGCCGCTCATGCGGAACGGAGCCGTCGCAATTGGGCGAGAGGCGGGTGATTTCGGCGAATGGCATCGAGGAGGGGCGCCGCGCTACATCCGGCGCCACGCGAGGCCGATGAGGGAGACGAGGAGGCCGATGCGAATGGCGCCCTCGAACGTGAGGATGACGAGGACCCACTTGATGCTGGTGTTGCGGCGGAACGAGTAGCCGAGAGCGGAGACGGCGAGAAAGCAGATGGCGTGGATGCGGCTGAAGCGGGTCGCCAGCAGGGTGAGCATCCAGAACCAGTAGGCGAAGAGGACGACGCTCCAACAGAAGGCGATGCCCTCGCGCAGGCCGAGTTGACGCGGGTCGCCGTTGCGCGCGATCTGCCGGATGCCGAGGTAGCGCTCGCTGACGACGAGCTGCCAGACCTCGAAGCCGAGGAAGAGTGCTGCGACGATGATCAGCCGAACCATGCCGGAGGCTCACGCAAAGGCGCGAAGCCGCCAAGGAAAAGCGGGCTGGTGGTCGGAGGTGTCTCGCGACGACAAACCACGACCGCGACGGAGGATATCGGGGGGAGCCTCGACCCACGGGGCCGGCCTTCCCATGCCATTTACTTGCCGGCGTACCAGAAGGCGCGGCGCCAGTTGTGGCGGTGGAGTTTGGTGACGAGCTCCGGCGCGAGATCGGGCAGGTCGCTGGCGCCGCAGTTGGCCTCGGCTTGGGCGACGTTGCGGATGCCGGGGATCACCGTCGAGACGGCGGGATGCGCGAGGACGAACTTGAGCGCGGCCTGCGCCATGGTCAGGCCGGTGCTGGCGATGTCCTGGCGGATGCCCTCGGCGCGCTTGACGGAGCGCTCGAGCCGGTCGCCGGCAAAATAGACGCCGCGAAAATCACCGGAGGCGAACTCGGTGTCCTTGTTGAATTTTCCCGTGAGCACGCCCTCGTCGAAGACGACGCGCACGATGATGGCGACGCCGCACTCCTTCGCGACGTCGAGCAACTCGGCGGCGGGCTCCTGCTCGAAGAGGTTGTAGATCACCTGCACGGCATCGACCCAGCCGCCGCGCATGAGGTCGATCACGCTGTTCTGGTCGTGCTCGGGCGTGGAAACGCCGATGAGGCCGAGGAGGCCCTCGCGTTGGAGTTGGCGAAGCAGCTTGAAGGGTGTCGGGTTGCGGTTCCACGCGCGCGTCCACGTGTGCAGCTGGAGCAGGTCGAGGCGGCTGGTGCCGAGATTCGCGCAGCGCTCGGCGACGTTGGCGCGGACGTAGGTCTCGGGGTAGCGCGCATCCGCGAGGTCGTAGGGTGTTGGCGGCCAGCTGCCGGGACCGGGCGGGGTTTTGGTGGCGACGAAGACCCGGTCCTTTTTGCCCGCGGCGGCGCGCTCGCGGAGGACCTGGGCGATGAGCTTCTCGCTGCGGCCGTTGCCGTAGCCGGCGGCGGTGTCGATGAAGTTGCAGCCGAGATCGAGGGCGCGGTTGAGCGCGGCGACGGAGTCGGAGTCCGCCTGCTTGCCCCAGCCGCCGCCAATGGCCCAGGCGCCGAAGCCGATTTCCGAGCAGTTGAATCCGTGTTTGCCGAAGGGCCGGTTTTTCATGGTGGACCGGTCATATACCGCGAAGAACCCCGAGGTCGCAAAGTGATTCTTTGCGGAGGAGGCGACTTCGGCGTCGGCGAGGGGTTATCGCCAGACGAACAAACCCGCGACGCCGGCGATCGCGAGGAGGGCGCCGAGATAATACGTGGGCCGGGGGCGCGAGCCCTCGAGCTTGGCGGCGAACGGAATGGTGAGCAGCGGGGCGGCGGCGACGATGGGTTGGACGATGCCGGCGGGGGTGCTGCGCAACGCCCATTGGAAACAGGTCACGCCGAGCACGGGACCGGTGAGGGCATTGCCGATCACCCACGGCCACGCGCGGCCGGGCGGGGAAGGATACGGGCGGCGACGCCCGAACAGGGCGAGCAGGGCGATCGCGCCGAAGAGCAGGCCGCCGAGGCCGCGCTGGTAGGCGGCGGTGCCGGGATCGATGAGTTGATGCGAGGCGGCGGCGAGCGCGAAGGCCTTGCGGCTGATGACGGCGCCCACGCCCTGGCCCACGGCGGAGAGCAAGGCCCACGCGAGACCCTCGGTCCATTCAGCCTCGACGACGCGTGGCAGGCTGCGCGGCAGCAGGGCGACGAGGATACCGCCGAGCGTGGCGGCGACGCAGACCAGCTGGGTGGGCGGCAGGCGGGTGCCGAGCCAGAGCCACTCGACGACAAGGGCCACCACCGCGGAGCCACACTGCACGATGAGCGTGGAGAGATTCGAACCCAGACGCGGAAGCGATTGGAACATGGCGACGCCGCCGAAGCCGAACCCCACTAGGCCGCCGAGGAAAAACCAACCGAAGCCGGCTCCGCTCACGCCCCGGCCCCACACGTGCGCCCAAAGTCCGAGCAGCACGACCGCGACGAGCAGCCGCCAAAAGTTTGCCTGCAGGCTGCCGAGCAGCATCGCAGCCCGCCGGGCAAAGACCGGCGTCACCGCGAAGCAGAGCAATGTGCCGAGAGCGCCGATCATGGGACGGAGGCCGTCCGGGGCGGGCGGCGGAGAGATGAATTCATGTCAAGGGGCGGGGTTTCAAGTCAGGGCTTCCATTCCAGGCCGAGGAGGAAGGTGCGGCCGGTGCCGGGGAGGAAGATGCTGGTATTGGGCGGATCGCGCGCGACGTCGAGGACGCCGGCGGTGCTCGCGATGTAGGCGCGATCGAAAAGGTTGTGCACACTGGCAAACACGTGGACCCGTGGGTGGACCTGCCAGCCGACGCGCGCATCACCCAGCGCGTAGCCGCCATATGTGAGCCGACCGGCGTGGTCCACGGGGATGGGGCCGACGGCCCAGGTCGAGCCGAGACCGGCGTAGAAGCCTTGGGGACTCTCGTAGAGCAGCTCGGCACTGCCGGTTTGCGGGGGCGCGCCGGCGAGGCGGTTGTTGCCGTAGATGGGATCGTCCTCGAACGTGAAGCGGCCGAGCGTCGACGCGACGGTCAGGCCCAGCCGGTGCGGGCCGGTGAGCAGGCGCCAGTGCAGCGACGCCTCGATGCCCTCGTGCAACGTGCGGGCGGCGTTGACCGCTCCCCGCGGCAGGCCGGAGGCGTCGGCGAGGCGAAGGATCTCGTTGCGCCACTCCGCGCGATAGACGGTGAGACTCCAGCTGAGCGCACCGGCGGAGCCCTGCGCGCCGGTCTCGAGCGTCACGGCGGATTGCGGCTGCAGCGGGTGGAGGGCGAGCGCGAGATGAGGATAAGCGCCTTGGACGGCGACGAGGTCGTCAAAGGTGGGCGGCTCGATGCCGCGGGAAACCGCGGCGTGGAGGGAGAATTGACTGTTGGGCGACCAGAGCACGGCGCCGCGAGGCGACACGTCGTCGAAGTCGAGCGAGGACGAGAGGCCCGGAGTCGGCGCGCGACCGGAGAGGTCACGGGTCCCGTGCAAGGCGGTGGCGCCGGCGCCGATCGCGACGGTGGGCGTCACCCAGACGATATCCTCGAGATTGAGGGCGACGGTGTTGGCGCGGGCGGTGTAGGCTCCGAACTCGGCGCCGCGCTGGCTGAGGACGTTGAGGTAACGGTCGATGTCGTCCACCCCGGTGGTGAAGATCGCGCGGACGAGGAATTGGTGCTCCACGTCGCCGGTGCTGACGCGGCGGGCGAGGGTGGCATGGCCGGTGAGGGAGCGCGCGTCGAGTTCGGTTTCACCGTTCGGTTGCAGCTGATAGAAGTCGTCGTGCAGCCACTGCCCGGCGAGGCCGAGGGCCGCTTCGCCGTCGGTGGTGACGGTTTTCAACTGGGCGGCGGGGCGAACGATCCATGATTCCCGGCGGGGCTGGTCGCGGAGGACGGCGGCCGAGACGGAGTCCGGGCGGGCGTAGGCGTCGGCGAGGGTGAGCGGCCCGGGCACATCGTAGTCCAGCGTGGCGGCATACGTAGTGAGCTCGAGTTGAGCGGTGGGAGTAAGGTTGCGAAGGGCGGCGAGTTGGACAGCGGAGCGCTGCTGGCTGCTGTGCGCGCGTTCGCCATCGGATTCCTGGAACGAGGCTGCGGCAGAAACGGAGGCATGGTCGGTGAGCTGCGTGCGGAAGGTGCCGTCGTTGCCGCCCTCGACTTGGAGGACGACGCCCGGTGTGACGCCCGGGGCGAAGCTGGCGGCGTTGATGACGCCGCCGAGCACGGCGGGCGTGAGAGCCATGTGGAGGGTGCCGCGGTAGATCTCGACGCGGGGAAACAGCTGCGGGTCGAACAGCGCGGAGTTGAACGAACCGTCGGCGCGCGCGAGCGGCAGCCCGTCGGCGAGCAACGCGACGCCGCGGCTGGTCGGTGCGCTGTCGAGTCCGGAGCCGCGGATGGAAAGCCGCGGCGGCTCGAAGCCGCCGAAGCTGTCCTGCAGCATTACGCCGGGCACGCCGCGCAGGGCGGCGGCCAGCGTCGTGACGCCACGGCCGGACCAGTCGGAAGCCGTGACCACGGACGTCGGGCCGAGCGTGGAGGCAAAATAATCGGCGCGGGCCGACTGCAGGGGACGTTCGAGGGATTCAGTGACGACCCACGGCGGGAGGACCACGGGTGGCTCGGCCTCAGTGGAAGGCGGGGCACCCGTGGAAACGTCATTTGTCCTCCGCGCAGGAGGTGCGACCGCGGATTCCGCGGCCCGGATTGGACGGACCGCAGTCAGGGAACCCAGGACCAGCAGGCTGGCCGAGACCCACGGAAGCCAGCGGCGGTGCGCGCCAGATCCGGCCGTTTTGCGGCTGAACCTGAGGCCGCGTGGAATGCCTTCGGGGAAGGGTGGTGAGCCGGGCGCGTTCATGGTGTCGTGGTGACGCCGGGCGTGGCGGGAGGCGTGGCTTCAACGGGGAAGCGCGGAACGTAGCAGGTGTGGAGGAGCTTGTGGGCGCGTTTGCCGCCGATTTCGCCGAGGTGGCGGGTGTAGACCTCGTTGACGAAGTGGTTCTCCTGCGACTTGTGCAGGTCGAGGTTCTTGTCGACGTCGTAGATGCCCCGCGTGCGGAGGCGGCGGACGTCGGCGTTGCGGGAAACCGGCTGGCCGGCGCCGCCGATGCAGCCGCCCGGGCAGGCCATGACCTCGATGAGGTCGAGGTCGGTCTTTCCGCGGCGGACCTTGTCGGCGAGCGTGCGCGCATTTTTCAGCCCGTGCACGACGGCGAGCTTCAACACCTGGCCGCCAATCTCGACGGTGGCGAGACGCAGGCCGTCCTCGCCGCGCACGGCGTGGAAGTCGGGGCTGCGGAGGGTTTCGCCGCTGACCTTTTCCGCGGCGTAGCGCAGGACGGCTTCACTGACGCCGCCGGAATTGCCGAAGAGGACGCCGGCGCCCGTCTTGAAGCCCATGGGCATGTCGTAGGATTCCGGCTTCAGTTTGTCGTAGCGCAGGCCGGCTTCGATGATCATGCGGGCGAGTTCCTGCGTGGTGAGCACGTGGTCGACATCGGGGGAGCCATCGTGGGTGAACTCGGGGCGCTTGGCCTCGAATTTCTTCGCGGTGCAAGGCATGACGGAGACGACGACGATGTCCTTGCGCTCGCGGTTGATCTCCGCGGGCAGGAGCTCCTTGCAGAGGGCGCCGAGCATCTGCTGGGGCGACCGGCAGGTGGAGAGTTGCGGGAGCAGGTCGGGAAAATACTGTTCCGCGAACTTGACCCAGCCCGGGCAGCAGCTGGTGAACTGGGGCAGGTTTTCATTCTTGGCCTTGCGGCGCAGGAATTCGTTGGCCTCCTCGAGGACGGTGAGGTCGGCGGCGAAGGAGGTGTCGTAGACACGTTCGAAGCCGAGGCGCTTGAGCGCCGCGACCATCTGGCCGCTGGTGACAACGCCGGGCTCGAGGCCGAACTCCTCGCCGAGGGCGACGCGGACCGCCGGGGCGACCTGCGCGACGACAAACTTCGTCGGGTCGTTGAGGGCGCGCCAGACCTCGTCGATCTCGGGGCGCGGCGTGAGGGCGCCGGTCGTGCAGACGGCGGCGCACTGGCCGCAGTTGATGCATTCGCCGTCGCCGAGGCCCTGCCCGAAGGCGGGAAGCACGGCGGCATCATGGCCGCGATAGGCGAAGTCGATGGCCCCGACGCTTTGAACCTCGGCGCAGAAGCGGACGCAGTCGCCGCAGAGGATGCACTTGTTGGGATCGCGGATAAGGGCGACGGAGGAGTAGTCGAGGGGTTCGGGCTCGTGGACGCGCTTGAAGCGGACGCGGTCGACGCCGAGCTGCCGGGCGACGGACTTGAGCTGGCACGAATTGCTCTTGAGGCAGGTCGGGCACTGCTGGTCGTGGTTGGCGAGGAGGAGTTCGATGGAGATCTTGCGGATCTCGCGAATTTCCTCGGTGTGGGTCCGGACCTTGAGGCCGGCTTCGGGCGGGGTGGAGCAGGCGCTCTGGATGCCGCGGCCCTCGATTTCGACGAGACAGAGCCGGCAGGCTCCATAGACGCTGAGGTCGGAGTGATAGCAGAACGTCGGCAGCTCGATGTCGGCCTTGCGGATCAGCTCGAGGAGGTTGCGCTCGCCGTTGATGGCGACGTCGAGGCCGTCGATGTTGAGGGTCTTGGTGGGGACGGAAGTGGTCATGGGAAGGGCGGAAAACCGCGGGAGATGGGTGGAGGGAGCCGGGTGGTCAGACGCCGACGACGGCGTCGAACTTGCAGGTGTCGGCGCAGGTGCCACAGGCGGTGCACTTGGCCGGGTCGATCACGTGGGCCTGTTTGCGGTCGCCGGTGATGGCGCCGACCGGGCACTTTTTCTGGCAGGCCTGGCAGCCCTTGCACTTGTCAGCGTCGATGGACGGCTTGGCGAGCGCCTTGCACTGCCCGGTGGGGCAGCACTTGTGGAACACGTGGGCGTCATATTCGGCGCGGAAGTAGCGCAGGGTGGTGAGGACGGGATTGGGCGCGGACTTGCCGAGGCCGCAGAGCGAGCCCTTCTGCACGGCGTGCGCGAGTTTCTCGAGCAGCACGAGGGTCTCGCCGGTGGCGCGGCCCGCGATGATGTCGTCGAGGAGCGTGAGCATCTGGCGTGTGCCTTCGCGGCAGAGGACGCATTTGCCGCAGCTTTCCCGCTGGGTGAAATCCATGAAGAACCGCGCGATGCTGACCATGCAGGTCTTCTGGTTCATTGCGACGAGCCCGCCGGACCCGATCATGGCGCCGACGCTGCGGAGCGAGTCGTAGTCGAGGGGCAGATCGAGATGATCCGCGGTGAGGCAGCCGCCGGACGGCCCGCCGATCTGGACGGCCTTGAAGTTGTTGGGCCCGATGCGACCGCGGCGGTCGGTGATCCCGCCACCGATCTGGATGACGATTTCGCGGAGCGTGGTGCCGAAGGGCACCTCGATCAGGCCGGTGTTGGCGACGTGGCCGGTGAGGGCGAACGTCTTGGTGCCCGGCGACTGGGCGGTGCCGAGTTTCCGGAAGGATTCGGCGCCCTCGTTGATGATGCGGACGCAATGGGCCAGCGTCTCGACATTGTTGATGATCGTGGGCTTGCCCCAGAGCCCGCTTTGCGCCGGGAAGGGCGGCTTGGGCCGCGGCATGCCGCGGTGGCCCTCGATGGACGCGATCATGGCCGTCTCCTCGCCGCAGACGAAAGCCCCGGCGCCCTCGAGAACTTCGCAGGTGAACGTCTGGCCGGAGCCGAAGGCGTTGGTGCCGAGGAAACCGAGCCGCTGGGCGTCCTTCACCGCCTGCTTCATGCGGGCGACGGCGAGGGGATATTCCGTGCGGACGTAGATCAAGGTCTCGTCGGCGCCGATGGCGCGCGCGGCGATCATGAGTCCCTCGAGGACGGAGTGCGGGTTGCCCTCCATCACGCTGCGGTTCATGAACGCGCCGGGATCGCCCTCGTCGGCGTTGCAGATCACATATTTCTTGGCGCTCCGCTGGGTGCGGGCCGCCTCCCATTTCCGCCCGGTGGGAAAGCCCCCGCCCCCGCGTCCGCGCAGGCCCGACTGCAGGATTTCGCGGCAGATACCCTCGGGGGTCATGGCGGTGATGGCTTTGCGGGCGGCGGTGTAGCCGCCGTGCGTGAGGTATTCCTCGACGCTGGCGGGGTCGATGGTGCCGCATTCCCGGAGGACGAAACGCTGCTGGCGCTGATAGAACGGAATCTCGGCGACGCCCTGGCAGGGCTTTTTGGTGCCGGGGTCGACGTAGAGCAGGCGCTTCACGATGTCGTGGCCGACGAGGGTGGACGCGACGATTTCCGGGACATCGGCGAGGCGGACCTTCGTGTAGAGGATGCCCTCGGGCAGGATCGTGACGAGCGGGCCCATCTGGCAGAAACCCTGGCAGCCGCTCTGGTTGAGGCGGAGCGGGGCGCCGGGCTGGTCGCTTTCCTCGGCCTTGAACTCGGTCGTGGCCGCGATGCCGGCGGCCTTGATCTGGTCGGTGAAGGCCTGGAAGACGGGATAGGCGCCATTGGCGACGCAACCGGTGCCGGCGCAGACGATGACCCGGCGGCGGCCAATGGCGGGGAGGGCGGATTCAGTGGAGGGTCCGATCATGGTGAGGGTTCCTTTCTTTCCTGCTCGCGGACGGATTCGAGGACCGCGAGGGCCTTTTCGGGAGTCATGGCACCGTAAACCTGGTCATCGACGACCAGGACGGGGGCGAGGCCACACGCGCCGAGGCAGGCGACGGTCTCGACGGTGAACAGGAGATCGCGCGTGGTCGGCTGGGCTTCAGTGACGCCGAGCCGGAAGCGGATCGCGTCGAGGATTGGGACGGAGTCCTTGACGTGGCAGGCGGTGCCGTCGCAGAGCCGCACGAGGTGTTTCCCCTTCGGCTTGATCGCGAAGTGCGCGTAGAACGTGGCCACGCCGAACACGCGCGCGGGGGCGATGTTGAGGGACCGCGCGACGTAGGACAGGATGTCGGGCGGCAGATACCGGTATTCTTCCTGCACCTCCTGGAGAATCGGCACGAGTCGCGCGGGTTTGCGGCCGTGTCGCTCGATGATGAGGGCGACCTTCGGGAAGGGAGCTGGGGCGAGGCTGTTCTTGGTGCTGGGCTTGGACAAGGGGGCGGAAGCGGGGGCGGCTTCCGGTTGGCCTTGGGTTTCGAGGTTCAGGTTGGATATCATTACGGCATGTCGGTGGGTTCGCGCGTCCTCGGAGGCCGGTGACGCAGCGAGTTGCAGGTTTATCGCTTATAAAGGGGGCGTGCGGTATAGCGGGTGTGGAGCAGCTCGTGGGCGCGGGGCCCGAGCGGTTTGCCGAGGAAGTCCTCGTAAAGGCGGATGACCTCCGGGTTCTCGTGGGAGTGGCGGATGGTGCGATCGGCGTCGTCCTGATACATGCCCGCGATGCGCAGCTTGCGCCGCTCGTTGTCGACGCCGTAGGGCTGGCCGCCGCCGCCGATGCAGCCGCCGGGGCAGGCCATGACCTCGATGAAATGATAGGGCGTCTCGAGGCCGCGCTGGCGCGCGTCGCGGACGCGGTCGAGGACCTTCTCGACGTTGGCGAGGCCGTGGGCGACGGCGACGCGGACCTTGGCGCCGCCGACATCGATCTGGCCCTCCTTGACGCCGGCGAGGCCACGGACGGACTCGACCTCGATCTTGGCGAGCTTTTTGCCCGTGGCGTAGAAATAAGCGGTGCGGAGCGCGGCCTCCATGACACCGCCGGTGGCGCCGAAGATGGTGCCGGCGCCGGAATATTCGCCGAGGATCGAGTCGGGGTCGCCGTCCGCCAGATTGAGGAAGTCGATGCCGGACTGCTTGAGCATGCGGGCGAGTTCGCGGGTGGTGAGGGCGACGTCGACGTCCTTGTGGCCGGACGCATACATCTCCTCGGTGCGCGAGAGCTCATACTTCTTGGCCGTGCAGGGCATGATGGAGACCATGAAGATCTTCGCCGGGTCGAGCTTGAGCCGCTCGGCGTAGTAGGTCTTGGCGAGGACGCCGAGCATCTGCTGCGGGGACTTGGCGGTGGAGAAGTTGTCGATGAAGTCGTAGTGGTTCTTCTCCATGAAGTCGGTCCACGACGGGCAGCACGACGTGATGAGCGGCAGCGGGCCGCGCTGGTGCACGAAGCGCTCGATGAACTCACTGGCCTCCTCGACGATGGTGACATCGGCGGAGAAGTTGGTGTCGAACACGGCCTTGAACCCGAGCCGGCGGAGGGCGGCGTAGAGTTTGCGGGTGAGGTTGGTGCCCGGGGGCAGGCCGAACGCCTCGCCGACGGTGACGCGCACGGACGGGGCGATCTGGACGACGCAGATCTTTTCCGGGTCGTGGAGCGCCTCCCAGACGGAGGGCGTCTCGTCGTTTTCCACGATGGCGCCGGTGGGGCAGTGCGCGGAGCACTGGCCACATTTCACGCAAGGGGATTCGGCGAGGGTGATGTCACCGGCGGGCGCCATGCGGGTGTTGATGCCGCGGTCGAGCAGGGAGAGGGCCCAGACGTTCTGGACATCCTGGCAGACCTGCACGCAGCGCCCGCATTTGATGCACTTGGTGAAGTCGAGGATGATGGAGCCAGTGGAGGTGTCGGGCGGGACGTCCTTGACGTAGCGCTTGATGGACTCGAGCGGGATGTTGAAGTCCGCGGCGAGCGTCTGCAGCTCGCACTCGCCGTTGCGTCCGCAGGTGAGGCAGGCCTGCGGGTGATTGGACAGGATGAGCTCGAGCGTGGAGCGCCGCACCTCGACGATCTCGCGATCGTGGGTGGTGATTTCCATGCCGTCCTCGAGGGGCGTGCAGCACGCGCGGATGAGCTTGTTGCCACCCTTGTTGCGGACGATGCAGATGCCGCAGGAAGCGGTGGGCAGGAGGTCCCGGTGCTTGCAGAGCGTGGGGATGTTCACCTGGACGCGCCGGGCGGCGTCGAGAATGGAGGTGCCCGGCGGAACCTGGACTTCGATTTGGTTGATGCGGGCGGTGATCATGGCGAGACCTCCTTCACGGGAATGGGGCTGCGGGTGGCCGAGCCGGCGTCGGCGGGAGGCTTGGCGGCCGTCGTGGCGACGGAGGCGACCCGGCTCATCTTGCGGGCGTAGCTCGGGCCGCCCTCGATGAAGGCCTGATATTCCTCCCCGAAGTAGCGGAGGGTGGAGAGCACGGGATTCGGCGCGGTCTGGCCGAGGCCGCAGAGCGAGGCCTTTTGCATGGCGTGGCAGATGCGGTGGATCAGCGCGAGGTCGCCGGGGGCGCCGCGACCGCGGGAAATACGGTCGAGCACCTGCTGGAGCTGGTAGCCGCCGATGCGGCAGGGGGCGCACTTGCCGCAGGATTCGTCGACACAGAAGCGCAGGTAGAACTTGGCGACGTCGACCATCGAGTCGCTCTGGTCCATGACCAGCATCCCGCCGGAACCCATGATTGAGCCCAGCTGCTGCAGGGTTTCATAACTGACCGGCGTATGGAGGAGGGGCGTGGGAATGACGCCGCCGGAGGGGCCGCCCGTCTGGACGGCCTTGATTTCCTTGCCGTCGAGCACGCCGCCGCAGACGTCGAAGACAATCTCGCGGAGCGTGGTGCCCATGGGGACCTCGACCAGCTGGGCGTTGCGGACCTTGCCGGTGACGGCGAAGACCTTGGTGCCGCGGGAAGTCTCGGTGCCGTGGCTGGCGTACCAGGCGCCGCCGCGCAGGAGGATGGCGGGGACGATGGCGAGGGTCTCGACGTTGTTGATGGCGGTGGGCATGCCCCAGAGGCCGCGCACGGAAGGATAGGGTGGGCGGGGGCTCGGGCTGCCGCGGCGTCCCTCGATCGACGCGATCAGGGCGGTTTCCTCGCCGCAGACGAATGCCCCCGCGCCGAGGCGGATCTTGGCGTCGAAATCAAAACCGCTGCCAAGAATGTTGCGGCCGAGGAGTCCGCGTTCACGCGCCTGGTCGAGGGCGCGCTGGATGCGTTCCACGGCCTTGGGATACTCGGCGCGGATGTAGAAGTAGCCCATCGAGGCGCCCATCGCAAAGGCGGCAATCATCATGCCTTCGAGGACGGTGTGTGGATCGCTTTCCAGGACGCTCCGGTCCATGAATGCGCCGGGATCACCCTCGTCGCCGTTGCAGATGACGTAATGCTGGGCGGAGGGCTGCGCGCGCGTGAGCTGCCACTTCATCCAGGTCGGAAATCCCGCGCCGCCGCGACCGCGCAGCGCGCTGACTTTCATCTCGGCGATGACCTGTTCGGGCGTGAGCGTAAACAAGGCCTTGGCGAGCGCCTGATAGCCCTGGGCGCGTCCAAGATAGTCCTCGAGGCTGTCAGGGTCGACCTCGCCGCAGTGGCGGAGGACGATGCGGACCTGCTTGTCGGGCATCTTCCAGAGCAGGTCGTCGATCACGCGGCCCCCGTCGATGGATTCGGTGACGATGCGCGCGATGTCGTGGGCGAGCACGTTGGTGTAGGTGACGGCGGAGGGCAGCAGCTGGACGACGGCGCCCTCGTCGTAGATGCCGAGATCGAGGGCGCGGACGACCTGGACGCGGTCGGCGAGCCCACGACGCTTGAGCTCCTCGCGGAAAGAGAACTGGAGGAATTCCGACTTGTTGCCATCGGCGGCGCCGGTGTCGCCGACGAGGACGTGGGTCACGGTCGCATCCAGGACGAGGCCGCGGCGGCGCGAGGCGATGACGTGGTCGTCGAGCAGGCGATGGGCGCCGAAGTGTTCGGAGAGGAGGGTGGGGGCGAGTTCCGGGGTGAGGGCGCCGTAGTGGACGCGCGGCATGCCGGCGGCCTGGACCTCGACCACGGGATCGGCGAAGGAATAGCCCACGGAGCCGGTGCGCAGCAGTTCGCAGCCGCGATGCTGTTCGGCGAGGGCTTGTTCGAGCGCGACGTAGACGGTCTCGGCGCCAGCGGCGATGCCGCCGGTGTCGAGCTGGACGCGGATCCATTCGGTGGGATCGGGCGTAGGCTGGGCGGCAAAGTTCGCCAGGTCCTGGCGGGTGAGCGGGTTCATGCGGTCACCCCCTTCCGAGCGCGGAGCGTGGCGACATGGCCGGCGAGATCGGAGGTCTTCACGTGGCCGCAAGTCTTGCCATCGACCACCATGGCCGGGGCCATGCCGCAGCAGCCGATGCAGCGGACGGTGTCGAAGTGGATCTGGCGGTCGGGCGTGGTCTGGCCCTCGGCGATGCCGAGTTGGGCGCGGACCTCGTTGATGAGGTCGCCGGAGCCCTTGAGGTAGCAGGCGGTGCCGTTGCAGACGGTGAGGCTGTGCGCGCCGGGCGGCTGGAGTTTGAAGTAGTGGTAGAAGGTGATGACCTCGTAGATGCGGGCGAGCTTCACCCCGAGTTCCCGGGAAAGCTCCATGGCCACCTCGCGCGGGATGTAGCCGTGCTGGTTCTGGATGGCGTGGAGGATCATGATCAAGTTGCCCTCCTCGTTGCGCCAGTGGCTGACGTGCTGCTGGACGTCGCGCCGGATGGTGGAGTCGAGTTTGCCCTGGATGCGGCGGAGACGCTCGAGTTTCACCTCCATCAGCCGGGCCACCTCGTCCGAGATGTCGCGGGGGATGAACCCGTGCTTTTGCTCCACTTTCTCGAGCAATTCGATGAGGCTGACCTCATCGATGTTCTTGAGGTCCGCGGCCGATGCGTCCGGCCCATGCGGAGCAGGGATGGTTTTCATAAATAGGCGCGCCTTGCGGCTTCATGTTGCGGGGAGGGTCGCCGGCGATACATAACAATATTTAATCCTGTGCACTCCGTAGATGAGGTTATCTAATTGATTAAGGACCCTGCATTCCCCGGGGGCGTCAGCAATTCGCCGCCAAACACAAGAATTTCGCGGAATCACACGAGTCCCACCCGCCGGTCGGGCGGGCCGCGGGCTATGCATAAGTTGCGATTGGACTGCACGAAACAAAACCGTGGGTTGTTTCTTTGGCCAAGCTGTGGTGGAATCGACCGCAAATGCGCTGGAAAGATAACTGGGAGGAGACGCGGCAGCATCACACCCGCTGGTGGGCGCGCGACGGGCTCGTCGTGGTGCCTTACGTTCCGGCGGGCGTGTCAGCAGAACCGGCCCGGCGGGACCCGTCGGCGCACGATCCCGGACCCCCGCGCGACGCCGAGGCGCAACACGCGGATCCGGCCTATGTCACCGCCACGAGCCACTATTGGCTCGCCACGGGAACGCTGGCGCTTGACGCGCTGCCGTTGGGTCGCGTCGACCTGGGGCCAGGCTCGCTCGCGCTGTATCTTGGCAGCGAGCCGGAATTTTCGCGCGACACGGTTTGGTTCAAACCGCTGGCGGACCAGGCCGTGCTCGAGCGTCCGCTGCGTTTCGATCCGTCCAACCGCTGGTGGCGTCGGCAACTCGCGCTCGTGGATGCGGCGCTGGAGCGCAGCGCGGGCAATTATCCGGTGGGATTTCCCGACTTGGTCGAAAATCTCGATGTGCTCGCCTCGTTGCGTGACGCGCAGACGCTGATGGTCGACCTGGTGGAACGGCCGGAGTGGGTGAAGCAGCGCATCGCGGAGATCAACCAGGCGTATTTTGAAATCTACGACCTGCTCCGCGCGCGCCTCGCGTCGCCGGACGGCGCGTGCGCGTTCTGGGCGTTTCATTTGTGGGGCCCGGGACGCACGGCGAAGGTGCAGTGCGATGCGCTGGCGATGATCTCGCCGGCGATGTTCGACGAGTTTGTGCGCCCCGCGCTGGCGGAGCAGTGCGACTGGCTCGACCACGCCATGTTTCATCTCGACGGCACGCAGGCGATCGCGCACCTGCCGTCGCTGCTGGCGATCCCGGGGCTGGACGCGATCGAGTATACCCCGCAGGCCGGCCTGGAGGGTGGTGGGCACGAACGCTGGTGGCCGCTCTACCGCCGCATCCTCGCGGCGGGCAAGTCGGTGCAGGTCGTCGCCGTGAAACCCACGGAAATCGCGCCGCTGCTCAACGCCATCGGCACGCGCGGGGTTTATCTGCACGTGGACGGCATCGCCGATGCGGCGGCGTTGCGAGAGCTCGAGCGCCTCGTCCGCCGCAGCTACCCGAGCTGAGTCACCGATGCCTCGGAATCATCGCGAAAGCGTGGAGGGCTGAAACGCGGAGAAGAGCCAAGGGAGCACGGGTCACACTTTGGGGCGAATTGCCCATGAGGCAGCGGGGGCGGATTGCGGCAAAATTACGGACGAAGGCGCGTCTCATTCGCCACTGGGTGCGAGTTCCGGCTGCCGTGTCCTCGGGCAACAATCCACTGGCTGGTCGCATCTTCACCATTCGTGGGTGGCGCGTGATCCTCGATGCCGACTTGGCGCGGCTTTACGGACTGGGCACCAGCGCTTTTAACCAAGCCATCAAACGCAACGCCGCACGGTTTCCGCAGGATTTTGCGTTCCAGCTTAGCAGGGATGAACTGGCGTCAATGTGGTCACAACTGGTGACCACATCCGCTGGCTTACCGGTTCGCTCAAGGGCGAACTCGTCACAATTTGTGACGAGTTCCACGGCCAACCGGAGGGGCAAGGCCTACCGTCCCTGGGCGTTCTCGGAGCATGGGGCGGTGATGGCAGCTAACGTATTACGCAGCCCGAAGGCGGTGGAGATGAGCGTCTACGTCGTCCGCGCCTTTGTTCGCATGCGCGAGGAACTGGCGGCGAATGCGACGATTCTGAAGCGCCTGGCCGAGATCGATCGGACGTTGCTCGAACACGACGGTGCGCTGCGGACGCTGTGGCAGAGGCTTCAGCCGCTGCTCGCGCCGCCGCCGGAACCGCCGCGACGGCGGATGGGCTTCCACGCGACGAACAGCTAGGATCGCGGGACTCGCTGGGGCTTCGGATGTGGCCCGATTTCATTTCCGCTTGAAGCGCCGGGAAGGCAGGGCCCTGCTCGCGGGAATGGAATCGCACGCGGTGGTGTTCCCGGGGCCGAACCAGGTGGTGTTTCAGAAAATCACGTGTCCCGACCCAGGGCCGGAGGACGTCGTCATCGACGTGCATCACTCGTGGATCAGCAACGGCACGGAGGGTTCGTTCCTGCGCGGCGAGCGGCTGGAGGGCGACGTGGCGTGGAAGCCCGGCCATCCGTCACCGTTTCCGATGGTGGCGGGCTACCAGAAGGTCGGGCGCGTGCGGTGGGTCGGCGCGGCGGTGAAGAAATACGCGATCGGCGATTGGATTTTTGGGTCGATGAGCCGCGTCTGCGGGATGTTCGAGAACCGCTATGCCGGGCATGTCTCGCCCGCGGTTTGCGGCGAGGGCGCACTGATGCCGCTGCCGGCGGGCTGCGACCCGGTGGCCTTCGCGGGACTCGTGTTGACCCAAGTCGGCTACAATTGCGGCACGCGGTCGCCGGTGAAGCCGGGCCAGGTCGCGGTGATCATGGGCGACGGCCTCGTCGGGCAATGGGCGGGCCAGACGCTGGTGCAGCTCGGCGTCAAGGTGGCGATGATCGGGCGTCACCCGGACCGGCTGGCACGCTTTGCGAAGCACGGGGCGACGTTCTTGTCCGGCACCGACAACGGCCTGGCGGCGGTGCGCGCGTGGGCGCCGGGCCCGGTGCAGGTGCTGGTCGAGAGTGTGGGCAGCGCGCAGGCGATGCGGGATTACCTGCCGCTGCTGGCGCGCGACGCGCATATCGCCGTGGCGGGTTTCTACAAGCCGGCGGGCGCGGTAAACCTGCAGGACGCGCTGCAGGAATTTCGGAATTCGGAGATTTCCTTCGACCTTGTCTCAGGCGCGACGCTGCCGCGGCTGGAGGAGACGATGCGGTGGATCGCGGCGGGAAAACTCGACACCCTCGGCCTGCTGACGCACCGGTTTCCGGTGGAACGCGCAGCGGAGGCGTGGGCGCTGATCGAATCGAAGCGCGAGCCCGTGCTCGGCGTGGTGTTCGACTGGCCCGCGGCGCGAACGACGGCCTGAGTTTTTGCCCACGGAGCACACGGAAACTTTCTCTCGGCCGGTTTCCGTGTGCTCCGTGGGCATCTCCAAACCCCAACTCTCCATGAAAATTCCCGACCGCATGAAAGTATTATCCATCGAGGCTCCGGGCCGCGCAGCTTGGAAAGATGCGCCGGTGCCGGTGCCGGCGGCGGGCGAGGTGCTGGTGCGGATCCTCGGCGTGACCACGTGTCCGCAGTGGGACCTGCATATTTTCGGCGGCTCACCGATGTTTCCCGGGCAGAAGCTGGAGTATCCGTATTTTCCCGGGCAGCCGGGCCACGAGGCGACCGGCGAGGTGGTGGCGGTCGGCGAAGGCGTGACCACGCCGCGCGTTGGTGCGCGCGTGGCGGTGTGGAAGGACACCGGGGCGCGGCCGCACGGGTGCTACGCGCAATTCAACAACCTGCGGGCGGTGGACGTGATCGAGGTGCCGGCCAGCCTGCCGCTGGCGCAGATCGCGTCGCTCGAGCTGGCGATGTGCGTGGAAACGTCCTTCCAGCAATTGGAGCGACTCGGCGGCGTCGCGGGGCGGCGGGTCGGCGCGTCCGGGCTGGGCCCGGCGGGCCTGATCGCGGTGCAGCTGGCGCGGGCGCACGGGGCGTCGGAGGTGATCGGCATCGATCCCGTGGCAGAGCGGCGCGAGCTGGCGGCCAAACTCGGTGCGGACCGCACGGTGGCGCCCGATACGGCGCTCTGGCCGGCGAACCGCGGCGACGGAGCCCTGGACGACGCGCTGGATCTCACGGGCGTGCCGGCCTCGATCGAATTCCTGATGGATCGCACGCGGCGCTGCGTGACGCTGTTCGGCGTACTGCGCGAGGAAGTGCGGTTTGGCCTGCGGCACTGGTATCCGGGTTTGTTGCTGATGGGCTATGCCGACCACAACCGCCAGGCGGCGGAGACGGCGTTGCGGTTCATCACCGAGGGCAAGTTGCGCCTGGAACCGTTGGTCAGCGCGACGCTGCCCTTCACGCGTTACGCCGAGGGCGTGGAACTCCTGCGGCAGAAAAAGGCCGTGAAGATCCTCTTCGATCCCTGGGCGTGAGACGGCGCCTCGCCTACTTGAGCGAGGCCATGTCGATCACGAAGCGGTATTTCACGTCGCTCTTCAGCATGCGTTCGTAGGCCTCGTTGATCTGGTCCATGCGGATCATCTCGATGTCGCAGGTGATGTTGTGCTGGCCGCAGAAATCCAGCATCTCCTGCGTCTCGGGCAGGCCCCCGATGAGCGACCCGGAGAACGAGCGCCGGCGCATGATGAGCGGGAAGGCGGCGACGGCCAAGGGCTGCTCGGGTGCGCCGACCAGGGTGAGGTTGCCGTCGCGCTTCAGCAGGTTGAAGTAGGCGTTGATGTCGTGCAGGGCGGAGACGGCATCGAGAATGAAGTCGAAGCTCCCGGCGTGCGCGGCCATCTGCTTTTCGTCGGTGGAGACGACGACCTCGTGGGCACCCAGGCGGAGGGCGTCGGCGGCCTTGTTGGGTGACGTGGTGAACAGCACGACATGGGCGCCGAAGGCGCGGGCGAACTTCACGCCCATGTGGCCGAGGCCGCCCAAGCCGACGATGCCGACCTTCTGGCCCGGGCCGACCTTCCAATGGCGCAGCGGCGAATAGGTGGTGATGCCCGCGCACAGCAGCGGGGCGGCGGCGGCCAGGTTGAGGTGGGCGGGCATGCGGAGGACGAAGTCTTCCGTCACCACGATGCCCTGCGCGTAACCGCCGAGCGTGGTGCCGCCGAGGACCTTGTCGTCGCTGCCGTAGGTCATGACCATGCCGGGGCAGAATTGCTCGAGGCCCGCGCGGCAGTCGGGGCAAGTGCGGCAGGAATCCACGAGGCAGCCCACGCCGACGGTGTCGCCGACCTTGAATTTCTTCACGCCGGGGCCGACGGCCGCCACGCGGCCGACGATCTCGTGGCCCGGCACGGCCGGATACTCGGTGAAATGCCACTCGTTGCGCGAGAAGTGGAGGTCGGAGTGACAGACGCCGCAGTAGAGGATGTCGATCTTCACATCGGTCGGGCCCGGCTCGCGGCGCGAGATCGTGGTGGCGGCCAGCGGCGACTGGGCGCCGGCGGCGGAATAGGCTTTGACGGAGTAGGCTCTGGGCTTGGTCATGGGCGGAACGATTGAAGTGAGTGGGCGGGAGGAAACGGTATCGCGGGATGCGGGATGGCGCAACTGCGCAGGCGGCCAATCGGTTTTTGCCGGTTGGCCGGGCGTCGCGTGCGCGCCACGCGATAACAAAAAGGCCGCGGGGTGAGCCGCGGCCTGGAATTTGCGAGGGCGGGTTAGTGACCTGCCCTGTGGGTGAGAACGATCAGGACTTCGTGGCGGCTTCGTCCGGGATGCGCATGCTGTAGAAGCTGCGATACACGAACACGAGGGCGACGGCGAAGAAGAACAGGCCGATGCCGGTCTTCAGGGCCTGGTTCGTCATCGTCACCGCGATCTCGACGGCGAGGAGGCCGAAGAGGGTGGTGAACTTGATGACGGGGTTCATCGCAACCGAGGACGTGTCCTTGAACGGGTCGCCCACGGTGTCGCCGACGACCGTGGCGGCGTGGAGGTCGGTGCCCTTCTGGCGGAGCTCAACCTCGACGATCTTCTTGGCGTTGTCCCAGGCGCCGCCGGCGTTCGCCATGAAGATGGCCTGGAAGAGGCCGAAGAAGGCGATGCCGATGAGGTAGCCGATGAAGAAATACGCGTTGAAGAACGGCAGGGCGAGGGCGAAGCAGAACACCACGATGAAGATGTTCCACATGCCCTTCTGGGCGTAGACGGTGCAGATGCGGACGACTTCCTTCGAGTCCTTCTCGGAGGCGGTCTTGGCGTCGAGCTGCATGTGCTCCTTGATGTAGACGACGGCGCTGTAGGCGCCGGTGACGACGGCCTGCATCGAGGCGCCGGTGAACCAGTAGATGACGGCGCCGCCCATGATGAGGCCGAGGATGATCTCGGGCTGCACGATGGAGAGGGCGGCGACGACCTCCTTGAACGGGCCGGCGACGCCGGACGCCACCTGGATCTCAAACATCTTCTGCAGGAGCATGATGATGCCGAACACCATCGTCGTGGCGCCGACGACCGCGGTGCCGATGAGCACGGGCTTGGCGGTGGCCTTGAAGGTGTTGCCGGCGCCGTCGCCCTTCTCGAGCTGGTACTTGGCGTTCTCGAAGTCGGGCTTGAAGCCGAAATCCTTCTCAATCTCGGCGGCGATGCCGGAGCGGCCCTCGATCTGGGAGAGCTCATAGACGGACTGCGCGTTGTCGGTGACCGGGCCGTAGCTGTCGACCGCGATGGTCACCGGGCCCATGCCCAGGAAGCCGAAGGCCACGAGGCCGAACGCGAAGATCGGCGCGGCGAACAGGAACTTGGCCGGCATGAGGGAGAGCAGGGCGGGGTTCTGCGAGAAGTAGTAGGACGCGGCCATCAGGAGCATGATGACCAGGCCCATCCAGAACGCGGAGAAGTTGCCCGCGACCAGGCCCGACAGGATGTTCAGCGAGGCGCCGCCGTGGCGGGAGCAGTTCGTGACTTCCTTCACGTGGCGGGAGTTCGTGCTGACGAAGATCTTGGTGAACTCCGGGATCAGCGCGCCGGCGACGGTGCCGCAGCTGATGATGACCGAGAGGACCCACCAGAGGGACGGGTTGATGCCGGCCTGGTGGGCGAGCAGGAAGTACGAGGCGAGGAACGTGACGCCGATGGACACGACCGACGTGATCCAGACGAGGTGCGTCAGCGGGGCCTCGAAATCAAAGTCCTTCAGGCTGCCGTACTTCGCCTTGGAGATGATCTCGTTGATGAAGTAGGAGGCGAGCGAGGTGACGATCATCAGCGCGCGCATCGTGAAGAGCCAGACGATGAGCATGGCGCAGAGCTCGTGGCTCTCGGCGAGGGCGAGGGCGAGGAAGGCGATCAGCGCGACGCCGGTCACGCCGTAGGTCTCGAAGCCGTCGGCGGTCGGCCCGACGGAGTCGCCGGCGTTGTCACCGGTGCAGTCCGCGATGACGCCCGGGTTCTTGGGGTCGTCCTCGGGCAGCTTGAACACGATCTTCATCAGGTCGGAGCCGATGTCGGCGATCTTGGTGAAAATGCCGCCGCAGATGCGGAGGACCGAGGCGCCGAGGGACTCGCCGATGGCGAAGCCGATGAAGCAGGGGCCGACCAGCTCCCGGGGCAGGAACACCAGGATGCAGATCATGAAGAACAGCTCCACGCAGACCAGCAGGAGGCCGACGCTCATGCCGGAGCGGAGCGGGATGCCGAGGGTAGCGAGCGGGTTGCCCTTGAGCGCGGAGAACGCGGTGCGGGAGTTGGAGACGGTGTTGATGCGGATGCCGAACCAGGCCACGCCGTAGGAACCGAGAATGCCCAGGATCGAGGCCAGCAGGATCACTACGACATTGCCCATCGTGTTGCCCTGGAGAACCTTGAAATAATAAACCATGCAGGCCGCGATGAGCACCCAGAGGATGGCGAGGAACTTGCCCTGCGTGAACAGGTAGGTTTTGCAGGTTTCCCAGATCATGTGCGAAACCTTGGCCATGCTTTCATGCACGGGCAGGGCCTTGGTTTGCTTGTATTGGACGAGGCCGAACGCGGCACCGACGAAGCAGAGGAGGATGCCCAAATACATCAGCGCCAG
>CAIPAH010000014.1 GCA_903862955.1 uncultured Opitutia bacterium
CTCGGCCTCCTGGTAGGCGCCGAGGAAGCTGCCCGAGTCGTCGCGCGACATGCCGAGGCAGGTCTGCGTGAGGTCGTTCGTGCCGAAGCTGAAGAACTCGGCGCCCTTGGCGATTTCGTCGGCGGTGAGGGCGCCGCGCGGGACTTCGATCATGGTGCCGACCGAATATTTGATCTTCACTTTCTTCTCGGCCTGGACCTTGGCGGCGACCTCGTGAACGAGCGCGACCTGGAGATCGAGCTCCTTCTTGAAGCCGACGAGCGGGATCATGATTTCCGGGTGGGCCTTGAAGCCGGCCTTGGTGGCGTCGGCGGCGGCCTCGAGGACGGCGCGCGCCTGCATCGCGGTGATCTCTGGGTAGCGGATGCCGAGGCGACAGCCGCGGAAGCCGAGCATGGGGTTGAACTCATGCAGCTCGTGCACGCGCTGCTCGATCTTCTCGACCGCGATCCCGAGTTTTTTCGCGAGGTCGGCCTGCGACTCCTTGGTGTTCGGGAGGAACTCGTGGAGCGGCGGGTCGAGAAAGCGGATCGTCGCGGGAAATCCGTTCAGCGCCTTGAAGATGCCGAAGAAGTCTTCGCGTTGATACGGGAGGAGCTTGGCGAGCGCCGTTTCGCGGGCCGGGGTGCTGTCGGCGAGGATCATTTCCCGCATCGCGTCGATGCGGTTGCCCTCGAAGAACATGTGCTCGGTGCGGGTGAGGCCGATGCCGATGGCGCCGAACGCCATGGCGTTGCGGGCCTGCTCGGGCGTGTCGGCGTTGGTGCGGACGGAGAGCTTCGTGGCCTGGCTGCACCACTTCATCAGCTGGGCGAAACTCTTGAATTTCTCGGTGGCCTGCGCGTCCTTGTCGCCGTGCAGGAGGCCGGCGATGATCTCGGACGGCGCGGTGGGAATCTGGCCGCCGTAAACCGCGCCGGTCGTGCCGTCGATGGAGAGGAAATCCCCCTCGGCGAACGTCTGGCCGGAGATGGTGGCGACCTTTTTGTCGTAGTCGATCGAGACGCCGGCGGCGCCGCAGACGCAGACCTTGCCCATCTGGCGGGCGACGAGGGCGGCGTGCGAGCTGACGCCGCCGCGCGCGGTGAGGATGCCCTCGGCGGCGATCATGCCGCGGAGATCCTCGGGGGAGGTTTCGACGCGCACGAGCAGGACCTTCTCGCCCTTGCCCGCAGCGACGACCGCGCGGTCGGCATTGAAGTAGATCTTGCCGGTGGCGGCGCCCGGGCCGGCGGGGAGGCCGGTGGCGATGATCTTGGCCTTCCTGACGTCGGCGAGGTTGAAGATCGGGGCGAGGAGCTGCTCGAGCTGGTCGGCCGGGTTGCGGAGGATGGCCGTGCGCCAGTCGATGAGTTTCTCCTTCACCATATCGATGGAGAACTTGAGCGCGGCGGCGGCGGTGCGCTTGCCGTTGCGCGTCTGGAGCATGAACAACTTGCCGTCCTGGATCGTGAACTCGATGTCCTGGACGTCCTTGAAATGCTTCTCGAGCGTGGCGCGAACCTTGAGGAGCTCGGCGTAGGACTCGGGCATCTGCTTCTTGAGCTCGAGCACGGGCTCGGGCGTGCGGACGCCGGCGACGACGTCTTCGCCCTGCGCGTTGATGAGGAACTCACCGTAGAATTCGTTCGTGCCGTTGGCGGGATTGCGCGTGAACGCGACGCCGGAGCCGGACTTGTCGCCGGTGTTGCCATAGACCATGGCCTGCACGTTGACGGCGGTGCCCCACTCGGAAGGAATGTTGTATTTCGCGCGGTAAACCTTGGCGCGGTCGTTCATCCAGGAGCCGAAGACGGCGCCGGCGGCGCCGCGCAGCTGGTCCCACGGATCGTTGGGGAACACGTGGCCGGTGCGCTCTTTGACGAGAGCCTTGAAGCGGACGACGAGCTCGCGCTGGTCGGCGGCGGTCAGCTCGCTGTCGACGATGTCCTTGTGATAGACCTCATGCTTGAAGTTGTGGATGACGGTCTCGAACGGCTCGTGATCCTCGTTTTCCTTCTTCTGCACGCCGAGGACGACGTCGCCATACATCTGGATGAAGCGGCGGTAGCAGTCCCAGGCGAAACGCTCGTTCTTGGTCGCGGCGGCGAGGGAGAGGACGGTCTGGTCGTTGAGGCCGAGGTTGAGGATCGTGTCCATCATGCCCGGCATCGAGTCGCGGGCGCCGGAGCGGACGGAGACGAGGAGGGGGAACCCGACGGCGTCGCCGAACTTGTAGCCCATGATGCGCTCCATGTTCTTCATGCCGGCGTCCATCTGCGCCTGCAGGGCCGCGGGATAGGTGCGCTTGTGGGCGTAGAAATAGGTGCAGACCTCGGTCGTGATGGTGAAGCCCGGGGGCACGGGGAGGCCGATGCGGGTCATCTCGGCGAGATTGGCGCCCTTGCCACCGAGGAGCGGCTTCATGCCGCCGTTGCCATCGGCTTTGCCGGCGCCCCAGGAGTAGACGTATTTTAGAGCCTTGGCGGCGGGTTTCTTCGCGGAGGATTTCGCCTTGGCGGCGACTTTCTTAGCTTTGGATTTGACGGCCATGGTAGGAGGGGGTTCGCGATTGAAAATTAGCGGCGCGATGCAGACGCGCAGGGAAAGATGGGACAGCCGGCGCATGGCGCTGTCAATCGCGCAGCCCGTTGGGAATGTGTCCTAACCGCTGCTAATCGCCCTCAGAAACAGGGCTGGTAGTCGTGGGCTGGCCGCCCCCGTGCAGAACGCCGCCGGGCGGCTTACTTCTGCGCCGCGCGGTAGGCGCGAAAAACGACCCGGAACATCTGCAGGGCCAGCCAGAATACGCCGGTCAGGCAGGAGGTCCCGATGGCGGCCCAGAGCGCGATCATCCGCGGATTGGTCGAGGGCACGTGCGACTTCAGCACGCCGAACATGAAGGCGAAAAATGCGACCACCAGCACGAGGTCGACGAGCAGGCTGGCGGGCGAGGTGAACTTTTCTTCGGACTGGGCCATGGAGAAAGGGAGAGCGGGAACCCGGGGCTTGTCCACGGAAAATTTGCCCACGGAACACACGGATGACACGGAATCCAATCGATTCCTAGGTCGACCCACGGAGGGCCGGCCGGGCTTGGCTTGGTTCTGTGTCGTCCGTGTGTTCCGTGGGCAGAACAATAACTTACAGCGTCTTCGGGATGGCCGCGGTCAGGTTCTCGGGGGCGCCGGACGTCACGAGCACGTTGTCCTCGATGCGCACGCCGCCCAGGTGGAGGAGGGACTCGGCCAGCGGCCAGTTGACGCAATCGCGGAAGCGCTCGCGGCGTTTCGGGTCATTGAGCAGCGCCGGGATGAAGTAGAGCCCGGGCTCGACAGTAACGACGTAGCCGGGGGCAAGCGGCAGGTCCATCCGGAGGGTGGCGAGGCTGGCGCGGGGCGACTTGGTGCGCCCGGGCAGCATCCCGCTGCCGTCGCGCACGCCGAGGCCGACCATGTGACCGAGACCGTGCGGAAAAAAGAGCGTGTGCGCCTCCTGCTCGACGAGGGATTCGGCCGAGCCGCGCATCACCCCGAGGCTTATGAGGCCGGCGGTCATTTCAACGGCGGCGGCGAGATGGATTTCGCGCCACTCGGCACCGGGCACGCAGCGGGCCACCGCGTGTTCTTCGGCGGCGAGGACGACTTGGAAGAGGTCGCGTTGAAAAGCCGAGGGCGTGCCGACCACATACGTGCGCGTGACGTCGGTCATGTAGCGGTCGATTTCGGCGCCGGCGTCCACGAGCAGGAAATCCCCGGCCTGCGCGACGCGCGCGCTCGGTGTCGAGTGCAGGATCGCCGAATTCGCGCCGAGGCCGACGATGCTGCCGTAACCCGGCCGCGTGCCGCCGGCGCGGAAGAACTCCGCCTCGAGTTCGATTTGCAGCGCCCGCTCGGTCAGGCCCGGACGCAGGATGGAACGCAATTTCGCGTAGCCCGCGGCGGTGGCGATGGCCGTCCGGCGAAGCAGGGCGATTTCCGTGGCGTCCTTGACGCGTCGGGCGTGCAGCAGCTGCTCGCGTGCGCGCAGCGTGGCCTTGCCGTCGGCCACGACGCCGCGCAGGGGCGCGCCGAGCATCGCGATGGGCCGGCCGCGGCGGGTGGTGAGCCAGGGTTCGAGCGTGGCGACAGAAGCGCCGGGCAGCTGCGCGCGGCCTTCCCAGACGATCTCGCCCTCGGTGATGTCGGGCACGAACGAAACCCACCCGGCCCGATCGCCGTCGCGCGGATCGAAGGCGACAACGCCGCCGGGGCATTCGTGGGCGGCGAGGTAAAAATACTCCGCGTGCGAACGGAAGGGGTAAGTTTGGTCGCTGCCCTCAGGCAGCGGCACCGGTTCGCCGGCACCGACCAGGAGCAGGGTATCGCCGAGGTTGAGCGCGGCCGCGGTGCGGGCTCGCCGGTCGGAAAGAAACGTGGACATGCGTGCCACGCTGCTCCGATGGCCTCCCGCAGGAAATAAAAAAAACGCCCGCGGGAAGGCGGGCGCGACCGTGGCGGAACCGACTCAGGCGGCCGCGCGCGGACGGCGGCGGACGAAGCGCAAGCCCAGGCAGCCGAGGCCGAGGGCCAGCGTTGCGTAGGTGGAAGGCTCTGGAACCGCGATGATCGCGAGCGTCACGTCGTCGATCTGCCAGTTGCGCGTACCGATTCCGCCGCTGCCGTCCGTGCCGTAGATTCGAAACGTGACCGGCGTGTCAGTGGCCCAAGTCGTAGTGGCGAATGAAATGCTGGCCAACGCCCAGTTCCCGTCAGGCGTGACGCTGGTTGTGCCCAGCTGGGTAAAGTTGCTCGTAAAATTATCCGTGCTGGCCACCAGCGTCAGCGTCGAGGGTCCTGCGCCCCCGCCGCCGGGCTTGCTGCGTGAGCCCAGCTCGAAATACGAGGTTTGCAGCGCGTAACCCGAGCTCGGTGCCAAGGTGAATTCAAAGTAGGTTGCACTGGGATCGGCGGCATCGGTGAGCGTATTGATCGGACCGGCGAAGCTTTGCACCTCAACGGAGGCGTTGTGGACGCCTGATGCGGCGCCGTGCAAACCGGTATAGCCGGTGGAGGCTGGAGCCGTCGGAGAGAATGCCGGCGTATACCCGGAGTCGAAGTTGAACGCCGTGATTACCCCGCCAGTCACATTGCTCGAGAGCTGCGTGGGCGTACCGGTCCCAGACCCGAAATTCCAGTACACATTGGTTTGGGCTTGGAGACCCACCGCGGCCAAACCGAGCGAAACGAACACGACCGAGAGGCGTAAGATGTGTTTCATGATTCAGCGGGTTTTCAGGATCGGAAATTTGGCTGCAGAAGGCGAGGTGCAAATTATCTGCAATTTATGTAAATACCGTCTGGGGTGAACTATCTATAAGCTCAAATGGCGACTGGCTAAGGGATAACAGTGTATTGGCGGGCCTTGCGGTTCCCAAACCGGGTCCGGCGGTGATTACTTAGCGGTCCTTTCGTGCGCTGAAATGAGGAGAATTTTTGAGCGGAATCGTGACCGCGCTGAGCGGAGAAGGAGCCACAGCCCGTCACAACGGGGACAAATGGCGTTGGCGGCGATTGCGGGTCAGCGGCGGCTATCCTCCGCGCGAATTCCTAGCGAGTCGGGCGGGCGCGACGGCACTCCGGGTCCGCCGATGCGGGCGCGACCACGGTGACTATTCAGTTGCGGGGCGGTTTTCCGCTTTACGTCAACGGCCGGGAGCGCAGGAGTGCTGGCTTACCCTGCGTCGAAGGGACGCGCCCGATTTCTTAGCCCACTCACATGAAAAAAGTCCGACTTGGTTTCATTGGCACCGGCAACATGGGTCAGATGGCGCACCTGCGCAATTATCTGACCCTCCCCAACTGCGAGGTCGTCGCGATGGCGGAATTGCGACCGCAGCTCGCGGCGCAGGTCGCCAAGCACTGGAACATCCCGGAGGTGTATGCCACCGACGCGGAGCTCCTCGCGAAGGCCAAGGTGGACGCGCTGGTCGCGATCCAGTGCTTCTGGTTCCACGGCGGCCTGTTGCCGGCGGTGATTGCGGCGGGCAAGCCGATCATGATCGAGAAGCCCCTCGCGCAAAGCGTCGAGATCGCCGAAAATCTCACGGCCCTGTCCAAGAAGCACCAGGCGCCGATCTACGTCGCCTACCACAAGCGCAGCGACCTCGCTTCCGTGGCCGCGGCAGAAAAGATCCGCGAATGGAAGGCCTCGGGCAAATTCGGCAAGCTGCGCTACATCCGCGTCACGATGCCGCCGGGCAAGTGGGACGCCGAGGGTTTCTCCACCCGCATCGTCACCGACGAGAAATACCCGGACATGAAGGCCGACGCGCCGCCGGCGGGCTTTGATGAGCAGGGAGCGAAGCGGAATTTCGAGTTGGTGAACTTCTACATTCACCAGATCAACCTCCTGCGCTATCTGCTGGACGAGGACTTCAAGGTCACGGTCGCCGACGCCAACGGCCAGTACATGGGCATCCGTTCTACCAGCGGCGTGTCGGGTATCCTCGAGATGGCGCCCTATCACACGACCCAGGACTGGCAGGAGTCGGCCTTGGTCGGTTTTGACAAGGGCTACCTCAAGCTCGAGCTGCCGGCGCCGATGGTGATCGACCGTCCGGGCAAGCTGCAGATCTTTGAGGATCTTGGCGGCACCGAGACGCCGAAGCTCATCGAGCCGGTTTTTGCGCCGTGGCACGCGATGCGCTCGCAGGCCGCGAATTTCCTGCGGGCTGTCGCCGGCGAAAAAACGCCGCTCTGCACCGCCGAGGATGCAACCAAAGATCTCGAGATCGCACGCGACTTCCTGCTCCTCCAGCAGAAGGGCGCGGGCATCAAGATGAGTTTCTAACCCCAATTTAGTTCCACGTTTTTCCCCATGAATATCAACCGACTCGGTCTCAACACCGTCTCCATCAAGTTTACCCACCTCGAGGAAATGGCCGCCGCCGCTGCCGGCGCGGGCTTTCGCACCATTGAGTGCCCGCTCGACCAAATCCGGAGGGAGCTCGCGAAGGGGATGACCCCGGCGCAGGCCAAGGCCATCATCAACGGCCACAAGCTCACGGTCTCGGGCGGCTTCAACCAGAACCTCGTCGGCCTCGGCACCTCGGCCGAGATCAAGAAGAGCCAGGACGAACACGTCGCGAACGCCGAGCTGATCGCCCAGCTGGGCGGCAACATGATGGTGGTCGGCACCGACTACATCAACTGGCCGTCCTCGAAGGAAGTGCCCAACGTGATCGAGCGCATGGCCGAGGCCGCCAAGGGCGTCGCTGACCGCATCAAGCCGACCGGCGTCACAATGGCGATCGAGTTCAACTGGGGCATGGTGAAGACCTTCCTCTCGGTGGTGGAGATCGCGAAACGTTCCGGGGCGTCCAACGTCGGCGTCCTGTTCGATCCCGCGCACTTCCACTGCACGCCCAGCAAGACCGAACACGTCACCGCGGAGACCGCGAAGTGGATCAAGCACGTGCACGTGGACAACATGCCGATGACGCCGGCCGAGACGACCGACTGCAACACGGCCCGCCTGCTGCCCGGCGATCCCGCGAGCGCCTACGACCTGGTCGAACTGTTCGGCCGCTTTGAGAAGCTTGGCTACAAGGGCAACTACGCGATCGAGATGTTCAACGACGAGCTCTGGGCCATGCCGCCCGCGGCCGCCGCCAAGAAGATGTTCGATGCGATGCAAACCGTTTTTTCCAAACTCCCATGAGCACCCCCGCCAAAACCAAGACCGGTGGCTTTCCCATCGGCATCCGGATGACCGGTGAATTTGACAAGCTGCCGGCCGCCGACGTGGCAAAATGGGCCACCACGAACGGCTTCAGCTGCATCGACGTCGGCGCCGCGCGGCTGCCGCATGTGCCTGCCTTCCAGAAGGGCGGGCTGCCGATCGGCACGATCGATCTCTTCGGGCCGGAATGGTCCGGCATGCTCTCGGCCGACGCCGGCCGGCGCAAGGCGACCGTCGCGCTCGGGCAGAAGATGATCCGCGAGAGCGCGGCGGCGGGCGTGAAACTGTTCTTCATCGTCATGCTGGCGGAGGATGAAAAGCTCCCGCGCAAGGACACGTTCGGCTACATGGTCGAGACCTACGGCCAGTTGCGCGACGTGCTGAAGGAGACGAAGACGAAGCTGTCCGTCGAAGGCTGGCCGGGCTGCAACGCCCAGTGCTGCACGCCCGAGTCGTATCGCGCGTTCCTCAAGGAGATGAATTCGCCGTCGTATGGCATCAATTACGACCCGTCGCACCTGCTGCGCATGGGTATCGACCCGGTGCGCTTCATCCAGGAGTTCGCGCCGCACGTCGTGCACGTGCACGGCAAGGACACGTTCGTCGACCCGGAGCGCCTCTACAACCTCGGCACCGAGCAGGCGCCGGTGTTCGCCGCGGGCCTGCCGTGGGGCGGCTCGTTCTGGCGCTACACGATCCCGGGCGACGGCGCCGCGCCGTGGAAGAAGATCTTCACCACACTGAAATCGGTGAAATACGGCGGCTACGTTTCGATCGAACTCGAGGACGTGACCTACAACGGCACCGTCGCGGGCGAGAAACGCGGCTTCCTCGCCGCGCGGAAATTCCTGCAGTCGGTCTGAGCCCGAGTTTCACCGCGAAGGACGCGAAGAGGGCGAAGCGAATCCCGGCCGGAGAGATCCGATCGGGAAACGCGACGGTCACTTCGCGTTCTTTGCAATCTTCGCGGTAAATTTTGGGTCCGTTAAACCTGGGCGGTGGGAAAACGGAGGCTTGTCGTTGCCGGGCGGGCTTCCAACTTCGAGGCGTGCCCGGGGCTACTCCACCTGTGTCTTGCCGCCTGCTGCTTTGGCTGGTCCTGGCCGGAGTGTGGACGATGGGGCGCGGCGCCGACGCCGACGTGACGGCGGCCTGGAGCCTGGCGGGACAGCATCTTGCGAACGACGCGCTGGCCGGGCTGCGGAAGGATCATTCCCCGGACGACCGGGAGAGAAGCTTTGCCGAGGCCGTCGTGCGGATGGATGTCCAGCCCGTCACCGAGACGGGTTTGAAAAAGGTGGAGGCCGAACTGTCGGCGCTGGCGAAAGGCGATGACGAGATTGCGCAGGCGTCGGCGTATCTCATCGGGCGGCTGTATCAGGCGCATTATTTCGCGCCGGATTACGCCCGTGCGGCGGAAGCCTACACGCGACTGGCGGAGAAATTCCCCGGTGGCTATTGGGCCCAGCTCGGGCTGGTGAAGCTGGCGCTCCTGAAACTTTACGCGCTGCCCGAACCGGCGGGACCGGCGGCGCGCATTGTCGCGGCGGAGGCGTTGTTTCCGCGCGTGACGGTGCCGGAGCTGCAGCGCGACCTTCACCTCGTGCTGGGACGCGCGGAGCTGTTTCACGAGTATGCGATCGAGGCGGTACTGGCGCACCTGCTCGCCGCGGACCGGATTGGCGGACTGACGCAGATCAAGCGGGGCGAGTTGCAGCTGCAGATCGGCGAGTTGTCCCGGCGGGCCCGGCACTGGGACCAGGCGCGCGATTACTTCAGGCGCTTCATCGTGGAAAACGAAGTCGATGGCCGGCTCTCGACCGCGAAGTTGAGGCTGGCCCAGATCGACGCGGCGCAGCGGGCGGAGGAATCGCACCGATGAAACGCCGCAAATTCCGTTTGATGCTGATCGTCTTCGGCGCGGCATATGTCACCGCGCTCTGGTGGGTATTCACCCGCTCGGCGCCGCTCATCAGCGTGCGCCCCGTCACGATCCGCTTTGCGCACTGGCAGATTGAAAAGGGCCCGCCCGAGGGGTTTGCGGCGGTGATCCAGCGCTACGAGCAGCTCAACCCGCGGGTAAAAGTGGAGCAGGTCGCGGTGCCGAGTCCGGTGTATCGCCAGTGGGTGCGGACCAACCTGACGGGCGGGACGGCGACGGACTTGATCGAGTTCGCTTACTGGCTGCAGGGCATGAACGACGTGCCCGTGCGGTATTTCGAGCCACTGACGCGGGACATGGAGGAGCCGAATCCCTACAACCGCGGCACGCCGATGGCAGGAGTGCCCTGGCGGCTGACGTTTGACGATGGCCTCTACGGCATGCTCAGCCAGAGTCCGGAAATCGGCCAGATTTACGGCGCCACGCTCTCGCAGGGCAGCAGCCGGCTGTTCTGCAACCGCGAGCTGATGGCAAGGATCACCGGCGGGCCCGTGGTGGCACCGGCGACCTTCGCGGATTTCCGCCGACTGTGCGCGCAGGTGACGGAGTATTCGCGTCGCACCGGCCGGCCGCTGCACGCGCTCGCGGGCTCCTACAGCAACGCGCAGTGGCTGGCGGATTTCGTGATGATCGGGACGCTCACCGGCATGAACCTCGACCTCGATCGCGAGGGATACCTGGGACGCGTGGCATGGCAGGCGCAGACGGATTACCTGCTGGGCCGGTGGAATTATCACCGGCCGGAAGTCCGCGCCGCGCTCGCCCTGCTGCGCGAGATGACCGAGCAGATGCGGCCGGGCTTCGCGCAGCTGTCGCGGGACGCAGCACTCCAGGAATTCACGCGCGGCGAGGCGCTGTTCATTTACTCCGGCACCTTCGATGCCACGAGCCTGAAGCGCCTGGCGCCATTTCCGGTGGAAGCCATGCGCCTGCCGCAGCCGACGAAGGACGATCCCGTGGTGGGGCCCTACGTGGTCGGCCGTTACCAGGACGGGTATTTGGGGACGGGCTTCGAGATGTATCTCAACAAGCAGAGCCCGCATAAGGCCGAGGCGCTCGATTTCCTGCGCTTCATGACGAGCGTGGAGGGCGGGCAGCTGTTCATGGATCACAGCGGCTGGCTGTCGTCGGTGCGCGGCGTGAATGTGCCGAAGGACATGGAAATCTACCGGGGCACCATGGACGGGTTCTCGGGCGGGTTTCAGTATGTCGGCGTGGGGCCGAATTCCACGATGAAGTTCTGGCAGCACCTGGACCTGCTGGTGGGCGCGCAAGGCAGCGTGGATAAATTCGTCGAGGCGATGGACACCGGACTCGTGAAGGATGTCTCCGACGATTTGCGAATCGAAATCCGGACCGCGGTGACGGCCAGCCGCGCGGCCGATTCCGAGATCGTGGCGATGAGCGCCCTCAACCGGCTGCAAGCACCGGAGGCGGAGCGCGCCCTCCGCCAGCAGACGATGGCCGGCAACCAGACGCTCGCGGAGATCAACGAGTATGAATGCCTCTGGGTGCTCGAGCGTCACGGGTACAAGCAACCCTAGGTGGTGCTGATCGGCGGGTTGAAACCCGCCTGGATTGGCCGCGGTCAGGATTTTTTGTAGACCGCGAGCAGGCCGCCCATCTTCACAACCGAGTCCGGGGGCGCGGCGATGCGGACCAGGCGGCCGGCCGCGGGCGCTTCAACCTCGAGCACGGCTTTGTCGGTTTCGACTTCGGCGATTATTTCCCCGGCGGCCATGACGTCGCCCACCTTTTTCCGCCAGTTCAGGACCTTGGCTTCGCTCACGGTCAAATCGCCGTGCGGCAGCGTGATGGGTTCGCCGTCCGCTGGCTTCGCGTCATCGGCCGGCGACGATTTCCCCGCCGGCGGCAGCGGGGGTGCGTTCTTTTTCGCGGGCGGCGGTGCTGCCGGTGCCTGGGAGATTGCGGAGGGCTGTGCCCGTGGACGACGCGGCGCGGGCGCCTCGCCCCGGACTACACTTTGGGCGGCGGCGACGATCTTGGCCGCGCTGGGTAGCACAGCGGCCTCGAGCGTCGGGTTGAACGGGTGGGGCACCGGCTCCATGTGCAGCCGGCCGACGGGTGCGTCGAGCGAGTCAAAGGCCAGCTCACCGACCGCCGCGGCGATTTCCGCGCCGAGGCCGTGGCTGGCGTAGCCCTCGTCCACGACGAGGATGCGGCCGGTCTTCGCGAGGCTGGCGGTGATGGTGTCGAGGTCGAGCGGCACGATGGTGCGCAGGTCGATGATCTCGCAGTCCACGTTTTCGCGAGCCAGGATGTCCGCTGCCTCGAGGGCGAGCGACACCATCCGCCCGGCGGCGACGACCGTGAGGTCGCGGCCGGCGCGGGCAATCCCGGCGACGCCGAACGGCACGAGGTGCTCGCCCACTGGCACCGGGCCCTTGGAGGCGAACAGCGCCTTGGGCTCGAGGAACAGCACCGGGTTTTCGCCGCGCAGCGCGGTCTTCATGAGTCCTTTCGCATCGGCGGGATTCGAGGGCAGCGCGACCATGAGGCCAGGCAGGTGGGACCACATCGAGTGATACGTGCCGCTGTGCTGCGGGCCGGCGCTCTTGACCGCGCCGCAGGGCGCGCGGACCACGATCGGCGCGGCCATCGCCCCGTTGCTCATGTAGCGCAGCTTGGCGGCCTGCAGCGGGATCTGTCCGCCGGTCTCGAACAGGAAATCCACGAACATGAGGTCGGCGACCGACCGGCAGCCGGTGGCGGAGGCACCGATCGCCGCGCCGGTGAAGCCCAGCTCGCAGATCGGGGTGTCGATCACCCGACCGGCGCCGAACTCCTGCCAGAGTCCCTTGGTATGCGCGAAACTCCCGCCGCGCTCGCCAATGCCCTCGCCGAAGTAGAGCACGTGCGGGTCGCGCCGCATCTCCTCGGCGATGCCGTCGCGCACGGCGTCCAACCAGCCGAGTTCCCGCGTGCGAGGAGCGGGATCCGTGGCGGGCACCGGTGGGTTTAGCGACGCGGACCAGCTGTGCGCGAACACGCCTGCGGGATCCGGTTCGGGTGACTGTCGCGCGAACTCGACGGCCCCGGCCACTTCGGCCAGCACGCGCACATCAATTGCATCGAGCTCGGCCGAACTCGCCGCCTTGAGTTCGCCGATGAGCCGGTTGCGGAAGGACTGGATCGGGTCGCGGAGTTTCCACGCGTCGAGTTCTGCCTGCGTGCGATAGACGCCGGTCAGCGGATCGCCCTCGTGATGGCCGACCACGCGGTAGGTCTTCGCCTCGATCAACGTCGGGCCCCCGCCGGCGCGGGCGCGGGCGACGGCGTCGCGGGCGGCCGCCCACACGGCGAGCACATCGTTGCCGTCCACGGCCACGCCGGGCACGCCATACGCCGCGGCGCGCGTCGCCACTTCGGGATTGCGCGTGACGGACGCCAGGGGCGTCGCCGTGGCGTAGAGGTTGTTCTCGCAGACGAAGAGCACGCCGGCCCGCTGGGCGCCGGCAAAGTTCAGGCTCTCGTGGAACGCGCCGTGGTTGACGGCGCCATCGCCGAAGAACGTGGCCGCGATGCCCTTCGTGCCGCGCGTGCGCGCGCTGAGCGCCGCGCCGACGGCGTGGGGGATGCCTCCGCCGACAATGCCATTGGTGCCGAAGACGCCGTGCTTCGGATCGTAGAGATGCATGCTGCCGCCGCGCCCGCCGCAGCACCCGGTGGCCTTGGCATAGAGTTCCGCCATCAGGGCCGTTGGGGGCAGGCCCTTCGCCAAGGCGTGGCCGTGGCCGCGGTGCGTGCTGGTGATCCAGTCAGCGTCGTCGAGATGCGCGCACACGCCGACGGCTACCGCCTCCTCGCCGATGTAGAGATGAATGAAACCCGGCATCTCGCCGGCCTTGTAGCGGGCCTGGGCGGCGAGTTCGAACTGGCGCAACAGCACCATCTGCTCGTAAAGCCGGAGCAATTCCGCGCGGGTTGGCACAGGTGCTTTCGCAGCCGCAGCGGCGCGGGCAGGCTGGGCTTTCCGGGGGTGGGACGCCATGGCGTCTCTCACAGAGCACAGTCGGCGGGGGGCGGGCGACATTCTTTTCGCTCGCGAACTCGGCCGGATTTGACGCGATGGGGGCACCCCATGAAAGCGGACCTCTCGAACCAAGTGGCGCTCGTGACGGGTGCCGCGCATGGCATCGGGCTCGCGACGGCACAGCTGCTGGCGGAGAACGGCGCCCGGGTCGTCATCGCCGACCTCGACGAGGCCGGCGCCAAGGCCGCGGCGGCGGGGATGAAAAACGCGATGGGACTGCGGATGGATGTCTCGTCGGCGACGGAGGTTGAGGCGGGCGTGCGCCAGGTTGAGGCCCAGTGCGGACGGATCGACATCCTCGTAAACAACGCCGGCATCAACACCACGAACCACCGCGTGACCATTGACCAGTTTCCCATCGAAGAGTGGGACCGGATCATGGCGGTGGACCTGCGCGGCGTGTTTCTCGTCAGCCGCGCGGTGGCGGCCCGGATGATTGCGCAGAAGGCGGGAAGGATCGTGAACATCGCGTCGGTGCTCGGGATTGTGCCGGCGCGGCTGCAATGCGCCTACACCGCGGCGAAGGCGGGCGTCATCAACCTCACGCAGACCATGGCACTCGAGCTGGCGCCCCACCACATCACGGTCAACTGCGTCGCCCCCGGCTCGACGCTCACGGCGGCCACGGAGAAGCTTTTCTACGGGCAGGAACCCGCGCTGCAGGAAAAAGCCCGGCGGATGCTGAGCCACGTGCCCGCCGGCCGCCCCGGGCGGGTGGAGGAGGTGGCGCAGGCAATTCTCTTCTTTGCCGCGGCGGAAAACAGCTACGTCACCGGACAGGTCCTGAGCGTGGACGGCGGCTGGACCGCCGGGGGATTCTTGCGCGATTTTTAGGCCCGCAAGGGATGCGGATTAATTCGCAGGAGACGCGCAAATTCGGGGCTTTGCTCGGGGAGTGAGGATCGAGCATCATGGCGTCATGGACGCGAACGTACTCCCTAATTGGAAAGCCCGCGCCGGCACCGCCGCGGACGCCGTGGCGCTGGTGCGCAGCGGAACCAATGTCTTCATTCATGGCGCCTGTGCGACGCCTGCTCCGCTGCTGGCGGCGCTGGCGGCCCGCCGCGACGTCGAGAACGTGCGGTTGTATCACCTGCACACGGCGGGACCGGCGCCCTTCGCCGAGCCGGAGTGCGAGAAACAATTCCGTTCGGTCTCGCTTTTCACGGGCCAGCCGCTGCGCCGCGCCATCGCGGAGGATCGTGCGGATTACGTGCCGATTTTTCTCTCCGACATCCCCGGCCTGTTCCTGAGCGGCCGGGTGAAGCTGGATGTCGCCATCCTCCAGGTCTCGCCGCCCGATCGCCACGGCATGTGCTCGCTGGGCACGTCGTGCGACGCGGCCAAGGCGGCGTCGGAGATGGCGCGCGTGGTCATCGCCGAGGTCAACGAGCAGATGCCCCGCACCCAGGGCAACAACGTGCTGCCGTTCGATCGCATCCATGCGGTGGTCGCCACGGACCGCCCGCTGGTGGAACATCATCTCTCACCCGAGACGCCGGTGGAGGCACGGATCGGCGAGTTGGTCGCGGCCCTGGTCGAGGACGGCTCGACGCTACAGATGGGTATCGGCGGCATCCCGGATGCGGTCCTGGCACGGTTGCACAACAAGAAGGACCTCGGCATCCACACGGAAATGTTCTCCGACCGCGTGGTTGAGCTGGTGGAGAGCGGCGCGGTCACCAACCGGCTCAAGCAGGTGGGCGCGGGCCGCATCATCACGAGCTTCATCAATGGCACGAAAAAACTCTTCGACTTCGTGCACGAGAATCCGCTGGTCGCGTTTTACCCGTGCGACTGGACCAACGACACGTCTGTCATCCGGCAGAACCCGAAGGTGGTCGCGATCAATTCCGCGATCGAGATCGACCTGACCGGGCAGGTTTGCGCCGACTCGATGGGTCATCGCATTTTCTCGGGCATCGGCGGCCAGATGGACTTCATTCGCGGTGCCGCGCTGTCACCCGGCGGCAAGCCGATCATCGCGCTGCCCTCGACGGCGAAGAGTGGAAAACTTTCGCGCTTGGTGCCGCAGCTCGCGGCAGGCGCGGGCGTGGTGACCACGCGCGGTCACGTGCATTGGGTCGTGACCGAATATGGCGCCGTCGATCTTCACGGGCTGACACTGCGGGAGCGCGGCGAGGCCCTGATCTCCATTGCGCATCCCGACTTTCGCGCCGACTTGCGGAAGGAAATGGTCAGGACGCGGAAGGGCACCCCCGGCGCATAGGCGCAACAGCGACAGCTGCGACTGAAGGATTTCCCGCCGCGGGCTCAGCGGTGGTTGATCGCGAACATCGCCAGCGTGTGCAGGCGCGGCGCGGTGAACGTGACCACGCCGGCCCGCGTGCGGTGCGGGATCTTCCTGTTGCCGGGCAACAACCGGATGCTGCGAACCGGCCGGCGGAGCCGCAGCCGGACCTCGATGCCATCGACGGGCAGATTCGGCTGGTCCGGTTGGATGCTGACGAGGCCGAGCACGTGTCGCTGCCGCTCAGGCTGGTCGAAGAGCGTGAGTTCCACCGCCGCGGGCGCATCGGCCTCGACGCTGAAGGTGGGTGAAAGGCGTCGCAGCAACCGGATGAAGACATCGCGGATGTTCTCCATATCCTCGAGCATGGTGGCGCAATAGATCGTGCGACCCTTGCCGAAGCGGTGGAAAACGACCTCCGGCTGCTTCGTCGCAAGCCACGGCGGGTTGCTGTGGATCGAGGAGAAAAGGGACGGTTCGGGCTTCGGCCAGGTCTGCGTGGTGGTGGCGAGGACCACCGCACCGCGCCGCGCGCGGATAGTGAAGCCGGGGCCGCGGGAGTAGGGCGGGCGCTCGGCGGACCAGCCGGCAAATTCGGCGGCGCCAGCCGCAGTGGGCGCAATGTAGTGATCGCGGTCGGACCAGTCGGCTTTGACGAGCGAAACACCCAGGACGTCGGCCAGCAGAAAATCCTTCTGTTGTTTTCCGTCGGGCGTCACCAGCGAGGTGCCGCCGCTCGCGTAGAGCGCGCCGCCGCCGCGAACGTAGGCGCGGAAGGCCGAGGCCTCGCGGCGCGAGAGGTGATGGATTTGCGGCGCGATGATGAGCTTGAACTTCGCGAGCTCGCCGAGCTGCGCGGCGGTGATGACCGTGAACGGCAGGTGGGCCGTGAGCAGGCGGCCGGCGGCGTTCATTGCGGACGTGGTGTGAGTGTCGTGCTCGCCAGCCTCTTCGACCGAGCGGCCGTTGTCGCGCAGGTCGAATTTCGAATCGAGCGAGTAGTAGATGGCGATGTCCGCCACGCGCGTGCCGCCCAACTCGGCGTAGTAAGGCGCCAGCCGGTCGTAGATGCGGCCCATGGTGTCGTGGGCGGGGAAGTTGATGGTGCCGACGGGATCGAGGGCGTCGATGAAGAGGAACGCGCTGTGGTCCGTAATGGCGGCGCTGGCCTTGGCTTCGATCAGCGACTCGGGTTTGCGGCCGGTGTGGTCAAAGAGCGTGGTCGAGTAGCTTGTGGCGTAGGTGAAGGGCTTGCCCGGCGAGAGTTCGCTGAGGAGCTTGCGCACGAACGAGCCCTGCAGCGGAGTGCCGTAAAAATCGCCCTGCAGGAAATCATTCTGGGCCACCAGCGAGTGCGAGGCGCCGCGCACCCAGTGCGACGGCAACGTCGAGGACTGGTGGTCGACGGAGATGGCGGGGTTGACCTGTTTGACCGTGCCGGTGGCGATGGCGGCGAATTCGCCCAGCCACTGCTCGCGCTTGTGCTGGAAGCGCACCCAGCGTTCGTCCAGCCAGTTCACCGTGCGCGGCAGCGGGCCGCCGCCGACCTCATCGGCCCAGCGCTGCTCGCAGTGCGGGCAGTAACAGACCCCGGGCCAGTAGGTCATGTCGAAGAAGATGCCCTCGAACTGGTAGCGTTCGCACACCTCGCGGGTCCAGGCGCGGACATACTCGCGGTAGGGCGAATTGGGGCAGAGCAGGCCGTAGCGCGTCTGCGGGCCGAACTCGAAACCGGTGCAGCCCTTCGAATCCTGGCCGCGCCATTCGGGGTGATTGTCGTAGGCCCAACGGTCAAAGATCAGGCTCATATACAACTCGAACGCGATGCCGCGACGGTGACACGCGTCGATCAGTTCGCGGAGCAGGTCGCGTCCGCCGAGGTTGCGATGCTGCACGCCGACGGCCGTGGCATAGTTGAACAGGCCGGTGTGCGACATGCCGTAGGCCAGCACGGATTGCGCGCGCGAGCGGGCGAATGCGTCAGCGCAGGCCTCGGGGTCAAACTTGGACATGAACTCCGGGTCCCAGTCCGGGATGTGCATGTCGATGGTCGAGCGACGCCAGGCGTGCTCGAACCAGCGGGAGCCGAATGAGGCGGCAGTGGGCGCCGGGACACGGGTGGCGCGGGGCTTGGCGGTGGGGCGGGTCGGCATGAAAGCGGGGCGGGCGGCGGGAAAGCAGCGAGGATTTTCGCGTCGATCCACACCACGCGCGTGTTCTCACCCAGTGGCGAATGACGCGGGCGGACACAAGCCGATGTTGCGCCCGCCGCGCCGCTCGATGGAGAGGCTCTGACCGGGGACGTACTGCCGCTGGTGGACGACTGCCACGAACCCCATGTCGGGCTGAGATTCCCCTGAGCGGCCCCGGCCGGGCTCAGTCCTCCAGCGCGGCCTCGATGGCGCGGCTGGCGGTGCGCAGGACTTCGAGTCGGGCGAAGCGCTTGTTGTCCGCGGCGACCAGATACCACGGAGCGTTCTTGCGATCGGTGAGGGCGAGCATGTCGCCGACGGCGATTTCGTAGGCGCCCCGCTGGCGGCGGTTGCGCCAGTCCTCGGCGTTCATTTTGTGCGACTTGTGCGGCGCGGCCTCGCGCTCGCGAAACCGGCGCAGTTGCTCGGCGTGCGAGATGTGGAGCCAATATTTGAGGACGATGGTGCCGTGATCCGTCAGCTCGCGTTCGAAGCCGTTGATCTCGCCAAACGCGCCCTTCCACTCGTCCTCGCGGCAGAATCCCTCGATGCGCTCGACCAGCACGCGCCCATACCACGAGCGGTCGAAGATCGTCATCCGTCCGTCGCGCGGGATGTCGCGCCAGAAGCGCCAGAGGTAATGCGCGTGCTTTTCCTCGGCGGTGGGCTTCGCCACGGGGATCACGGTGTAGTCCCGCGGGTCGATCGCGCTCGTCAGGCGGCGGATGGCGCCGCCCTTGCCGGCGGCGTCCCAGCCCTCGAAGGCGAACACGATCGAGCGCTCAGCCGCGAGGGCCGTGCGCACGGCGCGGTTCAGCCGGCCCAGCCATTTCTCGCGGAGCGCGTCGTAGTCCTTTTCGGAAAGATCCTGGTCCAGTGGCAGCGCATTGAGTCGTTTCAGGCCGGACGGGCGCAGGCTGCGTTGTACTCGCGGCCGGGTGGCGTGGCCGAGCAGGGTGATGCGCTTCTTTTGGGCGTGAAATTGCGTGAGCAGGAGGCGGCCCACCGCCAGGTCGCGGGTGCGTTCATCCTCGGCGTCGATGAGCGTCCAGCGGGCGCCGGGCCGGTCGGTCTGGCGGCGGATGAGCTCGGCGGTCCGCGCGAGGCGGTCGTAGATGCGATGGTGGTGCCAGTCCTCCTTCGTCACGCGCCACGCCGTGGCGGGCTCGGCGCGGAGCGTGCGCAGGCGGCGGCCCTGGGCTTCCTGCGAAAGGTCGAGCCAGACCTTGACGATGAGCGTGCCGCCGTCGGCAAGCAGGTGTTCGAACTCCCGGATGCGTCCGGCTTCCTCGGCGACGTGGCTGAGCGCGCGCTGGCTGCGCGCCTCTTCGCGCAGGGTCTCGGTATACCACGACCCCGCGTAGAGCCCGATCCGACCCATCGCGGGCAGGCTGCGCCAGAAACGCCACTGGTGCGGGTGGGCCCGCTCGTTGTCGGTGGGAGAGTGGTAGGAAAACGTCTCCACGCCTCGCGGATCGAGCCACTCGGCGAGGGTATTGAGCAGGTTGCCGCGCCCGGCGCCCTCGGGACCGGCGAGGATGAGGAGGACCTTGAACGGCACGTGCCGCAGGTCCTGCTGCAGCTGGACCAGCTGCTCGCGGAGGACCCGCGCGCGGGCCTGGTAGGTCCGCTTGGCCAGCCGTTGCGGTGCTTTCGCCATGCAAGGGCCAAGCTGCCGCGCAGCCGTGTCATGTCGAGACGGAGATGGAACGCCCCCGGGGTTTCGCGGCCTAAGGTTACGGTCAGGTTAAATCCGCCCGGCCGCCCCGGGGTGACACCTTGGTGGCTTTACGCCGACGGATTCTCGACTTCCCTCGTTCCCGTCTCCATCCCGATCCCATGGCCAAAGAATCTCCCAGCCACGACAACCAGCTCATGAAACGCGTCCATCGCGAACTCATCGATGACTACGATGAAGAGCTGGAAATGGAGCGCGAGGACTGGGAGCACGTGAGCCCGAACCAGCCGGCGCGGCCGGTGGAACAGGACACCACCAGCGCGGCGCGCAACCGGTATTTCCGCGAACTTTTCCGCCTGCAGGGCGAGCTGGTGAAGATGCACGATTGGATCGTGGCGAGCGGGCATCGGCTGGTGATCGTGTTCGAGGGCCGCGACGCCGCCGGCAAGGGCGGGGCGATCAAGCGCATCACCCAGCGGCTCAATCCCCGCGTGGCCCGGGTGGCGGCGCTGCCGGCGCCCTCCAGCCGCGAGAAAACCCAGTGGTATTTCCAGCGTTACGTCGCGCACCTGCCGGCCGCCGGCGAAATGGTGCTCTTCGATCGCAGCTGGTATAACCGCGCGGGCGTCGAGCGCGTGATGGGCTTCTGCACCGATGCGGAATACGAGGAATTTTTCCGCTCGGTGCCCGACTTCGAAAAAATGCTCGTGCGGTCAGGCATCCAGTTGATCAAATATTGGTTCTCCATTCCGGACGAGGAACAGGAATTCCGGTTCCGGTGCCGGATCAATGACCCGCTCAAGCAATGGAAGCTCAGCCCGATGGACCTCGAGTCGCGCAAGCGCTGGGAACTCTACACCAAGGCGAAGGAAGTCATGTTCGACCGCACGCACATTCCCGAGGCACCGTGGTGGGTGGTGCATGCCGCCGACAAGAAGCGCGGGCGGCTGAATTGCATCCACCACCTGCTGTCCCAGGTGAAATACAGCGAAGTCCCGCACGTGCCGGTCGAGCTGCCGCCGCGCGTGCATCACCCGGATTACCATCGCGAGCCGCTGCGGCCCGACATGGTGATCCCGGAGATTTACTGACCGCCGAGGTCAGGTTCCGGCCGGGGCCGGGGGTATCTCATCCGACACGGCCGGCGGTTGAGTCACCGGCGGAGCCGGGTATTCCAAGGGTGGCGGAGTGGTCGCGGGCGCGGGCGCTACGATCAGGCGAACGCGTTTCCGGGTGGGCGCCTTGGGCGAAGGCTTGGCCGCGGCGACGGGGCGCCGGCGTTTCTTTGACGCGAGCGCGGCGAGCTCGAGTTTCAGCTGCTTGACCGACTTGCGGAGCTTCTTGGCCGCGCGGCGGGCGTCCTTGTATTTTTGCTTCGCGGTGCGAAAGCCGAGCTTGGCGAGCTTTGCCTCCTTCTTGGCGGCGTCGGCCAGCTTCTGGGCGGCGGCGATCTGGGTGTGGAGCTTCTTTTTGACCGCGGCGGCGGGATGCGGGGAATTTGATGTCATGGGCGGATGGATTTACCTGTAGTGACACCACTTTCGTCCGTTCGCACCGAACGGCAACGCCCTGAATGTTACATTTTTCGAGCCGGGCCGGCCAACAGTTGGGCTTCGCAAACGTGTCCGGCGGGCAACGGCGTCGTCCCGGGCACCTGAAAACCTACGGCGCGTGGGGATCAGTCGCAGGATGATCCTGTCGCCATACCGCGTCCTAATCACTGCAGCCTCCGTTGGCCAGGGCGGGAAGCAGAAGCTGAAATTCGCCGATGGACACGGCCTGGTCGACCGCCGAAGGCCAGAAAAAGGGGACAAATTACATTTTCCGGTGTTTTAATGCGTTGATCCCGTCCATCCCGAGCAGAGCTGCCAAGATCGCCCGAATGACTTGTCGGCTCCGCGCCTTTCACTCTTTCAAAACCCCTCGTCACGCGCTCACCCCTGCATAGCGAATCATGACAACGTCTCCGCTGACTGTTCCCACCGCCCCGCCTTCCAAATTCAAAACCATTCTCTGGATCGGCCTCGGTGTCACCGCGCTCTTCGTCTTTATCACCTCAGAAGTCTTTCTGGTTGTGGACTACCCCATGTACCACGCCTACCGCTTGCAGGTCATCTCCGACCGCCAACTGCTCATCCCGCACACGCTCGCCGGAATGTGCGCACTCTTCATCGGCCCGGTCCTTTTCTCTTCGCGGACTCGCCTGTTACATGTTCAACTTCATCGGGTTCTCGGGCGCATCTATGTCATCTCCGTCTTTGTGGGTGCCGCCACGGGGGTCGCCCTCGCTGCCGGCCGTCCGGGTCTACCCGGAACCGTTATCCAGGCGACGGCTTGGATTGTCTGCACCACGGCCGCGCTCATCACGGCGCGCAACCGCCAGATCGTGCAACACCGCCAATGGATGGTGCGCTCCTATGCCGTCACTTTCACCTTTATTTCCACCCGCGTTCTCAACCTTTGGCCCTGGTACTGGAGCCACCTTGGCGACACCTTCGCCGCGGTCGGCCTGATCGCGTTCACCTTGGCTTCCTTGTTAATCGTCGAGCTCGGCCTCAGCTGGCGTGAGCTCACCACCCGCCATGAGATCGGGCAGCCGTGAGGCTATCGAAAAGGAGTTATTCGCAGTTCGGGTCCGAGGGTTTCGACGCCGCACCACGGAAGCCGCAAGAATTTTGGAAGTTAGACTTCGTAGGCATACACGGCATTCAATCCCATCTCCGCCGTGTGCGACAATACCAGGCGCGTGACAAAGTTGCGCCCGCTGACCATCCAGCGATTCTCCCATTGGCCGATCGCCCCGATGCGACGGGACTGCCGGCCGACATATGCGGTTCGACGTTTCCGCTTCGCCTCATAGGAGTAAAAAGCCGCGGCGATGCCCGGAGCAGCGAGCAGGCTTTTGGTGAGGCAGGCGGCATCCTCAATCGCCATGCAAGCTCCCTGGCCGACATTGGGGGTGATGGGATGCGCCGCATCGCCGAGCAAGGTGACGCAGCCCCGGCCCCACCGTCCCAGCGGCTGACGGTCCTGGGCGTCATTTTTCATGATCATCGACTCATCCGTGGCTTCGATCAGCGCCGGGATGGGTCGATGCCAGTCCTTGAAGAGCTGAAGCACCTCGTGCTTGCGCCCCTCGGGCGCGTCTGGCCGCGAGGGCGGGCAATTGCGAGTGGCGTACCAGCAGATGCGCCCCCCGCCCATGGGCAAGATGCCGAATCGCTGTCCGGCGCCCCAGGTTTCGCTAATGTGTCCTCGCACAATCCCCTCGCTGTCCGAGGCGATTCCCCGCCAGATGCAATAGCCGCGGTAGGCGGGCGACACCGTTCCTAGCAGCTGGGTCCGGACGATGGAATTGATGCCGTCAGCCCCAATCAATCCGGCGGCAGCAACTTCGAGCCCGCTGGCAAATTTCGCCGTGACCCCGTCTGCATCTTGCGCGAACGAGATCAATCGTTGACCGCCCACAATGCAGTCCGCGGGCAAAGGACCGCGCAGGCAGCGATGAAGATCGGCCCGATGCAGGCACAGGGCGGGCGTAGCGTAGCCCCCCATGCCAATCGCGGAAATCATCCGGCCGTCTGGGCGCAAAAGATTGAATTGCGAGACCGGTTCGCTGACCGCCATAAGCTGATCGAGCACCCCCAATGTCTTGAGCACGCGGGTCGCATTCGGCCACAGGCTCATCCCCGCGCCGACTTCGGCGAAAGCCGGCGCCCTTTCATAGAGGGAAAAACCAAGTCCGGCTCGGTACAGCGCAAGCGCAGCCGCCATCCCGCCGATGCCGCCACCCGCGATGATTAGGTTCCGATCCATGAACAACCAATCAACTCCCCAAAGCGACGTGGTTCAAGGCCGGGATGACGGCCAGTAACGAAAAATTATCCGCCGTTCGAGATTGGGGCATCAAAGACTTGGCGACAAGAGGACGCTACCGGTGTTCCGCAATTATGCCGTCCGCGGATGGGTCGGCATAAATATGGATCGAAAGGCGCCGGATGGTGACTAACCTGCGCCTTGCTCAATTTGAAGATGACTGTTCGATGCTCCTCCGGTGTTTGCTTGCTCACAGCGGTCATGCTTGCGCTCCCTCTGTCGGCAAGGGCAACGGGCGCGCCGTTGGTGTTGGATTACACGGAATCGCACCTTGATATTGCGGTGAAGTCGACGGTCACGTCCTTCATCGCCCGGCTTGAGAAATTCGACGTCGCGATCACGGTCGATCCGGATCGCGGGCGAGTCGAATCGACCGCGTTTCATGCGGATCTGGCCGCAGTAAAGACCGGTCGCACGGATCGCGACCATAACATGGTCGTGTGGTTGCAGGCGAATCAGTTTCCCCAAGTCGACTTTGAACTTAAAGCGATGGACCGCGGTCCGGACGGAGGATTAACCGCCTTCGGCCGGTTTCAATTGCATGGCCAGCAACATGACTTGCGATTCCCCTTAACCGTAACCGTCAGCAAGGGACTGACGATCATTGATGGCACGGCGACTTTGGATACGCGTGACTTTGGCCTGCCCATCATCCGGTTTTGGTTACTGACCGTCGATCCCGTGGTGCACGTTCATTTTCACTTGCAGGGTAGCCTGAGTCGGTAAGGCGCGAACGTGCGTGGAGCCACCAGGCGTCTGCGCCTTGGCCCGGGTCTTTCCTTGTGAAAGACGCTTCGACGGACCCAGTTACGCGAAGGAAGCGATTCTCCCGCAATTGACGTTGCTGGCGCAAGCCACTGGGACCGATGGAGTAGGCCACGCAATGGCTCACTCTGGCACGTCTGGCCAAGTTATCGCCATGGCTGCCCGGGCTGGGATCGAACCCGCTTCGGCTTTTCTGCAAGCGGTAATCACAGCACTGACTTCTGAAAGTGTCAGTGACGCTGGGGCACAAAAGAGGGCACAAGATCTCTGCGAATTATCAGAAGTGCTGGGTACATGGTGGTCGATCGCTCCCGAGATTCGAGCGGCTATTCTCACAATGGTCCGCGCAGCAAAGAGGCCTATTTGGCTCAGACCGTTCTGGGCCGGACATCCACCTTCACAGCGATCACCCGCGTATGGCCCCGAGAAGCTTGATCATGCCGAAGCCTACCGCGCCCACAGTCACAGCAGCGGACAGGCCGACAAAAAACGGGCGCCAACCCAGGCGTTTGAGACTGTCGAAACTGGTGCTCAATCCCACTGCGGCCATGACCACGGTTAGCAACCAAGTGGATGCATGGTCCATCGAGCCTAGAAACTGAACCCAAGACTCGTGGTCGACGAACCCGAACGCGCGGCTGGAGGTGTCACCGATTGTCCGGACAATCGTCAGAAGGAGGAAGCCAACGACAAAGGGCGGGAGAATCTGGTGACGCGGCCGACTCTTGGCATGTCCCCCGCGCCCCCGTTGGTACAAGCCGGCCATCATTGGGATCACGGCGGCCATGCTCAGATTGCGCATGATCTTTACGACCGTGGCCGTATTCAGCACCGCGGGCGCATGATGGGCCTGCTGGTAAGCGAGCGCCGCGCCAGTTACCTGTCCCGTATCGTGGATTGCCGTGCCAAAAAAGATGCCGATGGCGAGTTGGTCATTACCCAGCAGCCAGGGCACGATGAAGGGGTACAGCAGCATCGCGAGCATGCCGAAGATGGCTACACAAGCGACGGCATAGCTGACCTCACCTTCTTCGGCATCGATGACGGGCGCGGTTGCCATGATCGCGGACACACCGCAGATGCTGGTTCCCACGGCGATCAGGGTGGCGAGTCGCCGCGACAGTCCGGCTCTTGCCCCCATCCAAGGGATGATGATCAGGGCCGCCGTAATGGTGGCGAGGGCGACGGGCAGAGCCTGCAGGCCGATGCCCCCTACGACGCCGAGACTCAGGCGCCAGCCGAGCAGCATGATCGCTAGCCGCTGCAACGGGCGCATACAGGAGCGCAGGCCTTCCTGGAATGTCGCCGGAATACCCACGGTGTTGCACAGCACAATGCCCATCGCGATCGCCAACGGGATGCCGCTGATGGGGTTGACGTGGGAGTCCAAAAGCGTCCGTCCGATCCAGTCCGCGCCGCTGTTGGCCAGGTATGCGAGGCCCACCGCGAGGAAGAAACCGGGTGCCTGTTCACCCAACCACGCCAAACTCCAATGCCCGAGGCTGCGAACCGTACGGGCGTTCCTTGGAAGGGAAATCCGTGCCATGCCCTCCAAGCTGTCCCAGCTATCAAAGATCTCGGGCGTGGGGTGCTGGGACATGGGGCAGGGGGTTTATTTTCGCATTCACAGTATAATCAAGCGCAAACCGACTGCCCGCCACCCGCCGCGGCGCCGTCAGCCGACGGGCTTTCGCGTCCGGATCGCCCCTTTCCCGGGCGCCGCGGTTCCGCGGCCGGGGGCCACTGGCCGGGACAAGGCGGAAAGACGCTAGTTTTCGGCTTGTTTCGAAACCGAAAATAATCAACATGCTCGTATGAATCCCGTAAAGCCCGCCCATTTTTTGACTGCCGGTGCGAGGTCGTTTTCCTACACTGAGAAGTCGAGCCCGGCCTCATCGAACCTGCAGTTTTTGACCTATGGCGTCTATGAATTGGAAGGGAAGGCCGCGAGCGGTGCGCTGTCCCACGTGGGGGAGGAGGCGCTGCTGTTCGCCCTGAAGGGGCGGGTGACGGTCGAGTTGGGGGGCAAGACCTTTGTTCTGGACCCCTACGACGTGCTCTACGTGCCCCGCAGCCAAGTGTACCGCCTCCGCCAGGAAGACGGCCAGTCAAGGTTGGTGGTATGCCGGGCCCCCGCCACGGCTGAGCACCCGATTTATCACGCCAGCTGGAAGAAATACTCCAAGGACGAAAGCCGGATCCGGCACCTGAAGGGCAAGGACGTCTTCCTGATGTTCGATGTGAGCGAAGGCGCCGACAAACTGATGGCGGGTTTCACGCTGTTCCAGCCCGGGCAGCGCTCCTGGCCGCCCCACAACCACACGGATCAGGAAGAAATTTACATTTTCACCAAAGGGCGCGGCGCCATGGAGGTGTACGCGGAAGAGGAAACCAAGAGCTTTGTCCGCAGTGTGTCCGAAGGTGACGCGGTGACGATTCCCCTGTTGAATTACCACCCGGTATTCAGTCAGGAGGAGGAACTGCATTTCATCTGGTGCATTGCCGGCAACCGCTACTGGGTCGGCGACAAGAACAAGGATTTCATGAGCGGCAAGGTGGACAAACTAACGACCTGAGATGAGCGTCGTGCGGGAGGTGATTGCGTTCCGGGGCTGGCCCAACGCCCTGCGGCTCGCCAACGGCACGGCCGAGCTGATTGCGACGCTCGATGTCGGGCCGCGGATCTTGTCGTACACCCGGCAGGGCGGACTGAACCCTTTCAACATTTACGAGGATCAAGCAGGCGGCCGGGGTGAAGCGCAGTGGCGGAATCGCGGGGGTCACCGGCTCTGGCTGGCGCCGGAGGCTCCTGGTTTCAGCAATTTCCCGGACAACCAGCCGGTGGCTTGGGAAAAACTGGGGGAGTCTGGGGTCCGGCTGATTCCTCCGCCGGAGCCCGCAACGGGCTTTCAGAAGCAGATTGACCTCACGCTGGCGGACACGGGGGCCCGGGTGACGGTGGTTCACCGCATCAGCCGGATCTCTCCGGTTGCCTGCACCGCTGCGCCGTGGGCGTTGAGCGTTATGGCGGCAGGCGGGACTGCGATCCTGCCCCAGCCGCCCTTCGGCGAACATCCCCGCGACCTGCTGCCCAACCGGCGGCTGGTGGTCTGGCCCTACACAGATCTTTCCGACGCACGCTACCGGCTCGGGCGGAAGTTTTTCACCATGCGACAGGATACCGCGGGGGTACCGACCAAGATCGGGCTGGCCACGTCGGTGGGCTGGGCCGCCTATCATTTGCAGCGCACCCTGTTCATCAAATATTTCACCCGGACGGCCGGCGTCGACTACCCCGACGACGGCTGCAACCTCGAGGTTTTCACCAATGCAAGGATGCTGGAGCTGGAAACGCTGGGGCCACTGCAACGCTTTGAACCCGGCACCACCGCGGAGCTGACCGAGAATTGGGACCTGCGGACCGATCTGCCCGAAATCGACCCCAGCGATGAAGCCGCCTTGGCGGCTTATTTTCGGCTTGCTCCCGTCTAGTTATTTCGGAATCGTAATAATTCTTCGCTCCAACCCTCCCAAAACCAATGATCTCATTCCTCATGCACGAAAAACAGGACACCGTCGGCGTCGCCGTGGTGGACCTCAAAGCCGGCCAGGTGGTGCAGGGACGCTCCCTGCATGGCAAGGCCTCCCCGAGGCTCAAGGTCCTCAGTGACATTCCACTGGGGCACAAGATTGCCCTCCAGGCTTTCAAGCCGGGCGACACGGTCTTCAAATATGGCGTCGATATCGGAAAGATCGTGGCGCCGATCAAAAAGGGCGGCCACGTCCACGTGCACAACCTCAAGACCAAGCGCTGGTAAAATTCCCCATGAAAACTCCCACCTTTCTCGGCTATCGCCGCAAAAACAAGCGGGTCGGCATCCGCAATCATGTCATCATTCTGCCGGTTGATGATATTTCCAACGCGGCCTGCGAGGCCGTGGCCAACAACGTCAAGGGCACGATGGCTCTGCCGCATGCCTACGGGCGGCTGCAGTTCGGCGAGGACCTCGAACTCTTCTTCCGCACGATGATTGGCACGGGGTCCAACCCCAATGTGGCCGCGGTCATCGTGATTGGCATCGAGCCAGGTTGGACGCAGCGGATCGTGGACGGCATCGCCAAGACGGGCAAGCCGGTCGCGGGTTTTTCAATCGAGCGCCATGGCGACTTGCAGACGATTGCGGACGCCGCGCGCAAGGCGAAGGAGTACGTCCAGTGGGCCAGCGAGCTCCAGCGCGAGGAATGCTCGGTCGACGAACTCTATATCTCGGTCAAATGCGGCGAGTCGGATACGACCACTGGCCTGGGCTCCTGCCCGGCGGTGGGCAACGTGATCGACAAGACCGTGGCGATGGGCGCCACCGCCTCCTTTGGCGAGACGACTGAATTGACCGGCGGTGAGCACATCGTGAAGGCAAAGGCAGCTACACCGGCGGTGGCAGCGGCCTTCATGAAGGTGTGGAACAACTACAACGATATGGTCATGAAGGAGAAGACTGACGATTTGTCCGAGTCGCAGCCGACCAAGGGCAACATTCGCGGCGGCCTCACCACGATCGAGGAAAAGGCGATGGGCAACATCGAGAAGCTCGGCAAGAAGACGAAATTCGTGGGCGTGCTCAAGCCCGCCGAAGCTCCGACCCGCAAGGGTCTCTGGTTCATGGATACCTCGTCTGCGGCGGCCGAAGCGGTGACGCTATGGGCGGCCTCGGGGGCGGTGGTGCACCTGTTCCCGACGGGGCAGGGCAATATCATCGGAAATCCGATCGAACCCGTGATCAAGCTGTCCGCCAATCCTCTCACCTGCGCGACGATGAGCGAGCATATCGATCTCGATGTCTCGGCCATTCTCCGGGGTGAAATGTCCGTGGACCAAGCCGGCGACAAGCTGCTGGCCATGGTTGTGCGGACCGCCAGTGGACGTCTCACGGCCGCGGAGGCCTTGGGTCATCGTGAATTCGTAATGACGAAGCTCTATCGAAGCGCCTAGTTGCTGCGCCGCTTCGCGGACCATGCCGACCGAAAGCGCATCATCGAGCCGCTGCGGCGTGGCGTGGGCCAGGAAGCAAGTCCGCGATCTCGCCGTGGCGGTAAACGTGCCGCCCGGCGATGCCGGGCGGTTCGCGGATGCCTTGGTGGCCGCGGACGTGCAGGGCATCCCCACCCACGGGATTTCCCGGCTGAACGTCTATCTCCGACGCATTCAAGCCGGGCTCATCAATCCGCGGGCCAAGTTGTCGGTTATCCGGCAGCGGGGTGGGGTGCTCGTGCTCGACGCCAACCATGGCCTCGGGCAGGTCCAAGCGCTCAAGGCCCTCGACCGGCTGGTACCGCTGGCGCGGGAACATGGCGTGGCGGTCGCGACGATCCGCAACTCGCAGCACTTCGGAGCACTGTCGTATTACTGCAACCAAGCGGCGGCTCAGGACATGATTCTGATTGCCTCCACGAATGGCGAACCGGCCATGTCGCCCGAGGGCGGGTGCCAGGCTTTCTTCGGCACCAACCCTTTGGCCGCGTCCTTCCCGACAGGCCGGGGCGGGCCTGTGAAGATTGATTTTGCCACTGCGATCGTGGCACGGGGCAACATCATTGCGGCGCAAAAGCGCGGCCAGCCGATCCCTCCTGGCTGGGCGCTGAACGGCGAAGGCGAGCCGACGACCGATGCGGCGGCGGCGCTGGCGGGCACGGTCCTCACCTTGGGCGGGCACAAGGGCTACGCCTTGGCCTTGATGTTGGAAGTTTTGTCCGGGGTGCTGTCGGGCGCGGCCATCGGCCCGGCGGTGGGTTCGATGTACAAAGACATGAACCGTCGGCAGGGGGTGGGCCATTTCTTCTGCCTGCTGGACATCGCGGCATTCATGGAGGTCTCCGAGTTCAAGCAGCGGATTGACCAGACGATCGACGGGATCAAGGCGTGCCGGAAACGTCCCGGCGTGTCCGAGATCCTCATCCCGGGGGAAAGTTCGCACCGCGAGGCACAGCAGAACCGCTTGCAGGGAATTCCCGTGGACGAATCCACGCAGAGCGAAATCAAGCAGTTGTGCATGGACCTGGGCGTGAAATTCCGGCTCGGTCCAGTGGCCCGCAGCCGGTCCGCGTGTACCCGGCGGCGGCCCTTGTCGCGCGTGACCGCGCAAGTTCACCGTGGCGCAAAATCCCATTCCAATTTCCGCGGATTAACCCATCAAGCGCACGGGCGACCACAGTGATGCAAATCCAGGTTCCATATGGGCGGGCTTTCGTATCTGCCCGCGTCCCAGACCAGACCGGGATCGATATCATTGAGGCGCCGGAGACACCGGGGGCCGGCGATCCGTTGGGCCTCGTCCGCTCAGCCTTGGCCAACCTTCTCGGCGGAGCAAAGTGGGCTGATTTCGCGGGAGCGCGCTCGGTGGCCATCACCGTCAACGACAAGACGCGCCCGGTTCCGCATCACCAGCTCTTGCCGCCGTTGCTGGAGCGCCTCGCGGTCCTCGGGATCCCCGATGCCGCCATCACTTTCTACGTGGCCGTGGGCACCCACCCGCCGATGACGCGCGACGAATTTCCCGCGATCCTGCCGGAGGAGATTCTGAAACGCTACCGGGTGGTGTCACACGACGCGGAAAATGGCGACCTGCTGACCAACTTGGGCGAAACCTCCCGTGGCACGCCAATCTGGTCCAACAAGGCCTATGTCGCGTCCGACCTAAAGATCGTGGTGGGCAATCTCGAGCCGCACCAGTTCGTCGGCTTCTCGGGCGGCGTCAAAGGCGCGGCCATCGGGCTTTCCGGGTTGCAGACGATCAACCGCAATCACGCCCTGATGATGCATCCCGATTCCCAGTTGGGCGAATACGAGACGAACCCGGCGAGGCAGGATGTGGAGGAAATCGGCGCCAAGATGGGAATCCATCTGGCGCTGAATACCATCTTGAACCAGCACCGGCAGATCGTGCATGTGCTCGCGGGTGAGCCGCGCGCCGTGATGCGGGCCGGGGTGCCGCTTTCGCGGCAGGTCTGCCAGGTGGGCGTTACTTCCAGGTACGGCCTCATCATCACCTCGCCCGGCGGCCATCCCAAGGACATCAATGTATACCAGGCCCAGAAAGCGCTCGGGCACGCGGCGCTGATCGCCCGGCCGGGCGGCACCATCATCCTCGTGGCGGCCTGTCCCGAAGGCACGGGCAGCCCGCATTATGAGGAGTGGATGGCGGGCAAGAGGTCCTACGACGAAATCATCAACCGCTTCAGCGCCGAGGGCTTCCGGATCGGGCCGCACAAGGCTTACCAAATTGCCCGCGATGCTTCCAAGACGCGGTTGCTTTTCTGCACCGGGATGGACGAGCACCTGGCGCGGACCCTGTTGCTCAATCCGGTCAGGGATTTGCAGGCCGCCGTGGACAAGGCGTTGCCGGGACTGCAGCCCGGCGAGCGGATCGGCGTTCTGCCCCATGCCAACTCCACCATTCCTTTCCTAAAATAGAGCGCCGCCATTTTTTCCCAATCCAACCGTCCCCGCCCTCCGGCGGAGGCACCCAACCCGCAACCAGAACGAAAGTATTTATGAAACTATTCATCGACACAGCTGACGTCGCCCAAATCAAGGAGACCTATGCGTGGGGCATCATTGATGGTGTGACCACGAATCCTTCCCATGTCGCGAAAACCGGCCGGCCGGCGGCCGCCGTCTACCGGGACATCTGCGCCATCGTCGACGGGCCGATCAGCCTCGAGACACTCAGCCTCACCGCACCCGAGATGATCGTCGAGGGGCGTGAGCTCGCCAAGTTTCACCGCAACGTGGTCGTGAAGATCCCCATGACGCGCGAGGGCATGAAGGCCGTGAAGGTCCTGTCCGCGGAGGGCATCAAGACCAACGTGACGGTGACCTTTTCGCCGCTGCAGGCGCTGCTCGCCGCCAAGTGCGGGGCGACCTACATCAGTCCCTTTGTGGGGCGCTTGGACAGCTTCGGCCACAACGGCATGGATTTGGTCCGGCAGATCAAACAGATCTACGCGAACTACGGCTACAAGACCGAGATCATCGTCGCCGCGGTCCGGCATCCTATGCATGTGCTCGAGGCCGCGCTGGCCGGCGCGGAGATAGCCACGATGGGCTATGACGTCATGGTCCAGCTCTATCACCACCCGTTGACCGATCTGGGCATCGAAACCTTCCTGAAGGATTGGAAAAAAGTTCCACAGTCATGAAAACACAACCGCTCTATCTCGGAGGGAAGTGGGTGACATCTCCCACGACCCTGCAGGTCCACAATCCGGCGAACGGCCAGGTCATCGGCGAAGTCTGCACCGTGGGCCGGCCCGTGGTGGCGCAAGCCATCACCGACGCGCACGCGGCCTTGGCCGGCTGGCGCGCCCTGACGGGCAAGGAACGCGGCGACCGCCTTCGGGCGGTGGCTGATCAGCTCCTGCGCCGCCGCGACGAGGTCGCGCGGACGATCACGCTGGAAAATGGCAAACCCCTGGCACAAAGCCTCGGGGAAGTGGCGATGTCGGTGGACCACCTGCTGTGGTTTGCCGAGGAGGCCCGCCGGGCCTACGGCCGCATCGTTCCGGCGCAGGCGCCGGGCAAGCGCCATCTCGTGGTGAAAACGCCCATCGGGGTCGTGGCCGCCATCAGCCCGTGGAATTTCCCACTCGTGCTGGCGGTGCGCAAGATCGCGCCGGCGCTGGCCGCCGGCTGTCCCGTCGTGCTGAAGCCTGCCAGCGCTACCCCGCTGTGCGCTATCCAGTTTGCGGAATGTGTCGAAGCGGCCGGGTTGCCGGCCAGTGTCTTCCAAGTCGTGCTGGGCCGCGCGTCGGAAATCGCCGCGGAATTCCTGGAAAACCGCCTCTGTCGCAAGATCACCTTCACGGGTTCCACCGAGGTGGGACAGCTCCTGATCCGCGGAGCGGCCACGGACATCAAGCCCCTGTCGCTCGAACTCGGGGGGCACGCCCCGGTCCTCATCTTTGCCGATGCGGACCTGGACCAGGCGGTGGAAACCGCGATGATCGCGAAATTCCGGAATTCGGGCCAGTCGTGCATCGCGGCCAACCGGATCTACGTACAGCGGCCCGTCTACCAGGAATTCCTGGAGCGTTTCGCGCAGAAAGCCCGGGAACTCAAGGTTGGCGACGGCTTGGAGGCCGGCGTTAATGTCGGTCCCGTCATCAACCAGGAGGGACTCGACAAGGCGCTGTCGCATATCGCCGATGCCAAGGCGCGCGGGGCCCGTTGTCTTTGCGGAGGCCGGCGCATGGACCGGCCAGGATGGTTCCTGGAACCGACCGTGTTGGCGGACGTCCCGGAGGCCGCCACCTGCATGAGCGAGGAAACCTTCGCACCCGTGGCCGCGGTTTGCTCCTTCGAGACTGAAGAGGAGGCCGTCACACGGGCCAACGCCTCGCCATTTGGCCTGAGCGCCTATGCGTGCACGCGAGACCTGGGCCGGACCTTCCGGTTGATCGAGAGCCTGGAAGCAGGGACCATCGGCATCAATGACGGCGCGCCGTCGACGAGCCAGTGTCCCTTCGGCGGAACCAAACATAGCGGTTGGGGACGGGAATTGGGCAACGAAGGGCTGGACGCATTTCTCGAAACCAAACACGCTTCGCTCGTTCTGTGAGGCGATCTGCATTTCAAACCACCCATCTGACATCGGACATCCTCAAGCGAGTACGCGCTTGTGGGGGCATTTCCCGCGTGGATTTGGCGCGGGACTTGGGCCTGGCGCCGTCCACCGCCGGCATCTACGTCGAGCGACTCATCGACCGCGGCTTCCTGCTTGAGACCGAGGAAACCACGGGTGACGCCGGACGTCCCCCACGAATCCTCCGGACAAATCCGGAGGGCGGGGAATTCATCGGGGTGGATTTTGAAGCCCGGAACATCATGGCCGTGGCCGTGGATTTTTCCGACCGGCCGCTACGGAATTCCCACAAGCTGATCGAAGCCGATGAGACCGTGGAGCAGGTTATCGCCAAGATTGCGGAAGCGATCGAGGAAGTGCTGCCGGGGGCGAACCGGCGGAATCTGGCTATCGGGGTGGGGGTCCCGGGCATTGTTGATTCGGGCAAGGGCGTGGCGGTGCACTACAAGCACATTCGCAAATGGGACAATGTGCCCCTGGCCAAGATCCTGTCGGCGCGATTTGGCGTCCCGGTGTTTCTGGAAAACAACGCGCGTTCCATGGCCTTGGCCGAGCTTTGGTTTGGCCAGGGCAAGGGGCAGGATGACTTCCTTTGCATCGGCATCCGGAGTGGAATTGGCGCCGGAATGGTCTTGAACGGCCGCGTTTATTCCGGCGCCCACCATGCGGCGGGGGAATTGGGCCGCTGGCGCTATCTCGCTGTGTCGGTCCCCGCGGCGCCTTGGTTTGCGCCGATGACCACCAACGGCGATGCGGACGGTCCGGAGTTGGAGGAGATCGCCTCGGTCCGCGCGGTGCAGCGTGCGCTGCATAACGCCGTGGCCCAGGGAAAAAAGACGGTGCTCGCGGGCGGCAAATCCCATTTTTCGGTGACGGATATCGTCAAGGCCTGCCAGCAGCGGGATGCGTTGACGATCCGGGTGGTCAGCGAGTCCGCCGGGGCGCTCGGCTGGGCCATCGGCCAACTTTCGCTCGCGGTGGACCCGGGCAAGATTGTCCTGTCGGGTCCGCTGACCGCACTGGGCGAGGTTTTCCTTCAGCCCCTGCGTGCCCGCGTCGATCGTTTGCTGCGCCTCTCCGGCGCGCGTTCACCCGAAATCGTGAATTCCACGATGGGCGAGTACAGTGGCGCGCTGGGCGCCGCGGCGCTGGCGCTGCATGAGTGGAAGCCGGTGCTGGGCGGGCGCGGACGTGAAGCGGAAGCGGAAAGCCAGCCGGCTCCCAAGGGACGCAAGACTCGCTTTGCGAAGGGCAAGCCAAGTGGGAAGCTGACCTAGCCGGAAGGCAGGTGGGCGGCGCCGAGCGCGATCGCTCTGGACTGGATTACTTGGGTCCCTTGCCGTCGACCGTTGGGTGATGACTGGCCGGATCGCTGAACACGTAGCCGCGCGCGAGGGCGGTGTAGTCCGCAACCTGCCGGTCCTGCCACGCTTGATCGCGACCGAGTTCTGCTGCGGCCAGCCGCGCGACGAGCGGCGCGGTCTCAATCGAGGCGCGGGCATTGAGGATCAGGGCCCGCGTGCGCCGCGCCAACACGTCCTCAACCGTCCGGGCCATCTCGTGCCGCAACTGCCAGACGACCTCACCTTGTTGGTAGGGCAGGTCCGGGTGCAGCTTTTGCTCCAATCCGGGGGTGGCTTTGATCAGTTCCGAAACGCGCACGGCGTCCGAACCATAGGGCGCAAGGTTCTTCTCGGAGATCTCGGCCTGCGTCCATCCATGAACGTGCATGTTCTCGGTGTGACAGCGGGTGCTCTCCAGCCCCGCGACTGTTTCGGCCTGGTCGATCACATCCTCGGCCATTTTACGGTAAGTCGTCCACTTTCCGCCCGTGATCGTGATGAGGCCGCTTTGGCTGACAAGGATCGTGTGATCGCGGGACAGCGCTGCGGTATTGCTGCCTTCGCCGGACTTCACCAGCGGACGCAGGCCCGCAAAGATGCTGAGCACATCACTGTCGGAGGGATCCATGGCTAGGTAGCGGCGGGCATGGGACATCACAAATTCCCGCTCTTCGTCCAGCGCGCGGGGTTCGACTGAAGCTTCAGCCATCGGGGTATCGGTGGTGCCGACGACGACGCAGTCGTGCCATGGCACCGCAAACAGCACCCGCCCGTCGGCCGTCTTTGGCACCATGATCGCGGTGGTGCCGGGGAGGAAACGCTTGGGCAGCACCAGGTGAATTCCCTGGCTGACGGAGATCAGTTTCCGCCCGGCCGGCTCGTCCAGCTGGCGGAGATCATCGACAAACACGCCGGTCGCGTTGACCACTGCCCGGGCCCGAATGGTGAATTCCTCGCCCGACTCCTCGTCCCGGACGAAGACTCCGGCTACGAGGTTGTTCTCCTTGAGAATGCCGACGCAGCGGCAGTAGTTCAGCATCGCGGCCCCGAGATCGTCGGCGGTTTGGGCCAGGTTGATCGCGAGTCGCGCGTCGTCGAATTGGCCGTCGTGATAGACCACGCCGCCGGTGAGATTCTCGGTTTCGACGGTGGGGATGAGCTCGAGCGTCTCCTCACGGCTCAGATTGCGCGACGGTTTGAGACCGAGCCGGCCGGCCAGCTGGTCGTAGACCTTCATGCCGACGCCATAGAACGGACCCTCCCACCATTTGTAGCTGGGAATGACAAACGCGAGGTCATGGACGAGGTGCGGGGCGTTTTGCGCGAGCCGGCCCCGCTCGCGCAGCGCCTCGAGCACCAGCGAAATGTTGCCCTGGCGCAGGTAGCGCACGCCGCCGTGAACGAGCTTCGTTGAACGGCTGGAAGTCCCTTGGGCGAAATCTTGTTGTTCAATCAGCGCGACCCGGTGGCCGCGCGCGACCGCGTCCACCGCTGCCCCCAAGCCGGTGGCGCCGCCGCCCACGATGAGGATGTCAAAGGGCTCGGTGGCCGAGCGGATACGATCAAGGGCAGTGGTCCGGTTCATGATGGGTGGGGGATGGGTTGGCCGGTTCTTGCCGGAAGTGGCGGTAGGGCGTTTGTCGTATGGGCTTGATCTGGGCGTTAATCGCCTGGGCGGGCCCATTCGCGCGCTCGCTCGAGCGCCCGGCGCCAGTCGGCCAGGCGGGCGGCGCGTTCCGACGCGGTGACGGCCGGTTCGAACCGGCGCGCCGCGCGCCACTGCTGGGAGATCTCATTCAGATCCGACCAGAAACCGACTCCGAGCCCGGCCAGGTAGGCCACGCCCAGCGCGGTGGTTTCGGTGACCTGCGGGCGCACCACCGGTTTGCCGAGAAGATCGGCCTGGATTTGCATCAACAAATCAGAGCGGGACGCCCCGCCATCGACCCGCAACTCGCTTACGGCAATGCCCGCGTCCGACTCCATCGCCCCCAGCACATCGACGGTTTGCAGCGCGATGGCATCAAGTGCCGCCCGCGCGATGTGCGCACGGGTGGTACCCCGGGTCATGCCGAGCAAGCTGCCGCGCGCATAAGGATCCCAGTGCGGTGCTCCCAAACCGGTGAACGCCGGCACCAAGATCACGCCCTCGCTGGTGGTGCACCCCGCCGCGAGCGTTTCGATTTCCTCCGCTTTGGCAATGAAGCCGAGTCCGTCACGCAGCCATTGGATGATTGCCCCGCCCATGAAGATGGAGCCTTCCAATGCGTAGGTTGTGGCACCGCCGAGTTGCCAGCCGACGGTGGACAACAGGCGGTTACGGGACGCGATCGGCCGCGCGCCGGTGTTCATCAAGAGGAACAGACCGGTGCCATAGGTGTTCTTGGCCATTCCCGTCTGCCAACAGGCCTGCCCGAACGTGGCGGCCTGCTGGTCGCCGGCGATGCCGCTGATCGGTACGCTCGTGCCGAACAAGGCAGGATCGGTTTTTGCGACGACCCCGCTGGACGGCACGATTTCCGGCAACACCGCTCGCGGGATCCCGAACAGCCCGAGCAGCTCGTCATCCCACGCCAGCGTGTGGATGTTCATGAGCGACGTGCGGGAAGCGTTCGAGACGTCCGTCACGTGCCGGTGGCCGCCGCTCAGTTGCCAGACCAACCAGCTGTCGATCGTGCCGAATGCGAGTTCGCCGCGCTCGGCGCGAAGGCGGGCTCCCGGCACATGGTCGAGTAACCACGCGAGTTTCGTGGCCGAAAAATAGGGGTCAATCAGGAGGCCGGTCTTCTCCTGAATCCGCGCCCCCAATCCCTTCGCGGTGAGTTTTTCACACTCCGCGGCCGTGCGGCGATCCTGCCAGACGAGGGCAGGATGGACCGGCGCGCCGGTCGACCGCTCCCACAGCACCGCGGTTTCACGCTGATTGGTGATGCCGATGGCCGCCACATCGGCGATGCCGGCCCCAGCTAGCCCGACCACCGCGTGGGCCACGGTCAGTTGCGATCGCCAGATCTCGCCCGGATCGTGTTCCACCCAGCCAGGATGGGGATAGTGCTGCGCGTGCTCGCGCTGCGCCATCGCCACCGGCGTGCCTTCGCGGTCAAATAAGACGGCGCGGGAACTGGTGGTCCCCTGGTCCAAGGCGAGAATGTAGCGCTTGGCCTTCATGTGGGGTTGATCTTCACGGTTGGATCAAGCGTTTGCCAAGGCGAGTAACTGGGACTGCATCGCGCAGCCCTGGCGCACGAACACGGGTGGCTGGCCCAAGGGCGCCGCCACGGTCACGCGTGCACCGCCGTCGAATTCCCGCCCCGTCCACAAATGGATCCAACGGGCCCCCGCCGGGAGGTAGGGTTCCCAGGAGTCGCGCCCTGCGGCGTGCACGGGCGCGACGAGCAGGTCCGCGCCATAAAGGTATTCGTCCTGGATCGTGTAGGCCTGCGGGTCCTCCTCGAAATGCAGGAAGAGTGGACGCTGCAGCGGCAATCCCTGGGTTGCGGCCTGTTCCGCGAGTTGCCGGACATAGGGAACCAAGGCGGCGTAGATGCGGGTCATGCGGGCGAAATGCGCCAGGACCCCGTCATCCTGCCAGAACTGGAAATTCTCGTCGGGTCGGTTGCCCTCGTGAGTGCGCATGACCGGGGTGAAGGCGGCCATCTCGGCCCAGCGCTGGAACAGCTCCGGAGTGCGCCGGTTTCCAAACAGGCTGGTGTAGCCGCCAATGTCGCTGTGATGGTAGGCATTGCCCAGCAGGCCCGACGAAAGCGCGCCGCAGATGACCGTCTGCAGGCCGTCGTGCCGGGAGAAGTCCACGGACTGGTCGCCCGCCCAGAGAAGCGGGCAATGCGCTTGGATGCCGGTGTAGCCGGCGCGCATGAAATAAAGCACATCCCCTTTGCGTCCGGCCTCCGCTACTGCGTCGGCGTTGACCTTGGCCCACATCGTAGGCCACGCGTTGTGCATCAACATCGCGTCGGCGCCGCTCGCGAGTTTGACGTCGGTGGGCAGGTATTCGCCGAAATCGGCCATCCAGCCGTCCAAGCCCGAATCAATCATCTCCTGCCGGATCACGCGGCGTCCATACCACCGGGCGGCCTCAGGATTGGTGAAATCAACCACGCCGCAGCCAAACTCGCCAAAATCCACGATGTATTCGCCGCCCGTTGCGTTCGTGGCCAGATAGCCGGCCGCGCGCGCCTCCTGGTAGATCACACCGTCGCTGCACAAATAGGGTGTGACGTAACCGAGGAAGCGGACACCGCGGGAATTAAGCGACGCCACCCACTGGCGCGCATCCGGGTAGCGCTTTTCATTCCAGTGCCAGTCCCAAAACAGGCGGTTGCCGAACGACGTCTTGCGCAGGCCCACCCAGTCCTCGCACCACAGCGCGGACACCTTGACGCCGTGCTTGCGACTCAGCTCCAGGATGCGCTCCGCATGTTCGGGACCGTTCTTCAGCCCAAGGATCGCGCCCTTGAAAACCCAATCGGGGAGCGCGGGCTGCCGGCCAAACCGGGCGGAAATGCGCTCAACCAGACCGATGAAGCTTTTGGCGGCAAACAACTCGATGCGGGCGGGCACGGCCCAGAATTGGAGCTCGTGGAATTCCGGATGGCGGAAATCAAAATCGGCGTACGCCGTGGTCTCGGCATGCAGGCAATAGTGGTCCGAGGAAACGTAGGTGGGCTGCGGATAGTTGGTGGTGTAATAGTCGCCGCCCGCCTTTCCGGTCACGTCGGCCTGCCAGGTGAGATAAGTGGACTTGTCGCGGCCGACGCCCGGCTCCGACGTCCAGAGCGGGAAATGCCGCCCGCGCAAATTAAAGTAAGACATCTGCTCACCGCCGCCCCAGACCTGCTCGGCGGGCTGCGCGTTGACGCGCCACCACAAGCGGTTGACTCGGTTGGACGCAGGAGAAAATTCGACCACTGCGCCCGGCCCTTCGACGCGAACGGTCAGCTCCAACTCCACTTCCGTTTGCGCCGAACGCGCCAAAGACACCCGCACTCCACCAGCTACCGCCTCAACCCGGGCATGCCGCAGGGGAACCCGCTCCTCCACGTAGTCTTCGAATTCAAAATTCCCACGGTGCATCTTGACCGACGCCACCCCGAACCCGACGAAACAGCACGGGACGCCCGGGGAATGCGCCATGAGCTGCCGGCCCTCATGCCAGAACGCCCAGGAGTCTTGGGTAAATTTGAGTTCCATGGCGGTTAGGGACTAAGAGGGTCGTGACCCACCGGAAGACAAGCAGCGCATGCGACGAAGAGTGACCGGAGCTGCTCGTCAAAGCCGGCGGAGGATCGGAAAGGGGAGTGCGGGGAAGCGGCCACAGGAACTGATTGGGGAGGCGGGCACGAATAATTTGTATTCAAAAGAACACCGGCGAAATGGCCTGTCAATTGTCGAATCACCCGGGAAAACGCCGGCCATGAGACGAAAACAATACCTCGCAACAGTCGCGCGCGGCGCGTGTCCGGGCTTGCAAAATATCCTTGTGCTTTGTGCGGGGGTGGGTAACAACTGATTTATTCGAAAGCGAAAGAATCGTCGGTCCTAACCCCTAACCCCCATGAACTGCTCATTCGCCCGTCCCGGGCACAACGATGCCCGCATTGGCCGACTTCCCGGCCTCTTTGTTTGGCGCCTGCTCTCCCTCGCCGCGTTCGCCGTCGCCCCCGCGCTGGCCCAAGGCGACAACCCGGCCACTCCCGCGGCCAGCCCGGCTGCTCCCGCGGTGGCCGAGGAAGAAAACGCGGCCACTCCCGCCGTTCCCGCCGCTAAGGAGGATGACATTGTTCGACTCCCCAAGGTGAGCGTCAGCGCCACGCTGCGTGATGAACCGCTCCTGTCGGTGCCGATTCCGGTCGCCGTTTTGTCCGGCGCCCAGATGTTGCAGTCCAACCTGCGTGGCCTGAGCGATATCACCTCTCAGATGCCGTCGCTGACCTTTCGTGCGGGAGCGTCCAACAAGGACACTTCGCTGCTGATCCGCGGTGTCGGTACGATCACGACTTCACCCGGCGTCGAGCCCGGCGTCTCCACGGTGGTTGACGGCGTGGTTTTGGCCCGCCCGGGACAATCCACGATGGACCTGATGGACATCGATCACGTTGAAGTGCTGCGCGGACCGCAGGGGACGCTGTTCGGCAAGAATTCCTCGGTCGGTGCCGTCAACATCGTATCCACGGATCCATCGCCGAACACCCACAGCTTTTTGAATGTCGGATATTTCGGAGCGGACACCGAGGAATCGGTTCGCGCCGGCGTCTCGGGTACCATCGTACCCAACAAGCTCTTGGCGTCCGTCGCGTTCATGTATGACCACTTTGACGGCAATGTGGACAATGTCTTCCTCCATGAGAAGGTGAACGGCTTCCGCAACTGGGGTATGCGGGCCAAGCTGGTCTACGCGCCCAGCACCAACTTCAAGGCGACCTTCATCCTCCACTACATCGATTCCTACTCCACCCAGCCGAATGAAGGTCCGTTTGTCCGGGCTTATAACACCAATTTCCCGGCCCTGGTGACGACGCCGACCTCGGCCGCCACCCTTGCCGCGATCTCGCCCGTGGTGCCGACGGAAAACAACCTGCAGATCAACAGCGGGCTGCTGGGTCGCATCCAGGACTTCAACGACGGCGTTGCAGCCAACCTCGAATGGTCCGTGGGCGGCTACAAAGTGACGTCAATTACGGCCTACCAAAATTGGTACAACAACCAGCATGAGGACACCGGTGTCGTCGCGTCGCCCACGGTTGGATACACCGTGTCGTGGGACAATGGTCATCTCTGGTTTGACCAGTATTCCGAGGAGCTGCGCCTGACTTCGCCGACCGGAAAGTTCTTCAACTTTGTCACCGGCCTTTATTGGCAGAAGGCCATCGACACGGAGACCTACCGGCGCGACATCACCCAGGAGCCGACCGCGGGCACCCTGGTGCCCAACACCGGTGAGGCTCACTACGGCACGGACTCGAGCAATTACTCGGCCTATGGCGAAGGCACTTGGAATATTTCAAAGACCTTCCGGGTGATCACGGGTCTGCGGCTGACGCGCGACGATCTTCACTTCTATCATTCGCGCATTTCCACCTCAGCGGTCGCAGTGCCCGGCATTCAACCCACGCTGGCGCCCCATGACGGCACGACGAGTTCGAACGGCGTCTCCGGGCGAGCCGGCGTGCAATACGATCTGAACAAGGAGACCATGTTGTTCGCGACCTACTCGAAGGGTTACAAGGGCCCGGCTTACAACGTGTTCTTCAACCAGACCGCCCTCCAGGTGCTCCCCTTGGATCCCGAAACCTCTGATGATTACGAACTCGGAATCAAGGCGCTGACCTGGCACGGCCGGCTGCAGTTCACGGCGACGCTGTTCAGCACGACCTATCAAAACTACCAGGCCAATGAACCCACGACCGTTCTCGGTACGCCGGTCACCAACCTGATCAACGCCGGGCAGGTCTCGTCCAAGGGCATTGAAGCGGACTTGCGGGTCCGGCTGACGTCGCAGCTGACATTGTCGGTGACCGCCTCCCGCATCGACGCCGTCATCGACAACTTCAACAAGATTGTCAGCACGATCAACTACAACGGACAGCCGTTGCCCTTTGCGCCGAAGTTCAAGGAGGACACCTTGCTGGAATTCCGGACCCCGATCACCAACAAACTCGATCTCACGGTGACGACGGATTATGCGTACCAAACGAAGCAGCAATACCAGATCACCCAGACGCCGGACACCATCCAAGACGCCTACGGACTCTGGAACGCATCGGTCGCGTTCGCGCGCCCGTCCGACGGATGGCGCGTGGCCTTCATTGGCAAGAACCTGACCAATACCCACTACGCGACTCTGCTGACTGAAGCCGGTGGCATGGTTTGGCGCACGGTTCCGCGGGACAACAGCACCTATTTCGGGGTTACGGTGCGCAAGGACTTCTGAGTCCACCTGTCGCGCGGTATTTATGCCGCCTCGTCCGGAAGCCAATCCTGGCGAGGCGGCTCAACTTTTCTGCGGGGCGTACCTAACCGGCCGGGCCAATAGTTTGCCTCGTTCGTCCGGCCCGGTTCAACTGATCCAAACCATGAAGCCGCGTTCCTCGGACCAGGGTACTCAACCCGCGGGCAGCTGGCCGGTGGCGCCCCCTTAGCCACAACCGTCATGACGCACCCCAACCCCATGGAAGAGGCCCCCGGAGGCTCCCCGGCGCGGCTGCGCTGGTATCATGGGGTTTCGCGCGCGCAATGGCTGGTGCTCGTGATTGCCTGTGCCACGTGGATCTTCGACTCGTACGACGCCCAAATTTTCAACGTGACGCGCACCGACATCCTGGCGGATGTCCTGCACCTGCGCCCGGGTGATGCCGCGATCAAGTTTTGGGGTGAGATGTTCCTGGGCATCTACCTCATCGGCGGGGCGATTGGCGGGAGTTATTTTGGATCGCTGGCGGACCGGATCGGCCGACGGCCGACGATGATCATCACGATCCTGATCTACACGACCTTTTCCGGACTCACCTGCCTGGCGCAGTCGGGCTGGCAGGTGGCGGCGCTCCGATTTGTGGTGGCGATGGGCACGGCGGGGGCGTGGGCCGTGGGTGCCTCATTCGTGGCCGAGGTTTTTTCTGCCCGGTCCCGCGCCCAGGCGGGCGCGATCTTTCATTCCACCAGCAATATCGGCACGGCCCTGGCGTCGCTGGTCGGCATGGCGGTCGGGACCAACTGGCGACTCGCCTATTTGCTGGGGGTGGTTCCGGTCGTGATGGTGTTCTGGGTCCGGGCGTGCGTGCAGGAATCGCCGAGTTGGAAGGAACAGGCGGACAAGGTGGGAAGCCAGCCGCGCGGCAATTTCAAGGACCTGCTCCTGGTGCGCCCTTGGGCGCCGCGAGCGCTCCTGGGCATGTGCCTCGCGGCCGTGGGCATCGGGACCTATTGGTGCATCACCGTCGGGGGCCAGGATCTGGTGCAGGATTTTCTCATTCGGCACGGCGTCACCGCCGCCGCGGCCCGGCCGCGGGCCCAGTTTGCCTACGGCTTCCTGATCAACGGCGGGGGCTTCCTGGGCGCGATCGCCTTCGGCCCGTTGGCGCATTGGCTGGGACGCCGCCGGGCGTTCGGCGCCGTGATGCTGGGGGGAATGTTCATCGTGCCCGTGACATGGTATCTGCCCCAGAACTACGGCCAGTTGCTTTGCCTCCTGCCGCTCTATGGTTTTCTGACCTTTGGGTTTCATGCGGGATTTGCCTTTTATTTTCCCGAGCTGTTTCCGACCCACCTCCGCGGCACGGGCACGGGCTTTTGTTTCAATGGTGGACGGCTGCTGGCGGCGGTGGTCCTGGGTTTCTCCGGTTGGCTGAAGTCCCGGCCCGGCCTCGATCTCCGGCAGGCGGTGTGCATCCTGGCTTTGTTCTACCTGGCCGGACTGGTCTGCCTGTGGTTCCTCCCTGAAACCAAGGGCGAAAAGCTGGCGGAGATGACTTGAACCCAAGTCATCCTCGACTTGGATGCAGTCGTCCTTTTCCGCGGGGGCCGTTGTCGGCGATTGGTCGTTGCCGGAATCAGGTGAGTCCGGTGCAACTCAACCGGCGGTCCGGAAAATCATCCGCCGGTGGGACCAAAGGCTATCCGTCGAATAGAGGATCAGCGCCGCCCAGATCAGAGCGTAGCATTGGAAGCGTCCGACGTCGAAGGCCTCCCGGTAAATCAGCAACCCAACGAGGAATTGCACGGTCGGTGCAATGTATTGCAGCAGCCCCAGCGTGGTCAGGCGGATTCGCCGCACGCCGTAGGCAAACAGCAGCAGGGGAATGGCAGTGATGACCCCCGCGCTCAGTACGTAGGCCTGCACCAAAGGGCCGACGTGAACGAAGTCGCCTGTCCCGGTGTGCGCCCGCCAGAGGAGAAACGCCGCCGCCAAAGGGGCGATGGCGAGGGTCTCCACTGTCAGCCCGGCAATCGGCCCCAACGCAGATTTCTTTTTCAGAAATCCATACGCGCTCCAAGTGGCCGCGAGCGACAGCGCAATCCACGGAGGGTGACCGACGCCAGCCAGCAGGAGGGTAACGCCGAGCGCGGCCAGGGCTATGGCTGCCCACTGCAGGCGGCGGAGGCGTTCGTGCAAAAAGAGGTAACCCAGGGCAATGTTGCAGAGCGGGATCAGGAAATTGCCCAGGCTTGATTCAATGATGTAGCCGGCATTGACCGCCCAAACATAGATCGTCCAGTTGCACACGAGCACGAGGCCACTCAGGCCATAAAACGCAAAAATCCGGACGCCGGCGAAAGCGGGGCGCAGTGCGCCCAAGTCGCGTTGTATAGCCAGGACCGCCAGCAGAAAGAGCGGCAACCAGAACGAACGGTGGGCAATAAGTTCGACCGCGGAAACGCCCTGGATTTGCTTCCAGTAAATCGGGATGATGCCCCAAAGCAGAAAGGCCGCGGTCGCTGCCAGGGCGCCGCGAGGATCGACGGAAGGGGAAGCTTCGGAGGCCAATGGGCGAGACTGGGACCGGGCGGTCGCGACGTCAAACGGTCGCGACGCAATGTGCAGCGATTTTCACGGGTAATCCGTCCCGAAATGTCGCCCGACCTGCTCACGCAGCGCCTCCGCCTCGCGCTCGCCCGGGCAGTTGACCATGAGGTAGACGCCCTTCGTTCCGATGGCGTCAAGCAGCGGGAGCACTTGCTGCGGCTCGACGTCCAAGACCTGCACCGATTTGCCGGCGGCGAGGATGCGACGGTAAAGATCGTGCCACCGCCGGTTCCCGCCCGGCTCGATGCCGGCCTGCGGCGTCCACTCGATCGCATCCAGCGGCTCAATCGCCAGCAGCAGGTCCAGATGTCCCAGTGCCTGCGTGCCGTCCAGGTGATAGAGTGAGTGGTCGAGCCAGTCGCATTGGGCGGTCAACGCCGGCACGACGAAGTGTTGAAACATGCTCGGGGAGAACAGGGCGGAGGCGTCGCACTGCAACTTGGCGACTTTGCCGGGGCCCCAGATTCTGAACGGCCCGAAGGATGAACTGCCATCCGCCAGCTTGATCAACTCGTAGATGCGCTCGTAGGCCGCGAACCACGCGTTGTTTATCTCCCAGACTTTCTGCTCAACCCATTCCGGGCGCTCGAGCATGTCCAGCAGCAGCGTCTCGGCGCCGCGCAGCGACGCCAGGACATCCAGGTTTTCGATCAGGTCGGGGCAGGCCACGAGATACTTGCCCCGCGCAGCGTCGGCGCAGCGGCCAACGATTTCCGAGGTCGAGCGCCACCAGGCGTTTTCCGGATCGAAGCGGAGCGGCGGCAGCTGCTCCACGTCGACATTCGCTTCAAGCACCGCCCGATACCAGACCGTGTCCTGCGCAAAGTCCGGCTCGGCCCCGAGGAGCAGCGCGAGAGAACCGGGCCCAAGGTTGGTGGTCGCGAGGGGCAGTATATCCAGGGGAAATGCGCAGCAGGACAGGCGATAGTGATTCTCCGCTGCGCGGTATTCGGCATTGCAATAGCACTCGCGGAGCGACGAAGGCCGCATCGGCTTGGCCACGGCCTCGTGCACGCAGTGTCCGGTGTTCAGGTCACCGTACATGCCGATCAGCATCCCTTCGTGCCGCCACCAGTTCACGAAGCGTTGTTTGGAGGCTTCCCAGTTGTCCTTCCAGGCAATGTCGGGCGCTCGCGGGCCAGGTTTCATGTTCTTCCCCGTGATTTCTGTCGCGCCGGGCTGACCGCTTCGTCCGGGCCTGCAATGGCTGCGTTCATGTCTTCACTCCGTTTGGGATCAGCCGCCAACTTGCGCCGGGAACGGCCCGAAATTTTCCGGGCGGTCCTCCGCGTGGTTGTAGGCCATTTTGCCGTCCTTCAGGAACGGAACGGCCAGCGTCCGCGGCCGACCGTCCGGCCGGCAAATCGGCTCGGCGCTGTACTGGGGCAGGTAGACCCGCCGCATCCGCGCGGTGGTATTCGGTCCGCTGCGGTGGAGCACGTAGCTGTCGAATGCCACGATGCTGCCCGCCGGCACGATGGCCGCGTCGCCCGGATCCCGCCCGGTGTAACCGATCAGGTCGTTGGAGCCGGCTTCCTTCGTGTGGTCGAGGATTTTGTCGCGCGTGCCGCCGCGGGAGTGGGGCAGCACGTAAACCGTGCCGTTCGCCTCGTTCACGTCGTCCAGCGTGCACCAGCACGTCAGGTATGGCCGATGGCGCGTCGCCGGGTCATTCCACTTCACGTACCCGCTGTCCTGGTGCCACGAGAACTTCATCCCCTGCTCGGGCCCTTTGACGACCCATTGCTCGTGAAACAGGTAAACGTCCGGGCCGAGCGCCGCCTCGGTCACCGCCGCCATGAGCGGGCTGAAGATGAACTGCCACAGCCGGTTGCTCATCCGGTAGCGGTTGTTAACGAAGTAGCGCCGGCCCCGATGGCTGAGGCCCTCCGTCTGCACTCCTTTGGCGTCCATCTGGGCGTCGCAATAGCCGAGGAAGTACGAGCATTCCTCGCGCAACATGGTCAGGACGTCGATGGGGATGACCCCGGGCAGGATCATGTAGCCCTCGCGGCGAAAACGGTCACGTTCAAGTTCTGGGACTGGGTTCATCCCTGCTAATATACGTCCTTCCCCTTTTGGGCTCTTCTCATTTTGCTTCCCTCTTCTTATCATTTCTTGTCGCATGCGACTTCACCTCAACCTGCCCGCGGCCTGGGATGGAAACCTCTGGCGCAGCGGCTACCTCGGCCGCGCCCGGCAGAAGCACCGGCACGCCGAGCTCGAGTTCAATCTCGTGACGCGAGGAGCGGGCACCTATCTCCTGGCGAATCGGAAGTACCGCATCGTGCGCGGTGACCTGCTCTGGCTGTTCCCCGCGCAAGAGCATGTGCTGGTCGGGGAGACACCTGACTTTGAGATGTGGGTCGGCGTCCTGAAGCCCCATGCCATCCGGCGGGTGGCGACTGACCCCGAGGCGCGCATTCTGCAACAAGCCGGGCCGATCGGCGTCCATTGCCGCCGCCTTTCCCTCGGGATCCTCGCGAGGCTTGAGGACCTGTTTCAGGATGTCGCGGGCACGTGCGAGCAAACGGGGTTGTTCAATGCGGGCCTCGCCCACGTGTTCCTGGCCACGTGGCAGCAGTTCGAGCGGGCCGTGGATGTGCCGGTGGTTGATGTCCACCCGGCCGTCGAACAAGCCGCGCGCTTGATCCGCCGCGACACCGGTGAGCTGGATCTTCACCAGCTGGCCCGCCAATCCGGCCTGAGCGCTTCGCGGCTCAGCCGCCTGTTCAAGCAGCAGACGGGAGTGACCTGGGTGGACTTCCGAAATCGCGAGCGCATTCGAAATTTTCTGCAACTCTACGGCACCGGGCAGCGCCGGACTATGCTGGCCGCAGCCTTGCAGGCCGGCTTCGGGAGTTATCCGCAATTCTATCGAGTCTTCAGCCGCGTCATGGACTGCACCCCCAATGACTATCGGCGCAAATTGGGCACGGACCCCGCGCAGGCAGGGGAGTGACGATTATTGTTCATCCGAGCAGTCGAGGTCGCGGGGAGCGATGGAAACGGAAATGCCGTTTACTAATGGGGGCGCATAGTTTTTCACGCACAGCCTCTCATGCTCCCGAACCGCTGCGCGAGCTGCCGTAACTTACTGATTACAAGGATGATTATATAAGCGGGGTTCGCGACCAAAAGGCGACGGGCCATCGGTTGCGGCAATCAGCCGGGCGTTTGCGGCGTCCGCGAAGCGGGAGACGCCAGATGGGTATTGTTTCGAAAGCGAAAATATGGTTCGAAATGGCCTCGCCGCGCGACGCGGCGTGAAGCCAGCCACCGGACCGAGCCGGCGCCCCCCCAATGCCCGCAACCAATGCCCACGATGGAAAAGATTAAACTCTGCTGCGCGAAATGTGGTTTTGTGATCGAGGAATACACGGCCGAGGAGCTGGCCGCGGTGCCGCGGAAAGCGAAGCGGTACCAGTACCTGAAAAACAAATCGAGCATCTGCCCGTCATGCCTGGCCTCGGGCCGGCTCTCGGACATTCGAGTGAACGAAGAGAGCGGACCAGTGGGCGCCCCGCGGGTGGCCGCCCCGGCCAGTTCCACAGCTGCCCCGGTGGGACACGAGGAACACGCCGTGTCGCCGACGCCCATGATGGATGCGATGTCCCAAGGTCGCTTTCCGAGCCACGCGGCCGAACTCAAGAAGACCAAATACCCGGTCCAGATGTACGAACAGGCGCTGCAAAAGCGCCGCACGCAGTGGGGCTATGGCGGCTATGTCTCATTACCCGGGGTGGCCTCCGGGGTTCTCGTGCGTTCGTCGGCCCGGCCCGAAATCACCAAGGGATCGAATTTTGTGCGGATCATGGACCCGTGCGGAAATTTTTTCAGCACGGCCTCCATGCGCGGGCTTTGCGACATCGCGGACAAGTACGCCTACGGGCTGCTGCACTTGCTCAGCACCGGGGGCGACTTGGAACTCCTCGGCATCCCCACCGAGAACCTGAAGCCGGCGGTCGAGGAAATCACGAACCTCGGCTTCGACATCGGATCGACCGGCGACGACTACCGGACGAGCGAGGAGTGCATCGGGCCGGCCAAGTGCGACCTGACGCTCTACGATACGCTCGGACTGCGAGCCGCCTGGTACAAACGCTTCCTGGACGACGTCCAATACCCGCGCTTCCCGCACAAGATCAAATGCAAGTTCGCCGGCTGCCCGAACGACTGCGTGCGCGGGTGCCAGAAGGCGGACATCTTCCTCTGTGGCGTCTACCGCGACGCCCCCCAGGTCGACCAGCAGAAGGTCGCGAAATGGGTCGAGGCCGGCGGCGACATCACGACGGTGTGTTCGCGCTGCCCGGGCCAAGCCATGCAGTGGGAGTCCGGGAAGGGGCTGCGCATCGATGAAGACAGCTGCATGCATTGCATGTACTGCAGCAACAAGGTTCCCGGCGTCAGACCCGGTGGCGACCGCGGCGTGGCGGTGCTCGTCGGCGGAAAATTGCGCGGCAAGTTCGGCCCGATGCTTTCCCGCGTGCTGGTTCCCTTCATCAAGGCCGAGGGCCCGGATTACAAGGAGGTCTTCGACTGCATCGAAAAATTCACCGAAGTCTATGACGCGAATGCCCGCAAGAAGGAGCGGGTGGGCGACTTCATCCTGCGCATCGGCATCGATGAATTCTACAAGCTGTCGGGAGTCGAGCCGGCGCCCCAGCTCCTGGCGCAGCCCCGCACCAATTTCTTCTGCCATTGGGAGGTCGAGGAAGTGATGGACGAGCGCAAGCGCTGAACAACCAATCCCAAGAAAGGACCATCCCCATGCCCGGAATCGGAATCCCCTCCCTCGAAGCCAGCCTCCCGCCCATCGTGAAGCGGAACTACGGCAAATGGACCTCGCACGACCACATTCGCCCGGGCGTCATCAAGCATGACGCCGAATCCGGCGAAGCCTGCTACACGGTGCGGGCCGCCATGCCGCCCAACGCGCGCGTCAGCACCCCGACGATGCGGATGTTGTGCGGCCTCGCCGATGAGTTTTCCGAAGGTTTCTTCCGGGTCACCCAGCGCAATTCGATCGAGTTTGTCGGGGTCCCCGTCGGGCGGATCGAGGAACTGATCGCCCGCCTGGCCGGGCATGGTTTCCCGGTTGGCGGCACCAACCGGTCCCTGCACAACATGACCTGCTGCACGGGCTACATGCACTGCCACCTGGCCGCGACCGATCCCGCCGCCATCGTCAAGGCGATCTCGGAGATGCTCATCAAGGAGTATGAAACCGACTGCCTGCCGGCAGGGCTGAAGATTTCGGGTTCCGGCTGCATCAACAACTGCGGCGAGGGCTCCTGCGCGGACATCGGCATCGTCGGCGTACACCGCGACCTTCCGCCGATCAATGCGGAAAAACTCAAGGGGTGCGAGTTGCCGCTGGTCATCTCGGTCTGCCCCGTCGGCGCGATCAAGCCCAAGGGCCCGGGCATGGTGGAAATCGACCCCAAGAAGTGCATCCATTGCCCCGCTTGCTCGGTGGCTTGCGCCGCTTTCGCCCCGATCGGCAGCGCCAACGGGGACGGCGTGGCGATTGTCGTCGGCGGCAAGTCCAGCAACACCGGCGACGGCCCGGCCCTCGCCAAGATGGTCATACCTTACCTGCCCAACAATCCCCCGCACTGGCCCGAGGTGACGGAGGTCGTGCGGAAGATCGTGGACACCTGGGTCGCGAACGCGCACCGGGACGAACGGGTGGGAGAATGGATCAACCGCATCGGTTGGGAGAAATTCTACCAGCGTACCGGGCTCAAGATGTCGTTCAAGGTGGTCGACGGCTACGACCAGAGGTCGCTCGAGTATGTCAGGAGCAACGTGAGATTCCGCTGGTAGGTCACCCCTTTCCGGCCCCGGTTACGCGCCACTTTCAACCCAGATTCCATCAGCACCATGCCCACCATCACATTGTCCGGTGAACCATTCGAAGTCGACGAAGACGGCTTCATTCAGGATCCCGCCCGCTGGAACGAGTCCGTCGCGAAGGGCCTCGCCAGCGAGGAGGGAATCACCGAATTGACCGAGGACCATTGGAAGGTGATCCGATTCCTTCACAACTACTACGCGCAGTTCGGCAGCGCGCCGATGGTTCGGAAGCTCAGCAAGGAGACCGGCTTCGATCTCAAAACCATTTACAAACTCTTTCCGACCGGCCCCGCCAAAGGCGCCTGCAAGCTCGCAGGCTTACCCAAACCGACGGGCTGCGTATGACGCATCCGGCTGCAGTTTGCCGGTGCCGCGGGGGCGCAAGTCTCCTCGAGCGGGCGTCGGCGATCAACCCATAGAACCACCGCCTCCCCATGTACGTCATCACAATCGATGAGGCCAAGTGCACCCAGTGCACCGAATGCGTGAAGATCTGCCCCTCCGAGGTGTACAAGCTGGTGAACGGGCGGGTCGTCGTCGGCAACAGCGACGACTGCAGCAGGTGCGAAAGCTGCCTGTCGGTATGCGTGCCCGGGGCAATTACCGTCGTTGAAATGTAACCGCCGGTGAATTTCCCATGCCTGACATTAAGCCACCGGCGCATGGTCAGGATTCCCCGGTTTCATTCCCGGCTTGGAGAGGTGAAGGCGCGAAAGCCCTGTTCCCGCTGGTGGCGGTCGCGGCCCTGGTCTTGATCGCGTGGGCGGGTGCCGGGTTGCCCCGGCTGGAGCCGTTGTTTGGCATCATTCTTCCCTACGGCGCCCTGCTGGCGTTCTTGTTCGGTATGTCCTGGCGCGTGCTCTCTTGGACGAGGTCGCCGGTTCCCTTCAACATCACGACCACTTGCGGCCAGCAGTATTCGCTTCCGTGGATTCGCTCCAGCCGGATCGAAAATCCCCACACCCGCTGGGGCGCGGCCGGCCGGGTCGTACTGGAAATGCTGCTGTTCCGCAGCCTGCTGCGCAATGTGCGGCACGAGTGGGTCGAAGGGGATCGCGAGGGTGCCGCACCGAAGTTGGTTTTCAAATCCAGCCCGGGCCTGTGGCTGGGCGCGCTGGTTTTCCATTATTCCCTGCTACTGGTCTTGCTGCACCACGCCCGTTTCTTCCTCGACCCGGTGTCGGGCTGGGTGACAGGCCTTGAAAAGCTCGATGCGTTTTTTCAGCTCGGTTCGGCGGCGTTCTACGTCAGCGGCGTCACGCTGATCCTGGCTCTGCTTTACCTGTTGGTGCGCCGCTGGTGGCTGCCGTGGCTGCGTTACCTCTCCTTACCAGCTGATTACTTTCCCCTCTATCTCCTGCTCGGTGTCGCCCTGACGGGCGGCATGATGCATTACTCGACGCGGGCCAACGTTCCCGCGGCCAAGGATTTTTGCCTGGGCCTGGCCCGGCTGCGTCCGGCCGGCTTGTCCGGGCTCGGGCCGCTCTTTTACGTTCACCTGACGCTGGCCTGCCTCCTGTTGGCCTACGTGCCATTCAGCAAACTGGCGCACATGGTGAGCCTGCCGCTGAGCCCGACCCGCAACCTGCCCGGCGCCGGCCGGATGACACGGCACGTGAACCCGTGGAATGCGCCCGTCAAAACGCACCCTTACGCGGAATATGAGAACGAATACCGCGACAAGATGCGGGCGGCGGGCATTCCGCTGGAGAAGGAGATCCCATGAGCGAGGACGCCAAGCCCGCGAGACCGGCCAAGGTGCCGTTCGCTCCGAGTTCGCGCGACTGGCTCGAACCGACCGTGAAATTTGCCGCCGGGCGGTGGAGTTACAGCGCCAAGCCGAAGTCACTCCGCACGCTGGAGTTTCCGAATCCCCGCGACTGGTCGCCGGACCAGCCGGACTGGAAGCTCCCCGATAACTGGAAGGAAATCATCCTGCAGGGCTTGCGGGAGAGGATGGACCGTTTCCGGTCGCTGAGGCTTTTCATGGACTGCTGCGTGCGCTGCGGGGCCTGCGCCGACAAGTGCCACTACTTCATCGGCACGGGCGATCCGAAGAACATGCCGGTGCTGCGCGCCGAGCTACTGCGCTCGGTTTACCGCGGGGAGATGACGCTGGCGGGCCGCCTGCTTGGGCGGTGGGCCGGCGGCCGGCGGCTGACCCCCGAGGTGCTCAAGGAATGGTTTTACTACTTCTACCAATGCACGGAATGCCGGCGGTGCTCGGTCTTCTGCCCGTTCGGCATTGACCAGGCCGAAATCACGATGCTCGGCCGCGAGCTGCTGAATCTACTGGGCTTGAACATCAACTGGGTGATGGAGCCGGCGGCCAAGTGTTTCACCACCGGCAATCATCTTGGGATCACGCCCCACGGGCTTAAGGACAACCTGGAGTTCTTCGTGGATTCCATTGAGGAAATCACCGGCGTAAGGGTAAACCCGTCGATCAACCGGAAGGGCGCGGACGTCCTCTTTGTGGCCCCGTCGGGCGACCTCCTGGCCGAGCCCGGCATTTTCACCCTGATGGGCTACCTGCTGGTGCTGCATCAAAGCGGCCTCAATTACACTTGGAGCAGCTACGCGTCGGAAGGGGGAAATTTCGGCATGTTCGCGTCGCATGAGCTCATGAAAGGCTTGAACGCGAAGATTTACGCCGAGGCGCGCCGACTGGGCGTCAAGTGGATCCTCGGCGGCGAATGCGGTCACATGTGGCGCGTGGCGCACCAGTACATGGAAACCATGAACGGACCGGCGGACTTTTTACAGGAGCCGATTTCGCCGATCACCGGCACGCACTTTCAAAACGCCCGGACCACGCGCATGGTGCACATCGCCGAGTTCACCGCTGACCTCATCCAGCAGGGAAAACTCAAGCTGGCTCCGGAGCGCAACGACCGCTACCGGGTCACATTCCATGACTCGTGCAACCCGGCCCGTTCCATGGGGCTGCTGGAGGAACCGCGCTATATCCTGAGAAGCACCTGCCGGCATTTCCACGAGATGCCCGCTGAGACGATCCGGGAGAAGACATTCTGCTGCGGCTGCGGCGCGGGACTTGGCGGCGAGGAATGCATGGATCTGCGGATGCGCGGCGGCATTCCCCGGGCCGAGGCGGTTCGCAGCGTGCGGGAGAAATACGGCGTCAACCTGCTCTCCTCCATTTGCGCCATCGACCGGGCAGTCCTGCCGACGTTGATGGATCATTGGGTTCCGGGCGTCGGCGTTGCGGGGCTGCACGAGCTGGTCGGCAACGCGCTCGTGCTCGACGGCGAGAAGGAACGCACCATCAACCTGCGCGGCGAACCGTTGCACGAAGGCGAGACGTGAGATGAAACTCTATCACGGCCAATACATCCTGCCCGGGCTCGCCCTTTTCCTCGTGGTGACGACGCTGCCAATCTGGCTCGGCGCGGGCGGCGGCAACCCGGGTTTTCGCAGCCCGCCCAATCCCGGTGGGGAGCGGTGCATCGAGCCGAAGGAGTTCATGCGCGTCGAACACATGCGAATCCTCGTGCGCTGGCGCGATGACGTGGTCCGGGAAGGCAACCGCGTCTATGTTGCGACGGACGGCCGCCACTGGGAGAAGGGTTTGAAAACCTGCGTGGCCTGTCACGGCTATGCGGATGCGCGCGGGAAATCCACCACCGCCGCGGCTGCCTGCAGCGAGTGCCACGGCTACGTCGACGCGAAGCTGGATTGCTGGAATTGCCACCACGAGTCGGCGGCTGGCGCCGCTGAACGAATGCGTCCCCGAGTGTGGTCCGGGAATGCCACGGCGGAAAATGCGGGAACGCTCGCGGTCTCGAGTAGAAAGGAGCCGCAATGAAGTGTAACCGGCGAGCGATGCTGAAGCTCACGCTGCTGGCCGCTGCCGGACTCGCGCGCCGGCGGCCCCTGTTCGCGGCTTTGGTGTCCGCCGTGCCCACGGACGTGCTGAAGCCCGGTGCGGCGCTCAGGTCCGGTCGGTGGGCGATGGTAATCGATCTCAGAAAATGTCTGGAGTCGAAGGACTGTCACGCCGCCTGCGCGCGCGCCTGCCACTTGGAGCACAATGTCCCGGACATCGCCAACCCGCGGCACGAGGTGAAGTGGATTTGGCGCGAGCAGGGAGCGCATCTGTTTCCCGATCAACTGGACGAGTTTCGCGGTGCGGCGCTGGCGGATCAGCCCATGCCGGCCCTCTGCAACCACTGCGACAATCCACCATGCACGCGGGTGTGCCCGACCGGGGCCACGTTTAAGCGGCCGGACGGCATCGTTGTGATGGATCCGCACCGCTGCATCGGCTGCCGGTTCTGCATGGCGGCGTGCCCGTATGGCTCGCGCAGCTTCAACTGGGAGGACCCGCGGCCCTCGCTGAAGCACGTTAATCCGGACTATCCGACGCGCGGCAAAGGCGTGGTGGAAAAATGCTCCTTCTGTGACGAGCGGTTGGCCCAGGGCCGGATGCCCGCCTGCGTCGAAGCCTGCACCTGCGGCGCCATGGCGTTTGGCGACTTGCGGGACGAGCAATCGCCCGTCGTGAAACTTCTGCGCGAAAACTACAGCATCCGCCGCAAGCCCGAGCTCGGGACCCAACCGGCGGTGTATTACCTGGTATCAAAATGATCGAGCGAGCCTTCATCGGACGGGGTCGTTACCAGCTTTGGCTGGCGGGCTGGCTGATTCCAGTCGGCATCGGCCTGGCGTGTTACCTTTTCCAATATTCCCATGGCTTGGGCATTACGGGAATGGGTCGCGACGTGATCTGGGGGTTCTACGTCGCCCAATTTACTTTCCTGGTGGGCGTCGCGGCGTCCGCGGTGATGGTCGTCGCCCCGTTCTATCTCCACGACTGCCGGGAGTTCGCCCGTATCGTCATCCTGGGGGAATTTCTGGCCGTCACGGCGGTGATCATGTGCGTGCTGCACATCTTCGTTGATCTCGGCCAGCCGGCACGCGTCTTGAACGTGCTGCTGCACCCGTCCCCGGGCTCGGTGATGTTCTGGGACATGATCGTGTTGACCGGCTACCTCGGACTCAACTTGGTCATCGCTTGGACGACACTCGACTGCGAGCGCAACGCCACCCGTCCACCGCGTTGGATCAAGCCGTTGATCTTTCTCTCCATCCCTTGGGCGGTTGCCATCCACACGGTCACGGCCTTTCTCTATTCCGGCCTGCCCGGGCGTCATCTTTGGCTCACCGCCGTGGTGGCACCGCGGTTTCTCGCCACGGCGTTTGCGTCCGGCCCGGCCCTGCTCGTCCTCCTTTGCCTGCTGTTGAAAAAGGCCGTGGGATTCGACGCCGGCAAGGAAGGGCTCCGCCGGCTCTCCTTCACGATCGTCTACGCGATGCTCGCGAACCTGTTCTTCATTTTCGTTGAGTCCTTCACCGCGTTTTACAGCGGCGTGCCGAGTCACCGGCATGACTTGCAGTATCTCTTCTGGGGTCTCGATGGGCACGCCGCCATGGTTCCCTGGATGTGGCTGTCGCTGCTCATGGCGGTCGCGTCCCTTCCGATCTTGCTGAGTTCCATCCGGCGCGGAAACCAGCGGCGGCTGGCGCTGGCCTGTGGGCTCGTATTTTTCTCCACGTGGATCGACAAAGGGCTCGGATTCATCGCGGGCGGACTCGCGGTCTCCCCGATGGGGACGGTCGCTAGCTACGCCCCAACCGTTCCGGAGCTGCTGATCAGTCTCGGGATCTACGCCGTGGGGGTGCTGCTCCTGACGCTGTTCTACAAGATTGTCCTCTCGGTTCGGGCGGAAACGGAGAGCCCGTAAACTACCGCACTCTTTCCACATGAAAACACTCCTCATCCTCGGCGCGGGTACGGCTGGGACCATCGTGGCGAACAAGATGTCGCGCCGACTTGATCCGCGCGACTGGCGGATCGTGGTCGTGGACCGGGAGAAAAGGCATTTCTACCAACCGGGCTACCTGTTCATTCCCTTCGGGCAGTACTCGCCGGCGCAAGTGGTCAAACCGAAACGGAACTTCCTGCCTTCGCGGGTGGAGGTCGTCTTCGATGATGTCGAAATCATCGATCCGCAGAACAGCCAGGTGAAACTGGCCGGGTCACCGGAAAAGATCGTCTACGACCAATTGGTCATCGCCACCGGATGCGACATCGACCCGAAGGAGACGCCGGGCCTGGTCGACGGGGGCTGGCGGAAAAACATCTTCGATTTCTACACCTTTGAGGGGGCTTCGGCGCTCGCGGCCCACCTGCGCAACTGGCCGGGCGGACGCCTGGTCATGAGCATCGCCGAAATGCCCATCAAGTGCCCGGTCGCCCCGCTGGAGTTCCTGTTTTTGGCGGATGCGTTTTTCCGCGAGCGCGGCCTGCGTCGTAAAGTTGAGCTGATTCTGGCGACGCCACTCACGGGCGCGTTCACGAAGCCCATCGCTTCGGCGGCCTTGGCCGGCCTGCTCCAGCGCAAGGGGATCCAGGTCGTACCCGATTTCACCCTGAGCGAGGTAGACAACCGCCGGGGCGCGCTCATGTCCTACGACAATCGGGAGGTTCCCTTTGACCTGCTGGTGACGGTCCCCGTCAACAAGGGAGCCGAGGTCATCGGCCGGTCCGGCATGGGCGATGAACTCAACTACGTCGAGACCGACCCTCACACGTTGCGTGCAAAACGGTGGCCCAATGTCTGGGTAATTGGCGACGCGGCTGACGTCCACACTGCCAAGGCCGGTTCTGTGGCCCACTTCATGGCCGACATCCTGGTGGATAACCTGTTTCACGAAATCAGGGGCCGGACCGGGCCGTATCCCGCCAGTTTCGACGGCCACGCGAACTGCTTCATTGAAACGGGCTTCGGGCGGGCGCTCCTCATCGACTACAGCTATACCGCGGAGCCGCTGCCCGGTTCATTTCCGCTGCGCCGCTTCGGCCCGCTCCCGTTGCTCAAGGAGTCCAGGCGCAATCACTGGGGAAAACTTCTGTTTCGCCCGATCTACTGGCACCTGTTGCTACCCGGCCGGCTGCCGTTTCCGCCCCACTATCGACCCCCGGGAAGGTCGGCGCGGAGAACTTCCCGTTCGGATTCGGCCGCCAAGTAGGCAAGGGACCGCGGCCGGTGCGCCGCAACCTCGCCGATAATAACGATCGCCGGCGAGGCAATGCCCGCGGCTTCCGCGCGCTCGGTCAAGTCGCCCAGGGTGGCAAACACCTCTCGCCGCCCTTCCATTGTCGCCCCTTGGATGACCGCGGCGGGCGTGTCCGGCGAAAGCCCGCCATCCTGAAGCTCCCGCGTGATCCCCGCCAGGCGGTGCAAGCCCATGTAGATGCAAAGTGTCGCATTGAGCCGGGCGTAGTCCCGCCAGCGCACCGCCCCGTCGGGCTTTCCCGGGCACTCGTGTCCGGTGAGGAAAACCAGTGCCGAAGTATGGGCGCGATGGGTGAGGGGAATCCCGGCCGCGGCCGCTGCTCCCAGCGCGGCGGTGATGCCCGGGACGACATGGACCGGAATCCCGGCCGAAGTGAGCGCCTCGGCCTCCTCGCCACCCCGGCCGAAAACGAACGGGTCGCCCCCTTTCAAGCGCACGACGTTTCGTCCCCGGCGGGCGAGCGCGATGAGGAGCCCGTTGATCTCGGCTTGGGGATGACAAGCGTGCCCCGCCTTCTTGCCGACGAACACGCGTTCGCACCCGGGCGGAACCTCGGCAAGGATCTCCGGCGCCACCAAGTAATCGTAAACGACCACCTCGGCTGAACGGATCAGCCGCAGGGCCTTGACCGTCAGAAGTTCCGGATCGCCCGGGCCGGCGCCCACGAGGTAGACGACGCCGGGGACGATGACAGGTGCCTCTGGGGGTGACGTGCTCACGGCGATATTCTGGCGACATCGATTTCGGCTTACTTGGGGGCGGTGTGGCAACTGGTAATATTTCGAAAGCAAACGAATTTACCTTGGCTGCAGCCGCCAATACCTCGTCTAATGCTCGATCTGGATGCACAGTAGCCCGGAACCCGATGGCGGAAGATGTCCGATTTCCAAGCGCCCCCTGAATCGCCTGATCGCGGGCGGCACTTTTCCCGCTCCCTTGAAAATCGGCCGTGCGTCGCGCGTGGCGCGCGAAGACATTGCCGGCTACCTCGAAACCCTTCGCCGCGAGCGCGGTGACAAAATTGGCCCGTCATGAGCAAGGTATTCCGCACCCGCGTCTACAAACGCACCCGTGAGAGCCACGGGAAGACCGTCACCACCTATCGCGGGTACTACGCCCTTGAAGCCAACGGCGTCCGCGTCTGGAAGGTTCTTGGAACGCCCGACAAGGCTATTGCCGAGAAACGCCTCATGGAGTTCGCGCTTCAGGCGCAACGGGAGCAGGAGGGCTTCGCGGCCCCGCGTGCCATGCGGGAAACCGCGGCCAAGACACTCTTCCTTTTGGCGGACGAATATCAGGCCGAGCTGGCCTGTCGTGGCGTCGCCAGAAAACAGCTGCGCGACACGATCGTTCGGATTAAGCGAATCGCCGCCGAAGCCCGCTGGCGCTCCGTGTCGGACATCACGGCGGATTCCTTTGTGCGGTGGCGGGCAACGCTGATGTGTGTGCCCAAGACCAAGAAGGAATACCAGATTTCCCTGAACGCGTTCCTGAACTGGCTCGCGAACATCGGGCGCATCCTCGGCAACCCGATTGCCAAGGTCGAGAAGGTGCCGACCCGGGGCAAGCAGGTGAGGCCGTACCGAGCTTTCACTGAGGCAGAATTATCGCGGCTGTTCGAGGTGGCGGGAAAGCGGCTGCTCGCCTATCAGATGCTGCTGTACACTGGTCAGCGCAAATCCGAGGTGCGCGCGTTGGTGTGGGACGATCTCCAGCTGGAGATTGAGAAGCCCTACGTGCTCTTCCGGGTCGACACGATGAAGGATGACGAAAAGAGGGCCGTGCCCCTCCGGCGTGAACTGGCGGCCCAGCTCCTGGCGTTCCGGCCGAAGGATTTCAAGCCGACCCAGCGGGTGTTTTGGTGGTGCTGGCCGACCTACGATTACCTGAGGAGCGATTTCAAGCGGGCGGGCATCGAGCGAAAGGACGGCCTCGGCCGCGTGGTTCATTTCCATTCGTTCCGCAAGACGATGCAGACCCTCGGCGTGCGCTGCGGAATCAACCAACGGGCGGCCCAGGAAATCCTCGGTCACTCCGATGCGAACCTCACCGCGCAGGCTTACACGGACGTGGCTTCACTCCAGCTCCACGATGAGATCGCCAAGCTGCCGTGGATCCCGGCTGGTCAAATTGTGCCCCCGGCTGGGCAAATTGTGCCACCGATTTGGGCACAATGTGGGGCACACTTTTCAGGTGTTCCCAGTCCCGTCGTGTCACTCGCTGACATTTTGCGGCAACTACAGGTTTTGTCAGAAGCCACTGGCACCAATGGTTTAGGTCACCAATTGGCGCCGCAGGGCGCTTCCGGCCAAATCATCGAATTGGCTGCCCGGGCTGGGATCGAACCAGCGACCAAGTGATTAACAGTCACCTGCTCTGCCACTGAGCTACCGGGCAACGTGGCTTTTAACCCGGCCTGCGCCGGGCGAAAGAGTCCACGAAAAACAGAGCCATGCCGCAGGTTGTCAATGCCCGTTTTACCCTCGGCGGGCGAAAAATGCGGACGCGGCGAAGTTTTGGTTGCTTTCAACCGGTCCAACCGTATCACCTGACCCTCTTTTCCACTACGCCTGCCCTCAATTCCGGGGCGACAGGGGGAACGAAAACCATGACCCAATCGTATAAACTTAACGTCGCAGTGCGCGCCCAGACGGGCCGTAGCGCCTCACGCCGCCTGCGCAAAGCCAACCGCGTTCCCGCCATCCTTTACGGGAAGCACACCAGCCCGGAGTCGCTCTCCATCGAGGGCCCCGAGTTCGTCCGCCTCCTGCGCACCGTCGCCGGCCGCGCCGTGCTCGTCGAGCTCGAGCGCACGGACAAGCCCGAGAAGGCGCTGTCCTTCCTCCAGGAGGTCCAGCGGGACCCGATGACCGACAAGTTCCTCCATGTGGACTTCCAGGAGGTCAAACCGGACGAAAAATTTGAAATCCGTGTGCCCGTCCAGGTCACCGGCGAATCGTTTGGCGTGAAGAACCAAAGCGGCGTGCTCGAAATGAACGCGCACCAACTCCGGATCCGCGTCCTCCCGAAGGACCTACCCGAGTTCATCGTCGTCGACGTCACCGAGCTCAAGGTCGGTGAAACCATCAAGGTCGGCGAGATGAAGCCCATTGCCGGCGTCGAGTTCCTCGATTCCAAGGGCCAGCCCGTGGTCGCGTGCGTCGAGCCCGTGGCCGAGGTCGTGCAGGAAGTCGTGGCTGCCGCGACTCCCGCCGAAGGTGCTGCCGCTGCTCCTGCCGATGGTGCCGCCGCCGCGCCTGGCGCCGCCGCCCCGGCGGGCGATGCCAAGGCCGCGCCTGGTGCCGCCGCTCCCGCGGCCGGTGCGAAGCCCGGTGCCGCCGCCCCGGCGGGCGCCGCGAAGGCCGCCGCTGGCGCGAAGCCCGCGGCCGGTGCCGCCGCTGCCAAGCCGGCAGCTCCCGCCAAGAAATAAGCTTTCCCGTCCCGCGCACCGCTCCAACGCGGCGCGCGGCGATGTTGTTCTTTGAGTCATGTCCATCACCCTCGTTGCCGGTCTCGGCAATCCGGGCCGCGAATACGAAACCACCCGCCACAACGTGGGCTGGGTCGTCGTCGAGGCTTGGGCCAAAAAACACGGCCTGACGTGGAAAACGTCACCGCAGTTTGAAGCCGAGATTGCGCGCTGGGACACCCCGGGCCGCACCTGCTACTTCGCAAAGCCGCTGACGTTCATGAACGACAGCGGACGTGCCGTCGCCGCGCTGGCACGGTATTACAAGGCGGACGCCGGGTCGGTCATTGCGGTCTACGACGACCTCAACATTGACCTGGGCCTCGTCAAAGTCTCCGTCACCGGCAGCGCCGGCGGACACAACGGCGTGGCCAGCCTGCTCGAGCACCTCGGCGACGGCTTCACCCGCTATCGCCTGGGCATCGGCCCGAAGGAACCCCCGCAGATGGACCTCAAGGACTTCGTCCTCGGCAAATTCACTCCCGACCAACAGAATCTCGTCACTCAACACCTCTCCACTTACCTTTCAGGCCTCGACCTGCTGCTCTCCCGCGGCGCCGAGGCCGCCATGAACCAGCTCAATCGCAGAGATCCAAAATGAATCCCACCAAACGCAACTACCGCGCGACCTTCATCCTCGATAACCGCGGCAAGGAAGACTCCATCGAACAGATCATCGAGGGCGTCAAAAAGGACATCGTCGCCGTGCAGGGCGAGGTGACCGCAGTGGACAACATCGGCAAGCGCGACTTCGTGCGCGTGACCGACAAGAAGCTCACCGGCGCGACCTACGTGCACGTGAGTTTCTCCGCCCCGAGCGACGGCCCGGCCCAGCTGAAGGAGCGTCTCCGCCTCAACAACAGCGTCTACCGCACCTTCGTCCAGAGCGCCTGACGCCCGGACGGTCGCGCCCCCACCCATGGCCTACCTCAACAAAGTCTTCCTCATCGGCAACCTCACGCGGGACCCCGAACTGCGGGTCACGCCCAAGGGCACGGCCATTTGCCAGTTTGGCATCGCGGTGAACCGTCAGTTCAAGGACGAGTCCGGCGCGACGCGCGACGAGACGACGTTCGTGGACATCGAGGCGTGGGGCAAGCAGGGTGAGCTCGTTTCGAAGTATCTCACCAAGGGCAGCCTCGCGATGGTCGAGGGCCGCCTGAAGCTCGACCAGTGGGAGGACAAGACCAGCGGCCAGAAGCGCAGCAAGATCAAGGTCGTCCTCGATAACGTGCAATTTCTCTCCACCCGCGGTGGCGCGGGCGGCGGCGGTGGCGGCGCAGCTGCCGCTCCAGCCGACGGCATCGACCAGACGACGCCCGAGCGTCATTCACCCCCGCCGCGCGGCAACCCCAAGCCTGCCCCGCAGGAACACCTCGACGAAGACGTGCCGTTTTGAGCCGGCGCAGTCGCTTCCACTTAAACCTTACAGCTTAAAACTTAAACCTAACGTCCCATGGCCAATAGCGAAATCCTCCTTGTCAAACCCGTCGACGGTCTCGGCGGCGAAGGCGACCAAGTCAAAGTCCGCGCCGGTTACGCGCGCAATTACCTCCTGCCGCGCGGCATCGCCGTGCCGTTGACGAGCTCCAACCGCAAGCAGGTCGAGGCGCTGAAGAAGCGCCGCGCCGTGCGTGAGGCGGACGAGCTCACCGGCGCCCGCGAGCTCGCTGGCCGGCTGGAGAAGACCAACCTGGCCTTTGCCGTGAAGACGGGCGAGGGCGGCAAGATGTTCGGCGCGATCACCGCCACCGACATCCACGACCAGCTCACCGCCGCCGGCATCACGCTCGAGAAGCGCCGCATCCACCTCCACACGCCGGTCAAGACGCTCGGCAAGCACACCGTGAAGGTGAAGCTCCACCCGGAAATCACGGTCGACGTCAATTTCGACGTCGTCTCGGAAAACCCGATCGTGCCGACGGCCACCGAGGAAAAGAAGTAATCCGGTGCCACTTTGACCAAGGGCCGCGTCGCTGACGCGGCCTTTGTGCTTTTGGGAACATCTTGTTGAAAACCCTTTGTTGCCGCCCCGCTGCCGCTGCTCCTGACTCGCCTGCGTCCCATGGCTGAAGACAACGCTCCCGCCCTCCGCCGCGCCGATGCCCCCGCGGCCATGGTGGGACGCATGCCGCCCCACAGCATCGAGGCCGAGGAATACCTGCTCTCGTGCTGCCTGCTGGACGGCTCGGATTCCATCGCGCGCTGCCTGGAAGCGAAGCTCCCGAGTGCTGCGTTCTACGCGCCTGCCAACCGCCTGATTTACGAGAAGCTTTGCGAGCTCTACCAAAAGAGCCCGCCGGTGGACGTCGCTGTCCTCGCCGAGGAGCTCAAGACCTCGCGCCAGCTGGAGAGCATCGGCGGTTTCGCCTACCTGACCCAGATCAGCGGACGGATCCCAACGACGGCGCAGGCGCAATACTTCATCGACAAGGTCCGCGAGCTCTACCTGCTGCGCGAGCTGATCAAGGTTGCCACCGGCGCGGTGGAGAACTGCTACAGCTACCAGGGCGGGCTCGAGGAGTTCATCGACAAGGTGGAGCAGGACATTTTCCGGGTGACGCAGGACCGCGTGTCCGACGCCGCCAAGCCCATGCGCGAGTCCGCTCACGAAGCGGTGAACGTCATCAACAAGATGATGATGAAGAAGGGCGAGCTCACGGGTGTCGCCTCCGGCTTCAAGGATCTCGACGCGTTGACGTGGGGTTTCCAGCGCGCGGAAATGATCGTGCTCGCGGCGCGGCCCTCGATGGGCAAGACGTCCTTCGCGCTGAACATCGCCGAGACCGCCGCGATGCCGCGGAAAGGGGAGGGCGTCGCGACGCTGATTTTCTCGCTCGAAATGAGCGCGGCCCAGCTGGCGCTGCGCATGCTCTGTTCCCGGGCCCGCATCAACATGAAGCTGCTGCGTGAAGGCTTGCTGTCGAAGAACGGCAACGAGCAGGCGGAGTTGATCAAGGCGGCCGACGAGTTTTCCAAGTCGCCGCTGTTCATCGACGATTCCAGCCATCTTTCGATCATGGAGCTCCGGGCCAAGGCCCGCCGGGTGCATGCCCGGCACAAGCTGGGCTTCATCATCATCGACTATCTCCAACTCCTGAGCCCCACCGACCCCCGGGTGCCCCGCGAGCAGCAGGTGGCGGAGGCCTCCCGCGGATTAAAGGCATTGGCGAAGGAACTCAATTTGCCGGTGCTTGTATTAAGCCAGTTGAACCGAGCATCCGAAAAGGAAAACCGCGCCCCCAGACTTGCTGACTTGCGGGAATCCGGATCGATCGAACAAGATGCTGACGTTGTACTTATGCTGGCCCGCCCCAAAGACGCAGACGAAAAATTCCAAGTTGCCTCCGACTCAGCCGAGTTAATCGTTGCTAAGCAACGAAACGGCCCGGTAGGAGAACTAAAGCTCACTTTCCTTCGAGACATCACCCGCTTTGAAAACTTCACTCAGTAACCTGCTGCGGCGGGTCACAGGTTCCTGCCTTGTCCCTTGTTTGCTCCTCGCCGTGGCCGGCACGCCGGTTGTTGCCCAGGAAGCACCTGCTGCCGCCGCCTCGCAGACCCCGGCGCCGGTTTACCACGTGGGCACCGTGACCGTGAAGTTTATCGGCACTGCCATTGTCAATGAACAGGTTGTGCGCGCCAACATGCAGGTGCGCGAGGGCGGCGAGATCGACTCGACCATGATCGATCGCGACATCCGCTCGTTGTATAAGACCGGCCTGTTCGAGCTGATAGAAATCAAGCAGGAGCCGGTTCGCGGCCTCAACACGCTCAACCTCGTCGTTGAGCTCACGTCCAAATACCGCGTGCTCGCCGTCCGTTTCGAGGGCAACAAGGAGTTCAAATCGGGCAAGCTCGAGAAGGAGGTCAAGACCCGGCCCAACACGTCCCTGGACGAACGCCAGGTAAAAGACGACGCCGAGAAGCTCCGCGTCTTCTACCAAAAGAAGGGCTACAATCAGGTCTCGATCAATTACTCCATCGAGCGCAATCGCGCCACCAGCTTCGGCACCGTCACGTTCAAGGTGCGGGAAGGCCCGAAGGTGCGCGTCTCGCTCGTCAAGTTCACCGGCAATGCGCACATCGCGGCCAAGCACCTCATCGGCGAGATGGAAATCCGCAAATGGAACATGTGGTCCTGGCTGACGGACACGGGCGTGTTCAAGGACGAGGACTTCGATGACGACTTGGAAAAGCTCCGCGACTTCTACCGCGAACAGGGCTACCTCGACGTGGATATCCAGCCGGACAAGGTCACCTTCGACTATCCCAAGATCAACCGGCTGGTCATCACCATCGCGATCACGGAAGGGCGGCGCTACCGCATCGGCGACATTTCCATCTCCGGCAGCAAGCTGCACCCGGAAGCCCTGTTGAAGCGCGTGCTCCGCCAGAAGAGCGGCGCGATCTTCAGTCCCTCCAAGATCGACAAGGACCGCGAGCGGCTGGAGGAATTCTACGGTCGCGACGGTCATTTGGAGACGCAGGTGCAGCTCACCCGCAAGTCGAACATCACCACGGGCAACATTGACCTCGTTTACCAGGTCAACGAGAGCGAAAAGTTCACCGTCGAGTCCATCGTCATCGAGGGCAACTCCAAGACCAAGTCCACGGTCATCCTGCGCGAACTGACGCTGGGACCGGGCGACGTGTTCAACACCGTCAGCGAAAAGATCAGTCGGTTGCGCCTTGAGAACACGCGGTTCTTCGACGACGTGAGCGTGACGCCGCAGGACACCAACATCCCAGGCCGCCGTAACCTGCGCATCGCGGTCAAGGAAGGCCGCACGGGCAATCTCACCTTCGGCGCGGGCTTCAGCTCGCTGGAGCGGGCGAGCATTTTTGCCGAGGTGTCCCAGTCCAATTTCGACCTCTTCAACCGTCGTTCCCTCTTCCAAGGCGATGGCCAGAAATTCCGTCTCCGCCTCCAGCTCGGCCAGGTGTCGAGCGAGGCGGTGTTGACGTTTGAAGAGCCCTGGCTGTTCCAGCGCGAACTCGCGCTCGGCTTCAACTTATTCCGCACCAGCTCGGACTACGCCCAGGTTTACTACCGCGAAGTCGACACGGGCGCCACGGTCTACCTTCGGAAACGCCTGTTCGAGCTGGTCGAAGGCACGCTCTCGTACACGGCGGAGGTCATTACCATTGATAACATCGCTTCCGGCGCCGACGCCACCATCCAGGCCCTGGCCGGCAACAACACCGTTTCCCGGGTGGGCTTCACGCTCCTGCGGGACACCCGGGACAAGATCATCAACACGACCCAGGGTAACTATTTCACCGCCACGGTGGCCGTCGCCGGCGGGCCGCTTGGCGGCGACGAGAACGACTACCGCCTGGAACTCCGTACGTCGCAGTTCTTCCAGGTGTTCGAAACCCACTCCCAGGTCCTCAGCTTGATCGCCCGCGGCGGCGTGATTGAGCAATTCGGCTCCAGCGTCGACGTGCCCTACTATTCGAAATTCTACCTCGGCGGTCCCAGCGACCTGCGCGGCTTTGAATACCATGACGTCGGCCCGAAGGTGGGCGGCTCGGCGAATGTGCCGATTGGTGGCAAAACCTACGGCTTCTTCAGTGCGGAATACCAATTCGACATCGTGAGCCCGGTCCGCTTCGCCCTCTTCTATGACGCAGGTTTCGTCAATGCCGGCGCTTACGACTTCAGTCCCGCCCACTACAACGACAACTTCGGCGTGGGCTTGCACCTGTTCGTGGCCGGCTCCCCGCTGGCCCTGGACTTCGGCATCCCACTGACGACCGACAAATACAACAAGAAGGGAAATCAGTTCAATTTTTCCTTTGGCACGCGCTATTGATTTACCCTAGGCTCAGCAGCTCTTTCCCCTCTATCCATCCATGAAAAACACCATCCAAACCCTGCTGGCTCTCTCCGCCTTCGGCGCCGCGACCCTCTGCGCGTCGGCCCAGCCGGCCCCCAAAATCCTCGTTGTCGACCTCGGTACGTTGTTCGACAGCCACTATAAGACCGAGGAGCAGGGCGCCAAGCTCCGCGCCGACGAGGCCAAGGCCCAGGAAGAGCTGGACCGCCTGAACAAGGAAGGCAACGCGATGGTCGAAAAGTATAAGGAGCTCGCGGCGTCCGCCGACAATCCGATGCTCGCCCCCGAGGCCAAGTCCAAGTCCCAGGGCGATGCCCAGAAGGTGCTCGCGGATATCCGCGCCAAGCAGACCGAGGTGCAGACCTTCCAGCAGAACACCCGGAATTCGCTCCAGCAGCGCATGAAGGCCTTCCATGACCTGATGCTCGCCGAGATCAGCAAGGTCGCCATCGACATCGCCAAGAGCAAGGGCTGCAACCTCCTGATCGACAAGTCGGGCCTGACGCTCAACGGCGTCTCCAGCATCGTCTACGCCGATCCCGATTACGACATCACCCCCGAGGTGCTGAAGGTGATCAACAAGGACCGCCCCGCCACCGCCCCGACGCTCCCGTCCGCGCTGGCGCCCACGTCCGCGCCGGCCTCGGATTCGCCGAACATCACCCTGCCCGGGGTGAAGAAGCCGTAAGCCACGGACCGAAATTTCGTTTGGATCGACCCCCGTTCCTCACCGGAACGGGGGTTTGTTTTTGAGGCATTGCGCCCCTCGCGGAAAATTCCCACGCTCCGGCATGCAGGTTTCCTTCACGGCTGCCGAACTTCTCGCCATCGCCCAACCGAAGCAGACGCGCGGGGGCACGTCCGAAACCGTGCGGGGCCTCGCCGCCCTGGGCACCGCCGGTCCCGGTGAGCTGACTTTCCTGGGCAATGCCAAGTATCGCAGCGAAGTGGCCGCCACCCGCGCATCGGTGGTGCTGCTGCCCCTCGACTACGACGGCCAGCCCCAGCCCAACCAGCTCTTCCTGCTGGTCGACAATCCCTCCGTTGCCCTGGCCAGGTTTTGCTCGCGCTTGGAGCAGCTCCTATGGCCCAAACCAGCGCCGGGCATCCACCCCTCGGCGTCGGTCGCCCTGGGCGCGACAATCGCTCTGTCTGCCACCGTTGGACCCCTGTGCGTGGTCGAGGAAGGCGCCGTGGTGGGCGACCGCTCGCACCTGCAGGCGCAGGTGTTTGTGGGCCGCGGGGCCACGATCGGGCAGGATTGTTGGCTGATGCCGGGCGTGATCCTGGCCGCCGACTGCAGCCTGCGCAACCGGGTCCGCCTGCAGCCCGGCGTGATCGTGGGCTCGGATGGCTTTGGCTATGAGTTCGTCAAGGGCCGGCATGAAAAGGTGCCGCAGGTCGGCTCGGTTTTGATCGAGGACGACGTCGAAATCGGCGCCAACTCCACGCTGGATCGCGCGCGTTTCAGCCGCACGGTGATCGGCGAGGGCACGAAGATCGATAACCTCGTCCAGGTCGCCCACAACGTGGTCATCGGCAAGCATGTCATTCTCTGCGCGCAGGTGGGCATCTCCGGCAGCACCACGATCGGCGACTATGCCGTGCTGGGTGGACAGGCCGGCATCGGCGGACATATCACGATCGGGGCCAAGGCCAAGATCGGCGGCCAGGCGGGGGTTTCCTTCGACGTCGAGCCGGGCGCCTACCTGAACGGCACGCCGGCCATGCCGTATATGCTGGGCCAGCGACTGGAAGTTCTTCACCGCAAGCTGCCCGAGCTGTTCAAACGGGTGGACGGGTTGGAGAAATTACTGGCGCAGCGTTAGAAAAGACTTCCGCCTCGGCCGGTTCGTCACCAGCTTGCCGGCATGGGCGAATCGCGGCTGAAAATCTTCTCCGGCAACTCCAACCGTCCTCTCGCTGAGGAAATGTGCGCGTCGATTGGCGTGCCCCTGGGCGAGGCCACCGTCACCAGCTTTCCCGACGGCGAAAGCTTCGTGAAGATCAACGAGAACGTCCGCGGTCACGACGTCTACATCATCCAGTCGACGTGCCCGCCGACGAATCATCACCTGATGGAGCTGCTCATCATGATTGACGCCGCCCGCCGGGCGTCGGCGCAGCGCATCACCGCCGTGCTGCCGTTCTACGGCTACGCGCGCCAGGACCGCAAGGACCAGCCCCGCGTGCCGATCACGGCCAAGCTCGTGGCCAATCTCCTCGTCGCGGCGGGGGCCACGCGCATCCTCACGATGGACCTGCACAGCCAGCAGATTCAGGGCTTTTTCGACATCCCGGTTGACCACCTCTTCGCGTCGCCGGTGTTCTTCGAGTATCTCAGCAAGCAGAAGCGCGACCGTCCGCTGGTCGTGTGCTCTCCCGACGTGGGTGGCATGAAGATGGCGTCCGCCTATGCCGACACCATGGGCGCGGCCCTCGCGCTGGTGGCCAAGAAGCGCAAGAGCGCCACGACCGTCGAGGCCATGAACCTCGTGGGTGAGGTCGAGGGCTGCGACGTGCTGATGGTGGACGACATCACCGAAACCGCGGGCACCCTGACGGCGGCCGCCAAGATCCTCCGGGACCACGGCGCGGCCCGCATCACCGCGGCCGTCAGCCACTGCATCCTCAACGACGTCGCCCTCGAGCGCCTGCGGTCCGGGATCATCGACGAGCTCATCACCACGAATTCCACGCCCATCGACACCCAGGGCCTGCCCATCACGGTGCTGAGCATCGCGAAGCTGCTCGGCCAGGCGATCGTCCGCATCAACGGCAACGAGAGCGTCACCGGCCTTTTCCGCATCAAGGGGTTTTGAGGCTGGGAAGGGCTTCGGCCGGTGCCTACGGCCCGCTCCGGGAGCTCGAGCGCGTTCAGCAGGGGATTGCGGGCGGGAACTTTTCGCTCTAACCTCTTGTCCGCCTGTTTTCTCCATGAAATCCCATTCGTTCCCCCGCGCGCTGGTCCTCGCCGCCGCATTCACCGCGTGCAGTTATTCGCTCTTCGCCACGCCCGCCGCACCCGCCAAGAAGCCCGTCCTGCACATCGACAACAGCCCGGTGAATGATGGCCACTCAGCGGTGGTGACGAGCTATGCGGACGTGGTCGAGCCGGTGCAGAAAGCCGTCGTTTCCGTCTATTCCAAGAAGACCGTTCGCGAGCACGTTTCGGCCAATCCGATGCTGCGGCAGTTCTTCGGCGACATCCCGGACCAGGAACAGGAACGCAAGGAGGAGGGTTTGGGCTCGGGCGTGATCATTTCCCCGGACGGCTACATTCTCACCAACAACCACGTCGTCGAAGGCGCGGACGAGCTCAAGGTGGGCTTGTCCGACGACCGTGAATTCATCGCCAAGGTCATCGGCACCGACCCGAAGACCGACGTGGCGGTGATCAAAATCGAAGCCGAAAATCTTCCGACCATCACGCTGGCGGACAGCGACAAGCTCCGCGTGGGCGACGTGGTCTTTGCCGTGGGCAACCCCCTCGGCGTCGGCCAAACGGTCACCTCGGGCATTGTTTCGGCCAAGGGACGCAACCAGCTCGGCCTGCTGGAAAATGGTTACGAGAGCTTCATCCAGACCGATGCCGCGATCAACATGGGCAACTCCGGCGGCGCGCTGGTGGACGCCAAGGGCCGCTTGGTCGGCATCAACAGCGCGATCATTTCCACCTCCCGCGGCAGCATCGGCCTTGGTTTCGCCATCCCCATCAACTTGGCGTCGTCCGTCCTGCAGAGCCTGATCGAGACCGGCACGGTGACCCGGGGCTTCCTTGGCGTTTCCGCCCAAACCGTCCCGGCCGAGGACGCGGAGGCACTCCGCCTGCCGAAGGGCACGCACGGAACCATGATCACCGATGTCACGCCCGGGTCCCCCGCCGAGAAGGCCGGTCTCAAACGCGGCGACGTCGTGCTATCCTACAACGGCCGGACCGCGACCACCTGGGAGGAACTTCGCCTGATGATCGCGGAAACCATGCCCGGGACGAAGGTGAAGCTGGCGGTCTCCCGCGACGGCAAGCCGCTTTCGTTCGAGGCGTCGCTGGACAAGTTTGACGAAAAGCCCGACGAGCTCATTCCCGGCGTCAATGCCACGGTCCTCACGCCCGATCTGCGCCGCCGCCTGGTAATCCCGACGCGGTTCAGCGGCCTGCTGATCACCTCCGTGGACGAGAACTCGCCCTATCGCGAACAGCTCATCCCCAACATCCTCATTGTGCAGATTGACCGGGAGGACGTCACGGACCTGGCCTCCGCGAAGGCGGCGCTCACGCCGGGGCGGCACATGATGTATGTGTTCTTCCGCGGCGCGCTGCGCGTGCTGCGCATCGAGATCCTCTGACCGTTTCCCAGGCCGCACGGCCCACGCCGTGCCGGCCGGCGGCGTCAGCTGCCGGGCTTCTGGACCGGGATCTTCGCGAGCCAGTCGGGCACGGCGTCGGCCGGGTAGGTGGGAAAACTCAGCTCCAGCAGCGAGATCGCCGGCACGTCGAAGCGGGCGGTGCCTGAGCTGCGGTCCACGAGCATGCCGACCGCCACGGGTTTACCGCCGGCTTGGCGGACGATCTCGAGGCATTCCAGCACGCGGCCGCCGCGCGTGACCACATCCTCCACGATCAGCACCGGCTCGCCCGGCGACAGGGTGAAGCCGCGCCGAAGCACCAGCACGTTGTTTTCCTTCTCCGCGAAAATGTAGCGGGCCTTGGCCTGGCGCGCGACCTCCTGGCCGATCACGAGGCCGCCCATCGCCGGGGCCAGCACGGTGGTGAAGGTGTGCCCCTTCAACTTGGCGAGCAGCAGCTCCGCCAGGCGCTCGACGGCGTCCATCCGCTGGCAGACTTGGGCACATTGGAAGTAGTGGCCGCTGTGGAGGCCCGAACGGAGCACGAAGTGTCCTTCGAGGAGGGCGCGCGTGCGGGTGAAGATGCCGAGGATTTCCGACTGGTCTGAAGCCATGCACCGAGAGTTGGCGGACCGGCGGCGGAAAACAAAAACATTTTGCACCCGCCCAGGCATCCGCCTAGGCTCCGCTTGCCGTGTCGAACTTAAGCGTACCATTGGAAGACGAACTCGGCGATGTGCTCGAGAAGGCGATGCGCCGTGCCGACCTCTCCGAAGAGGTGCTCGCCGAGCGTGCGGGCGTCCTGCCGGCGCGCGTGCATGACGCGATCGACTATCGCCCGGATTTCACCACGGCCGAATTGAGCCGGCTGGCGGCGGCCCTGGATCTCAATGAAGTCGGCCTGTGCGCGCTGGGTTGCGGACAGTATCCGCTCCCGGAGTCGGTGGCGCTGCCTTTTTGCGTGCACCCGCTGCGCATGAAGCACGGGGTTGGCTTCGCGAACGCCTATCTGGTCGCGGAATGCGGCGCCTCGCACGGCCTGCTGTTCGACACGGGACCCGGCCTGGAGGCGCTGACGGCGCAATGGCCGGCGGCGATCAAGTCGGTTGACGCGGTTTTCCTCACCCACGCCGAAGGCGAGCATACGGGTGGGCTCTGCGCGGTGGTGGCGCGTTTCGGGCTGGAGGCGGCGTCTTGCCCGACAGGCGCCCTGGTGCCATGCGGCCGGCCCATGGGTGAAGGGGAGCGGCAGCGATTTGGACGCCTGGAAGTGACAGCGTTGAGCACCCCGGGTCATGCCGCCGCGCATAATTGTTATCTGGTCACCGCGCCCACGGCCCAGCCGGGCGGGGCGTTGCTGGTCTCAGGCGACCTTATCTTCGCGGGGTCGGTGGGTGGGGGCTATTTCTGCCCCAAACAACTCGTGACGCAGTTGCGTCGGGTGTTGGCGGCGGTGCCTCCCAGCACGGTGATTGCGCCCGGCCATGGGCCGCTGACGACGGCGGAAAACGAGCTGCGCTACAATCCATTCGTGGTGTGACCCGCTGGTCCCGGGGTCCTTGTAGTGGGCGGGTGTCGCGATTCGTTTTCCAGGGGTTTGCTGGTTGAAATCCAAGTCAACGTGGGTGCCGCGAGTTCGCATTGGTGCGGCCACCGAAAGCAAGATACGCGTGGCTATAGCCTTTGCGAAAGCGAGGTTCAGGAGATATTTTGAAATCTCCCCCCGCGGCATAAATTTATGCAGTCTGACCCCAAGCCAGTTGTTCGGTCCTACGCCGAACTCGTTTCCGCCCATTCCACCAGCCGGCTAACGGTGGAAAGCGAAATCCAGATCTCGAAGGAAATGCTCGACCACGCCGTTGCGATTGCCTCGGCCATTACTGAAGCGGCCATCAAGGTTTCCATCGCCGCAACGGTGGCGGCGGTGAAAGTGGCTGAGGCCAAGGCTGTCGCCCTGGCCGCGGTTTTGGCTGCGGCCAATGTGCCCAAGCACCTCTCCGACGAAGTGGAACTGGGGGTGACAGCGGTCAATCTGGCTTCCGCGCATGTGGCCGAGGCCGTGGCCGCAGCGTCAGCGAAGGTCGAGGAAGCGAATGTCTCTGCGGCCGTGGCGGTCAAAGTCGCTACGTCCATTGCCGCACAAATCGTCCTGGCGGCGGCCAAAGTGGCCGAAGCTGGCATGCGCGCCGCCGCCGCGTCTGCGACGTTGAAGATCCTGGTGGACGAGGCTGAGCAAGCCGAGAAGGCCTAGCTGGATGTGCTCCCAAATTTTGCCCACCATGGGTCGTTTGGGTACGCGTAGGTCGGCGGCAGTCCAACGCCGGGGAATCTCTGCTACCCGAACCTGAGCCGTGGTTAGTCGGCCTCAGACGCTTTCTGTCGCGTCCTTGAAATGGTCGGGGCGGCGAGATTCGAACTCGCGACCTCTACGTCCCGAACGTAGCGCTCTACCAGGCTAAGCTACGCCCCGATTGCATTTCCCGGCGCTTGTCGCCGTGAGGAAGGCGGAGGAAACGCCGTGCGCGCGGGCAGTGCAAACAAAATATGGGCGCAAAAAAACGGCCCGGGTCAGGTTGACCGCGGGCCGTTCAAATGAGGCGGGATGGCCGGGCCGGGGTCAGGGCGCGTGGGCCAGTGAGCTTTGCGCGGCTTTGGCGGCGATCATGGCCGTGGCCCGCTGGATCTCGAGTTCGGCGGTGCGCCGGGCAATCTTGCCCTGTTCGACCTGCTTCGCGAGTTCGAAGGCCTCGCGGTTGAGCTTTTCCTTCTCCGCCCGCAGGGCGCTCAGCTGGACTTCCAGGTCGGAGGCGCGCTTGGCGCTCCGGTCGGCATCAGCGTTGAATTTGTCCGTGTCGGCCTGGATCTCGCGGCCAATGGCCTGCCATTTTTCCAGGCGGTCGGCTTCCTTCTTGGCCTCGGCGGCGGCGCGCTCGGCGGCGCGCTTCTCGGCGTCGGCCCGGGCGGCGGCCTCGATCTGCGCCTTGTGGGCGTCATCGGCGGCCTTCTGGGCGGCGACCTTGAGGGCGCGCTGGTGTTCCTTTTCCTCGTGTTTCTTCGTTTCCGAGAAATAGAACGCCAAAAAGATGGCCAACATGCTGCCGACGGAAATGACGTACATCCATTTTTTCATGGGAGAGAGGGTGACGGGGTTAGGAATTCTTCTTGGCGGCAGCGGCGGCGGCGGCGTCGGCCGCGGCGCGGGCGGCATCGGCGGCGGTGATCTTGTCGAGGACCTGCATCAGGTTCTTGACGTTGTCCTCGGCTTTCCGGACGTATTCGTGGAGAAAGGCCTGCTCATCCGCGGACTTCTTCTTGTCGGATTCCAGCTTCGCGATGGCATCCTTTTCGGTCTGCAGATCTTTTTCGAGGCGCTCGACCTGCTGGGCGAGCTTGCGGGCATCGCGGTCGGCCTTGTCCCGGGCCTCGACGGCGAGGGCGCGGGCTTCCTTGTCGGCCTTGTCCTTGGCTTCCTTGGCCTCGCGCTCAGCCTTGCGCTTCGCCTGGGCGGCCAGCGCATCCTTGATGGCCTGTTCGTTGTCGTGGGCCTGCTTGCGCAGTTTGTCTTCCTTCTTCTGTTTCTCGGCGGCAATGCGACGGGCTTCGCGCTCGGCAAGGCCCTTGCTGAAGTTCCAATAGACGGCAGCGAAAATCAGCAGACCGACAAGGGGAGCGAGGAAGTAAATGTAGTTCTTCTTCATGATGATAAGGGGGCGTGATTACTGGGTGCGAGCGCCGGACTTGAGCAACGCGCGCTCCCTCAGGGCATCCTCGACGGCCTGCTTCAAGCGGGGCAGTTGAGGTTCCTTTTCCGAGTTGGGAGAGGCGATGGCCTTGTCGACGGCGACCAGGGCTTCGTCGAACTTCGTCAACTCATAGGCGACGAAGGCTTGGAAGTAATAGACGGCGTAGGCCTTGTCCAAGTGGTCCTTGGCGACCGCCGTCGTCAGGCTGTCGTAGGCTTCCTTGGGCTTTTCCAGGGAGTAGTAGATTTGCGCGACCTGGAAATCGAGCTGGCCGGACTTCGTGAAGTGCTGGGACGCTTCCTTCAGGACCTCGATGGCCTGGAAGGGTTTGTCGACCTGCTGGTAGGAGTAGGCGAGGAGTTCCCAGTTGGCCTGGCTCGACTCGATGGTCCCGCGCTTCAGGCCTTCATGGAGCAGCTCCGTGGCCTTGCCGAACTGGCCGACGTTGAAATAGAGGCCGACGAGCGTGTAGTTGTCCTTCGCTGTGCGCATGAAGCCGAGATGCTGTGCCCGCTCGATGGTGAAAATGGCGCGGATGTTGTTCTCGCGGCTCTTCTGCTCGTCCTTGTCAAAGGCCAGGTTCAGGTAAATCGGCACCAGCTGGGACCAGTAGTCCTTCTTGGCGGGATACTTCTTGACCAGTTGCTCCAGCACTTCGGCCGAGCGGGCGAAATTGCCCTCCTGCTGGTAGGCGGCGAGCAGCAGCACGTAGAAGGTTTCCTTCGGATGATTGATGGTCAGGAGGCAGGCCTCGATCGCCGCTTCGCACTCCTTCATCAGCTTGAGATCCACCGTTGTCGGGTTCAGCACCGCCCGGTTGTAGAGCACGTTCACGTAGAACAGCATCACTTCCTGACGCTTCGGGTCCTGGCCGGAATTCGTATCCTTATCCAGCCAGCGCTTCGCGTAGTCGGTCGACTTGTTGAGATACTGTTGCTGCAGCGCGAGCGACTTCAGGTTGGCGGCTTCCTGATTGTACATCAGGGCGAGATAATAGACCAACTCCTGGACTTCCTTATCCTCGAGGTAATTGTAGCTGTCGGACAGGCGGACGGAGTCCTCCATCGTGGGGAGGGCCTTCGTGTAGTCGCCCTTCTGCATGTAAATCTTGGACAAGACCTCCTCGATGATGTCGGTGTCGTAGCTGGTCGGACTGACGTTGGGCTCCTGGTTGCGCAGCAGGGCAATCGCGCCATCCCAATCCTTGGCGTCGGTCATGTCCTTCACCTTGGTCAGCGCTTCCGAGGTGGCGGGATCCATCTGGTGGTCATCGGCGGCGCGAAGCGGCTGCGCGATGAGCCCGGCGCCGGCGACGGCGAGGCCGGCCAGAAGCAGGCGGCACGGGCGGGAAAGGGGGGAGAAGGGCTGGTCGGTCACGGAGAGATTAGTTGTCAGTCAGGGTGAAGCCGACCGGCACCTGCATGTGGGTGTTGACCGCGCGTCCACCGCGCTTGCCCGGGCGGAACTTCCACTTGCTCACCGCGAGGACGGCCGAGGCCTCGAATTCGCGCTGGGTGGAATGGGCGGCGTAGGCGTTCCGCACCTCGCCCTCGGAGGTCACGATGAAGTCCACCATGACTTCGCCCGTGATGCCGGCGCGGCGCATCTCGAAGGGATACTGCGGGGCGGCCTGGAACTTGGCGACGGGGATCTGGTCGAGCTTGGAAATATCAAACACCTCGATGCCCTTGCCGAGGCCGTGGTTGCCGACGGGGATGACGAGCATGCCGGTCATGGGCTTCAGGCCCTCGGGTGGCGGTGGCTGGATGGGCTGCACGAAGGAGTCGACCTGCACGAGTTGCGGGACGTCCTGCTGCATCGGGGGCGCGATATCGAGGGGGGTGGGCGCCTCGTCGGACTCCACCTTCTCCGGCTCGTCCGGCTCAATCTTGGGCATTTCAATCTGAATGACTTTCTCCACCTCCTCGACCTTGGCCTTCTTGGGACCGGTTTTGAAGGCTTCGCTCACCCAGGCAACGCCGCCGTGGATGGCGAGGGAGACGATGAGACCGATGATAAGATCGCGGCGCATGAAAAGGGTGGGCGGGTCGTGGGTTATTTGCCCGTGGTCCGGGTGCGACCGGTCTCGACGGAGACCTGCTTGATGCCCGCTTTGCGAATCTCGTCCAAGGCCAGGACCGTGACACCAAAACGCGCGCGGTCATCGCCCGTGATGAGGATGCGGGGCTGCGCGACGCGGCTCTTGAGGTTCTCCAAGCGGGGGGCGATTTCGCTGACCTGAATGGGCTCTTGGTTCCAAAAGCAGCTGTTCTGGTCGGAAATCTGCAGGGTCACCATGTCGGGATCCGGCGGAGTCGGGCTCGGGGGCGCCGGGATGGGCAGGTTGACCTCAACCGAGGCAATCTTGTTCAGCGAAAGCGTGAAGAGCACGAAAGTGGCGAGCAGGAAGAAGATGACATCGATCAGCGGGATGATCTCGATGCGCGCCTTCTTCTTGGCTACTTCTACTGCTTTGGGGATGGAACCGGCCATGTTGGTCGAAATTGACGAACGAAAAGGTGAAAGGACGCCGCGAGGGCTAAGTCGTTATTTGCCCGGGGGTTTGACGTGGGTCTCGATGAAAACCTTGCTCGCGCCCGACTTGCGGATCTCGTCGATCACGTAGCCGAAGGCGACGCTGAAGGAGGCGTTTTCGTCACCGTTGATCAGGAAGCGGCCTTCCGGATTGTTGACGTGGAAAATCTGCAGGCGGCGGATGAATTCGTCGGCCGCGATGGGATCCTTATCCCAGGCGATCGTGCCCTCCTGCGTGATGCTGATCGTCGCGGTGCCGGCGGCATCGCGCGGCACGCCCGTCTCCGACAACGGCACCGTCACCCCGGCCAAGCCGTTCGACTTGTTCAGCGAGAGCGTGAACAAGACGAAGGTCGCGAGCAGGAAGAAGATGACGTCGATCAGGGGAATGATCTCGATGCGGGCGGTCTTTTTGCCGCCTTTGTTGCCACCGGATGAGCCTGCCATGATAGGAGTGGGCTAGAAGGGAAACGAGCCGGGCGTGATTTTCTTAGGGAAATCAGCGGCTGAAGGGGGCGGTCGTCTCGGACTTCTTGATGATGAGTTCCAACGCGTTGGACGCGTCGGCGATCTCGTGCTTCGCCTCTTCCGTGCGGGCATTGAGATAATTGTAGGGCAGGAGGGAGGTGACGGCGATGAACAGACCGCACATCGTGGCGATCAGGGCCTCGGCGACACCGCCGGTGATCGTGCTGGCCGCCGCGCCGATGTCGCCGCCGCCGAGGGCGCCGAAGGTGCGCATCATGCCGGTCACGGTGCCGAGGAGGCCGAGGAGCGGGGCGGCCGTGATGCAGGTGTCGAGGGTCGCCATGCCCTGGCTGAACCGGGCCAGCTCCTGGGAGGAGGCGCGGACGAAGGCGTTGGAGAGGGAGAATTCCTTGTTCGTCAGGCTGTAGACAAGGATGCGGGCGACGAAGTCATTGCTCTTCTTGCCCAGCGCCACGGCGCCCTCGATGTCGCGGTGCTCGACGGACTCGAGCATCTTCTGGACGACTTCCGGCTCGCGGCTGCTGTTTTCACGGAAGATGAAGAGCAGGCGCTCGACGATCACGGTGATCGCGACGAACGAGAGCAGCAGGATCGGCCACATGATTTCGTGGCCCGCGGCGAAAAGATCCATCGCCGACATGTCGGAGCCGTCGGGGTTCTTGAGGAGGAACGCGAGGGGGAGGAGCTGAGTGATCATAGGAGGAAGAAAGTCAGGAGTGAGGGAGCGTGGGTGGGAGGGTGGGTTGGAACAGAGAGGGGAAAATTACCCAGGAAAGACGAGGCAGCGTGGTCCTTCCACTAGGTGGATTCAGCTCATTTTCGTTGCTGGCGTAAAGCAAGAGACAGGCCAACGAACGCGAGACCTGCCCTTTCTGTGTAATGCCCGCACGCAATCGGAAATTCCATTTGGGGTGCGGGGATATTCAGCATGTGGCTGAGGTTAATTAAGGGAGAAAAAACCAGGCAGAGAGCGAACTAGGGGTTATCGAAACTTTGCTGTCAACTTTCTTTGTCGGCGCAGATCTTGCGTTTCTGTCGCGGTGAAAGTGGCTGCCCGACTAGGACTCGAACCTAGACAAAACGAGTCAGAGTCGTTTGTGCTACCATTACACCATCGGGCAGTGAAGACCTGGGTCGCGCGCCAGCGAAGCGGACGGGAGATTCCGGAATGGAGCCGGCGATGGGATTCGAACCCGCAACCGCCTGTTTACAAAACAGGTGCTCTACCGTTGAGCTACGCCGGCGAAAAAATCGCGCGTGGACCAGGCGAAGGACTGTGAAAAAACAGGACGGTGGTGGCTCCCCGGGGACTCGAACCCCGAACCAATTGATTAAGAGTCAACTGCTCTACCATTGAGCTAGGAAGCCGAAACCGAAGGGCAAAAAACTCATGAAGCCACAGGTTAAGTCAACTGTGATTTCGGCGCGGGTCATGGGTAAACATTTCTATGGCGTCGGACCCGCCGGGTCGTCGATGCTCGCGCGCCATCGCCCGTTTCGCCGGACCGCTTCATTGGGTTCCAACCGCGCCCGGAGCGACCTTCGCCGCCCTAATGAACACCTTTCGTCGCCTTACTACTACGGTTGCACTCCTGTTCAGCCTGGCCTTTGCGGCCAGCGCACAGCCCGTGCCGGTCACCGTCACGCCGGTCGTCGCGAAACGGGGCATGGTCGTCGCCGGCCACCCGCAGGCCGCCGAGGCCGGTCTCGCCGTGCTGAAAGCCGGGGGCAATGCGATCGACGCCGCGGTGGCCACCTCGCTCGCGCTGGGCGTGTGCGAACCCTACGCTTCGGGGCTGGGCGGCAAACTGATGCTTATCTACTACGAGGCGGCGAGCGGGCAGATCTACGTCCTGGAGGCGATGGACGCGGCCGGCTCGGTCGATGTGCCCGGCTACCTGCGACGTCCCGAGGAAGATCACAGCTACGGCTACGGAGCGGCCTGCGTCCCAGGCTTGGCGGCCGGCCTCTGGCGGGCGCATCAGCAATGGGGGACGCGCCCCTGGGCCGATGATGTCTCACCCGCCATCGCGCTGGCGCGGGAAGGATTTCGCATGCTGCCCAAGTCGCGCGACCTCTTCGAGGAGCAGACCAAGAAGCTGCATCGGGGTGATGCCGAGATCGCCCGCCTGTATTTGACGCCCGACGGGCAGCTGCCGCCCTCCGGCGTCCTCCTGCCCAATCCGGATTTGGCCCACACCTTGGAACTCCTCTCCCGGAACGGGCGGGACGGATTCTATCGCGGACCCGTGGCGGACGCGATCGTGGGAGCGTCCCAGCGGGGCGGGGGATCGCTCACGCTGGGGGATATGGCCAGTTACCAGCCCCGCCTGACGGAGACCGTGGGGATTACATTTCACGACTATCGCATCGAGAGCGCACCGCCGCCCGCGAACGGCGCGGCGATGCTGCTGCCGGCGCTCAAGGTTCTCGAGGACGAGACCTTCGATGGCGGAACGCTGCGCACCGCCGCCAACCTCGACCGGTTGGGACGGGTCTGGAGCGTCGTGGAACCCGAGGTTTACCGGCTGATCGGCGACGCGCCGGATGCGCGCAAGAAGCTCGAGCGCCTGCTTTCTCTCGCGTCGATCCGTTCCCTTCGCCAGCGCGCGTTGGCGCCGACTTCCGCCCCCGTCCTGCCGGCCGCGGCCGCCGTGGACGGGTCGTTTTCCGAAAGCGAGATGGCGGCGACGACGCATTTCATCGTGGTGGACCTGCACGGCGACGTCGTTTGCGCCACGCAGTCGCTGGGCGTGCACTTTGGCGCGGGGGTGGTTCCGCGGGGTACGGGAGTCGTTTTGAACAACTCGATGAGCAACTTCGAGTATCGCGACCCGAAGAACCCGAACTACGTGGCTCCCGGCCACCGGCCGCGCAGCACGGTCGCGCCGACCCTCGTGCTGCTCCGCGGTCAGCCCATCCTGGCGCTCGGCGTGCCGGGGGCGGCGCGGATCCCCACGGCCCTGCTGCAGGTCCTGGTGGACGACTTGGTGTTCCATCGCCGGTTGGGAGACGCCATTGGCGACACGCGGGTGCATTTCATGATCCCGTGGAAGAAAGGCGACGTGCGGACGTTTGAGGCCGAGCAGTCGTTTCCGGCGCCGCAGGCGGAGGCTTTGCAGGCCATGGGGTGGAAAATCGACCTTTCCGAGCCGGCGGGGCGCGGCCGGCATTTTGGCGGAATCAACGCGGTGGAAATCGCTTCGGACGGCACCCTGACGGGCTATGCCGACCCCCGGCGGACGAATACCGCGGTGGGATACTAAGTTTACCCTTTACAGGAGGGGCGGGCTACTCTGTTTTCGACCGCTCTTTCCATGCAAAAGACCAAAAAGTCCGTCGCCAAGCGCTTCAAGCTGTCCGCCAAGGGTAAGCTCATCCGGCGCACTCCCGGTTTTCGTCACCTGCTGGCCGCGAAGAGCACGAAGCAAAAGCGCCGTGCCTCCCGCGACAAGCTCGTTGACGTCGGCCATGCCCGGCCGCTCCTGCGCTGCCTGCCCCACGGTCTCTGACCACGGCTGAAGCGCCTCACTTCGCCAGGCGGGTGAAATCCTAAGCCGACCCGCCGGCGACAACCTAATCCTAAAAAAACACCAACATGGCTCGTGCAACCAACTCCGCCGCTTCCCGCAAGCGGCACAAGAAAACGCTGAAATACGCCAAGGGCTATTTCGGCAGCAAATCGAAGCTCTTCCGCTACGCGAAGGAAGCCGTCCAGCACGCCTGGCAGTATGCCTACATCGCGCGCAAGAAGAAGAAGTCGGATCGCCGCGGTCTCTGGATCGTGCGCCTCAACGCGGCCTGCCGCGCCGCCGGCATCTCCTACAGCCGCTTCATGGAAGGCCTCAAGGCCGCCAACATCGGCCTCGACCGCAAGGTCCTGTCCGACCTCGCGATTCGCGACGAGGTGGCCTTCAACTCCCTGGTCAAACAAGCCCAGGACGCGTTGAAGACCAAGGCCGCCAAGGCCTAAGCTCTGACTAACGCGAGCCCGGCCAGGCTCGCCTCCCTGTCTCTCCGGAGGACGGGCCTCACCCGAGGTTCCGTCCTCTTTGTTTTTCTTCGCTTCGCCGCCACCGCTCTGGTTCAAGAAAGCTCTCTCCATGCAAGCCACCCTCACCGCCCTCGTCGCCAAGGCCCAGACCGAGCTCGCCGGCTTGACGGCCCGCCCGGCGCTCGAGGCCGCCAAGGCCCGGTATGTCGGTCCCAATGGCGAACTCACCGCGCTGATGAAGCAGATGGGCACCGTGCCCAAGGAGCAGCGCCCCGCCATGGGCAAGCTCATCAACGAGACCAAGGCCCGCCTGCAGGAGCTGCTCGACGCCGCCCTGGCCGCCATCGAGACCAACGAGCTCCGCGCCCAGCTCGGCCCCGCGATCGATCCCACGCTGCCCACGCCCGACGCCCGCTCCGGCACGTATCACCCGCTCACGCTCGTGCGCGAGGAGATGTGCCGCATCCTCCGCAAGGTCGGGTTCACCGTCGCCGACGGCCCGGAGGTGGAGACGGAGTATTACTGCTTCGATGCCCTCAACACGCCCGCCGACCACCCGGCGCGCGACGTGCAGGACACGTTTTATTTCCCGGCCACCGCGCATTTCGGCAATGTCTCGAAGAAGACTGCCGAGGAGAAATACCTGCTGCGCACGCACACGTCGTCCGTCCAGATCCGGACGATGCTCAAGGGCCCGCCGCCGATCCGCATCGTCTCGCCCGGCCGCACGTATCGCCGCGACGCCACCGACGCCACCCACTCGGCCAACTTCAACCAGCTCGAGTGCCTCTACGTGGACAAGAACGTGACGGTCCGCGACCTCAAGGCGCTGCTCGACTACATCTTCGGCTCGTTGCTCGGGAAAGACACGAAGACGCGCTTCCGCCCGCACTATTTCGGCTACACCGAGCCCAGCTTCGAGGTCGACCTGAGCGCGAAGCACCTGCCCAAGGTGAAGAAGGAATGGATCGAAATCGGCGGCTGCGGGATGGTCGATCCCACGGTGTTCGCCGGCGTCGGCTATGATCCCGAGGTCTGGAGCGGCTACGCCTTCGGCATGGGCCTCGAGCGCCTCGCCATGCTGCTCTACGGCATCGATGACATCCGCTACTTCTACCAAAACGACCTGCGCTTCCTGAATCAATTTGCCTAAAACCGTCCCCGCGGATGACGCGGATGAACGCGGATAGGATTCCCCTTCATCCGCGATTATCCGCGTCATCCGCGGAAAACTCCCTGTGAAAATTTCTCTCAACTGGCTCAAGGATTATGTCGCCCTCGACGCCTCCGTCGAGGAGGTGAGCCGCGCGCTGACGCTGCTGGGCCTCGAGGTCGAGCAGGTGATCCGCACCGGCGCGCCCGCGCTCCAGCACGTCGTCGTCGGCGAGGTGCTCGTGCGCGACAAGCATCCCAACGCCGACAAGCTCTCCGTCTGCCAGGTGGACCTCGGGCCCGCGGGCGGCGTGAAGACGATCGTCTGCGGCGCGCAGAACTACAAGGTGGGCGACCGCGTGCCGGTCGCGCTCGCCGGCGCCGTGCTGCCGGGCGACTTCGTCATCAAGCAGTCCAAGATCCGCGGCCAGTTGTCCGACGGGATGATGTGCTCCGCGAAGGAACTCGGCGTGGCCGAGGATGCGGACGGCCTCCTGATCCTCGACAGCCGCCCTGCGCTCGGCACGCCGATCAACGAGGTGCTGCCTCCCGGCGACGTGGTTTTCGACCTCGAGATCACGCCGAACCGTCCCGACTGCCTTTCGCACCTCGGCATTGCCCGCGAGCTCGCGGCTTGGTTCAAGCTCCCGCTGCTTTACCCGCAGGAGAAATTCCGCGGCGAGATCGCCGGCGCGCCGCACCCCGAGCTGCTGCGGAGCGTTTCCGTGCTCTCGCCCGAGGACTGCCCGCTCTACACCGCGCACGTCATCCACGGCATCAAGATCGGCCCGAGCCCGGCCTGGCTGCGCGAGCGCCTCACGGCCGTCGGCCTGCGCCCGATCAACAACGTCGTCGACGTGGGCAACTACGTCATGCTCGAGACCGGCCAGCCCCTGCACGCCTTCGACGCGCGCAAGCTCGGCGGTCACCAGATTGTCGTCCGCCGCGCGGCCGACGGGGAAAAGATCACCACCCTCGACGGCAAGGAGCGCGCGCTCAACAGCCGGATGCTCGTCATTGCCGACGCGACGAAGCCCGTCGTCCTCGCCGGCATCATGGGCGGCGAAAACTCCGGCGTCAGCGACGACACGACCGACCTCGTGATCGAGTGTGCGATTTTCCGGCGCCAATCCATCCGGTGGACCTCGCGTCACCTCGGCCTGACGTCCGATTCGTCCTACCGCTACGAGCGGGGCGTGGACCCACACTCGGCGGTTGAGGCGGCTTACCGCGCGATCGACCTCATCCTCGAGACGGCCGGCGGCCAGGTGGTCGGCCCCGCCTGCATCGTGGGCGGCGACGTCCCGTGGCAGCGCGAGATCGTGGTCACGCACCGCTACATTTGCGACAAACTGGGCTTCGACCTTCCCGCTGCCGAGATGCGCGCCGCGCTGGAATCGTTGGAACTCAACATCTCCCGCGAGGAGCCCACGGAGGACCGCGGCACCGCCTGGTGGGTCACGATCCCCAGCTGGCGCGACGACCTCGACCGCCCGATTGACCTTGTCGAGGAAGTGCTGCGCCTGCACGGCACGGACAAAATTCCCTCCGCCGTGGTCATGGCGCCCGGCCTCATCGGCGACGACGATCCCGTGGTGCTGTTCAACCGCCGCGTGACGGACTACCTCGTCGGCCACGATTTTCACGAGTGTGTGAGTTACACGCTGCGGTCCGCGAAGGAGATTTCCACCTGGGTGTCGCAGACCGCCGCGGTCGAGCTGGCGCTGGCGAATCCATTCGTCGACGACCAGTCGCACCTCCGGCCCACGCTGATCATGGGCCTGCTGGAGTCGCTCAAGCTCAACCAGTCGCGCGGCGTCGTCGCGACGCACCTCTGTGAGGTCGGCCGGGTTTTCATCGAGCGCAACGGCCAGAATTACGAGTGCGCCGCCGCGGGTTTCATCATCGCCGATCCCGTGGGTGCGCGCACCTGGCTGCCGCGCGAGCGGGCGGATTTCTTCACGACCAAGAAGCACGCGACGGCGCTGGCCGCCGCCGCTGGCGTCGATCTGGCCAAGCTTCCGCTCGTGCCCGTGACAGGTTCGTTTTACGGCTGGCAGGAAGGCCAGTCCGCCGCCGCGGGGGAAATGGCCCATGGCTGGACAGCGCGCTTCGGCCTGCTGAATCTCGCGATGGTCAAGTCGCTGGGACTCACGGGCAAGGTTTACGCCGGCATTTTCGCCATCCTGCCGGAGAAGCTCACGGGTGAGGCCACGCGGCGGCGTTATGCCGATTTCAGCCTCATGCCGGCCGCGCTGCGCGACTTCGCGCTCGTGGTGGATGAGGCCGTGCAGGCCGACGACGTGCGCCGGACGCTCGGGAAGATCGCGCGCGCCGCCATCGGCAGCGCCTTCGTGCTCGAGAGCGTCGACGTCTTCGACGTCTATCGCGGCCAGGGTCTGCCCGAGGGCAAGAAGAGCCTGGCGTTCTCCCTCGTTTTCCGGTCGCCCGAACGGACGCTCACTGACGACGAGGTCAACGCGGCCGGGCTGAAGATTCAGGAAGAGATCGCCAAGACCACCCTGTGGCAGATCCGGAAGTGACCATGCCTGCGGCGCCCGATCTCAACCTCGACCACGTGGCGAAGCTTGCCCGCCTGGCGCTCACGCCGGCGGAAAAGGCGCAGTTCGCCTCGCAGCTGGGTGACGTGCTGCACCACATCGAGCAGCTCGCGAAGGTGGACGTCACCGGCATCGAGCCGACCGCCCACGCGTTTCCGGTTGTCAATGTCTGGGCCGACGACGTCGCGCAGCCGGGACTTTCCGTCGAGGCGGCGCTGCGCAACGCGCCCGCGCAGCGCGAACACATGATTCTGGTGCCCAAGGTCGTGGAGTAAGCCATGGCCGCGGAACTGTTTTTCAAGTCCATCGAGGAACTCGGCGCCCTGCTCGAAGCGAAGCAGCTCTCCGCCACCGAGCTGATGCGCACGGTCATCGCGCGGCGGCAGGCGGTCGACGGCCGGGTGAAGGCCTTCAACTCGTCCGACGATGCCGATGCGCTCGCACAGGCCGCTGCGTCCGACGCGCGCCGTGCCGCCGGCCAGGCGCGGGGACCGCTCGAGGGTATCCCGGTGGGGCTGAAGGACGTTATCGCCGTCGCCGGCCAGCCGCTCACGGCGTCGAGCAAGATGCTCGCGAACTTTGTTTCGCCCTACGACGCCACCGTCACCGTGAATTTGAAGAAGGCCGGCGCCATCGTCTGGGGCCGGCTCAACTGCGACGAATTCGCCATGGGTTCGTCGACGGAAAATTCCGCGTTCGGTCCCACCGCGAACCCATGGGACCTCGCGCGCGTGCCCGGCGGCTCGTCCGGCGGCAGCGCGGCCGCGCTGGCGGCGGGCGAGGTGTGCGCGACGCTCGGTTCCGACACGGGTGGGTCCATCCGTCAGCCCGCAGCGCTGTGCGGCGTGGTAGGGCTCAAGCCCACTTACGGCCTCGTTTCACGCTACGGCCTCGCGGCGTTTGCGTCGTCGCTGGACCAGATCGGCCCGCTGACCCGGACCGTCGCGGACGCCGCGCTGATGCTGGGCGCGATCGCCGGCCATGACCCGCACGACTCCACGTCGTTCAAGGCGGAGATTCCGGATTACCGCGCGGAGTTAAAAAAGCGTCAGGGCCCGTGGCGACTCGGCATTCCGAAGGAGTATTTCGGAGCAGGGTTGGATCCTGCGGTCGGTGCGGCGGTGGAGCAGGCGATCGCGTTTTATCGCGCGCAAGGCTGCACGATCAAAGAGGTTTCGTTGCCGCACACACAGTTCTGCCTCGACACGTATTACATCATCGCGACCGCCGAGGCGTCCTCGAATCTGGCGCGCTACGACGGCATCCGCTACGGACACCGGGCGAAGGGCGCGAAGGACGGGGTGGATCTCTACGCCCAGTCGCGCGCCGAGGGCTTTGGCCCGGAGGTGAAGCGCCGGATCATCCTCGGCACCTACGTGCTCTCGAGCGGCTACTACGACGCGTATTACCTGCGCGCCCAAAAGGTCCGCACGCTGATCCGGCAGGATTTCCTGAAGGCGTATCACGAAGTGGACGCGCTGCTCACGCCGACGTCGCCGATGCCCGCGTTCAGGCTGGGGGAGAAATCCGACCCGCTGGCACTCTATCTCTGCGACATCTACACGATCGGCGTGAACCTCGCGGGCCTGCCGGCGCTGAGCCTCCCGTGCGGCTTCACCCCGGCGGGCCTGCCCATCGGCCTGCAGCTCATCGGCCAGCCCTTCCGCGAAGCTGACCTGCTGGCGATGGCCCACACCTACGAACAGGCTCACGACTGGCACACCAAGCATCCAAGCCTCTGATTTTGCCCACGAATCACGCGAATGAACGCGAATAAATCCTCATCCCTTCGTGCCGATTCGCGTGATTCGCGGGCACGCCGGTTAAAATGAACTACGAAGCCGTCATCGGTCTTGAGGTGCACGTCCAGATCCGGACGAACTCCAAGGTATTTTCGCGGGTCGGCGCCGGCTACGGCCACCCGGAGAACACGCTGACCGATCCCGTCGTGCTCGCGCTGCCCGGCGCGCTGCCGGTGATGAACAAGGCCGCGCTCGACGCCATCATCAAGGCCGGCCTGTTGCTCGGCTGTGAGATCGCCCCGGTCTGCAAGTGGGACCGCAAAAATTACTTCTATCCGGATTCACCGAAGAACTACCAGATCTCGCAATACGACCAGCCGATGTGCCTCGGCGGGGCGGTCGAGATCGAGCTGCCGGGCGCGGCGCGCAATGTGATGGGCGAGCACAAAAAGATCCCGCTCATGCGCATCCACCTGGAGGAGGACGTGGGCAAGCTGAACCACTTCGCCGCGGACTCGCTCGTCGATTACAACCGCGCCGGCACGCCGCTGATGGAGATCGTCTCGGAACCGGCGATGCACTCGGCGGAGGAGGCGTTTGCCTATCTCACGTCGTTGCGTGCGACGATGATCTTTGGCGGCATTTCAGACTGCGACATGGAGAAGGGCCAGCTGCGGTGCGACGCCAACATCTCCATCCGCCCGGTGGGCCAGACCACGCTCGGCACGAAGGTCGAGCTGAAGAACCTCAATTCCATCTCGTTCGTTCGCGACGGCATCGCGCACGAGATCAAGCGGCAGATCGCGGTGCTTTCGGCCGGCGGCACGCTGGTGCAGGAAACGCGCGACTACGACGGCCAGACGGGCATCTCGCAGTCGTTGCGCTCGAAGGAAATGGCCCACGATTACCGCTATTTTCCCGACCCGGACCTGATGCCGGTGAAGGTCGACGAGGCTTGGAAGGCCAACCTGCGCGCCGAGTGCCCGGAGCTGCCCTTCGACAAGCAGAGGCGGTTTCTCGATAAATATGCGGTGCCCTACACGATCACCTCGGTGTTGGTGTGGGACCGCGCGCTGGCGGACTTTTTCGAGGAAGCGGTGAGGCTGGGCGGCAAACCCCAGGCGGTGGGCAACTGGATCGCGAACGACCTGCTGCGCGAACTCGGCGCGGCCAAGCTGCCGTTGGCGAAATCGAAGGTCATGCCCGCGCACGTCGCAGGGCTGGTGACGCTCATCGAGGCGGGCACGTTGTTGCCGAATGCGGCCAAGGAGGTTTTCGCCGAGATGTTCGCGACCGGTGACCAGCCGGCCGCCGTCGTCGAGCGGAAGGGCCTGCGCGCGGCGCCGGTGGACGTCGGCGAGCTCGAGCAATGGTGCCGCGATGCGATCGCGGCGAATGCCAAGTCCCTTGCCGATTTCAAGGCGGGCAAGGACAGTGCGATCAACGGCTTCAAGGGCTCCGTGATGAAGGCGGCGAAGGGCAAGGCCGACCCGAAGCGCGTGGACGAGACCCTGCGGAAGCTGCTGGCGGGCATGTGAAGTAGCGCAGGCGTCCCCGCCTGCA
>CAIPAH010000015.1 GCA_903862955.1 uncultured Opitutia bacterium
CCGCTCAGCGGCGACAGCGGCGACGCGCCGTTCGGCGTCCACTAGCCGCTGGCTGGCAGCGATCTTGGCAGCGGCCTCTATGGTGACGTCCCGCTTGAGGGCGGTAATCTGGGCCTCGGCCTCGCGACAGAGTTTTTCCCACCGTTGGTGGGCCGCCAGCTCGGACTCAAGTGCCTGTCGTGTTTGAGCGCGCGCGGCGATTTCTCGGTCGCGCTCGGCGGCGACGGCAGCGATACGCTTTTCGGCGTCCGCGAGCCGACGGTTGGCCGCGACCTTGGCGACCGCTTCGGCGGTGACCTGCTGTTTCAGGACTGCAAGTTGCGCCTCCGCTTCCTGGCAGAGTTTTTCCCACTGCCGGTGGGAGGCCACTTCCGCCTGGAGCCGGCGCTGGATTTCGGCCTTGGCGGCGATCTCTTGGTCGCGCTCAGCGGAAACAGCCGCGACGCGCTTCTCAGCGAGATGCTTCAGGTGGGTTGCTTTCTCCTTGGCGCCAGCCTCGGCGGTAACTTGCCGCCTGGCTTGGGCTAACTGGGCCTCGGCCTCGTGACAAAGCTTCGCCCAGCGCTGGTGGGCAGTGCTCTCGGCTTTCAGGGCGTGTAGAACTTGCTCCTTGGCGGCCGCCTCGCTCTGCAGGTTGCCTTCGGCGATCCTGATGCGCAGTTCGGCGTCCTTGAGCCGCTGGCTGGCGGCGACCTTGGCGGTAGCCTCGGCAGCGACCTGTTGCTTGAGGTGCGCAATCTGAGCCTCAGCCTCGTGGCAGAGTTTTTCCCAACGCCGGTGAGCTGCGACCTCGGCGTGAAGCGATTTGAGTGCCTGCTCCTTGGCTGCGGCTTCGCGCCGGCGGTCGGTTTCAACAATTTTGGCCTGTTGGTCGGCCGCAACGAGAAGCTCGCGGTGCTGCGTGATGTCTGCCTCGAGGGCCAGCCGCAGGGTCTGCTCTTGGCGGGCCAGCGTTGCAAAATACTCCCGGGTCGCCGCGAGGCTCTTCTCGCGGGTGCGGATGATCTGCCAGAGTTGTTGTTCCGGGGAACTCATGGCTCGGTCGCATAACCCGCGAGGGCATCCAGGCTGGCGAAGAGGGCGCGTTCCCGCGGGCTGGATTTGACGCCGGTGGTGGGCGTGGGCAGCGATTCGATCCGCGTGGCCGACGCGGAAGCGGGCTTGAGCGGAAGGGTATTGTTGCCGGTGACATGCTCCTGCCGGTGAAACTGGGACTGGAACCGCGGCGGAAAATCCAGGCGCAGCGCAGCGCAAATCCGCCGCAGCGTGTCGGCCGGTTTCGCCGTCAGCTCCTCAAGCTGGAAGCGTGGGATATCCGCCACGGCCCGCAGGTAGCCCCGGTAATGTTGGGCGAATTCCCGGAGCGGGTAGGATTGGAAACCCGGGATGTGCCGGCGCATGGACCGGAAAACCTGCTCGCTGCGCCGGAGCAGCACGGCTTCCGTCACTTCGAAGCCGGCGTCGCGCAGGAAAAGGCGCTGTTCCAGCACGCCACTGGCCTCTGGCGCCAGGGGCGTGAGCCCGGGGACAAAGTTGATCGCCACCCAGTCGCGCACGCAGAGCCGGCGTTTTTTCTTTGCGCAGCGCCGGGCGAGGAAGGTGACCTTTTCGAGATAAGTCCGCGCCTCGAGCGCGGCGGCTTCCTTCGCGGTGATCAGGCCGAACCACGCTGACGCTTGCTGCTCCACCGGCAGAAAACTCGCCGCCGGGTTAACCTCCGATAGCACCACAGTGGCCGGCGCGCAGAGCAAACACTGGCTCAGGAGCGTGCCGCCGGAGCGCGGGAAGCAGTAGAGGACAGAAATGGGCGGGGGCATTCTAGTTACGAAACGTATCAAACGTGAATCCGCAGCAGGCATCTTCAAGGAAAACCCCTCCGATGCCGAGGTGTTACATTCTCAACAGCGTGGTTTTATCGCAAAGACCAAGGCCGAGAGTGGGCGAGCGAAGTGTTGTATGAAGCCGGGTTCTCTAGTTAAACCGTCCGCGAAGGCGGTTTAAACTTTTCTTTTTTTCTCAAGCGATGGCCCACGGAGCGAGAGCTTTAACGACGCACAGCGTGGTTTGACCATGTTCGGAGCCCTGCGCCTGTTTCTTTCCCTGTTGGTCGTTTACACCCATCTAGCGGCCGGAGGTTTTATCGGCGGTCGTGCGGTATTCGGATTCTACCTGCTTTCGGGTTACCTAATGACGTTGGTGCTGCAGGAACGATACCTATTTAGACCGGGCCCGTATTTTCTAAACCGGGCGCTGCGGCTGTATCCCGACTACTGGCTCGTGGCGGGTCTGACTCTGGTAACTATTATCATAGTTCCAGGGGCGCAGTCGTTTCATTCGGCCTACCAACTTAGAAACGGGGCCATAGACTACATGGGAAACCTCCTGATCTTCCCATACGTTATCTACAAGAACGGGTTGAGACTGGTGCCTCCCACCTGGTCGGTAGCCATTGAGATGGTTCACTACTTCCTGCTCTGGCTTGTCGTCGCGCGGCGGAAAGGGTTTGCCCTGCTTGCTCTTGGTGTCGGAGCGGGTTTTCACGTCTGGTCGCTCGCAAATGGAGAGCCTCCCTATGCCCGGTATTACTCTGTTTTTGCGTCGCTCCTGCCGTTTGCACTCGGTGCAACGCTGTATTTTTACGGCTCTCAGGTGCGGGCGATGAGCAGGACGAAGGCATGCGCCACCGGCATAGCTGGGTTTCTCACGTTTGTGATCACGGGGGCGATGCTCTATCTGCCAAACGTCTCGTCATTCGTTTTTAATGCCGCGATCTACGTCAACCTGCTCGGGGTTTTGGGAATGGTTTCGGCACTGTCGCGACTTCCCATTCCGAAATGGGATGAATGGTGCGGACAGCTGGCTTACCCGGTATTTCTTGTGCACTGGCTCGCCGGCTTTTTGGTCAGCCACTTTCTCAACATGCCCCGCGGCGGGCGCCTTTTCTGTGTATCGCTGCCGGTCGTATTGGTAGCGGCGAGCGGGTTGGCCTATTCCACGCGCTTGGCGATCGATCCAATACGCTCCTCTGTGCGTCGCTTGGTGCGCGCGAAATAGACCAAACGGGCGTCTGGAGGCTTGGGAAAGCAGGCGTTCGGCTCGGAGTTCAGCCGCTGCTAAAATCGGGCGTTCGAACGGCCTTATTGTGGTTCCGGGTAGCCATGCCGCCCGCAGAAGTTGCGCAATTCGGCCTGAACCTGAGTGGAAATGCGCCGCCAGTCCGAGACTGAGACGCTGGGCTTGGCGATGACTTGTCCCTTGTAGGGTTTGCCGGAATTGAGGTTCTTCGACGGCAATCGGGCCGGACGGAAAGAACTCGGGATCAGGCCTTGGCTCACCAGCAGCTGCCGAACCTCTTCCTCGCAATTTTCCACGCGAACAACCAGCTGGGGCTTGAGATGCTCGATGATCCGATTCCAAGCGAGAAAGGCCATGGCAGCGCGCTCCAGCTCGTTCGTGTAAGAGTCCAAGTCGAGGCCCAGTTGCTTCAGAATGTGCCGGCGGCGGAATTGGTAGGAGATCGGGGAGTGTCTGTTCTCCACCATGATGCTCGGGATGGCGTCGGCGGGGTTGCGGACGTGGTGGATCACCGACGCAAAATGTTTGTCACGGCGACGTTCAGCCCCGCGGTCCCTGGCAAACGGGTACGGATCGTCCTCCACCGCGAACATCCACGACGAGATCCCGTGCTTGCCGAGACGCTCGTGCCCGACATCGAGACCGAACGCGTTCAACAGGTGGGCCATGTAGGTTGAGCCGCAGCGCGGATGTCCCACGCACAGGACGTCGAGCGGTTCGATCCGGATGAACTGAGTGGAAGCGCGCTGCTCAGCTTCGGCAATGGCTGCTTCGTCGTGCGGCTCTGCCTTGCGCAGATACTCTGCCCGAAGTTGCTTGGGTCTGATTAGTGAATCAAATGCGCCGGTGCTTTGCGACAGATCGTAGCCAAGTGGGGGTAGCAGGATGTGGGTGTTTACGGTGGGCCCGATTTTCCTGTGGATGTGGGTATCAGCAGTAAGGGCGATCTGGGTGAACGATTGCTGCAGCTTTCTGGCCATTCCGTTGGTCAGGGCGAACGCGCAGTTCGACATCTTGATCGCATTGGCGAGAAACAGAAATTTACCCGACCACGCATGTTCCTCGGTCCTTTTCCATCCCAGGCCGAGAAGTGCTTCGGCATCTGGCCTGAAGCCGATGGCCGACAGGTTTTCCGCGGTCAGCGCATCTTTCAGCAGTTGAGGCGCATACTCGGTGAACTTGATGTCATCCTCCACCACGAGAGCCGTTCCTACATTCTGCTGTGCGATCTCCTCCCAAAGCCGCTTGAAGGTGATGAAGGTCGCGACCTGAGAATCGATCAGGACGTTGTTGGGACAATCGCACACCCGCTGCCCGCAGCGGAAGCAGGGCGGAAAGTTGGCGACCAGGCCGCGCTCGCGATATTCGGCGACGAGCGGGCCGTCATGGTCGGTCGCGTCGAAAAACCGGAAGTCGCCCAAGCCCACCGAAGCGAGTTCCCGCGCTGCATGCTCGCGACGCTCCGTGCAGCGCGGCAGGCTGACGCAATAGATTCGATCGAACGGAGGACGCATGGCGGACGATGAGGCGGGCTTGGGACTTCGACTTTGACTAAGACCAGCGATTGCGGGCGTCTTCGTAAAAACGGACGTCGTCCTCGAGCAGCGCAGCCAGCTTGTTCCACAGGGCCGCATCACCGCGTATTCGAGCCAGGCCCCCCTGATACTCTGGATTCGCTCCTTGGTTTTCCTTCACCAGTTCCAAGGGGTGACCGATGCCACGTCCAATGGCAGCCACAGCCGCCGGCATATTTTCCAACGTGCCGATGTAGTCAAAGTCCGCGAGTTTCATGCCCCCGAAAAATACGTGGGTGTAGAAGTGCCGGAGAAATGGCACTTGGGCGAATTCCTCCAGGCTCGGGCGTTGACGGAGGAAGTCCTGGTGCAGGCTGTGCGGCTCGGGCGGCATGGTCTGCCAATAGAAATAGTGGGAGATCAGGCGGGCCACCGGCTCCCGGATCACCGCTGTGCGGAAGCTGCATTGGACGGAGCGGTATTTTCGCGGATGGAAATGCCCGTGTACCGCGCGCTTGCCTGCAAGAAGAGCCGGAAGAACCACTTGGGCTTGTTGGAAAAAATCCTCGGGATTCGCGTTCATTGGCGAGGCCGGGTCACCCGGCCGGTCTCCGGTATCGTGCAACAGGCTCTTTCCATACACCCGACCCAACGCCACTCCCAGGGAGCTGCCACCGCATTTCGGCACGTGGACCGAAACCAATTCCAAGATCGGTGTAGGCACGGGCATTCCGGAGACGGCGGAGTGCTTAGCGAATGGGGGTGGCGGATTTTGCATTGGTCGCTGTCCACGCCGGCTCGACGGTGCAATCCATGAAGCCATTCCGGGCGATGCCGGGGGAGGGCAGGACCTTGAACATGAGGGCGTCGGCAAACCCGTGGATGATGACGTCGGGTTCTTCCATCAGCGCGCGCACGGCCACATTGATGAAATACGTCCCTGGGTTGAAGAGGTTGCGAAAAGTGAATTTGACAGAGATCTCCTGACCCGGGTCAAAACCATCGAAGCCCTGACCGGCCTGGTGCGTGGCCGCGCCGCTCAGCACGACGCCAGTTAGGCTCTTCGCGGTCCAGCCGAACCGGACTCGCGTGGCGGATTGCTCGAAGGCGACCCGCAGGCGGAGGGTGTAGGTTTCCTGCGGGACCAGCACATTGACGCCCCGGTTTTCGGTGTCGTGGATCTGCACCTCGAGAATGCGGGCCCCGCGGGGGGGAAATTCGCTGCGCGTTTCCGTCCGCAGCTCCTCGAGGAAATATGCATTCGGCCGGGTGGCCGCCAGCTCGCGCGGAGGCGCCGCCAACGCGGCCAGTGCCGGGGTCGGGGCGAGGGGTGCGGGGCTGGCATCTGCCCGCGCGATCTCGGCGAGGATCTGGGGCCGGGCTTCGGCCGACGCGTAGCAAAGTTGGTTGTAAAACTGGAGAGCTTCCTTGGGCCGGGCGGTCAGAATGCGCCGACCGTGATCGAGCAGGATGGCGCGCTGGCACAAGGCCACCACGGTCGCGCTGGAGTGGGAAACGAAGAGAATGGTGGCGCCGCGATCCCGCATTTGCCCGATCCGCGCGAAACACTTGCGCTGGAAGGCCTCGTCGCCGACCGACAGCGCCTCGTCCACGATCAGCAGGTCGGGTTCCAGTTGAATCTGCACGGCAAAGGCCAGGCGGATGGCCATGCCGCTGGAATAAGTCTTTACCGGCTGGTCGATGAATTCCCCGATGTCCGCGAAACTCGCGACCGAGTCGAATTTCGCGTCGATTTCCGGGCGGGTCAGCCCCAACACGGTGGAATTGAGGTAAACGTTTTCCCGGCCGGTGAACTCCTGGTTGAAGCCGCTGCCGAGTTCGAGCAACGCCGCCAGGCGCCCGTTCACCTTCACGGAACCAGTGGTGGGCTGGAGGGTGCCGGCGATGATCTGGAGGAGGGTGCTCTTGCCCGAGCCATTGCGGCCGATTATTCCAATAATCTCCCCTCGCTGAATCTCGAACGAGACATTCTCGAGCGCCTTGAAATCTCGGTAGCTCCGGGACGCTTGGTTGCCGAACCAGCGGCCAGTGGAGCCGGGGAGCATCCCAGCAAGCGCCTCCTGCATGGGGGCGGTAAGTCGCGCAGCCGGTTTGTCCCAGATCCGATAGGCCTTGGACACGTTTTGGACGGAAATGACCGGGTCGGCGCTCATGCGGTTAAGGGCAATCATGCCGGCGCCCCCCGCGCGTTGTCCATTTCATTGACCATGCCACGTGGCGAACCGCCGGGGGTTCCAGCCGTCGCCGGATCTTGCTGGGCCATTCCTGGGGGCGCGTCCACTCGGATCGTGGAGTCTGGGGCTGACGGAAGTCAACGTGACCCACCCGTCAGGCGTCTGCACGGCGCCCGCGAACTGAACACTGAAAAGCCGGCGGGGATTTACGGCCGAACCTCGCCCGAGATGCCGGTTGGGAGATCCGTGCCCGTGAGGGCGGCAACGGCGATCTTGAGAAATGTCACCGTCTTGCCGTCGTCGCTGTCCCAATAATGCCCCTGCTCGGGCTGCACGCGGACGACGGTCAACTCCGGGTCATTGACGCCCTGCTTGAACCAGGCCTGCGCAAGGGGATTCCAGTATTTTTCCCGCAGGGGTTGGCTGTCGCTGACGAACGCGCGACCTTGCAAACTGAGATATTCCGAGGCGGCCGGATTGGCGAAGAGGAGCTGCACGAACGGGTGGCGGCTGACCTGGCGGTTGAGGGTGCTGGAGCGCGCGCTGAGAAACCAGAGGTTGCCGGCGGCGTCGACGTGTTGGACGGACATGGGCCGGAATTCGAGCGGCGTGTGGCCCTCGGACGTGCCGAACAGGCAGATGCGTGTGTCCTTGGCGATGCGGCTGATTTTTTCCACCGCCGGGTCGCCGGCCAGGTCGCGGGTCCCAGGCGGAGAAGAGTGTCGTTTCATCCCCCGACGGACTGCGGAGGATACGTGCGGTTCCCGCCTGGCCGCGTTTTTGCCCCGGTTTGGGAGGTTACGCCACTTCACCCCGTGAGCCGGACTAATCGGAGGTTTTTGAAGCCGGAAGCCAGCCAACGTTCGCAGTCCAGTTTGCCTCGTGCGGATTCCTGGTTTCCTGGCTTCCGGCTTACCACTTCGGGTCGCCGAGATCCGGGACTGCGAGTTGCACTGCAGGTCAACCGCGCTCCATCGTGCGCTTCTTCTCCCCATCCGCTGGGAAGAACTTGGTCGGGGGCCGCGTGGCGTATTGGTAGTCAGCCGCCGAGAGGATGAGCAACACCGCGCCGATCGCGATGGCCACGGATCCGAGCTTGAAGATGCCGGCGACGACGAGGACAACTCCCAAGCCGATGATAAACTTGGTCCGGCCGCGCATCGCCTTCGGTCCGGTCAGGACGATGCCCCGTCGCTCCGTCTTCATGATGGCCCAGCCTCGGTTGAGAAACAGCTGCACTTCCAGCGGAATCTCCTGCTCGGGCTCGTCGGAATCTGGCTCGCCACCAATGCGCATGAAGGAAAGGGAAGGGGAAAAGTGAGAGGGATCAGTCGCCGGTCAGCCATCTTCCCGGAATCTGACTGGAATAGTTATCTTTTGGGCGGAGGCGAGCCCCAAGCTGCCGGGCATTGCGCGACGGGCGCCATGCTGGTAGGGTGAAGTTGAATGATTCGTAAACCGTTGCTAACCGGGGTTCGCGCCGTCGCGATTGTGGAGGCCTGCAAGGCCGCCCTCGTGCTGCTGGTCGGTTTCGGCCTGCTCGCGCTCATCCACCGGGACGTGCAGGCGCTCGCGGAAAAATTCGTCCGCCACAGCCATCTCAACCCTGCCGGCAAATATCCCCGCATCTTTATCGACGCCTCGGAACGCGTGACGGACGCGAATCTGTGGTTCCTGGCCGCGCTGGCCACGCTGTATTCCGTGGTGCGCGCAATCGAGGCCTATGGCTTGTGGCACGAACGGCGCTGGGCGGAGTGGTTCGCGCTGGCCTCGAGCGCGATTTACCTGCCCGTGGAGGTTTACGAACTGATGCACAAGTTCGGCCCGGTGAAGTTCTCGATTTTCATCACGAACGTCGTCGTCGTGCTCTACATGGCCTACGCGCTGAAGCACTCCGCCGATCAGGATCGGGAGCTGGCTGAGGCAACGCCTCCGCCACCAGCTCCGCCTAATACGTGAAAAACAGCTCCTGCAACGCGCGCGGGTCGGCCGTGCGCGTCAGGCCGAGCATCAGCAGCACGCGGCATTTCTGGGGATTCAGCTCGTCGGCGGCGATGAAGCCGAGTTCGTCATCATCGATCTCGATGTTGCGCTCGACCACGCCGCCCCCGGTGCGCGAGCTGCGCACAATCGCAACACCCGCGCGCGCGGCTGCCGCGGCGGCGGCGAGCGCGGCCTCGTTGAGGTTGCCGTCGCCGACCCCGGCGATGACGAGGCCCTTGGCCCCGGCGCGGACGGCGGCGTCGATCAGCTCGCGGCCCATGCCGGCGTGCGCGTAAACGATGTCCACGCGCGGCAGGCTCGTGAGTCCGCTGGCGGAAAATTCGCTGGCCACGGTGTGGCGGCGCACGGGCGGGGCGTAGAGGTGCAACCGGCCGGCGTGGACGAGGCCGGCGAGGCCGCGGTGCGAGGCCTTGAATGTGCCGACCTGGGTCGTGTTCGTCTTGCTCACCTCGCGGGCGAAATGGATCTCGTCGTTGGCCACGACCAGCACGCCGCGGTTGCGCGTGTCGGGATGGGCGGCGACGGCCACCGCGTTGTAGAGGTTCATCGGGCCGTCCGCGCTGATCTCCGTGGCCGGGCGCATGGCGCCGACGAGGACGATCGGCTTGGCGCTGTGCACGACGAGGTTCAGGAAATAGCCTGTCTCCTCCATCGTGTCGGTGCCGTGCGTGATGACCACGGCCGCGATGTCGGGGTCGGCGAGTGCGGCCTCGGCGCGGGCGGCGAGTTTCAGCCAGATGGCCTCATTCATGTCCTGGCTGCCGAGCGCGGCGACCTGCTCGACCTCGAGGCGGGCGAGCGTGGCGAGCTGGGGCACGGCCGCGATGAGCGCATCGATGGAGAATGCGCCCGCCTGGTAGCTGCGGGAGCTGCCCGTCTGGGCGCCGGCGATCGTGCCGCCGGTGGCGAGCACGCGAACACGCGGCAGGGGCGCGGGGTGGGTGGATGGGGCCATCGGTGACCGGATAGTGCACATCGGCCCGCGGGATGAAAATACAGAATACACGCATAGTCTGCGCTGGAACCGCCGGGCGCGCGGGCGCAAAGTGGCTCACCATGAATCCGCCCCGCGATTTGAAACTCGGCATCATTGGGCTCGATACGTCGCACGTGCTCGTCTTCAGCGACACGTTCAACAATCCCGCCTCCAAACAAGCGATGAAGGGCGCGCGGGTGACCATGGCGTGGCCGGGCGGCTCGCCGGATGTGGATTCCAGCATCAGCCGCGTGGCCGGCTATACGGCCGAGCTGAAGGACAAATTTGGGGTCACGATCGTGGACAGCCCGGAGGCGGTGGCGCAGGTGTGCGACGCGATCCTGCTCACGTCGCTCGACGGCCGCACGCATCCCGGGCAGTTCGCGAAGATCGCGCCGTTCGGCAAACCGGTGTTCATGGACAAGCCCTTCGCCGTGAGCACGGCGGACGCGAAGGCGATGTTCGCGATGGCGAAGAAGCACAACGTGAAGCTGTTTTCGTCATCGTCGCTGCGCTTCACCGAGGCGCTGGTCAAGGTGGTGACGCCGGAGAACAAGGCGACGGTCAAGGGCGCGGATTTCTGTGGCGCGGCGGCGCATGAGCCGACGAACCCGGGGCTTTACTGGTACGGCATCCACGCCGTCGAGATGCTCTACACGACGATGGGCCGCGGCTGCCGGAGCGTACGCTGCGTCTCAAACGCCGACTACGACGTGGCGACCGGAATCTGGGCGGACGGGCGGCTCGGCACCGTGCGCGGCAACCGCACCGGGAACTACGAGATGCACGGCCTGGTGCACTTTGAGAAGACGACGGTGCCGGTGAACGTGCAGACGCAAGTGAAGCCGTTCTATGCCAGCCTCGCGGAGGCGTTTCTGGCGTTCTTCCAGGGCGGGGCCACGCCGATCGACCCGGAGGAGACGATTGAGCTCATCCGCTTCATCGAGGCGGCGAACGAGAGCAGCGCGAATGGCGGCAAGGAAGTGCAGCTGTAAATGCATGGTGGGGTCACGGAACCCTGCCGTCATGGACGCAAGAAGGCGGGATCGGCGATCCCGCTCTACACCGGAAACCCCCTTCATGAAGATCACCTTCCACGCCGGTATGTTCAGTTGGAGCGCAGGGCACTTCGCGTTCGGTCCGGGCGGGCCGAAGCTGATGCTCGATGGCCGCAAGGCGGCGCTGCGTTTTGCCGGCGTGAAGGGCCCGGCGCGCAAGCGAACCGCGACGTGGCGCGGGGCGAAGGCGAAGTTGGTGCAGGAAATTGTCCAGGAATCGGCGGACCGCGTGCGTGTGACCAGCACGCTGCGCAACCCCGGCTTGCGGCCCGTGGCGGTGAATCACGTGACCTTGTTCGAGTGCGCGCGCCTGGCGCTGGGCCCCGCGCCGGCTGACGTGCGGATCCTTGAGCAGAGCGCCTACATGGGCCGCGTGCGCACGCCGCGGCAGATGCTGACGGGCAGCGACGGGCTGAAGGCGCTCGACGGCACGATGGCTGGATTCACCGGCCATAATCACACGGTTTTCTACAATCCCGCGACGCGGCGCGCCCTGCTGATCGGCTTCGAGACCGTGGACCGCTGGCTGCCGAATCTCAGCGGGCGGATGCGGCTCGCGGCCGGGCGGACAATCTCGGGCGCGGACAATGTCGACGGCGGCACGGCCAAGTCGGCCGCGGCGAAAGACCCGGACGCCGTGGTGAAAGTCCCGGCCTTCCGCCGGTTCACGATCGATTTTGACGGGGGCGACTATCCGCTCGCGCCGGGCGAAACCCTGGCGCTGGGAAATTTTGTGATCGAGGCGGGGGCTGATCCGCTGGCGCTGCTCGGGGCGCACGGCGACCGGATCAAGTCGCGCAACGACTTCGCCTCCGCGCCGCCGCCGCTCGCCAACTGGTGCAGCTGGTATCCCTACCGGCTCGGCGTGAGCGAGCAGAACGTGCTCGCCACGGCCCGCGCCGCGCGCGGGAGGCACCTGGAGCAGCTGGGGTTGAAATACCTGCAGCTGGATCTCGGCTGGGAGAAGGACAACATCCCGACTTACTTCGAGGAAAACGACCGCTTTTCCCGCGGGTTGGGCTGGCTGAGCGGCGAGTTGCGCAAGGAATCGTTCGAACTCGGAGTGTGGGTCGGCGTGCTCTGCGTGGCGGACACGCATCCGATCGCGAAGGAACATCCCGAGTGGCTGCTGCGCGGCGCCGACGGCAAACCGTTCGTCAACTATCACTGGTTCTGGGAGCCGTTCTGCCCGGTGTATGCGCTCGATGTGTCGCACTTGGGCGCGCAGGGTTGGTTGCGGGAAAACTTTACGGCGTTGGCCGAGAAGGGCGTGCGCTATGTGAAGTGGGATTTCGCGGGGGTGGTCACGGGTGAGAAGCTGCGTCAGCGGCACGATCCGCGGCTGGTCAACCCGCGGGCCATTGAGGCGGTGCGCAAGGCGTTCCGCATCGCGCAGGACGCGCTGAACTCAACCGGCGAGACGGCGCTGATGATTGACTGCTCCGGCACCGACGCCGCTGCCGCGGGGATCACCGCGCTGAGTTACGCGAACATGGACACGGGCAACACGGGTCTCGGCTGGCGGCATCTGCGCGAAGTCTACACGAGCTACGCCTGTCATCTCTTCAAACAGCGCTGGGCGCTGCTGCAGCCGTCGTGCCTCGTGGTGGGTTTGCCCGGCACGCTCGAGGAGGCGCGGATGCGCGCGACCGTCACGTTCATGGGCGCGGGCCACGTGGACATCGGCGACGACTTGACAACGCTGCCGGAGGACCGGTGGGCGGTGTTGCTCGCAACGCTGCCGCCAAACGGCACGCCGGCGACGCCGGTGGACCTCTTTCACCCCGTCAAGACCGGCACGGTGCCCTACCTGACGCTGATCAAGGCGAAGGAGAAGACGGACGCGAAGACGGCGCGCTTGTTGGCGCGGGAGACACCGGCTGAGCGTGAGCCGGGCGGCGCCACGATTTGGACCCTGCCGGTGCGCGCGGACTGGGATGAATGGACGCTCGTGGCGGTCTGCAACTGGACGGAGCCCGCGGCCGAGATTGGCTCGGGCGTGAACCTGGCGCGGCGTTTCCAAGTCGAGCTCACGCGACTCGGCCTGCCGGCGAATGCGCAACTTTGGGCCTACGAATTCTGGTCGGGGCAGTTTCTCGGCGTGATCCCGCGGATGGAGCGGCCGGTGTCGGCTTACCGTCACCCGGGCGACTTCGCGAATCCGATCCAAGAATCGGGACCGGGTCTGTTCGACATCGGTTTTCACGGCCCGGCGGTGAAACTTGTCGTGCTGCGGAAACCGCGGCCGCATCCCTGGCCGGTGGGCACGAGTTTTCACCAGAGCGGTGGCCGCGAGTTGTCGGACGTGCGCTGGGACGCCGCAAGTCGCACGCTCTCGGGCAAGCTGCTGCGGCCCACGGGCGAAAGCGGCTTCATCATGATCGCCGGTGTCCCGGATCTGAGCGGCGTGCGCAAGCTACCGCTGATCGCCACGGCGGACGTGACGGCGTGGTCAGTGCGGTTTTGAAGCTTCGGGAATCGAGCTGAAGTTGGCCATGAAGAGGCACAAAACGGCGCAAGAAAAGACCTTGGGATTCGGGTCAGGAGCCAGAATCGAAGCGGCAGAATTTTTTGCGCCGTTTTGTGCCTCTTCGTGGCCAACCTTCTGGAGGAATCAGAGTTGCGCGACCGATTCGAGACACCGCGCGGCGCGCTCATCGGGCGTGAGGCCGAGGCCGGGGCCGGTGGGGACGGCGAGCACGTCGTGGGTCGGGGCGAGTGTTTTCCCGACGAGCGAGTCGGCGAGGAATTGCGGGCCGTTCAGGGCGCACGGCCGGGTGATTCCGGCCCAGGCATAAAGCTGCGCGGCGGCGGCGAGCGAGAAATCCGGGTCGGTCAGACCCGAGCCGAGCACGATGAGGCCGGCAGCGTGGAGCTGGTTGACGATCGACACGGACGGCCAGAGCCCGGCGTTGCGCGCGGGTTTGAGCGCCATCCCATCCATCAGGCCGAGCGCGATGAATTCCGCGGCGACCTCGGGGCCGACAATGCCTTCGTCCATCAGGATGGGCAGGGCTCCCTGCTTTTTCAGTGCCTGGTAGCCACGGATTGCCGTGGGTGGCAGCGGTGACTCGAGCACGTCCACGCCGGCCGCGCGCAGCTTGGGCGCGATCGCCAGCGCCTGCTCGGGAGTGTAGCCGGTGTTGGCGTCGGCCCAGAGAAAACCGTCCGGCGCGAAGGCGCGCACACGGCGCGCAAGGTCGAGGTCGTATTCGGCGGACTGCGGATAGCCGACCTTGATGTTGAAATTCCGGTAACCGCGCGCGCGGCCCTCGGTGAGCTGCTGTTCGATGACAGCGGGTTTCGGCGACGCGACGGTCCAGCTGAGCGTGAGCGAAGGCGGCGCCGAGTTGGGCGGACCGAACAGCTTCCACACGGGGACGCCGCGCTGTTTTCCGACGAGGTCATGGCAAGCGAGGTCGAGCGCGGCCTTGCAGAGGGGTTGGCCGGTGGAGAACGCGGGGCGGATCGCGTGGTTCATCGCAGCGTGGAGGCCGGCGAAGTCGGCCGGGTCGCGTCCCAGCACGAGCGGCGCGAGGTAGTGGCGCAGGGTCGTCATGACGGTCTCGACCGTCTCGTAGGTCCACGACGGCACGGGCACGGCCTGGCCCCAGCCGGTGCGGCCCTCGGCGTCGGTGAGGCGAACGAGCACGCTGGGCCGGGTGACGCGGCCGTCGGGGCCCGGCGCGAAGAACTTGAACTCACCCGCGACGGCGTAGTCGAAGCGGCCGATTTCGACTTGGACAATTTTGCTCATCGGATCGGAGTGGGTTGGCCACGAAGAGGCACAAGAAGGCGCAAAAAAGAAAACATGCGGAGTCCGGGTTGGAAATCAGGGGCCGAGTTTTGCGCTTTTTGTGCCTCTTCGTGGCCAAAAATCAGGATGCCGCCGGATTGAGCGCGGGGTTGCGGAGGAAGCGGGCGTGGACCTCGCGGATGTAATCGCGGGAACGCCGGGCGGTTTCGTAGGGATCACCGCCGAGGTCGTAGGCCTGCGAGACGATCGGGCCGGTATAGCCGCGGGACCAGAGCACGCCGAGCGCACCGGCGATGTCGATGTTGCCGTCGTGCAGCGGGCGCGTGCGGAACGGCTCAGCGGGCTTCGGCCAGCCGTTGAGCACGGCGAAATAACCGAGGCGCTCCATGCCGGGCTGTGCCATCAGTTCGGCGAAGTCGGGCACGCCGAGGTGGAAGTGGGAGTGAAAAATGGCGACGCCGGGGCGGATGACCTTGGCGCCTGCGTCGCGGAGCACGCGCAATTCGGCGGCGGGCGTGTCGATGATGAACCAGACGTGGTTGTAGAGATTGCCGGTCATGCCCTTCGCGCCGAGGGCGTCGTCGGCCGCGCGCACGATGCGGGCGGTGCGCTCCCAGTGGCGCGGTTCGGCCTTGGCGGAACCGGCCTCGCGGTAGTCCGGCGGGCTGGCGCCGGCGGGATTGCTGAAGACGGTGAAGTTGAGGAACGCGTGCGGGTCGATCGCGTGGAGCCGGTCAATGATGCGCCGCGTGCGCTCGATCTCGGCGTCGAGCTTGGGAAATTCGTCGTCGGTCGCGCCCTTGGCGACGACATACATGCCCGCGTGCTTCAGCCCGCTGGACTTGAACGCCGCGGCGGCCTCGTTCCAGGACTTGTCGTCGTCCGGCTCGATCGGGTGAAGCTCGTAGCCGTCGAAGCCCAGGTCCGCCGCGATCGCGAGCCGCGTGCGGAACGGATAATTGCGGCGGTGGCCGGCAAAGTGGTTGTTGAAGAGGTAGAGGGGATTGAGCGGGGGCATGGGGAATGGCGACGAATGACCAATGTCTAATGCCTAATGCCGATAGACAAAAGGCCGTCGAGGGCGGGGAGATAGGTGTCGGGCTTTCAATGCTCAACTGATCGCGGACTTCAGTCGGCGATCCTCACTGCCTGTTGCGTGTGGGCGGAAGCGAGGAGGGCGTCGAAGACGCCGTGGATGCGCAGGTCGTGCGCGAGGGTGTGGGACGTCGGACGGTTTTCCCGGATCGCGGCGGTCAGGTCGCGGATGGGAAAGACGAGCGTGTCGTCCCATGGCGGCGGCGCGTCGCGGAGCTTGGTCTCGGCGAGCGGCGCCTCGCCGACATACGCGTAGTGGTGCAGCGACTGCTTCGCGCCCATCGGCAGGAAGCAGAGGTCCATACCGGCCTTGGTGCCGCGGAACTCCACGTTGTGACGGTCGGGGCCGTGCTCGGCGGCGCGGCGCTCCCAGTGGATCGTGAGGCCGCCGTCGCAGATGATCTCCGCGGCGAGACGCCCATCGACGTTGAGGCAGGGCGGCACGCGCTCGGTCGTGAGCGGGAAGTAGTTGCCGGTGGTGCCGAAGAGGATGCGCGGCTTGAAAAGGTCGCCGAGCACGAAGCTCAGCCAGTCGAGGTCGTAGGGGCCCCAGTCGAACGAAATGCCGCCGCCGTTTTTGGCCGGGTCGTTGCGCCAGGGTGGGAGCACGGTGCCGGGTTTGCCGGCCAGGGTCACCTGCTCGAAGTGCACGCGGTAGAGCTGACCGAGTTCACCGTCGGCGACCAGCTGGCGGGCGCGGCGGGCCGTCTCGGAGTTGTGGTAACGCGAGGAGCAGCAGTTGACGCGGAGATGCGGGACGGTCTGGTGCACCGCGATGACTTCCCGGACCTCGGCCTGGGTGAGGAAGAAGGGCTTCTCGCAGCAGACGTGCTTGCCGGCCCTCAGGGCGGCGATCGTCATCGGCTTGTGCAGGAAGGGCGGCGTGGCGATGTAGACCGCGTCCACCTCGGGGTCGGCGAGCAACTGGTGGTAGTCGGGGTAGATCTTCTTCACCGCGACGAGGTCGGCGAGTTTCCGCGCGGCCTCGGGGTTGACGTCGGACACGGCAACGGCGACGGAACCGCGGCCCTCGGTGAAAACGCGGGCCATGAGGTTGGCGATGACACCGGCGCCGATGATGCCGTAACGAACGGGAACGTTGGACATGGGGTGGGAGTCGAGAGACGAGGGGCCAGCGTCGAGGGGCCGACGGGGGCGAGGACGGACGGCGGCACACTGCGCGCAACTCACCGCTCGCCACCAGTGAAAAGAAATGAAAATTTTCTGCTGCGTATGAAGCTTACCCCCATCAATTCGGCCGAGGCGATATTCGAGGCGTTCTTTGACGAACAACTCAGTGGCCTGCCGAAGTGGACGGTGCACAAAGATGGCGCGGAAGGCCTGCAAGTCGCGCAGAGCTGGTCGTTCGTGCATTACGAGTGGCAGCGTCCGCCGGCCGACGCCGCCACGCCCGCGCTGCGGATGAGCCGGGCGCTGGAGGTGGACTGTAGCGACTACGAGGCGGTGATGTTCTCGCTGGTGGCGCCGCCCGGCGCCGAAGTTGTGCTGGTGGCGGAAACTGACGCAGGCGTCCGTCGGATGCGCAGCACGCCGTTTGAGCACCGGAAGCGTGAGGTGCTGCTGCCGCTCGAGGGGGCGAAGCGGCTGAGCGGGCTGACCTTGGAAATTTACGTCGCCCCAACCTCGTTACCGGGCGTCGTCGGCTGGTTGAACTGGATCGGCCTGCAGCACGGCGGGCAGTTGCAGCGCTACCTGCGGCAGTTCGAACGCTTCGACGAGCGGTGGGAGGATTATCTCCAGCCGGAGAGTTTCGAACCGACGTTCGAGCCGGCTTTTGGGCTGCATCTCACGAGTGCGGAATTGGCGGAGGCGCGGGCGCGGCTGGCGGATGCGGGCGGGCCGAAGGTTTCACCGCTCTGGGAACTGGCGAGCGACGCCACCCGGCTCATGCCGGAGAAGATGACGACGGAATACGTCAATTTTTGGAACGACATGCGGTTTCCCCGCGACCGCGACTACGGCAAGCACCTGCTCACGCACGGCGCGAACGCCGCGCAGGCGTCGGTGCTGTTCCGCGACAAGAAACTCGGCCGCCTGGCCGCGCGCTACGCGATGTGCCTGGCGCACAGCACGCGCTGGGACCCGTCGTTCCTGAGCTGGCTGACCGGCTGCAAGTGGGAACACCGGGCGTTTGTGCCGAGCCTGGTCATGTATGATTTGGCATTAATTCTCGACCTGTGCGGCGAGTGGTTCACCGACTACGGCCGCGAGCTGATCCTGCGGCGGCTGGCGGAGGAAGGGCAGGGCACGAACAACTACAACTCCTGGTGGTGGGAATACCTTTTTTGGTGCAACCAGACCGCCTGGTTCATGCCCGGCCGGATGTATGCCTACCTCGTGCTCGAGCGCGCGATGCCCGCGCGCTGGAAACCGTATCCAAAGCCCGCGGCGTCGCGCGTCGCGCCCTACACCGACCTCGCGCTGGCGGACCTCTACGACAACCTCGCGAAGATCCTGCTGCCCGACGGCGGCTACACCGAGGGGCCGATGTATTTCACGTTCACCGCGCGGCAGGCGATGCTCACGTGCTACTACTACGCCCGGGCCCGTGGGAAGGTGGCGCGCGAGCTGATCCCGGCCGCGATGCGTGCCACGGCGCAGATGGCGGAGGTGCTGGTGAGCACGGCGGATGATTTGTCGATGATCCTGATCTGCGACGCGCAATACATCCCGCAAGAAGGCGCGGCGTTCCTCGCGTGGCTCATGCCGGATTCGCACTGGGTGACGGTGTTCCACAAGTCGATCGCGCGCAGCAGCGGACAGCCGATGACGCTGCTGGCGCAGAATCTCCTGCGCGAAGTCCCGGCGCAGGCGCCGACGTTCCGGCCACTGGTCGAGATGCCGAAGATTGGCCAGGTCGCGTCGCACCGGAAACTCGGCGGCGAATGGGTGAAGCTCTTCCTGATGGGCAACCAAGCGGGGGCGTCGCACACGCACGAGGACAAGGGCTCCTTCGTGCTCGAGTTTGCCGGCGACGCGTTTGCGCGTGACTTCGGGAGCTGCGACTACAGCAACCCGCTCGCCGACGTGCTGAAGCACGCCCAGCGCCACAACATGCTCGTGCCTGTCGCCGCCAGGGCGCGTCCGCGTCCAGCCAACCCGATCCTGGCGGACATCACGCCGCAGGCGCGCGGTGATGCGACGGGCTTCCACGCGACGATGGACCTGGCCGCGGGCTGGGAAGGTTGGTTCACGCACTGGAAGCGCACGTGGGATTCACCGGCACCGGCGGAGCTGACGATCGCCGACGACTGGGCGCTGGAGCGCGGCGACGGCGTGGCGTTTCACTGGACCACGACGCTGCCCATCACGCTCGAGGTGAAGAACCACCGCGCCGTGATCACCGGCCGCCGCGGCCGCGCGATCCTCACGTGGGACGCTGGCGTCGAGGCTGTGGTCGAGCAGCTTCCGCTCGAGGAACCGGTGTGGAAGACCGTGATGCAGGAGCGCAAGGAGCAGTATCTCGTCACCACGCTGCACGCCGAGATCCAGCCTCGCCTGACGCTGACCCAGCGCGGCCGCAGCGGGAAACTAGTCGTGCGGGTGAAGCTCGAATTGTTGTAATGCACATTGGCCACAAAAAGGCGCAATGGAGGCTCTGCCGCAGCCCCGAGCCCCTGCGTGCCTCTTTGTGGCCAAACCTCCGTGGCCGGGGGCTCAGAGTGAAAAATCGGTGCTGCCGTTGTCGAGGAGCGGCGCGGCTTTCCGGACGAGATCGAGCAAAGCGGGGAGATTGAGATCCTCAAGGCGTTTAAACCGGATGCAGGCCTTGCCCACGGACACCTTGCCGAGCTTGGATTTCGCGGCTTCCGCGATGTTCTTGCCGTTCCGATGACCGCAAATGTAGACGCTCACATACTGCGCGCGGCTCGAGAGCGCGACGATCGGGCAATCGCCCTCGCGGCCGGTGGCGTAGACGTAGTGATACGGCCCGTAGCCAATCATCGTGCCGTTGTAGGCGAGGTAAGGCTTGAGTTTCGGTGCAGCCTTGCGGATCGCAGCGTGGAGCGACTTCAGCTCAGAGCGTCGTGGCTCGTCCAAGGCCGCGAGATATTCAGTTGGCGTCGTGGGCTTCATCGCCGGAAACGTGGTCACGTGGACGCTTACTCACGAGTAGGAAATGGGCAATCCGGCCACTTCGGTGGGTCGGGAGCCCCAGACCACGCCCACGCTCGTTCTTACTTTTCCACCTGCGACAACGTGTGGGCGTCGCGGGCCAGGAGCCAGCGGCCGTCAGGCTGCTGGCGGTAAACCGTGATCCGGTAGCCGGCGAGCTGCATCGTTTCCCCGCCGGCGCGCGGGGTCACAGACAACGCGTCGCGGCTCCGCGTGTAAGCCACGTCACCGGCGACGACGACCTCCTCCAACTCGCTGGTGCAATCGATCCGCACCCGGGTTTGGGCGGCGGAAAAGTTGGTGGAAAATTTTGCCGGACCAAACGGCGCCTGACCCGGATTGAGGAACACGGCATCGTCCGTCATCAGGGTAAGCAAGCGCGCCAGATCGCGGGCGTTGACGGCCGCGATCCAGGTGGTGTGCACCTCGTGGATGGCTCGTTCGGCAGGGGTCATGGGATTTTCCTCCGAGGCAATCACCCCGCGGGCTCGTGTTTCGCCAATTCCCGTTCAATGCGGCGATCGGGGATCAGCCAGATCAGCGCGACGGCGACGTAGATCGCGGCCGAAATCCAAGCATGCCAAAAAGCTGCCGCAATGCCGATGGCGTATCCGACCGGGGAGAGCTTGCCTTTCAAGTCGCGGCCGACGGCCCGGGCGAGAAGCGACGCGGAACCTTCCTGGCACAGGATGCATTGCTGCAGGATCCAGTAGGCGACCGCGGCCAGGAGCAGGACCGTGCCGTAGGCCGCCGTCGGCAGCGCAGACAGATGACTTTCGCCCATCCAATCGGTCACGAAGGGAATCAGGGACAGCCAGAACAACAGGTGGAGATTCGCCCACAGGATGCTGCCGCTGACGACCTTGGTCGCGTGGAACATGTGGTGGTGGTTGTTCCAGTAGATGCCGAGGTAGAGAAAGCTCAGCAGGTAGGCGCAGAAGGGCATGGCGACCTCGCGCAGGGCTTCGAGGGTTCCGGCATGGGGCGCCTTCAACTCGAGCACCATGATCGTGATGAGAATGGCGAGGACGCCGTCACTGAACGCCTCCAAGCGGGTCTTGTTCATGATTGCGGGCTACCGTTTACAAGAGCCGCCGCCGAGCGCCAGCCCGGAAGCTGGTTGGGTGGGGCGGGTTCTTCGCAGCCACTGCGCCCTTTGCGTCTCTTTGTGGCCAAACTCTTGAGACCGGCAATTCGGAAGCCAGGGTTGCGGATCCGCTTCAGGTTTTACCGGTGATCACGACTTCCTCCGGCACGACGAACAGCATGACGCAACCGGTCTTGGAGAACACGGGGTGCATGGCGCCGGGCGAGGTGTAGAGATAGTCGCCTGCCCGCAGGTGGTCCGCGCCAAACCGGACCTCACCTTCCAGCACGTAGACCTCCTCGCCACCCGGGTGGGTGTGGTTCGGATAGGAGGCTCCGGCGTCGAATTTCAGCAGGAAGGTCGGCGGACGCCCGGTGGCCGCATCGAAACGCAGCACCTTGACGTAAAGGCCGTCGGTTTTGACGCCGGCCTCGACCAGCGGTTTCCAGTCGAGGGCGTGGGATTGGACATGCAGGGGTTTCATGGGGAGAGGCGGGAAGGATGGCAGCTTTGGCGACGCTTCAATCACCGCGGGACGGTGAAAGCCATCTCTTCCGTGGCGGCGGTTCCGCTCTTTCGGCCCGGGTAGCTGATCCACTTCATCGTGAGATTGAGATCGGCGACGATGTTGGCCGCCTCCACTTTCGCGCCGCCGCCGAGGTCGATGTCACGGGTCGTATGGGCGTCATTGAGCAGCGTGAGGTCGTAGCCGCGATCCAAGGCGGCGTAAGCCATGGCCCGGATGCACCAGTTGGTCTGGGCACCGGCGAGGACGAGATGCGTCGCCCCGAGGCGGGCCAGGTTCTCTTCCAGGTTCGTGCTTTCGAAGGAGGACTCGAAGCGCTTGTGGATTCGCGCCTCACCCGGCGCGGGCGCGAGTTCCGGCATCAACTGCCACGCGGCGGAATCCCGCAGCAGGTCGTCTCCCTGGTGTTGAACCCAAATCACGGGCACACCCGCGTCGCGGGCGCGTTCCACGGCGCGGGCGACGTTTCGGATGACCCGGGGCGCGTCCCACGCCTCGGCAAGGACGCCGACCTGGACGTCAACGACCACGAGAGCTAGCTGATTACCGGGGCGAATGGTGCTCATCGGTTGAGGAATGAAAGAGTCAGACTGCCCGGGTGAAAATAAGAAATCAGGCCGCGGATTTTGTGATGGATGAAGCGGAGCGAGACCACCGCAATGTTCGCAACCTGAGCCCTCCTCTTGCCTCGAAGGCGGCCCGACATCAGGCCGGCCTAGGTGGCACCGCGGGCGACGCTGCGCCGGGTCAGCCACCACCCATAGAGGGCATAGAGACCGGTGACGATGATCGTGCCGCCAGCGTCGTGCAGATTCATTTCCTTAGGCGCGGCAAAGGTGTAGCCGCGCGCGATGCCATCGGCGAAGTCCACCAGCGCGTGCAGCAGGATCGCGGGCAGAATGCTGCCGGAATACAGCCGCGGTCCGGCGAAGCCGATGCCGATGAAGGCCGCGTAGATTACCTGCACGAGACTGGGTTGCAGCGCGTGGCCGTTAAACAGCCCGCTCAAGTGCATCAGCCCGAAAAGCACCGACGAGAGCATCACCGCGCGCACCACGCCGCCGGGTGCGAGCACCTTCAGCACGACGCCGCGCATCAGCACTTCCTCGGCGAAACCCACCATGAGGCAGAAGAGCGCGTAACCGAGCACGCGGTCCGCAGTTGCCGTGTGCACGCCCGAGCCGAGCACCACGAGCAGCGGCAGCACCAGCCAAGGCAGGTAAGCTGCGTAGCCCCGCATGGTATTCGGCCAGTGGAAGTCCACATCCCGCCACCAGCCCAGCGCCGAGACATACGCGACCGCGACCAGGCAGAACATCAGTTCCGCCAGCAGGCGCGCCGGCAGCTCCGCCATGCATTGTTTCAAGCCCCACGCGCCCAGCTTCAGGACCAGCAGGGCCGCCACGATGGCTGCGACCGAGAAGACCACGGGACGCCGCGCCGCGAAGGTCTTCATGACGTGGCCGATGCGCCAGCAGCGCCCGGCGTGAAGGAAGGGGCAAATTTCATGGGGTGACGCCACCGTGGAGCCGCGCCGCGGTGGAGCAACCCAGGAGCGGACCGATGGCCAATCCCCGCGATCAATGGCCTGCCCCATGGGTTGTGCGGGCCCGGGACGATCGGGATCGGTCTAATTCGCAGGCAACCTGGTCACTTCAACTCCGCCGTTTCTGCAGCAACCCCAAACCCAAAGCCTGAGCAGCTCTCAGGGCTTGACCCTTTGGTCAGGCTCATTTGGTGAAGTCATCGCGCAAGCGATCAATGTCGCTGACACTTTGAATCGGCGAGTACATCAAATCAGTCGGTTCGGTGGAACGTTGATAGCCAAAGTAAATCTCTCCAATCGCCCGCTTGATCATTTTGTAGAAACGGGCGTCTGCCTGCTCACTCGATACCCCGCCCTCGGCCATGCCCGCGAGTGAGACCACCGAGATTCTATCCTCGTGATAATGCGTGGAAAAAACGAGCCGTCCTCCCCGCTCCATATCGACCAGATCGCGGTCGGTCAGCACCACATAGTGCGTATTTTCCTTCCGGCCGAGTAAACTGGGTTCGAGTTTCCGAACCGCAGCCGCAATTGCACGGGGATCGTAGGCGCCAGCTTCGTTTGCGGGCAAAATCTCGCGGCTCCCCATGGCAATGATTGATTCCACTCTTATGCCCAGGTCCGCCTTCGCTTTTTCCGCGAGCCGAAAGGCGGTCGCGTCATCGATCAGGAACGGGATGAAGTAAACGTCCACGCCTGCTGCGTTGGCTGAGAGATCGACGGGGCTGGCGCCATCCCGGCTGGACGGGGTTTCCTCTTCATCCGCAACTTCGTCCACTTCGAAAACTCTTGAGGCGGTCCAGGCGCCGAAGGTGGAAAGCAGCACGAGCAACGAGGTCCAAAAGACAATTTTCGTCCACGAGGCTGGGTTTCGGAATCTCTTTCCCATCGAAAACAACAACGCGACGATCATTGGAAAAACCAATGAGAAAACCGCGGCGCCGCTGGACTCTGCGACGTTGTGGCTGGCCCGGAAAGCTCTAGCGTAGCCGAACCACATGGCCAACAGCACGAGAACGAGCGCAGCGATCAGTAGGGGAACATTAATCCCCGGTCTTTTTTCAATCAGGGGTGGTTCATCCATGATTTTTGGGGGACGTAGAATGGGGCAGCGGCCGAGCGTCAGGCCATGCGGCCTGTGGTTTGTGAAAGCTGCAGGCTGATGATTTCGTAGGGGGAAAAGGCCAGACGGCCGTTGCGCAGTGGGGCGGCGATAGGTTGGCCGAGGAGATCCACCTTGCGGGCCGACCAGCCCGGGGCGAGGTGGAGCTTCGCGGTGCCGCGCTGGCCGGCGACTTCGTGGAGGCGGAGGGTCCAGCGGGTGCGGGTCTCGGGCTTCGCCCAGTGGGGGATCAGCGTTTCGCCGCCTTCGAGGCCGCGGAAGGCGGACGCCACCGGGGCGCCGCGGTAGGCGACGGGAGGGGTGAAGAGGTTCTCGGCCTGCGCGGCGGGCTGCTCGGCGCGGGGAGCGGCGAGGTCGTAGAAGCCGAGGGCGAGCTCGATGGTGTGGCGGCCGAGGTCGGTGTAGATCGTGGCGGGTTTGGGCAGGCGGCTGAGCTGCTGGGGATAGGCGCGGCCGTGGTCCTCGTAGCCGACGTGGCGAGGGGTGCGGAGGAGCGTGACGGCGAGGTCGCCGTCGCGGACGCTGACGCCGTATTTGTTTTCGGTCAGCGCGAACAGGCCGGAGCGTTCGCCCTCGGAGCTGACTGTGGCCCAGCGGCTCATCGGCCATTCCCACATCGCCTCGGCCTCGCGCGTCGTCGCGAGCTGCGGACGCAGCACGCTGCCAAAGGGCGTGCCGCAGCGGACCTCGCGTCCGCGGTACGCGGTGGGGAAATGCAGCTTCAACAGCGAGTTCTCCTCGTTGTAATCCAGCTCGACGGTGACGCGCAGCACGCTCGCGCCCGGCTCCAGCCAGTAGCGCACGGTGGCGGTGCTGGCCGCGCCAATCTGGCGGGTGACGGCGAGGGAGTTCTTGCCGGCGGTGATTTTGGCGGGGCCGTGGGCGGGCTGGCCGAGCGAGAGCGCGGCGCGGTCGATGTCCCACGGGCCGAAATTCGCGGCGTGGTCGGGGTAGGCGACGAGCCGGCCGGCGCCGGCGGAGAGTTCGACGGAGCGGCCGTCCACGCTGAGCGCGGCGAGTTCGCCGTTCGCGGTGAGTCTTGCGACGACGCAACGGTTTGAAAGGGTGCGGCCTTCGACGGTAACGGGCGGAACGTTGCGCACGACGGCGTGAGAGAGGCGGATGCCGGCGAGCGGGGGAAGGTCGACGACTTTACCGGCGACGACGCAGCGGCGGGCGAAGGGGAGCGGGTTGAAGAGGCAGGACTCGAGGTGGAGCGTGTTGCCTTCAACGCGCTTGTTCGCGGATGGACGTTTTAACGCGTTGGGGGCAACGCGTTCCACCTGTCGGAGGGCTGCGGCGGTTTGCTCACGTGTGAGCTTAGCCAGTTCCGGCAAGCCCTTCACGTAAACCTCGGGGATGGAGCTGCCGGGGATGTAGTCGTGGAATTGCGCGAAGACCATGCGGCGCCAGGCGTGATCCAGGCTGGATGGAGACGCGACGCCCTCGTCGCGTTCGGAATTCCGCGACGGGGGCGTCGCGGCTCCAGTTGCCACCAAGACGGCTTCTCGAAGTTGCAGGGAGCGCTCGAGGTCGCGGAAGTGGGACTTCACGCGGCTCTGCGTCGTGAAGGTGCCGCGGTGGTATTCGAGGTAGATTTCGCCGTCGAGGGCGGGCAGCGACGCGCGCTTGGCGGCGAGGCGGTCGAAGTAGGCCTCGGGCTGGTCCCATTTCAGCGCGGGAAGGCCGCGCAGGCCGGAAAGCCGGCGGGCGCGCTCGCACATTTCCTCGCTCGGGCCGCCGCCGCCGTCGCCGTAGCCGTTGGGCATGAGCGTTTCGTCGTGGATGTCGCCCTGCTGGTTCTGGCGCGACGTGGCGAGGAGTTCGGCGACGGAGAGGGTGTTGTTGAACTGGATGCCCTGCGTGACGTGGCTGACGACCGCGTGGCCGCCAGCGCCGCGCCAGACGAAGCTCGAGTGCGGGAAGCGGTTGACGGTGTTCCAGGTGGTCTTGGTCGTGAAGAAGTAGTCCACGCCGCTCAACTTCATCAGTTGCGGCAGGCACGCGCTGAAGCCGAACAAGTCGGGCAACCAGAGCACGCGCGAGCGTTGGCCGCTGAGTTTCTCGAATGACTCCTGGCCGAGGATGAACGCGCGGGCGAGGCCCTCGCCGGTGGGCACGTGGGAGTCGGCTTCGACGTACATGCCGCCGGTGGCTTCCCACTGGCCCGAGCGCAGGCGGGCGCGGACGGCGCGGTGCAGCTCCGGCGAGCGGCGGCCGACGGCCTCGTAGCTCGCTGCTTGCGAGTAGGCGAAACGGAACTCGGGGTAGAGCGCCATCAGCCGGTTCATGTTCGAGAACGTGTGCACGGCCTTGCCCTCGCCGATCTGCTCGGTCCAGAGCCAGACGAGGTCGAGATGCGAGTGGCCGGTGAGCGCCGCGCGCGCGAGCGGCGCGGCATCGCGCATCTCGTGATAGACGGTGGCGAGCGCGCGGCGGAGGGCGTCGACGCCCGACGAGTCGAACGCGTCGAGGGCGGTGTCGAGCCCGCGCAGCAGCTTGCGATAGAGCGGCGAGACGTCGGTCAGCGGGACCTGCTGCGTCATGGCGCCCAGTTCCTTCGGCACGCCGGGAAGTTCGCGAACGCGCAGCTCGAGCATGTAATCGTAGAGGCAATTCAGGTCGTGATACGCGGCCCACGCGGCGTCATCGCGGCGCAGCAGCGAGGCGTCGCGGAAGAGATTGCCGGTCTCGGCGAGGCCCTTGGCGTCGGGGTGCCAGACGGCGGCCTGCACGCAGAGCGACTCGACCCAGACCTCGCGCACGCCGGCGGGAAGCTCGACCGTGCGGTGGGCGACGTCGAAGCCGTAGAACGGCGTGCCGTTGACGAAGAGCGTCGCCTCGCCCTGTTCGTCCCAGCGCATCCAGCGCGGTCCGCCCGCGGGGAGCGTCACGCGACACCAGCGCTGATCGTAGAGCCGGCCCCAGGTTTCCCCGTCGCGGACGGGCCGGCGCGGAGCCTTCTTGCCGGTGGCGAGCGGCACGTGCTCCGGGCGGGACGCGGTGGCCTCGACGCGCAGCGGGCGGGCGTCGGACCAGATCATTTCAGCCAGGCGCAGCACGCCGCGCTGGGTGCGCAGGGGCGTGAGCGAGATCAGGGGATTGAGCGGCAGCATCGCAGAGGGAAGTAGAGCGGTGGGGAGGTCATTGCGAGCCCGACGTAGCGGAGGGGGAATGCAGGAGAAATCTTTTTTAGCCGGAAGCCAGGAATCGGATTGGTTCCTGGTTTCCTGGCTTCCGGCTAAAACCCGATTGGTCTGCTCCGGCTGCGGCATTGACCGCGGCGGGCAAACGCCTCTGCTGGGGCGATGGCACCCACGCTCCTCGTCCTCGCTGCGGGCATGGGCTCGCGTTATGGCGGGCTCAAGCAGGTCGACCCGGTCGGCCCGTCGGGCGAGACGGTGCTCGACTACGCGGTGTTCGATGCGCGGCGCGCGGGTTTCGGGCGGGTGGTGTTCGTGATCCGGAAGGACTTCGAGGCGCTGTTCCGGGAACAGGTCGGCGCGAAATACGCGGGGCAAATCGCGGTGGATTACGTTTTCCAGTCGCTCGACACGCTGCCGGCGGGCGCGTCCGTGCCGGCGGGACGCGAGAAACCCTGGGGCACGGGGCATGCGGTCTGGTGCGCGCGCGAGGCAGTGCATGAGCCGTTCGCGGTGATCAACGCGGATGATTTTTACGGCGCGGATTCTTTCGTGCAGCTGGCGAAGTTCCTGACCAGCGCGGCGGCGTCGCCGCGGGGCTTCGACCCAATGTCGGGTCACCCGGCGCCGCGCACGCTGGCGACGCAATTCGCGATGGTGGGCTTCACGCTGGCGAACACGCTGTCCGAGCACGGTGCGGTGGCGCGCGGGCTCTGCGCGACGGGCGCAGACGGGCTGCTGGCGTCGATTACGGAGCAAACGGGGATCCTCGCGACGGAGGTGGGCCCCGCCGCCGCCGAGACGATGGCGGGCAAGGCGGGGCGAAAATTTTCGGGGAAGGAAACCGTGTCGATGAACTGCTGGGGCTTCACGCCGGCGCTGTTCGCCGGGCTGGAGCGACAGCTGGGGGCGTTCCTCGCGGCGCGCGGCGGCGATGCGAAGGCGGAATTCTACCTGCCGGCGGCGGTGTCCGAGATGATCGCCCGGCACGAGGCGGTGGTGCGGGTGTTGCCGACGGGCAGCGCGTGGTTCGGCGTGACGTATCGCGAGGACAAGCCCCGCGTGATGGCGGCGATCGCGGAACTGGTGCAGGCGGGGAAATACCCAATGCGACTATTTTAGTCGCGTCGAGGGTCGAGGAGTCGAAAAGACGAGGAGCCAAATGGAAATGTCGAGATGTCCAAGAGACGAGGAGTCGAGAAGCCAGATTTTCGAGTAAACGAATAGCAACGAGCACCCTGCTTCACATTTCGGCGTTCGACTCCTCGACCTCTCGTCCCTCGACTCTCTTCTGCCAGTGAAATCGACTACTCGACCCTCGACTCCTCGACCTGGCGGCGGCTGGCCTGTCCTTCGCTCCTACACGGGCGAGCACCTGGCGCGAATCGCGATGCCGGTGGGAGGAATTGGCACGGGCACGGTTTCGCTGACGGGGTGCGGCGCTTGGCGTCACTGGGAAATCATGAACCGGCCGGCGAAAAATTTCACGCCGGCAGGCCAGGGCGGCGCGGCGCCGTTTTTTGCGGTGCGCGCGGCGCGGCGCGGCGAGCCGCCGGTCACGCGGCTGCTGGAAGGCCCGCTGCCGGTGGGCGAGTGGGATGGCGAGGAAGGTTCGCCGACGCGACAGGCGGGATTGCCGCGGTTCCGGCGCTGCACGTTTCGCGCGGCGTATCCGCTGGCGCAGGTGGAGCTGGCGGACGAGGCGGTGCCGGTGACGGCGGTGCTGCAGGTGTTCAACCCGCTGATCCCGGGCGACAGCGCGCGCAGCAGCCTGCCGGTGGCGCTGGTGCGCGTGGTGCTGCGAAACAATTCGCGCGCGCCGGTGAGCGCGGCGGTGGCGGCGGTGCTGCCCAATTTCATCGGCTGTGACGGCTTTGCGCTGAAGCTGGACGATTTTCGCGGGAAACTTTTCCCAACCGGCGCGGCGGGCAACCGCAACGAGTGGCGCGAGGCCGGAGGGTTGCGGGGCCTGGCGTTCGCTTCGGACGGCGTGGACCGGCAGCACGTGGCGTGGGGCACGATGGCGCTGGCGACGACGGCGAAGCGCGGCGTGACGCACCGGACCAGCTGGCAGGATTTCATCTGGCCGGCGGACGGCCTGCTGGATTTCTGGGATGACTTTGCGGCGGACGGAAGGCTCGAGTCGCGCGAGTCGAAGAACGACACGCCCACGGGCTCGCTGGCGGTGACGATTGACGTGCCGCCGATGAGCGAGCGCGCGGTGGAGTTCGTCACTGCGTGGCATTTCCCGAACCGCGAGACCTGGAGCCGTCCGGCAACGGAGCCCCCGACGCTCGTCGGCAATCATTACACGACGCAGTTTGCCGACGCGTGGGCGGCGGCGGTGCACGCGGCGAAGCAATGGCCGGCACTGGAGCACGACACGGTGGCGTTCGTGCGGGGCGTGGCGGAGAGCGATCTGCCGGCGGAGGCGCGGGAGGCGGCGCTGTTCAACCTCTCGACGCTGCGCACCCAGACGTGTTTCCGCACGCCGGACGGGCGCTTTTTTGGCTGGGAAGGCTGCTTCGACCGGCGGGGCAGCTGCCATGGGAGCTGCACGCACGTCTGGAATTACGAGCACGCGACGGCGCACCTGTTTCCCGATCTGGCGCGGTCGATGCGCGAGACGGAGTTTTCCGAGTATGCGATGAACGCGGACGGCCACATGAGCTTCCGCGTGCCGCTGCCGTTGAAACCGATCCCCGCGACGGGCTACGTGGCGGCGGCGGACGGGCAGATGGGTTGCCTGATCAAGCTGCACCGCGAGTGGCGGCTGTCGGGCGACACGGCGTGGCTGCGCGGCCTGTGGCCGCGGGCGAAGGCGGCGCTGGAGTTCGCGTGGCTGCCGGGCGGCTGGGATGGCGACCAGGACGGCGTGATGGAAGGCTGCCAGCACAACACGATGGACGTGGAGTATTTCGGCCCGAACTCGCAAATGGCGTCGTGGTATCTGGGCGCGTTGCGCGCGGCGGAGGAAATGGCGCGGGCTCTGGGGGAGAAGAAATTCGCCGCGAAGTGCCGCAACCTGTTCGAACGCGGCCGGGCGTGGGTGGATGCGAACCTGTTCAACGATGACTACTATGAGCACCGCATCCAGCCGCCGGGCTCGTGGGATAAGGTTCGGGCGGGGCTGATGTATGACCCCGAGCGGAAGAATGCGAAGGACCCGGACTACCAGCTCGGTGCCGGCTGCCTCGTGGACCAACTGGCAGGACAGGTGAACGCGCATTTCGAGGGGCTGGGCCACCTGCTGGACCCGGTGCACGAGCGCGAGGCGCTGCGGGCGGTGCTCGCGCACAACCGCCGGCACGGCTTCGACGGGCATTTCAACCACATGCGCAGCTATGTGCTGGGCGACGAGACGGCGTTGCTAATGGCGTCGTATCCCCGCGGATCCCGGCCGGCGCGGCCGTTCCCGTATTACACCGAGGTGATGACGGGCTTCGAATACTGCGTGGCGCTGCACCTCGCGCAGGAAGGCATGGTGCGCGACGCCATGAAAGTCGTGCGCGACATCCGCGCGCGCTACGACGGCCGGAAGCGCAATCCCTTCGACGAGGCCGAGTGCGGGCATCACTACGCCCGCGCGCTGAACAGCTGGGGACTGATCCCGGCGCTGACGGGCTTCCACTACTCGGCTCTCACCGGGGCGCTGGCGTTTGCGCCGAGCCGCCACCACGTGCGGTGGTTCTGGTCGGCGGGCGCAGCGTGGGGCACGGTCGAGCTCGCGCCCACGCGGCGGCGCACGAAGGTCACGCTCGTTTGCCGCGGCGGGCGGTTGAAACTGAGCAGGTTTACGCTGACGGGATTTGGCGAGAAGGAATTCAAGGCGGAGAAAACCCTCGCATCCGGCCGGTCGCTCACGATTGAAATAGCGCCTGCCGAATGAGTTCCCTGCCGGTTCCCCCCGAGTTCCACGCCATCATCCCCGCCTTTCCGCTGCCCGGCCGCCTCGTGTCGGTCGCGCCGCATGGCAGCGGGCACATCAACGAGACGTATGCGGCGGAGTTTGCCGAGGGCGCGGGAACGCGCCGGTATGTTTTCCAGAAGATCAACCACCGCATCTTCAAGAATGTGCCGGGGCTGATGGAGAACGTGCAGCGCGTGACCGCGCACATCGCGGCGAAGGTGCGGGCGACGGCGGGCGAGGCGGCCGCGCGGCGCGTGCTTCATCTCATCCCGGCGCGCGACGGCCGGGCGTATGCGCAGGACGAGGGCGGCGGTTACTGGCGGGTTTACGATTTCATCGAGGGCGCGCACACGGTGGACCGCGTGACGACCGAGGCGCAGGCGCGGGCGGTCGCGGCGGCGTTCGGGGAATTCCAGGCGCAGCTGGCCGACCTGCCGGGCGGGCGGCTGATCGAGACGATTCCGAATTTCCACCACACGCGCAGCCGCTTCGAGAACTTCCGCCGCGCGGTGTCGGAAAACGCCGCGAAGCGCGCGGGCGAGGTGGGCGCGGAGATCGAGTTCGCGTTCTCGCGTGAGTCCGACGCGGACCTGCTGCTCGGGTTGCTGGCGCGCGGGGAGATTTCCGAGCGCGTGACGCACAACGACACGAAGATCAACAACGTCATGTTGGACGACGCCACCGGCCGGACCGTGGCGGTGATTGACCTCGACACGATCATGCCCGGGCTGCCGCTCTACGACTTCGGCGAGATGGTCCGTACGTCGGCCAGCTCGACGCTCGAGGACGATCCCAACCCCGAGAACATGCGCGTGCTCCTGCCGCCGTTTCGCGCGCTCGTCCAGGGCTACCTCAGTTCGGCGGTGGGGAGCGTGCTGAACAGCACCGAGCGCGCCCACCTCGGCTTTGCGGGGAAGCTGATGACCTACGAGAACGGCCTGCGGTTTCTCACGGACTACCTGCAGGGTGACACGTACTACAAAATCAAGCACCCGCGGCACAACCTGGACCGCTGCCGCACGCAGTTCGCGCTCGTGCGCAGCATCGAGGCGGCGCAGCACGATATGGTCCGCATCATCGTGGAAGCCAGCCAACGGCACGACTGAGGTGCTTGGATTCTTGGCCCACGGAGCACACGGATGACACGGAACCGACCGATATTTAATCCGTGTATTCCGTGACTTCCGTGGGCAAATTTGGGTCATGAAGTTTTCCCGGGCTGATGCCGATGTGTTTGTGCCGGATGGTGGTGATGTGGCGAAGGCGCTGGCGCGCACGACGCACCTGTGCGTGATCGCGCACCAGGACGACATCGAGATCAACGCCTACCCGGCGGTGGCGGAGTGTTACGGCCGGACGGATCGGTTTTTCACCGGCGTGACGGTGACCAATGGCGCCGGTTCGCCGCGCGCGGGTAAATACGCTTCGATTACGGATGCCCAGATGATGGACGTGCGCCGCGAGGAACAGCGGGCGGCGGCCCGGCTGGGCAAATACAACCTGCAGCTGCAGCTCGCGCATCCGAGTGCGGACGTGAAGAAGTCCGGCCACGCGGGTGTGGCGGCGGATTTGAAGGCGATTTTCGCGGGGTGCCGTCCGAGCGTGGTTTACCTCCACCAGCCCTGCGACAAGCACGACACGCACGTGGCCGTGCTGCTGCGCAGCCTCGAGGCGCTCCGCTCGCTGCCGCGCGCGGACCGGCCGAAGCGGGTGGTGGGCGTCGAGGCGTGGCGCGGGCTGGACTGGCTGATGGACAACGAAAAAGTCCCGCTCGATTGCGCGGCGCACCCGGAGCTGGCGCTGAAGATCATGCAGGTGTTCGACTCCCAGATCGCCGGCGGCAAGCGCTACGACCTCGCGGCCATCGGCCGGCGGCAGGCCAACGCGACCTTCCACACCTCGCATGCGACGGACAAGTTCACCGAAATTGCCTGGGCGATGGACCTGACGCCGTTGGTGACGAACGAGAAGCTGAGCGTTGAGGAGTTCACGCTTGGGACGATCGACCGGCTCCGGGCGGATGTGATCGCGAGGCTGGCGAGGCTGGGTGGCTGATTTTTGCCACAAAAAGGCGCAAGAGGGCGCAAGAAGCCAAACCTCACGCCGTCGAAGGAGTCTGGCTGCGCCTTTTGCGCCTTTTCGCGGCCAAATCGGCTGGCGGCTACGACTTCCTGTCCCGACGCGCGACGCCCCATCGGGGTGTCTTTTAAGGCAATAATCAGCTTCACAAGAACGTGCCAAGTCACTGATCAAAGCCATGTTCCGTAAAGAGTTTGCGATGATCGACCTCGGCGGTCAGTCTGCTTATTCGCGCCATGCTGAGTTTTCCCGTTGAAATCCTGATCGTCTGTGCCCTCGTGCTTGCCAACGGCCTTCTGGCCATGGCGGAGACGGCGGTCGTGTCGGCGCGGAAGTCGCGGTTGCGTGAGCTGGCCAAGGACAATGCCGGCGCGGCGAAGGCGCTGGAGCTAACGGAGCATCCGACGCGGTTTCTGGCGCTCGTGCAGTTCTGGCTGACGCTTTCCGGCATGATTGCGGGTGTACTGGCCGGGGCGAAGGTAGCGGGCCAGTTGACGGAGCAATTTCTGCGCGTGGAGTGGCTCGGGCCGTATGCGGGGGCGCTGGCTTTCGTGTGCGTGACGCTCGGTTTGTCGGCCTTCATGCTCCTGTTCGGCGAGCTCGTGCCGAAGCGCATCGGCCGCGCGCATCCGGAGAAAGTGGCGTCGCTGCTCGCGGGATCCATGCGCGGGCTGGCCTGGCTGGCAGCGCCGTTCCTGCGGATGATGGAATTGGCGACGGACGGCCTCACGAAGCTGATCCGGCTCCGCACGCGTCCGCCGGAGGAAACCATGGGCGACGACGAAGTGCGCGCACTGGTGGAGCAGGGCCTGCATGCGGGCGTGTTTCAGCGCGCGGAGCAGCAGATGGTCGAGGGCGTGCTGGCGCTGGACAACCTGCCCGTGACCGCGCTGATGACGCCGCGGCCGAAGATCGTGTTTCTCAACCTCGACGACCCCGAGGAGGTCAACTGGCGCAAGATCGTCACCAGCGGCCACTCGTATTTTCCCGTCTACCAGACGAACCGGGACCAGATCGTGGGCATGGTGCCGGTGAAAGCGCTGTGGGCGCACGCGGCGATCGGGCTGCCGACGACGCTGAAGAACCTGCTGCTGCCGCCGCTGATCGTGACCGACACCTTGACGGCGATCCAGCTGCTCGAGCAGTTCAAGAAATCCGGCAAGCACATCGCCGTGGTCACGGACGAATTTGGCGCGGTGCAGGGCCTGGTGACGCTGATCGACGTGCTTGAGGCGATCGTGGGCGACCTGCCGGAGCCGGGCCAGCGCAACCAGCCCGAGGCGAAACGGCGCGAGGACGGCTCGTGGCTCGTCGACGCGACGCTGGCGACGAGCGAGTTGAAGAAGCTGCTCGGAGTGACGTCGGACCTGCCGCATGAGGACGAAGCGGAGTTCCAGACACTGGGCGGTTTCGTCATGACGCAATTCGGCCGCATTCCGGCGGCCGGCGATCACTTCGACTGGGCGGGCTGGCGGTTTGAGGTGATCGACATGGATCGCCGCCGCGTGGACAAGGTGCTGGTGGGCAAGACCCCGCCATCGTCACCGGCGATCGAGCAGGCTTCGGCGTGAGGGGGCATGACCACGCCCGCCAACGACGCCCCCGGCCAGTGCGTGACGTGCGGCGCACCGGTCGCCGGAAAATTTTGTGCGGCTTGCGGTGAGAAACGGCCCGGCCCCGACGATTACCGGCTCGAGCATTTCGCCGACGAAGCCGTGGAGTCATTCACCCATGCGGATGGAAAGGTTTTTCGCTCGTTCTGGCTATTGTTGAGCAAGCCCGGCCGGCTGACGGCGGATTATCTGCGCGGGCGGCGCAAACCTTACCTCAAACCACTGGCGCTGTTCCTGGTGGCGAACACGGTCTTCTTCCTGGCGCTGCCGTTGCTCGGATGGAACACGCTCACGACCCCGCTGCAGATTCACCTGCACAACGAACTCTACAGCCCGCTGGCCCGCGCGGTGTTTGAGCGGCGATTTGCCGCGGGCACGGAGCCGGCGGCGGACTATGTGCGGGAGTTCAATCACCATGGCGCGCTGCTGGCCAAGAGTCTCGTGATCGTGATGGTGCCACTGTTTGCACTGCTGGTTTGGGCCTGCTTCGCCCGGACCCGGCGGCATTACCTCGAGCACGTGGTCTTCGCGCTGCACTTCTATGCCTTCTGGCTGCTCTACCTCATTGCGAGCCTGGGACTGACCAACGGCGCGCTGCGGTTGATCGTGGCGGCGGGCGGACGGCCCAGTGACATGGCCATCGACAACACGATCAGCCTGCTGGGGCTCGGGATCGTCACATGCTTTCTCTATTGCGCAGTCAGAGCAGTCTACGGCGGCACCCGGCGGGCGTCACTGGCGAAAGCACTCATCCTCGCGGCCAGCGTGGTCGCGATCGTCCAGGTCTACCGGTGCTTCCTGTTTTTCGTGACTTATTGGACGGCGTGACGGCCCGGCCGGTGCGAATAACTTGTCCGCAACGCGGCGTTGCCTTTCAGTCCGGTGCCACTGACGTTTCGCGCATGGCGGACTCATGCAAGATGCCTTCACCGGAAAAATCACCCGCATCCAAGGCCGCGCCCTCCCGGACGCGGACAGCCGGGCCGCTCTTCAACACGATCACGAGCGACGACTGGAAGCGCTCGCTCGCCTCGGCGCGGCAGCAGCCGAATGCGATCTCCGCGCAGATTCGGACCGCGATCTCTTCGTCCTCGAAGAAGACGAAGTAAGCCTGCTGGAAGCCGCGGGCGACCCGTGGGCGGCGCTGGGCCAAGCCATTCGCGAATGGCGCGCGCTTTTGCCGCTGCGCCGGCTGGAGGATTTTGGCTTCCTAGCTGCCGCGGAGAATCCGCTCGAGGAGGCGAACCCGCGGCTGCGGCGCATCGGGGGTGGCGTGGAGGCCTGGGCGTTTGCGTCGGAGGCGGACGGCTCGGTGTATAAATTTTACCTGCCCCGGGAAGAGAAGCGGATCGGCAGCGTGTTTGGATTTCACCCAGGCGAGGAAACTGCGCTGCGCGCCGAGGCACGGCTCGGCGACTATCGGGGACTGTTGGAAAAGCTCCTGCTCATCCATGCGCTGGGCGGCATGGCGACGGAGGTGGTTGCGGTGACACCGGAGGGCATCGTGGTTGCGAAGCAGGCGCTCGGGGAACCGCTGCCGCAGGGCGATGACATGTCGCAATCGCTGCCGCCCGGGCTGATCGAGATCCCCTCGCGCTTCGTGCGCGCGAACCGGGATCATCCGCGGCTGTTGTTTTTCGGTGGGCGGGCGTGGCTCGTGGCCGACCTGCACGCCCGGAATTTTGTGCGGTGTGTCGACGGCGGGCTGCGGGTGATCGACCTCGTGGCGGCGCCGTGGCCGGAGATGTCCACGGCCAGCCAATCGCTGATCGCTGATTGGCTCGCCCGGGTCCGGCACGATCCGTGCGCCTCGGTGTTGCCCGGCGCGAGCGACGACGAGCTGTGAAAGTAGCGCAGGCGTCCCCGCCTGCATCATCTGCACTGCAGGCGGGGACGCCTGCGCTACTTCA
>CAIPAH010000016.1 GCA_903862955.1 uncultured Opitutia bacterium
AGCCTACGGCGGGCAGGCCCTATCTTCGCTAGAGCTGCGGCTGTCTACGACGTCGCCAAGGCTACGACGGGCCTGCCCGCCGTAGGCTCGGCGAAGGCGGGTCCGGTTACTTGGCCGCGCGGGAGTCGTCGATCAGCTTCTGGACCTTGGGTCCGATGTCGCGCTGCATCTCCTGGGCCATGGGCATGACGCGCGCCATGATCTGGGGCTGTTTGGCGAGCATCGACTGGCCTTCGGGGGAGGAGAAGAACGCCTTCATCGCGTTCAGCTCGGCCTCGCTATAAACCTCGGCATAAACCTGGTCCATCTTGGCGATCAGCCCTTTGGCGGCGGTCATCGTGACGTCCATGATCTTCGCCTGGAGCTCCTCGGCCTTCTGCTGCTGCTCGGGTGTGGTGGTGGGGGAGACCGGGACCATCCGGGCATACATCTGCTTCATCTGGCTGGCCATGGCGTCGAACATGCGGTCGGCATGCATGGCGGCGATGACTTCGCGCGCGAGTGCGAGCTTGGCGGGATCTTGCTGGGCGGCGGCGCCGGTCGCGAAGGCAACCAGCAGGAGGACGAGGCGGGTGATTTTCATGGGAGAGGTGGAGTCTGTCCACATTGGATGGCGGGAAGGCGGTGGCAATGCGAACCGCATCGCCACCGCCGAGGCCGGGCTTGCCGCCGCGCGAGCGTCGCGTTGGAGTGGGTCATGGTCACGGCGGCAAATCTCGCGGTGGGTTTGGTTGCCCTGTTGCACGGCTATTTCCTCGTGCTTGAGATGTTCCTGTGGACGACGCCTTACGGCCGCCGGGTGTTCGGGCTGACGCCGGAAAAAGCCGCGCTGACGCGGACGCTCGCGGCGAACCAGGGCTTGTATAACGGATTCCTCGCCGCCGGACTCGCGTGGGCGCTGTGGATCGGCGCGGGCGAGGACGGGCATGCGTTGAAGGTTTTCTTCCTCGGCTGCGTGATCGTGGCGGGGATTTTCGGCGCGGCGACGGCGAGTCGGAAAATCCTGTGGGTGCAGGCGGTGCCGGGCGCGGTGGCCTTGGCGCTGGTGTGCGCGGCGAGCGCGTGAGGAAGAGGCATTGCACACGCGCGGGTGAAACCTAGCCTGACGGCATGGATTTACCTGACCAGAGTTCCTTGCTGCCGATCATCCAGCTGGCGATCACGCCGGTGATCCTCATTTCGGGCGAAGGCGCGCTGATGCTGACGCTCACCAACCGGATGGGCCGGATCGTGGACCGCACGCGCAGCCTCGCGGGCCAGGTGCGCACCCTGGCGTCCACGGACTTGTCGGGACCGGGCAGCGAGGAGCACCGGCATGTCGGCAGCCAGTTGGAAATCATGTGGCGCCGGGCGCGGCTGATCCGCCGCGCGGTCACGTTTGCCGGCTTGAGCATGCTGTTGGCGTGCGGCCTGGTGTTGCTGACGTTCGCGACGGCGGTGCTGCACCGGGACTTCGCCGTGTTCGGGGTGATCGTCTTCATGGCCAGCATCCTCCTGCTGATCGCGGCGCTGGTGGCCTTCCTGCGCGACATTTTCGTGTCGCTGCACGCGCTCCATCTCGAGGTGAACCGCGCGCGCGAGGGACTCTGAGCCTCGCGCGGACGATCAGGGTGTGCGGTCCGGTGGCGGCTGGCGGAGATCGCTGATCAGCGTGAGGATTTCCCGGCCGGCCTTGAGGCCGATGTAGAACACGAGGAAGCCATACCACGCGATGGAGCTGAAGAGCAGGATCGCCCAGAAGATGATGTAGGGGTCTTTCATGGGATCAGGCGGGATTGGGAGCGGTGGCCGGGGCGGGTGCGGCGGTGACGAGGGAGCCGACGATCATCCCGAGGAAGGACAGGGCGAAGGAGGACGCGCCGGCGACTTCGGGCGCGATCTGGTGTTCCTTCGCGACGACAGCGTTGACGATGAGGAACGTGAGCGGACCGACCGCCCCGAGGATGAGCGCGGCGTAGGCGCCGGTGGCGTTGGCCCGCGGCCAGTAGAGCCCGGCGACGAGGAGCGCGAAGACGCTCGCGAGGTAGATGTTGCCGGTGACGGCGAGGTAATCCCAGGCGTTGCCGGGCATTTTATACCACAGCCCGTAGAACAGCAGGAACGCCGCGATGCCGAACAGGATGCTGCGCGTGAGGAAGAGCTGGCCCTTGTTCGAGAGCGGGCGTTTCAGGCAGGGCGTGATGATGTCGTTGTAGATGACCGTGGCCCACGTGAGCATGTAGCCGCTGACGGTGGACATTTCGGCCGCGATCATGGCGGCGACGATCAGGCCGAGCATGCCCGCAGGCAGCACGGTGCCGAGGTAGCGCGGCATGGCCGTCGAGGAATCCAGGCCTAGCGGCAGGCCGCCGTGTTGGGTGAAATAGACGAAAGCCGCCGCGCCCCAGAGACCGGGCAGCAGGAAGCGGCCGACGAAATAGAACGAGACGCGCCGATACATCTGCTTGGCGCTGTGGGAGTCCTTCATGGCCAGCACGCGCGTGATGGTCGTCTGCCACGTGGTGACGACGGCGAGCTGGAAGATGAACTGCCACGCGAGGTAGCCCCAGCCGAAGTTGGAGGGATGCGCGGGGTTGAACGGATGCGCCGCCGGCAGACCCGCCGCGACGTGGGCCTCGAAGTTGGACGAGAGCGTGTGGACGAGATTGCCCCAGCCGATGTTCAGCAGCACGAGCACCGAAGTGACGACGATGCCGATGCCGACGATGAGAAACTGGAGGTAGTCGGTGACCAGCACCGACAGCATGCCGCCGAACACGGTGTAGAGCAGCACGAGCGCGAGCAGGATGGTCATCACGCTCTCGAGCCAGCTGCCGGGCATCCCGGTCGCGTGGACGAGGAAATCGCCGCCGAGCCGCAGGAAGATGCCCATGTTGAGCAGGCCGCCGAGCGCCACGAACACGCCGGCGAGCCAGCGCACGCGCTTGCTGAAGCGCTTCTCGAACAGCTCGGGGATCGTCATCACGCCCGCATTGCGCAGCGGCTCGATCACAAAGCCGGTGTAGCCGACGACGAGGAATGCGACCGCCATGATCACGCCGATGGTTGCGCCGGCGAAGCCCTTCTCGTAGCCGAGCTGCGCGGTGTACATCACGGTCACGAGGCCGAGCTCCGTCGCCGCGAGCGACGCGATGCCGAGGTTCACGTGCACCTCGCGGCCGGCGACGGTGAAGTCGTCCACGCCGCGGATGAACCGCCGCATCCACAAGCCCGCCGAGAGGCAGCCGATCACGTAGACTCCGATGATAATCCAGTCGATCAGGTGCAGCGTCATGAGGGGGGAGGGGCTGTTCCGAAACGGGACGGGGGATCCGGCCCGGCTACGTTGGCGCAACCGCAAAGAGAGGAAAGCGGATTCTTTGATCGCGGAAACGCGGAAACACGAAAGCCGGAGAGTTTTTAGCCGGAAGCCAGGAAACCAGGAATCAAGCAGCATGGATGGTCGTCGGTTTCCTCACCGACGACATGCCCGTCCGCGGACAGACGCTTGTCGTCGGTATGGAAACCGACGACCACCTCCGTTTCCTGGTTTCCTGGCTTCCGGCTAAAACCCTTCCTCCAGAAAAAGCTCCACTCGCTCCCGCCGGCGGCTACGGTCGGCGCGCCATGAAGCAGACCGCCGCCCTCGCCCAGCTTGCCGCGCGTTACGAGCGCGACGGTTTTGTCATCCTTAAGGACGTGCTCAGCCCGGAGGAGTGCGACCGGCTCAAGGTCGAGGCGCGCCGCGTGCTCGACGAAAACGCCAAGCCCGGCGCGTCCGTCCACGTCCACGTCACTGCGGTCAGCCCGCTCTACCGCGGCCTGTCTGAGGATCCGCGCATCGTGGGGCCGCTCACCGCCGTCATGCCGCACGGGGTGATGTTCCTGAGCGACAAGATCGTCTACAAATCCGCCGACAAGAAGTTCGCGACGCCCTGGCACATCGACTGTTTCTACTGGCGCAACACCCGCCCGAAGCTCTCCGTCTGGATCCCGCTCGACGACGCGCTGGCGGACAACGGCACGCTGACGGTCGTGCCTGGCAGCCACAAACGAAACTGGAACATGGTCAAAATCGGCCTGCCCAGCGGCGACTTCCAGTACGAGATTAACGACAGCACGTGGAAGGAGGGCGACGTCGTCGTCTGCGCGATCAAGCGCGGCTCGGCCATCATCTTCTCCGACCGGCTCGTCCACGGCTCGACCACAAACACCGCGGGCAAGGACCGCTTCGTGATCATCAGCACCTACCACGCGCCCGCGCCCGACGAGCCGTTCGACCTCGACCTGCCCGCCCGCAAGGTGCTGGTACCGGCAGGGGTCTGAGAAAGAAATCCGCGCCAGAGCCTAGCGGTCGCCGAGGCAGATGCCGAGCGCCCGGGCCGTGCGCACGAGGTCGCCGTCGAGGGGAACGGTGCGCAATTTGCCAATCGCGTCGGCGATCGCGACGTCGGTCGTGTCCGGCGGCTGCAGCGAGACCATCCGCCCGTAGCGTTCCTCGGCGATGAGCCGCACGGCGCTCACGCCGAAGCGCGTGCAGATCAGCCGGTCAAACGTCGTGGGCACGCCGCCCCGCTGGAGGTGGCCCAGCACACAGATGCGCGTCTCCTTGCCCGTGAGCGCCTGGATTTGCTCGGCGACCTGCGTGGCGACGCCGCCCAATCGCGCCTCGCGAAACGCGCCGCCGGTGGCGTCAGCGGCGCCGGCCGTGGTCACGAAGTCGCCGTCCTTCGCGCGCGCCCCCTCGGCGACGACGATGAGTGAGTCATGTTTTCCCGCGGCCTCACGCGCCCGGACCTTGGCGCACACCGCCTCGATGTCGTAGGGAATTTCGGGCAGCAGGATGACGTCCGCGCCGCCGGAAATCCCGGAGTGCAGCGCGATCCAGCCGGCGTAGCGGCCCATCATTTCGCAGACCATCACGCGCTGGTGACTTTGCGCGGTGGACCGCAGTCGGTCGAGGGCATCGGTGGCGAACGACACCGCGGTGTCGAAACCGAACGTCACAACCGTGCCGCCGATGTCGTTGTCGATCGTCTTCGGCACGCCCACGACGGGAATGCCGGCCGCCTGGCATTGCAGTCCGATGGTGAGCGAGCCATCACCGCCGACCACGACGAGCGCGCGCAGTTCGAGCTGGTCGAAGCCGACCTTCGCCTCGGCGAGGATGGCCGGATCGATTTGCCGGACGGCGCCGTGTCCCACTTTGGCCGTGAATCGGCCGCGGTTGGACGTGCCCAGAATGGTGCCCCCGAGGTAAAGCAACCCATCCATGTCCTCCGGCAGCAGCTCGCGCGCGTGCACGGGCTGGAGCAGGCCGTCAAAGCCGCCCAGGATTCCCACCGTGGCCCAGCCGCGCTGGGCGGCGGCGATGACGACGGAGCGAATAACTGCGTTGAGGCCGGGGCAATCGCCCCCGCCCGTGAGAATGCCAATGCGAGTTTTCATGGTGCCAACAGCTGCCGTTTGGCAGGATTATCGGCACTTCCAGCCACTGACTCAACCCGCAAACAGTGGACGGAGGGGTATTTACTCCAGTGCCGCGCCGAGTGCGATGAGATCGGGAAAGATCGCGCTCGCGCCGGCCGCGCGCAGTTGCGCGGCGTCATGCGTGCCGGTGGTCACCGCCCAGCAGGGGAAGCCGCCGTTGCGCGCGGTTTCGACGTCGAAGGGCGAGTCGCCGATGAGCAACGTGTTTGCGGAGTTCGCGCCAAGTTCACGGAGCACATAGTCGGTGAACTCGCGCTGCGGCTTGAGCCAGGGCGTGTCGCCGGCGCCGAAGATGCCGGAGAGATAGGGCGAGACGCTGAGGTGGGCGCAGATGAGGCGTGCGGCATTGCCGAGCTTGTTGGTGTGAACCGCGAGCTGCGTGCCCCGCGTGTGCTGGGCGCGAAGCAGCTCGGCGGCGCCGGGCAGCAGCTTCACGTCCTCGAGCAGGATCTGTTGCGAGTAGGCGACATGGACCTTCATCGCTTCTTCGATGAGCTCGGGCGGCAGGAAGTGGCTCATGGCGTTGGCCAGCCCACCGCCGACGGCGCGCCGCACTTCCGGCAGGGTCGGGGCCGGGCGGCCGAACTGCGGCAGCGTGTGCACGTAGGCGCGGTGGATCGTCGTGAAGGCGTCCACGAGCGTGCCGTCGAGGTCGAAGAGGAGGGTGGCGAAGCGAGGCATGGGACGGGAATAGGCAGAATTTGATTTTCACGCAAAGCCGCGAAGCCGCCAAGCCAAGATCCCTCTGCTTTGTGCCTTGGCGGCTTTGCGGGACCAAAGGTTTGGACGCTTTCGCGATTTGGTTTGGCGATCGGGGCTCTCGCGGGTGAAGTGGCGCCCATGTCCGCCAGTCCCGATGCCCTCGCTGCGCGTGCCGCATTGAAAACCGAGGGCGCCGTGCTGGAGGTGGCCCTGGCCGGCACGTGGCAGGTCACCGAGCCCCGCCCGTCGTGGACCGCGCTGCTCGGTGCGCAGCATCCCGCGCGGGTGCGCCTCCGCGTCGACGAGGTGGGCAAGTGGGACAGTTCGCTGCTGCTCTTCCTGTTCGACGCGCAGCAGTGGTGCCGTGCGACGGGAGCCTATTGTGAGGTCGATGCGCTGCCGGAGAAAATCCGCACGCTGCTGACGCAGCTGGCCGCTTCGCATGAGACGAGCGTGCCGTTTGACCGGTCCGAGAATTTCATCACCACGGTTGGATTGGCGGCGCAGGACGTCCTCGGCAAGGTCCGCGCAATTTTCCAGTTCGTCGGCGAATGCGTGCTGGCGGCCTACCTGCTTGTGCGGCAGCCGCGGAAATTCCGCTGGCGCGACTGCCTTTCGGAGATGCAGCAGTGCGGCGCGATGGCGCTCCCGATTGTCAGTCTCGTTAGTCTGCTCGTCGGCGTTACCCTTGCCTACACCGGTGCCGTCGTGCTGCGGCAGTATGGCGGCGACATTTACATCGCGGACCTGATCGGCCTGTCGATGGTGCGGGAAATGGGCGCGGTGATGACGGCGGTGGTGCTGGCCGGCCGCACCGGCGCGGCGTTTGCGGCCACGCTGGGCAACATGAAGGCCAACGAGGAGATCGACGCGCTGGAAACGCTCGGCATCCCGGCGGTGCAGTTTCTCGTGCTGCCGCGGATCATCGCCCTCGGTGTGATGATGCCGCTGCTCGCGCTCTACGCCAACGCCCTCGGCATCATCGGCGGCGTCCTCGTGGCGTTCGGGCTGCTCAGCATCCCGCCCACGGCGTTCTGGGTGGAGATGCTCACGATCGTGGACCTGTCCGACATCGCCACCGGCGTGATCAAGGCCATCGCCTTCGGTTTCATCATCGGGCTGTCGGGGTGCCTCCGCGGCCTGCAGGCGGACCGCAGCGCCGCGGGCGTGGGCCGCGCGGCGACGTCGGCGGTCGTGACGTCCATCCTGCTCATCATCATTGCCGACGCGATCTTCGCGGTCGTGTTCAACGCCCTGGGACTCTGAGCCATGGCCACCCCGCCCGCACTTCCGCCTGCCGCCGGATCCGCCATTGAGGTGGCGAATCTCGAGTGCGGCTACGACGGCAAGGTGGTGTTGAAGAACATCTCCTTCACCGTGGCGCGCGGGGAGATTTTTTTCATCATCGGCGGTTCGGGCTGCGGCAAGAGCACGCTGCTACGCCACATGGTCGGCCTGCATACCCCGACGGCGGGGACGGTGAAGTTTTTTGGCGAGTCGTTCACCGACGCCGACACCGCCGCGCGGCGGAACCTGCTCAAGACGTTCGGCATGCTGTTCCAGAGCGGCGCGCTCTGGAGTTCACTCTCGCTCCGGCAAAACGTGGCGCTGCCGCTTGAGGAATACACGACGCTGGCGGCCCGGGAGATCGAGGAGATCGCGACGCTGAAGCTCGCGCAGGTCGGCTTGTCCGGCTTCGAGGATTACTATCCGTCGGAAATCAGCGGCGGCATGCGCAAACGCGCCGGCCTCGCGCGGGCGCTGGCGCTCGACCCGGCGATCGTGTTCTTCGACGAGCCGTCGGCGGGACTCGATCCGGTGACCTCGCGCAAGCTCGACGAGCTCATCCTTTCCATCCGCGAGACGTTCGGCACGACGATCGTGGTCGTGTCGCACGAGCTGGCGTCGATCTACGACATCGCCGACCGCGTGATCATGCTCGACCGCGGGGAGCAGGGCATCATCGCCACCGGCCGCCCGGCCGAGCTGGCCCGGAACAGCCGCGACCCGCGCGTGACGGAGTTTCTCCGCCGGGGCGACTTGCTCCCGCAATAACCTTTCCCTCATTTCCGCAATCGCTACGCTGCGCCGCACGTGAAAACCAAAGTCAGTCCTGCCGTTGTCGGCATGTTCGTGATCGGGGCCTTTGCGCTGCTGATCGTGGCGCTGCTGACGTTTGGCGGCATCAATTTTTTCGCGAAACCCCAGCGGTTCGTCGTCTATTTCGACGAGTCGGTCCATGGCCTCAATCTGGGCTCATCCGTGCAGCTGCGCGGCGTCCCGGTGGGCCGCGTCGTGGACCTCAACGTCCATTACGACAACAAGACGCACCACTCCGTCGTCGCCGTCGTGTGCGAGTTCAGCAAGGACAAGGTGGCGGACAGCAAGGGCAACTCGCTCAACGTCGCGGACCGCGCCGAGCTGCAGACGCTCGTGGACAACGGCCTGCGCGCGCGACTCGACGTGCAGGGCCTCGCGACCGGCCTGCTGTTCGTGGAGCTGGAATTTCTCGATCCCAAGGACTACCCGGCGGAGACCCGCGTCACCGAGCTGAAATACGTCGTGGTGCCCTACGTGCCCTCGGCCATCTCGGAGTTCCAGAGCAACCTCACCGAGATCCTCAACGACATCCGCAAGGTCGACTTCGCCGGCATCGGCCGCGAAGTGAAGCAGCTGCTGGTTGACGCGCACCGCCAGCTCGACGGCCTCGACGTCAAGGGCCTCGTCGTGCAGTGGCAGAAGGCGGGCGCCTCGGTGGAGAACCTGGCCAATTCGCCCGAGACCCGGCAGACGCTGGCGAATCTCAACGCCACGCTCATCGAGCTCCGCACCGTGCTGGCGAAACTCGACACGCAGATTTCCACCAACGGGACGCAGCTCCAGGCGACGCTCGTCCAGACGCGCGAAACACTCGCGACGTTCAATGCCGCGGCCGAAAACGTCCGGCGGTTCGTCGCCGCGCAGGGCAGCCTCGGCACCGATGCGAGCCGCGCGCTCGCCCAGCTGGGCGAGGCGGCCGACGCGGTGCAGCGCCTGGCGGAATTCCTGGAACGCAACCCGCAGGCGTTGATCAGTGGCAAAGGTCCGCGGAGATGATTCCGGCAACCCTCAACCTCGCGAAGAACCGATGAAACTGCGATCCACCTTCCCACTCGGGCTCCTCCTTGCCGCCGGTCTCTTCGCCGTCACGGGCTGCAATCTCATTCCGCCGTCCACCCCGGATGCGACGCGCTATTACGTGCTGACCACGACGCCCGCCAAGCCCGCGGCCGAGGCCGCCGACTCGCCGCACTGGCGCATCGCGCTGCGGACGGTGGAGGTGCCGAATTTTCTGCGCGGCAAGGCGATGCAGGTCCGCAGCGCGGGTAACGAGATCCATTACGCCGAGGAGTCCCGCTGGGCGGAGACGCTCGAGGCCGGCCTGGGTCGCGTGCTGCGCGAGGATCTCGAGGCGCGCCCCGAAGTGGGCCACGTGATCGAGTCCGCAGGCGAGGATGCGGACTTTGACGTCGCCGTGCGCGTCTTGCGCTGCGAGGGCGACAAGGACGCGAAAGTCGCGCGCTTTTCCACCGTGGTGGAAGTGTATGCGCCGCGTCTCGGGGCGCAATTGAAGGCGCGGGACACCTTTATCGTCGAAATTCCCGGCTGGGACGGGACCTACGGCCAGCTGGCGGCCAAGCTGAGCGAGGCCGTGGACGGCCTCGCCGGCCACATCGTCACGCTGCTCGGGACCGCCGGATCGCCAGGGAAGCGCTGAGGACGGGGTAAAGTTCGCGAACAGATTTAGCGCGAAGACGCAAAGTCGCGAAGTCCTCGCCAAGTTCGGAATTCCGAACCCGAATTGGATGGTTCGGATCTTTGCGTCGTCGCGCCTTTGCGCTTAACTGCCCGCTTACTTCAGCGCCGCGGCGATGCGGGTGAGGGCGGCCTCGACGTTGGCGCGGGAGTTGAAGGCGCTGATGCGCACGTGGCCCTCGCCGCACTTGCCGAATCCGGCGCCGGGCGTGCAGACGACCTGGGCCTTGTCCAGGAGGAGGTCGAAGAACTCCCACGAGTCGCGGCCGGTGTTGATCCAGATGTAGGGCGCGTTGTCGCCGCCGACGCAGGGCAGGCCGAGCTTGCCCATGGCCTCGCGGATGAGCTTCGCATTGCCGAGGTAGAAGTCGGTCAGCGCGCGCGTCTGCTTCTGGCCCTCGGGCGTGAAGATTGCGGCCGCGGCCTTCTGGATCGGGTAGGCGACGCCGTTGAACTTCGTCGTGTGGCGGCGGTTCCAGAGGGCGTGGACGGAGTGCTCCTTGCCCGCGGCGTCGAATGCCTTGAGCGACTTCGGCACGACGGTGTAGGCGCAGCGCGTGCCGGTGAAGCCGGCGGTCTTGGAGAAGCTGCGGAACTCGATGGCGACGTCGCGCGCGCCGTCGATCTCGTAGATGGAGTGCGGGATGGCGGGGTCGCGGATGTAGGCCTCGTAGGCCGAGTCGAAGAGGATGATCGCCTGGTTCTTCTTCGCGTAGGCCACCCACGCGGCGAGTTGGGCCTTGGTGGCGACGGCGCCCGTGGGGTTGTTGGGGAAGCAGAGGTAGATCAGGTCGGCCGCGGTGGCGGGAATCGCGGGCACGTAGCCGTTGGCGGGCGTGCTATCGAGGTAGGTGATGCCGGTGTAGCGGCCGTCGACGTTCCCGCCGGTGCGGCCGGCCATGACGTTGGTATCGAGATAAACGGGATAAACCGGGTCGGGGATCGCGAGGCGGATGTCGGTGCCGAAGATTTCCTGAATGTTGCCGCAGTCGCACTTCGAACCGTCGGACACGAAGATCTCGTCGGCCTCGATCGGGCACTTCCGGGCCGCGTAATCGTGCGCGGCGATGGCCTCGCGGAGGAACGCGTAGCCCTGCTCGGGACCGTAGCCCTTGAACGTCTCGCGCTTCGCCATCTCGTCGGTGGCGGCGTGCAGCGCCTCGACGCACACGGCCGGGAGGGGCTCAGTGACGTCGCCGATGCCGAGGCGGATGACGGGCTTCGACGGGTTGGCCGCGACGAAGGCGCTCACGCGCTTGGCGATGTCGGAGAAGAGGTAGGAGGCCTTGAGCTTGGTATAGTTTTCGTTGATGCGGATCATGGGTGTATAAATTTGCAGCGCGTAGGCCCTCCTTCGCCCGGTGGGCTTCGGAGGGTTCGTCCTCAGCCGAGCTGAGGCGAAGTGTAGTTTTCGTTGATGCGGATCATGAGGAGGGTGGTAAAGGAAGTGTAAGGGCCGCCGCGGGCGGGCGAAAAACTTGAACAAATGGTCCGGTCGGCGTTTGTTCAAGCCCGACCTTTCCCCGCCAAGGCCGCTTCCCATGCAAAAAATCGAGTCCGTGACCGAAATGCGCGCCGTGGCCGCGCAGTGGAAAGCTTCGGGCAAGACGATCGCGCTCGTCCCGACGATGGGTGCGCTCCACGCCGGCCAGGAGGCCCTGATCCGGGACGCGGTGGCGAAGGCCGACGTGGTGGTGGTGTCGCTGTTCGTGAACCCGCTGCAGTTCGGGCCGAATGAGATGATGGCGAACTACCCGCGCAGCATGGCCGAGGACCTGGCGCTCTGCACCGCCTGCGGCGCCCAGGCGGTATTCATGCCGTCGGTGGCGGAGATCTACCCCCGCGGCTACTCGACCTACATCAGCGAGGAGCAGGTGGCGAAGACGCTCTGCGGGCTGTCCCGGCCGGCGCACTTCCGCGGCGTGACGACGATGATGGCGATCTTCTTCAACCTCATTCACCCCAACTACGCCTTCTTCGGGCAAAAGACCGCCCAGCGCGCGGCCATCGTGCGCAAAATGGCGACGGACCTGAATTTCGGCGTCGAGATCATCGTCGTGCCCACCGTGCGCGACCCCGACGGGCTCGCCGTGGGCGTGAGCAACCGGAATTTCACCTCCAGCCAGCGGACCGAGTCGCTCGCGCTCAGCAAGGCGCTGAAGAAGGTGAAGGAGATGACCGAGTCCGGCGTACGCAACCCCGACCGCCTGATCGCCGAGGCGACGCACATCCTCGGCCAGCACCGTCGCGTGCGAGTGATCTACATCACCGTCGTGGACCCGGTGACGCTGGAGCCCGTGCGCGAGGCCACCGCCGGCAAGGCGATGCTCGCCATCGCCGCCTGGGTGGACGAAGTGCGGCTGGTGGACAACGTGCTGCTTTGAAGACCCCCAAAGCCTGAGCACTTCTGAGTGCGCTTTCCTAGGTTACTAGAAGATGAAAAACATCGTCGCCTTAGCAATTCTCGCGACGGCTCTAGTTATGAGCCTTTCCTGCGGCGGTTGTAACGAACCGATTCCAAACACCCTTAGTTATCGTTGCGATCTCTCGGGCACCGGCATCGATGTCGGCCGCCAGTTTGGGTCGAATTTTGGATATCGGTTAGCCGCTAATGCCAACTTGGATTACATAGATGAAACGCCTGTGACCGGAATACCCAGCAAGGACTCTGTCTACATGATGGAAATGCGATCCAAATTGGATAAGGATCTCAAAGTGACAATATTCTGTGGGGAAACAGCTAACATGCTTTATATAGATATTGAGGGAGATGTAGATACGCCTGAAGCAAAGCTAGTCACCCAACAGGCCATGAAGCTGTTTTCATCGACAGTTCCGGGAAAGGAGCTCACCCCGTTCGTCCTGCGACATGGCTGGTTGGGGCCATGATTTTCCGCTGGGCCAGAAAAGTGGGCAACGTGCTGCTGTAAGGAGATTAGTCTCCATTGAAGCTTCAATTGTGAACGGAGCTCAACGTATGATGATAAAATACAAATACTTCTGGACCTTTGTTCTTATCATTATCCTCGGGATGCTGGCCGCATTTTTGATTCCGACGGGAGACCCTGTTCCTGCTAGAGCTTCCGTAGGAAAGCTCCCGTAGGGGCGATCAGGCGGGGCAGGCCATGTGGTTTGTGGTCGATGCACCCTTGCACAAGGAACATTTCTAGCCACCCGGAGCCTCGTGGCCTGACTCTTTTCGCCCATTTTAATGCATCTTCACGTATTAGGTGAAAATGCTTCATGGCGGTGCGGCGTGGTCGGAGTTCGGGGCCAATGTCTCCGGCTGGGACTCGCTCCGTCTCCTATCTGCCATCTTCGGCCGGGGGTGGCGCGGCGTCAGACCACTTCCCGGTAAACGTCCGGATGCGGGCGGGTGATGACGGCGGAATTCACGAGCATGCCGGCGTCGGCGATGATTTTCCGGCCGGCGGACACGGCGGTTTCCACGGCGGAGATGTCGCCGGTCATGGTGACGAAGGCCTTGCCGCCCAGCGCCATCGCCACGCGCACCTCGAAAAGCTGAACCGGCGCGCTCTTGGCGCAGGCATCCGCCGCCCGGATCAGCGTGGCGACGTTAAATGACTCGAGGATCCCGAGCGCGCCTTCCGGTGGCGCGACGGACGTCCGGCCGAGGGCGGTGATGACGTCGGGGTGGATGTTGGTGATGACGAAGCTGTCGATCAGGCAGCCGGTGGCCGCTTCGCAGCCGGCGGCGATGGCGCTCTGCACGGCGGACGGATCGCCGGCGACCAAGACCATGTATTTGCCCGAGCAAATGGATCGCGAAAGGACGAGGCGCACCGTGCCGGCCTTCAGCGCGGCGTCGGCGACCAGAAAGCCGGCCACCACGCTCGAGAGTTCAACCAGGCCGATGGATTTTTCTGTCATGGGAGGAAGGGGTGGGTTTCACGCAAAGGCGCGAAGGTGTGAAGTGTAGGGCGGGGTCGCCGAACCCCGCCGTGACGTCCGTGGACTGGCGGGCCCAGTCGCAGGCTCGCGGTGAGGCGGGGTTCGGCGACCCCGCCCTACAAATGATGGATGGGTCGGAGTCATTGGCAGCTAGCGGTTCAGGACGATGTGGGTGGCGGTGACCTCGCTGACGGTGCCGGCGAAGGGGGCGTGGATGACGGCGCCGAGGGCCTTCTCCGGCACGGAGCCGATGGCTTGGCCGGCGGTGACGCGGTCGCCCACTTTCACGGCCGCGATGCAGGCCGTGCCGGCGCTCTGTTTCAGCGGCACGCGCACGCGCGTGGGCGTGACCCCGGCGTCCTGCCAGTGGGCGGCGTTGTCGTATTGCGTGAGATTCAGCTTCTTCATCAGCGACTTGATCGGCAGGCGCCGGCCGTCGCGCATCGGGTGCACCTTGACGGTGGTGGGGCCGGACCATTTCACGTTCGCCTTCTTCATCTCCGCCTTGGACTGGTCGCAGGCCTCCTTCGGGAACAGCTCCTCGGGGCAGGCGTAGAGCGTGCAGAGGCCGCACGCGCAGCACATCGCGGCCCATTCGTTGAAATGCGCCGCGCCCGTCTGCGTGAACGCGAGGCTGCGCATCACCTGGTGCGGCTCGACGGCATAGCCGAGGAGGTAACGCGGGCAAAGTTCGGTGCAGTAGCGGCATTGGTCGCAGGCGGACTTGCCGATGGCGTTCTGCTGCGCGGCGGGCTTGAGCTTCCGCTCGATCACGTGGTGGTCGCGCGCGAGCACGATGGCGCCGCCGGTGGTCTTGCCGACCGGGCGGTCGAGGTCGTCGGTGGTTTCACCCATCATCATGCCGCCAATGGCGAGCACGGGATCCGCGACGGTCGCTCCGCCTGCGGCGGCGATGCATTCGCGGAGGCTGGTGCCGAGGGGAACGGTGAGCGTCATCGGGTGACGCACCGCGCCGGCGATCGTGAGCGTCTTATGAGTAACCGGGCGGCCCTCGGCCGCGGCGGCGATGTTGACGAACGTCTCCACGTTGCAAACCACGACGCCGACGTTCAGCGGGATGCCGCCGGGCGGGATCAGCCGGCCGGTGACCTCGTGGACCAAATCATACTCGTCACCGGCAGGGTAGTAGTCGCCGAGCAACTTCACCTTCACCGTCGTGCCCTGGCAGGCGGCGGTGACGGCGGCGACGGCCTGTTTGTTCTTTTCCTTGATGCCGACGACGCCCGACTTGGCGCCCACGGCCTGCATGGCCAACTGGATGCCGCGCACCATCTCGACGGCCTGGCGTTCCATCACGGCGGCGTCCTTGTGGAGGAGCGGTTCGCACTCGGCGCCGTTGGCAATGACCGTGTCGGCCTGCGCGGCGAGTTTGACGTGGGTGGGAAAACCGCCGCCGCCGGCTCCGACGACCCCGGCCTGCCGGACTTGCTCGACGATATTCATGGAGGGTGGGGGCTGGAACTAGGATGACGCAACCGGGGCGACGACCACCTCGAGGCCTTGCGCGCGCAGGACGGCCACCAAGGGTGCGGGGGCGAGGGAGTCGGTGACGATCACATCCACGTCCTTGAAATCCGCGAGGAAGAAGGTGGAGCGCCGGCCGAATTTGCTGTGGTCGAAGCAGAAGATGACCTTGGCCGCGCCGGCGATCATCGCGCGCTGGATGTCGACGATGAGCGCGTGCGAGTTGTAGATGCCGTCCTCCGCGATGCCGCTGCCGCTCAGGACGGCCACGTCGGCGTGCATGCGGGCGAACGTGTCCACGGCGCTGGGTCCCACGAGGACGCCGAGCCGCGGGTAGATCACTCCGCCGGACAGGTGCACCTCGTGGCGGTTGGAGGCGGAGAAGAGATTCGCGATGGGCAGCGAGTTGGTGATGATCTGGGCAACCTTGTCGCCGAGGCATTTCGCGACGTGGAAGCACGTCGTGCCGCTGTCCATGATGACGTTTTGCCCGGGCGAGATCAGTGCGGCGCAGGCCTCGCCGATGGCGTCTTTCTCCGCGACCTGGTGCGTGTCGCGTACATTGAAGACGAATTCGTCCGACTTGGGCTGCTGCAGTGTCCGGGCCCCGCCGTGCGTGCGCCGAACCGAACTGTGGCCTTCCAGCGCCGTCAGGTCGCGTCGCACGGTCGAAATCGACGCTCCCACGTGGTTGGAGAGCTCTTCAAGTGAGGCAAACTCAGCCTTTTGTAAGTAAGCCTCTATCTTGGATTGTCGCTCCTCAGCTTGCATCGATAGGGAGAAACTTGGAAAGTTTTGGAAGATATTGCAATCTTAACATTGACAAAATGGAAGATTTTGGGCGTCAATTGGATGAAATCGGCGCATTCCCCATGTCCTTGCCACCTCCATCGCCCCACCGAATCGAGATCGAACATCTCGTCCGGCGATCGATTTATCAGAAGCTCGGACGCGATCTTCCCCGCACGGCGCAGGCGCCCAATCCACTGCTGGTGAACATCAGTGCGCGTCACTGCCATCTCACGCCCGCGGCCGTGGAAGCCTTGTTCGGTCCCGGCGCGAAGCTCACGCCGATGAAATGGCTCTACCAGAAGGACCAATTCGCCGCGAAGGAGATGGTCACGCTGATCGGCCCGCGCAGCCGGGTAATTTCGAATCTCCGCATCCTCGGCCCATGCCGCAGCCTCAACCAGGTCGAGCTCGCGCTCACCGACTCCATCGCCCTCGGCTTCGATGTGCCCATCCGCTTCTCCGGCAACATCGCTGGGACGCCGGGCTGCATGCTGATGGGGCCCAATGGCTTTTTTGAAATGAACGAGGGCGTCATCCGCGCGGCCCCGCACGTGCACATGCATCCCGACGACGCGGCGTTCCACGGCGTGAAAGCCGGCGACTTCATGAAACTCAAGGTCGGCGGCCCGTGCGCCACGACGTTCGACCGCCTGTTCGTGCGCGTGGACCCCGAGTTCAAGCTCGAGGTGCACATCGACACCGACGAGGGCAACGCCTGCGCCCTGCAACCCGACACGCCGGTCGAACTCCTCAAGTAATCCTTTCCCGTCACCTCAACCCGTCATCCACCCAAAATTATGAGTGATTCCATCGGCATGGTAGAAACCAAAGGCTATGTAGGCAGCGTCGAAGCCAGCGACGCCATGGTCAAAGCGGCGAACGTTTCCCTCGTTCGCCAGATCCAGATCGGCGGCGGTTTTGTCACCGTCGTGGTCAAAGGCGACGTCGGTAGCGTCAAGGCCGCCGTCGAGGCCGGCTCCCAAGCCGCCAAACGCGTCGGCGAGCTCGTCTGCTCGCACGTCATTGCCCGGCCGCACGCCGAGCTGGTCCGCACCATCGGGCTGTAATCCCAACTCCAACTTCCATTCTTTATGGCTAACCAAGAAGCAATCGGACTCATCGAAACCAAGGGTCTCTGCGCCCTCCTCGAGGCGGCGGATGCCGCCCTGAAGGCCGCCAGCGTGACCATGACCGGTTACGAGGCGGTCGGCAGCGGCTATGTCTGCGGTTTTTTCCGTGGTGACGTCGCCGCCGTCAAGGCCGCGATCGACGCTGGCGCCGAAGCCGCCTCCAAGGTCGGCGAAGTCGTCGCCGTCCAGGTCATCCCGCGCCCGCACGAGGAACTCGCCGGTCTCGGCAAATGGCTCCAGACGCCCGCCGCCTGATTACCCATGGCTGCGGCATCCCGTAGGTCGGGCTTTACGCCCGACATTCGAAAGACCCGTCGGGGATAAACCCCGACCGACAAGGTCTTGCCGCTGTCATCCCATCGAAGACCGATGAACATCCTCGTCGCCAATCTCGGCTCGACCTCGTTCAAGTTCCGCCTGTTTCGCTTCGACCCGGCCGGTGAGGCCGCGTTGCTCGCGAAGGGCGGCTACGAACGCGTCAGCGATTTTGGCCGCGCCATCGACGACTGCCTCGCAGAGCTCCGCACCGCGGGCCACCTGCGGACGTCGGCCGACGTTCACGGGGTGGGCTTCAAGGCCGTACTCGGCAAGAACCTCACGGGCTGCGTGCCCGCCGATGACCGTGCCATCGCCGCGCTCGAGGGTTTCAAGGAAATCGCGCCCGCCCACAACCCGGCCTACGCCGAGGGCATCCGCCGCTTCCGCGAAAAACTCCCGGGCGTGCCGCTCGTCGCGCTGTTTGAAACGGCCTTCTACCAGTGGCTGCCCGCCGCCGCGACCCGTTACGCCGTACCCGAAACGTGGTATCAGGCGGGGGTTCGCCGCTACGGCTTCCACGGCGCCAGCCACAAGTTCATCGCCGAGCGTTCCGCCGAGCTCCTCGGACGCGACGACATCGCGGAACGCGTGCGCCAGCTCTACCAGTCCGGCCCGACGCCGGTGGCCGCCGGCCGCGCGCCGTTGCGCGTCATCTCCTGCCACCTCGGCGGCAGCAGCTCCGTCGCCGGCATGCGTGATGGCGTTGCCATCGGCTCCAGCATGGGCCTCTCCCCGCAATCCGGCCTGCCGCACAACAACCGCGTCGGTGACCTCGACTCCGCCGCCGTGCCCTTCGTGATGAAAACCCTCGGCCTCCCGCTGGCCGAAGTGGAGCGTCAGATGACGAAGGAAGGCGGCCTGCTCGGTCTCTCCGGCGTCAGTAACGACCTGCGCGACATCCGCGCCGCCGCGGAAAAGGGCAACGCCCGCGCCCAGCTTGCGCTCGACGTCCTCGTGCACTCCGCCCGCCACTGGATCGGCGCGCTGTTCTTCGCGCTGAACGGCTGTGACGCCCTCGTCTTCACCGCCGGCATCGGCGAGAACAACCCCTCCCTCCGCGCCGCCATCTGCGCGGACCTCGACCAGCTTGGCCTCGTGCTGGACCCGGCGAAGAACGCGGCCTGCCGCAGCGAGGGCGAAATCTCCGCCGCGAACTCGCGCGTGAAGGTCTTCGTCATCCCCGCCAACGAGGAACTCGTCGTCGCGCGCGAGACGCGCCGCTGCATCCAAGCCTCCACCGGCCGCAACTGATTTTCCGCCTCCATTTTTTCAACCACCCAACTCCCAACCCACATCCATTATGTCCTCCAAAGCCATTGGTCTCCTTGAAACCCGGGGCCTCACCGCCCTCGTCACCGGCGTCGACGCGATGCTCAAGTCCGCCAACGTCACCCTCGCCGGTCCCATGAAACAGGTCGGCAACGCCCTCGTCACGGCCGTCGTGATCGGCGACGTCGCCGCCGTGAAGGCCGCGACCGACGCCGGCGCCCAGGCCGCCCGCACCGTCGGCGAAGTGGTCAGCGTGCAGGTCATCCCGCGCCCGCATGACGACGTCGCCCTCGTGCTGCCCAAGCTCGCCGCCCCCGCCAAGAAGTAAATTCCACCCGGGCCCCGGCCCGCTCCCTCCCATGTTCCTCGCTCGCGTGATCGGCTCCGTCGTCTCGACCAAAAAGGACGAGGCGATGAAAGGCCGCAAACTGCTCGTGCTGCGCCCGCTGCTGGTGGACGAGGCCAAGCCCACCCAATTCCGCCCCGGCGCCAACACGATCGTCGCGGTGGACACGCTCGGCGCCGGCTTGGACGAGGTGGTGCTGTTCTGCCAGGGCAGCTCCGCGCGCCAGGCCACCGGGATGAAATCGCTGCCGATCGACGCCGTCGTCGTCGGCATTGTCGATAACGTCGAGGTCCTGAACCAGAAGATCTATCCCGCTAAAACCTGACTCCCGCTGTTCCCTGAACCGCCATGAGCACTCCCTTGCAACTGGATGAATCGGCCGTCCGCGCCGTCGTCGAAGAGGTGATGCGCGGCCTGGGCCGTTCGCCGATCCTGTCGCCCGCCCCCGCGCCGTCGGCTGCGTCGCCGGTCCCGTCCGCCGCAGCCAGCCGTCCGCGCCCCGCGGGCACCGGCCGGCGTTTCGGCGTGTTCGAGGACGTGAACGACGCCTGCGCGGCCGCCCAGCAGGCCTTCGAACAACTCAAGGAAAAGGGCGTCGCCGGCCGCGCCAAGGTCGTTGAGATCGTCAAGGAAATGGTCACCGCCAAGGCGGTGGAGTGGGGGAAGTTCGAATTCGAAGAGACGAAGATCGGCCGCCTCGAGCACAAGATCGAGAAGCTCCAGATCGTGAAGCTCGTGCCCGGCGTCGAGTGGATCAAGCCCTACGGCCTCAGCGGCGACCACGGCATCACGATGGAGGAGCACACGCCCTTCGGCGTCATCGGCGCGATCCTGCCCGTCACGCATTCCGTCCCGACGCTGAGCGGCAACATCATCAACATTGTCGCCGCCGGCAACGCCGTCGTGTTCAACCCGCACCCCGGCGGCGCGCGCTCCGCCGCCCTCGCGGTCCGCGCCTACAACGAGGCGATCTTCGCCGCGCTCGGCATCGAGAACCTCGTCTGCACCGTCGAGAAGCCGACGCTCGACTCCTTCAATGCGCTGACGAAAAACGCCTTCATCAATCTCCTCTGCATCACCGGCGGTCCCGCCGTCGTGAGCGCCGCGATGAAGTCCGGCAAGCGCGCCATCTGCGCCGGGCCGGGCAATCCCCCGGTGATCGTTGACGGCACCGGCTGCCTGAAAAAGGCCGCGCGCGACATCATCTCCGGCGGCGCCTACGACAACAACCTGCTCTGCATCGGTGAAAAACAGGTTTTCATCCTCGAACAGTTCGCCGGCAAGTTCCTCGAGGCCCTCAAGGAGGCCGGCGCCGCCCAGCTCAATGACGCGCAGCTCGCGAAGCTCACCGCGGCCGCCTTCACGATTTCCAAGGACGCCGGCGGCTGCTCGCACGCCGTGCTCAACCGCGCGCTCGTCGGCGCCGACGCCAGCGTGCTCGCCCGCCATGCCGGCGCGAGCGTCGCGGCCGACACCCCGCTGCTTTTCGCCGAGACCGACGTGGACCACGCCTTCGTGCTCGAGGAGCAGATGATGCCGATGATCCCGGTCGTCCGCGTGAAGAGCATCGCCCAGGCCATCGAGTTCGCGAAGAAATCCGAGCACGGCTACAAGCACTCCGCCATCATCCATTCGCTCAACGTGGACCACATGACGCAGATGGCCCGCGCGCTCGACACCACGCTCTTCGTGAAGAACGGACCCTGCACCGCCGGCCTCGGCCTCGGCGGCGAGGGCTACCTCAGCTACTCCATCGCCACCACGACCGGCGAGGGCATCACCAACCCCGGCACCTTCACCCGCACGCGCCGCTGCGTGATGGTGGACAACCTCCGCATCTACTGAACCGATGATCCTGGCCCGCATTGACGGTGTGATCGTCTCGTCCATCTGCCACCCGAGCATGGAGGGATGCCGCACGGCCATCTGCCAGCCCTTGGACGAAGCCGGCCACGCCGAGGGCGCGCCGATCCTCGCTCTCGATCCGCTCAGCGCCGGCCAGCACCAGCAGGTCCTCATCACCACCGACGGGTCCAAGACCCGCGAATATGTCGGCGATCCCAAGTCGCCGCTGCGCAACCTCATCATCGCCATCGTCGATGTGCCGGAAAAGGAGACCGCCTGACCATGCGCTTGGGCCACGTCATCGGTCGCGTCACCCTCAGCGAGCAGGATCCTGCCTATCTCGGTGGCCGCTTCCTGCTCGTGCAGCCGCTCTCGTCCGCGCAGTTCGCCGGCGCGCCGATGGAGCCGCTCGCGGCCGGCAGCTCGCTGGTGGTTTACGACAACCTCGGTGCGGGGGACGGTCACATCATCGGTTTCACCGAGGGCGCGGAGGCCTCGGCCCCGTTCAGCCGGCCCACGCCCGTCGACGCCTTCAACGCCGCCATCATCGACAAGATTTTTTACACGCCACCCACCCGCTAAACCGTTTTCACCATGTCCAACGTTATTACCGCCCGCGATGCCGAGGAACTCCTGCGCAAGGGAGAACAACCCCCGGCTGACGCCATCCTGACCCCGTCCGCCCGGGACGTGCTCAGCGGACGCGCGAAGCCCGCCTCCCGGCCCGGCGCCCCCGCGCCTGCGGGCCAGTCCGCCAAGCCGAGCACGCCGGATTACGAATACAAGTGGACGCCCGGCAGCGACCCGAAGACGCCCGCCGAAATCGAGCGGTTTTTTTACTCGCCCGCGATGGAAGTCCTCAAGGAGCGCATGTGCGAAATCGGCCGCCGGCTCTGGGTTCGCGAATATACCGACGGCAACGGCGGCAACATCACCATCCGCGTCGGCGACAATCTCGCGCTCTGCACGCCCACGCTCATCTGCAAGGGCGCGATGAAGCCCGCGGACATGTGCCTCGTTAACCTCGACGGCCAGCAGCTGGCCGGCACGCGCGTGCGCACCAGCGAGGCCCTGACCCATTTCGGCATCATGAAGCGCCAGCCGGCGTGCAAATCCTGCGTTCACGCCCACCCGCCGCACGCGACCGCGTTTGCCATCGCCAACGTCGACATCCCGTCCTGCCTGATTCCCGAGGCGGAAGTTTTTCTCGGCAAGATCGGCGTCGCGAAATACCGGACACCCGGCACGCCTGCCAACGCCGACGAGGTGGGCGAGGTGGGCAAGATCCACCAGGCCGTCCTGATGCAGAACCACGGCGTCATCGTGTGGGGCAAGGATGTCGAGGACGCCTATTGGAAGATGGAGAACATCGATTCCTACTGCCGCACCGTCTGGATCGCCGCCGGTCTTGGCGGCGGGCTGCACCGCTTCACGGGCGGGCAGGCGAAGGAGCTCATCAACCTGCGCCAGAAGCTCGGCATGGCCGACCCGCGCGCCGGCCTCAAGGAGTGCGAACTTTGCGACAGCGCGGACTTCCGTCCCGGCGCGATCAGCGCCGTGCCCGCCCAATCGAGCGCGGCGCCGGCGGACCCCTCGATCGAGGCCGTCGTCCAGCAGATCACCGAGCAAATCCTGAAGGCCCTCGCCGCGAAGTGACGCGGATCGCCCGCTCCGCCGTCTAACCCTTCATTCGAGGTTTCACGAAGTTGAAAGTCTCCATCATTGGCGGCGGTGGCCGCGTTGGCTCCAATGCCGCGTTCGCCCTGCAGTGCGCAGGCGTCGTGTCGGAAATCCAGATTCTCGACGCCAACGCCGACCTGGCCGAGGGCGAGGCGCTCGACTTGCTGCACGGTTCGTCCGCGATCGCCGACCAGCGCATTTACGCCGGTGACTACGGGCGGGCCAAGGACAGCGACATTTTCATCATCACCGCCGGCTTGCGCCGCAAGCCCGATGAGTCGCGCCTCGACCTCATCAACCGCAACGTCGCTCTCTTCGCCGGCATCCTTGGCTCGATCAAGGCCGCGGGTTTCCGCCGCGAGGCGCTCATCTTCGTCGTGTCGAATCCCGTCGACATCCTGACGCAGCTGGCTGCCACCACGCTCGGGCTGCCCTGGTCACAGGTGCTGGGTCTCGGCACAATGCTCGACACGGCGCGCTTCCGCTCGCTGATCGCCCAGGAGCTCAAGCTCGCCCCGACGCAGGTGAAGGCGCTGATCCTCGGCGAACACGGCGACTCGATGTTCCCCGTCTGGTCCTCCGCCACGTGCGGCGGCCTGCCCCTGGCGAAGTTTCCCGGCGTCACGCCGACGTTTCAATCGCAGATCTTCGAGCGCACCAAGGGCAGCGGCGCCGAGGTCATCCGGCGCAAGGGCGGCGCGGGTTGGGCGGTCGGGCTCACCATCGCCGAGGTGGTGCACGCCATCGCCCTTGATCGCCGCCAGGTCCTCCCGGTTTCCACCGTCCAGCAGGGCGCCTACGGGCTTCGCGGCGTGGCCCTCAGCGTGCCGACCGTCGTCGGGCGGTCGGGCGCGCTGACGCACATCGAGCTGGAACTCTGGCCGAAGGAAGCCCAGGCACTGCAATCCTCCGCGCGGGCGTTGCAGGACACGTTCACCAAGGTTAACGTTGCGTGATCCGGCGGGCGGCAGGCTGGGAACTGCGGCTTCCGGCCGCGGACTTTAGATTTATTTCTCCAATTTCATGAAAACCTACCACTACGTAAATCACCTCTGGAATGACACCAAGGCGGCGGCACTCGATGCCGTCGGACGGCTCGTTTACCGCTCCAATCTCCTCGGCAGCGACCAGCGCGTCACCAACACCGGCGGCGGTAACACGTCATCCAAGCTCACCGAGAAGGACCCGCTGACCGGCGCCGACACTGAGGTGCTCTGGGTCAAGGGCTCGGGCGGTGACCTGCGCACGAGCACGCGCGAGAATTTTTCGTCGCTCTACCAGTCCAAGCTCATCGGCATGCAGGCGCTGTATCTCGGCCGCGCCGACAAGGGCCTGAAGTCCGGCGCCGAGGACGAGATGGTCGCGATGGCCAGCCACGCGACGTTCAACCTCAACCCGCGCGCGTCGTCGATCGACACGCCGCTGCACAGCTTCATCCCGGCGAAGTTCGTGGATCACATGCACCCCAACGCGATCATCGCGATCGCCGCGTCGGCCCACTGCGAGAAGATCACCAAGGAGATCTTCGGCGGCGAGATGGCTTACGTGAAATGGATGCGCCCAGGCTTCGAGCTCGGCCTCGCGATGCAGGAGATCTGCCGCAAGAACCCGAAAGTGAAGTCCATCATGATGGGCCAGCACGGCTTCATCTCCTGGGACCAGGACGAAAAGACCTGCTACACCTACACGCTCGACTGCATCGAGCGGGCCGCGGCCTACATCGAGCAGAAATACGCCGCGAAGGGCGGGGACGCCGCGGCGTTCGGCGGGGCCAAATACGCCACGCTCGCCCCGGAGAAACGCACCGCGCTCTTCGCCGGCATCCTGCCGTGGCTGCGCGGGCAGGTTTCCCAGCAGAAGCGCTTCATCGGCACGGTGCAGGACGACGAGAAGATCCTCCGCTTCGTCAATTCGAAGGATGCCGCCCGCCTCGCCGAGCTCGGCACCTCGTGCCCCGACCATTTCCTCCGCACCAAGATCAAGCCACTCTACGTGAATTGGAATCCGCAGGAGGAGGATCTCGCCGCGCTCAAGGCCAAGCTCACCACCGGCCTCGAGGACTACCGCAAGGACTACGCGGCGTATTACGCCAAGTGCAAACACCGCAACTCGCCCGCGATGCGCGACGCCAACCCGACCGTCGTCCTCATTCCCGGCCTCGGCATGATCGCCTGGGGCAAGGACAAATCCGAGTCGCGCGTCACCGCCGAGTTCTACAACTGCGCCGTCGAGGTCATGCGCGGCGCCGAGGCGATCGACAGATACATCGCCCTGCCGCAGCAGGAGGCGTTCGACATCGAGTATTGGCTGCTCGAGGAGGCGAAGCTGAAGCGCATGCCCGCGGAAAAGGAGCTCGCCCGCCAGGTCGTCATCGTGATCGGCGCCGGCTCGGGCATCGGCAAGGAAACCGCCCACCGGCTTTCCCGCGAGGGCGCGCACGTCGTGTGCGTGGACATGAAGGCCGAGGCGGCCGAGGCCACCGCGAAGGAAATCACCGCCAAGCTCGGCCAGGGCATCGGTGTCGCCGGCTCGGGCATCTCCGCGTGCGGCCCGGCCCTGGGGCTCGCGGCCAACATCACGGACCGCGCCAGCGTGCGCGCGATGCTTGATCAGGTCGCGCTGGCCTACGGCGGCTTCGACTCGATCGTCGTCACCGCTGGCGTCATCTGGCCGAGCGACACGTCCGGCCACATTCCCGACGACAAGTGGGCCTTCACCTTTAACGTCAACGTCACCGGCAGCTACATTGTCGGCGACGAGGCCGCCAAGACCTGGAAGAAGCAGGGCCTGCGCGGCAACCTCGTGCTCACGACCTCGGCCAACGCCGTCGTGGCGAAAAAGGGCACGCTCGCCTACGACACGTCCAAGGCCGCCGCGAATCACCTCGTGCGCGAACTGGCCATCGAGCTGGCGCCGCTCGTGCGCGTCAACGGCGTCGCCCCGGCGACCGTCGTGCAGGGCTCCGCGATGTTCCCCCGCGAGCGCGTGATCAGCTCACTCACGAAATACCACGTCGCCCACATCGACGACGAGCCGACCGAGTCGCTTGTCACCAAACTCGCGCAGTTCTACGCAGACCGCACGCTGACCAAGGCGCCGATCACGCCAGCCGACCAGGCCGAGGCGTATTTCCTGCTCATCAGCTCGCGCCTCAACAAGACCACCGGCCAGGTGATCACGGTCGACGGCGGCCTGATCGAGGCCTTCCTCCGATAGGTGGAACACGTTGCCCGCAATGCGTTGGTTTGGTTCGAACAAGCGCATTGAGGGCAATGCGCTCCACCCCTAGACTTTCCTTCGCATGAAACTTGGCGCCCATATTTATCTCTGGATGGAGAAATGGTCCGACGCAGAAGTCGGCTTGTTCGACCGCGCGCGCGGGCTGGGGCTCGACACGATCGAGCTGTCCGTGGGGTTGGACGTGAAGTTTTCCGCCGCCCTGACGCGGCGCGCTGCGGAGTCGGCGGGCATCAGCCTGCTGGTCGGGCCGGGCGGCGCCTGGCCTGACGGCGCCGACCTCTCGGACGAGGATCCGGCCAACCGCCGTGCCGCGCTGGATTTTCACAAAGCGATCGTGGACCAGACCGCCGAGCTGGGCGGAATGGCTTATGCCGGCGCGCTCTACGGTCGTCCGGGCAAGGTCCTGAAGCGCCGGCCGCCGCCGGAAGAGTTTGAGCGCACCGCGGAAGGCCTGCACGCGCTCGCGGAGCATGCGCGGAAAGCCGGCGTGAAGATCGTGCTGGAGCCGATGAGCCGGTTCCGTTCGCACGTCGTCAACACCCCCGCGCAGATGCTGCGGCTGGTGAACCAGGCCGGACATCCCAACCTCTACATCCTCCTCGACACGTATCATCTCGTCACCGAGGTGCGCGACTACGCCGCGGCGATCCGGTCGGTCAGCGACCGCATCTGGGGCCTGCATGCCTGCGAGAACGACCGCGGCGTGCCCGGTGGGGGACTCGTGCCGTGGCCGGACGTCTTCGCGGCAGTGAAGGCGTCGCGCGCGGAGTATGTCGGCTTCGAAGGCTACAACACCGGCCTCGGCGACTTCGGCTTTCGGCGCGGGATTTTCCAGAACGTCTGTCCGGACGGCGACGCGTTTGTGCGCCAAGCCGTGGCTTTCACGCGGCGGTATTTGTAGCCGTCGGAGATTTGGGCGAGCGCAGGGGACCGCCCGGTTGGAATCGCAAAGCTTCCATTCATCCCCTGCAGCCGCCGTTTGCCACTGTGCCCTTGCCGCGGCGGGGCCTTGGGACGAATCTGGCAACATGCGTAAACTTACCTTGGCGGCGGCAGCCGCGCTGACCCTCGTCCTCGCCACTGCGCGCGCCGAGGTTAATACCCAAAACATCGACCCGGCGGTTAAGCCCCAGGACGATTTCTTCCGCTACGCCAACGGCACCTGGCTCAAGACCGCCACCATCCCCGCCGACCAGTCGCGCTGGGGCAGCTTCACGGAGCTGAGCGAGCGCAACCAGGCCAACCTCCACGCCATCTGCGAGCGCGTCGCCAACCTCAAGACCGGCGCCACGCCCATCGAGCAGATGGTCGGTGACTTTTACGCCAGCGGCATGGACGAAGCCGCCATCAACGCGGCAGGTCTCCAGCCCTTGCAGGCGGATCTCGATCTCATCGCCGCTGCCAAGACTCCCGCCGACGTCATGAGCGTCATCGCGCACATGAAGCAGCAGGGTTCCTCCGTGGGCTTCGGCTTTTCGTCCGGCCCCGACGCGAAGGACAGCAACATCGAGATCGCCCAGCTCCGCCAGGGCGGACTCGGGTTGCCCGATCGCGACTATTATTTCAACGACGACGAGAAGTCCCAGAAGCTCCGCCAGCAGTATGTCGCGCACGTCGCGAAGATGCTCCAGCTGTCCGGTGAAACGAACGAGGCCGCGCAGGTCGGCGCGCAGTCGGTGCTGCGGCTCGAAACGCTGCTGGCCCAGGCGTCGCTGCAACAGATCAAACTCCGCAACCCCTACGCCAGCTACCACAAGATGCCCGTCGCCAGCCTCGCCAAATACACCGGCGACCTCGACTGGCACGGGTTCTTCACCGCGCTCGGAACGCCGGCGTTCACCGAGATCAATCTCGCCCATCCCGACTTCTACCAGGGTTTCGCCACGCAGCTGAAGCAGACGCCGATCTCCGATTGGCAGGCTTACCTGCGCTGGAACCTCGTGCACGACGCCGCCCCGTATTTGAGCGAGCCGTTCGTGAAGGAGAATTTCAGCTTCTACGGCACCGCCCTGACCGGCGTGAAGGAGATGAAGCCCCGCTGGAGGCGGGTCGTCGCCGTCACTGATGCCGACCTCGGCGAGGCGCTGGGCCAGCTCTACGTCGCGGAATATTTCCCGCCGGAGGCCAAGGCCCGCGTGCTCAAGCTCGTGGCCGATCTCCGCGCCGCGCTGCGCGAGCGACTGCAGCAGCTCGAGTGGATGGATGAAGCCACGCGCGCCAAGGCCGTCGCCAAGCTGGACGCCTACAGCGTGAAGATGGGCTATCCCGACAAGTGGAAGGACTACAGCTCCGTCAAGATCACCCGCGGTTCGTATCTCGCGAACGTCCATGCGGCCGACGCCTACGAGGTTCGTCGCAATTACAACAAGATCGGGAAGCCCGTGGACAAGACCGAGTGGTTCCTGTCGCCGCCGACGGTGAACGCCTACTACAGCCCGCAGTTCAACGGCATCACGTTCCCCGCCGGCATCCTGCAGCCGCCGTTCTTCGATGCGAAGGCCGACGACGCCGTCAACTACGGCGGCATCGGCGTGGTCATTGGCCACGAGATGACGCACGGCTTCGACGACCGCGGCCGCCAGTATGACGCGCAGGGCAACCTGACTGACTGGTGGACGCCCGCGAGCGCCGACAAATTCAAGGTTCGCGCCGCCGGCATCGTGAAGCAGTTCACGGGCTACACCGTCCTCGACGGCGTGCATCTCAAGGGTGAGCTGACGCAGGGTGAAAACATCGCCGACCTCGGCGGCCTGCGCATCTCCTACGCCGCGCTGCAGAAAGCGCTGACCGGCAAGCCGCACACGCCGATCGACGGCTTCACGCCCGAGCAGCGGTTCTTCCTCAGCCATGCCTCGGTCTGGCGCGACTTGATGCGCCCCGAGGAACAGCGCCGCCGCGTCAACGTCGACCCGCACTCGCCCGGCATGTGGCGCGTGAACGGCCCGCTCTCGAACCTCGATGAGTTCGCCCAGGCCTTCAACGTCCCCGAGGGCGCACCGATGCGCCGGCCCGCGGCCGACCGCGTGCTGATCTGGTAAGGCGCCAGCCCAAGCCGCGAAAGTGTGCGGCCGGCACGGCAAATCTCAAGGCGCGGACCGATGGGTCCGCGCCTATTTTGCGGGCTGACGGAGCTGGTTTGGCGCTTGCACGCCCACGCCCGCGGCCGCCTGCTTCACCTTTCCACGCTCAATCCGTTCTCCCGATGCCCAATCCCGCCTGTCCCGCCTGTTCCCTCGAGGAAACCCTCAGTCATGTCGACCACTGGGAGTGCGGCATCTGCGGACACGAGTGGCCCAAGGAGGACGCGCCCGAGGCGGCCCGCGTCGTCAAGGATGCCCATGGCACGCCGCTGACCGCGGGTGACACCATTGCCCTGATCAAGGACCTGAAACTTGGCAGCGGAGCGCAGGTGCTCAAGGCGGGAACCAAGGCGAAGAACATCCGCCTGGTCGACGGCGACCACGAGATCGACTGCAAGATCGAGGGCATGCCTATCGCGCTCAAGGCCTGCTTCGTGAAGAAGGTCTGAGACGCTCCCCACCTCTCGGCGTGGCATGGGTCTCTGGCCCGTGATTCCGGGTAGCGCAGGCGTCCCCGCCTGCATTCCCATCCTGTGCAGGCGGGACGCCTGCGCTACTTTTTGAATCACAGGCCGGAGACCCGTGCCACGCCGACCAGGCCAAGTGGGCCAGTCACGCCGGCATTGACGGGTGGCCGGGGCCGAAATGTTTCAGGAAGACCAGCGGCTCGGACTCGCTCTGGTTCACGATGGCGATTCCGCGGCGGGCGGCGTCGTGGCTGACGAAGAACTCGTCGGAACTCCGCTGGCCGTAGCGCAGCATCGTGGCCGACTCGACGGCGAAGGGCCCGAACCGGCCGTGGCCTTGGATCGCGATGCAGCCGTAGGCGGCGGGCTCCGTAACCGTGACGCTTTGCTGCGGGGCGATGGTCAGCTCCTTGGCCGAGAAATACTCGTTGCCGTAGGTGATCCATTGCTCCGAGCCAGCCGGGCCGAAGTCGGCGGCGGGCAGCGGCGGGCGGAAGTAATGCTTCTTGTAGTGCGGATCGATGTTCCTGGGCCAGTCCATGAGCCCGAGGATGTAGTCGAGGTTGCGCTTTTTATCCTCGGGACAGTTCTCGGCGAGGAAGGCGTAGGGGTAGATTTCGCCATCGACGATGTTCTCGTGGACCGAGTTCACGTCGCTGTTCCACTGCGGCTCGTAGGTGAGGACGGAACCCGGCGCGTGCACGACGCCCGGCGGCGTATACCAGCCGGTGCCGAGCTCGATGCGATAGGCGCGGGACAGCTCGGTGATGCGGGTGTCGCCGCTCTCGTATTGGGCCAGCCGCCGCCGGACCTCGTCGATCGTGCAGTCGGGATCGTAGCCGAAATACGTGTGAGGAAACGAACCGAGGTGGTTGTTGAGCTGGCGCGGGAAATAATACGCCTCGGGTTTGCCGAGCCGATGGACAGCGGCGGCGGCGTCGAAGCCGAGATGGAGGTGGTGAAACAACGGAGTTTGGTAATCGAAGAACTTGGAGTACACCGGCCAGCCGCCGTGTTGCTTCATGAAGTTCGCGCCGACGAGGGTGGCGCCGAGTTCGCGCTGGGCGTCGAGCAGGGTGAACTTCTCCTCGAGCCGGTTGGACGGCGGCAGCACGTAGCTGAGCCCCTCGTCGACGGGGGCGAGCGGTCCATTCATGCAGGGGATCACGGAGCTGAACCAGCGCTCCTTGATCGAGCCGCGCGCGGTGCCGAGGGCGTAGTAATCGTCCGGGTGCAGCCGCAGGCGGCGCCCGGCCTTGGCGAAGCGGCGCGGCACAAACACCGGCATCAGGCGGAGAATGCCTTGCCCGTGGTCGAGCGTGGCGTGGATGCGGGCGGAATTGCTCATGGGGTGGGGAAAGCGACTGGCCCAGACCGAACACGTGCGGCGGCGGGACGACGAGCCATTAGTTTTGGAATGGGCTGAGTGTTTGTCGTAGGTCGGGCTTTACGCCCGATAGGTTTGGCAGTCGTATCGGCGTTCCGCCGTCGCCATGGCTATGGCGGACCAGAAAGCCCGACCTACATTGCCGAATGACCATCATGAGTGATTCAAAGCCGCAGAACCGCCGCGCACGTCTGCAATTCACCGGCTCCCCCGAGGCGGTGCTCTTTTCCCGGGAGCTTGCCGACTCGTTTGAGGGCGTGATGACGAAGAACCGGATCGTCGCGAACGGCGGCCTCTCGACGGGGGCGTTCACGGCGTCGGTGGACGGACGCCCGTGGTTCGACACGATCTGGATGCGGGACAACGGCGCGATGCTGCGCGAGCTGGTGCATTACGGGGAATTCGAGGCGGCGAAGGCGCTCTTCCTCGCGTTGACGCGGTCGGTGGAACCCAACGCGGACGGCTTCTGGACCTTCCCGATGTTCACCAAGATCGGCGGGAAGGAGAGCGGACATGAATGGGACGGCACGGCGCTGATCATCGTGAGCTCGCTGCTGCTGTGGGAACGGCTGCCACTCGCGGATCCGGTTCGGCGCCAGATTGAGGACTTTCTCCTCGCGCCGGAATCGCCGATCCGGGCGGTGACGGACGCGATTGCGCGACACCAGCTCGTGGCCGGCAGCGGGGAGTTTGGCGGCGGACTCGGGGTGGAAGGGCTTTTCTTCAACGTGGTGCAGAACGCGATGATCGCGTGGATGCTGGATCTCGCCGCAACGCGCTTCCGGGCGGCCGGCGTCCGGTCCGAGGAGTTGCGCCGGGACTGTGTTGCCGCAACAGCTGCGCTGAAGGCCAAACTGATTTCGCACTTTGTCGCGGCGGACCAGACTTGGATTTGGGCGCTGGACACGAAGACCTACGCGCCGAGCGACGCGGCGATGGCGGCGTCGGAGAATCAGGGCTTCGGTGGCGTCAACGGCGTGTTTTCGCACGCATCCGACGTGCATGGCATCCTGCCGCTCGCTGGCGCGGAGGCGTGGGTCGCGCCGTCGGTGCAGACCTTTCTCGCGCTGCTCAGCCGGCCGCAGCGGATGGAGCAGTTTGCGCGTCACGGGATGTGGACGCAGTTCAACCTGCTCCACGAAGGCTATCTCACCGGCCCATCGTATGGCCAGGGTTACGCATTGCAGATGATGCTCCTGCTGGACCGGCCGGAGCTCTACACGGCAGGGGCCAACTGGCTGGTGCGGGCGACCTACGCGCCGGAATACCCGATCACGCGCAGCAACCCGCACTGGTTTTATGAGCGCTACTATTCGCCGGATGATCCGTTGCGGAAGACGCGCGATGAAGGCTGCGGCGCGCTGAACCTCGTGTGCGTCGCGGAGCCGTTGAAGATCGCGCGGCTAATGGCCGGGGTGGACGACCACGTCGACGGCGAAGTGACGCTGGTCCCGCGGCTGCCGATCGGCTGGACGGGATTGATGGTGGAAGCACTGCCGGTGCGAACGGCTGCCGGGCACACCTTGCTGGATTACGAAGTGAGCACGGACGCCGCCACGGGCGCGGTGACGCGCGTGCAGGGCAAGTCGGCAGGGCCATTGCCGCAGTTGAAAGTGCGGCTCGGGACGGCGCGGCAGCCGGATTGGAAGAGCGTGGCTGCGGGGGCGGGTGGGTTCGATGTAGGTCGGGATCGCTGATCCCGCCTTGCATTCGGAATCACGGGCCGGAGACCCGTGCCACGCCTATCAAGCGCGCGGCTGATACGTCTTCTGCTTCAGGTCGGCGGCGAGCAGGCGGCGGAAGGTGGCGAGATCCTTGACCGCGCCGAGAGCAATCAACTGGCTCGCGAGGTTGCCGACGGCGGTGCCTTCGAGGTTGAACGACAGGACGGGAATGCCGGCAGCGTCGGCCGTGGCCTGGCAAAGGAGACGGTTCTTCGATCCGCCGCCGACCATCAGGATCCGGCGGAATTTTCGCCCGGTCATCTTCTCGAAATTCGCCGCGGCGTTGGCGTGGCCGTGGGCGATCGAATCGCAGATCAGGCGCGTGTAGGCGGGGAGATCCTTCGGCACCGGAGACTTTTTCTTCTTCAACTGCGCATCGATCGCGGCGCGCATGGACTTGGGCGCCATGAAGGCGGCGTCCGTGGTGTCGAGCAGCAGGGCGGGGACGGGGAGTTTTTCAGCGGCCGTGATGAGCGCGTCCCACGCCTTGGGCGTCGCGGGCCGGGCGTTGAACTCCAGCAGCGTCTGCTCGAGGAGGAAGAGCCCGGGGACGTTCGTGAGCGGCCGGTAGCCGCCGGCACCCGTGCGCTCGTTGGCGACACGCGCCGCGAGGGCGTCAGGTCCGAGCAGGGGAGTCGGATTTTCCAAACCGACCAGCGACCACGTGCCGGAGCTGAGAAACAGGTCGCCGCCCTCGGGCGAGGCTGGCATCGCGTCGTAGGCGCACGCGGTGTCGTGGCCGGGGACGGCAATGACCTCCGCGTCGGCCAGTTCCGGCAGCGACGTGACGGGCCCGAGCTTGCGCCCTGCGAGCACCGGCGTCGTGAACCACGCGGGCGGGATCCGGAAATGCTCCAGCGCCGTGCGCGACCAGGCGGGCGCGTTCACATCGAGCAGTTGCGAGGTGCTGGCGACGGTGAGCTCGTTTTCCATTTTCCCGCTCAGGAGGAAATTGAAATAGTCCGGCAGGAACAGGCAGCGCGTGGCGAGCTGCGTGATGGCGGGGCAGCTGGCGACCGTCTCGGCGAGTTGGAGGCTCGAGTTGTAGAAAACGTTCGGGATGCCCGTGGCGGCGTAAAGGTGATCGGCGCCGCGCGCCGCGAGGGCGGCGAGGCCGGCCTGCGTGCGATTGTCGCGGTAGGCGTGCGTGGGAAACACGAGGCGGCCGGCCGCATTGAGCAGCACATGGTCGCAGCCCCAGGTATCGACGCCCACCGAGGCGAGTTTCGCGCCCTTGGGCAGCAACGCCACGGCCTTGCGCAGGCCGGTCTGCACCTCGTGCCAGAGCGTGCCAAGTTCCCAGTAGGCGTGGGCGCCTAGCTCGCGATAGGAGTTGGGGAAGCGGTGCGCCTCGGTGAGGGTCAGCTGGTTCTTGGACCAGGCGCCGAGGATGACGCGTCCGCTGGTGGCGCCGAGATCGATGGCGGCGGAGTAAAGGGTGGATGGCATGGGGCGGGGAAGAAAGAGGTCAGGAGTCAGAAGTCAGAGGTCAGGAGGGAATGGCAAGGGGTTGAAGCTGAGTTCCGCTAGCTATCCCAGTTGCAGGCGCTCGGTGGCGCGGCGCTGGACGTCGCGGAAGAAGCCGGCGTTCTCCGGCAGCTTGATGTCCACGTCGCAGATGGGGATCATTTCCTTCAGCCGCGCGCGACCGTCCTCCGACGCGACGAGGGCGGGGAAGCACTGCTTGATCACGTCGAGGACGATGTTGACGCAGACGGACGCGCCCGGCGATGCGCCGAGGAGGGCGGAAATGCTGCGATCGGGGTTCGTGATGACCTCGGTGCCGTAGTGCACGATGCCGGCCTCGCCATCGGTTTTCTTGATCGCCTGCACGCGGATGCCGGCGTCGATCAACCGCCAGTCTTCCGCCTTTGCGGCGGGGTAGAAGATGTGCAGCACCTCCATGCGGTCGGCCATGCTCTGTGTGCCCTGCTGGATGAGGTAGCGCACGAGGCCGAGATTGCTGGCGCCGATCTTGAGCAAGGTGACGAGGTTGTCGGACTGGATGGAGCGCGGCAGGTCCGTCCAGCTGCCCTTGCCGTGCAAAAACTTGGTCGTCCACGCGGCGAACGGCCCGAAGAGGAGCGTTTTCTTGCCGTCGAGGATGCGCGTGTCGAGGTGCGGCACGGCCATGGTGGGCGCGGTGGCCAGGGCCTGGCCGTAAACCTTGGCCTGGTGCTGGCGGACGATCTCGGGGTTGTCACACACCAGCCATTGCCCGCCGATGGGGAAGCCGCCGATGCCCTTGCTCTCGGCGATGCCGGATTTCTGGAGCAGGTGCAGGCTGCCGCCGCCGGCGCCGACGAAGACAAACTTGGCATGGCTCTCGCGAATCCCGCCGGTGGCGAGGTCCTGGATGCTGACATCCCAGACTCCGCCGGATTTGCGGAGATCCACGACGCGATGGCCGCTGGCGATGCCGCAGCCGGGCTGCGCGGCGAGCCAGCCCAGCAGCTTCCGGGCGATCACGCCGAAATTCACGTCAGTGCCGCTCGCCATCTTCGTCGCCGCGATCGGCCCCTCGCTGCGGCCCGCGACCAACAGCGGCGCCCAGCTGCCGATCGTCGCGCGATCGGTGGAGTAGATCATCTCCGAGAAGAAATGGTGCGCCGACATCCCCGCGTGCCGCGCCTTGAGGAAATCCACCTGCTCGGCGCCGTGGACGAAGCTCAGGTGGGCAACGGGATTGATGAACTCGCGCGGCGAGCCAACCATGCCGCTCGCGACCGCGTAGGCCCAGAACTGGCGCGTCTGCTCGAATTGCTCGAAGATCTTGATGGCGTTGGCGACGTTGACGCTGCCGTCCGCCTCGCGCTTCGGCGTGTAGCTCAGCTCGCAGATGCCCGCGTGCCCGGTGCCGGCGTTGTTCCAGCCATGGGAGCTCTCTTGCGCCAGCTCGTCCGTCACCTCGTAAACCTGGATGGTGAGGCGTGAGTCGAGACGCTTGAGCAGGGCCCCGAGGTTGGCGGACATGATGCCGCTGCCGATGAGGATGACATCAGGATTCGCGACGTGCGTGTCGTACTTCATGGAGGATCCCCAGCTAGCCGGGAAGTTTTGCACCGGCCAAGGCATTTTTTGACCGCGAGTGTGTTCCGTGGGCACTATTTCGCCGTTGGCACGGGAGGGGCGCCCGCTAAAACCTCCGCATGGCATCCCCCTCCTTTCCGCCGGTTGAACCGTACATCGCCCCGGAAACCGTGATGAAGGAGTTCACGCTGCGCGCGGTACTGACCGGCGCGGTTCTCGGCCTCATCTTTGGCGCCTCATCGCTCTACCTCGTGCTCAAGGTCGGCTTGACCGTCAGCGCGTCGATTCCCGTGGCCGTCATCTCGCTCGCGATGTTCCGCGGCTGGTCGAAGGTCGGCGGGCGCGACGCCACGATCCTGGAAAACAACATCACGCAGACCGCGGGCTCGGCCGGCGAGTCGCTGGCGTTCGGCATCGGCGTGACGATGCCGGCGATCCTGATCCTCGGTTTCGATCTGGAGCTGACGCGCGTGCTGCTGGTGGCCGGGTTGGGCGGCCTGCTCGGCATCCTCATGATGATCCCGCTGCGTCGCGCGCTCATCGTGAAGGAGCACGGCGTGTTGAAATACCCCGAGGGCACGGCCTGTGCCGCGGTGCTCAAGGCCGGTGCGTCGGCCGAGTGCCGCGCGGCGGCTTCGCCCAGCGCGCAGGCGGAAATGCGCGCTGCCGAGGCGGCGGGGCTGGGGAAGTCGCCTGGCGCCAAGGTTATTTTCACCGGATTCGCCGTCGGCCTGCTCTACAAGACGCTCAATGTCGCGTTCAAAGGCTGGAAGGACGTGCCCGAAAAAGTCTTCGGCGCGCCATTCAAGGCCGGTTCGCTCAGCGTCGAGGTGTCGCCCGAGCTCGTCGGCGTGGGCTACATCATCGGCACGCGCATTGCCTCCATCATGTGCGCCGGCGGCGTGCTGAGTTATTTGCTGCTGATCCCGATGATCAAGTTCTTCGGCGAGTCGCTTCCCGGCCCGCTGGCTCCCGGTCACATCCCGATCTCCCAGATGGGCCCGGCGCAGATCCGTGGCGCTTACATTCTCTACATCGGCGCGGGCGCCGTCGCTGCCGGCGGCATCATCAGCCTCGTGCAGTCGCTGCCGACCATCTGGCACGGCATGCGCGGCGGCCTGCGCGACCTGGGCCTGTCCCGTGGCGACAGTGCTCCCGGCGAAAAGACGCTCCGCACGGACCAGGATCTCTCGATGAAATTCGTCGGCATTGGCATCGTCGCCATCATCGCGGCGATCATGTTCGCGCCTTCGCTGCACATGAACCTCCTCGGCGCGCTGCTGGTCGTGCTCTTCGGGTTCCTGTTCGTGACCGTCTCATCGCGGCTGACGGGCGAGATCGGTTCCTCCTCCAACCCGATTTCCGGTATGACGGTGGCGACGCTGCTGTTCACCTGCCTGATCTTCCTCCTGGTCGGCTGGACGGGCGGGCCCTACTACGTGACCGCGCTGTCGGTCGGCGCAATCGTGTGCATCGCGGCCTCGAACGGCGGCTCGACCTCGCAGGACCTGAAGACCGGCCATTTGCTCGGCGCCACCCCGAAGTATCAGCAGCTGGCCATCATGATCGGCGCGCTGCTCTCAGCGGTGCTGCTGGGACCGATCCTACTCGTGCTCAACAATTCCGCCACGGTCTACGTGCCGGTGGCGCAGGTCGCGCCCGCGGGGCTGCACGCGGACGTCGGGGCGCTTCCGAAGATGGAGACACTCACGGGTCCGCAGGCGCGTGGTGATGCTCATGCTTACCATGTCTGGCAGAAAACCGACGATCAGGGTGGGCCGGCGGGACGCTATCTCGTGAACGACGCGGGCGCGGCCGTCTGGCTGGTCGATCCGGGCATCAACGGCGCCTACAACACGCGGCCCGACGGCACGACCGTGCGCAAGTTCGACGCGCCCAAGGCCACGCTGATGTCCTACATCATCAAGGGCATCCTCGACCGCAAACTGCCGTGGGCGCTCGTGCTCCTCGGCGTGATGATCGCGGTCGTCCTCCAGCTTTCCTTCCTGCCGGCGCTCGCGTTTGCGGTGGGTGTTTATCTGCCGCTGTCGTCATCGTCGCCGATCTTCTTCGGCGGCATGGTCCGCTGGTTCGTCGACCGCCAGACGCGCAAGCAGGCGTCGCACGCGGACTTGACCGAGGCGCAGTTCAACGAGGAGAGCGACAAGAGCTCAGGCGTGCTGCTGGCGTCCGGCTACATCGCGGGCGGCGCGATTGCGGGCATCATCATCGCCTTCCTGGCGGGCGTGCTCGACCGGTTCGACGCCGCGCTGGCGGCGTGGTCGACCGCGCACAACCCGTTCTTCGACGGGCCAAACTCCGACCTCCTGTCGATGCTGCCGTTCGCGGCGCTGTGCATCTTCCTCTACCTCGTCGGCCGCGACAAACTGCTCGCGCCGAAGCGAGGGTGACGGCCCACCCGCCGGCGGGAGCCCCTGCCCGCCGTAGGCTCGGCGAAGGCGGGTCAGACCTTCTCGTTGACGACCGGGTTGGTCAGCGTGCCGATCTTCTCGATCACGATGCTCACGGTGTCGCCGGCCTTCAGATAGATCGGCGGCTTGCGCGCGAAACCGACGCCGTGCGGCGTGCCGGTGAGGATGACGGTGCCGGGGAGGAGCGTTTTGCTCGCGCTGAGGAATTCGATCAGCGTGGGCACGTCGAAGCACATGTCGTTCGTGTTCCAGTCCTGCAGCGCGGTGCCGTTGAGGATGGTCTTGATGCCGAGCGCATTCGGGTTGGGGATTTCGTCGCGGGTCGTGATCACCGGCCCGAGCGGGCAGAAGGTGTCGAAGCTCTTGCCCTGGCAGAACTGGCCGCCGCCCCACTTGATCTGCCAGTCGCGGGCGGAGACGTCGTTCGCGCAGGTGTAACCGAGCACGTAGTCGAGCGCGTTCGCCTTGGTGACGTTCTTGCATTTCCGGCCGATGACCACGGCCAGCTCGCATTCGAAGTCCACTTCGGTGCTGAGCATCTTCTGCGGGATCTCGATCGGGTCACCCGGGTTCTGGAGCGAGTTGGTGCTCTTGATGAACAGCATGGGCTGCGCGGGCACGCCCTTGCCGCCCTCCTCGGCGTGTTTCTTGTAGTTCAGCCCGATGGCCAGAATGTTCGGCGGCACCAGCGGCGCCAGGAGCTTGCCGGGTTTGACCACCCGGTCGGTGACCTTGAAGTCGCCGAGGATGTCGCCGGTGATCTCGCGGGCAGATCCGTCGGGTTGCAGTGCGGCATGGGCCGGCCCCGTGGGCGTGAGGTGGCGGATGATTTTCATGCGAGGAGAAAGCGTTCAGCGATCCGCTGTCAGCTGTCAGCCTTAATCTCAATTGGGGCGGACCGGCGGCCTCCCGAGGATGGACGGTCTGGTGTAGGTCGGGGTTTATCCCCGATATTGGGCCGAGTATATCGGGCATAAAGCCCGATCTACCTCCTCGCCTCCAGCCACGCGCGTGGCGGGGAACCGAACCGGGCGCGGAAGAGCCGGTAAAAATGCGACAGGTCGCCGTAGCCGCTGGAGAAGGCCGCGCCGACGATGGAGTGACGCTCGTTGTGCAGCTGCGTCGCCGCATGCGTGAGCCGGTGTTCGGTCAACTGTTCCAGGAACGTCCGTCCGGTCAGCTCGCGGAAGCGCGCGCTGAAATGCCGGCGGGACATCCCGGCCTGGCTGCTCGCTCGCGCCAGGCTCCACGGCTCGTAAAACGTCTCGCCCAGCTCCCTCGCCACGGCGGCCACCCGCTGCGCGGTGTCGTCCACGGGCGGGCCGGCGGGCTGGCGGGCGAGGGCGACGAGGATGTTTTCGGCGGCGGCCCGCAACGCGACATCCCGGCCGGGCTGGCCGCCGGCCTGCTCGACCATGCCGGCGCGCCACAGGCCTTCGAACCGCGCGGCGCCCCTTCCGCCGGTCCGCACGCTGGCGGAGCGGCCGCCCAGCAGCTGAATCCAAAGCTTTCCGAGCTCCGGATCGCGGGCCAGCCACGCCGGCGCGATGCCGAGCAGCAACAGGGTGGGCGGCGCGATGTCGGCGATGCGGTGACGCACCCCCGCCGGGACGCACAACACCGCACCAGCCGTGGCGGGCAGGAGCAGCGTCGAGCCGGCGGTCGTCAGGTTCACGCGGCCCTGTAGGACAAAGATGAGCTTGTGAAACGCGTCCGCCCGTTCCGCCATGCGGAAGCGCGGGCTGTGGATGCTCTCGGCGAAGGCGAGACCGGAGGCGGGCAGGGTGACGGCGATGGGCCGGGAAACAGCCATGACTCGGCCAGAGTGCCCGATCTGCCAACCGCGCCAAGCCCGAACCGCCAAGACGGGCGGGCTCGTTTCCGCTACGCTCATCTCCCGTTTCCCCAACCCCATTGCCATGCCGAAGCCCCCGCATTCCGTGGCCACCCGCGCCGAAGTCGAAGCCGTGCTGCGCTGTTCCGCGCCACGGCCTTCGCCGCTCTTCCTGCCCGCGATCTACGAGCACAAGGCCTGGTTCGTCGGCAGCACCCCCTCGGCCATCGGCCGCGACGCCGAACTCCTGACGCGGGCCGTGCTCGCCGAATTCGAAGCGATCGGTCCCGATGCCGTCACAGTGGGCGTTGACGTCTACAACATCGAGGCCGAGGCGCTGGGCTGCCCGGTGACATTTTACGAGGGCAACGACCCCAGCATCCCGGGGATCTCGCCCGGTAATTATCTCCTGCGAGTTGGAGACGACCTTGCGAAAGCGCGCCTGCCGAATCCGCTCCGGGATGGCCGCATGCCGGTGAACATCGAGGCGGCGCGGCGGGTGCGGCGGGAACTCGGCCACAATTTCTGGCTGCGCGGCGCCATCTCCGGGCCCTTCTCGCTGGCGGTGAGCCTCGTCGGGGCCGAAGACCTTTTCATGGCCTGCGTCGACCAGCCCGATTGGGTGCGGCAACTCCTGGCTTACGCGGAGCGCGTCATCCGCGAATACAGCAAGGCCTACGTCGATGCCGGCGCCGAGTTGATCATGTTCGACTCCCAGGCTTCGCCGGACCTGCTCTCGCCCGGTATGTTCGAGGAGTTCGTGCTGCCGGTGACACGCGATTTTGCCGGGTGGGCCGCGTCGCAGGGCGTCTGCGACGTGCCGCTGGTCATCGGGGGCAACACCACCAAGATCGCCGGTTTGCTGGCGCGGACGGGCTGCAACAACCTGCTCTGCGACTTCACCGGGGACTTCGACGCGTGGGCCAAAGTTTGCCGCGACCGGAAAAAATCCCTGCGGCGCAACATCTCGCCGCGGTTTCTCGAAACGTCGACACCCGCGGAGATTTACCGCGTCGCCGCCACCGAAATCGCCCGGGGCCGCGACCTGCCGGGTTTTTTCATGGGCACCGGCGTCATCCCGTTTGGCACGCCCACGGCGAACGTTCGCGCCGTGAAACAGGCCTGTCTCGACGCGGCCACTGATCTCGTCTCATGCCCCGCGACGCCGTGAGTTTGGCACCTAACCCAGGATCCATGTCCACGCTCGCCGAGAAATTTGCCCAGTCGCGCGACTTCCTCACCGGCGTGGAACTCGTGTCCACGCGCGGCACGGTGACGGAGACGCGGGCCGCCAAGACCGTGGCGTTCGCCCGCGATCTTGCGCAAATGCCGGGCGTGGACTGGGTTTCGATCACGGACAACGCCGGCGGCAATCCCATGCTGGCGCCGACGGCGCTGGGCGGGCCGTTCCGCGACGCGGGCCGGGAGGTGGTGATTCACCTTTCGTGCAAGGATTTCAACCGCAACGGCCTCGAGAGCGAGGCGTGGCTGCTCGCGAGCGAAGGATTTCACAATCTCCTGGTGCTGAGCGGCGACTATTCGGGCGTTGGCATCGGCGGCGGGGCGAAGCCGGTCTTCGACATCGACTCGGTTGGGCTGCTCACGCTGCTCGGCCAGATGAACGCCGGGCTCGATGTCACGAAAGCGGCCGCGACCCGGCAGGTCCGGCTCCAGCCCACGCACTTTTTTCCCGGGGCCGTCGTGACGAATTTCAAGCTGCACGAAAACGAGGTCGTGCCGCAGCTGCTGAAGATGGAGAAGAAGCTGGCCGCCGGCGCGCGGTTTCTCATCAACCAGATCGGCTTCGACTCGCGCAAGGTCTCCGAGCTCATCGCGTGGACGCGCCGGCGCGGCCACGGGTCGGTGCCGCTCGTGGGCAACGTTTACGTGCTCAATCCCGCCGTCGCCCGCGTTTTCCGCACGCAGCAGATTCCCGGTGTCGTGATTGCCGACGAACTGGCCGCGCTCTGCGAGCGTCACGCCACGTCGCCCGACCGGGGCAAGGCCTTCTTCCTCGAACTCGCCGCCAAGCAGGTCGCGATTTACCGGGGTCTCGGCTTCCGCGGCGCCTATCTCGGCGGCGTTCACACTGTGGCGGACATCGCGCGCGTGCAGGAAATCGAGCGAAGTTTCTCGCCGGACGACTGGAAACAGTTTGCCCGGGAGATCCGTTACTCGCGGCCTGGGGAGTTTTTCCTCTTTGCCGAGGACCCGGCCACGGGCTTGGCGCAGCCCGATCAGTTCCATCCGGACTACGTCGCGTCGCTGCAAACCCGGCCCGCCACGGCCAACGTCACCTACAGTTACCGCTTCTCGAAGCTGACCCACTCGCTGATGTTCACGCCCGGCAAGGGACTCTGGAACCTGGGCGCCAAGCTTTGCGGCAACGCCCGTGACCCGGCGCAGGGCCCGCCGCTGATGCACGCCGTCGAGCACGCCGGCAAGAGCGTCATGTTCGGCTGCAAGGACTGCGGCGACTGTTCGTTGCCGGACATTGCATTTCTCTGCCCTGAGTCGGCCTGCGCGAAGAACCAGCGCAACGGCCCGTGTGGCGGCACGCGCGACGGCAAGTGCGAGGTCGAGGACTTCGAGTGCATTTGGTCGCGCGCCTACGACCGGCTGAAATACGAGGGTCGCGAGGAGCAGTTGCTCGCGCACGCGCCCGTGATCCAGGACCAGCGGCTGCGCGGCACCTCCAGTTGGGCCAACACCTGGCTCGGCCGCGATCATCTCGCCCGAAAGCTTTCCACGAACACGAACCCATAGACCCCAACGCCCCAATCCTGTCATGAGCACGAAAGCCCCCGCCAGCCTCGAAGCCAAACTCCAGCAACATCCCAGCGCCGTCGAAATGCTGCGCAACGCCCCCGTCGGCGGTTACCAGTTTCCCTTCACGCCGGAGTTCACCAACTGGCGCGACGAGCAGGAAGCCTGGCAGAAGACCGTCGTCCTCTTCGACCAGTCCTTCCACATGAAGGATGTCTATTTCGAGGGCCCCGACGTAAAGCGCCTGTTGTCCGACGTGGCGGTGAACACGATGAAAAATTTCGCCGCCAACCGGGCCAAGCAGATCGTCACCTGCAACCACGACGGCCATGTCATCGGCGACGCGATCCTCTTCGGGCATTCCGAGGAGAAGGTCAGCGTCGTCGGCCGGCCCTCGGTGCCGAACTGGGTCGAATTCCAGGCGCGCCAGGGCAACTACAACGTCAAGGTCACCCGCGACGAGCGCACGGTCGCCAACCAAGGCCGGCGGCTCATCTACCGCTACCAGATCCAGGGCCCGAATGCGGTGGAGCTCATCAAGAGCGTCCACGAGGGTGCGTTCCCGGAGATCCCGTTTTTCCACCTGGGCGACCTCAAGATCGCAGGCCGCCGCGTGCGCGCGCTCAACCACAACATGTCGCGCATGGGCGGGCTCGAGCTGCACGGCCCGGTCGATGACGGCGAGGCCGTGCTGGCCGCCATTCTCGGCGCGGGTCCGAAATTCGGCCTGCTGCAGGGCGGCAGCCGCGCGTATTCCACCGTTTCGCCCGAGAGTGGCTGGATCCCTTCGCCCACGCCCGCGATCTACTCCGGCGACAAGTTGAAGTCCTACCGCGAACACCTCCCGGCCACCGGATTCGAGGCCAACGCGTCGATTGGCGGCAGCTTCTGTTCGCCCCACATCGAGGACTACTACCAGACGCCGTGGGATCTCGGCTACGGCCGGCACGTCAAGTTCGACCACGACTTCATCGGCCGCGCGGCGCTGGAGAAACTCGAGAAGCAGCCACATCGCCGCAAGGTGTGGCTGCGGTGGAACCACGAGGACGTCCTGCGCATCGCCGCCAGCCAGCTGGGCCACGGCGAGCGTTACAAATACATGGAGATGCCCAACGCGTTCTACTCGATCCTGCCCTTCGACCAGGTGCTGGTCGGCGGGAAGCTGGTCGGCCTGTCGACCTACACGGTCTACACGGTCAACGTCCACGGCTGGTTCTCACTGGCGATGCTGGACGAGAACGTCGCCGAGGGTTCCGAGGTGACGGTCGTCTGGGGCGAGCCCAACGGCGGCACGAAGAAACCCAGCGTCGAGCGCCACGTGCAGACGAACGTCCGCGCTACGGTGTCCTACTCGCGATTGAACGAGGCGTCTTGAGCCGCCGGCGCCTTGGAATGTAGGAGCGGGTTTATCCCGCGATGGTTGAGGGAAATCGCGGCGTAAAGCCGCTCCTACAGCTCAGGCCTTGGCTTCGACGAAGGCGTCCATCCCGACGCAGTTGCAGACGAGGTTGCGGTCGCCGTAGACGTTGTCCACGCGGCCGACGGCGGGCCAGAACTTGCTGGCGCGCGTGTGGGCGTCGGGGAACGCCGCCGTTTCGCGCGAGTAGGGATGATCCCACTCGGTGGCGCAGACGGCCGCGGCGGTGTGGGGCGCGTGCTTGAGGGGGTTGTTGGCCTTGTCGGACTCGCCGCTAGCCACCGCCGCCATCTCGCCGTGGATCGCGATGAGCGCGTCGCAGAAGCGGTCCAGCTCGGACTTCGCCTCGCTCTCGGTGGGCTCGATCATGAGCGTACCCGGCACGGGGAACGACATCGTCGGCGCGTGGTAGCCATAGTCGATGAGCCGCTTGGCAACGTCCTCGACCTCGAGGCCGTGCTTTTTCCACGGGCGAAATTCCAGGATGCACTCGTGCGCCACGAGATTGCTGGCGCCGCGGTAGAGCACGGGGAAGCAATTCTCGAGCCGGCGGGCGATGTAGTTGGCGTTGAGGATGGCGGTCTTGGTGGCCGCAGTGAGGCCGTCAGGGCCCATCATGCGGATATACATCCACGAAATCGTGAGGATGCTGGCGCTGCCGTAGGGCGCGGCGGAAACCGCGCCAATTTTCGAATCTCGATTTTCGATTTTCGATTGGGGAGAGACCACCACGTGGCCGGGGAGAAATTGGGCCAGGTGCGCGGCGACGCCGATCGGGCCCACGCCGGGGCCGCCACCGCCGTGGGGGATGCAGAAGGTCTTGTGCAGGTTGAGGTGACAGACGTCCGCGCCGATGAAGCCGGGCGAGGTGAGCCCGACCTGCGCGTTCATGTTGGCGCCGTCCATGTAAACCTGGCCGCCATTCGCGTGGATCGTGGCGCAGATGTCCTTGATGCTGCTCTCGAACACGCCGTGGGTGGACGGGTAGGTCACCATGAGCGCGGCGAGATTGTCGCGGTGCGCCGCGGCCTTGGCGTTGAGATCGGCGACGTCGATGTTGCCGTTGGCGTCGCAGGCGACCGGCACGACCTTGAAGCCGCCCATCGTGGCGCTGGCGGGGTTGGTGCCGTGCGCGCTGGTGGGAATGAGGCAGATGTTGCGGTGACCCTGGCCGCGCGACTCGTGGTGGGCACGGATGACGAGCAGGCCGGCATACTCGCCCTGCGAGCCGGCATTGGGCTGGAGCGACACGGCGGCGAAGCCCGTGATCTCGGCGAGCCAGGTCTCAAGGTCGCGAAACAGCTTCTGGTAGCCGCGCGTCTGCTCGGCCGGCGCGAATGGATGCATCCGGCTGAACTCCGGCCAGGAGACGGGAAACATCTCGCTGGTGGCGTTGAGCTTCATCGTGCACGAGCCCAGCGAGATCATCGAGTGGCAGAGCGAAAGGTCCTTGGCCTCGAGCCGCTTGATATACCGCAGCATCTCGTGCTCGGTGTGATAACGGTGGAACACCGCCGCAGTCAGGTAAGGCATCGTGCGCGCATGCGACGCGGCGAAATCGGCGGGCACCGACTCGGCGACGGACAGTGTGGTTTCACCGAAGAACGACAGGATCAGCTGCACGTCTTCAACCGTCGTGGTCTCATCGAGGCTGATGCCCACCGAGTAGGCGTCGCGGCGGCGGAGGTTGAATTTCTTTGCGGCCGCGGCGGCGTGGACGCGCTCGGCGGCGACATTGGTGACCGTGAGCGTGTCGAAGACCGGCTCGGCGTTGACCTTCGCGCCCAGCGCGACGAGTCCCCGGGCGAGCAGGCCGGTGAGGAGCTTCACGCGCTGCGCGATGCGTTGCAGGCCCTCGGGTCCGTGGTAAACGGCATACATCGAGGCCATGACGGCGAGCAGCACCTGCGCGGTGCAGATGTTGGACGTGGCCTTGTCGCGGCGGATGTGTTGCTCGCGCGTGCCGAGGGCGAGACGCATGGCGGGATTGCCGGCGTTGTCCTTGGACACGCCCACGAGGCGGCCCGGCATCTGGCGTTTGAAGGCGTCCTTGGTGGCGAGGAACCCCGCGTGCGGCCCGCCGAAGCCGAGCGGCACGCCGAAACGCTGCGCGGAGCCGACGGCGACGTCCGCACCAAATTCGCCGGGCGCCCGGAGCAGCGTGAGCGCGAGCAGGTCGGTGGCCGCGATGGTGAACGCGCCGGCGGCGTGGGCGGCGGCGAAGAAATCCGCAAAGTCATGCACGCTGCCCGTCGTGTCGGGGTACTGCACGAGGACGCCGAAGCAGCCGGCCGCGGGTTGGAATTTGCGCCAGTCGCCCACGACGACCTCGAGCCCGAGGGGTTTCGCCCGCGTCCTGACGATATCGATCGTCTGGGGGTGGCAGGCGGCGTCGACGAAGAAGCTGCGGTTGGCGGCGGCATCGCCCTCCTTGAGCCGGTGGCACATCATCATGGCCTCGGCGGCGGCGGTGCCCTCGTCGAGCATCGAGGCGTTGGCGATCTCGAGGCCGGTGAGATCGCAGACCATCGTCTGGAAATTGAGCAGCGCCTCGAGCCGGCCCTGCGAGATCTCGGACTGGTAGGGCGTGTAGGCGGTATACCAGCCGGGATTCTCGAGGATGTTGCGCTGGATGACTCCGGGCACGTGCGTGTCGGAATAGCCCATGCCGATCAGGCTACGAAAAACCTGGTTCTGCGCGGCAATCGCGCGCAACTCCGCCAGCGCGGCGCTCTCGCCGGCGGCGGCGGGCAGGTTGAGCGGGCCGCGCCGGATGTGCGGCGGCACCGCGGCGTTCACCAGCGCGTCGAGCGACGGGTAGCCGAGGAGCTGGAGCATCTCGGCCGTGGCGGCGGCATCATCGCCGTTGTGGCGGCGGGCAAAGGTATCGGTGAGGTTGAGCAGATCACGAGACGTCGACATTCTGCAAAGTTAGGCCGCACGCAGGGCCGCGCAACCGCGTTCTGGTTGGGGGGCGGGCAATTAAGGGTTTGTTTCGAGCCGGAAAGCCGGACTGTTTGAAGGGGAAGCCCGGATTTTTTTAGCCGGAAGCCAGGAAGCCAGGAAAAGGCATTGGCCGGAGTTCCGTTCCTGGTTTCCTGGCTTCCGGCTAAAGAAAGCTCTCCTTCCCATGACGGCTCCCACTCCTGGATTCTCCACGCGGCAGGCCCGCGCCGACTATGTCGACCGCCGGCTGGCGGAGCTGTATCCGGAGACGCCCGTGCCGCTGGACCACCGCGATCCGTTCACGCTGCTGGTCGCGGTGCTCCTGTCCGCGCAGTGCACGGACAAGCGCGTCAACCTCGTCACGCCGCCCCTCTGGGCGCTTGCCGATTCGCCCGGGAAAATGGCCCGCGTGCCCGTCGCGGAGATCCAGCGCATCATCCGGCCGTGCGGCCTCTCGCCGCAAAAGGCAAAGGCGATCGCCGGGCTGTCGCGCATCCTGGTGGAGCAGCACGGCGGCCAGGTGCCGCGGACCTTTGAGGAACTCGAGGCGCTGCCGGGCGTGGGCCACAAGACGGCGAGCGTCGTGATGGCGCAGGCATTCGGCGTGCCGGCGTTTCCGGTCGACACGCACATCCACCGGCTGGCGCAGCGCTGGAAGTTGAGCAGTGGACGCAACGTCGTGCAGACCGAGGCGGACTTGAAGAAGCTCTTTCCCCGCGAGCATTGGAACGCGCTGCACCTGCGGATCATCTTCTACGGCCGGGAGCATTGCACGGCGCACAGCTGCGACGGCACGACCTGTGAAATCTGCCGCACGCTGTTCCCCGCGCGCAAGCGGGCCGTGAAGGCGCGGAAGTGAAGGGTGGGGTGTCTCGCGACGACCGCGACGCGCGCGACGGCCTCGGGCAAAGGGGCGGTGGATCTGACCGTCGCGAACATAGCGGCCGTCGCGAGAACCAAGATTCCGCCAGAAAACGGGATTGATTCGCCCGCGGGCCCTGTTCACGTTCTCGCCTCCACGTCGGACGCTTAGCTCAGTTGGTTAGAGCACGTGCTTCACACGCACGGGGTCACAGGTTCGAGTCCTGTAGCGTCCACCATTTTCCTAAGCGTTTGGAAGCTAACCGCCAAAGTAACCAGTGGTGGACCGGTGGCCACAGGCACCCATTTGGTTCCACCACGTGCAGGGTTGTCCGCCGGCGGGTGCAGCCATGAGGCAATGGCGCCGTTGGAGTTGGCTGCCATGGAGGTGCGATATTGACGGGGGTGTGCTAGATTGCGGGATGTTTCTTTCCGCGACGGTTGTCTTGCACCTTCGGAGTGCACCGGCTGGAACAGAACCAGAATATTACTGGGCTAACTGCACAGGGCGGCGGATTTTAATTCCGCGCCTGAATCCGCGGGAAACGCAGGTGGATCGAAACGGGTGCCGGCTTCCTTCCCCATGACCGAGGCAGAAGTCATTCAGTTGTTGCGCAAGCAACATGAGGAGTATTTCCCCAAGACCTGCGGGAATTGCGGCCGCCAATATGCGACCCTTCGTGAATATGTACTGAGCACGAAGCGACTCTGGCCCGCCACCTCCTATGATGCAGAATTGCGCCATTTCAATGTAACGGCCGAACGTCAACTCGGTGGGATGGCCATGGCAAACTGCACCTGTGGTTCGACGCTGGCGCTTTCCACGAAGAATATGCCGAACGCACAGATGCTGGCACTGTTGGAGTGGGCTCAGGCTGAAATGAAACGGCGGGGCTTGGATCAAAACGAATTTTCGGATTACCTCAGAGACGAAATTCGCCAGCAAGTACTGGCTGAGCCAGCCGGGGGGAACACAAAATCATCGTTGGAAACGGGCAATCAGCCAACGTGACAATGGCGAATTCCGAGAAATTCAACCCAACGACAACCGGGCTCCGTTTTTTGCCCGGTGGACGCTAACGAAGGCGGCTGCGACCCGACGAGTACGGGTGGCGGCGTGGTAGTTTTTGACATGGGTTCGTAATGCCGGCCATTCCCTCGCGCGGCCGGAAGTGCTATGATGCCCGGTCATGAACCTGAGCTCCGCCTTCACGGTCGATCCCGACGCTCCGGCGATCCGGCGGCACAACGCCCAGGTCAAAGCCGCCCAGGAAGCCTTCGACGCGGGCCGGCCGACGCGGGTGCTTTTCAAGTGCAGCGAGTGGGTTGGGCAGCATGGCTTTTACGCCGACGAGATCGGGCTCGATTACCGCGAGTATTACACCAACCCCGACCTGATGCTGCAGGTGCAACTGGAAGCCGCGCGGCGGCGGCGCGAAATCCCGGTGCACGACATGATCCTGGGCGCGCCCCCACGGGAAAGCTGGTCGACCGGCGTGGACCTCTGGCCGGCGGTCGCGCCGGGCGCATTCAATTGCGAGCTCATGTATCGGCGGGAAACGGTGATCGCCAACCGCTCGCGGCACCTTTCGCGGGAAGAGTGCGATGCCCTGGTCATGCCGAGCATCGAGGACGGCGGCTTTGTCGGCACCATCCGCTGTTTCCACGAGTATCTGGTCAACCAGTATCAGGACAAGCTGGTCTACCTCGGCAAACCCGTGGACCGGATCCAAAACGGGATGGGCACGAGCGGTTTCTTCAGCCTCGCGCTCGACCTCCGGGGCGAGGAAATCATGTCGGACATGTATGAGGACGAGGCCTTCGCGCACCGGTTCCTGCGCAAGCTGGCCGACTGGAGCGACGCCCTCACGCGCCGCTGGGCCGCGCCGGCGGATCGCAACGCGCCGTTTCCGCTCACCGACCACGGCATCGACATGCTGTCACCAGCGATGTACGAGAAATTCATCCTCCCGATCCTGCTGGAAAAGAACCGCGGCCGGACCGACGAGCCGCACCTCTTCCACCACTGCGGGCGCGGTCAGCAGCTGTTCCCGATCGTCAGCCGTCACTTCAAGCTGAAGACACTGCATGCCCTGACTTACCCCCTGCTGGACATCGAGCGCATCCGGCGCGAGGTCGGGCCCGACGTGCACCTCATTGTCCTCATCTCCGACGGCATCCTCAACTTGGGCACCGCTGCCGACGTGCGCTCCGCGGTGAAATCGCTGCTTACCGACTCGCTCAAGCGGAGCGGGCCGCTCACGCTGATCTCCGGCGACCTGCTGCCCGGCACCAAGATGGACAACCTCCACGTCCTCTACGAATCCGTGAAGGAATTCGGTGCCATCGGCTCGTTTTCAGCCACGCCTTGATCAAGGCTTCGCGCATTGGACACATGAGCAAATTACAATGGGAAATCGGGAGTGCGGTTGAGACGGAGATCAATGCAATGAACGATGTCCACCCGGACTGTGTTCCCGCTCTCTGCCGGGATGGGGAGGGCAGCCTGTGGGCGATCGCGGGTCACTCGGGTTATGGAAAATTGGGCGTCTTCAAGGGCCGGAATGCCGACGACCTCAGAAAGCTCTATGATGCCGAACTGCGTTTTCCAACCGGACCGGCCGGCACGGCCTTCGGCGGTCAAAAACATCTTTATCCGGACGGGCCGTTGCCGCGCGGCGAGGTCTGGGCGACCGGGCTTTGGATCGTGCCGGGGAACGCCACCAAGTATCCGGGCCGGTTTTACGCCCTGGTGCACAATGAAACCGGCTGGGGCGCTGGGTCCACGGGCTATACGGCCTTTGCCCAGGAGGACGGGGAACCCGATTTCCGGCACATCGGCCTGATGTCGTCCGACGACCGGGGAAGGACTTGGGACTTTCACGGCTGGGTCATCACCGCAGCCGAGCCGTGTTACACCGAGCGTTACCGACCGGACGGTCTTGGCACCGGCGGGCAAAAAACGGGTATCATCAATCTGGGAGCCGGGGATTTATCGGTTTTCTTCCATCCCGGCGACCAGACGCTCTACTGCTTCTATTCCATGATTTGGTATAACATGGACGACCGCAGCGTGGTGGCGGATCGGGTATTTGTCGCCCGGGCCAAGATGCAGAAAACCGGCGAGCTGGCCGCGTTTGAAAAATATCACCAGGGCAGCTTTGGCCCACCGGGGAACGGCGGAGCCGAAACGGCGATCATGACCGGCGGAGCGGAACCGTGCGTGGCCTATCACCAGCCCCTCGGCCGTTACCTCATGACGACTTATAATCGCGCATACTGGGGCAAAGGCCCAACCCTGCAGGTCTGCTGCAGCGACAATCTGACGGACTGGATGGAGCCGGTCCGCGTCGTGAAAACGCACAGCGAATTGAGCATGCCCTATTACGCTCTTTGTGGCCGCGAGCTCAAACAGCCGCATAATTTCCTAGGAGAGAAATTCGACTTACTGGTGTGTTCGAACAACACCGACATCCGCCGGCATAGCGTGAAAACCAGATTGGATAAGTGAAAGGCGGCGACCCGCCCGAAGGGAAACCGCCTGCGCAGGCCAATGCGGCGCCACGCGAGGCGATCGCAGACGGATCAGGGGCGGACCAGCTGAAGTTTTAGAAACGGGTAGGGATAGTCGAAGGTGCCGTCGGACGCGAACGCGCTGCCCTGAAGTTCGTTGCCGACCAAGTTCAGCGGGACGCTGATGGCGTGGGTTCCGTCCTCGGACTGGGAGGAAACCCGGCCGGTCATTTTTCCGCGGATGATGTAGTCGGTTTTGATATGCAGCAGACGCCCCAGCCAGCCGCGATTGGCTTCGAGCACGCATTCGCTCAATTCGGCTCCCCCGATATGGCCGGTGACGGTCCCCGTGTTGGAGATCGTCAGGTCAGTCTCCACGTAGTGCGGGACGCCCTGGGCCGTCGCGCCTTCCTCCTGGCGCAACCCAAAGAACCGGTCATTTCCATGCCATCGTCCCGCCAGTGGCGTATCCGCCAGTGCCAGTGTCGCCGTCGCCAGCAGCACGGCTGCGCTGATGAGCAGAGTCGTTTTCATCAATGCCTCCTTGGTTGGAAAGTATACCACTGCGGAAGCGGAAGTCGCATCTATTTTTCAAGATGCACCGGTCAGGTCGCGGGGAAATCCCGGTTCACCCGCGAGACCGCAAATTATCCGGCTGCGAACCGCGGCTGGGGCGCGCACTTGCGCTTGGGCGTCGGATGCGGCGGGTGTAGGGCGCGGGATCAGGCCGGCTGCCAATTCAGTTGCGGCTCGCCCGCGGGCGCGTTGCAGTGAGGCGTGCAGCGAGACAAGCCGAAGGCGAGTTGGCGCGATATCTGGGGCTATGCGATGGGCGAGGGCGCCTCATCGCTGACCATGAACGGCATCGCGGGTTTCGCGATGCTCTACTACACCCAGGCCCTTGGCCTGCCCTTTGCCCAGGCGGGCATCGCGTTTTCGGTGGCGAGTTTCTGGGATGCGATCGTCGACCCGGCCATCGGGCACCTGAGCGACAACACGCACACGCGCTGGGGCCGGCGGCAGCCCTACATCCTCATCGGCGGCATCCTGCTGGCCGTGACGTTCTACTACCTCTGGGCGGTGCCGGCCTTCATCAGCCAGCACGGGCTGCTCTTCGTCTACGCGCTCACGATCAACCTCCTGATTCGCACGTCCTTCGCGCTGTTCAGCGTGCCGTATGTCGCGCTGGGCTACGAGATCTGCACCGACTACCACCAGCGTTCGCAGCTCCAGGGCGCGCGCGTCGCGTTCAACATGCTCGCCAACCTCGGGGGCCCGGCGCTGGCGTGGTCGCTGTTCTTTCCGGATTCGAAGGTGGCGGGGGCGCCGGAGGCGACGAGCGTGGTGTCGAATTTCCTCCACATGGGTCTCGCGTTCGCCATCGCCACGGTCCTCTTCACGCTGGTGGTGGTGCTGACGACGCGGCACCACATCACGGACACGCGCGGCGTTGTCACCGGCACGGGCAACAGCTTCGGCGCGTTCCTCGGCGACTTCCGCCAGATCATCGGCGACCGCTTTCTCCAGCCCATCGTGATCTTCGTGTGCATCGGGCTGGTCGGCGCGGTGTTCGTGGCGACGCTGCAGATGTATCTCTACGTCTATTTCATGCACCTGACGGCGCTGCAGAAGACGATCATCCATGGCGGCGGCATGATCCTCTGCGGGTCGGGCGCGCTCGTCGGCGTGAAGCTCGAACGCAAGTTCGACAAGAAACATGCGGTCTGCATCGGCGCCGGCATCGCCGCGGTGGCCGACTTGACCGCCGGCGTGGTTTTCCTCACCGGCCTGTTGAAACCCGCCAGCGCGTGGGTGATTGCCGGGCATAGCCTGCCGATCGGCGTGATCGTGTTCGGGGGCTGCGACATGCTCAACTGGTTCGGCATCGGCCTGTATTCGTCCCTCGCCAACTCGATGATCGCCGACGTCGCCGAGGTGAACGAATTGGAGTCGGGCGTGCGCAAGGACGGCGGCTACGCGGCGATCTTCGCCTTCCTGACCAAGCTCGTGCTGTCGGTGGCCGTGTTCATCGCGAGCGCGTGCCTGGCGTGGGTCGGCTTCGTCAACGGCAGCGACCATCAAACCCCGACGGCGCTCCGCTGGCTGGTGCTGCTGACTTTCGGCCTCGGGTCGCTGTTTGCGGCGTTGGTGATCCCCATCGCCCTGCGTTACCCCATCACGCGCGACTTCATGACCAATGTGAAAGCGGCGCTCGCGGCCCGTCATGGCCATGAAAAGGCCGATGCGTCGCCGAAACTGATGCCCGTTCCCGGTCCGGTTGAGGCCTAGCATGGCTTACCGCGGCGCCAGGTTTTTTCATCGATGAGGGCGTATCATTTGCAACTGGGCGGCGTCTCAGGCTGAATCATGCCCCAACGTCCTGTCATGCCCCACGACCCGGAACCGGCGCACCTTCCCGCCTGCTGCGGCTTCTCGACCGACCCGCAGGATTACTTTCTCACCCGCGGGCAGTTCCTGCGGCGTCTGGGCATGGGTTTCGGCGCGCTGAGCCTCGCCGGCTTCATTGATCCCCTGGGCTTGGACGCGGCCCCGGCCCCTGACCTCGGCCCGGGCTCGCTGGCGCCCAAGTCGCCGCAGTTTCCGGGCAAGGCCAAGGCCGTCATCCACATCTTTGCGCAGGGCGCGCCGTCGCACGTCGACACGTGGGACCCGAAGCCGCTGCTCACGCAGATGAACAACCGCAGCATCCTCGACGGCGGCATCGCGATGGGTTCGCCCTTCAAGTTCTCCCGCTACGGCCAGTCCGGGATCGAGGTCAGCAGCCTGTTCGCGAAAACCGCGCAGCACGTCGACGACATGGCGGTCATCCGGTCGATGTATACCGACATCCCGGCACACGAGGTGGCCACGGTGTTCATGAACACCGGCTCGATCCGCATTGCGAAGCCCAGCCTCGGCGCGTGGACCGTCTACGGCCTCGGCACGGTCAACCAGAACCTCCCGGGCTTCATCTCGCTGCGCAGCGGCCAGCTTCCGCCCGGCGGCGCGGCCAATTACGGCTCGGCGTTCCTGCCCGGCGTGTATCAGGGCACCAGCGTCAACACCCAGGCGAAGCAGGTGCAGCAGATGATCCAGAACATCCGCAATCCCTACGTCTCCAAGGCCGAGCAGCGCCGCCAGCTCAACTTCATCCACGAGCTCAACGAGCTCCACTCCCAGACCCTCCAGCGTGACGCCGCGCTCGAGGCGCGGCTGGAGAGCTATGAGATCGCCTTCCGCATGCAGGCCGAGGCGACGGATGTGTTCGACATCAACAAGGAGACGCCCGAGGTGCGCGCCGCCTACGGCAATTCGCCGCAGGGGAAACAGCTCCTCATCGCACGGCGCCTCGTCGAGCGCGGCGTGCGCTTTGTGCAGGTCTGGCACGACGGCTGGGACCACCACCAGGACCTCGAGGAGCGCATCACGGCGAAGGCCGGGGAGATCGACCAGCCGCTCGCGGCGCTCATGGCCGACCTGAAGCAGCGCGGCCTGCTCGACTCGACGCTCGTCGTTTGGGGCGGCGAGTTCGGCCGCAAGCCGACCAAGGACAAGAACGGCGGGGAAAATCCCGGCCGCGATCACAACGCCAAGGCCTTCACCGTCTGGATGGCGGGCGGCGGCGTGAAGGGCGGCGTCGTCCACGGCGCGAGCGACGAGTTCGGCTCCGCGGCGATCAAGGACAAGGTGCACGTGCACGACCTGCACGCGACGATCCTGCAGTGCCTCGGCTTCGACCACACCAAGCTGACGTATCGCTTCAACGGCCGCGATTTCCGCCTGACCGACATCGCCGGCAATGTCGTGAAACCGATCCTGGCCTGAACATGCACCACCGCCTCCTTGCCGGAATCTGCCTGCCCGCGCTGCTGCTGCCCGCGCTCCGCGCCGTCGAGCCGTCGGCGGTGATCTCCGCGACGGACCGGCATTTTTTTGAAACGCGGGTCGAGCCCGTCCTGTCCGAGTCCTGCTACAAGTGCCACAGCCACCAGGCCGACCGGATCAAGGGCAAGCTGATGCTCGATTCCCGCGAGGGCCTCCTGGTCGGTGGCAACACCGGCCCGGCCATCGTGCCGGGCAAGCCGGATGACAGCCTGCTGATCGAGGCGATCCGCTACGCCGACCAGGATCTGCAGATGCCGCCCCCCGACCACGGCGGCATGCTCAGCCGCCAGCAGATCGCCGACCTCACCGAGTGGGTGCGCCGCGGCGCTCCCGACCCGCGCGTGCCCGCGATGACCGCTGGCGGGAAAGCCTACGGCGGCGCCGGCAAGGCCCACTGGGCGTTTCAGCCCGTGGTGAAACCCGCGGTGCCCGCCGTCGCGGATCATTCGTGGGGCCAGTCGCCCGTGGATGACTTCATCCTCGCGCGCCTCGAAGCCGAGAGCCTGCACCCCAATCCCACCGCCGACAAACGCACGCTGCTCCGGCGCGTCACCTTTGACCTCATCGGCCTGCCGCCCACCGAGGCGGAGATCCAGGCGTTCATCGCCGACCCGTCGCCCGACGCTTACGCCAAGGTGGTCGACCGCCTGCTGGCGTCCCCGCACTACGGCGAGCGTTGGGCGCGCTACTGGCTCGATGTGACGCGTTACTCCGACACGAAGGGCGACGCGCCCAAGCGCAACGACCCGCGCTACCCGTATGCGTGGACCTACCGCGACTACGTCGTCAACGCCTTCAACGCCGACAAGCCCTACAACCAGTTCATCGTCGAGCAGCTCGCCGCGGACCGCGTGCTGGCCGACGCCAAGAAGGCGAAGACGCAAACCCCGGAACAGGCCAATGACCGCAGCACGCTCGCCGCGCTCGGCTTCCTGACGCTGGGCAACCAGTTTGACGGCCGCCGCGACGACGTGATTGCGGACCAGATTGACGTCACCACGAAGGCGTTCCTCGGCCTCACCGTCGCCTGCGCCCGGTGCCACGACCACAAGTTCGATCCGATTCCCACGAAGGACTATTATTCGCTCTACGGGGTGTTTGCCAACACGGCAGAGCCCACGCGCGTCAGCCAGGAACCCACACTGCTCGCGAAGATTCCAAAGACGCCCGAATTGATCGACTACCTAGCCAAGGTCGCGGAGCTGGATAAGAAGGAGGCCGACCTCCAGCGGCAATTCGTGGAATTCCGCCGCTCGCGCCAGCGCGACCCGGACAAGCGCCGCGAGCTCATCCGGGCCGAGGCCCTGGTGGAGCGCGAATACGGCGACCTGGAAATCAACCACCCCGGCGCACCGGCCCGCGCCAACGTGGTCGCCGACGTGTTGGACCCGCAGGACTACCATGTGCTGGTCCACGGCGAGGTGGGGAACAAGGGCGACGAGGTGCCGCGGCGGTTTCTCGAGGTGCTGTCCCCCGACCCGAAGCACCGCCCCACGTGGAGCAAAGGTTCCGGCCGCCTCGACCTGGCGCATGCGATTGCCGACCCGCGGAACCCGCTGACGGCCCGCGTGCTCGTGAACCGGATCTGGCAGCAGCATTTTGGCAACGGCTTCGTCAACACGCCCGACGACCTCGGCAACATGTGCTCGGCCCCGGTGAACCCGGAACTGCTCGACTGGCTCGCGGCCGGTTTCGTCGAGCACGGCTGGTCGGTCAAATGGCTGCAGCGCACCATCGTGCTGACGAGCGCCTACCAGCAGAGCGGGGCGCCCAACGAGGCGGCCGCGGCGGTCGATCCCGAGAACCGCCTGCTCTGGCGCGCCGGGCTTCATCGCCTGGACTTCGAGGAGCTCTACGACTCGCTCCTGGCGATCGCGGGGACGCTGGATCCCACGCTCGGCGGCCGGCCCATCACGCCCGCCAGCGACTCGTTCGGCACGCGCCGCTCGATCTACACCTACGTCGACCGCCGCAATCCGCCCGAGCTGTTCACGCAGTTCGACTTTCCCAACCCCAACACCCCGACCGGCAAGCGCTACGGCACCACCGTGCCGCAGCAGGCGCTCTTCCTGATGAACAGCCCGCTCGTGATCGAGACCGCGCGCAAGCTCACGCACCGGGCGGAGTTTGCCGCGCTGACGACGGACGAGGACCGCGTGGCCTCACTCTACCTCGCCATCTTCCAGCGCCCACCGACCGCGCAGGAGATCAAGCTGGGGGTGAGCTACGTCCGGAAAAATCCCGCCGGCGAAGCTCTCGACCTGCCCGATACGCCGGCGTCCAAGAGCTACCGCGAGAAACAGCAGGAGCAGCGCCGCGCCCAGCGGGCCGCGGCCAACCCCAAGGCGAAGTATGCCGCCGACGCGCGCCCGGTGGGTGCGAACATCCAATATGGCGGCCCCGAGGACGCGTGGACGAAACTCGCCCACGCGCTCTTCCAGACCAACGAGGCGACGTTCATCAACTAGAGCGACTCGAAACTCAGAGGGTTAGGGCAGTTGTTTCACCCGCCCGGGGTCACAGGTTCGAGTCCTGTAGCGTCCACCATCTCCCCTCGTGGGGCCCTCCCTAGAGTGATACTGGTTGCAGTTGGTTGCTAAATCGTGCTGTTGTTTGGGCCAGTGAAGCGCACCAAACAGCAACCGGCAGAGCAACCAGACGGCAACCAAGAGTGGCAACCACCGCGGGGGATTCGGTATAGCTCAAGACCAGGTCGGCCCTCGCCGTTCCTGCTTCATTGGTCAGACGATGGCAAACGCTGCGCCGCAGCCTATCCCTCACCCGCCGCACGTGAAACGGCCGCGAAAGCATTGGCCGAGAAGCGTACCGACCACGGCACCGATGTTTTGTCCTTCGACCCTCGCGAGTGGCGCCGATGGCTCTCATTTCGTGAGCTGATCGGCGACACCGACCCGGTCCAGGTCGCGCAGCAGTGGCTCGCAGCACGCGAAAAGCACGGCATGCAGGCCTCAATTCTCGTTTCGGTAGCCTCCGAGCGGTATCTTGTGGCGAGAGCCTCAGAGGGCATCGCAATGGCCACTCTCTCGCACGCCAAGGCAGACATGGCGCGATTCACCGCGACTTTCGGCACGAGACTGCTCGGCGAGATCAGACCGGAGGAGATCCGCCAGTGGCTCGCCCAACTGCCCTTCGCCGAAGTCACGAAGCGGAACCACTACAAACGGGTAAATGCCTTCTTCACCTGGGCACGCCTTGAGGGCCTAGCGACTTTCAATCCGTGCGAGAGTATCAAGAGCCCAGCTCGCGAGTCCGAAGACGTAACAGTGCTGACCGTTGCCGACGTCGAAAAACTATTCGCCACGGCCTGGAAGCTCCGTCCACAAGTTTGCGCAAAGCTAGCCTTGGAGGCATTTGCCGGCCTCCGCTTTTCCTCTGCCTCCCGTTTGGTGAAGGAGGACATTAATTTCCGGGAAAAGGGAATTACGCTTCCAGCAGCCAAAATCAAAACCCGCCGTCGCCACTACATAGACGGATTGCCTGCGAATCTGTGGACTTGGTTGCGAGCCGCACCCCCCGAGGCATGGACATTGACCGAACGCCAATATCTGACCCTCAAAAGCGAAGCGTTCACTTTGGCTGGTGTTAAGAACCCTGGCAACGTACTGCGCCACTCATTCTGTTCCTACCACGTTGCCGCACATAAGGACGCCGCACGAACCGCCGTCGTCCTCTGCCACGCCAGCCCGAGCATGCTCTATCAGCACTACAAAGGACGGGCGACAGCGAGAGATGCCAAACGCTACTTTAGCGTGACGCCCTGATGTTCCCCAGCCTGATCGAACCGCAACGGCAATTCCAGTTGGCCACTCATTCGCGCCAATAATTCACGCTGCACACCCAACGAGCACCGCACGGAAGCAAGTGTGTCGGACTGGACTTGACGCCATAGAACAACATTCCGGCACCCGGGCGGCGGGAATTGAACCAACAGCATCAACCGCTGTTCCTGGACCTCTAACGACGCGATCCGCGCCGTTACTGTTCTGACGGTATCACGCTTCATATTTTTACCAGTTACTGCCAGTAGTAACAAGGAAAGGGCCGGGCCGGGGTGCCGCCTGGCGGCGGCATCCCCGGTCCGGCCTACTTCCTTATTTTGCACCGCCCTTAAGCAGGGTTAGATGCAGCGTGTCGCCGTCGGTCTCAGGACCCACGCGACCCACGTACGTTTCGCCTTCCTTGGGCAGGGCAGGGACGACCTCGTCTTTCTCCAGGAATCGCTGGACGCAGACGATGACACCCGACCCGCACGACACCATCCCCTTGAGGATGCGACACGGCACACCCTTTTTGGAGACGAACTCCTTAACAACGAAGTCGGACACCACGGTGCCGACGACGGAAATGCCGCGAGCTAGCTGTAAAGCAGGCTCTGCGGCGGCAGTCTTGATATCAGCCTTTAAATTCTATCAATGTTTTGATCATCGGGACCGCATCGGGACGGTTAGAACCTGCACGATTCAGCCATATTCCGACCATACCCGCTCGCCTACTTCCTATTGCATCGGTGTCGAAGTCATCCCCAATGAAAACACAATGCTTCGGCTCTTCTTGAGCCGCTTTGCAGGCCGCATGGAAAATCTCTGCGGCAGGCTTTGCGCACCCGATATCGCCAGATATCATCACCACGGAAAAACGTCTACCGAGTCCGGTCCTGTTTAGCTTCTCTCTCTGCTGTGCCGAATCTCCGTTGGAGATAATGCCGATTCTTTTGCTTTTGAGACACTCAAGACACGGGATTGCGTCGGGGAAAAGAGTCCAATTCTCTTCATATCTCATTAGGTATTCAGCAAAAAGGCTGTCAGATTCAGCATCGGTAAGCGCCCGGTCGTGGGAAAACATCTCACGCATTCTCGCTCGGCGTTGCTGATGAAATGTAAGCTCGCCGGTTAAAAAGCGGCGAACCTGCTTCTCTGCGACCGAATGCCAGCGGGCTACGAATGCATCCGGCGATTCCGGAAAGATTGCTCCATGGCCGCTTTGAAACGCTAACGCAGCTGCTCTTTCAGCCCCTTTGTGGTCAACCAGTGTTCCGTCGATATCGAAGAATGTCATTGTCGTGCTTCACCTGACGAACGGCGAACCCCAAGGGATAGATCTTTCGCCCAGGTTTGGTACTCAACTTTGGCAGGATTTGGTTTCCAACTCTCTCAGCCAGCAGTCAATGAAAACCTCAGTCCCGAATTGCGTCTCGGTACCTCCACAACCAAACAGCAACCAAGCTTCGCCTCACCTATGGAGCGCAGTGGGTCCTGTAGCGTCCACGTGTAATTCTTCTGCGCCTGCCGCTTCTTGCATCCGAAAGGGAGCGTCTAGCGGAGCAAGCCTTGCAGCAAAAAAACGGCCCCAGCCAAGCCAAAGAGCAGACTCACGAACCAGAACGCCTTGCGGTTTGTCAGCACCGAGATTGCGCCGACGGCGATTGCGATTTGAAACAGGGTGACGCCCCGGGCGAAAATAACATGCCGGCCCAGGTGTTCCTCAGACTTAGCCTGCTTCTCCTTGGCAAGCGTCTGGATTTCCTCCTGCTCCGCCTTGTAGGCGGACAACTTCTGCCGGTCCTTCTCCGTAACTTCCCGTCCCTCGGCCGCCAACAGCTCGAGTTTCGTGGCAACGATTGCAGCCTTGATGCCCTTGGCTTGGTAATAGGCCCACTGGTCGGAGCTCTGCAGCTGTTCGATCATGGCCTCATTTGAGTGATGGCCGGCGAGCAGGGCGCATACAGCCGCCATCGCCGCGAGCAGGGCGGAGCTTAAGGCTACTCCCATGGTCCAACTCGCTTTGGAGTGGTGCGCATGTTCGTGGATTTCCTCGTGGAGGTGTTCGGTCGGAACTTCGGGATCTTCCATGCCCCCGCTTAAAGAAATGCCACCCCCAAGGCCAAGCCGAAATTCGCTGTCACTATGAGTTTCTATTCGAACAACCACACAGCAACCGCGCCTAAGCTCACCTATCGCGAGTAGTGGACCCTGTAGCGTCTAATCTTAGGTTCGCTCTAATAGAATTTCAGGCGATCCTCTTGCCGGCCTCGGGCCCCACGGATTGGTCGTAAATCGAGTCCACGGTAATTTTGACCACATACTTAAGCGGAGGCATTACCTTGGGAGCCTTCCTCAACCACTCCGCCACCTCGTCGAATATCGGGCCGGCCGTCAGCATTTCGCCGATACCTTTCAACTGATAGCCTTTAAGGCTTCTTTCTTCTATAACCGTGATAGCCACTTTCGGGTTCGCTTTCAGGTTTTCCCTGGTCTTGCAGGAGAATAGGTCGGCGAAGACCAGATGTTCATCATCAATCACCCGGACGGATCCCTTGGGGGTGGCATTGGGAGTGCCATCCAGCGATGCCGTAGACACCCACGCCATTTTCCCTTTGATGAACTCTTGGATTTCTTGCGGAATTTTTGTCATGTTAATGGGAGTGCCGATATGGGCTATGCGTTAATGAACAGGTCAATGATCTGCTGGCGCTTAAGATTCTCTTCCTGGCATGTTCAAATAGCCAGTTCAATGAGCCTGTCGGCTTAGTTGTCACCACAACGTTGCCTGGAGCGAGCCAGCTTCGCTCAGGAACTATGCCTAAGCAACCGCCCGCACGCTCACCCCTGGTGTGGCGTGAGTCTTGTAGTCTCACCATCCTTCGCCCGCGGGCTACTTGAAGACGTGAGATTGCCCGCCGGCGAGCGCGACGGAGTCACGGCCATGCAGACACAATGTGCCGGTGATGCCGGCCGGGAGGGAAATTTCTCCGACGGTCGGGCCGGTGAGACTCACGCGGATGAGGCCTTGCGGCGTGGGAATTTCGCCTTTCGCCCAGGCCAGGTCGCCGAGTTGCGGGCGGATGGCGACTTCGCGATAGCCCGGAGCGGTGGGCGTGACGCCGAGGATTTTTGCCGGCAGCAAATGAGCCGGACCCGCGGACCAGCCGTGGCAGTGGCTGCGGCCGGCGGGGACGATGTGGTCGATTCCAGGCTCGCACCGGTCGACGAGTTCCCAGGTGGTCGTCGCCCCGCTGCGCAGCATCTGGCCGTAATACGAGCGCATCTCGTCGAGCGCTTCGCGGACGAGTCCGGCGTCGAGCCACGCCTGCAGCAGGTAAAATTCCATGAACCCGGCCATCGGACGTCGAACACCGGGATCCGATTGCAACTGCGAATACGCGGTGCGCAGCTGCTCCGGCGTGACGGCGCCGGCCAAAAACGCCGCGGCGTGCGCGTGCCAGCTGCGCGTGGCATCCGGGGAGAAATCGTCGCGGCACGCAGCGCAGGCGGGATCGCCGAACTGGGCGGCCGCCTGCGGCAGGCGCGCGCGGTGTTGCGCCCGGTAGTTTTCGGCCACCGTGGTTTCGCCGAGGAGGTCGGCGATCTTCGCGCCATCGGCGAACGCCGCGGCGATCTGGTAGGCGAGGGCGGCGCGGCTGCCCCACCAGTCTTTGCCGTCCGGCTGGTTGTCGGTGATGAAATTCTTGCCCCCCTTGGCCGCTGCGAGATCGACCTGCCCGAGATAGTTCAGCACGCGGTGCACGACCGGCGCGAGTTCGCGGGCGAGCGCGGGGTCGCCGGTGTGCAGCACATATTCCCACACGCTGGAAACGAAGTCGGCGCAGTAGTTGTCGAGCACCCACTGGTGCAGGCCGCCGGGCGTCGCGAGGTCCCCGAGATAGCTGATCCGTGGATACATATGGCCGCCGGCGAGCAGCGCCACCGCGGACAGGCTGCCGTTCTCATGCCGGCATTGCGCGAACATCTCCAGGCTGCGGCGGGCGAGCGCGGCGTCGCCGAAGAGGTAGTGCGCGCACAGGAATTCCACGCGGTAGTCGCCAATCCAGAGCATGCCGTCGCGCTTCACCCCGTCCTCGTAGAATCCTTGCATGCAGAGCTTCATCGTCCGCCGGCTGATCGCCCACGCGTCGTTCAGCAGCGCGTCCGAGCACGCGAACGCGCCGAGCTCCGCGACCGGAGCGTGCTCGAGGGTCATCGTCGCGCGGCGCAGACGGAGCTGGCCGGGCCCGTGCGCGATCACGTTCACAAAGCGAAACGCGCGCCGGCCCTGGTTCCGTGCGACCTGCGTTCCGGGCGCGAGCGTCAGCACATCGCGGGGCTGGTGATACCAATGGTCGGGCGCGAACGGATCCTTCAGCAGCAACGCTTCCTCGAGGTCCTCGCCCTCGACCAACTCGAGCGTCATGGCTGCGTCCGCGGTCACGTCGAGTTCGAGCACGCCGACGAGCTCTTCACCGAAATCGAGCACGAGCGACGCACCGCCGGGTAGCAAGGTTTCACCGCCGTTGAGGCAAGCGGTGGGCTGGACGGCGCCGCGGACCTCGACCACCGCACGTGGCGCGTGCGGCGTGAACACGAGCGCGGCGGGCGTGACGGCTTCCATGAAGACGGTCAGCAGAAGAGCCGCGAGCGCCGGACGGGGCTGCCGTGGCCCGTGCCGGTCACGCGAAAGACGCCGCCGGCGATGCTCTCCGGTGGTTCATCGCCGCCGCGCGCACTGGTGACGAACAGCTGGTCGAATTTTTCGCCGCCAAAACAGCACGACGTCGGCCGCAGGGTGGGAATCGCGATCGCGCCATCCACGCGGCCGTCCGCCTGGTGATGGACGATCCGGCTGCCGTCCCAGCGCGCGGACCAAAAGCCGCCCGCGATGTCCATGCACATTCCATCCGGAATGTCGGCCGTGGGCTGCGCTTGGTGGATGAGGCGCCGACGGGTCAGCTCACCGGTGTCCACGGCGTAGTCGAAGGCGTAGATCCGCATCGTCGTGGAGCAGGTCCAGTAAAACGTCCGCAAGTCGGGCGAGAAGCCCATGCCGTTCGACACGCCCGTCCCGCGGAAGAGGAGACGCGAGGTGCCGTCAGGATCGTAACGCAACACGCCGCCGGACGTTTCGTTGAGCCCGATCGTGCCAGCGAACACGCGACCGCGCGGGTCGGCGGTGACGTCGTTGAAGCGCTCGGAACCCTCGTCGTGAAAGGGCCGGGACTGGGTGCACTGCCCGTCCGCGCCGAGGCGGACGTAGTCGTTCACGCGGAACAGCGCCAGCGCGCCGTCGGCCTCGAGCGTGAAGCCGCCGACTTTCGGACCCGCATAGATGCGCCGGCTCTGGCCGGTGGCCTCGGTCCACGCGTGCACTTCACCGGCCTCGATGTCGGTCCAATAAAAAATCCGCTTCGCGTCGTCCCACAGCGGGTTCTCGCCGAGGGCGCAGCATGACGGAATGAGCAGGGAGACCTCGGGCATGGGACTACGGGCTCAGATTGAGGTGGTCGCTGATGTCCCCATCGGCGGTTTGCGCGGTGGATCGAAGGTGGAGCGGGTTGCCCCCCACACGCTAGTTGGAGTCGGACTGCCCGCAGCGTCGAACAACGCGTTGAGGGCAACGCGTTCCACCCGCGGAGGCGGACCCAGCTGCCGATATGAAAATCCGCGGACGCTTGGCTCGTTGTTCGGCATGGCGCTCATTCCAGCAGCCAGCCGCCGTCCACGACGCAGTTGTGGCCGGTGGAGGCGCGGCTGGCGTCGCTCAGGTAGAACAGGATGTGGTTGGCCACGTCGGCCGCGGTGATCTTCAGCGGCAGCGATTGCACGCCCGCGAGGTAGGCGAGGTGTTTTTTGGCTTTGGGGCCGACAAAGTATTCGTCCACCTGACGCTCGGTGAAGATCCAGCCGGGCGTGACGGTGTTGAGCCGGATGCCTTCGCGACCGAGTTCGCGCGCGAGGCCGGTGGTGAGGCCGAGGATGCCGGCCTTCGTCACGGAGTAGATCGAGCGCCGCGGCACGCCGAGGCGGTAGTTGATCGAGGAGACGTTGACGATGGCCTTGCCGCGTCCGCGGCGGAGGAGCGGCGCGCTCGCGCGAATCACCAGGTAGTAGGCGCGCAGGTTGAGATCGACGATCTCCTGCCACTTGCGCTCGTCGCCGTCGGCGAGGGCGATCTTCGGGTCGATGCCGGCGACGTTGACGACGCCATCGAGGTGGGGAAACGCGGCGCGAATTTTGCGGAACAGGGCGTTGATCGCCGGGGCGCGGGCGAGGTCGCAGCGAAACGCGCGCAGGTTCGCGTGGGCGTAGGGCAGGGGAGAGCGCGCGATGGCGAGCACGGTGGCGCCGTTGGCGAGGAGGGCCTCGGCGGTGGCGCGGCCGATGCCGGCGGAGCCGCCGGTGACGAGTACAACTTTGCCCGCGAGGTCGGGCAGCGTCAGCGGCGGGGCGGGCGTGGTGGTCGGGGGCTTCTTCATGGTTTACCAATCCACGACGGCACCGTCGGGGGCGAAGCTGCGGCGGGGGAGTTCCTGGGCGAAGGGATGCTTGGCGATAGCCGCCTCGTTGATCTCGACGCCGAGGCCGGGGCGGGTGCCGGGGTAGACCTTGCGGCCCTGCTTCTCGACGCGGAAACCCCACGAAACGATCTCGTCGCGCCACGGCACGTCCTGGTGCACGGCTTCGCAAATGAGATAGTTGGGCGTGGCGAGGCCGAATTCGATCGAGGCGGCGGTGCTGACAGGACCCTGCGGATTGTGCGGTGCGATGCCGATGCCGTGGGCGTGGGCCATCGTGGCGATGCGACGCGCTTCGCTCAATCCGCCGCAATGCGTGATGTCGGGCTGCACGATGCTGGCGGCGCGTAGCGCGAACAGCTCCTTGAAAGCGTGGATCGAGGTCATCCGCTCGCCGGTGGCGATGGGCGTCTTCACCGCGCGCTGGATTTCCGCCATGCCGTCGAGATGCTCGGGCCAGCAGGGTTCCTCGAAGAAGTAGAGATTGTAGGGCTCGAGGGCCTTGGCGAACTGCAGGCCCATGCGTGGCGACGGGCGGGCGTGGCAGTCGACCATGATGTCGATGCTGTCGCCGACCGCCTCGCGCATCGCGGCGACGCAGGCCACGGCGTTTTTGATGGGTTGCACGCCCTCGATCATGACCTGCTCGGGCACGGCCATGGACTTGAACGCGGTGAAGCCGTCCGCCACCGCCTGCCGCGCGAGGTCGCCGAAGCGCTTCGCCTCCTCGACCGGCGTGGAATAGAAATCCTCCATCTTCCCGCCGCCGAGATGGCAGTAGAGCCGGATGTAATCGCGCACGCGGCCGCCCCAGAGCTGGTGGCAGGGAACGTTGAGGCTCTTGCCGAGGATGTCCCACAACGCGAGGTCGATGCCGGCCATCGCGGTGCCGCGGACGATGCCGTTGCTGTGCCAGAAATGCTGGCGATACATCATCTGCCAGAGGTGCTCGATGCGCGTCGGGTCCTCGCCGATGAGCAGTTCGCGCAGGTCCTGGATCGCGCCGAGCACCGAGCGCGTGTGCCATTCGAGGGTGGCCTCGCCCCAGCCGAAGAGGCCGGGCTGGTCGGTGATGACCTTCACAAAGATCCAGTTGCGCATCCGGGCGTTGCAGACGCGGGTCTCGATTTCGACAATCTTCACGGCGGCGAGGCTGGGTGGCGGCCCGGCGGAGGTCAAATCGCCAAACCATGTTCGCCCACGGAAGACACGGAATGCCAGAAAGCCTCTCCATTCCGTGTGTTCCGTGGGCACCTTTCCCCGTCCTGGCGGAACCGGACAGCTTGGCACGGGACTGTGACTTATGGCCCAGCGGGTGGGACATCCCGCCCGGGGGAAGCTGGGGTTCCCGGGCTAAACCCGGGGGTGCGACTGGCGCGGCTTATGCGACGAGGAATTTACCATGGACTCCAACAAACTCACCCAGATGTCGCGCCAGGCCGTCACCGACGCCCAGGCGCTGGCGCGCCGGCTTTCGCACAACGAGGTCGACACCTGGCACCTGCTGTCCGCGTTGCTCGGCCATGGACGCTGAGGTCGAGGTCTCGAACGGGGGACACATCCGGTATCACACCCTGAGCGCCTATCCCCAGATCGGCGGCTGGCGCGTGGCGATCCAAGTCGAGGCGGTCGACGCCGGCCAGACACTCAATCTCCGCTGCCGACTGCGCGCGGGCCCACAACCGATCAGCGAAACATGGGTCTATGCTTGGAAATCATGAACGATCGATCGACTAAAACTTCCTGTTCCGCCCCGGCCGCCGACGGCTGGCCGGCCGCTGCGGTGCGCGTTGAGCGCTACCTGCGGGCGCACGGCCTGACGAGTCCGCGGCAGCTGCAGCGCCTGACGGCGGAGATCATCGGCGTCGCCCGCGCCCGCGCGCGGCCCGGGGTGGAACCCGTGACGCTGGCGATGCAGACGATGGAAGCGGGCCTGACCGCCTGGCTGGCTCCGTTGCTGCCGGCCCGGCCGGTGAAGGCCTCGCGCCAGCTCGCGCACGGTCGTGCGGCGCTGGCCATGGGCGAAGTGCCGGCGCGTTGGCCGGAATATTTTCTGCGCGGCGGTGCCGTCCCGGCCGAGTTGCAGCGTGTCCTGCGCGATGCCGACCAGGCCCGCGCCCCGGAAATCCGCTTCAGCAACATGGCGCCGCGGACGCAGCTGGCGTCGAGCCGGACTTCGGCCGCGACGAAATGGCAGCTATCCGCCCGGTGGCCCTTTGTCCGGATCGTGACGGATCCGGCCGTCGCGAACGGATCGTAGGGTGACCCGCGATGCAGGTCCAAAATTTTGATCCCGCGCAACTCGACCCGGCCCGCATCCGTCGCCGGCGCGTTTTCGTGGGCATCATGGTCCTGCTCGTCACGACCCCTGCGGTCGTTCTGATGGGCGACCTGCATCTGCGCACAGGCTATGACGGCGGGAAGCTGGCGCACCTGCTGATTTTCGCGGTGCTGTTCGCGCTGCTCGCGCTGGGGGCGTTGCAGGCGCTGATGGGCTTCATCCTGCGCCGACAGGACGGCGACACCTGCCGCATCACGTCCAGCGTGGACTGGGCCGAGGACACCGGGCCGCTGGTGGCGCGCACGGCGATCGTGATGCCGATCTGCAACGAGGACACATCGCGCGTGAGCGAAGGCGTGCGGGCGATCTACGCGTCGCTCGAAGCGGACGGGCGGCTGCCGGGATTCGACTTCTTCATCCTGAGCGACTCGAGCGATTCAAATTGCTGGGTGCGGGAGGAAGTCGCGTGGGCGGGGCTGGTGCGCGAACGCGGGGCCGGCGGGCGGCTATTTTATCGCAAGCGCCGGAGCAACACGAACAAGAAGGCGGGCAACATCGCCGACTTCTGCCGCCGGTGGGGCAGCCATTACCGCTACATGGTCGTGCTGGACGCGGACAGCATCATGACGGGCGGCGCGATCGTGGCGCTGGCGCGGATGATGGAGCGCAACCCCGGCGTGGGCCTGATCCAGGCGATCCCGCGGCTGGTGAACGGCGAGACGATTTTTGCGCGGCTGCAGCAGTTTGCCAGCCGGCTCTACGGGCCCGTGTTCACGGCGGGGCTCAACTACTGGCAGTTGGGCGAGGCGAATTACTGGGGGCACAACGCGATCATCCGCGTTGCGCCGTTCACGAAGCACTGCTCGCTCCCGGACCTGCCGGGCGACGGTCCGTTCGGCGGGCGCATCATGAGCCACGACTACGTGGAGGCGGCGCTGATGCGGCGCGCGGGCTGGCAGGTGTGGCTGGCGGCGGAGGTGGAGGGAAGTTACGAGGAATGCCCGGCCAACCTGATCGACTTTGCGAAACGTGACCGACGTTGGCTGCAGGGCAACCTCCAGCACACGCGGCTGGTGGTGGCGCCGGGATTCCATCCGATGAGTCGCGTCCACTTTGCCCTCGGGATTTTGTCGTATCTGTCGTCGCCGCTGTGGCTGGCGTTCCTGATTCTCTCCACGACGATTGCGTGGCGTTTCAAGGCGACGGGGTTGCGTCCGCTGCCGGAGGGGAGCTTCGCCAATCTCGTGGCGTGGCGGTTCGGGACCGAGGCGGTGCTGCTGTTCAGCCTGACGGTCGGGCTGCTGCTGCTGCCGAAGGTGCTCGCGTTGCTGGACCTGCGCGCGCGCCGGGAGGAACTGGCGGCGTTTGGCGGCTGGCTGCGCACCATCGTCGGCGTGGGGCTGGAGACGCTGCTGTTCACGCTGCTCGCGCCGCTGCTGATGCTGTTTCACACCAAGTTCATCATTCTCACGCTCTGCCGGCAGAGCGTGGGCTGGAAGACCCAGCGCCGCGGGCGCGACGGCGCCGCATCCGCGGGAGAAATCGTGTCGGCCCACGTGGGCCACGTGGTGCTGGGTGTCGCCTGGCTCGCACTGGCGTGGTGGATCGATCCCATGCTCGCCGCGTGGATGTCGCCGATTTTGGCCGGGTTTATTCTCTCGATGCTGGTGTCCTATTTCACGGGCCGGGTGCGTCCCGGCCTCGCGTTGAAGCGAATGGGCTGGCTGCAGACGCCCGAAGAAGCCCGCCCGCCACCGGAGCTGATCCAGCTTGAGCAGCGCCTAGCGCACCGCGACGAGTCGGCCGCCATGGCGTGGACGGGGGACGACGGTTTGCTGGCCGCCGTGGCGGATCCCTTCGTCAACGCGATCCACGTGTCACAGCTGCGCGTGAAGGACGAACCGGCCCCGGCGAACGAAGCCCGGTTCAAGCTGTTGCAGGACCAGCTCCTACGCGCGGGCCCGGCGGCGCTCAGCCCGCGGGACAAGCTGGCGTTGATGTTTGACGCCGATTCGATGTCCCAGCTGCACTCGCGCCTATGGGCCGCGCCTGCCGTTGAGTTGGCTGCGTGCTGGCGTGAGAAGCTGGCGCCGGAAGCCGCGCGTCCGGTGTCTCCCGCGGCCGCCGCCGAGCCAGTGCGGCCGGCCGCGCCGACGGACTTCATCGCGCAGTCGGTCAAGGTGGCCTAGGAGAGGGCGGGATTTATTTCTGCTTTGCGCCTTGGCGGCTTTGCGTGAGCCTCTACGCACATGTCCGCCGAGCCGATTCGTTACTTCGATCGCTACAAGCGAACCGTTGAGACCGAGATGGTCTACGGCGAGAAGTGGCTGCGGTGGGCCTACGAGACTGCGCCGGGCCGCCTGACGGTCTGGCTGGCGGCGCGCCGGGCGTGGTTTTCGAAATGGTACGGCTGGAAAATGAACCAGGGCGAGGCGCGCGCGGAGGACTCCGCGATCGTCAAGCTGCTGCGCATCATGCTGGGCGCGGGCAACAGCTCGAATCGCGTCCTGCCATTTATCGCGAAATACAACGTCGACGTGGACGAGTTCACCAAGTCCGCCTTCGACTACCGGACCTTCAACGAGTTTTTCTACCGGGCGCTGAAGCCGGAGGCGCGGCCGATTGCGGCGGGTGAAACCGTGGCGGTGTTTCCGGCGGACGGACGTCACCTGGTGTTTCCCAACGTGGACACGGCGGAGGGTTTTTACGTCAAAGGCGCGAAGTTCACGCTCGTGGAGCTGCTGGGCGATGCGGCGCTGGCGGCCCGGTTCGCCGGCGGCGCGATGCTCATTTCGCGGCTGTGCCCGGTGGACTATCACCGCTTTCATTTTCCGGTGGACGGCATGCCCGGCGAACCGCGGTTGATCAACGGCTGGCTCTACTCGGTGAGCCCGGTCGCGCTGCGCCGCAACCTGCGCTACCTTGTCCAGAACAAGCGCGAGATCACGCTGGTCGAGTCGCCACAGTTCGGCACCGTTGCGGTCATCGAGGTGGGCGCGACGAACGTCGGCACGATCCGGCAGTCGTTCGTTCCCGGGCGCACCGTGGCGAAGGGGAGCGAGAAGGGCCTGTTTGCGTTCGGCGGCTCGTGCGTGATCACGCTGTTCCAGCCTGGCCGCATCCGCTTCGACGCCGACCTCGTCACCCAGAGCGCGCAGTTCGTCGAGACCTACGCCCGAATGGGTGACCGGCTGGGCGAGGCGCCGTAATTTTCTATTTTCGGTTGCGGAAAGGCAACCGAGGCAAAACGACCACCGCGCGCCTCAAAACTCGTCGTAGGCGATTTGGGTGGCCGGCACTCCCAGTGACGCGAGCATCTGGGTGCACGCCTTGATCATTTGGGGCGGGCCGCAGAGGTAGTATTCGACGGCCGCGGGGCTGGGATGATCGTGGAGGAGGCGATCAAGCACGACGCTGTGAATGAAGCCGCGATGGCCGGACCAGTAGTCCTCGTCCAAGGGCGAGGAGAGCGCGACGTGGAAGGCGAAGTTGGAATGCTGCCGCGCCAGGCCGTCAAAGTAGTCGGTGTAGAAGAGCTCCTGTCGCGAACGCGCGCCATACCAGAAGCTCACCTTGCGCGCGGTGTGCTCCGTTTCGAAGAGGTGCGTGAGATGGGCGCGCAGCGGGGCCATGCCAGCGCCGCCGCCGATGAAGACCATTTCGCGCTGCGAGGGCTTGAGGTGAAAGTCGCCAAACGGGCCGAGGGCGGTGACTTCGTCGCCGGGCTTGAGATTGAAGACGTAGCTCGACCCGACGCCGGGCGGGCAAGCCTGGCCGGGCGGCGGGGTGGCGATGCGGACGTTGAAGCGCAGCGTCCGTTCGAGCTGTTGGTTGCTTGCGAACGAGTAATTGTTGCGGCGCTCCGTGTCGGGGTTGGTGGCGACCAGGTCGAAAACATGCTGCCGTTCCCACACGGCTGCGAACGGCGCGGGGATGTCGAAGTCCCGAAAACGGATCTCGTGGTAGCGTGGAATGGTGAGCTGCAGGTAATCGCCGGGAGTGAACGCGACCGGCGAGCTGCTCTCGACGGGCTCGAGGACGAGTTCCTTGATGAAGGTGGCGACGCTGCGATTGCTGACGACGCGCAGCCGGAACGGCTGGGGCTCGCGCACACCCGCCCCGCCGGCGCGCAGCAGGTTGAGGTGGAGCCGGCCCTGGCGTTCCTCGAGCGGGTAGGTGGCCAGGCCGCGGCAGACGGGCGGGCGCGCGGGCGAGCCGTCGGAGAGGTGAAAGCGGCCGTTGTGCTTTGGGCACTCGATGAGCTTTCCCTTCACCAAGCCGCCGGCGAGATGCGTGTTGCCATGCGTGCACACGCCGTCGGTGGCGTAAAGCTGGCCTTCGTCGTCACGGTAAAGCGCGTAAGTTCTCCGGCCGTGGTCGAAGCGGATGACTTGGGCGGGCCCGAGATCGGCGCCGGCGCAGACTTCAACCCAGCCGTCCGCGTCGGGTGCCGCATCGGAGGCGGCATGGGTTCCCCGGGCGGCGGATTTGGGCGTCGGCAACACCCGGCGGATGTAGTGCGCGGGATCCTTCAGCTGGCGCCGCACCGTCGGGATGATTTCGCGCCAGGCTGACAGGATGTTCGGATACGGCGGCGGCATGTCATCCTTGACGAGCGCATGGAGCCGCGGCAGCGCGTGATAGGGCACGAGCGGGAACATGTGGTGTTCCACGTGGTAGTTCATGTTCCAGTAGAGGAACCGATTCAAGGGGTTCATGTAGACCGTCCGGCAGTTGAGCCGGTGATCGAGGACGTTTTCCGCCAGGCCCCCGTGCTGGGTCAGGTTGTAAACGTAGAGCAGCCACGTCCCGAAGACGTTGGGAAAACAAATGAAGAGCACCGGCAGGAAGTTGCGGAAGTAGAGCGACAGGCCGATCGACGCGGCGTAGATCAGCAGGTAGAGCCGGGCGCGGAGGTAGACTTTGGGAAACTCCGAAGCGGGGACGAACGTCTTCTCGTCGGCGCGCATGCGGCCGGTGGCGTGGAGCACGAGGCGTTGGAGGTAATCCGGATGCAGCGCAAATAGGCCGAGTAGCAGGCCCTGCATGTCCGGCGGGCGGGGAAAATTAATCTCGGGATCGCGGCCGACGATGATCGTGTCGCTGTGGTGGCGGATGTGGCTCCAGCGCCAGACAGTGGCTTCGCGTTTCACCATGAACGACGCGATTTCGTAGAGGGCGTTGTTCATCCAGTCCGTCTTGAACGCCGTGCCATGGCTGGTCTCGTGCCAGCGCGAATCGGAAGTCTGGGCGTAAAACACGCAATAGATCGCGTAGGGCAGGCAGGCCCACCACGTGCCCCAAAGCAGCCACGTGGCGTAACCAAACCCGAAGAGCAGCGCGAACCAGATGAGCGTGTCGCGAATCGCGGGCCCGTCGCGGCGCTTGAGCAACTGGCGCATCGCCTCCCGGGGCACCGGGCATTGATACCAATCCGCCTCCGCCAGCCCCCGCTCCACGGCGCGCGTGCTGTTCGCCCCGGTCAGGCTGTAGTCGAGCCCGGTGGGAATTTCGCTGCTGGCGGTGACGGTCTCGCGAGTCACAGGCATGCGGGGTGAAGTTTCCTCACAGCGACGCGTCGCCTCAGGGGGCCTGCTCCGTCAGCGGATACGTCCAGACCGATTCCCAGCGCACGGCGTTCGACATCCACCTTGTCTGAGTGACTGTCCGCGTGGCGACAAGCCTGCGCGAGGCGATTCCCCGCTTGCGTCAGGGAATCGAAATTCGAAAATCGACACGCGAAAATCCAACGCGCCCGGGTGGTGGAATTGGCAGACACGACGGTCTTAGAAGCCGTTGCCGAAAGGCTTGCAGGTTCGAGTCCTGTCCTGGGCACCATGCTTACCGCGCCAGCACAACGAAGGCGGGGGTGGTGGCCCCGACGGGGCTGCGGTCGAAGTCACCGTGGATCGTCACGTCGCTGAAACCAGCGCGGTGCATCAGGTGCTCGAGTTCGTAACGCCAGAACCATCGCATGGACAGGTGCACGACCGACTCCTTCACCGCGCCGCCGCCGAGTTCCTCGACGTACCGCATGGTGATGGAAATCAGCTGCGTGGTCCGGTCGCGGGTCGCGCCGACGTAGCGTCGGACGGGACGGCCTTCATAGGTGAAGCTCAGGTCGAGCGTCTCCGGCTCGACCGGACGGGCCATGTTTTCCAGCTTTGGGTTGAAGACATCGAAGGCGAACAACCCGCCGGGCGCGAGGTGGGCCCGCACGCGCGCGAGGCAGGCGAGCTGCTGTTCCACGGTGTCGAGGTGCTGGAACGCGCGGAAGGCGGAGAAGACGAACGGGAAGCGTTGCGCGCCGAGGTCGAACGACTCCATTCGCGCGCAGACCAGGTTGATGCCCGCCGTGCCGGGTTTGCGGCGAAACTGCTCGAGCATCGCCGGCGAGAGATCCACGCCGGTGCAGGCCAGGCCTTGCGCGGCAATGGGCAGGAGCGCGCGGCCGGTGCCGCAACCGAGTTCCAGCACGGGTCCGCCGCTCGCCACCGCGAGGTCGCGGTAGAACTTCGTGTCGGTGCGCTGCGCGGACAATTCCTCGTAGGCCGCGTCATAGTAGCGGGCCGTGTATTCGTAGGACTCGGTCGTGCTCATGCGGGCGCGGGTGGGGTGCACCAGCCCGCCATGCAATCGCCGTTCGGTCAATCGTTGCCGAATGGAGCCAGCTCTCAAGCCCCGGGCCCGGGCGCCCGCCTCCATGAGGCGACAGGCGGTCGTTTTTTTCCCCGCCCCGATGGTGAACGGTGCTTCCGCCGCTCGCCGGGAGCTCAGGCGCCGTCGTTGCCGATCGAGGCGGTGGCGCAGCCTGCGAGGATCTCCTCGACCTCGGCAATCTCGCCGTCGGTCACCGGCTGGCGGATGACGAAGGACATTCCCTTGTCCTCGTTGCGACCGAAGATCTGGGGCGCCGCGACGCGGCATTGATCGCAATCGATGCAGGACGCATCGACATAATAGCGGCCCGTGACGTTCTCGGGCAGTCGTTCATTGAGTGAGGCCATGACAAGACCCTAACACCCTTCGGCGCGCCTCGCTCATCGTCCTTTGGGCAAAATTGCGCATTTATTGCGGCAGATTTTTGTGCGCCCAATCTGATTGGGCCAATTTCACAATCCGCTGCAGGGGAAAGGTTAAAATGCAAGAGCACCGCTCCGCCTGGGGTCAATCAGGGGAGGTCGCGGGGTCCAAGCTGACTTTGGGGGAGGCAGCTGGCCGATTCGCTTCGGACGGGTTCCGGCGGAGCGCGGTTTTTCTCCTCTGAAGGCGGGCGATCGGTGCGGATTTGGGTGCGGAAAACCGGGCAACAAGCTACGCGCAGAAATTGCCAATAAATGGTGCGGGTTGGCGATTGAGCCAGCTATCGACAGCTGCTTCCTTTATTTCATCGTCTAATCCATGAGCGAACACCCCTACGCTTTTCTTGCTCTGTTCCTGGCCGTGGCCTTGGCGTTTCCCCTGGTGTTGCTGGCGGTGTCGCAACTGTGGTTCCGGTTTTTCCAGCCGCCCAAGCCCAGTGCATCGAAAAACGACGTCTATGAGTGTGGCGTCGCGTCCACCGGCGACTCCTGGATCCAGTTCAAGCCCCACTACTACCTCTACGCCATTCTGTTCCTGATCTTCGACGTGGAGATCCTCTTCCTGCTGCCGTTTGCGGTGGCATTCACGGGCCTGCCCACCGGTGCGCTGGTGACCATGCTCGTTTTCGTGCTGCTGCTCGCCGAGGGCCTCGTTTGGGCCTGGCGGCGCGGGCACCTGGAGTGGCGCTGACATGGACCAGATCGCCCCTACCACTGTCCCCATCACCGACGCCGAGCGCGACGAGCTGCGGCGGCACGGCATTCTACTGACGGGACTCGAGGAACTCTACAACTGGGGTCGCAGCCGTTCGGTCTGGCCGCTGAACTTCGGTCTTGCCTGCTGCGCGATCGAGATGATCGCCGCCTCGATGGCGAAATTCGACATCGCCCGCTTCGGCTCCGAGGTCTTCCGCCCGTCGCCCCGCCAGGCTGACCTCCTGATCGTGTCGGGGACCGTGACCAAGAAGATGGCCCCGCAGGTGGTGCGGCTCTGGAACCAGATGCCCGAGCCGAAATTCTGCATCGCGATGGGCGCCTGCGCGATTTCCGGCGGACCGTTCAAGCAGGGCTACAACGTGCTCAAGGGCATCGACCGCTTCATCCCCGTCGACATCTACATCCCCGGCTGCCCGCCGCGGCCCGAGGCGCTGCTGCATGGGCTCGTGCAGCTGCAGGAAAAGATGCGCGGTCAGACCATCTCCGGCCCGGACGCGCCGCGTCACTTGCGCGCCGACCTGGATTGCGACTGCCCCATTCCCGAGTTCGGCGAACACGATCTCGAGCCGCCGCAGAACGACATCCTCTTTCAACCGCCTGCGTCCCCGGTGCGCACGCCCAAGGCCTGACGACCATGGAAACCCCCGAACAGATCCGCGACCGCCTCCTCGCCCGCTTTCCCGGCGCGCAGGTGACCGTCGTGGTCAACGGGTCGCCCTCGGCGCAGCATTCGCTGCTGGTGGACGCGGCGCACGGGCGCGAAATGGCCGGTTTCCTCCGCGACGATCCGGTGCTGAAACTTGACCAGTGTTCCAACGTGACCGGCGTCGACTGGCCGGAGAAGGAGGTCGTCGAGACCAGGAAGACCACCGTGCCCGACCCGGCTGGCGGCACGCCGAAGATCATCGAGGAGAAATCCAAGCGCATCGAGCCCGGCTGCCTCGAGGTGGTGTATCATCTTTTTTCGGTGGCGCTGCGGCACGGGCCGGTGGTGCTGCGGATGCGCACGGGCAACCGCACCGACGCCGTGACGCTGCCCTCGCTCACGCCAGTCTGGCGCAGCTGCGAATTCCAGGAGCGCGAGGTGTTCGATCTCTTTGGCGTGAAGTTCGACGGACATCCGGACCTGCGTCGCATCCTGATGTGGGACGCGTTCAAGGACCACCCGATGCGCAAGGACTACGTCGAGCCGGACGACTACGAGTGGGAACCGACCCCGCACGGCGATGTGCTCGCCAAGGCGAAGAAGCATTTTCCCGCGCCCGCCGCGCCCGCGGCGGCGCCGACACCTCCAACCGCGACGGCATGAGCACGGAAATCACACCTTCCGCTTCGCCGGCCGCCGGCGGCTTCCCGACCTCCGGGATGCAGGACCTCTCGCCAGGCGGCGCGCATGTCCGCGCGGTGCATGACGAGTTCCACGGGGATTTGCTCGAGGTGTCGATGGGGCCGCATCATCCGTCCACGCACGGCGTGTTCCGCATGGTCGTCACGCTCGACGGCGAGCGGATCGTGAAGCTCAAGCCCGTCTTCGGCTACCTGCACCGGAACCACGAGAAGCTCGGCGAAGGCACGAGCTACCTCGGGTCGATGCCCTACACGGACCGGCTGGATTACCTCTGTTCGATGACGAACAACTGGGCCTACGCCGTCGCCGTCGAGAAGCTCGCCGGGCTCACGGTGCCCGAGCGGGCCGAGTATGTCCGCGTCATTCTCGCCGAGCTGACCCGCCTGCTGAACCACACCTGCCTCGCGGGCTTCCTGATGCAGGACTGCGGCTGCAGCGGCACGCCGCTGATGTATGCGTTCCGCGAGCGCGAAAAAATCCTCGATCTCTTCGAGTCGCTCAGCGGCTCGCGCATGATGTGCAACTACCAGCGCTTCGGCGGCTGCCGCGTGGACCCGCCGGCCGACTGGCTGGCTCGGGCGCAGACGCTGGTGGACGGTTACACCGCCTTCCTCGACGAGTTTGAGGCGCTGCTCACCGGCAACGAGATTGTCATGGCCCGCACCCAGGGCGTGGGCTGCATGTCCGCCGCGCTCGCGGTCAGCGCGGGCGTCACCGGCCCGGCGCTGCGCGCGACGGGCGTCGCCCATGACCTGCGCAAGGTGGACGGCTACGGCGTTTATCCGCGCTTCAACTTCCGCGTGCCGCTCGGCGCGCACGGCGATGTTTACGATCGCTACATGATCCGCGTGCTCGAGATGCGGGAGTCGGTCGGCATCCTCCAGCAGGCGCTCGCGGGTCTGCCCGGCGGACCGATCATGAACCCGGCGGCGAAGCTGCGCGGCTTCCGGCCCAAGGCCGGCGAGGCCTACGGCCGGATCGAGGGGCCGAAGGGCGAGATTGGCTTTTACCTGATCAGCGACGGCAGCCCGAACCCGTGGCGCTACCGCGTGCGCCCGCCGTCCTTCATCAACCTCACCATCCTCGAGGACATGTGTCTCGGGCACACGGTCGCCGATGCCGTGATCATCCTCGGCAGCGTCGACATCGTCCTCGGCGAAGTGGACCGATGAACACAATTTCGATTTTCGATTTTCGACTTTCGATTGCCGGCAGCCCGCCGGCTCTGGGCTCCGCCTTGGCCCGAGACAACGTGTCCGTCGTCCTCACCGGTGGGCGGCGCGAATCGAAATTCGAAATTCGAAATTCGAAAATTTAACGAACCATGCTCGGCTCCGGCATACTTCAAGGTCTCGCGGTCACGGCGAAAAACTTCCTGGGCAGTTACCACGACCCGGCGCGCTACACCACGGTCGAGTATCCGGAGGTGAAGCAGCAACTGCCGGAGGCCTTCCGCAACTTTCCGTTCCTCGTCACCGAGAACGCCACCGACCCGATGGGCACGCTCCGGTGCGTCGCCTGCCAGATCTGTGAGAAGGAATGCCCGCCGCAGTGCATCTTCATCGAGAAGAGCAAGGACAAGAAGCCCGACGCCAACGGCAAACTCCAGATCTACCCGGTGGTCTTCGCCATCGACACGTCGGTCTGCATGAGTTGCCAGATCTGCGTCGAGGTCTGCCCGTTCGATGCGATCAAGATGGACCAGGTTTACGAGATCGCGACGACGGACCGTTTCGACGCGCTGCTACTGAACCGCGAGCAGCTCGCGAAGCCCAACGAGTATTTCCACCAAATTCACCCGACGGAAGCCGCCGAGGTGGATGCCCGCCTCGCCGCCGACCGCAAGGCCGCCGAGGAAAAAGCCAAGGCTGCCGCCGCCGCGAAGGCCGCGCTGCCCGCCAAGCCGGCGCCTGCGCCGGTGGCCAAGCCCGCCGTCGTGCCTCCGCCGACCGCGCCCCAATCGCCGGGTCCCGCCGCATGATTGCCACCCTGCCACCCGCCGAATCCTGGCTCGAGCGCTTCCCGCTGCTGGTGCGTGATTGGATCACGGGCCACCTGCCGGAGTCGCTCGGCTGGCTCGCGGTGAGCCTGCTGGCGATCGTGGTGATCCTCGCGGCGTTCGGTCTGCTCTTTGCCTACCTGACGCTGGCCGAGCGCAAGATTCTCGGCCGCATCCAGAACCGACCCGGCCCCAACCGCACCGGCTGGTTTGGCCTGCTCCAGCCCTTTGCCGACGGCATCAAGGCGGTCACGAAGGAAGACGTGGTCCCGCGCGAGGCGGACGCGGTCCTGCATTTCCTCGCGCCGGTCCTGCTCGTGGCGATGTCGCTGTTGGGCCTGGCCGTCATTCCGTTCGGCCGCCACCTGCTCGCGGCGAATCTCGAGGCCGGCGTGCTGTACTTTTTCGCAGCTGGGGCGGCCACCGAGCTCGCGGTGTTCATGGCGGGGTGGGCGAGTCACAACAAATACTCTCTGCTCGCCGCCATGCGCGCGCTGGCGCAGCTGATCAGCTACGAACTGCCGCTGCTGCTTTCCGTGGTGCCCGTGGTGATGCTCGCGGGCTCGCTTTCGACCACGCACATCGTCGATGCGCAGGGCGGCTGGACCTTCGGCTGGATCCCGCACTGGCACGTGCTGACGCCGTGGGGCTTCGCGGGCTTTGTGATGTTCATGATCGCGGCGCTGGCGGAATCGAATCGCTCGCCCTTCGATTTGCCCGAGGCCGAGAGCGAGCTGATCGCCGGACACCTGACCGAATACTCGGGCTTCAAGTATGCGCTTTTCTTCATGGCGGAGTATTTCGGCATGTGCGGCCTGAGCGCCATGGCTGTCACGCTCTTCCTCGGCGGCTGGCAGGCGCCGTGCGCGTTCCTGGAGTTCATCCCGTCCTACGTCTGGTTCACCGCGAAACTCCTGACGCTCCTGCTCGGGTTCATCTGGATCCGCGCCACGCTGCCGCGCCTGCGCATGGACCAGCTCACGCGCCTCGCGTGGAAATTCCTGGTGCCGCTCACGCTGCTCAACCTCGCCAACGCGGCGTTCTGGTCGCTGAGCGCCGGCTGGTCGGGACCCATGCACTGGGTTCGCTGGGCCATCGCCCTGACGGTGGTGGTCGGCCCCTTCCTCCTCCTCGGCCGGGCCCTGACGGCCGGCGTCGCCCCGCGGACCTATCGCTACGCCTGAGCGCACCGTCCCGACATGAACCTCACCTTCGCCCTCATCGCCTTTCTGATCCTCGCGAGCGCCGTGCTGGCGGCGACGCGGCGTGACCTGATCCACAGCGCGCTGCTGCTGGTGGGCAACTGGCTGGGCGTGGCGTTTTTCTACCTCTGGGCGGGCGCGGAGTTCGTGGCGTTTGCCCAGGCACTCGTTTACGTCGGCGCGATTTCGATGGTCGTGCTGTTCGCGGTCCTGCTGACGCGGCGCATGCGCACCGAACTCCCGCTGCTGGTCGCCACGCGGGATCGCGTGGTCTCGGCCGTGCTCGGCGGCGCGGCCGTGTTCGGCGTGCTGGCGGTCGCGGTGTTGCGGACGCCGTTGGACACTAACCCCGCCAAGCCGGCCGGCAGTGTGAGCATGCTTTCACTCGGACAACAGCTGATGGGGCCGCAGGCCGCGGCGGTGCTGATCGTGGGCGTGCTGCTCACGGTGTCGCTGCTCGGGGCGGTGGTGCTGGCGTCGTCGGATGCCGACGGCAAGGAGGGCGCGCCATGAACATGCTCCAGGCCTGCCTGTTGCTCTCGAGCGCGCTGTTTTGCATCGGCTTGGTCACGGCGCTCTCGCGCAGCAACACGATCCTGGTGCTGCTCGGCATCGAGATCATGCTGAACGCGGCCAACCTGAATTTCATCGCGTTCTGGCGCTTCAGCCCGGCGGGCAGCGCGCCGGCGACGGGCGTGATCTTCGTGCTCTTCTCCATCGCGGTCGCGGCCGCCGAGGCGGCCGTCTGGCTCGCGCTTGTGATCGCGCTCTACCGGCACCAGCAGAACATCCGGCTCCAGGAGGCCACGCGGCTCAAGGGCTGAGCGCATCTGCCATGAACCTTTCCGCCTCCTCTCTCTGGCTCATCCCCGCGCTGCCGCTGCTGGCGGCGGCGATCGGCGCGCTGACGCCCCGCGGCGGGCGCTCGCTTGCGTCGGGGGCGGCGATCATCGCGATGGTTGGCGCGCTCGGGCTGTCGGTGGCGGCGCTGGGCACCGCGCTGGCGCACCCGGCGGCGCACCTGACGGACAATTTCACCTGGTTCAGCATCGGCACGGACGCGGTGCGGCTCGGCTGGCTGCTCGACCCGCTGACGGCGTTCATGGCGGTGATGGTCTCGTTCGTGGGCCTGCTGATCTTCATTTTCAGCCTCGGCTACATGAAGGAGGACGCGAACTTCACGCGCTTCTTCTGCTTCCTCAGCCTCTTTGCCGCGGCGATGCTCGGCGTACTCGTGGCCAACAGCCTGTTGCTGGTCTTCGTGTGCTGGGAGCTGGTTGGCCTCGCGTCGTATTTGCTCATCGGTTTCTGGTTTCACAAGCCCTCGGCGGCGGCCGCGGCCAAGAAGGCCTTTATCACGACGCGCATCGGCGACCTCGGGTTGCTGCTCGGCATGCTCTGGCTCTACCACGTGCGCGGGACGCTGCTGTTTTACGATGGCGGCAATGGTGTGCTTGAGCCGAGTTCGCTCGCGCTACTCTCGCACGGCAAGATCGCGGGTGGGATTGCGCTCTCGACGGCGATCGGCCTGTTGATTTTCTGCGGCGCGATCGGCAAATCCGGCCAGTTCCCGCTGCACGTCTGGCTGCCCGATGCGATGGAGGGCCCGACGCCGGTTAGCGCGCTGATCCACGCGGCGACGATGGTCGCGGCGGGCGTGTTCCTGATCGCGCGGGTCTATCCGTTGATGCTGGCCGACCAGCACCTCGCGAACGTGTCCGTGCACGCGCTGACCGTCGTGGCGGGCATCGGCGCGATTACGGCGCTGCTCGGTGCGGCGATTGCGGTCGGGCAGAACGACATCAAGCGCGTGCTCGCGTTTTCCACGGTGTCGCAGCTCGGCTACATGATGCTGGCCCTCGGCGTGGGCTCGTGGGTGGCGGCGATCTTCCACCTTTTGACGCACGCGTTTTTCAAGGCACTGCTCTTCCTCGGCGCGGGCTCAGTCATCCACGCCGCCCACCACGAACAGGACATGCGCCGGCTTGGCGGGCTGGGACGCCGGATGAAGATCACGTTTGCGACGTTCGCCGTCGGCATGATGGCGCTGGCGGGCGTGCCGTTCCTCTTCTCGGGTTTCTGGAGCAAGGAGGGCATCCTCCACGCCGCGCACGCGTGGCCGGTCTCGCAGCTTCCGCTGATCGCCGGACTGATTGCGGTCGTGCTGACCGCGTTCTACATGACGCGGCTGGTGGCGGAGGTTTTCCTCGGCTCGCCGCGGTCCGATGCGGCGTCGCATGCGCACGAAAACTCTCCCGTCATGACGGTGCCGCTGGTGATCCTGGCGATCGGCGCGGTCCTGCTCGGGTTGATCGGCACGCCCGCGTGGCCGTGGCTGCAGTCGAATTTGGGCGGCGTGGTTGTCCCCGCGGAGTCCATCTTCGAGGGCCCGGGCCTGATGGTGCTCTCGATCGTCCTCGTGTGCCTCGGCCTCGGCGTGGGCTGGGCGCTCTACGGCTGGCGGAAACGCCGCGACGCGTTTGCGCCGGACCCGCTGGCGGTGGCGATGCCCGGCGTGTTCGCGGCGCTCGCGGCCAAGCTGGGCTTCGATGAATTTTACGCGCTGACGTTCGGCCGCCTCAACCAGCTCCTCGCCGTCGTGGCGGACGGACTCGACCGCTGGGTCTGGGGCGGGATCATTTCCGGCGTGGCCTGGATGGGCGAGGCGCTCGGCACGTTTGACCGCGAGATGGACGAGAGCGGGTTGAACGGCGGGTTCGATGCCGCGAGTGAAAAACTTCGTGGAGTGGGCAACGCCTACTCCCGCGCGCAGACGGGCGAGGCGCACGGTTACCTGCGCACGCTGGCGGTGGCGTTTGTCGTGCTGGCGTTGCTGCTGCTGCTGGGAGGTGTCCTGTGAAGATGCCGCTCCTTTCCTTCATCGTGTTTGCGCCGTGGGTGGGCGCAGGGCTGCTCGCGGTGCTGCGCGGGGCCAAGCCCGCGGTCGCGCGCGGAATCGCCCTGGCGTTCAGCCTCTCGACGCTCGTCCTCGGGCTGGTCGTGCTCGCGGGCTTCAATCCGGCGGCCCCGGGCTTCCAATTTCAGGAAAGCGCCGCGTGGATCACTTCGCTCAACGTCCACTATCACCTCGGCCTCGACGGCCTGAGCCTGCTGCTCGTGCTGCTCACCGGCATCGTCGGCCCGGCGGGCCTGCTCGCCGCATGGAAGCAGCCCGGCAGCCCCCGGGCTTTCGGCATTCTCTTCCTGATCCTGCAGGGCAGCGCGCTGGGGGTTTTCCTGGCGCTCGATTTCTTCCACTGGTTCCTCTTCTGGGAGCTCAGCCTCGTGCCGGTGTTCTTCCTCATCAAGCTGTGGGGCGGGGCGGGCGCGGGGCGCGCGGCCTACCAGTTCGTGATCTACACCCTCGGCGGCAGCGTGTTCATGCTGCTGGGTTTCGCCGCGATCTTTGCCGCGACGGGCACGCTGGAGTTCGGGCAGCTCGCGCACCTGAGCGCGGACGGCATCCTGGCCGGGCGACTGAGCGCACTCGGGCATTTCTGGCCGCAGGTGGTGTTCGTCGGCGTGTTCCTCGGCGTGGCGGTGAAGGTGCCGCTGTTCCCGTTCCACACCTGGCTGCCGCCGGCGTATGCCGAGGCGCCCGTGGGCGTGTCGATGTTCCTCACCGGCGTGATGTCGAAGATGGGCGTGTATGCGTTCCTGCGCATCCTCTGGCCGATTTTTCCCGGCCAACTGCACGCGGCCGCGCCCTGCCTGCTGTGGCTGGCGCTGGGCGGAGTGGTGCTCGGGGCGTTCGCGGCGATGCGCCAGACGGACCTCAAGCGGATGATCGCCTACTCCTCGATCAACCACGTCAGTTACTGCCTGCTCGCACTCTTTGCTGTCTGCGCTGCTACCGGGCACTCGGGCATTTCCGGCCCGGCCGTCACCGCCGCTCTCGGCGGCGCGCTGCTGCAGATGTTCAACCACGGTCTTTCCGCCGCCGCGCTGTTCTTCAGCGTTGGCGTGCTCGAGTCGCGCGCCGGCGGACGCCGGGGACTCGATGACTTCGGCGGCGTTCGCTCCGCCGCGCCGGTTTTTGCCGGCCTGTGCGGCATCGCGATGTTCTCCTCGATCGGCCTGCCGGGCCTCAACGGCTTCGTCGGCGAGTTCCTGATTTTCCGCGGCGTCTTCGGCCTCGTGCCGTGGGCGGCGGCCATCGGGTGCCTGGGACTGTTCGCCACCGCGTTTTTCTACCTGACGTTCTGGCAGCGCGTGTTCCACGGCTCGCGGTCAGGCGCGGCGAAGGGTGAATTTGCGGACGTGCACGGCGTGGAGCGGGTGACGCTGATTCCGCTGATTGCCCTCATGATCGTCCTCGGCGTGCTGCCGCAACTGCTCACCGGCCTTTTCAACCCGCTGGTCACCTCATGGGTGAGCCAGATTGCCCTCCCATGAACGCGCTGCCCTGCACCATCTACGTGTCCTTCACCGGTGCCCTGCTTGCGCTGGTCGCCGGCACACGGTCGGCCGCCACCGCGCGCTGGGTGGCACTGGTTACGGCGCTGACGACGCTCGCCATCACGCTGATGGCGGCGGTGAGCTTTGTGCCGGCGTTGGGCATGCAGACCCTGGTGGACGTGCCGTGGGTGGCTTCACTGGGTGTGCGCTATCACCTCGCGGCGGATGGCATCAGCCTGACGCTGCTGGTGCTGACGGCGATCGCGGCGACGGCGGGCGTGCTGTTCTCGTGGAATATCGAGGAGCGCACCGGGGAGTTCTTCGCGCTGTATTTCGCGCTGATCGGCGGCGTCTTCGGGGTGTTCCTGAGTGCGGATGCCTTCGTGCTGTTCGTGTTCTACGAGATCGCGATCGTGCCGAAATATTTCCTGATCGCGCGCTGGGGCTCGACGAACCGCGAATACGGGGCGATGAAGCTCGTGCTTTACTCCTTTGCGGGCAGCGCGCTGGTGCTCGCCGGCCTGCTGTGGGCCTACGCGGCGGGCGGCGGCCAGAGCTTCGGGATGGGCGACCTGGCGGCGGCGGCAGTGCATTTCACGCGCGCCGAGCAGCTGGGCATGTTTGCCTTGGTCTTCCTCGGTTTTGCGGTGCTCGCGGGCATGTTCCCGTTCCACACGTGGGCGCCGACCGGCCACGTGGCGGCGCCGACGGCGGCGTCGATGCTGCTGGCGGGTGTCGTGATGAAGCTCGGCGCCTACGGTTGCCTGCGGGTGGCCATGCCGCTGTTCCCGGTGGGCTTCGTTTTCTGGCAGCCGACCATCGGCTGGCTGGCGGTGATCGGCATCGTCTATGCGGGCGGCGTGGCGCTGGTGCAGGGCGACTTCAAGTTCGTGAGCGGTTACTCCAGCGTGAGCCACATGGGCTTCGTGCTGCTCGGCCTGGCCGCGGCCAACGTCCAGGCCGCCAGCGGCGCGGTGCTGCAGATGTTTTCACACGGCATTGTCGCGGGACTCCTCTTCGCCGTCGTCGGCCGGATGGTCTATGAGCGCACGCACACGCGCCAGCTGGCCGACCTGCGCAACCTGCCGCTGCACCGGCTGCTGCCGTTCGCGGCGGTCACCTTCGTGCTCGCCGGGCTGGCCTCGATGGGCATGCCGGGCTTCAGCGGATTTCCGGCCGAGCTGACCATCCTGGTCGGCACGTGGAAGACGTCCCCGCTCTGGGCCGCGGTGGCCGCGCTGGGCGTGCTGCTCGCGGCGGCTTTCACGCTGCGGGCGATCCAGCTCTCGTTCTTCGGCTCGACGCAGCCGGCGGTGGCCGGCGCGATGCCCGCGCACCCCCTGCCGCCGATCACGCTGGCGGAAAAGGCGGGCGCGCTGCTACTCGTCGGAACGACGGTGCTCATCGGCCTGAAGCCCGACCTGCTGCTCAACTGGATCATTCCCAGCCTGCAATCGCCGCTATACCAAGTGATCCTGAAAGGAGGCGCGCCATGACGACGAATTATCCGGAGCTGTTTTGCGCCTTTGCCGGCGAAGCCTCGCTGGTGCTGGGCATGCTCGTCGTGCTGGGGTATGACCTCACCGTCGGACGGAAACGTTCCCCGACAGAACGCTGGCAGGCGTCATGCATCCTCGGTGGGGCGGCCCTTTTCTCCGCGCTGGTCGTGGGACTGCGGGTAGGCGTCGTGGGCCCGGTGCTGGGCGGCGAGTTCATGCTGGATGCGCTGGGCGTCGGCACGCGCGCCGCGGTACTCGTGCTGGCCGGCCTCACGCTGATGCTGACCGCGGGAACGGCGCGGCTGCGTAATCCGGCGGAGTTCGTCGCGATCGTCCTGCTGGCCGCGACGGGGTTCTCGCTGATGGCGGTGGCCCAGCAGCTGCTGGTGGCTTTCCTCGCGCTGGAGTTGGCGAGCCTGTCGCTTTACGTGCTGGCGGGCTTCGACAAGACCCGGCCGGAGTCGGCCGAGGCGGCGTTGAAGTATTTTCTCTTCGGCGGCATGTCGGCGGCATTCCTGCTGTTCGGCTTCAGCCTGCTTTATGGCCTGACCGGTTCGATCGACACGTCGGCCATCGCCGCGGCGCTGGCGGCACAGGGCTCGAGCCCGCTGCTGTCGGTGGCGCTGGTGATGGTCCTGGTGGCCTTCGGCTTCAAGGCGGCGGCCGCGCCGTTCCATCTCTGGGCGCCCGATGTCTATCAGGGCGCACCGGCCACGTCCGCCGCGCTCATCGCGTCGGCGTCGAAGCTCGCCGGTCTCACCTTCTTCGTCCGCCTGCTGTGGCCCGGGTTGGGCTACGCGACGGGTGACGTGGCTCTGCGGCATTTCTCGCCCGGCTGGCTGGCGGTGGTGGCGCTGCTCTCCGCGGCTTCGCTGCTGGTCGGCAATTTCGGCGCACTGGCGCAATCCAACCTGCGCCGCCTGCTGGCCTACTCGGCCATTGCCCATGCGGGCGCGCTGCTGCTGGGCGTGATGGCGGCGGGCACGGCGGGGCCGGCGCCGTTGTATTTCTATGCGGCCACCTACGGGCTCGCCACGGTCGGCGCCTTTGGCGTCGTCGCGGTGCTGGAGGCCGCGGGGGTGGGGCCGCAGATCGCGGACCTGGCGGGTTTGTACCGCCGGTCACCGCTGCTGGCGGGGTGCCTGTTCATCTTCATCCTCTCGCTGGCGGGCATTCCGCCGCTCGCGGGTTTCTTCGGCAAATTTGCGGTCTTCGCGGCCGCGTTGAATTTCGGCGGACTCGCCAGCGTGACGGGCTGGCTGGCGTTCGCGGCCATCTTCCTCAGCGCGGTGGCACTCTACTACTACTTGCGCGTGCTGAAGCAGGCGCTGGTCGCGCCGCCCGCGCCGGGAGCCGATGGCCGAATCGCGGTGCCGGGAGCGGCTGCGCTGGCGCTGCTGCTGGCCGCACTTTTGCTCGTCGTGCTGGGCGTCTTTCCCTCGCTGCTGCTCCAGATCTTTTCCTGAGGTTTTCTCACGCAAAGCCGCCAAGGCGCAAAGACCATACCTCATCGCGGAAACGCGGAGGGGCGGAAGCGCGAATCGATCCGCCAGAGTTTTCCTCCGCGCCTCCGCGTTTCCGCGATAGGGTTGTAGTCTGGTCTTTGCGCCTTGGCGGCTTTGCGTGACCCCAAAAGGCCTCGGTCAGCTGGCGGGCTGCGTGGACTTGGCCACGTGCAGGTAGCGATCGATGCCCTCCGCCGCCTTGCGGGCGTCGCGCACGGCATGCACCACGAGGCTTGCGCCCCGGGACGCATCGCCGCCGGCGAAGATGCCGGCTTCGCTTGTCATCTGGTTCGCATCGACCTTGAGCGCGCCCCACTCGTCGGTGGCGAGCATCGCCAGGTCGCTGCCCGGCGGGAAGGGCACGGGATCAAAGCCGTAGGCCACGAGCACCACGTCGGTGGGGACGGTGAACTCGGAGCCGGGCACCGGTCGCGGTTTGCGCCGGCCGGACGCATCGGCGGCGCCGAGTTCCATCCGCACGCAGCGCACCTCCGTCACCGCGCCCTGGGCATTGCCCACGAGGCTGATGGGGTTGGTGAGAAACTCGAAGGTCGCGCCTTCCTCGATGGCGTTGGCGTATTCCTTCTTGCTGCCGGGCATATTGGCGAGGTCGCGGCGGTAGAGGCAGACCGCCTCGCGCGCGCCGCTGCGCAACGCCGTGCGCAGGCAGTCCATCGCGGTGTCGCCGCCGCCCAGGACGGCCACGCGTTTGCCCACCACGTCCACCGGGGGCAGGTCCACGAGGGGTGAGACGACGTTCTTCTGGATGAGGAAGGGAATGGAGTCCACGACGCCCGTCAGCTCGGAGCCGGGCACGTCGAGCGGCTTGGCCCGCTGGGCGCCCACGCCGAGGAACACGGCGTCGAACTCGCGCCGCAGGTGCGCGCAGGTGACATCCCAGCCGACCTTGACGCCGAGTTGGAATTTCACGCCGCGCTTCGCCAACAGGTCGATGCGGCGGGCGACGATGTCCTTCTCGAGCTTGAAACCGGGGATGCCGTTGACCAGCAGGCCGCCGGGGATGAGCAGCGACTCGAAGACGGTGACATCGTAGCCGCGCTGGGCGAGTTCGTCGGCGCAGGAGATGCCGCCGGGGCCGGAGCCGACGATGGCCACGCGGAAGCCATTGGGCGGGGCCTGGGTGATCTCGACGGCGTGGTGGGCGAACGCGTAGTCGTTGATGAAACGCTCGACGGCGCCGATGGCGACCGGCTGGGTGCGGGCGTTGAGGATGCAGGCGCCCTCGCACAGTTTTTCCTGGGGGCACACGCGGGAGCAGATTTCCGGCATGTTGCTGGTGGAGCGTGAAATCGCCGCGGCCTCGAGGAACTGGCCCTGGGCGGCGAGCGCCAGCCATTCCGGGATGCGGTTGGAGAGCGGGCAGCCCTGCATGCAGAGCGGGTGGGGGCACTGGATGCACCGGCTCGCCTGCGCGCGCACGGCAGCCTCGTCGTAGCTCGCGTAGATTTCGTCAAAGTCCCCCACGCGCTCGCCCGCAGCCCGCTTCGACGGCAGGGCGCGCGCGATGGCCGACCACGCGTATTTGTCGACTGTGGTCGTTGGGGTGGGGTCGGACATGGGGTAACGGAAGGAGACCTACACGCGCCAGCTCTGCAAGATCCGCTGGTAGTTGGCGCGTTCGAAGGCGGCCGGATCCGGGCAGCGCTTGAGGTTCATCGCGCCGCGGACCTGGTCGATGTGCTCGTAGCCGTGCTCGCTCATCCAGTGGCGGAGGCCGGCGAGGAGCGTGGTGAGGTAACGCGGGCCGTGCTTGAGCAGCACCGAGACCAGCTGCACGACGTGGGCGCCGGCGAGGAGCGCCTTCACGACGTCCTCGGTCTGGTGCACGCCGCCGCTGGCGGCGAGCGAGCCGCGCGAGTGCGGGGAGATGATGGACAGCCAGCGCAGGCGGAGCAGGAGCTCGGACGAGTCGGAGAGCTTGAGCTGCGGCCGCACCTCGAGTTCCTCGATGTTGAAGTCCGGCTGGTAGAACCGGTTGAACAGCACGACGCCCTTGGCGCCCGCGCCCTCGATGGCCTGCGTGAAGTTCGCGGGCGAGGTGTGGAACATCGACAGCTTGACGGAGACGGGGATCTTCACGGCGCTGGCGGCGCTGTGCACCGTTTCCAGCATGGCTGCCTCGACCTCGTCACCCGAGAGTTCGGGATCGGTGACGAGCTGGTAGAGGTTGAGCTCGATGGCGTCGGCGCCGGCGGACTCGAAGCGCTTCGCGTAGTCCATCCACCCGCCCGGCCGGCAGCCGTTGAGCGAGCCGATGACGGGGATGGTCAGCGAGGCCTTCAGGTTCTCGAGCTGGCGCAGATACTGGTCGGGCGGGAGCTGGTAGTCGTCGAAATTGGGAAAATACGACGTGCCCTCGGCGTTGCTGTTGGCGGAGATTTCGACGTGATGCACGAGCGCCTTTTGTTCGGCGTCGACCTGCTCCTCGAACAGGGAGCGCATCACGATGGCGGCGGCGCCGGCGTCCTGGAGGGCGAAGGCGCTGTGGGTGTTGTCGCAGAACGGCGACGCACCCACGATCAGGGGATTCTTGAGCTTAAGCCCGAGGTATTCGGTCGAGAGGTTCATGGGAAGGTAGGGTGGGTGTTACTTGGCGACCACGGGGGTGACGGGGCTGGTGACCGTCCCGTTGCTGGCGGGAGGGGGCGTGGGCGCCTGGACGGGCGGCGGGGTCGCGTGGGCGAGGTGCTGGTAAAGCGCGTAGTGCTCGCGGACCTGCTGCTGCGCCTGCTTGGCCAGGTCGGCGGCGCGGGCGGGCGCGACGTGCTTGAGAATGCCGAAGCGTGTCTCGTTCGCCATGAAGTTGGCGAGGTCGGACTTCGGCGCGGGCGAGTCGAGTTTCAGCGCGCCTTCGCCCTTTTCCAGGCCGCGGGGATCCGCGCGGAAGAGCGGCCAGTAGCCGGTGTCGACGGCGAGCTTCTGCTGTTCGAGCCCGAGGTGGAGCGGGAACCCGTGCGCGATGCAGTGGGAATACGCGATGATCAGCGCGGGACCCGGGTAGGCCTCGGCCTCGCGGAAGGCCGCGACGGTCTGGCTGTCCTTGGCACCGAAGGCGACGCGGGCCACGTAAACGTGGCCGTATTGCATGGCCATGAGCGCGAGGTCCTTCTTGGCGGTGCCCTTGCCACCGGAGGCGAACTTCGCGACCGCGCCCATCGGCGTGGCCTTGGACGATTGGCCGCCGGTGTTGGAGTAGACCTCGGTGTCGAGGACCAGCACCTTCACGTTCGCGCCGGAGGCGAGCACGTGGTCGAGGCCGCCGTAGCCGATGTCGTAGGCCCAGCCGTCGCCACCGACGATCCAGACCGTCTTCTTCACCAGGTCATCCGCCAGCAGGGCGAGGCGCTGGGCATCGCGGGCGGGCAGCGGGAGGAGGATATTCTTGAGCTTCTCGACTCGGGCCCGCTGGGCGGCGATGCCGGTCTCGTTGGACTGGTCCGCGGCGAGCAGTTCGGTGACGAAGTCAGGTCCGACCTGGGCGGTCAGGCTGTGGAGCAGGGCGACGGCGGTGCGGCGGCGCTGTTCGACGGCGAGGAAGAGGCCAAAGCCGAACTCGGCGTTGTCCTCGAAGAGCGAGTTGGCCCAGGCGGGTCCGCGGCCGGCGGAGTTGCTGCAGTAGGGCGTGGTCGGCAGGTTGCCGCCGTAGATGGAGGAGCAGCCGGTGGCGTTGGCGATGATCAGCCGGTCACCGAAGAGCTGGGTGAGCAGCTTGATGTAGGGCGTCTCGCCGCAACCGGCGCACGCGCCGGAGAACTCGAACAGCGGCTGCATGAACTGCGTGCCCTTGACGCTGGTGAGGTCCAGCTTGGTGCGGTCGGGGTCGGGCAGCGAGAGGAAGAAGTCCCAGTTGGCACGCTCCGACTCGAGGCGCGGGCCCTGCGGCACCATGTCGAGGGCCTTGTGGCGCGGGTTGGTCTTGTCCTTGGCGGGGCAGACCTGGGCGCAGAGCGAGCAGCCGGTGCAGTCCTCGGGTGCGACCTGGATGACGTATTGCTGGTCGGGAAATTCCTTCGAGCGGAAGGGCGTCGCGGCGAAGCCGGCGGGGGCGCCGGCGAGTTCCGCAGTGGGGAAGAACTTGGCGCGGATGGCGGCGTGCGGGCAGACGAGCACGCACTTGTTACACTGGATGCACACGCTGGCGTCCCACGCGGGCAGCTCGAGGGCGATGTTGCGCTTCTCGAACTTGGTGGTGCCGGTCGGCCAGCAGCCGTCGAGCGGCATGGCGCTGACGGGCATGAGGTCGCCCTGATTGGCGAGCAGCTTGGCGGTAACTTTCAGAACGAACTCCGGCGCGCCGTTGTAGCTTGGGGGCACGGACGCCACGGCCGTGGCCGCAGGCGTGGCGGGAATCCTGACCTCGTGGAGGGCGGCGAGCGCCGCATCAACCGCGGCGTAGTTCATCTGCACGATCTGGTCGCCCTTCTTGCCGTAGGTCTTGGCGATGGCCTTCTTGATCTGGACGATGGCCTCGTCCTTCGGCAGCACGCCGGAGAGGGCGAAGAAGCACGTCTGCAGCACGGTGTTGGTGCGACGGCCCATGCCGCTCGCCTGCGCGACGGCGGTGGCGTCGATCACGTAGAGCCGGAGCTTCTTGGCGATGAGCGTCTCCTGCCACTCGCGCGGCAGCTTGGCCCAGGTTTGCTCCGCGGAGTAAGGTGAGTTGAGCAGCACCGTCGCCCCGGGGGCGGCGAAGCCCAGCACGTCGGTGCGGCCGACGAACGGGTATTGGCTGCAGGCCACGAACTCCGCCTGCCGGATGAGATACGGCGCGCGGATGGGCCGCGGGCCGAAGCGCAGGTGCGAGATCGTCATCGAGCCGGACTTCTTCGAGTCATAGACGAAGTAGCCCTGGGCGAAGTTGTCGGTCTGCTCGCCGATGATCTTGATCGAGTTCTTGTTCGCGCCGACGGTGCCGTCCGCGCCGAGGCCGACGAACACGCAACGGCGGACGTCCTTGGCCTCGAGGTCGAAGTCGTCGTTCCACGGCAGCGACGTCCGCGTGACGTCGTCGAGGATGCCGACGGTGAAGTGATTGGCCGGATCGGCCTTGGCGAGGTGCTCAAACACGCCGCACACCATGCCGGGCGTGAATTCCTTTGAGCCGAGGCCATAGCGGCCGCCCACGACGCGCGGCGAGTCGGCGAGGGGGGAGCGGCTTTCCGCCAGCGCGGTGACGACATTGAGATAGAGCGGCTCACCGATGGCGCCGGGCTCCTTCGTGCGGTCCAGCACGGCGATGGCCTTGACGGTGCGCGGGAGCGCGGCGCGGAACGCCGCCACATCGAAGGGCAGGAAGAGCCGCACGGCCAGCACGCCGACCTTCTCGCCACGGGCGCGGAGCCAGTCGACGGTCTCGATGACGGTCTCGCAGCCGCTGCCCATGATCACGACCACGCGCTCGGCGGCGGGGTCGCCGTAGTAGTCAAACAGGTGGTAGCTCCGGCCGGTGACGGTCGCGAGCTTGTCCATCGTTTCCTGCACGATGGCCGGCAGCCGGTTGTAGAACGGGTTCACGGCCTCACGGCCTTGGAAATAGACGTCAGGATTCTGGGCCGTGCCGCGGAGCGTGGGGTGGTCCGGAGTCATGGCGCGGGAGCGAAAAGCGGCGATGTCGGACTCGTCGAGGACGGCGCGCAGATCGTCGTCGGAGAGCGTGGCGATCTTGGAAACCTCGTGGGAAGTGCGGAAGCCGTCGAAGAAGTGGATGAACGGCACGCGCGAGCGGTAGCTGGCGACATGGGCGACGAGCGCGAGGTCATGCGCCTCCTGGCCGGAGTTGCTGCAGAGCAGCGCGCAGCCGGTGGCGCGGCAGGCCATGACGTCCTGGTGGTCGCCGAAGATGGACAGGCCCTGCGCGGCGAGGGCGCGGGCGCTGACGTGGATCGTGAGCGGCAGCAGTTCCCCCGCGATCTTGTAAAGATTGGGGATCATCAGCAGCAGGCCCTGCGAGGCGGTGAAAGTGGTGGTCAGGGCCCCGCCGAGGAGCCCGCCGTGCACGGCGCCGGCGACGCCGCCCTCGGACTGGAGTTGGACGACGCGCGGGACCTCGCCCCAGAGGTTGGGTTTGGCCTGGGCGGCCCACTCGTCGCACGACTCGGCCATGGCGGACGAGGGTGTGATCGGGTAGATCGCGATCAGCTCATTGAGCCGATAGGCAACAGAGGCGACCGCCTCGTTGGCGTCGCACGTGGTGTAGTTCAGGGAGGCTGTCGGAGCGGGCTTCATACATGGATTCGCCCCGGAAATGCCCGGGGGGAATGCCCTGATTTTGCCATGAATCAGGGTCCCGGACTGCGCAGATCTTGCCGTATCCAACTCACGGCTTGCGGAGGACAAAACTGCCCCACGCTCAACCGCTTCCGTCGGGCGGGGAGCCAGGCCCTCGCGCCAGCGGGTGGAGTTTGCCGTGATGACGGTGGCCAAGCTGGACGCGGAGCCCAAGACGTGCTTGTTGATGCGTGCTTATGCAGCCTCGCAAAGTTGCCATTTTGACCGCCGGCGGACTCGCTCCGTGCCTCAGCGCCGCCACGGGCGGATTGATCGAGCGTTACACCGCCATGGCGCCCGAAATCGAGCTGATGTGCTATCGCAACGGCTACAAGGGTTTGCTGATGGGCGACAAAATCCCCGTGGCCGACGACCTCCGCGACTCGGCCCGGGTGCTCCGCCACTACGGCGGCAGCCCGATCGGCAACAGCCGCGTCAAACTCACCAACATCAAGGACTGCGTGAAGCGCGGCCTCGTGAAAGAAGGGCAGGATCCGCTGGCCGTGGCCGCCGAGCAGTTGCGCAAGGACGGCGTCGATGTGCTGCACACCATCGGCGGCGACGACACGAACACGACCGCCGCGGATTTGGCGGCCTACCTCGCGAAGGAGGGCCACGAACTGACCGTCATCGGCCTGCCGAAGACGATCGACAACGACATCATCCCGATCCGCCAGAGCCTCGGCGCGCTGACGGCCGCGCGGGAAGGCGCGCTGTTTTTCCAACGCGTGGTGGCCGAGCACAGTTCCAGCACGCGCGTGCTGATCGTCCACGAGATCATGGGCCGGCACTGCGGCTGGCTGGCCGCGGCCACGACCTACGAATACATGAAGCTGCTCGAGTCGCAGCCCTACGTGCCGAGCCTGGGCATCTCGCGGACGCGGATGTCGGTGCACGGCGTTTACCTGCCCGAGCTGCCCTTCGACATCGCCTCGGAGGCGACGCGCTTGCGGGCCGTGATGGACCAGGAAGGCAACGCGAACGTTTTTCTCAGCGAAGGCGCGGGCGTGGAGCAGATCGTGGCGGAGATGATTGCCCGCGGCGAAGAGCCGCCGCGCGACCCGTTTGGCCACGTGAAGATCGACCTGATCAATCCCGGCAAGTGGTTCGGCGAGCGCTTCGCTAAACTGATCGGCGCCGACAAGGTGCTGGTGCAGAAGAGCGGTTATTTTGCCCGCGCGGCGGCGGCCAACAGCGCCGACCTCGGGTTGATCGACCGCTGCGTGCGGCACGCCGTCGCATGCGCGCTGCGCCGCGAGAGCGGCGTCGTCGGCGAGGACGAGGAGCGGGGCAACGAGCTGCGCGCCATCGAGTTTTCCCGCATCAAGGGCGGCAAGCACTTCGACATCCACACGCCGTGGTTCACGAAGCTGTTGGGCCAGATCGGGCAGGCACCGCCTGAAGCGGCACAGCTGTAAGCTTATCGCTTACAGCTTACCGCTCTTCCAAGGCAGCGCGTCGAGGTCGACGTTGCCGCCGGTGAGAATGATCCCGACGCGGCGGCCGGTGACGTCGATCTGGCGCTCGGTGATCGCCGCATACGGCACGGCGCCGGACGTCTCGACGATGATCTTCAGCGACTCCCACAGCGTGCGCATCGCGGCCACGATGCCGGCTTCGCTGACCGTGAGCACGCCGTCCACGTGACGCTGCATTACCGCAAAATTGGGCGCGCCCACCGTCGTGCGCAGGCCGTCGGCGATCGTGTCGGCGTGTTCCAGCGGCACGATATGGCCGGCCTCGAATGAACGCGCGGCATCACCGGCGCCGAGTGGCTCGACGGCGAACACGCCGAGGGCGGGGGAGACGCCCTTGGCGACGATGGCCGTGCCGGCGAGGAGTCCGCCGCCGCCGACCGGGCAGAGCACGAGGTCGAGCTGGGGGACGTCCTCGAGCAGCTCGAGCAGGGCGGTGCCCTGGCCGGCCATCACGCGCTCGTCGGTGAACGGGTGAATCATGGTGGCGCCGGTCTCGGCGATCACGCGGGCGCAGGTTTCCTCGCGGGCCTGTTGCGTGGGGGCGCAGAGTGTGATCCGGCCGCCATAGCTCTCGACGTTGCGGATCTTCGCGGGCGAGGAATTCGACGGCATCACGATGTAGGCCGGGATGCCGCGCAGCCGGGCCGCGCGGGCGAGGGCGGCGGCGTGGTTGCCCGACGAGTGCGTGGCGACGCCGCGGGCGGCCTCGGTGGCGGAGAGGGAGAAGACGGCGTTGGTTGCGCCGCGGGCCTTGAAGGCCCCGACCTCCTGGAGGTTCTCGCACTTGAAGAACAGCCGGCCCCCGCAGGCCGCGTCGAGCGCCGCGTTGGTCAGGACCGGCGTGCGACGGATGTGCGGCCGGATGCGTTCGTGCGCGGCGCGGATGGCGGCGAGGTCCAGGGGCATGGCGGATTGGGAGTTAAGCGCAAAGACGCGAAGAGGCAAAGACCGAACCGGAAGTTTTTGGGGAAATTCTCCCAACCTTACTCCGACCTTTGCATCTTTGCGTCTTTGCGCTTAATCATCAGCCATGGTTAAGAAACTCCTGCACACCCGCATGCGGGTGAACGACCTGGCCCGCACGGTGAAGTTCTACCAGGACGCCCTCGGGCTGAAGTTAACCCGCCAGCACATGTCGCCGCGTGGCGCGCAGCTGGCGTTCCTCCAGACGCCGAACAGCGACGAGGAAATCGAGCTTTGCCAGCTGCCGAACAGCCCGAGCGTGGCGGTGCAGCCAGACCTGATGCACCTGGCCTTCGAGGTGGATGACCTGGCTAAATTTGCCGCCGAATTGGAAAAGAAGGGCTACAAGCTGAGCGATGGCCCGACGCAGTCCGGCAGCGGGTCGGTGATTGCCTTCATCGACGCGCCGGAGGGCTACGAGGTGGAGCTGATTCAGAAAGCGAAGTGAGCTGAAAGCGGTAAGCTGTAAGCGATAAGGGAAGCGCAGTCGGGAGAACTCCCTGGTGGCTCGGGTGCTTGGTTTTGGGTCTGTGGCTTAGAGCTTAACGCTTACAGCTTAGCGCTCACCGTTGGTCTGCTTTCGTTCCCACGAAAACAGATATTGCTGGGCCAGGCCGGCGAGGGGGCCGAAGTGGGCGCGACCGAATTGGGCGACCTGCGCGGGTTTCCAGCCGTGCAAGCCGTAGCGCGCGGCCATGGCCTTGAGGATCCAGGTGTCCACGGGAAACGCCTCGAGCCGGTTGGCGCCGAAGAGCAGCACGCAGTCGGCAATTTTCTCCCCGACGCCGGGCAGGGAGCAGAGCCGTTCCTTTGCCTCGGCATAGGGCATCGCTTCGGTGGCTTCGAGCCAGCCGGGGTGCTCGGTGAGGAACTGGGCGGTCTGGTGGATGAAGCGGGCGCGGAAGCCGAATTGGCAGGCGCGGAGTTCGGCCTCGGGGATGAGGGCGAGTTCGGGCCAAGTCGGGAGGCGGTGGGCGAGTGACGAGTGACCAGTGACGAGTGACCCGCTTTCGCCAATGCTACGGCGGGCAGGCGAGTCGGGAAGGAGGCGGGCGCCATGGCGCTCGGCCAGCAGGGCGATCATCTGCTTGATCTGGACGATCTGCTTCGTGGCGCTGCAGAGGAAGCCGAGCAGCGTCTCGCCGAAGGGCTGGCGGAGGATGCGCAGGCCGGGAAACGCGGCGAGGCAGGCGGCGAGATGGGCGTCACTGCGCCACGGCAGCGCATCGGCCAATTCGTGGGCGTCGCGGGCGACGTCAAGATAATGGGCGAGCGCGGGCCCGGCAGCCGGAGCCAGCGCGTCGGGGGCGGACCAATGCAGCGAGCCGTCGGCGTCCAGCGAAAGCTGGGCGACGCTTTTGCCGAAGACTCCGTGCCACACGCCGGCGTCACGGCGCCAGCGGAAGGCCTGGCCGCCGTCGAGGGTCTCGGCGAGCACGGCGGCGTCGAGCGGGGCGCCGAGCGGCAGCGGACGCCACGCGCTCCAACCCGCGGGCGCGGCGGGGAGGGCCGCGACGGTTACTTGGCGGGCTTTTCCCAAAGGAAGCTTTTCTGCACGCCGAGCAGGCGTCCGTCGGTGGTGACGACCTCGATTTTCCAAGCCACTGGGTGCACTTTCGGCCCGACCCAGTCGGCGCCGGTGAGGCCGAGGTTGTAGACGGTCTGGCCGGCGGGCAGCGCGATGGGGAAAGTGTAGACGCGGGTTTTGGGCGAATCGGGCTTGATCAGCGAGAGGACGAGCTTCGCGCCGGGCGTTGCGGGGCCGGTGTTGTTGACGCGGGCGAGGAAGTAAAAGCCCGCGCGCGAATCCGGCTGGGTGCGCAGGAGAATCTGGGAACCGGAGTTTTCCTTGCCGTCGAAGTATTCCGAAATGCGTTCGAACGACGCAGCCTCGCGCCACTCGGGCCAGACGCGGACGAATTCCACCTCGGCGGCACGCAACAGACCGGCGGAACCGAGCAGGAGGGCGAGCGTGAGAAGGAGGCGCATCGGGGCCAAGTTGAGCGTAGGCCCGGATGGGCGCAAGTGCGGGGGCATTGGGGAAATCACGGCGCCCGCAGCTCGATGAGCTGGTAGCGGTGGATGCCGAGCGGGGCGGGCTCCCAGTTCTTCACCGCGGGATGCAGCAGGTAGGTCTTGGCGCCGAAGACGAGCGGGGCGCAGGCGGCATCGTTGAGCATGAGCGTCTCGGCTTGGCGGAGCACTTCATAGCGGGCGGCCGGATCGGGGGTGACTTTGGACTTCTCGATCAGGGAGTCGAAGGCGCGGTTGCTCCAGCCGAAGACGTTGCTGCCGTTGCCGGTGACAAACATCTCGAGGAAATTGAGCGGATCGGGGAAATCGGAGGTCCAGCCGCGGAGGGCGAGGGTGTGGCTCAGGGCCAGCTGGTTCGCGACCCACGTCTTCTGATCGTAGGGCTCAATGGTCATCTCCACTCCCAACTCGCGGCGCCACATCGCCTGGATGGTTTCGGCAACGTGCGGGAGCTTGTCGTCATTTAGCACCTGCATCGGCAGGGAGGGCAGGCCGCGTCCGCCGGGGTAGCCCGCTTCCGCGAGCAGCGCGCGCGCGGCGGCGTAATCTTCCCGCTGGCCGGCCGGGCCCGTGTAGCCGCCGCAGTTGGGGGGGACCAACGTATGCGCGGGCAGGCGCGCGCCGCTGAACACGCTCGACGCAATGGCCGCCCGGTCCAGCGCGAGCGCGAGGGCACGGCGGACCTTGGGGTTGTCGAAGGGTGGTTTTGTGGCGTTGAAATTGACCATGTAGAGCTGCAACAGCGGGTCGATGTGCAGGCTGGCGGGCGCGCCGCGGCGGTAGCTCGCGATCTTCGTCGGTGGCAGGCTGAACGTGACGTGCAACTGGCCGGCCCGGAAAGCCAGCTCCTCGCCGTCGGCTTTTTCGATGGGATAGAAGATGACGCGCTCGATGGCGTTGTGAGCGGCGTCCCAGTAGTGGGGGTTCTTGGTCACGACGATGCGGGAGTTGGGCTCCCACTCGGTGAGGGTGAACGCCCCGTTGCAGACAAGTTTGCCGGGACGGATCCACGGCGAAGTGCGGTCGTCGCTGCGGCCGGCGGCTTCGATCGAGGCGCGGTGGACCGGCAGGATGGTGGTGGCGAGGATCCCGGGAAGGTAAGGCGCGGGATATTGGAGCGTGAGGCGCAGGGTCGTGTCGTCGATCACCTCGACCCCGACATCGGCAAAGTTCTTCGTCTTCCCGGAATTGAACGCCTCGGCGCCGCGAAGGGAAAACAGGTAGTAGGCGTAGGTGTTGCCGAGTGACGGGGTGAGAAAGCGCTCGAAGGACCAGGCGAAATCGCGCGCGGTCAGGCGTTCGCCGTTGGACCAGCGGGCGTCGGGGCGCAGGTGAAAGGTGTAGACGAGGCCGTCGGGGGAGATCTCCCAGCGCTCCGCCGTCCCGGGCACGGCGGTGGCGGTCTTTTCATCGTAGCAGGTGAGGCCCTCGAACAGCGCGACGATGACGTTGAAGTCGGTGGCGGCATCGTAGATGTGCGGGTCGAGCGTGGCGGGTTCGTTCTGGTTGCCGACGAGCAGCGTGTGCGTGCGAATGCCCTCCTCAGCGGGTGTCTCGCGCTTGGTGCAGCTGGCGGCGAGCAACGCGGAGAGAAGCAGCAGGAGAAATCGCGGGCGGAGGAGCATGGGTTGACGAAAGCGAGTGAGCCGCCTCCTGCCAAGCCACTCTGCAGAGGGGACTCACGCAAAGCCGCAAAGCCGCGAAGCCGCAAAGATCCAAACCTTTGCGTCTTTGCGGCTTTGCGTGACCCAACTCAGGCGGCGCCCGGCGTGCCCTCGAGGACGGCTTCCTCGCGCTCCCGCCGGAACTGGCTGGTGTAGAGGTCGTAGTAGTGCCCGCGCTGCTGCAGCAGCTCCGCGTGCGTGCCGGATTCCTCGATCCGGCCGCCGGTGATGACGAGGATGCGGTCGGCGCGGCGGATGGTGCTGAGCCGGTGGGCGATCACGAAGCTGATGCGGCCGGCGAAGATCGTCTCGAGGCCGCGCTGGATGAGCTGCTCGGTCTCGGTGTCGATCGACGACGTGGCCTCGTCCATGACGAAGATTTGCGGGTTGGCCAGCAGGGCGCGGGCGAAGGACAGGAGCTGGCGCTGGCCCGACGAGAGGCGGTTGCCGCCCTCGCCGACGGGCGTGTCGTAGCCCTTTTCCATCTGGGAAATGAACTCGTGGGCGTTGACCAGCTTCGCTGCGGCCTCGACTTCGGCGTCGGTGGCGTCGAGCCGCCCGTAGCGGATGTTCTCGCGCACCGTGCCTTTGAAGAGATGCGGCGTCTGCAGGACGATGCCGAGGGAGGATTGCAGCCAGGCGAGCGGGCGCTCGCGGTAGTCGGTGCCATTGAGGAGCACCTGGCCCGCGACGGGCTCGTAGAATCGGCAGACGAGCGAGACGATCGTGCTCTTGCCGCCGCCGGAGGGACCGACCAACGCGATGGTCTCGCCGGCGCGGACAGTGAGATTGAAATCCTGCAGTACCACCGGGCCGGTCTCGTAGCGGAAGGTGACGTCGCGGAACTCGATGCCGGTGATGTTGGCTACGCCGCCGTCCTGGGCGATTTTCGAATCTCGAATCTCGATTTTCGATTGGGCGGTGATGCGGGCGAGGACGGCGGCGGAGTCCTTGATGGCGGGGACGGTTTCGAGGAGGCTCATCACGCGTTCACCGGCGGCCTGTGCGCCCTGCATCTCGGTGAGACGCTGGGCGAGTTGGTTGATGGGGTTGAAGAACTGGCCGGCGAAGTTCACGAAGGCGACGAGGGTGCCGAGGCTCATGGCGTGGCTGCCGGTCAGGTAGCCGCCGCGCCACAGCGCGAGGCCGGCGGCGAAGCTGCCGAGCGTGGTGACGAGGGGAAAATAGATCGAGGTCTGCCGGGCGTTGAGGACCGACGCTGCGAACATCTGGGTGGAGAGCTGCTGGAACTCGACGAGGTTCTCCGGCTCGCGCACGAGGGTCTTGGTCGTGCGCACGCCCTGGATCGACTCGTTGTAGCTCGCGGTGATCTGGGAGTTAAATTTCCGGATCTCGCGCGAGCTGAGGAGCATCTTGCGCTGGAAATATTTCGAGATGAGCGCGAGCGGCGGTACGACGGCGAGCACGATCAGGCCGAGCCGCCAGTTCATGTAGAGCAGGCTGACGGCGATCATGAGCACGAAGGTGAAACCCCAGGTGATGTCGAGGAAGCCCCAGCCGATCACGCGCGCGAGACGGTCACAGTCGCTCGTGAGCCGCGAGATGAGCCAGCCCACGGGGCGGGTGTCGAAGAAGGCGAATTCCAGCTGCTGCAGCTTCTCAAACGAGTCGCGGCGGATGTCGTGCGCGAGGTGGTTGCTGAGGCTGCCGGCGAGGTTGATGAAGCTCCAGACGGACGCGCAGAGCACGAATGTGACCGCGCCGTAGCCGGCGAGGTAGCGCGCGAACGGGGCGGCGGCGCCCTGGTGGACGACGCCGTCGATGACCCAGCGCGTGATCTGGACGTAAAGGGCGTCGCAGACCGCGAGGACGACCGCGGTGAAGAACAGCGGGAACAGCAGGTGCTTGAACCGCAGGGCGCGGCGGAAGATTTTCCACCACAGGCCGGTGTCGAGCCGGTCGTGGAATTCGTCTTCCTGGTGAAATTGGGCGGACATGGGAAAGGTCAGGCGGGCTTGAGTTCGTTTTTGAAGTCGGCCTCGACGCTGGTCTGGATCTGCCAGAGCCGGCGGTAGAGGCCTTCCTGCGAGGACAGCTCGGCGTGGGTGCCGGTCTGGATGATGCGGCCGTGGTCGAGCACAATGACGCGGTCGGCCTGGGCGAGGGTCGAGAGGCGGTGGGCGATGACGAGCGTGGTGGCGTGGCCGCGGCGTTCGCGCAGGGCGTTGAGCACGAGGGACTCGGTCTCGGCGTCGATGGCGCTGAGGGCGTCGTCGAGGATGAGGATTGGTGGGCGCTTGAGCACGGCACGGGCGATGGCGACGCGCTGGCGCTGGCCGCCCGAGAGCGTGATGCCGCGCTCGCCGATCAGCGTGCTGTAGCCCTCGGCGAAGGTGAGGATCGTGTCGTGGATGGACGCGGCGCGGGCGGCGGCCTCGATCTCCTCGTCGGGCGCGTCGCCGCGGCCGAGGCGGAGGTTGTCGCGCAGGGTCTTGGAGAACAGGAACGGCTCCTGCATGACGACGCCGATTTGCGCGCGCACCCACGCGCGCGGGAGCGAGGTGAGCTCGCGGCCGTCGAACTGGATGGAGCCCTCGGTGTAATCGTAGAGCCGCAGCAGCAGGTGCATGAGCGTGCTCTTACCCGCGCCGGAGGGTCCGAGGATGGCGAGCGTTTCGCCGGGGCGGATGTCGAAGCTGAGGCCATTGAGCGCGCCGCGCCCGGTGGCCGTCGGCTCGCCGGCGGAGTGGTGAAAATGCAGGTCGCGCACGGCGAGGCGCCCGCTGAGCGGCGCGGCGAGCAGCAGCGGAGGCGCGACGGGCTCGGACTCGCGCGGCACCGAGAGGATCTCACGGATGCGTGTGAGGGCGACGGAGGTCTTGCCCAGATCGGTGAGAATGCGGCCCATCTGCCGGACCGGCCAGAGCATGATGCCGAGGTAGGACAGGAAGGCGAAGAGCAGGCCCACGGTGATGCGGCCCGAGGCGATCCAGTGCGCGCCGACGAGGAGCGTGAGACCGAGCTGGCTCAAGGCGACGAGGTCGCTGATGGACCAATACCACGCCATGAGGCGCATCAGGTGGAGATTGCGGTCGCGGTAGCGCGTGTTGGGCGCGGCGAACTTGGCGCGCTCGAAGTCCTGGCGCGCGAAGGCGCGGACCACGCGGATGCCGGTGAGGTTTTCCTGGATCACGGCGGTGAGCGCGCCCTCGGCCTCGGCGACCTCCTTAAAGACGTGCTTCACCTGCCGGAAGTAGATGTAGGCGTAGATCGTGATCGGCCCGATGAGGGCGAACGACACCAGCGCCATCGGGACGCTGAGCGAGAGCAGCAGCGGCAGCGCGGTGGCGGCGAGGAGGAAGGCGTTGCCGATGTCCATGACCTGGGCGGCGAGGAACTGGCGGACGGTCTCGACGTCGCTGGTGCAGCGCTGCACGAGGTCGCCGGTGTCGGCGCGGTCATGGTAGCGGGACGGCAGGTGGTTGAGGTGGTCGTAGAGCTGGTCCTTGAGCCGGCGCGCGATGCCGTCGCTGGCGAGCGAGGCCTGCCAGCCCTTGAGGTAGCTGAAAAGTCCGGAGCTGGCGGCGAACAGCACCATGGCCACCGGCGCGAGCCAGAGGTGCGCGCGCAGGTGCTCGGCGCCGCCGAGGAGGCGGAGCAGCATGGCGATGAGGAAAGGCGTGGTGGGGCCGACCTCCTTGCCGGCGACGGCATAGTCGATCGTGGTGCTGCCCACGAGGGGCACGCCGTAATTCAGCACCGTGACGAACACCAGGCAGCCCAGCGCGAGGCCATAGCGCAGGCGTTGCCCGCGCATAAGCGACCAGATGGTGGTGAATTGGGAAAACATGGAAAGGAAGGTCTGGAAAATCAGGACGAAGAAAAACCCGCTCGGGAAGGAGCGGGCTGGCGGAAACTTGATGTTCCGAAGAGCCCGCTCGGTGCGGCGGGCTTAAGCTCGACCTAGGTGGTCGAGGAGCCCGCGGGCGCGACGAGGAAAATGGACATGTGTTCGTCGCGGGTCATCAAGGTTGCGGGGTTAGGTGCGGAGAAAAGGAGCGGGCTGGGCCGCTGGCAAGCGGGAAGTTGTAGCGCAGGCGTCCCGCCTGCACGGGCAACGGCAGGCGGGGACGCCTGCGCTACTTGCCGGCCCGCCCGCGGTTGCCGAGGCCCGCCTGACCTGAAACTATTTTCTAAGAAACCGGGCCGGCTTCCGTCTAACCGCTGAACCTCATGTCCCACGACCCCCCGAATCCTCGGGCCCAGCCGCATGAAACCACCGGTTTACTGGAACGCATTTTCGCGGAGCAATCCGCCCCGCTCACCCGTTACGCAGCGCGCCTGCTGCGCGACCCGGACCGGGCGCGCGATGTGGTGCAGGACGCGTTTGTGCGCTTCATGGCCCAGCCCGAGGCGGCGGTGGACGGGCACGCGGTGGAATGGCTGTTCACCGTCACGCGCAACCGCGCGCTCGACGTGCTGCGAAAGGATAATCGCATGAGGCGGTTTGAGGAAGGCGAGCTGGAGCGGGCGAGCACGGCGGATCCGCGGCCGGGATCGACACTCGAGGCGGCGGAGACGCAGGCGTCGGTCCTGAAGCTGATCGACCGGCTGCCGCCGAACCAGCAGGAGGTCGTGCGCCTGAAGTTTCAGAATGGTTTCAGTTACAAGGAAATCGCCCGGATCACCGAGCTGTCGGTGACGAATGTCGGTTTCCTCATCCACACCGCGGTGACGAACCTGCGCCGCGAATTTGCCGCCCAGCGACCCTAGACCCATGAGCACTTTTCCCAAGATTTTCCCCGATGATCCCCGTCTGACTGCTTTCGCCCTCGGCGAGCTGGAGGGCGAGGACCTCGCCGCGGTCGAGGCCGCGCTGCGGGACGACCCCGCGGCGCGTGCCGCCGTGGAGGAGATTCGCGCCATGGCCGGCCACCTTGAGACGGCGCTCGGCGCGGAGGCGGCGGCGGATGCGAAGGCGGCGATCGAGCCGCTGCACCGCGCCGCGATCCTGCCTGGCCGCGATCCCGCCAAGCTCGACGGCGGCTCGATGGGCAAGCTCCTGCAATTTCCGAAACTCAGGTTCCCGCAGCTTTACTACATTGTCGGCGGGCTGGCCGCGGCGGCGTTTGCGGTGCTGGTGATGCGGCAGGAACGGCCGGAGTATCGGGTGCGCCAGGCGGAAAAGAAGACTTACGCGGCAGTCGAGCTGCAGGCCCGGGCCGTGGACACCATGGCCACCAATGCGGCGATCAACGCGCCGGCGCTGGCGGAACCGAAAGACGCGGACAAGCTCGCGGAGCCGGTTCCGGCCCGGAAGCGCGACGAGCCGGCGCCGACGGTGGCGGCCGTGACCCAGGAGCAGGCCGTGCTCAATGCCCCGGCGCAGTCCAGCCTGCTGAAGGCGATGCCGCAGGTGGCCGGCGCGGCGGCGGCGAGCCAGAGCTTTGCCGCGAACGAGCGCCGGGCCGACGTGGCGGATATGACGGCCAAGCTGCAGGCGAGCGCGGCGCAGGATGGGGAGCGGGCCAAGTCCTTTGGGGCTTCCGTCCGCCCGGCCCCGATGAGTACGGTCTTGGGGCCCGTCTCAGGCGGCACGCTGGCCAAGGAAGATGAGAAGCAGGTACTGTCCGCATTCACGGTTACCGCCGAAAAGGACGAGGGCTACTTGAAGGCCCGCACGGGCACCCCCACGCGAATCGGCGGGGAAATCCAGCGCGCGCCACTCGCGGTCGAGATCAAGTCTGACCCGGGCAAGCTGCTAGCACCACCCGCCAGTGGGGTGAGGCCGGAAGCTTTCCTGCGGGCAGATGCAATCACGCCCACGCGCGAGGGACGGGAGGCCCAGCTCGCGCAGGTCCATTCGCTTCCGTCCATCCCGGCAGACTTTGCGGGCAAACCCGCGGGGGCGGCTCATTACCTGGACGCCAAAGGCAACAAAATCTACGACACAAACGTTGGTGTGACTGTGCCCGTTTCAGTCCGGGCCAAGTCCCCGGCAAACACCGAGGCCTACGCCTACCAACGCGACAACGACTTCCTGGGTGCGGCGGAGAACCCCTTGTCGACGTTCTCGATCGACGTGGACACGGCGAGCTACGCCAACGTGCGGCGCTTCCTTGCCGAAGGGCAGCTGCCGCCGGCGGACGCCGTGCGGATCGAGGAGCTCGTGAACTATTTCCCCTATCACTACGCGCCTCCCGCCTTCGCTGAGCCTACGGCGGGCAGGCCCGCAGCGGATGCGACTGGCAAGGCCTTGGCGGTGGATCCGTTTGCGGCCTCGATGGAGGTGTCGGATGCGCCCTGGGCGGCGGGTCACCGGCTCGTGCGGATCGGGTTGAAGGGCCGGGAGGGTTCGACCGCGGCGCGGGCGGCGGCGAACCTGGTCTTCCTGCTGGATGTGTCGGGCTCGATGGACGAGCCGAACAAGCTCCCGCTGGTGAAGGAGTCGATGCGGCTCCTCCTCGGCAAGCTGCGCCCGGACGACCATGTGGCGATCGTGGTGTATGCCGGCGCGAGCGGACTGGCGCTGCCGTCCACGCCGGTGGCGCAGTCGCGGGAGATTGTCGCCGCGCTGGATTCGCTCGAGCCGGGCGGGTCGACCAACGGCGCGATGGGTATCCAGCTCGCCTACGACATCGCGAAGGCGAACTTCGTGACCGGCGGGATCAACCGGGTGATCCTGTGCACCGACGGCGACTTCAACGTCGGCGTGACGAGCGAGGGCGACCTCACGCGACTGATCGCGGAAAAGGCAAAGTCGGGGGTGTTCCTGACCGTGTTCGGCTTCGGCATGGGCAACTACAAGGACGCCACGCTCGAGAAGCTGGCCGACCAGGGGAACGGCAATTATGGTTACATCGACTCCCGGCGCGAGGCAGAGAAGCTGCTCGTCGAGCAGGTGAACGGCACGCTGGTGACGATCGCGAAGGACGTGAAGATCCAGGTGGAGTTCAATCCCGCGCAGGTGGCGAGCTACCGGCTGATCGGCTACGAGAACCGGCTGCTGAAGAAGGAGGATTTCAACAACGACGCGGTGGACGCCGGCGAGATTGGCGCGGGCCACACGGTGACGGCGCTGTATGAGGTCGTCCCGACCTCGCAGGCGAGGGGCGAAGGGCCCGGGGCGATGGATGTTCCGGCGGTGGATCCGCCGAAATACCAGCCGACAGAAGAGCGAAAATCGAAAATCGAAAATCGAAAATCCAGTGAGTTGCTCACGCTCAAAGTGCGCTTCAAGGAGCCGGTGGGGACGGTGAGCCGGAAGCTGGAGTTCCCGCTGACGGATGCGGGGACGCGGTTTGCCAACGCGAGTGGCGACTTCAAGTTCACGGCGGCGGTGGCGGAGTTCGGGATGATCCTGCGCGGGTCGCCGCACAAGGGCACGGGCACGCTCGGGGACGTGCAAGCCTGGGCGGAAGCCGGCACGGACGGCGACGCCGGCGGCTACCGCAGCGAGTTCATCGGGCTGGTGAAGCAGGCGGAAGCGCTGCTGAAGTGAGGATCGATATAAGCGCGAAGACGCAAAAACGCTAAGGTCGAAGTAAGACGAGAGCCGCCCGGTTTGCCCGGTTTTTGCTTCTTTGCGCTTAAAATCGTCCAACGCGTTGGGGACAACGCGTTCCACCTTCAAACCCGCTTGCGGCGGCGGAGGGCGGGGAAGAGGACGGCGCCGAGGCCCAGGCCGAGCAGGGCATACGTCGAGGGCTCCGGCACGGGCGTGAAATTCAGGAAAAGGTCGTTGCCACTCTGCGTGAGGCTGAAGCCCGAGGCGGTCCCGTTGAGAAATTGCGAACCGTCGATGGTGAAGTCGGCGGCGCTGAAACCAATGATGCCCCCGGTGGCGTGCAGGACGTCGATGGAATAAGGCGTGCCGCTCGTGAGGTTCGCGAAGCCCGGGTTCCCGCTGGAATCGAACGAGGTCACGGTGAAATTAAATCCGCCGGCGGTCGCGGTGACGGTGAGGCTGCCCGTGAGGTTGAGCAGGGACGCGCCGCTGGCCACGTTGCCATCCGCCACGCCCCACGCATAGGTGCCGCCGTTGGCGAAGGTGAGGCTGCTGTTGAAAGTCAGCGTGCCCACCGGGGTGGATTTGGAGAAAGTGCCGAAGCCGGGCATGACCGACTGGCCCGGGCCAAACGTGATGGCGCCAGTGTTGAAGGTGCCGAGCCCGCCGAGCGCACCCGCGGTGAAGGTGAGCGGGTTGGCGAACGTGGCTCCGGAATTCAGGATCAGGCCGCCGCTTGGGGCGTTGAGTGAGACCGCGCCGGTGCCGGCGGAGTTGTTGCCGAGGGCAAGCACGGAATAGTTTCCCGACACGCTGATGTTGCCCGTGTAGCCGGCATTGTTGCCGGAGAGGTTGAGGATATTGGCCGCGGGCGCCGCGGGGGAGATCACGGCGAGATTGCCGGCCCCGGAGATGACGCCGCCGTAGCTGGAGTCGTGCGTGACGGCGTCCGAAATATCGATCGTGAGGTTGGTACCGCCCGGGAGGGCCACGCTGCCGCCGCCGTTGAGGCCGTAGAGCACGGGGGCGGGGGTGCTGAACGCGATGGCGGCGCCGGAACTAATGTAAACCGTGCCGAGACCGGCCGCGTTGTCGTTGAACAGATTCAGCGTGCCGTTGGTGACGTTGATGTTGCCGAGGAAGCCCGCGTTGTTGCCGGTGAGGGTGACATTGATGGGCGTGGAATTGTAAAGCGTGAGCGTGGACGTGTTGTCGTTGCTGCTGATCGGGCCGGAAAGGGTGAAATCGTTGGCGCCGGTGAAATGCAGGCGGGGACCCGTGGCGCCCGTGTCGGTGAGCACGATACTGTTCGGCAACACGAGGCTGCCGGTGGCCGCCTGCAAACCGGCGATGCCGCCATTGCCGCTCTTGACGGTCAGGGCGCCGGTGCCGAGGGCCGAGTTGTCGCCGAATGCCAGGGCCACGCCGCCGGACGTGTAGGCGTTGAGCAGAGTGCCTCCGGCGTAGGTGTTGGCATTGTTCAGGATCACCGTGCCGGTCGAGTAGGCGGCGGTCGAGGAAGGCGTCCCGATCACAACACTGGTGGCGCCGCTGATGGCGCCGTTGACCGTGAGCACGCCGCCTTGGACCGCGGTCAGCCGCAGAATGGTGTCGCCGGTGGGCGTCAGCGCGCCGGCAAGGATGGCGCTGGTGCTGGTGCCGAGGAAGACCCCGCTGGCGTTGGTGAACGGGCTGAGATCGATGGGGCCGCTGATCGTGGTGGTGCCGGTTGCGCCGTAGGTGGTGGCATTGGTGTCGAAGCCGATAATGCCATTGGTGTTAGCCAGGTCGAATTTCGACAGGAATGTCGCCGGGGTGACGCCGACGAGATCGCTATATCCCAGGTAACTGCTCCCCGCGCCCGAGGCTTTGAGCACACCCGCGCCTGGCAGGGCGGAAGCGCCGTCGAAGACCACGAAGCCATTCGTGACCGTGGTGCCGTTGCTGTAGGTGTTGGTTCCTTGCAGGTAAAGCGTCAGCAGCGAGGAGCTGCTGTTGTTCATACTCACCGCCCGGGCACCACTCAAACTGGACTGAACATACAGCGTGCCGCCGCCATTGCCGAACTGGTAGTTGGTGCCCTGGGGCGTGATGGTGCTCAGGGCGGAGAGGGTCGCAATGGAAGCGCTGCCGATCCGGATATTGGAATTGGTGAACGACGACAGATTGATGTTGTCGTTGAAAGTCGCGTTGCCGCTGAGCGTATCGATGCCCAAGGCGCCGCCGGATGCGGCATTGATGTGGGTGAGGAAAGTGGCGAAATCCCCCGGCGTGGCGTCACCGGCGTAACCCTGGGAATTGACCAAGACCGGGGCGGTGCCGGTGGAGCTGGCGCTACCGAAGACAACGGAACCCGTGGTGCCCGCGCCCACGGTCGTGCCGCCCGTGTAGGTGTTGGTCCCGGTGAGAAAAAGCAGACCGGCCCCGTTGGCGGTCAAGCTGGAGGTGCCGCTGATGTTGCCGGAGAAAACGATGGGATCACGCACGGCCAGCCCGAGCGAAGGCAGCGAGTTTGGCGTGGTGTTGGCAACCAGCGTGGTGTTGCCGGCGAGGGTGACCGGGCCGCTGAGCACGAGCGGGGCGTCGTAGCTGCGCAGCGAGACGAAGCCATTCAGGGAGAAATTGTTCGTGAGCGTCTGGGTGCCGTGGGCGGAAAACAACACGGCGGAGGCGCTGGCCGGGCCGCCGAGCACGCTGACGCTGCCAGTGCCGAACGGGGACGAATTATAAAACGCCACCGTGAGGGGATTCGTGCCGTTGCCCACGGTGGTATTGCCGGTGTACGTGTTGCCGATGCCGGTGTTGGTGAAGGTGAAGCTGCCCCCGCTGGCCGCGGAGCTTAGCAGGGTGACCCCATACGGGCCCATGCTCTGGATGATCTTGCCGTTGACGGTCACCGAGCCCTTGCCCGCATCAAAGGTCTCGGCGGCGACGAGATCGACGGTGAGGTTGGATGAAAGCGACAAACTGCTCCCGACCGTGCTACTGAGCGTCAGTCCGTTGTGCAGCGTGAGCGTCTGGGCGCCGGAGGTCGTGATGGAGTAGCTGTCGGACGCCGTGAGCGCGACCGAGTTGAAATCGTAGGCCGCTGAGAGCTTCAACGTATGGAACAGGGCCTGACCCAGCTGGAGGTTCGCCGAACCGTCGTTGGGTGGAGTAACATTGCCCAGCCAGTTTCCACTGGTGGCAACATCGGTATTCCCGCCCAAGCCCGTCCAAATGACCTGCGCCTGGGTAGCGACGACACAGCCGAGCAAACTGACGAGAAGCAAAAGGGGGCGCAGAAACTTCACGGGAAGGTGATTGTGCTGCAAATGGTTGGCACTCGCAAGGAAAAGGCGCCGACAGAGACCGCGGCAGTTACGTAGTGACCACGCGCGAAGGACGCGAAGCTCAATCCAGCTGGACCGGACAAGACCTCTGGGCCTTCGCGCTCTTTGGGTCCTTCGCGGTAAGTCCTCCGTGGGCAGGTCCCAAGTCGAAGCCGCACCGTTGCAGGTCGGGCTGGACGCCCGACAGTTCGACACGGATGTCGGGGATAAACCCCGACCCACCCCAACCCGGCTGCGGCCGGCCTCAGGCCCGCTTGCGGCGGCGGAGGGCGGGGAAGAGGACGGCGCCGAGGCCTAGGCTCATCAGGGCGTAGGTCTCGGGCTCGGGGACGGCGGTGAAATTGACGAAGATACTGGTGCCATCGGTCGTGAGGAACGGCGAAACGATGAACGTGTTCTGGAACATGCTCGTATCGATCGTGAAGTCCGCGGCGTTGAAGTTCAGGACCGAACCTCCCGTCGTCGTGGCGATGGCGATGTTGTAGGCGAAGCCGCCGGTGAGGCTGGCGATGCCGGGAGCGCCGTTGCCGTCCAAGGTGGCCAGGAAAATTTTGAACTGGCCGGTCGTGGCGGAAATATTGAGGTCGCTCCCGTTCACAGCCAGGAGGGAGTGACCGCTCGTGCTGTTCGCGTCCTGCAGCGACCACAGCATGGCGCCGCCGTTGGCGAAGTCCACGCCGCTGGTGATGGTCAACGTGCCCGGGACGTTGTGGTTGCCGAGGCCGAAGATCCCGGGCACGACGCCCTTGCCGGTGTCGAACTTGATAACGCTGGTCCCCATGCCGTTTTCGGTGATGGCGGACGGCGAGAAAGTGCCGAAGCCCAGGAGCACGCCATTGTTGTAAACAAAGGGGTTGGTGAACGTGACGCCCTTGTTCAGGGCGAAACCGCCGCTGAGCGACGTGTTGAGCGTGACGGTGCCGTAGCCGAGCGCGTCGTCGGTCCCGATGGCCACCGCCGTCTGGTCGAGGTTGGACGTGCCGATGTTGAAGTTGCCCGCGAAATACGTTGAGTGGCCGTGCAGGTAGAGCGGGTCGTTGCTCGAGTTCGACGTGACGGTGATGGAGGCGGTGGCGTCGTCGTCGCTGTCAAAGCTGCCGCCGAAATCGTGGTCGTTGGCGGAGTTCGACGTATTGATCGTCAGCTGGTTGCTGTAATAGAGCCCAAGGTAGCCTTCGTGGTTCTCATCCTTGAGGCCGTAGATGACCGGGTTGAGCGCGTTCGAGGTGAACTCGACACCCGTACTGGAGTTCAGGAAGCGGATCGTGCCGGTGCCGGCGGCGTTGTTGTGGTCGAGGTACAGATACGAATTGTAGAGGCTGATGTCGCCGGAGAACCCGCTGTTGTCGCCGCTGAGGGTGAGATCCGGATCTTCCACGGGGTTGACGGCGGTGATGGAGCCGGAACCGCTGATGGCGCCGGACAACTGGAGGTCATTCGAGCCGGTGATGAAGAGCTGCGATCCGGGGTTGAGGCTGATGGGGTTGGGCAGATTGATGCTGTAGGTGGACGCCTGCAGCCCGGCGATCACGTTGTTCGAGAGGGTGAGGGTGCCGGTGCCGAGGGCGCTGCTGGTGCCGACCTCGACGGTGAGGCCGCCGTTGGTGGAATTGATCGTGGTGCCGCCGGTGTAGGTGTTGGCGTTGTTGAGGAAAACCGTGCCGTTGGAATAGACGTCGTTGGGCGAACTTGTGCCGAGTGAAACGGAATTAACGCCCGGGCTCTGCGTTCCGGATCCCAGAGAGCTATTGATTTGGAGCATGCCACCATTGGCCGCAGTGAGGCGAAGGACGCCGCCCGCCGTCGGCGTTATGACCCCCGAAAGGATGACGCCCGGAGTTTGATCGATGCCGGAACCTGAAATCGTACCGAGGTAAACGCCGCTTACGTTGGTGAAGAGGCTCAGGTCGATGGGATCGCTGATGTTGATCGTGCCACTGCCGGAATGGGCGTCGAAGCCGATGATGCCGTTGGTCGTGGCGTGGTTGAAATTCGTCAGGAAGTTGGCGACGGCGGGCATGCCCGCGGCGTCGGTGTAGCCGATATAGCTGCTGCCCGCCCCATTCGCGACGAGGGAATTGACACCGCCGACGAGGGAGTTGGCGCCGTCAAACACGAGAAAGCCGTTGTTCACCGTGGTGACGCCAGAGTAAGTGTTGCCGCCGAAGAGGCCGGCAGCCTGCTGCAAGTAGAGGGTCAACGGCACTGTGCTGCTGCTGTTGAGCGTGAGGGACCTTGCCCCCGTGAGGGGCGACTGGACATAGAGCGTGCCGCCGCCATTGCCGAACAGATAGGGAGCGGTCGCGAGGCCCTGCGGCGTGATGTTGCCCGTGAGGATGGCACTCGTCGCCGTGCCGAGCCGGACAGGATGTGCGAACCCGGTCAGGACGATGGCGTCGGACAGCGTGCTGGTGGGGTTGCCCGGGAAGGTGTCGATACCGACCGCGCCCATGCCGGCCTGGTCGGTGACTTGGGAGAGGAAGCTGGCGAAATTGCCCGCGGTCGTATCGGCGATGCCGGCGTAGCCGCTCGCGTTTATGGTAACCGAACCGCTGGCAGGAATGGCGGACATGTTCCCAAAGACCAGCGAGCCATTCACGACCGTGCCGAAACTGTAGGTGTTGGTCCCGTCCAACACCATCACGCCGCCGCCGGAGATCGTGAGCGAGTGCGAGGTGCCCTCGCCGATGTCGCCGGCGATGACGATGGGATTGCGCGTCATGGGTCCGGGCAGTGGATACATGCCGAAGTTGCTCTCGTCCGGGTACCCCTGCTGGGCCCGCTGCGCCACGAGAGTCGCATCGGCGTTCAACGTGATCGTGTTGCCGCAAGTCGTGAACTTCAGTGTGTCGTCCCAGCTCTTCAGCGAAATGTTGTTCGTCGTATTGATGACGATGTCGTTGGAGATCGTCTGGCCGGAGCCGTGCGCGATCAGCGCGGCGCCACCATCGAAATAGAGGGTGCCCGAGCCAAAGGGGGTGCTGTTCCAGAACGCCACGATCACGGGCGTGGCGGAATTGAAGGAGGAAATCGTTGTGTCGCCCGTGTAATCGTTGCCGCAGCCGGTGTTGTTGAAGATGAAGAAACCGTTGGCGCCGGCGCTGGTGGTCGCGAGTGTCAGGTTGGTCGGCACGCTGCCGTCCTTGATATGGCCCTCGACGATGATCTGGCTGTTGCCGGCATCCATCGCCAGGTTGCCCGTGACGCTGTTGCCCGTGATCGTGATGGGGGAGTCGAACACCAGCCGCCCGCCCGCGCCGGCCGTGGCGAAGATGCCATTATTGATCGTCAGGGTGAGAGGGTTGTCGCACTGCGAGCGGATGAGGTAGCCGTCGCCGGACGTCGCGTAGATCGAGTTCATCGCCGGCGAGCCGGAGAGGGTGATCTTCTGGTTGATGGCCTTGCCGAGGTAGAAATCCTCCGTGCCATCGAAGGCGGGGGTGACGTCTCCCTGCCAGCCGGTTGAGGTGATACCGCTCCAAATAAACGTGCCGGCTTGAACCGGGACGGTGGCCGGACCCGACAGGGCCAGCACCGCAATAAACGCACAGGCAATCAGGCGCCGCTTCATAATTTATTCACAACATGGATTGGCGACCAGCTCAAGGCATTTGATGCAAACGAATGGCCGTTGCGAGTTGATCGCTCTCAATTCTCGCTCCCTTATGAAGTTAAGGGTTTCAAAAAATGCGGCGTGGCGAGCTTGGGGCGTGCCAAAGCGCCCGGATTCAAGTCGGAGTGGACCAGCGGACGCTTACGACGGGCTATTGCTTGGCCGGGGTGGCGGCGGGCTTGGCGTCCTTCGCGGCGGTGCAGGCGGCGTCCTTGGTGCAGGCCGTCTTGCTGTCCTTGGCGTCCTTGCAGCAGCAGCACTTGCAGCAGCAGCATTTGGTGGCCGCGTCGTCACACTTGGCTTTGTCCGCGGCAGTCTTGTCCGCACCGGCAAAGGAGAAGGCAGCGGTGGAAAGCACCGCGATCAGCAGGAGGGTCTTTTTCATGGGGAAGCCTTGAGCAGAGCGGGGTAGGACGTGCGCGACAAGACCGTTTCCGAGCTCAGTTCCTCCCGGTCGAGGGCGGGTCCAACCTGTTGCAATGGACGCCTTCAGCCTCGGCCGTCCAAGGCGTAAAGCACAACGGGCTCCGTGCGGCCCTTGACGACGACTTGGCCGAGGGCGCGAGTCACGTAACGTCCGCGCGCGGACGCCAGGGTGGAGGCGCTGACGAGGATGTTGGTGCGGTATTCCGTGTTTCGGGTGAGGGCTTGGAGCCGCGCAGCGACGTTCACGCCGTCGCCGATGACGGAGTAGTTGAGGCGGCGGTGGGAGCCGATGTTGCCGGCGACGACGCGCGCAGTGTTGACGCCGACGCCGATCGCCAGCGGCGGCCGGCCCTCCGCGGCGAGTTCGGCGTTGAGACCGGTGAGGGCGCGTTCCATCGCGAGCGCGGCGGCCAGGGCACGATCGGCGGCGTCGCCTTGGGTAACCGGTGCGCCGAAGAGCGCCATGATCGCGTCACCGATGAACTTGTCGATGACACCGCCCTCGCGCTCGATTTCGGCGCTCATGCGGTCGAGGTAGCGGTTGAGCAGCGCGAGCAGCGCCGGCGGATCGAGTTTTTCGCTCAGGGTGGTAAAGCCGCGCAAGTCGGCGAAGAGGATCGTGACCTCGCGTTCCTCGCCGCCGAGCGCGGCGCCGTCGCGCATCAGCTGGGCGGCCACCTCGGGGGAGACATTCTTGTCGAGCAGGTCGCGCACGCGGTCGCGCTCGGCGAGGCCGCGGCTCATGGCGTTGAGGGATTCGGCGAGGTGGCCAAGCTCGTCCGCGCGGTTGACGGCGAGGCGGGTGGCGTAGTCGCCCACGCCGATGAGCCGTGTGTGGGCGGCCAGCTGGCGGACGGGTTCGCTCACGCTGCGCGCAAGCCAGAGCGCGACCAGAGTGGCGATTGCGAGGGCGGACAGCGAGATGAACGCCAGTCGCTTCTCCAGCGCATGCGCGGCTGCGAGCTCGGCCGCGAGGGGGCGCGCGAGCACGACGGTGATGGGGGCCTCGCCCAGCAACTCCTGCCGGCGGAACAGCGTGACGTAACGGTCGTCGGCCAGCGGGATGATCTTCAATTCCCGGTCGCCCTTGAGGCTGGGGCCGAGGAGCGCGGTGAGACGCTGCAGGTTCGCCGGCGACAGGGTGGTGGCGCCGGTTTGGGCGGGGCTGCTGGGCACGAAGCTGACCTCGATGCCGGTCGTGTCCTTGATTTTTTGCGCGAACGCGTGGTCGATGGGAAAGGCGAGGCCGAACCAGCCCACGATGTTCGGCTCCGGCGCGTAAAGCGGGACGACGACGAGGACGTGGAGCTGGTTGCGGAGGTAGGAAAAGTCGCTGTCCTGCGTGCGGTCGTTCTTGAGCGCGCGGTTGATCAGGTAGCGAAACGGGCCGACGTTTTCGTTCGCGGTGCACGCCTCGCTGTTGGCGAAAAGGTTCCGGTCGGCGTCGAAATACGCGATGACGGGCGCGCCGACCCGGCCCGTGTAACTCTGCAACGCCGAGCTGAGCGTCGAAGGATCCGGATGCTCGGCCTGCAGGACGGTGCGGATCGCGTAATCGCCGGCCATGACGCTCGCGCCACGCGCGAGGAAATCGATCTGCTGGCGCACCGCGTCGTTGTAGATGCGTTCGCCGACCTCCAGGTTGGCTTCGCTGTGCGCGAGCGCGTTGGACAGGTTGGCGTGCGAGACGGAGAGGTAGGTGGCGCCGAGGACGGCGAAGAGCAGCCCGAGCAGGATCGCCAGCACGCGGCTGCTGAAACGGCGGAAGCGAAACGGATGGTTCATGCCGGCGGTTGCTAGTTGTAGCCGCCCGGGACGGTGACCGGGTGGTGGCGAATGCGGCGGTCGGCCTTGAGCTTGAGCGTGAAAGCGAGCGGGGCGGCGGGTGCGGCGGTGACGGCGACGTCGCGCGTCTCAATTTTGGCGAGGCGCGCATGCCACACTTCCGCGCGGTAGCGTCCGGGTGGCACGTCGGCCACGGCAGCGCGACCGTCGGCGCCCGTCTTGGCGAACCACGGCGTGGCGAGCACGACGACGTAGGCTGACATCCAATCATGGATGTTGCAGCCCAGCGCGACGACGCCCGGGCGGTCGAAAATCACGGGCGCCTTCGCCTCGCCGGCGTAGAGCGGCAGCTCGAACTTCTTGGGCGGCGACAGCGAGTAGACGTGGTGCTGCACGGTGTCGCGGTTGGGAAAACTCACCGCGGTGCCGACCACGAGGGCGGTGACGGTGGGAATGAACTCCTGGCTGCGCTGCACGATCTCCAGCGGCTGGGCAGGTGGTGCGAGATGGGCGGGCGCATCGAGCGGCACGAGGGAAACCACGGCGTCGGTGACGGGTCGGTTCTTGGTGTCGGTGAGCGCGAATTCGACCGAACCGGCGGCGGCACGGAGCGGGGCCAGGAGCACCAGGCAGGCGGCAAGGGCGGCGCGGATCACCCCGTCAGCAGTGGCGGGGGAACGTGCCCGAGACAAGGGGCTTCACAGCAGCGGCCGCAGCACCTGCCACACGTTCTCGGCCACGCGGACGGCGCCCGCCGCGGTGGGGTGGACGCCGTCGGGCTGGTTGAGATCCGGGTGGCCGCCGACGCCGTCCAACAGGAACGGAATCAACGGCAGGTGGTTTTTCGCGGCGAGCGCTGGATACATCGCGGCAAAGTCCGCCGTGTAATCCCCGCCCATATTCGGTGGCAGCTGCATGCCGGCGAGGACGATGCGGGCGTCGGGGCATTGGAGGCGCACGTGGTCAATGATGCGCTGGAGATTGGCGGCGGAGAGACTGGGTTCGATGCCGCGCAACCCGTCGTTGGCCCCGAGTGCGAGTACGAACAGGTCGACGTGCTGGCGGAGGATCCAGTCCACGCGGCGCAGCCCGCCCGCGGTCGTTTCGCCGCTGAGGCCGGCGTTGACCACGCGCCACGGCAAGTGGGCGGCGTCGATTTTTTCCTGGATCAGCGCCGGGTAGGCCTCGTGGGCGGGGTCGTCGAGCCCGTAGCCGGCCGTGAGGCTGTCGCCGAAGAACACGAGCGTCCGCGGCTCGGCGGCGCCGAGCGTGGCGGTCGCCAGGGCAAGCCCGAGAAAGAAGGTGAAACGCGCGCTCATGCCGGAAATCGACCGCTTGAACTAGCGTTCGTGCCAATTCCCGTGTTTCGTGGCCAGATTCTTTTATGAACGCGCCAACGATGCTGCAGGTGGACCGGCTGACCAAGACGTATCGCGCCGCGGGCGGACCGCTGACGGTGCTGCGCGACGTGACCTTCGCGCTCGCGCCGGGCGCGAGCGTGGCGATCGTGGGCCCGAGCGGCAGCGGCAAGACGACGCTGCTCGGCCTGTGCGCCGGGCTGGATCGCCCGAGCAGCGGCGCGGTGAGCATCGCGGGCGAGGCGATTGGCGAACTTGACGAAGACGCCCGCGCGCTCGTGCGCAACGCGCACGTCGGGTTCGTGTTCCAGAATTTCCAGCTCATCCCAACGCTGACGGCGCTGGAGAACGTGCTGGTGCCGGTGGAGCTGGCGGGCGACTCGACGCGCGAGGCCGAGGGGCGCGCGCTGCTCGCGCGCGTCGGGCTGGGGGAGCGCTGCGACCACTACCCGGTGCAGCTGTCCGGCGGCGAACAGCAGCGCGTGGCGCTGGCGCGGGCGTTCATGAACCGCCCGAAGATCCTCTTCTGCGACGAGCCCACGGGCAACCTGGACGGCGACACGGCCGCGGTGATGGTGGACCTGATCTTCGGCCTCAACCGCGAGCGCGGCACGACGCTCGTGCTGGTGACGCACGACCTGGAACTCGCGCGCAAATGCTCCCGCGTGATCCGCCTCAAAGGCGGGGCGGTGGTGAGCGACGAGACGGTTTCGTAACGGATTTGCCCGCGAATTACGCGAATTGGCGCGAATCGTCGGACGAAACCATGAGCAAAATCATCTATCCGGAAGAAAGTTACAAAATTATGGGAGCGTGCTTTGAGGTGTATAACGACAAAGGCTGCGGATTCTTGGTGCCGGTCTATCAGGAGTGTTTGGAACTCGAAGTTGGTCTGCAGAGCATTCCCGCGCGGCCGCAAACAGCACTCCCGCTGACTTACAAAGGCGTGACCCTGAAACAAAACTACCGACCAGATTTTGACTGCTACAATAAGATCATACTCGAGCTCAAGGCGGTCGAGAAACTCACCGACGAACACGTCGCCCAAGTGCTGAATTACCTCAATGCCACGGGTTACGAGCTCGGGCTGCTGGTCAATTTCGGAGCGCAGCCCAAACTCGAATACAAGCGCATCGTGCGCACCAAACGGTGATGCTTCATTGGGTTTTATTCGCACTCATTCGCGCAATTCGCGGGCACAATTCATGAATTTCATCCTCAAAATGGCGTGGCGGGACTCGCGGGCTTCGCGACGGCGGCTGGCGTTGTATTCGCTGTCGATCGTGCTCGGGATCGCCGCGCTCACCGGCATCGGCTCGCTGGGCGACAACCTCCGGCGGACGGTCGAGCTGCAGACGAAATCCCTGCTGGGCTCCGACCTCGCGGTCACGTCGCGCAAGCCCTTCGACGACGCGGCCATGGCGTATTTCCGCAGCGTTGGCGGCGAGATTTCGACGGAGGTCGCGTTCACCTCGCAGCTCAATTTCGTGAAACACCCCGGCGAGCGGAAGCTCGTGCAGTTGGTGGCGATGGACGGGAAATTTCCGTTCTACGGCGAGGCGGTCACGATGCCGGCCGGTGCGCTGGCGAAGCTCGCCGACAACCAGTCGGTAGTGCTGGAGGAGACGCTACTGGTGCAGTTCGGAGTGGAGATCGGCGACGAGGTGCGGCTCGGCAGCGCGACGTTCAAGGTGGTGGGCGCGTTGAAGAAAATCCCGGGCGATGCCGCGATCATCGCGCTGTTTTCGCCGCGGGTTTACCTCTCGATGGGGGCGCTCCAGTCCACGGGTTTGCTGAAGAAGGACGGCTTCGCGCGTCACCGCGTGCACTTCAAGCTGCCGGCGACGACCGATCCCGACCAGCTGGCGAAGGCGATGAAGGAGAAATTCAAGGGCGTGCGCTACAATTTCGACACGGTGGAGGAGCGGAAGCGCCAGCTCGGGACGATGCTGCAGGACGTCTATTCCTTCCTGAGCCTGGTGGGTTTCGTCGCCCTCTTCCTCGGTGCGGTGGGCGTGGCGAGCGCCATTCATGTGTACATCCGCCAGAAAATCGCGACCGTCGCGGTGCTGCGCTGCCTGGGCGCGAGCGGGCGGACGGGTTTTGCCATCTATCTCGTGCAGGGAATCGGCCTCGGCGTGCTGGGCTCGGTGCTGGGCGCCACGCTGGGCGTGGCGGTGCAGTTCATCCTGCCCGTCGTGCTGAAGGACTTTCTGCCGTTCGAGGTGCAGCTGTTCGTGTCATGGGTCGCGCTGGCGAAGGGCGCGGCGGCGGGGCTGGTGATCTGCGTGCTGTTCACGCTGCTGCCGCTGCTCGCGGTGCGGCGCGTGTCGCCGCTGGTGGCGCTGCGCTCCGCCCTGGGCGAAAACACGAAGATGGATCCGCTCACGCCCGTCGTCTACGTCGGGATCGCGGCCGCGGTGGTGGGATTTTCCATCCTCCAGACTGGTCACTGGAAGACTGGGCTCGGCTTCTCCGCGATGATGGCCTTCAGCTTCGGCGTGCTGGGTGGCGTGGCGCAGCTGGTGTCCTGGGCGGCAAAGAAATTCGTGCCGCGCCGGCCGCTGACCTACGTCGTGCGGCAGGGACTCGCGAACCTGCACCGGCCCAACAACCGGACGGTGCTGCTGCTGCTGTCGCTCGGGCTGGGGTCGTTTTTGATGATCAACCTCGTCCTCGTGCGCGCGACGCTGAGCGACAAAATCATGGGCGTGGGCGCGGGGGCGCGGCCGAACCTCATGTTTTTCGATATCCAGGACGACCAGTTTGCGCCGCTGCAGAAGATCCTGCGCACGGAAGGTGCGCCCATCCTCGTGTCGGCGCCCATCGTGACGATGAAGCTCGAGTCGGTCCGCGGCCGGCCGGTGGCGGAGTTGCTCAAGGATGAGGCCGTGGTTTCAGCGGAATCGCCCGACGCCCGCAACCGGGCGGAGCGGGCGGAGGCGCGGGAGAAGGGCAAGATCCCGGCGTGGACGCTGACGCGCGAGTATCGTTCGAGTTATCGCGCGCAGCTCGGTGACACCGAGAAGATTTCCTCGGGCGAATGGATCGGGCGCGCCCGGCCCGGCGAGGCGCGCGTGCCGATCTCGGTCGAGGAGGGTTTGGGCAAGGAACTGCAGCTCGCGCTGGGCGATGAACTCGTCTTCGACGTGCAGGGCGTGCCGCTGAAGACCTACGTGGCCAGCCTGCGCACGGTGGAGTGGCAGCGGATGCAGCCAAATTTCTTCATCCTGTTTCCCGAAGGCGTGCTGGAGCCCGCGCCCAAGACCTTCGCGGCGGCGGTGCGGGCCGAGACGCCGGCGATCGCGGCGCACGTCCAGCAGGCCGTGGCCAAGGCGCTGCCGGGCATCTCGACCATCGACCTCACGCTGATCCTCCAGACTTTCGACAGCATTTTTTCGAAGGTGGAATTCGTGGTCACGTTTATGGCCGGCTTTACCATCGTGACGGGCGTGGTGGTGCTGGCGGGCGCGGTCCTGAGCGGACGCTACCAGCGGGTGCGCGAGACGGTGCTGCTGCGCACGCTCGGCGCGACGCGGCGGCAGCTTCGGCAGATCCAGCTGGTTGAGTATGCCGTGCTCGGCGTGCTTGCGACCGTGACGGGCGGAGGGCTCGCGGTCATGGGCAACGCACTGCTCGCAAAATTTGTGTTCAAGAGCGCCGTCGTGCTGCCCGTCCCCGCGCTCCTCGCCTCGATGGCCGTGGCCGTCGCCGTGACGCTCATCACCGGCCTGCTCGCCAACCGCGGGGTGGTGGATCATCCGCCATTGGAAGTTCTGCGCCAGGAGACGTGAGCGCGCGGGTGCACGGGCGAGGGGCGGACGAGGCCGGATTTTAACTTGTCACTCGTCACTCAGCACTCGTCACTTCCGCCATGCCCCGCGTCGTCACTTTTCACTACACGCTGCGTGATCCCTCGGGTCGTGTGCTCGACACGTCGACGGGAGCCGAGTCGATCACGTATTTGGAAGGCTCCGGGACGATCATCGACGGCCTCGACCAGCGCCTGCGTTCCGCCCCCACCGGGTCCAAGCTCACGGTGGCGGTGCCGGCGAAGGAAGCCTACGGCGAGCGCGATCCCGCGCAGGTGCAGCGGGTGAAACGCGCGGTGCTGCCGGTGGCGGGGGAGTTGCAGGTCGGCGAGCGATTCCAGGCGGGCGAGGACCGGTATGCGCCCGTTGTCACCGTGGTGGCGATCGAGGGCGACGACGTGACCTTGGACGCCAATCATCCGCTCGCGGGCGTGGACCTGACCTTTGAGGTCGAAATCACGGCGGCGCGCGCGGCGACGACCGCGGAGCTGGCGCACGGGCATGCGCATGGGGCGGACGGAACCGGGCATTGCCAGTAAGTGGGCGGAGCCCCAACTTGACCGCCCATGAAAATCCTCGGCATCGACATTGGCGGCTCGGCCTTGAAGGGCGCGCCCGTGGACTCGGCCACCGGACGGCTGCTGGCGGAACGGTTTCGCATTGAGACGCCGCAAGTCGTGACGCCCGCCACGATGGCGAAGCACGTCGCAGAGATCGCGCGGCATTTCAACTGGAAGGGCCCGATCGGCATCGGTTTCCCCGGCGTCATCCATGGCTCGCACATCCTGACTTCCGCAAATCTCCACCGGAAATTCATCGGCTGCGACGGCGGCAAGCTGTTCGCGAAGGCGACGCGCTGCCCGGTGACGCTGACGAACGACGCGGCGGCGGCGGCCTTGGCGGAGATGCAGTTTGGCGCCGGGCGGGGTTTTCAAGGGAAGGCACTGTTGCTCACGCTCGGGACGGGCATTGGCTCGTCGTTGTGTTACCACGGCATGGTGGTGCCCTGTGAATTTGGCCATCTGCCGCTGCACGGAAAGTCCGCGGAGCGCTATGTGTCGTCGTCCGCGCGCAAGCGCCGCGGGTTGTCCTGGGCGAAGTGGGGGCGCGAGCTCAACGACTACCTCGCCACGTTGGAGCAGATCCTGTGGCCCGAGTTGATCATCATCGGCGGTGGCGTGAGCTCGAAGAGCCGGAAGTTTTTCCCGTATCTCAAGACCCGCGCGAAGCTCGTGCCGGCGAAGTTTCTCAATGAGGCGGGCATCGTCGGCGCGGCGCTCTCGATCGGGCGGCACGACGTCAAGGTGCGCCGCTGATCCGCCGGGCGCCCCGCGTGCCGGCCGCATCGCGCCCGTCATCCGGCGTGCGAGGGCAGCAATTCGTCGCAGGCTTGGTCGCCGGCGAACCGCCGTTCATCGCAGATTACCGTTCATCCGTCGCAAACTTGCGCTTATGCACTTGAACCGCCCGGCTGGGGGGCGAAGAACCCGCGAGGACATATGGAACGCCGCTGGCTCAAATACACCGCGCTGTTGGGCTTCTGGGGCGTCGTTGGGCTGATCCTGACGATCGAGGTGTATTTCAACTACCGCGCGGAGATGAACGGCGTGGCGGTGGCGTTTTGGGACGTCGGCACGCCGCAATTCATTCGCGCCCTGATGTGGGGCCTGATGGCGCCACTGATCCTGCAGGCGCGGGAAAAGATGCCGCTCAGCCGCGGCCACTGGTTCGGCGGCGTGGGGTTCCACTTCTGTTTCAGCTTCCTGATCATGGCGGACTTCTACCTCAGCCGGATGCTGTTCGGCATGCTGGTGGTAGGCGACCCGCTCAGCAAATTCTGGCAGATGTCGCTCAACAACTTCTATGGGCGGAACATCATCGACATGGCCTTCTACTGGGCCGTGCTGGCCTTCGGGTTCAGCAACGAAATCTACCAGAAATACCGCAACGAGGAGCTGCGCTCGGCACAGTTGGAAACGCGGCTGATCGAGACGGAGCTCAAGGCGCTGCGCCAGCAGATGCACCCGCATTTCCTCTTCAACACGATGAACACGATCGCGGTGCTCGTCCGCGAAAAGAAGAATGACGAGGCCGTCACGCTCGTCGCCCGGCTCAGCACCCTGTTGCGGATGGCGCTCGACAACACCGGCGTGCCCGAGGTCACGCTGCGCCAGGAGATGGATTTTCTCGGTCGTTACCTCGAGATCCAGCAGGCGCGGTTTTCGGACCGGCTGCAGGTGAAGGTCGAGATTTCGGCCGAGGCGATGGCCGCGCGCATCCCCAATCTCCTGCTCCAGCCGCTCGTGGAAAACGCCATCCTGCACGGCATTGCGCCGCGGCCGGGCCCGGGGCACGTGGACGTGCTGGGCCGCGTCGAGGGTGGCAACCTCCACCTCGAGGTGCGCGACGACGGCCTCGGCTTCGATGGCACCAAGCGCGCGAAGGAGGGCATCGGTCTCGCCAACACGCGCGAGCGCCTCACCAAAATTTACGGCGCCCGGGGCCAGCTCCTGCTGCGCAGCGAGCCCGGCCGTGGCGTCTCCGTCCAAATCATCCTGCCCTACCGCGCATGAAAGCCAACCCCCCGGCATCCGGCCCCGCCACCCCCCGCATCCGCACCATCATTGTTGACGACGAACCCGCGGCGCGCCGCGGCGTGCGCCTGCTGCTCGAACGCGACGGCGGCGTGGACATCGTGGGCGAGGCGGGCGGCGGCGCGGAGGCCGCGGAGCTCATCGCGCGCGAACGCCCCGAACTCGCGTTCCTCGATGTACAGATGCCGGGCTGCGACGGTTTCCAAGCGCTGGTCCGGGCCGGGGTGGGGCAGGCGCCGGCCGTGATCTTCGTCACCGCCTACGACGAACACGCGCTGCGGGCGTTCGAGGTGAACGCGGTGGATTATCTGCTGAAGCCCTACGATGACCTGCGCTTCGCCGCCGCGCTTCAGCGGGGGAAGGACGAGGTGCGCCGCCGGCAGACCGACACCGTCAACTCGCGGCTGCACCAGTTGCTCGACTACCTGCAGCAGGTTCCGCCGCCGGCGCCGCCGCCCGAAAACACGGCCGACCGGATCCTGCTCAAGTCGTCCGGGGAGATCTTCTTCCTCAAGGCCGAGGAGATCGACTGGATCGAGGCCGAGGGCGACTACATGAAATTCCATGTGAACGGCCGCACGCACCTGATGCGGGAAACGATGGCCCGGCTCGAGGCGCGGCTGGATCCGAAGCATTTCATCCGCATCCACCGCTCGACCATCGTAAACATCGACCGGCTCCGGAAGCTCAGCCCGTCGTTTGCGGGCGAGTATGCCGTGATCCTGCACGACGGGACGAAGCTGAAACTCAGCCGCGGCTACCACGAACGCATCGCGGCGCTGCTGAAACAGGCGCTCTGAGGATCGTGGAAGCGCGAAAGGGCGGAAGCGCGGAGAACGGCGGGGTGGTTTCCACTGCAGGAGCGGCTTTACGCCGCGAGGCTCGCAATCATTCGCGGGATAAACCCGCTCCTACATTCAATCTGGACCACGATCCGATTCCCGGAATCCGCGCTTTGGCGTTTCCGCGATCCTCGGACGGCCTGCGCCGGAGTGCGGCGGTTGCGCGACGGGATTTTCCCGCGTGTGGAATCCTGCGACCCGAATATGAGACGGAAAACGACGGCGCGGGCAGCCGGATTTATGACAATTTTCCGGGTGAACGCGCGCCGGCTTTGATTGGCCGCGAAGTCGCCGGGGTTGGTCGCATTTCTGCGACTGGGGAATCCGTCATGCGGTTCTACCAGCGTGAAACCACTCCTGCGCCTGCTCTTCTGGCTGTTGTGGCCCGGCCTGCTCGCCGGCGCCACGCCGCTGGAGTACGCGCGGCACGCGCAGGCGATGCTCGGCGCGGAAACCTGGTCGGAGGTGATCCGGATCGAAAACACCTCGGCCCACGGCGCATATCCCGCGACGGTCTACGCGCTGGTGTTCGAGTCGGCGGGGATCCTCTGGTTCTACACTGACACCGACGGCACGCAGAGCTTTTCGCTGCATCTCGACCGGCTGGCGGAGGAGAAAGCGGATTTCGCCCCGCTGCTCCGGGCGATCGATCCGGGCTTCGTGCGCTGGTCGGTCGTGCCGGAAGCGCCGGATGGAGGCGGCAATGCCAGCGCGGACGAACTCCCGAACGGCTGTTTCGTCGAGAGCCTGGCGGCGTTGCGCGCCCACGTGCGACGGGGGGAGCCGATCGAGCGCGCGCGGCTGCTGTCGTTTTACGTGGATACGCCGCTGGGCCGGCGCGGGCACACGGTGCTGACCTACGAAACGCCGCGCGGGCTGTTCCTCGTGGATCCGGGGCGTTCGTTGACGCCGCGGCCGATGCCCCCGGCGTGGGCGGACAATGCCCCCGCGATCGCGGACCTGCTGTGGCCCGGTACGCGCGTGGCCCGGGTGCGCTGGGTACCGACGGCGCTGCCCACGCCACCCTTCTTCATCGCCGCGATGGACGCGGACAGTGACCTGGCGCCCGCTGCGGCGCCGCGACTCATGCGTTAATCATCGCGGAATTTTTGTCGTTCGTCGCAGGCCGCCCGCTTCACCGCCGGCGGGACGGAGGGAATTTTTGCCGCAAGCGGACGGCGGTTGGGCGCACCGGGCCGGTGATGGTCGCAATGGCGTTGAGGCACGGAATGGACGCCGGATTGCTACGGCAAAGAAACGACGGACCGCCCTGCGGATCCGCCTCTTCTGAAACTATCAAACACCACATGAAGCACCCTACACCGTTCAGTACCGGCCGCCTGCCGCGGGCATTGCTTGTCCTCGGACTGGCCCTCGCGGCCAGCGTGGCCTCCGCCCAAGACAGCACCACCCCGTCAAAAAAAGATGAAACCATCAAGATGGAGACCTTCAACGTCACCGGCTCCTACCTGCCGCCGGCGGCGAATGTCGTGGCCATCCCGGTCATCACGGTCGACTCGAAGACCATCCAGAACTCCGGCGAGAATGTGAACATCCTCGACGTCCTGAAGAAGACCGTGCCGCAATTCTCGGGCAACACGAACCTCGGCCACGAAAACGGCAACATCGCCAATAACCTGACCTTCGGCGGCTCGGAACTCGCACTGCGCAACGCGTCGACCCTCGTCCTCGTCAACGGCCGACGCATGGCCTACGCCCCCGTCGCGGCGACCGGCGGCTTCCAGTTCGTCGACGTGAACATGATCCCGGTGTCGGCCGTCGAGCGCATCGAGGTCCTCGCCGACGGCGCGTCCGCCATCTACGGCTCGGACGCCGTGGCCGGCGTGGTGAACATCATCCTGAAAAGCGACTACGAGGGTTTCGAGGCGGGCGGCCGCTATGGCTTCTCAACGAACTTCGGCCACTACGCCGAGCGCTCGGCCTACATCGTGGGCGGGGTGAGTGATGGCAAGACCTCCATGACCGTCTCGGCGGAATGGACCAAGGTCGACCCGATCCTCAATTACGAACGGCCGTTTGCGACGCCGACCTATGGCACGCAGAACTTCGCGGGCTCGGTCAGCCTCTCCGGCGTGACCCCGGCCCAGTTCTTCCTGCTCAACCCGAACCTCAACGCCCCGCCCGTGACCCCCGGCGGCCTCAGCCCTGCGGCGCTGGTGGCGGCGGGGGTCTACGCGGGCCCGAACTCGACGACGCAGCAGACGCTGATCTTCAATCTCGCGCGCTATGTCACGATGCTGATCGGCAATGACCGGCAGGCGATGACGTTGGATTTCAACCACAAGATCACCGACCGGCTCTCCGCGTTTGGCGACTTCATGTACAGCTACACGCACACGCTCGAGCAGATCAACGGCCAGCCGATCACGGCGACGCTCGCCGCCGGCGCGCCCAACAATCCATTCAACGTCAAGGTGGTCGCCCGCAACCGGTTGGTGGATCATCCCCGCCAATACCTGGAGGACACGATGGGCATCCGCGGCGTGGCGGGCCTGCGCGGCACGCTCTCCGAGAACTGGTCCTGGGAAGCCGCGGCGGACTACAACCGCATCGCGATGGATTACCAGAATCCCGGCGTCATCAACCAGGCCAACCTGTCGGCGGCGATCGCCAACGGCACGATCAACCTGTTCGCCATCCACCAGGCGCCCGGCGCGGTCGATGCCTCGGCCATCGTGGGCATCGCCACTGGCGGCTTTGTCAGCTCGCTGAGCAATTATGACTTCAAGGTGCACGGGAAGGTCTTCGACCTGCCCGCGGGCTCCTTCGACCTCGCGGCGGGCGCGGAAGTGCGCCAGGAATCGCTGAGCGCGGTCGCCGACCCCCTCAGCCAGATCAGCCCCGTCACCGGCGCCCTCGGCTGGAACGGCGCGACGACGCTGTATCCGTTCAATGTCGGCCGCACGGTCAAGTCCTTCTTCGGCGAGGTTCGCGTGCCAATCTTCAAGGACCAGCCCGGCGCGCACTTGCTCGAGGTGACGGGCGCGATCCGGACGGAAACCTACAGCGACACCGAAGGCCCCACGGTGCCGAAGGTGGAGCTGCGCTACCTGCCGTTCAACGACGAGCTGGCGCTGCGTGGCACTTATTCCAAGTCGTTCACGGCCCCGACGCTGTTCCAGCTCTACGGCCCGTCGAACCAGGGCTTCTCGCCCACGCTGAACTTCGCGGCCTTTGGCGGCGGCACGGTGAACAACATCCAGACCCTGCAGGAAACCGGTGCCAACCCCGCGTTGCATCCCGCCCGGTCCGAGAACCACACCTTTGGCGTGGTCTACTCGCCCAAGGCCATCAAGGGCCTGACGGTTTCTGTCGACTACTGGAACATCCGGCAGAGCCAGATCGTGTCGACGCTCGGCGCGGCGACCATCGTGGGTGACGTCGAGCTGAACGGCCCCTCCTCGCCCTACGCGCAGTACGTGCACTTCAACAGCTTCACCGGCGCGCCGGTGACGGCGAAGGGCCAGATGAGCACGACCGATCCGTCGAACATCTACGTGACCAACCTGCTGGTGAACCTTGCCAGCGTGAAGCAGGACGGCTGGGACATCTCGGCCAAATACACCTACAACGACGACGCCATCGGCCGGTTCGAATTCAACACGAACATCGGCGTCTACGACCACTACCTGACCGTGAGCATTCCCGGCTCGGCGGCCGAGGAGGACGTGGGTTACTCGTCGGTGTTGAGCGGCACGATCCCGCGCTGGTCCAGCTACACGTCCATCGACTTCACCCGCGGGGCCTACCACGCCGTCATTGGCGAGCGGTATATCCCGGCGGTCGTGGACAATGTTGATGGCACGAACGTCGGCGCCTGGTATACGACGGACGTCTCCGCCGACTACACCTTCGGCAGCAGCGTCAAGTATCTGGCGGGCGCGCGACTTACCTTGGGCGTGAACAACGTGTTCAACAAGATGCCGCCCGTCGATCCGACGATCTACGGCAGCTATTCGAACGCGGACATCTCGACCTACAACCCGATCGGCCGGTTCATCTACGTCGATCTGAAATACAAGTTCTAAGCCTGGCTCCGGCCTGGCGGCCGGGGCTTTCCTTCCTGCCGGGGCGGTCCGACACGGGCCGCCCCGGCTTTTTTTTGCTATTTCCGAAGGGCGGGAGGGGGTCCACCCATCCCCCCCGGCGTCCGCTCATCAAAAAACCATGTAACTTTCGGCCCGGCCGCGGTGTTGTCGTCACATGCCAGCGCTTGACCAACTCGCCCCTGCCTTGACCGCCGACCGCCGCCCATTGGGCGCGAAGACGACGCACTTCATCGCAAACGGGTTCACTTTTTCGCCGGCGATCCGATTTCCTGCTCTCGTTCGTAGTAATCAGTTGTGTTGTGTGGAGGGGTCGTTGTGGGCCCCTCCACGCTTTTTTTCGGACGAGGCGCATCCGCTTGCCAAGGCCGCCCGGGTTGATGACCCTGTCGCCCTCTTTAACCGTCCACACTGACTACTATGAACCCGGCTCCCGTGTCCAAACCCGCCTCCACCCCCGTGGTGGTTAAGAAGAAATCGAAGACGAAATGGCTGATCATCGGTGGCGTGCTGCTGACCGCCCTGATCGTTGTCGGCATCGTCATCAAGAACAAGAACCAGGAGATCGGCATCCCCGTCACGACGGAGAAGGCGGTCGTCAAGACGATCACCCAACTCGTGACCGCCACTGGCAAGGTCCAGCCCGAGGTCGAGGTGAAGATTTCCACCGAGGCGCCCGGCGAGATCATCGAGCTGCCCTTCAAGGAGGGCGCCGTCGTCAAGAAGGGCGACCTGCTCGTGAAGATCCGGCCCGACACCTACCAGTCCCAAGTCGAGCAGCAGGAGGCCAACCTCGTCGCCGCCAAGGCGACTGCAGTGCAGGGCAAGTCGCAGCTCATCAAGGCCCAGGATGATTTCAAGCGCGTCAACGACCTGTTCGGCAAGCAGCTGATGTCCGATTCGGATTTTTCCGCCGCCAAGACCAACCTCGAGGTAGGGCAGGCGAATTACGACAACGCCCTCGCGCAGATCCGCCGCACCGAGGGGGCGCTGGCCCAGGCCCGCGACCTGCTCAACAAGACCATCATTTATTCCCCCATGGACGGCGCCATCAGCGCGCTCGGCAGCGAGGTGGGCGAGCGCGTCGTCGGCACCGGCTCCTTTGCCGGCACCGAGATCATGCGCGTGGCCGACCTCAGCACCATGGAGGTGCGCGTGAAGGTGAACGAGAACGACATCGTCAACGTGAAGAACGGTGACCATGCCACCATCTCGATTGATGCCTATCCCGGCCGCACGTTTGCCGGCATCGTGACCGAGATCGGCAGCTCCGCGGAAAACACATCCGCGACCAGCAGCTCCACGCAGTCCACCAACGCGGACGAGGTTTCCAATTTCCAAGTCAAGATCCGCATCATGGACCATGACGCCAACCTGCGGCCCGGCATGAGTGCCACCGCCGACATCGCCACGCAGACCGTCGAGAACGTGGTCGCGGTGCCGATCCAGAGCGTCACCGTCCGCGCCGCCGGCGGCATGACCACGGAGGAATTGCAGAAGAAGAACGCCAAGGAAGCCCAGGAGAAATCCGGCAACGAACTTGAGCTCGTCGCCGAGCGCGAGACCGCCCGCCGCATGGCCGGCAAGCTGCAGCGCATCGTCTTCATCCGCAACGGCAGCTCGGTGCGGGCCCAGAAGGTCGAGACCGGCATCGCCGACAACAGCCAGATCGAGGTCAAGTCGGGCGTGAAGGCCGGCGACGAGGTCGTCTCCGGCAGCTACGCCGCCATCAGCCGCAAGCTGAAGGACGGCTCCAAGATCCAGATCGAGAAGCCCAAGAAGGAAGACAACAAGAGCTGACGCGGTCCGCCGGGTTAAACCACCATGATCGCTCCCACCGCTCCCACTGCCGCGTCGCGCGTATTGCGCCCCGTGGGCTCGCTCGTGATCGACATCGAGAACGTGTCCAAGCTGTACACGATGGGCTCGGAGATCATCCACGCGCTCCGCGGCGTCTCCCTCAAGATCCACCGCAACGAGTATCTCGCCATCATGGGCCCGTCGGGCTCCGGCAAGTCCACGCTGATGAACATGCTCGGCTGCCTCGATACGCCGACGGCGGGACGCTATGAGTTCAACGGCAAGAATGTCGCCCACATGGAGGACGACGAGCTGGCCGACATCCGCAACCGCGAGATCGGGTTCGTCTTCCAGACCTTCAACCTGCTGCCCCGCTCCACCGCGCTCGCCAACGTCGAGCTGCCGCTCATTTACGCGGGCATCGGCCACGCGAAGCGCAAGGCGATGGCGGAGCAGACGCTGCGCAACGTCGGGCTTGGCGAGCGCATGAGCCACAAGCCGAACGAGCTCTCGGGCGGCCAGCGCCAGCGCGTCGCCATCGCCCGCGCCCTCGTCAACAATCCCTCCATCATCCTCGCCGACGAGCCCACCGGCAACCTCGACTCGAAGACCGGCGTCGAGATCATGGCGCTCTTCGAGGAGCTCTACGAGCAGGGCCAGACGATCATCGTCGTCACGCACGAGGAAGACATCGCCCGCCACGCCCGCCGCGTTGTGCGCCTCCGCGACGGCCTGATCGAGAGCGACGGCCCGATCGACTGAGGAAATTTTCGCTTTTCGAATCCTGAACCCATGCCCTCCTGGCGCTCATTCCCCCTGTTCCAACGCGCGCGGCCGCTGCCGGTCGCAGAAGGCTGGCGCCGCCTGTAATCGAAATTCGAAAATCGAGATTCGAAAATTTCCATGAAGCGGCTGATCTACGAGTTCAACGAGTCCTTCCGCATCGCGTTCGCGCAGATCCGCGCGAACAAGATGCGTTCGGTGCTGACGGCGCTCGGCGTGATCATCGGCATCGTCGCCGTCACCCTGATGGGCACCGCGATCAACGGCATCGACACCGGATTCCAGAACAGCCTCGCGATGCTCGGTGACGACGTGCTCTACATCCAGAAATGGCCCTGGGGCGGGGTGGAGGACTGGTGGAACTACCAGAACCGCCCCCGCATCACGGCGGACATGGCGGAAAAGCTCAACCAAGTCATTGAGAAGACGACCAACTCCACCCTCGAGGTCGCGGTGCCGGTCGCCATGCGCGGCAGCCCGATCAAGGTGGGCGAATACAAGATCAACGGCGTGGTGCTCGGGACGAATGGCGACTACTCGCGCATCAGCAGCGTCGACCTGACCGAGGGCCGGTTCTTCACCGATTCCGAGGCCAACTCGGGCCGGCCGGTCTGCATCCTGGGTGCGGACGTGGCGGACGCGCTGTTCCAGGGACGCACGCCCCTCGACCAGTGGGTGCAGGTCGGTGGCAATCCGTGCATGGTCATCGGCGTCTTGGCCCGGCAGGGCTCGTTCCTTGGCCTGATCAGCTTCGACAACCAGGTCTTCATCCCGATTGAGTCCTTCAAGAAGTATTTCAGCCTGCGGCGGGATGTCCAAATCCGCGTCAAGGTCAAGGACAAGAACCGGATGGAGGAATCGCGGGACGAACTGATGGGCGCGGCGCGGCGCGTGCGCGGCCAGCTGCCCGGGGTGCGCGACAATTTTTCCATCAACGAACAGCAGGCCTTCAAGGCCGTGCTCGACCCCGTGAAGCAGGGCATCGCCCTGGCGGGCCTGTTCATCACCGGCCTGTCGCTGTTCGTGGGCGCGATCGGCATCATGAACATCACGTTCGTGAGCGTGAAGGAGCGGACGAAGGAGATCGGCACCCGGAAGGCGCTCGGCGCCCGCCGGCGGACGATCCTCCTGCAGTTCCTGATCGAGGCGGTGTCCATCTGCCTGATCGGCGGCGTGGTCGGCCTGGTGCTGACGTATGCGGCGTGCCTCGGCGTGCAGGCGGCGATGCCGTCATTTCCCATCGAGTTTTCCGCCGGCCTGGTGTTCATCAGCATGCTCGTGTCGGTGGTGACAGGCATCGCCTCGGGCTTCGCCCCGGCGTGGGGCGCAGCGCGCCTCGATCCCGTGGTGGCGCTGCGTTACGAATGAGCCGCCGATGAAATTCACCGAAATCCTGCGCATGGCCCTCAGTTCCCTCGGGGTGAACAAGCTCCGTTCGGGCCTGACAATGACCGGCATCACCATCGGCGTCTTTTCGGTCATTGGCGTGATGACCGCCGTGTCCGCCCTGCGCGGATCCATCGAGAACGGCCTGAGTTTCCTCGGCTCGAACATGTTCCAGTTCGCCAAGTTTCCGGTCAACGGCGGGGGCGGCGATGACGAGGGGCCGAACCGCCGTCGTTACCAGATGCGCCGCGACATCACGCTCGAGCAGGCCATGCGTTACCAGCGACTGATGGAAGGCGCGGCTGACGTGGTCTGCATCAAGGTCTTCGAGAACAACAACACCGTGCAGGCCCGCTATCAGAACCTGAAGAGCACGCCCGGCATCATTTTCGTGGGCAGCAACGAACACTTCATCCTGGCCAACCAGTATGCGATCGACCTCGGCCGCAACCTGACTTCGGAGGATGTGGAATTTTCCAAGCCCGTCGCGGTCATCGGCCAGGCCATCCTGAAGCGGTTGTTCCCCTCGGAGTCGCCCCTCGGCAAGATGATCAAGGTCCAGGAGTGCACCTACACCGTCATCGGCACCTTCGCGGACAAGGGATCCTCCTTCGGCCAGAACCAGGACGCGATCGTGATGGTTCCCATCACGCGGTTCCTGAACGATTTTGGCGTGGCCCGGCACACGATCAACATCGCGACCCAGGCCCCCTCACAGCTCGTCTACAACGACACGATCGACAAGGGCATCACGGCCATGCGCATCGTGCGCGGCTTGAGCCCCGAGCAAGACAACGACTTTGAGCTCTACTCCAACGACTCGCTGATCGCCACCTTCGCCAAGGTCGCCGATGTGATCGCGGCGGGTTCGTTCGTCATCAGCGGGATCGCGCTGCTCGCGGCGGGCGTCGGCATCATGAACATCATGCTGGTCAGCGTGACGGAGCGCACGAAGGAGATCGGCATCCGCAAGTCCATCGGCGCGCGCAAGGTCAGCATTCTCACGCAGTTCCTCATCGAGTCGGTGGCAATTTCCGTCACGGGCGGCCTGGTGGGCATCCTGCTCGGTGTGCTGGGCGGCAACGGCCTGGCCCTGATGCTCAAGGCGTCGGTGGTTTTCCCCTGGGATTGGGCCGCGCTCGGCCTGCTCGTCTGCTCGGGCATCGGCGTCGGCTTCGGTTTTTACCCCGCTTGGAAAGCCGCGTCCCTCGACCCGATCGAAGCCTTGCGCTACGAGTGAGCGGCGCGTGCCGCTCACTCGTAGCGCCGTGTTAGGTGTTACGTTTTACGTGCCTGAATTCGTCGGTGCCCGCAACGCGTGGCATTTTCGCATAATGAGTGAAAGCGCCCGGGGCACCGAACCTAACACATAACACCTAACACGGTCCGGGAAGCGGCGCTAGCCTCTCCGGATTTCTGAACCGTGGAAGCGGATGGTGATCCGGTAGACCTTCTTCACGCGGTTCTTGATGACGCCGGTGGTGAGGTCGACGCTCTCGGGCACCTCGATGCGGTGCAGGTCCACCACGGCGTGGAAGCCGCGTTCGGAAAAGATGTCGATCAGCATCGCGAGCGCCGTGGGATCTTCCAGCAGCGGGTCCTCGGTGTTGATCTGCGCGAGCCCGGAGATGGCGTGGCGCTGCACGATGGGCATGATCTTCTTCGCGATGAAGACGACGATTTTGCCGAAGAGCTCGGGCTGGCCGAACTCATGGCTGTCGAGGCGCTTCACCAGTTCCTGGCGCGCGTGGACGATGATCTCGCTCGCGACCGGCAGATTGCGCAGGCGGTCCACCGTGCGGGGATCCAGCTCCAGCGTGCTCTGATACTCGAGCTCCTTGAGGATGTTCTGCTCGACCTCCTCGATCGGGCCCTGGGCGTTAATGAAGTGGTAGTGGAAGATTTCCTTCAGCGACTGCAGCGCCTCCCAGGTCTGCTCCTTGAACACGCGGTAGCGCCGGCGGGCGAGCGTCTCATCGTGGTCCGTGGGCCGGTCCTCCCAGAGCGTGCCGACGCCGGTGCGCACGACCTCCTCGTTGTGCTCCGTCGTCTCGCGACCGCGCTTCAGCTGGCGCGCAATGGCCTCCTTCTCGTCGACGAAGAGCACCATGATGTGGATGGTGGGCTGGCGGAAATGCATGCCGAGCGGCGTGCTGAAGAACTCGCGGCGCAGCGCGAGCATCTTGTTCACCAGCAGCTTCAAGCACTCGACCTGCACGTGCGTGCGGGGAAAGCCGTCGAGGATGACGCCGTCGCGATACGCGGGCTTCATCAACTCGCGCAGGAGCAGGCCGACCACCTCGCGGTCACCGACCATGTGGCCGGCGTCCTTCAGCCGCTTCGCCTCCGGGGAGTCGAGCAGCGCGCTGATCACGATGGGCTGGCAGGTGAGGCCGCGCGTGTGGGCGATGAACCGCGTGTTCGTGCCCTTGCCGGCACCCGGCGCGCCGCCGAGGAGGATGATTTCCTTTGGAAAGCGGAGATTCTCGCGCCCGAAGTCCGCCTCGAGCTCCTGCCAGACCGAGCCAAAGATGAGTTGCGCATCCTTGATCTCGAGGTCCGAGAGTTTGCCCGGCGCGCTGGGCGCGGCGACCTTGGGGGGAGCGGGGGAGGCGGGAGGAGTGCTCATGCGGTAGGGATGGCGCCGAGGCTAAGGGGCTTTTGCGTCCGGATTCGACAAAAGAAATCGCGACGCGGATAGATTGGCAAAAAACGCGCCATGCAAAGTGCGGTCCCGCGGGCGCGGCCGTCCGGTAAATTGCACGGTTGATTTGCGCGGGCCGCAGCGCCGCCGGATTTTCTGCGCGGCAAACCGCTGTCGACCAACATCTCCAGCGTGCGCGCGAGCTGCTGGCACGGGGCAAGCAATTCCCGGGGCATGATTCCCCTTCTCTTTGCCTTCTTTGCCCTCGGAGCGCTGCTCTTGGCACTCGTTAGCACCGACCGGTCAGTCTAGTCGTCTTGCCTCGCGAAATAAATCGCCCGGCGTCGATCCCGCGGGAACTCCCGCGATTGGAAAAGGTCGACACCCTTGAACCTGCCGGCGGACTCAGTCCGCTGGTGGGTAAGTTGAAGCTGGACCTGGCGGGGCCGTCCTTTGGGCGGTCCCGCCTTGGCTTTTAGGATTGGCCCTCCCGGGGCGCGAAACACACTTCGGCCATGCGCATCTTGATTGCTGACGACGAGCCCGGCATCCGCCGCACCACGCGCATCGCCATCGAAACCGCCGGCCACAGCGCCGCCGAGGCGCCCAACGGCCTGCGCGCCCTCAAGTCCCTCGAAGAGGAGAATTTCGACGCCGTCCTGCTCGACCTCAAGCTGGGCGCGGACGACGGGCTCGAGGTGCTGGCCAAGATGCTCAAGGCGCAGCCCAGCCTCGCCGTCGTGATGTTCACCGCCTACGCCAACATCGCCACCGCTGTGGAGGCGATGCGCCGCGGGGCCTTCGATTTCATCCCCAAGCCGTTCACCCCCGACCAGATCCGCGCCGTGCTGGCCAAGATTGAGAAGGCCCGCGTCCTCGAGACCCGCGTCAAGTCGCTCGAGAGTGAGCTTTCGCGCGAAGCCCCGCCGATCGACTTGGATTCGACGGAGCCTTCCACCCAGCGCGCGCTCGCCGTCGCGTTCAAGGCGGCGGAGACGCCCGCGAGCATCCTGTTGCTCGGTCCGAGCGGAACCGGCAAGAGCGTCCTCGCGCGCGAGATCCACCGGCGCAGCGCGCAGCGCGACGCTCCGTTTGTGACCGTCAGTTGTCCGAGTCTTTCGCGCGAGCTGCTCGAAGCCGAGCTGTTCGGTCACGTGCGCGGTTCATTTACGGGAGCCGTGACCGACGCCTTTGGCAAGGTCGCCGCCGCGGAGGGTGGGACACTGTTTCTCGATGAGATCGGCGAGCTCGCGTTGGAAATCCAGCCCCGGCTGCTCCGCCTGCTGCAGGAACGCGAATACGAGCGGGTGGGCGAAAACAAATCGCGCCGCGCCAACGTGCGTGTCATCGCCGCCACGAACCGCTCGCTGCTGGACGAGGTGAAGGCCGGCCGGTTTCGCGAGGACCTGTATTACCGGCTCAATGTCATCTCGGTCGTCCTGCCCGGCTTGAAAGAGCGCCCGGGCGATCTCGCGCGCTACGCCGAGAATTACCGGCGGTTTTTCGCCGCGCGCCTGAGCAAGAAGATCTCCACCTTCTCGCCGGCCGTGCAGAGCGCGTTTGCCGGCTATCACTGGCCAGGCAACTTGCGCGAGCTGCGCAATGTCATCGAGCGCGCCACGATTCTTGCCAGCGGGGAGCAGATCGAGCTGTGCGACCTGCCGGAAGAATTCGGCATTCCCGCCGACCCCGCCATCGCCGTGGGTGCGCGGGTGACGCTCGAGGCGCTCGAGGCCGAGCACCTGCGCCGGATCCTTGCGGTCAGCCGCAACCTCGACGATGCGGCCCGCACGCTCGGCATCGACCCCGCCACGCTCTACCGCAAGCGCCAGAAACTCGGCCTGCTCTAGCGAAAAACCCGGATGCTCCGCACGCGCCTCACCCTCGGACTGCTGCCCCTGCTGCTGCTGTTCCTGCTCGTGTGCCTCTACGCGGTGCGCACCAGCCAGGAGCTGGGCGAATCGGTGGCCAGCATCCTGTCGCGCAACTTTCGCTCAATCCGCGTCGTGCAGGACCTGCGCGATGCCGCGACGCAGATGAACGTGGCGCTGGGTGACGCGCGCTCGGGCGACGCCGCCGCGGCCCTGCCGCGTTTCGTGGCCGGCCGCGCGCACTTCAAGCGCGGACTCAACGAGGAGCTGCTCGGCCAGCCCGGCCGGGAAAAGGCGGAGCGGCTCAATGCCGTGGACGCCGAATTCCAGCGTTTCACCGCCGTCGGGGACGACACGCTGCGGCTCGGCGGCCTCAACCCGTTGGAGGTGCTCAAGCGCAGCGAAACGGCGTTCTACGCCGTCAACCACGCGCTCGACGCGTTGCTCGAGTGGGATCACCGCGAGATCGTCGAGGCCGAGGCCCGCGTGCAGATGCGCATCGACCGCACGCTGCACCTGCTGTTTGCCGCGATGGTGGTGGTCGTGGGGCTGTTCTTTTACCTCGCGTGGCGACTGGCGGATTCGTTCCTGCGGCCGATCCAGGCGCTGACGGCATCGGCCGTGGCGCTGGGTGATGGCGATCTCGAGCGCGAGGTGCCGGTGACGTCGACAGACGAACTCGGCCAGCTCGCGCGGGCCTTCAACACGATGGCGGCGCACCTGCGCGCGTATCGTGACGCCACGCTCGCCAAAGTCCTGCGCACGCAGCGGACGATGGAGGCGACGCTGACGTCCACGCCCGAGCCCGTGTTTGTGGTGGGCCGTGACGGCACGCAGGAGGTGCGCAATCCCGCCGCCGACCAACTCGCCGTGTTGCCTGACTTTGCCAACGGCTTTCCGCCGGGGCTGGCGGGGCCGCTCGACGACGTGCTGCGCAGCGGCAGCCATTACCTGCCGACGGATTACTCCAAGGTGGTCACGCTGCGTGTCGGTCGCGAGGAAAGGCATTATCTCCCGCGTATCCTCGCCATTGGCGACAAGCTCACGGAATTCAAGGGCGCCGCGCTCATCCTGCAGGACGTGACGAAGTTCCGGCTGCTCGACGACGCGAAGACCAACCTCGTCGGCACCGTCAGCCACGAACTCAAGTCCCCGCTCACCAGCCTGCGCATGGCGGTTTACCTCTTGCTGGAGCAAAAACTCGCGGGCCTGACGGCCACGCAGCAGGAGCTGCTGGAAACGGTGCGCGACGAGGCGGACCGGCTGCTGCGCATCCTCGACAACCTGCTCGACCTGGCGCGGCTGGAAGGCGGCGCGGCCAGCCTCGACCGGGCTCCCATAAAAGTTGCGAACCTGTTGGGGGAACTGGCCGCGGAAGCGCGCAGTTTCATCGAACCCGCGGGCCTGACCCTCTCGCTGAACCTGGCCCCGGATCTCGCGGGCGAGGAGATCAACGTCGACCGCGGCCGCATCCGGCACGTGTTCATCAACCTCCTGTCGAATGCCGCCAAGTATTCGCCGCCGGGCGGCGTCATCACGTTGGAAGCGGCGAACGCGCCGCTGGATTTCATCCGCTTCTCCGTGAGCGACCAAGGCGAGGGAATTCCGCCGGACATCCTGCCGCATGTTTTTGAGCGCTTCTACCGTGCCCCTGGCCAGAGCAAGCCGGGCGTAGGGCTGGGTCTCGCCATCGCGCGGGAAATCGTCGTGGCGCATGGCGGCAGCATCGCGTGCACGAGTGAGCCGGGACGGGGGACGACCGTGCAGTTCCTGGTGCCGCGCTGACCGGCTGGGTGGGGGCGGACATACATCCGAACCGCAGGGCAATTGTGGGGTCTGTGGGGTCAGACTCAACCCAACCCATCCCTATGAAAAACAACAAATCCACCACCGCCCATTCACCCAAGGAATTGCTGACGGAACTGCAGGCCCTGGTCACGGAAGCCGAGCAGATGATCGGCGATACGGCCGGCGAAGCCTCGGAAGATGTGATGAGCAACCTGCGTTTGCGCTACGACGCCATGCATGAGCGCCTCTCGGACTTCTATGACGGGGCCAGGAAGAAGGTTGTGGCCGGTGCGAAATACACCGACACGACGATCCGCGAGAATCCCTACCAAGCCATGGCGGTCGCGGCTGGCGTGGGCATTCTCGTTGGCGTGCTGCTCGGCCGGCGCAGCGCCAAGTAAGCGCCGGCTTTCCTCATGGAAGCCCCGCCCAGCCCTTCACCGGGATTTGTGCAGTCGATCCACACGCTGGCGGACAGCCTGCTCGCCACGCTGGAGGATCGCATCGAGCTGGTCTCGGTCGAACTGCAGGAGGAAAAACACCGCCTCATCCAGACCTTCATCTGGATCAGCGCGGCGGTTTTCACCGGCGTCATGGCCATCGCGTTCGCCAGCATCACGCTCGTCTACCTGCTGTGGGAAAGCGCCCGGCTGGCTGCGCTCGGCGGCCTCACGCTGCTCTACACGGCGGCGCTGGTCGCGATCATCGTGGGCTTTCGCCGCCACATCGCCCGCCAGCCGAAGCCGTTCGCGGCCACGCTGTCGGAAATCAAGGGGGACCGCGCATGTATCCGGACGCAGAATTGAAGCGGCTCGAGATGTATAAGACGGCGCTGCGGCTGCGCATCGCCATCCGCCGGCTGGAGATCTCGCTCGCCGCCGCCGAGGTGGAGCGGCCGATCGTCTGGCTGGACAAGGTCGTCGCCGTCTGGCGCAAGCTCCGGCCCCTCGCCCAGTTTGCCGCCATCCCGGTGGCGCTGTTCCTGAAGCGCACGCTGCTGCGAAACACCGGAATCTTCGGCACCCTCCTGCGCTGGGGCCCGGCCGTCTTCGGTGCGGGCAAGCTCTTCGCCGCGATGCGGCGCTCACCGACGGCCGGATGAGGCGCCTTTAACCTTTGCCGGCCCCACGGTCAGGCAGTTCAGCACACCAGAATCCAACCCTCGACCCCAAGTCATCATGAACAAAGTCATCAGCCTGATCCTCATCATCGCCGGCATTTACGTCTGCTATCTCGGCAACTCGCGCCGCAATTCGGCTGCCGGCGGCGTCGACACCGCTGTCGCCAAAGTCGCGGACAAGGTCACCGGTGAAGGGCACACCACCGACGCCACCTGGTATTTCGTGGGCGGCGGCCTACTCATCGTCGTCGGGGCCATCGGCCTCACGCGTCGCAGCGGTCCCTGAGCGACCGCGTCGGCTGTTCCGCGACCAGGATTGTTCCTGGTTTCCTGGCTTCCGGCTAAAAACCATCGGACGTTCAGCCCGACCTACGTCTTCCGGTGAATCACCTGCGGGGCGGTTTCCATCTGCCCGCGGGTGACGCCCAGCTGGTGCAGCAACTTCAGCTCGCGCCACAATTCGGCTCCTGAGATTTCCCCGCGCAGGAGCTGCTGGTATTTGAAGAGGGTGCGGGTCACCTCATCCGGCTCCTCGTTGACGAACTCCACGCGAAAGCTGCGCGCGCCCAGCTCGAGGAGACGCGACACGTATTCGGCGCCCGTCTGGGCCCGGTTGTTGAAGACGGTGTTGCGGCAACCCGCGTCGGCCCGCAGCGGGAGGTCCGCCCCCACGCGGTCGCGCAGCGTCACCACGTGGTTGTCGCACGGGCGGCCGCAGTCGCGGTAGTCCTTGCCCGTCGAGAGGAACGCGCAGAACACGCAGTGCTCCATGTGAAACATCGGCATGTGCTGGTGCACGGTGAGATCGAACCACGCCGGCGGCGCCGACTGCAGGAGCGACTCGAGTTGCGCGATGTTGAGATCGTAGCTCGCGGTCAAGCGCTCCAACCCGTGCCGGTGCAGGAAATAATCCGCCGTGAGGGCGTTCGCGACGTTCAGCGAGAAATCCCCGCGCTTCCGGTCGCCGGCGAAATAGGCCAGGTGGTCGTAGTTGCGGACGAGATAGCCGTCGGCCTCACAGGAGCGCACCTGTTTGAGGATCCACTCCTCGCCCGGCTTGAATACCCGCGGCGCGGCGACCCAAATCGAGGAACCCGGCGCGGGTTCGACGGCCTGCAACGCGCGGAAGCGGGCGACGGCGTCGCGGTAGAATTTCGGGTTCTCGAACTCGCAGTAGATCGTGCGCGCGCCAGCCGCCCACGCGGCGTCGAGCTGTGGCAGCAGCCGGATCACGGCGATCAGCTCGGCTGTGCCCTCCATAGCCTTGGCGGCGGAGCTCTCGGGTGCTGCGCTCCGGACGCCGCTTGGCGGGACGAGCGAGGCCAGGGTGTTGTTCGTCACCGTCCAGCGCAGCGGCGCGGCACGGAGCTGTTCCAACTGGGCCACGGCTTCGCGGCGGAGGTGGTTGAGCTCGCTGACGGGCAGGATCACCGCGCCCTCGAGGTGGGAGCGAAGTTCACGCAGCACAAATGGCGTGCCGCCGAGGCGGCCGAGTTGCTCGTGCAGACGGGCCGGGGTCAGCGGCTGCTTTTCGGCGACGGCCAGCGGCACCGCGGACTCGACCTTTACGACGTGGCCGCGTTCATCCTGGGCAATGAGCGCCAGCGGCGTGCCCGTTCGACCGTGGACTTCGAGAGTGATGGGCCGCGTGAAGCGGACCTGCGTGCCCTCGAACGAGGCGCGGACTTCGCGGTCGAGCGCGGGGTCGTTGGTTTTCCAGACCAGTTGGCCTGCGGACACGCGACGCCAGTCGATGTCGCCGTCCCCGAAGCGCAGCGTGGTTTCGCCGTCGCGGCCGGCAGTGACTTGGTAAACCCGTCCGCCCTCTTCGCGAACCTCGGGTTTGCCGGCGTCAAACACCAGGCCGTCGCCGGGCTTGAGCGGGCCGGTGAGTTTCAACGTGACGCTCTCGCCGGTAACACGGAGGACTTCGCCAAGGAACACGCCGCGCTTGGTGCCGAAACGGGCGTGGGCGAGCTCCTGGTTGTTGTTTCCCCGGAACCAGCCGGTGTAGAGCCCGCGGGAAAAAGCCATCTGCAGCTCGTACCGAGCGGCGGCGCGGTCGAGCGGGGATGTCGCGGGCGTGCCGGAAAATTCCGCCATGACCTTGTCCAGCGCCTGCCGATACACGCGCGTGATGCTGGCGACGTATTCGGGGGACTTGAGGCGTCCCTCGATTTTCAGGGAGGCGACGCCGGCGCGAACGAGGTCGGGCAGCACATCGAGGCCGGAGAGATCCTGCGGGCTGAGCAGGTAGCGGCGGTCGCCCAGCGGCACCTGTTGGCCATCGGAGATCAGGTCGTAGGGCAAACGGCAGGCCTGCGCGCATTCGCCACGATTGGCTGAGCGGCCGCCGAGCGATTCGCTAGTCAGGCACTGGCCCGAGTAGGCGACGCAAAGCGCGCCGTGCACGAAGACCTCGAGCGGCAATTGGACCTCAGCGGCGGACTGGGCGGCGTTGATCCGGGCGATGTCGGCGAGGGAATTCTCGCGGGCGAGCACGACGAGCTGGGCGCCGAGTTCCCGCGCGAAGGCCACGCCGGCGGCGCTCGTGATGGTCATCTGCGTGGAGCTGTGGATCGGGAAATCCGGCGAGAGCGCGCGGATCAGCCGGCAGATGCCGATGTCCTGGACGATCGCCGCATCCACGCCGGCGGCAATGATGGCGCGCAGGCAGTCCTCGGCTTCCGCGAGTTCGGAGGGAAAAACCAGCGTGTTGAACGTCACGTAGCCGCGCACGCCGCGGCGATGGAGGAATTCCAGCAGTGCCGGCAGGTCCGCCGTCGTGAAATTCTTCGCGCGCATGCGGGCGTTGAAGCGTTCAAGTCCGAAGTAGATCGCATCGGCGCCGTTCTCGACGGCGGCCCGCGCGCACTCCCAGTCGCCGGCCGGCGCGAGAAGTTCCGGCCGCCGCCGCGCCGCCTTCCCAGCCGGGGCAGGGGCCGGGTCGGCGAGGGAGGATGCGGGCGATGGGGTCATGTCAGACGAGCGCTTCGGCCTCGACGTGGGCGGGCGCGGGCGCGTCGGTTTTCGCCGGCGTGGCGACGTGGGGCGCGGCGCGACGCAGCTCCGCGGCGCAGAGCACGGCCAGGAAGAAGAAGCCGACGGAAACATAGCCGAGGCGTGGATAGCCGACCAGATGCCCGGCGGCGTCGGTGGTGACGAACAAGCCTGCCGCGACATTGGCCAGGCCGCTGGCGGCTTGCTGGAGCGCGGCGTTGAGGCTCATGAAGCCGCCACGATAGCGCGCTTCCACGGCATTAGTCACCATCGTCATGGCAGGGGCGAAACGACCCGACATCGGCACCATGAAGCACGCCATCATCATCGCGGCGAAGCCGACCGAGGAAGGTCCCAGCCGGACCAACCCGAGCACGACGAGTGAGCCGAGCGCGGAGAGCCAGATGAAGAGCCACAGCCGGTCCATGCGGTCGCTGAGCCAGCCGATCAGCGGCATGCTGATCATCGTGGCCAGCCCCCCGACCACGTAGGCGATGGGGAGTTGGGTTTCCTCGTTCAGGCCGACGTTCGCGACGAACGACGGTGCGATGAAGGGAATGAGCACGCCGCCCGCCATCACGAGCATGCCGCCGAGGGCGAACGCGCGCCGGTGGACGGAATGCGACAGGATTTCCTTCATCTGCCGGCGGGGATCGTGGTCGACGACGGCGGTGGGCAGATGGGGCAGGGCGATGGAGGCGATCAGCAGGTTGAGGCCGGCGCAGGCACCGAGCATGAAGAATGGCGCGTGCCAGCCGGTCTTGCCCGCGAGCACGAGGCCGACGGGAACGCCGAGCACGGACGCAACGGGGAAAGCGCTCATGACCACGCTCATCGCGCGGCCGCGGCGCGCGGGCGGAATGACATCGCCCACCATGGCCGAGACCATCGAACCTGCGAGGCCGCCGAACGCACCGGCGGCGAGCCGCGCGATCATCAGCCAGTGATGGGTTGGCGCCAGGCCGCAGGCGAAAGTCGAAACGCCGAAGCCGGCATAGAGCACGAGCAGCGCGCGCTTGCGGTCAAAGCGGTCCATGAAGAATCCACCGAGGAAGCCGCTCACGGCCGCCGCCAAGCCATAGCACGCCACCAGTTGGGTGAACTGCGCCGGCGTGATCTGGAACACCCGCATGAGCTGCGCGCCCAGCGGCATCATGATCATGAAATCGAGGATGTGCGTGAACTGCACCGCGCCCAAAGTGAGCAGCGTGGCGCGTTCGCGGGCGGGCGTGAGAGCGTGGTGACCGGAAAGGGACATGAAAACCGATAGCGTTGGGGATTTTCGGGGGAGCGCAACTGTCCGGAGGATTTCGGCGCGGGAGGGCCGATTTCAGCGCCGCGCGCCGGCCGGACGACGTCGCTGGCGTGGCCAGTGCGGAACGATGAGGCAGCGTCTCCCGACGCACTGCGCGGCGACGTTCAGGTGGGGAACGGACTTGAGCTGATGCGACCCTGCTCCCGCAGCAGGGAGAGAAACTGTTCCGCGCCACGGCTTTGGTAGCGTTGCAGGTGACGGATGACGCCGATCTCACGGGTCGGGGCGCTCTCGGCCAGCCGGAGGTAGGTGAGGGTGTCCCGGTCGGCTGGCAGACGGGCGACTTGCGGCAGGATGGAAATGCCCGCGCCCATGGCGACAAAGAGCTTGAGCGTCGCCACTTGGGCGCAGCGGTAGCCGATCTTCGGCGAGAAATTGTGGTCGCCGCAGAAGCTGCGGATCTGGGCGGCCAGCGTGCTGGAGTCGCCCATCGTCACAAAGGTCTCGTCGGCGAGGTCATTGGCAGTCACCTCCGAGCGGCCCGAGAGCGGATGCCCCTTGCCCACGACCAGCAGCAGCGGCTCGGTCAGCAGAGGTTCGATCGAGAGCCGGTGATCCTTGATCGGCAAGGTGACCACGGCCAGGTCGAGTTCGCCCTCCAGCACGCCACGGATGAGATCGCTGCGAAAGTCCTCGCGCAGGTGGACGACGAGGTTGGGATGGGTCTCCCGGCATCGCTGGATCAAGGGGGCGAGCAGGTAGGGCGCAATGGTCGGCACCGCCCCGACTGTGATCAGCCGGTCCAAGGAAGGGCTGTCCTTGAGCACCTTGATGGCGTCCTCCACGTCGAAGAGGATGAGCCGGGCCCGGTCGAGAAACGTCATCCCGGCCTCCGTCAGCACCGCCTTCCGACCCAAGCGGTGGAAGAGCTTGTGGCCAACCTCCTTTTCAAGATTCAGAATCTGTTGACTAAGTGATGGTTGAGTAATGTGGCAACGTTCCGATGCCCGGGTAAAATTCCCCGTTTCGGCGACGGCCACCATGTAGCGCAATTGGTGGAGTTCCATAGGACAAGACAATGAATACGATAGGCAGCAATTATTTCAACTATCGATAGAAGTCACGTATAGTCCTCTCCGCTGACCCAAGTTGGGTCGGCAAGACAACGAAAGATACTACTATGAAACACGAACTCACCACCCTTGCGGTCACCCTCGGTCTTACCGGCGCCGCTACCTACCTGCTTTTCCGTGCTAACCCCGCGATCAACGCGGACTCCTTGGTCGGCTTTGGCGTCATTTTGATGCTCCTGGCGATGGCGGCGGTCGAATACCGCATCACCTGGAAGAAGCTGTTCGGGCGGTAAGCTCGGCAAAGCGTTGAATGGCAAGGCCCGGAGCAATCCGGGCCTTTTTTTTGGCCTGTTTCCGGTGGCGGGGGAAACAATTTGGGGCGAGGATAGACAAAACCCCGCTGCGATGACGCTTTTCAGGAAAGCCCCCCAACAAGAACGCATGGAGGACATTCCTGACGATGAATCCTGGAGAGACTGGTTTCAGCACTACGGCCCGAAACTGCTGCTTTGCGCACGGCAGTGGACGCGGTCGTTGGCCGATGCCGAGGATGTCGTCCAGGAAGCCTTCGTCCGGTTTTGGCGCCACCAGCGCAAGCTCGGTGGGGAGCCGCAGGCGCTCCTGTTCACGTCCGTCCGCCGCGCCGCCACCGATCTCGCCCGCCGGAATGCCCGGCGCAGCGCCCGCGAGGAGCGGGCTGAGGGCGGACGCGAACTCCTCGAGCCCGTTTTTGAAATTCCCCAGGAAGGCGACGACCGCCGCTCCGACATCGAGACGGCCCTCCGCGGGCTCCCGCCGGAACAACGCGAGGTCCTCGTGCTCAAGATCTGGGGCGAACTCACCTTCGAACAAATTGCCACCCAGCTTCGCATCCCGCCCAACACCGCCGCCTCGCGTTACCGTTACGCGCTGGCCGCACTGCGTGAAGCGCTGAGTGCAGCCGATTGCCATGGATAAGGAACTTCTGGAACTTGAAGCCGAGTTGAAGCGCCTGCGCCCGGTCCTCCCGTCGCGGGAACTCACCGCCGCCATCGGCCGCGATCTCGCCGCGCCGCCGGCCCGCCGCAACTTCTGGGCCTGGGCCGCGCTGCCGCTCGCCGCCGTCGCCGCCGGGGTGTTGTTGCTGCAGCCCACCCGGACGTCGGCTCCGGCGCCAGCCTTGGTTCAAGCCACGCCGGTCGCGCCCGCGGCTCCCGTCGCCAAGTTCAAGCCGGTGAGTGCTGAAAACGTGCTCTATGCCCAGAGCGACGACGGGCTCGTCACGCTCGCCGACGGCACCACCGCGCTCCGCTACCGCAGTTCCTACGTCGACACCATCACGTGGAAGAATCCCAACACCCAGGCTTCGCTGCGCTGGAGCGTTCCGCGCACCGAGGAGCGGGTCGTGCCCGTCAGTTTCCAGTAAGATCACCCACAACCAATAACCCATCACCGGTTATCCATCATCCCATGAAATCCACCGTTCGTTATCTCGTTCCCCTGGTCGGCTTCGCCGTCGCGCTGCCCGCGATGCTGGCGCAAGACCCGGCCGCGCCCGCGGAACACCAGGAATTGCGCGTCATCGCCGGCCCCGACGATGCCACCCCGCCGCCGCATCGCGGCCATCACTTGATGCCTCCGGGCCCGCGGGAAATGGAAAGCGTCACCTTCCTCGGCATCGCCACGGTGCCGGTGAATCCCGTCCTGACCGACCAGCTCGGCCTGGCCAATGGCGCGGGCCTCGTCGTGACGATGGTCGCGCCCGACTCGCCTGCGACCAACGTGCTCAAGCAGCACGACGTCGTCGTGAAACTGGACGACCAGCTCCTCATCGAGCAGCGCCAGCTCGCCGTCCTCATCCGCAACCACAAGGAAGGCGACGAAGTCACGCTGACGTTCATCCGCGGCGGCAAGGAAACCACGGCCAAGGTGAAGCTCGCCAAGCATGAGGTGCCCAAGCTGGCCATGTTGGGAGACGGACAAGGCGCGGACCTGCTTAATTTTCACCGCATGTTGATGAACGGCGAGGGTGGGGCGCCCGGCATGGGCCGGGAAGACATGGACCGCGTGCTCTCGCTGATGGAGCACGGCGGGCCCGGCGGCCCCGGCATGCCAGGCCCGGGCGTGGCGCACATCGAAATCAACCGCGACGACGGCCCCGGCATGCACTCCGTGTCGGTGAGCACGAGCAACAGCAACATGGTGTACAGCGACGAGCAGGGCTCGCTCGACCTCACCATCAAGGACGGCAAGAAGACGCTCGTGGCGAAGAACGCCAAGGGCGACCAGCTCTATTCCGGTCCGGTCGACACCCCCGAGCAGCGCAAGGCGCTCCCTGCCGACGTGCGGGCCCGCCTCGACAAGCTCGAAGGCATGCAGGAATACAGCTTCAAGACCGACGGCGACTTCACGCCCGGCGAGGTGAAGGACGCCCGCCAGCAGCATCACGGCATTTCACTGCCGGTGCCGCCGGCCGACCCGGCTCCGCGCCCGGCGCCGACCTTCTGAGCTGAGCGCGTTTTAGTGGTGCAAGAAAAAGCCGGGTCCACGGGGACCCGGCTTTTTTGCGGCCAAACTTGTCCGAAAATCAGGCGCTGACGGGTGGCGTCAGGTTATCCTGGGCGGGGCGCTTCAGAAAGGCCGACGTGACGAGGGCCACGAGCGTTCCGCAAAGCGTAATGAGGATCAGGACGAAGATCCCGGAAAAGACGGGATTCATCATGAAACGGATGCCTTTTTCCATCTGCTCGATTTGCGCCGAGCCGGCGCCCTTGGCTTCGGCCTTGGCCGTGGCCACTTGAATGATGACCTCAATGAAGCCGGGATTGATGACCTTCATGTAGAGATAGTTGGTCACGATGCCGAACAGGCCGGCGAAGAGCGAAATCCGGAAACCCGACAGCAAGGCCTGGCCGTAGCCAAATTCCTCGGTCACGGGCACCTCGTTGCGGCGGGCGCGGGTGCCCAGCACGATGAAGACAATGGCAAACACCCAAAACGCGATCTTGGAAATCAGATCGGCGGTGGCGAACTTCTCCACGTCTGAGTGATAACCGAGGAAATAAAACGCCAGGTTGAGGAGCATCAAGGCCAGCGTCAGGTAGAGGCCGTAGACAAGATTTGTTTTCATTGCGCGCCCATCTTGGGCGCTGCAGCGACGAAAACAATCCCGCAGTGACCGGCGGCACGGCGGCGGGATGAATGGCCGGCCGGTGGTGGCAAATCAGGCGGCGAGCCGGTCTTCCTGGCGCGCGGGCGCGGTGGGAAACCGCGTGGTGCGGGCGCGGCCCGGCTCCCAGGAGGAGCGGCGGGGACTGTAGTCCCGCACGGCGCCGAGGACGACGAGCATCGAGGACGCCGCGGCGTAGGAGCCGAGGGCGTGGGCACTGAAGGACAGGGCCAGGGCGAAAACGGCGAGTCCGACGAAGGCGGAGGCGGAAAGGAAAGGGATGAGTTTCATGGCGGAGGAGCGTTGATGGTTACGCCCATGAGAACTCCGCTCCCCGGCAAAAGTTGCAGGATTTACGCACCGCCGGGAGGAGTGGTTTTTGGGCCGGATGACCGGCGTCAGGGCTTCAGGAACGCCCGCACCAGCCGCTTGTCGCCGTCGTTGGGCGCCGGGGTGAGCCGCAGCGCGGCGCACAAAAGGTTGTAGATGTGGACGTTCTCGACGGCGTCGAACGTCACGCCGCTCATGAATGACGGGCCGTGGGCGATGAGGATGCCGTGCATCGAGTCGAGCTGGGGATCAAAGCCGTGGTCGCCCTTGAGGAATCGCGAACGGACCGCCTTGAAATGGGCCCGCGTCTCGATTTCCCAGCCTTCCTCGGGCACGATCCAGACAGGCGGGATGCGGGCGTTGTCGGTCAGGTGGAAGCGCGCGGGCAGGTCTTGCGACCGATACGCCTTCGCATGTGGCAGGGCCGACAGCGCGCGCACCACGGAAGCGGCGTTGCCATCGAGCGGACGCAAGCCCGCGGCGGAGCCAAAGAAATCCACCTGCACGAAGGCGGGATCGAGGTAGTCATCGAGGATGATGACGCGCTCCGGGCTGATGTTGGTCATGCCGTGGTCCGAAACGATCACGAGGTTCACCGCCAGGTTTTCGGCCTTGAAGCGGTCCAGCATCTCACCGATGCGGCCATCGAGCATCTTGACCGTCGCGGTGAGTTCCGGGGAGTCGGGCCCGAACTTGTGCCCGGCGGAGTTTGTCTCCTCGAAGTAAAACGTGGTCACCACCGGTCGCTGGGCCGCTGGCAAGTGCAGCCAGTCGATGAGCTCGTCGAGCCGCTTCGGGAACGGAATGGTGTAGTCGTAGGTCTTCCAATACGTCGGGCGGATGCCCTGGATCTCGGCCTCGGAGCCGACCCAGAACGAACTCGCGCTGGGGTGGCCCTGCTTGACCGCGGTGACCCAGATCGGTTCGCCGCCCCACCAGCGATTATCGTGGGCCGATGCCGGCCGGTTGTAGTGGAAAAAGGTCTTCAGCGCCGGGTCGAACATCTCGTTGTTGATGATGCCGTGGTGCGCCGGGTAGAGGCCGGTCACGATCGAGTAGTGGTTCGGAAACGTATTGGAGGGATAAACCGGGATGAGGGCGCGCGCGGAGGAGCCTTCGCGCTTGAGTTGCTGGAGGTGCGGCGTCTCGGCGGGATGCAGCGCGATGTAGTCCCAGCGGAAGCCGTCCATCGAGATCAACACGAGCGGCGGCGGCGGAGCGACGGCGGGTTCGGTCGTGCAGCTGGCGAACAGCGCCACGAGGGCGAAGGCGGCGGGGAGGAGCAGCTTGGTTTTCATCAGCGAAGGGTGACGACGGTGGCGCCCCAGGAGCCCGAACGGGCGTCGCCGAGGCGGTAGGTGCGCACGAAGGGGGACGAACGCAGCAGCGCGTGGACGCGCACGCGCAGCCGGCCCGTGCCCTTGCCGTGGATGATGCGGACGTCGGCGAAGTGGCGCGCGGCGCATTCCGCAAGGTAGGCGGGAATCAGCTCGGCGAGGTCCTCCGGCCGGAACGTGTGCAAGTCGAGTTCGCCCGTGATGGGAAACGGCACGGGGGCCGCGACGTGCGCCGGTTCGCGATTCATGGCTGGGGCGACGGTGGCGGAGCAGGCGGCTCGAGGCGGTTGACGGGCGCGGCGGGACGCGGGCTGGGGGCCACCGGCTTGGGGGGCGGGGTCGGCTGGTCAGGTACCTCGTCGAGGGCGCGCTTGAACTCCGACTCGACGTCGCTGGCGGCCTTCTTGAATTCCCGGAGCGTCTTGCCGAGCCCCTTGGCGAGCTGCGGCATCTTGTCGCCGCCGAAGAGCAGCAGGACGATGAACAGCACGACGACCACTTCCCCGCCGCCGATGTCCGGCAGGAAGGCGAAGGAGGCGGGCAGCAAGGTCATGGTCCAAGGTGACTCAAGAATCGTAAAAATGTAACGGGAAAAATCACCGCCCCGTGGGCCGGTGCCGCCGGCGCCACGCGCGCGGGCTGGCGCCGCTGTGGCGCTTGAAGCGGAGCGTGAAGTAGAACGGATTTTCAAAACCCACGCTGCGCGCGACGACCGCCACCGGCTCCTGCGTGAATTCCAGGAGCTGCCGCGCGCGGTTGAGCCGCTGGAGTTCCAGGTAGCGCTGGGGCGTGTCGCCGGTCTGCGCGCGGAACAGGTGCGCAAAGCGCGAGGGCGAGAGACCGCAGTGCGCGGCGACGCGGGCCACGTTGAGCGGCTGGGCGAAATGCTCGCAGATGAACTCGAGCGAGTGGCGGATGCGGCTGTCGAGGCCCGCGGTCTCGCGGCGCGGGTTGGCCAGGTCGCACCACAGCAGGATTTCCTCGAGGGCGTTGAGTGCGAGCGCCTCGCGCTGGCGGCTGGGGCCGGCGTTGAGGCGGATCACGTCGCGGAACCGACGGACAATGTGCGGCGCGGTTTCCGCGTCACGCAGCGCCAGGTGGAGGATGCCCGGGGCGACTTGCGGCCAATCCAGCCAGGGCAGCCAGCCGGGACGGGGAACGAAGTGCGCCCAGAGCGGCTCCCACTGCCGCGCACCGCGGGCCGTCCCGTAGTCGTGCGGCACGCCCGGGCGCAGCAGGATCATATCGCCTGCCTGCGTGACCCGTTCGCCCCCGGTATGGCCGATGCGGCCGTGTCCGCTTAACGTGTAGATTAGCAGCCAGTCCCGCGTGCCCTGAGAGCGGGAGATGGCGTAGCGCGGACCTTTGTGGAAATGCCCCGTGACCAGCATGCCGGCGGGCGGGGCGGGGGCGTTGGCGGCGGAAGGCATGGCGGACGGCAGGAGGATATTATAGGTATTTGGCCTGACGATTCATTGGCCAAAAACGGGATCAATGCTAGGCTATTCCCATGGTTGCCCGCCGTGACTCCGCCCCTGCCCAGGAAATTGCCGCACAGGCGGGATTTTTCGCCCGTGAAGGCTACGCCCTCGCGCGCGGCCTGTTCACGCCGGCGGAGGTGACGGAGATCCGCGAGCTGTTCGCCGGGATGCACGACCAGGGTGTGCCCGGGTTTTACGAGCCGCGCAAGGAGGCGGACGGCGTGAAAAATCCGGATGACCCGCTTTTCCAGTTTCCGCGCGTAATGATGCCGCACCGGTTCAACGAGCGCGCCAAGCACTTCATGCTCCTGCCGCGCGTGGCGGACCGGCTGCGGGCCTTCTTCGGGGCGGATCCGGTCGCGACGCAGAGCATGTTCTATTTCAAGCCGCCCGGCGCACGCGGCCAGGCGCTGCACCAGGACCAGTTCTACCTGCTCGTCGAGCCGGGCTCCTGCATCGCGGCCTGGACGGCGATCGACGACTGCGACGCGGAAAACGGCGCGCTGCTCGTGGTGCCGAAGACGAATAACGCCGACGTCATTTGCCCCGCGGTTGCCGATGCGAACGAGAGCTACACGTCACACCTCGTGCCGGTGCCGAAGGGACTCAAGGCCCAGTTGGTCCCGATGAAGGCGGGCGACACGCTGTTTTTCAACGGGAGCCTAATCCACGGCTCGGGGCCGAATCGCTCGAAGACGCGATTCCGCCGCTCCTTCATCTGCCATTACGCCGCAGGCAACGTGCGCAAGATTTCCGGGTCATATCACCCGCTGGTGCGCATGGACGGCTCTCTCTACGAGGTGGAGCAGCAGGCTTCCGGCGGCCCCTGTGGCGAAGGCTGGAAGGGCTCGCTGCACTGAGCCGCGTTGCGCGCTCAGACTTCCACTTCGATCTGGTCGCCCGTGATGAACACGGGGTAGACCGTGAGCGACTTTTCCGCCTGGCCGGGCATGCAGCCGGTGGTGACGTCGAAACGGATGGCGTGCCACGGGCAGGTCACGAGGCAGCCTTGCACGCGGCCGTCCGACAGCGGGGCGCCGGCGTGCGGACACGTGTCGTCGACCGCATGGATTTTGCCATCGACGTTGAAGAACGCGATGCGCTGGCCCGCGACGGTGAATGCTTGCGCGGAGCCGGGCGGGATGGAGGCCAGGGCGGTGACGGGATGGCGTTGGGGCATGGGGAATTATTTGACGGCGACGTTGACAGAAAAGATCCCGGTCTCGCCGGGAGGGACGAGGTGGAGTCCGATTTTGTGCTCGGGCGCGTTGGGCGGCCCCATCCAGGGCTCGACGCAGTAATACGGTGCATCGTCACTGCTGCTCCACGTGACGATGGCGGCGTCGGCAGGCGGAACCGGCGCGGTGCCGAGGCGCACAATGACGTCGCCCGGCTTTCCTTTTTCGCCGAATACGACGGCGTTGCTGCGGAGGCCGGTGTGGATGGTGTCAATGAGTGCCGGGTTCGCGAGATTCTCCTCGGCCTGCAGCGCCGGCCCGGGCAGGAGCTGCCCGGTGGTGAAGTCTTGCTTGTAGCGCTTCGTCGCCGGGAGCCGCAGCACGTAATCTTTGCGCACGGCGCCTTCGCTCCACGGCACCGTGAAATAGAAATGATGACCCGCGCTCCACGGCAGCGGTGACGTCCCGAGGTTGCGGAGGGCGTATTCGCACGTCAGCCCGAACGGTTCGAAGCGGTAGGTGACGGTGAATTCGTAGTCGAACGGGTAGCTCGCCAGCGCTTCGGCGCCGGGGACGAACTGCGCCGCGAAGCCGCCGGCGTCGAGGCGGGTGACCTTGAAATCACCCTGGCGCGCGAGCCCGTGCATCGGCATTGGCCGCCGGACACCCGCGGCGTCGCGCCAGAACTGGATTTCGCCGCGGTCATAGCTGCGGGCGTTGAACGGAAACAGCACCGGGTTGCCGCCCTTGATCTTCGCAAAATCAGCCAGCGAGGATGCCTCGGGCCAGTAAATCACGTCGCGCACCGAGCCGTCCCCGAGCGTGACGTGCCAGTTCATCAGCCGCGCACCCTTCTCGGGCAGGGCGAGGAAGGTGGACTGGCCCACCCGCCAGCGCGTCAGGGTCTGCCCGAGGTGGGAAATCTTCTCCATGGCCGCGAGTAAGGGCGGGCGGGGGTGGCGCGCAAATAATTTCCCTGTCACCGGGGCCGGGTTGGAAACGCCCGGGACTTTTGCAACGGCTTCGCGCTTGTGGCGGCGACCGGAAGCTGCGAGTCTGGCATCGAACCCCTTCGACCATGACAACGATTCTCCTCCTTTTCCTGCTGGGCATCGTGCTCCTGTTCCTCGACCTGTTTGTGCCGGGCATCATCCTCGTCGTTGCCGGCACATTCGCCATGCTCGCCGGCACGGCGCGGGCGTTCCAGGAATACGGCATCGGCGGAGGGCTCCTGACCTTCGGCATCGGCATGGCGCTCCTGGCCATCACGCTTTACGTCGAATACTGGGTGCTGCCCAAGACCCGGCTTGGAAAGAAATTCTTCCTGCACACCGCGGTGGAAGGCACCAGCCAGATGCCGTCGGACCAGACCTCCGCGCTGACCGGCCGGCACGCGGTCGCGCTCACGCCGCTGATGCCCAGCGGCCAGATTGAGGTGGATGGCCGCCGCTACGAGGCGCTGTCCCTCGACGGGCATGTGGCCCGCGGCGCGAAGCTGAAGGTCACCGGCATGCAGAATTTCTCCGTCACCGTCACCAAACTCTCATGAGCACAAATCAACTCGGTTTCATCATCGTCGTCGTCATCGTCATCGTTGTCGTCGCCATCGTCGGCTCGTTCTTCAGCGTCTGGCTGCGCGCCATGCTGGCCGGCGCGCCCGTCAGCATGGTCAACCTGCTGGCCATGAAGCTCCGGCAGGTGCCGTTCAGCGTCATGGTCGACGCCCGCATCCGGGCCACGAAGGCGGGCATCAAGCTCTCGATGGACGAAATCGAGGCCCAATACCTCGCCGGCGGCAACGTCATCGCCTGCGTGCACGCGCTCATCGCCGCGCAGAAGGCCGGCATTGCGCTGGATTGGCAGCGCGCGTGCGCCATTGACCTCGCGACGAAGGGTTCCGGCAAGTCCGTCGAGGAGGCGGTGCGCACCTCGGTCGACCCGAAGGTCATTGACTGCCCGAATCCCGCCAGCGGCCGCACGACGATCGACGGCGTGGCGAAGGACGGCATCCAGGTGAAGGTGAAGGCGCGGGTGACGGTGCGCACGCACCTCGACCGCTTCGTCGGCGGCGCGAAGGAGGAGACGATCATCGCGCGCGTCGGCGAGGGCATCGTTTCCACCATCGGCTCCTCGGAAAGCTACAAGGCCGTGCTCGAGGCGCCCGACAGCATTTCCAAGACCGTGCTGGCGCGTGGCCTCGACGTCGGCTCGGCGTTCGAAATCCTTTCCATCGACATTGCGGACGTGGACGTCGGCGAGAACGTCGGTGCCAAGCTGCAAGAGGCGCAAGCCGAGGCGAACAAGAGCATTGCCCAGGCCCAGGCGGAAATCCGCCGCGCGGCGGCCGTGGCCGTCGAGCAGGAGATGAAGGCCCGCGTGCAGGAGATGCAGGCAAAGGTCGTCGAGGCGCAGGCCCAGGTGCCGCTCGCGATGGCCGAGGCCTTCCGTTCCGGCCGGCTGGGCGTGATGGATTACTATCGCATGGAAAACATCCAGGCGGACACGACGATGCGCTCCAGCATCGGCCATCCGCCCGAGGCCAAGAAGTAACCGGCCATGGGTGGGCTCCTCCAGTTTCTGCCACTGCTGTTCTTCGTCTTCGTGGTGGTGTCGATTGTCCGCAACGTGGTGAAGGCCGTCCGCAAAGCGGGCGAGCAGACGCCGCAGCGGACGCCGGCCGACTTCGATCCGGAACAGGCGGCGCGCACGCGGCGGATCCAGGAGGAGATTCGGCGCAAGATTGCCGAGCGCCGCGGGCTGGGCATTCCCCCGGGACTTCCCCCGATGGAGGAAGCCGAACCCACATACGAGCCGCCGGTCGTGCGCGAGGAGATCTCTCCGGCCGAAGTAGCCCAGGTTGCGACCCAGTCGGCAATCCTGGAACGCCAGCAGCGTCTGGCCGAACAAATGCGCGCCTTGGAAACCGCGCGAGTGACGGAGCGCCGCAAGGCCGGTGCAACGGCGGCGGCGGAGAAGACGGAGATGAATTCCGAGCGCGGGCAGATCCTCGACTCGCGCCGGGAATTGCTGGCCGGCCTGACCGATCAGGCGAGCCTGCGGCGTGCGTTTGTGCTGCGTGAAGTGCTGGGACCGCCGGTGGGGCTCAGGTAAGCCCACCGCGGCGCGTCCGCGTTACATCTTGGCCCGGCCGACGCCCGTGAACTGCGAACCGTAGCGCTTGCCCTTGAACTCGATCTGCAGGTTCTCGCCGGCGTTGGCCTTGATGTAAATGGGACCGGGCCACGGGACGATCTGCGACTGGCCGCGCGCGAGCGTGCCGCTGAAGAGTTCGTCGCCCTCGCTGTCGTCCGCGTTGCGGGAGACCACGGACACGCGCACGGCATCGACAGCGACCAGCGTGATGGTGCGTTCGACGGGCGGCGTGACGGCAGCCTTCGTGGCGGTCGCGGCCGGCGGATTGTGCGCCGCGGCGGAGGAGCCGGTGCTCCTGACGATGGCGACGACGCCCCAGAGAAACAGCAGCGCGAGGCCGCCGATGACGGCCCACTTGCCGAATTTGAAAAGGAGAGCCGGGTCGATGGCGGGGCCGGAGGCGACGTTGGAGCCGCGGGAGACGGCGGACTGGCGATGGGCGGGGAGGGGCGCGGGAGCTTCCTCGGGAGCGGCGGCTTCACCGCGGTCATCGGCGGAGGCGATGGAGACATCCATGCGGCCGTAGATTTCGCGGCTAGGCTGGCGCGGGCGGGCGTCGCCCCGGCCGAGCGCGGCGTAGTCGTTGAGGATCTTGTCGCCGGAGAGCTTGAGGAAAAGGGCGTAGCTGCGCAGGAAGCCGCGGACGTAAATCTCGGTCAGGTTGATGTCGAAGCGGTTGTTTTCAAATTGGGAAAGATAATCGCCGCGAATCTTGGTGGCCTCCGCCGCCTCGCGGATCGAAATGCCTTTCTTTTTCCGGGCCTCCTCGAGGCGCTCACCGATGGATTGCATGGGGGTGTGACTAAGGGACTTGGGGCTGAAGGGGAAGTGGATTCGCGGATCAGAGCGTATCCAGGTCGACGAGGATCTCACGCGGGCTGGAGCCGTTCTCCGGGCCGACCACGCCTTTCTCCTCCATGAGTTCCATGATGCGGGCGGCGCGGTTGTAGCCGATGCGCAGGCGGCGCTGGAGCATCGACGTGCTGGCGCGCTTGCTGGATTTCAGGACGTCGAGGGCCTGGGCATACAACTCCTCGTCATCACCCATGTCGCCCTCCTCGGGATTTGCCTCCTCGTCGTCCTCGCGCGCCGCGCGGTCGATTTGCTGCTGGACGGCCTGCGCGTACTGGGGCGGGCCGTTCCTTTTGAGGAACTCGACAATGGCGGAAACCTCGTCGTCAGCGACGAACGCGCCCTGAGCGCGCACGAGGCGCGACGTGCCGGGCGGGGAGAAGAGCATGTCACCGCGGCCGATGAGCGTGTCGGCGCCCTTGGTGTCGAGGATGGTGCGGGAGTCGACCTGCGAGGCCACCTGGAACGCGATGCGGGAGGGGAGGTTGGCCTTGATGACGCCGGTGATGACGTTCACGGACGGCCGCTGGGTGGCGATGATGAGGTGGATGCCGGCGGCGCGGGCGAGCTGGGCGAGGCGGGCGATGCTCGTCTCAATCTCGGCCGGGGCGATCATCATGAGGTCGGCGAGTTCGTCGATGATGGCGACGATGTAGGGCAGGCGCTCGGGGATTTCCATGTCCTCGGCCGCGAGGGGATCGACGCCGGTGAGCGAACTCTGCGCCTCGGCAGCGAGGAGAGTTTCGGGGGAGCTGGTCTTCTTCCGGGAGTTGAAGCCGACGATGTTGCGGACGTTGACCTTGGCGAAGACCTGGTAGCGCTGCTCCATTTCGCCGAGGAGCCACTTGAGGGCGGCGGGCACCTTCTTGGGTTCGGTGACGACCGGGATGAGCATGTGTGGGAGCGAGTTGAAGCTCTTCAATTCGACCACCTTGGGGTCGACCATGATCATGCGGACGTTTTTCGGGGAGGCGCTGTAGAGGATGGAGCAGACGATGGAATTGATGCAGACCGACTTGCCCGAACCCGTCGCGCCGGCGATGAGCAGGTGGGGCATCTTGGTGAGGTCGGAGATGAGCGGCTTGCCGGAGACGTCCTTGCCGAGGGCGATGGGCAGCTCGGCCTTGGCGCTGCCCCAGTCCTCGCTCTCGAGGATTTCGCGCATGCCGACGGGCGTGGGATTCTGGTTGGGCACCTCGACGCCGACGGCGGCCTTGCCGGGAATCGGGGCGAGGATGCGGACGGACTGCGCGCGCATGCCGAGGGCGATGTTCTTGTCGAGGCCGGCGATCTTTTCGACGCGGACGCCGGCGGCGGGCACGACCTCGTAGCGGGTGATGACGGGGCCGACGTGGATTTCGCCGAGCGTCACCTCGACGCCGAACTCGCCGAGGATGCGGAGCAGGTTCTCGGCGTTCTGGCGGTGCTCCTCCTCGCTGTTGGCGGCGCTGGGCCGGACCTGCTCCTTGAGCAGGGAAAGCGGGGGAAATTCGTAATTCTTGTCGTCGTTGCGCGACGGCAGGACGGCGGTCTTGGACTTCTTGGGCTCCTCGGGCTTGACGATGTTGAGCTCGAGTTTCTTGGCGCTGACGCGCTCGACCCGGGCCTCGATGGGCTCCGGGGCGGGCTCGCGTGCGACCGGAGCCGCGACCGGCGCCGCCGCGACCGGGGCGGGAGCTTCCGGTTTCTCGGCTGGCTTGACCACGAGAGGTTTCACGCGCTCCGGGGCGGGCGCGAGTTCGGCGACCTTGGCGACGGCCTCGCCTGCGACCTTGGGGACGAAGACTTTTTTGCCCACGGGCCCGACGGGCGCGGCTACGACCGGGGCGGCGACGGCGGCCTTGGGGGCGGCGGGCTCTTCCTTGATCTTGCGCCGCTGCTCGGCGACGAGCGCCCGTTCCTTGCGGCGGGCCGTGATCCACGCCTGCAGCATCACGATGTAACGCTCGAGCTCGAGGCTGATGTCCTTCGTGAAAATGAACATCAGCGCGAAAACGTAAACCGTGCCCAGCAGCAGGCCGGAGCCGAAGGGTCCGAGGGCGTCGGCGAGGAGGCGGTGATAAAGCATCACGCCGGCCTTGCCGCCCGGGCCGTTGGGGAAGTAGTCGCTGCCCCACTGGGCCTCCTTGAACATCGCGGCGATGCTCGCTAGCGCGACCGCGGCCACGACCATGGCGATGATGCGGGTGACGACCAGGTGGCGGGTGTTGGTCATCGCCACATACAGCATCCAAAAGAGGAAGATCGGGAGCAGCCAGGTGCTGGCACCCAACGCGTAAAGCAGGATCCAGACGGCGTCGGCGCCCACCCAGCCGACGGGGTTCTTCATTGTCGGCGCGGTCGAGCGGAAGGTGCTCTGCGCCGGTTCATAGGCCACCAGGGCTACTGTGAGGTAACTGCCTAAAATGAAGCAGGTGACTGCCTCAAACCAGTTAGTACGGTAGCGCGGGGCTTGAAACGACGGGCCGTCGTTTGGGTTTGAACTCTCCGACTTGGGCATTTGTGTGAACCAACCGAAACAGCGCGGATTCCATGCTAACCGCCTAGACCGTCAAATGTAAACTCCCTCGGTGGTATTTCCGCATCACAAACAATCCTCCCGCCATGAGAGACCTTCTGCGTTTTGAGCCGCTCTACCAGGAGCGGGTCTGGGGTGGGAGGGCGTTGGAAGCAGCTTTTGGCCGGGCCCTGCCGCCCGGGCACCCGATCGGCGAAAGCTGGGAGATCGTGGACCGGCCCGAGGCCCAGTCGGTGGTCCAGGCCGGACATTTCGCGGGACAGACTTTGCACGCGGTCCTCGCCAAGCACGCGGCGGACGTGATGGGGCCCAAATGGTCCGCGGCGCGGCCGTTTCCCCTGCTGGTCAAGTGGCTCGACTGCCGGGAGCGGCTCAGCCTCCAGGTGCACCCGCCGGCGGCGGTGGCGGACGAACTCAAAGGCGAGCCGAAGACCGAAAACTGGTATATCGCGAGCACCGCCCTCGACGCGCATCTGCTGGTCGGCCTGCGCCGCGGCGTGACCCGCGAGCAGTTCGAGCGTGCCATCACCGACGGCACCTTGGAGAAGTGCATCCACCATTTCCGCGTTGCTGCGGGCGATTCCATCCTCGTCCACAGCGGCCAGGTCCATGCGATCGACGCCGGCAACCTGATCCTCGAGATCCAGCAGAATTCCGACACGACCTACCGGGTGTATGACTGGGGCCGGATGGGGCTGGATGGGCAGCCGCGCAAGCTGCACATCGCGGAGTCGTTGCGTTCGATCCAGTGGGACGACTTTGAACCTGCGCCGGTCCGCGCCGCGCCGACCTCCGGGGTCATCGCCAATTGCGCTGAGTTTTGCATCCGCCGCGTCGTGCTGGGGCCGGGCGAGCGTTTTTCGGTCGCCGCGGGCGAGCAGCCGCGGCTGCTGAGCGTCGTGAGCGGGTCCGTGCGCTGCGTGGCGGATTCCAGCACCGGCTCCCGTGCGCCCTTCGGCCACGCGCTCGCCCGGGGAGAAAACGTCCTGCTGCCCTACGCGGGCGCCTTCACCTTTTCGGCGGAGACGACGGCAATCCTGTTGGTAACGGAAGATTTCGTCTGATCGCCGTGCGTTGCGCCCGTTGTCCAGATTCCGGCTCCCGCGGGGGCATTCTCTTCAAGCTGATCATCGGGCTGGCCGTGCTGTTCGCCGCGCTCGCGCTGGCGTGGATGCTCTTCCTGCCCGCGGTGCTGACCGCCCAACTGCGGTCCCGCACGGGATTTGACGCCACGGTGCAGAGCCTGGCGGTCAATCCGTTCACCGGCACGGTCGAACTGCGTGGGCTCGTGGTCACCAATCCGCCGACCTTTCCCGCTCGGGATTTCATGTCGGTCCGGCGGTTTCATTCCAACGCCGAGGTCTTTTCGCTCTTCACGGACCGGCCGGTTTTCCAGGACGTCGAGCTCGACGTGGCGCGAGTGACGCTGGTGAAGCGGCCTGACGGCCAGAGCAATGCCGCCGTGCTGCAGCGCAATTACAACCAGCCGGCGGACGGCCTGCCGCATCCGCCCTCCTCGCAGCCGCCGCGGAAATTTCTGATTCGCCGCCTGACGGTGGAGCTCGACGAGATCGTCATCGACGACCACTCGGGCCAGACCGCGGTGCGCCACGAGTATCACTTGGACCTGAAGCACACCTACACGGACGTGACGGAAGTGAAGCAGCTGTTCGCGCCGGCGGCCTTGCACAGCCTTGCGCCGGTGGGCGCGGCGCTCAGCGGCCTGCTGCCCGGCAACCTCGGCACGGCGCTCGATGACGCCCTGAAGGACGTCGCGAAGACGGGGTCGTCGTGGTTCAAGGCCTTGGGCCACAAGGTCGAGGAAAAAGCCAAGGGATACTTCGATGCGCTTGAAGAAAGCAAAAAGCCGTAGTTAGTTGTTCGTTTCCCATGGCTGAATCCGACCCGACCGACACCCTCAACCCTGTTCCTGCCGACGCCGACGCTCCGGCGAAGAACCCGCCCGCCGCAGATCCGCTGGCGGCGGCCAAGCAGGAGGCTGCGGCCAACTACGATCGTTACCTGCGGTCAGTGGCTGACTTGGAGAATTTTCGCCGCCGGACGGTCCGGGAAAAGGATGAGCTGCGGCAGTTTGCCACGTCGCGGGTTTTGGAGGATCTCCTGCCGGTGCTGGACAACCTCGCGCTGGGCCTCGCGGCCACGAAACAGCCGGGTGCGGACCTGACCACGCTGGCGGGTGGGGTGGAAATGGTGCTGGCGCAGTTCAAGTCGGCGCTATCGACGCACGGCCTGAAGGAGATTTCGCCGGTCGGGCAGCCCTTTGATGCCAATCTCCACGAGTCCATTTCCGCGCAGCCCAGCGACCAGGTGTCGGAGGGCAATGTGGTGACGGTGGTGCGCACGGGCTATTCGCTAAACGGCCGGCTGTTGCGGCCGGCGTCGGTGATCGTGTCCAGTGGCAAGGCGAAGCACGACAAGGCCAAGGCCTGACCGACCACCCATGGCGAAGGAAGACTACTACGAACTGCTGGGCGCGGCCAAAACCGCCAGCGTTGACGAACTCAAGAAAGCCTACCGCAAGAAGGCGGTGCAGTATCACCCGGACAAGAACCCGGGCAACAAGGAGGCGGAGGAGATGTTCAAGAAGGTCTCGCACGCCTATGAGATTTTGCAGGACCCGGAAAAGCGGGCGGCCTACGATCGTTACGGCCACGCGGCGTTCGAGGGCCCCGGCGCAGGCGTCGGCCGCGGGCGCGGCGGCATGTCGGGCGCGGGTGGGTTCCACGACCCGTTCGATATTTTCCGCGAAGTTTTTGGCCAACAGGGCGGCGGCGGGGGCGGGATTTTCGATGAGATGTTCGGCGGCGGCGGGAGGGATTCCGGCCGCGACGGCTCGGACCTGCGCTACGATCTCGAAATCACCCTCGAGGAAGCGGCGCGCGGCGCGGAGAAGGAGATTTCGTTCCGCAAGCCCGCGACCTGCGAGCGCTGCGACGGCACGGGAGCCGAGCCGGGCTCGAAGAAGATCACGTGTCCGACCTGCCGCGGCGCCGGCCAGGTGCGTCGCTCGGGCGGCATCATCACGTTCACGCAAGTCTGCCCGACCTGCGCCGGGTCCGGCTCGAAGATCGAGAAGCCCTGCACGGCGTGTCACGGCGAGGGTCGCGTGGTGAAGACCGCGAAGCTCAACGTCCGCATCCCGGCCGGCGTCGACAACGGCTCGCGCCTGCGCTCCACGGGCAACGGCGAAGCTGGGTTGGCCGGCGGCCATGCGGGCGATCTCTACATCGTGCTCTCGGTCAAGGAGCACGAGCTGTTCGAGCGGCAGGAGGACAATCTGTTCTGCGAGATCCCCATCAAGTTCACGCTGGCGACGCTCGGCGGCACGATCGAGGTGCCCACGCTTTTCGGGAAGGCCTCGCTGAAGATTCCCGTCGGCACGCAGAGCGGCACGACCTTCCGCCTGCGCGAGAAGGGCATGCCCTCCCTGCGCGGTGGTCGGCAGGGCGACCAGCTCGTGCGCGTGCACGTGGAAGTCCCACAGTCGCTCTCCCCGGAGCAGCGCAAGATTCTGGAGGATTTCGCCCGCATCAGCGGCGACGCCCACGAGCCGACCTCGAAGAGTTTCTTCGAGAAGGCGAAGAAGTTTTTCTGAGGCGGCGCGCGGCTAAGCCGGCCAGCGATAAAGGACGTCCGGGCATTTTTCCTCGTTCGTCAGACCATCTGACAGCCGTTCTATGACGAAGCCGGCGCGCTCGTAAAACCGGCGCGCGCCGGTGTTCTCCTGGAAGGTGTAGAGGCGAATGGGTGCCGAAAGCGTGTGCCTTGCGGCCGCGAGTAGAGTTGTGCCGTATCCGCGGCCGGTTGCGTCGGGATGAACGTAGAGTTGGTCGATCCACGCACCGTCGGAGTGTCTGGCCAGCGTCATGTAGGCGAGGATCACACGGTCCTGGTCCAGCACCCATGTCATGCCTGCGGGGATGATTTGCTCACGAATCCAGGCCCGGACCTCCGCCTCGGAATGAACCAGGGGCGCGAAGGCCAGATAGCGTTGGCGGGCTCCGAGATGGATCGAGGCGATGGCATCGGCATCGCCCGAATTGGCTTGGCGCAAAATTATGGATGAGCCGCCGGAGGACATTTCGCGCGGGTTCACCGCTTCGCCAGCTTCACGTCCATCCAGACGGCGAGGGTGAGCACGACGCCGCGGACGATGAACTTCATTTCGGGCGCGACGGACAGGAGCGTCATGCCGTTGAGCAGGCTGGCCATGATGAGCGCGCCGAAGATCACGCCGAGCACGGTGCCGCGCCCGCCGCGCAGGCTGGTGCCGCCGATGACGCACGCGGCGATCGCGTCGAGTTCCATCGAGTCGCCCACCGTGGTGGTCGTGGCGCCGGCGTATGCGGTCTGCATCAGGCCCGTGATGCCCACGATGCCGCCGAGCAGTGTGAACGCGCCGATGACCGTGCGCTGCACCGGCACGCCGGAGACAAACGCCGCCTCCTCGTTGCCGCCGATGGCATAGAGGTGGCGGCCGAACGGCGTGTGGCGGGTGATGATCTGCATGACCATGGCGATCACGCCGAGAATCACGACGGGCAGCGGGATGCCGCGAAATTGGTTCACGGTGAGCACAAACAGCAGCAGGCCCTGGGCGGTGACAAAGAGCTTGAGGAAGGCCACCTCGCGGTCGTCCACGGCGAAACCCAGTGACGCCCGCCGGCGCCGCGCGCGCAGGTTGAGGACGAGGAGCCCGGCGAACACGAGTGTCACGAGCACGCCGCTGGCGAGTGGGGGGAAATAGTAGGTGGTGAGCAGCGAGTAGAGATTGGTCGAACCGCCGGGGACGACCGGGATGGTGTGGCTGCGGATCACGAGCCAGAACACGCCCTTGAACACCAGCAGCCCGCCGAGCGTGATGATGAACGCCGGGATGCGCTGCCGCACGATGAGCGCGCCCATCGCCATCCACAGCACGAGTGCGACGACGATGCTGGCGGCGAGGGCGGCCCACGCGGGCCAGCCGTGGTTGATGATGAGCACGCAGGCGATGCCGCCCATGAGCCCGACGCCGCTGCCGACCGACAAGTCGATGTGCCCGGGCAGGATCACCAGCAGCATGCCGAGCGCGAGCGTGGCAGTGATGGCGAGCTCGACCGCGAGCATCGAGAGGTTGCGCGCAGAGAGGAACTGCGGCGCGGCAATGGCGAAGAACCCGCCGATCGCCAACAGGCTGAGCAGGAGGGAAAAGTCGCGGAGAGTGAGCTTCGATTTCATCGAAATGACTAATGCCTAATGACTAATGTCGGATGAGCTGGCAGCTTCCGCGGCACGCAGGTTGCGATCGGTGGTGCGAACGATAGCGACGAAGATAAGGTGGAGTTCCTTCGCCTCAGCCCACAGCAAGCGGGCGGCGGTTTTCTTGGTGGTGACCGCCTTCGCGATCATGCGCAGCCAGTATTTGGTTTCACGGGCCTCCTTGCGACAGAGTCCAATCTTGTGACGGAAATCCTTCTTGGATTCAGCATCGTCCGCTTCGCAGTAATTTGCACCTACGCTGGTGGCGGCGCGAACGAGTTGGTTGATCAGCGGCGTATTCACCGCGCTATTCGGCAGCGCCAAACAAAACTCAATGACTGCTTCGCCAAACGTCGCCGTGCGCTCCTCCAGGTCATAGGTCGGGGTCTTCATTAGGCATTAGAAATTAGGCATTAGTCATTTCGTATTGCCCCATCGCAGCATGCATCAGCGCTTCCTGCGTAAAATTCCCGCGAGCAAACTCCCCGCCGACTCGTCCGTCGTGTAGCATGAGGATGCGGTCGCTCATGCCCATGAGCTCGGGGAGTTCGCTGGAGACGAGCACGACTGCTTTGCCCTGCGCGGTGAGGGCGTTGACCAGCGTGTAGACTTCGATCTTGGCGCCGACGTCGATGCCGCGCGTCGGCTCGTCGAGGAAAACCACGCATGGCTCCGTCATCAGCGCCTTGCCCAGCACCACCTTCTGTTGGTTGCCGCCCGAGAGCGTGCCGACCACCGTCTCGAGCGAAGGCGCTTTCACGCGCAGAGATCCGAACAGCCCTTGGTTCGCATGCGCCTCGCGTTCCTCGTCAATCAACGCTCCGCGGCGGAGGCGGGTGATCGAGGACAACGACAGGTTGAACCCGATGCTCTCCGCGAGAACGAGGCCGTAGCGTTTGCGGTCCTCGCTCACGAGCGCCAGCCCGGCGGCGAGGGCGTCGACGGGCGTGACCGGATCGAAGGGCCGTCCGCAGAGCTGAACGTTTCCCGCCAGCCGTTGGCCGAAGGCGCCGAAGAGATGCATGAGCAGCTCGGTGCGCCCCGCGCCCATCAGCCCGCCGATGCCGAGAACCTCGCCCGCGCGGACATTGAAGGAAATCTCGTGCAACCGCGCCGACCCGCCGCGCGTGGCGGAGGCGCTGAGGTTTTCCACGGCGAACAATACGTCTCCCGGGTGCGAAGCGTGGCGGGGGAAAAGCTCGGTGATCTCCCGGCCCACCATCGCGCGAATGACGTCTGCGCGACTGGTCTGCGGGGTGGGCAGCGTCGTGATCGTGGCGCCGTCGCGCAGGACAGTGATGCGGTCGGCAACCGCGAACACTTCGTCGAGCTTGTGGGAAATGTAGATGCAGGCGATGCCGCGCCGGCGGAGATCGCGCAGCAGGTTCAAGAGGATTTCCACCTCGTGTTCGGCCAGCGCGGCGGTCGGTTCGTCGAGGATGAGCACGCGGGCGTTCTTGCCGAGGGCCTTGGCGATTTCGACCAGCTGCTGGCTGCCGACGCCGAGCTCGCTGACGGGCGTGTCGGGCGCGACGTCGAGGCCGACGCGCGCGAGCAGCGCGCCTGACTCCCGCCACAGCAGATCCCAGTCGATCAGCAGGCCGCGACGCGGCTCGCAGCCAAGAAAGAGATTTTCCCCGACGGTCAGCTCGTTGACCAGCGCGAGCTCCTGGTAGATCACGGCGAGGCCGGCCTGCTGGGCGTCCGCGACCGAATGAAACTCCGCCGGCGCGCCGCCGAGAAACAGCTCGCCCTCGTAGCTGCCGTGCGGATGCAGGCCCGAGAGCAGCTTGATCAGGGTGGACTTGCCGGCGCCATTCTCGCCACAGAGCGCATGAATCTCGCCGGGCTGGAGGTCAAAGCTGACATCGCGCAAGGCCGTGACGCCCGGGAAGCGCTTCGTAATCGAACGGGCTTCGAGGACGGCCGGCATTATTTTTGAAAGACCTGATCGGGTGTGAACACGCCGTCGGCGATGACGGTGGCGCTGAGGTTTTCCTTCGTGACGGTCACCACCGTGAGCAGCACGGCAGGCACCTTGACCTGGCCGTTGTCGATCTCGTCGTGGGCCACGATGGGCTGCCGCTGGGCGAGCTTGACGGCAAACTCCGCGGCGGTGCGCGTCAGGTTTTTCAGCGGTTTGTAGATCGTCATCGCCTGCGTGCCGCGGGCGATGCGCTGGCAGGCGGAGAGATCGGCGTCCTGGCCGGTCACGACGACCTGGCCCGCCCGGCCCTCCTCAAGCAGCGCCTGGATGCACCCGCCGGCGGTGCCGTCGTTGGACACGAGCACGGCGTCGAAATCGCGGCCGGCCTTGGTGATCGCGGCGTTGGTGATCTTCTTCGCATTTTCCGGCCGCCAGTCGTCCGCCCAGTCCTCGTGCACGACCTCGGCGGTCCCGTTGGCGAGGAGCGGCTGCAGCACGTGGTCCTGGCCCTCCTTGAACATCAGGGCGTTGTGGTCGGTCTTGGCGCCGTAGATGCGGACGAGGCGGAAGTGGCGGCCGCGGAATGTGTCGGCGAGATACTGGGCCTGCATTTCGCCGACGCGCAGGTTGTCGAACGCGACGTAGAGATCGAGGTCGCAGCCGGTGATGAGGCGGTCGTAGGAGAGCACGGGAATGCCGGCTTCGTGCGCGAGGCGCACGGCCTTGGCCATGGCGGCGCCGTCGTGGGGAATGATAACGAGCGCGTCGACGCGATTGCTGATCAGTGCCTCGACATCCTTGAGCTGGCGGATGTCGTCGCTGTTGGCGGATTGCACCAGCACGTCGGCACCCAGTTCACGCGCGCGGGCGGTGAAGAGGTCCTTGTCGCGCTGCCAGCGCTCCTCCTTGAGCGTGTCCATCGAGAACCCGATCAGGGGACGATGCGGGCCGGCTGCGCTCGGTCCGGTTGCGCGGCGAAGCGTGAGGCCGATCAGCAACGAAAGCACGAGCGAGAACACGACCAGGCCGAGTCGGAATTTCATGGGGTGGGGAACCGCGGGACTGAAGCGCAGGGAAAGTTAATTTACAACGGCGGATCGCCATGCGAGCGTCGCGCCTCGCTTGAATCCAAGAAATCCCAAGCTCTTCACCCTGCCGGAGGCGGTGGCGGCGCGTGATGACCTGCGCCGCGCCGGCAAGCGCTTGGTGCTGACCAACGGGGTATTTGACCTGCTGCACCAAGGCCACCTGCACTCGCTGCGGGCGGCGCGGGCGCTCGGTGACGCGCTGGTGGTGGCCATCAATTCCGACGCGAGTGTGCGTGCGCTGAAGGGTCCGTCACGGCCGGTGCAGGACGAGGAGACCCGCGCTGCGGCGTTGGGCGCGTTGCCGGAAGTGGATGGCGTGGTGATTTTCCGCGAGCAGCGGCTGACGAAGGAGATCCGCGCCCTGCGACCGGACGTGTATTGCAAGTCGGGTGACTACACCGTCGACACGCTGAACCAGGAGGAGCGGCGGGCGCTGGATGAGGTGGGCGCGCGGATCGAATTTGTGCCATTCCTGCCGGGCTTCAGCACGACGTCGATCATCGAGAAAATGAAAGCGATGGGCCAACTTTGAAGACGATGCGCGTGGTCATTCTGGGCTCGGGGCGCGGTTCCAATGCCGAGGCCATCCTCGCGGCGCAGGCGGCGGGCCGGCTCGGGCGCGCGCAGGTGGTGCAGGTTTTCTCGGACCAGCCGGACGCGGGCATCCTCGCGCACGGCCCGCGTTATGGCGTGCCGGCGGCGTTTGTGGATCCGGCGCCGTTCAAGACCAAGCTCGAGGGCGAGGGCGAAGCGAGGTTCATTGCGGCGGTCGCCGGCTGCCGGCCGGACCTGGTGGTGCTCGCGGGATTCATGCGGGTGCTGAAGCCGGGTTTCCTGAATGCGTTTGCGGGCAAGATCATCAACCTGCACCCGAGTTTGCTGCCGAGTTTTCCCGGGCTGGACGCCATCGGCCAGGCGTTCCGCCGCGGCGTGAAGGTCACCGGCTGCACCGTCCACGCCGTTACGCTCGAGGTGGATGGCGGCCCGATCCTCGATCAGGCGGTGGTGCGCGTTGAGCCCGCGGACACGTTGGAGACCCTGAGTGCTAAAGTGCACGCGGCGGAGCACGCGCTGCTGCCGGCGGTGATTGCGCGGCTGAGCGAGCAGTGATTTTTGCGGCATGAATCCCGCGGTCTGGCAGATGCCGTTGAAGAATCCGCCGCAACTGGTGCAGGCGGGACGCGCGGTGCACGGACGGAAACAGGCGGTCGAGGAATATCACCTGCCGGAGCTGTGGAGCCTGCATCTTTACCGCTACGCCGGCAGCATCACGATTGACGGCACGGAATACGCGATCGCCCCAGGCTGGGCGGGGATCACGCCGCCCAACAGCCGGATCGTCTATCGTTTTCGCGGGGAATCGCGGCACACGTTCGCGCATTTCCGGCTGCCGCCGGAGGGTGATTTGGTCGCGGTGCCGGTGATTCAGGACGTGGGGGACGCGTTTGACGGGCTGACGCGGGCGCTGGAGGAAGCAGCGGGCTGGCTGCCGTCGCAGCCGCGGCGGGCGTCGGTGCGACTCTGGGACGTGCTGTGGCAGTTGGCGGGCCAGCCACTAGCCGAGCGGGCGCCGCACCAGCGTTTGCATCCCGCGCTGAGCCGGGCGGTGCGCGAGATCGAGCTGCACCTGGAGAAGCCGCTGGCGATTCCGGCGGTCGCGCGGCGGGCGGAGATCTCGCACAACCACCTTACGCGGCTGTTTCGCGCGCAGTTTGGCGTCACGATCGAGGGCTACATCCGGCGTCGGCGGGTGGAGCGCGCACTGCACCTGCTGGCGCACACGACGCTGGCGGTGAAGACGATCGCCGGCGAAGTCGGGCTGCCCGACCTGCATTATTTCAACAAGATCATCCGTGCGGCAGCGGGGATGAGCCCGCGGGAGTATCGCGAGAAGCGCGGCTCGACGTAGCGGGATTGGCGTTGCGGCGGTTTGTGGGCCGGGAAAGTTTGCCGGGATGGATTTGTGCGAAATCAAGATCGAGATCGCGCCCGGGCGGGCCGACGAGGTGGACAACGTGTTGTTGGAGCTCGGCGTGGAAGGCTGGAGCCTGCTGGAAGACGCCGTGGCGAAGCGTGCGTGGGTGGTGGGGATTTTCGCCGACGAGGCCGAGGTGGCGGCGCGCTGGAAGGAATTGAACGGGTTGGTGGCGGGACTCGCGGTGGCCGAGCCGGTGCGGCGGAAGCTGCAGGACGGTGACTGGCGCGACAGCTACAAGGCGCATTTCAAGGCCTGGCGGTTTGGCCGGCTGCATTGGGTGCCGGTGTGGGAGCGGGAGAAGTTTTCGCTGCCGGCCGGCGACGAGGTGCTGTGGCTCGACCCGGGGATGGCGTTTGGGACGGGGAATCACGAAACGACGCGGCTCTGCGTGGAGCGGCTGACGGAGCTTGAGGCGAAGGCGCGAGCAGGCGGGGACCGGCCGGCCCGGCGCCGGGTGTTCGATGCGGGCTGCGGGTCGGGCATCCTGGCGTTGTCGGCGTCCAAGTTGGGTTTTGAGGACGTGGCGGGGTTCGACAACGATCCCGAGGCGGTGAAAGTGAGCGAGGAGAATGCCGAGCTCAACGGACTGGCCGAGAAGGTGGAATTTTACGTGGGCGACTTGGTCAGCGGCATGGCGGGCCGCCACGCCGACGTCGTGCTGGCGAACATCCTGGCGGACGTGCTCATCCGTTTCGCGCCCCAGCTGGTGGCGGCGGTGACGCCCGGGGGAACGCTGGTGTTGAGTGGAATCCTGGCGGTGGAAAGCGCACAGGTCAGGGCGGCCTTTGGCGCGGCTGCACCCGGATGGAAGATGGAATCGCGGCAGCTGGGGGACTGGAGCGACGTGGTCCTGACGCGGCCGCGTTAGGCCTTGGAAAGCAAACAGGCCGGCGATGAGGCCGGCCTAGAGGTAATCGGGGGGCGTCGCGAGCGCTCAGGAAAACAAATCCGGCGGAGTGCGGCTCATGAAATCCTCCATGTAGGCCGTGGTGGCCTTGCCCTCGATGAAGACGGGGTCGGCCATGATGGCCTTGTGGAGGGGGATGGTGGTCTTGATGCCGCGGATGATGTATTCGCTGAGGGCGCGGTAGGTACGCTCGAGGGCGACCTTCCGGGTGGTGCCGAAGCAGATGAGCTTGCCGATCATCGAGTCGTAGTGCGACGGGATGACGTAGCCGCTGTAGGCATGGGAATCGACGCGGACGCCGTGGCCACCCGGGGCGTAATACAGGCCAATCGTGCCGGGGGAGGGCGCGAAATTGCGGGAAGGATCCTCGGCGTTGATGCGGCACTCGATGGCGTGCTTCTCGAACTTGATGTCGCCCTGGTCGAAGGAGAGCTTCTCGCCGTTGGCGACGAGGATCTGCTGCTTGATGAGGTCGATGCCGGTGCATTCCTCGGTGACGGGATGCTCCACTTGGATGCGGGTGTTCATCTCGATGAAGTAATAGTTACCCTTGGCATCGACGAGGAACTCGATTGTCCCGGCATTCTCGTAGGACGCGGCTTCCGCGGCGCGCACGGCGGCCTTGCCCATTTTCTTGCGGAGATCGGAGGTGAGGAAGGGGGAAGGTGATTCCTCGATGAGCTTCTGGTGTCGGCGCTGCACGGAGCAGTCGCGTTCGCCCAGGTGGAGGACCTTGCCGTGGGAATCGGCGAGGATCTGGAACTCGATGTGGCGGGGTTTCTCGATGTAACGCTCGATGTAGACGGCGCCGTTGCCGAAAGCCTTCTCGGCCTCGTTGCGAGCGACGTGATATTCCTTGGCGAACGAAATGTCGTTGTGCGCGATGCGCATGCCGCGTCCACCGCCGCCAGCGACGGCCTTGATGATGACCGGGTAGCCGATCTTGCGGGCGATCTTCACCGCCTCCGCCTCGTTTTCGACCGGGCCATCGGAGCCGGGCACGATGGGTACGCCGGCCTTCTTGACGGTGTCCTTGGCGACGGCCTTGTCACCCATCATTTTGATGGACTTGGACTTGGGGCCGATGAACTTGATGTTACACGACTCGCACTGCTCGGCGAACTTGGCATTCTCTGAAAGGAAACCATAGCCAGGGTGGATGGCGTCGACGTCCGCGATCTCAGCCGCGCTGATGATGCGGTCGGCCCGGAGGTAGCTATCGGCGCTCTTGGGCCCACCAATGCAGATGGCTTCGTCAGCCAGCTGGACGTGCAACGACTGGACGTCCGCCTCGGAATAAACTGCGAGTGTCTTGATTCCTAACTCACGACAGGCACGAACGATGCGAAGGGCGATTTCACCGCGGTTGGCGATGAGGATTTTCTGGATCATTGGAAAGCGGGTGTTCTAGGCCGGACAGCGCGGCCCGGGACGTTTTGAAAGGGACGGCCCGGAGCGGTCAGGACTGAATTTGGATCAGCCCTGTTTGACCTTGAAGAGGCGCTGGCCGTATTCGACGGGCTGGCCGTTTTCGACGAGAGCCTCGATCACGGTGCCTTTCACCTCGGCCTGAATCTCGTTCATAATCTTCATGGCCTCAATGATGCAGACCACGGTGTTTTCGACGACCTTGGTGCCGGCTTCCGCGAAAGCTTTGCTCTCAGGCGAGGCGGCACGATAGAAAGTGCCGACCATCGGGGACTTAACATAGATCACGCCCTCCTCCTCCTTGGTCGGTGCGGCCGACCCTGGGTTGGCGGGTTGAGCGGCTGGCGTAGGCGCTGAAGATGGGGCGGCTTCAACCGGCACAAAAGGGGAATTGGAGCCCCGACCTGCAGTTACGACGGGAATCCCCTGGCTGCCGCGCCGGATCTTCAATTTAAAGCCCTCTTCCTCCACAGCGAACTCGCTAAGCTCAGAGCGCTTCATGAGTTCGATGATTTGCTTGATCTGTTTTAGGTCCAAATTTTGCCTTGGTTGAATTGCTGGTCGGGCGTTAGTAGGAAAATGAAGCAAACCGTTCAAAACGAATTAAAATGGCATGGCAATGATCGATTTTTGGGCAAAATATGCGTGATTTGGCCCAAATTCGAATATGGGGCACTGGGTGTTTCGGGTTTCACAGGCGACCGGGGAAGTTGGGGCGCTCATTTTCAAGCAGCAGAAAAGTGGTAAGAAACTGCAATTCTAGCGTAAAAAGCCTAAAATGGACCATAAAATGGCCTGAAAATGATTAAAAAATGCCACTTTCTCAGGTCGCCGCTTTGCGTATTCTAGCCTGTGGGGCGAACTCTTGGGGCGCATAAAAGAGTGTGATGTGACGGAAGCAGCAGAGTTTACCGGGCTAATGGCCAGGTCGGGATTATGAGGCTTCAGGCCTCTGTGAGTCGGCAAGACCCGGCGATTGCGGTCCCAAGGTGACAGACCACTGCCGGGACCGAACGACACCTTTTGGCCCGGGTCCCGGCGCCCAATAGCTCCCGGCAGGTGCCGCGGGGCGGGCGAAGTTCAAAGCCACGACACCGGCAAGGCGCCGGTTGGACCTCGAGGGCAGCCGCGGCGTTCATGGGAGCTGACTCGACGAACGGTAAGAAGGGTGGATCGAAAACCACGTTGCCGGGAGAGAGTTTTCGGGCAGTGGCGGGGCTGGGGGAGGCATTCGTATTCACAGTTTGGATATATTGGAGTGAACCGCGCGAGCGCCGGAGCCTGGTTGCCGGGGTCGGCAATGGATGGGCCGGAATTTTGCAGAAAAAGCAGCAAATCAATCAGTCCTTAACTATTTATAATCAATCGATAACAAAATTGGCAAAGAATAGGGTGAAATAGAACTTGAACCATACTCCAGCGTTCCCATGTTCCGCCTCCCCTCGATTCATTTGGCCGCAGAAATGTTGGCAGCGATGAACCCGAGGGTGGTGCAAGAAAGGCCTCGGCGACACGACCAAGGAGAAATTTTTGGAAAATGTGTTGACGGAGCTAACGAAAGAATTCTTGCTGAAACTCTTTCCCTAATCGGAAGGCTCTTTGAAATTTACTTTGTACGATTGATTGGGACCCCCAATCAACAATTCCAAATACAGAAGAATCAAGTGTGAGCTTCGGCTCACAATATTCAGTAGTTCAAGAATCACTAGGTTCTGAACTCTTTTCGGAGAGTTTGATCCTGGCTCAGAATGAACGCTGGCGGCGTGGTTAAGACATGCAAGTCGAACGGTTTTTGTTGTGTAGCAATACATAACAAAAGCAGTGGCGAACGGGTGCGTAACACGTGAACAATCTACCTTCAAATGGGGAATAGCTCGCCGAAAGGCGAATTAATACCGCATGTGGTTGCCTCTCGCATGAGAGGCACACCAAAGTCAGGGACCGCAAGGCCTGACGTTAGAAGAGGAGTTCGCGGCCTATCAGCTAGTTGGCGAGGTA
>CAIPAH010000017.1 GCA_903862955.1 uncultured Opitutia bacterium
CCCCGCCTGCAATGTCGGATGCAGGCGGGGACGCCTGCGCTACTTCGCATCGGCAAGGTTGCGCCCGCTGCCCAACGCGCTAGTCTGCCCGCGCATGAACACAACGACTGGCGGGAAGAATTCGCTGTCGCGGCGCGAGGCCCTGAAAACCCTGGGGACTGGTGCCGCTTTGATGGGATTGGGAATGATTTCAACGCGGGCGATTGCCGGGGACAGTCCGACACCCGTGACGCCGCCGGCTCCAGCGCCCGTCGCCGCGTCCGCGCCGCAGCCGTTCACGCTGCCGAAGCTCGGCTATGCCTTCGACGCGCTCGAGCCGCACATCGACGCGAAGACGATGGAAATTCACTACACGAAGCACCACCAAGCCTACATCACGAACGCCAACAAGGCGCTGGCGGACCATCCCGAGCTGCAGAAACTTTCCGGCCCGCAAATCCTGCAAAGCCTCGGCGCGATGCCGGAAAAAATCCGCACGACGCTAAAGAACAACGTCGGCGGGCATGTGAATCACTCGTTCTTCTGGCAGGTGATCCGTCCCAATGCCGGCGGCGCCCCCACGGGCGAGCTGGCGACGGCCATCGCCGGCACGTTTGGCTCGGTCGACAAGTTCAAGGCCGCGTTCACCGACGCCGCCATGAAGCGTTTCGGCAGCGGGTGGGCGTGGCTTTGCGTGAAGGGCGGGGTGCTGGCGGTCCAATCGAGCGCCAACCAGGATTCGCCGCTCAGCGATGGCGCGGTGCCGGTGCTGGGGCTCGATGTGTGGGAACACGCCTACTACCTGCACTACCAGAACCGCCGGGCCGATTACGTCGCGGCCTTCTGGAACGTCGTCAACTGGACCCAGGTCAGCGCCAACTACACCGCGGCGCTGAAAGCCTGACCGCCGAGCGAGGGGCAAAAAAACACCGCCGACGCGAAGTCGGCGGTGCAGTAAAACGGAGGCAGGAATGCCGCTCAGCGCGCGCGCGCCGTGACGGCAGCGGAGACGGCCGTGCGGACGCCGGCCGGGGCTTTGCCGAAGAACTCGACCATGTGGGTCACTTCGGTGTAGCCGCGGGCCTTGAGCGTTTCCTCGATCTGCATCACACAGCGGCGGAGCTCGGCCGTGGTCTCGGCGTCGATGCCCTCGACCTGGTTGGTCTCCTTGCAGACGAAATGGTAGCCGGTGTTGGATTCACCGAGGTTGATGGCGTAGAGACTGGTGCCGTTGTGGTAGAACGAGCGGCGGACCAGGCTGATTTCCTCGAAGGCCGCCAGGCAGCGGTAGACCGTCACCAAGTCGCACGAATCCTGGGCGAGATCGCCATGGATTTGCTCGATGCTCGCCGGCTGGCTGCGCTGGATGAGCGCGGTCAGGATCGCGATGCGCGGCTGGGTGATGCGCAAGCCCGCCTTCTTGAGTTGCGCACAAGCGATAGTGATTGGCGTCTGGCCGGACGCGGCTTCGGTTTTGTTGCCAACCAACGGGTGGTTGGTCTGGGTTGAAGCAATCATTTGTAAGGAATTTGTGACAATGCCCGCGCTCAAGGCGAGGGAAATTAGGCCTTACTAAAAACAAGTAATTTGCATTAATGAAATTGGCGGCCGATTGCGTCCGCCGCCACGTTGCGGGTTGCGCCTCCCGGGTGCGTGTGCTAACTCCCTCTGACTCGCACCATGCAGGACCCCGATTTCACCGAGATTGTAGGCCTAATTTGCAAGGAAGACCCCCGTTTTGACCGCAAGGCCTACGATTTCATCCGCCTCGGCCTCGATCATGCCGTGAAGGAGTTGAAGAAAAAGGACGCTACGCGCCTGACTCGCTCCCGCCACGTCTCTGGACCAGAACTCCTTGAAGGACTTAGGGTTTATGCACTTGAACAGTATGGCCCCCTGTCCAAGACCGTGCTCAATTCCTGGGGCGTGAAGCGGTGCTCGGACTTCGGCGAAATCGTATTTAACCTTATAGAATACAACGTCTTCAGCAAAACCGATAATGACCGTCGCGAAGATTTCACGGACCTTTACAGCTTTGATGACGCGTTCGTGAAGCCCTTTCTGCCGACGCGCACGGGCCGGGGTCCGGCGACCAGCACCGAGGCTCTCGGCTCGGTCTGAGCGGTCGTTCCTCTTTCCCCGAATTCATGGTCACTTCTTTTTCCGCCACGGCCGACCTTCGTTTGCTCGATCCTTTCTGGCGTGAAGCCGTTGAGCGGATCGTGCTGCCGAACGGGCTCACGCTGATCCTCAAGGCCGACCGCTCCGCTGCGCTCGCGTCCGTGCAGGTGTGGGTGAAGACCGGGAGCATCCACGAGGACCGGAATCTCGGCGCGGGGCTTTCGCACTACCTGGAGCACATGCTCTTCAAGGGCACCTCGCACCGCGCGGGCCGGGAGATTTCCGCGACGGTCCAGGCGCACGGCGGCTACATCAACGCCTACACGACCTTCGACCGCACCGTCTATTACATCGACCTGCCCAGCGAACACACCGGGGTCGCGATCGAGCTGCTGGCCGACGCCGTGCTCAACTCGACGCTGCCCGCCGACGAGACAGCCAAGGAAAAGGACGTCATCCTTCGCGAGATCGCGATGACGAAAGACGACCCGGACAACCGCCTGTGGGAGTCGCTGTTTTCGACGGCGTTTCGCGAGCATCCCTACCGCCAGCCGATCATCGGCCATCGCGATGTGTTCTCGGCCGTCACGCGCGAGGATCTCGTGAGCTACTACCGCGCCCGCTACGTCCCGAACAACCTCGTGGTGGTGGTGGTGGGCGACATCGACATCGCAGCGACGCGGGCCGCGGTCGAGCAGCACTTCGGAACGGCGCCGCGCATGAAACTCGCGCCCGTCCTGGTGCCGGCGGAGCCGCTGCAGCTCGCGGCCCGGGCGGAGCATCGGTTTGAGAAGGTCGAAACAACGCGCGCCGCGCTGGCCTGGCCGATCCCGGGGCTGACGCATGACGATGCGCCCGTCCTCGACCTGCTCGCGATGGTGCTCGCCAGCGGCGACAGCTCGGTGCTGTGGCAGGAGATCCGCGAACAAAAGGGACTCGTGCACACCATCGACGCCGCGACCTGGAATCCCGGCACGAGCGGGTTGTTCTGCGTTTCCTTCACGGCGGACGCCGACAAGCGCGAGGCGGCCACGGCCGCGATCCACCACACGCTCGCGCGCTGCGCCTCGCGGGGATTCACCGTCGGACAGCTGAAAAAAGCGCTGCGGCAGCTGGTCGTCGGGGAAATCAACACGCGCAAAACCATGAGTGGCCAGGCGTCGCGGCTCGGCGCGGCGGAGGTCGTCGTGGGCGATTTGGATTACAGCCGCGCGTATTTCGAGCGCCTCCGCGGCGTCACGCCAGCCGACTTGCGCCGTGTGCTGCGGGCCTACGTCGTGCCCGCGCGCCTGACGTCGATCTCGCTGAACCCGGAGTCAGCTGCGCCCTCCGCGGGGAACAGCGTCAGCGTCGGCAAGGCGACCGCGGATTTTTCGGAAATCAAGCTCCCCAACGGCGCCCGCCTGCTGCTGCAGCCGGACCACCGGCTGCCCAACCTGCACCTGCGTTTCGTGATGCAGGGCGGCCCGCTCTTCGAGGAGGCCGGCAAGCGCGGATCAACCGCGCTCCTCGCCACGATGCTGACCAAGGACTCGCGCCAGCACAGCTCGGCCGAAGTGGCGAAGTTCATCGAGGAAGTCGGCGGGTCGTTCTTTCCGTTTTCCGGCAACAACACGCTGGGCGTGGCCGTCGAGGTGCTCCCGCCGGACTTCGCGCGCGCGCTGGCGGTGCTCGAGGAGGCGGTCTGCACGCCGGCTTTCAAGTCCGCCACCTTCGCGCTGGAGCGCGACGCGCAGTTCGCCGAACTGCAGCAGGACGCGGATGACGTCGTGACGTTTGCCCGCAAGCTGGCCCGCCGGAAATTTTTCGGGCCGCATCCGCTGGCGATTGACGCGCACGGCGATGAGGCGGGCGTCAAGGCGCTCAAGCCTGCGGACCTCGCGGCGCTCCACCGGCGGCTCTGCACCGGTCCCAACGTCGTGTTGGCTGTGGTGGGCGATTTCGATCCGCGGAAACTTTTGCCGGACCTCAAGGCCTTCCTGGGCCGGCTTCCGTCGGCGTCGGTGCCGGCGGTTTCCGCTCCGCCTGGCGGCCCGGCCGAGGCGGGGGATTTCGTGGAGAAGCAACCGCGCGAGCAGGCGGTCGTGCTGCAGGCCTTTCCGGGTCCGCGCGCGCATGGCCCGGATTTTTACGTCGGCGAGGTCGCGGACGAGCTGTTCAGCGGCATGGCGTCGCGGCTGTTCGAGCGGGTGCGCGAGGAAAAAGGCCTGGCGTATTTCATTCGTTCGGGTCGCGTCATCGGCCTGGACACGGGCATGTTCTATTTCTTCGCGGGCACGCAACCCGGCCGCGAGGGCGAGGTTTTGGCCGAGATCGACGCGGAAATCGCCCGCGTGCAGGCGGGCGCCGTGGAACCGGCGGAACTCGCGCGCTGCCAGACCCGGTTGAAGGCCGCGTTGCGGCAGAGCCTGCAGACGAACGCCGCGCGCGCGATGCAGGCGGCGGTCAACGCCCTGCAGGGCCAGCCGATCGAAGACTGGAAAAACCACGACGCCCGCGTCGAGGCGGTCACGATCAAAGACCTCGCTGCGTTCGCGCAGCGCTATTTCCAAAAACCGCTCCGCACGCAGCTGACCGTGAGGCCGTGAGCCCGCTGGCTGCCCTTTTCCCCGACGGCGATTATCGCTTTCACCTGACGCTGCGGCGGGGCGAACCGGCGGATTTTTTCCGCCCCCGCGATCGCTCCGGCCGCGTGTGCACCGAGCGGGCGAGATGGCTCGTGGAAAATCCGGAGCGCTACGCGGCGCTGAGACCGGAGGACGAGCCGCTGCTGCAGGAAGTGGCGGAGATGGCGGAACGCGACTGGCAGGTCCGCCGTGCGACCACGGTGCGCGGGCTCGGTGAAACGCTGGAGCCGGATTTCCTGCTGCTCTCGCCGGACGAGACGGGGGCCTTCCGTTTGCGAGGTGGGGCGCTGTGTTTTCCGACAGGCTGGGCGTTGGAGGAGAAGATTGGCCACACCCTCGATTTCATCCACGGCGTGGTGCCGGGCCTGAACTCCGCGCTGGCATCGCCGATCCAGCAATTCCTGGGGAAACTGAAGCCAGGCGTCGCGTTCCTGCGGGACAACTGGGGAATCACGGCCAACGGGGAGCTCAACCAGCATCCGGCCCGTGCGCTGCCGCCGCCCACGCTGCCCGTCGCGCTCGACCGACTCTGGCTGCGCGTCGAGCACCAGGCCTTGGTGGCGCTGCCGCGCACGGGTGGGGTCCTGTTTGGCATTCGCATCGCGTTGCACCGGCTGGACGAGGTGGCGAAGGAACCGGCCGCACGGGAAGGATTGCGTCGCGCCCTGACTAGCATGCCGGCAGAAGTTGCGGCCTACAAACGCCTCGACGCCGTGCGCGACGCGGTTGTGGCGTTGTTATGAGGTGATGCGCTCGTCGTAGGTCGGGGTTTATTCCCGGTATGAATTTCGGATATCGGGCGTAAAGCCCGACCTACGGCGTTTCAGCCTGACTTCGGGCCGTCGGCGACGCCGCCGTTCCATTTGAGTTTCGTGCGGACGACGGAGAAGTGCGAGTAGTCGGCGCGCTGCACGAGCGAGAGCTTGAGTTTCGAGATGGAAATCTCGACGGGTGAGCCGATGCCAACCTTGAGGTCGCGCTGGCCATCGAGGGCCACCAGCAGCTTGGAATCGTCGGAGCGGTTGAACACGCGCAGCCGGACGTTCTCGCGGAAGATGATCGAGCGGTTGCTCAGCGTGTGCGGGCAGATCGGCGTCATCGCGATCACCTCGGCAGCGGGGTGCACGAGCGGGCCCCCGGCGGAGAGGTTGTAGGCGGTCGAGCCGGTCGGCGTGGCGAAGATGAGGCCGTCGCAGTAGTAGTCAGTGACGAGCTCGCCGTCGGCCACGACCTCGAGGCGCACGAGGCGCGAGTTGACCTCGTTCTTCACGAGCACGTCGTTGAGCGCGAGGCCGCGTTTGCCGGAGCCGGTCGAGCAGTCGAGCATCGACCGCTGGGCGATCTTGTAGGCGCCGCCGAGGACGCCGCTAAAATGCGCGCGGGCCTCGTCGGCGGAAAACGTGGTGAGAAAGCCGAGGCTGCCGCGGTTGACGCCGATGATCGGCACCTGTTCCCGGGCGGCCTCGTGGGCGACGCCGAGCAGCGTGCCGTCGCCGCCGATGACGCAGCAGGCGTCGATGCCATGCAGGAAACCGGGGGCCAGGGTGGAGCGCATCGTTTGCTTGAGCTTCACGCCCGCCTGTCGCGCGACCGCCGTCAGCGTGCGCGCCAGATCGAGGGCGCCGGGCTTGTCCTCGTTGACGACGACGGCGAGTTTGCGGATGGGCTTCATTCGGGGTGGATGTTACGCAGAAGGCGGGATTGTTCACCACGAAAAACACGAAAGACCCGAAAAGCCCGGATTCGGAATTTATCGCGGAAGCGCGGAGGGGCGGAAGTTGGGAAACAATCCTTCTGAGCGAGATCGAATTCCGTGTTTCCGCTCCTCCGCGCTTCCGCGATAAAAATCAGGCTCTTTTGAGCCCGAGCAGGAATTCGCGGTTGCCGTCGGCGCCGGTGATGGGGGAGTCGAGCGAGCCCAGGAGTTTGGCCCCGGGCAGCTGGGCAAGCGCGAAGTCGCGGACTTTCGCAAGCGTGGCGTCCTGCACGGCGGTGTCGCGGATCACACCCCGGCCCTTGTCCACCTCGGTTTTGCCGGCCTCGAACTGGGGTTTCACCAGCGCGACGAGCGTGCCACCCGCGCGCAGACACGGCCACACGGCGGGAAGGACCGACGTCAGCGAGATGAAGGACAGGTCCATCACGACGAGATCGAATTCGCTGCGGGGCAGGTCGGAGGGCGAGAGGTGACGGGCATTGATCTTCTCGAGGTTGGTCACGCGCGGATCTGCGCGGAGCTTCGCATGGAGCTGGGCTCGGCCGACATCGACGCAGACCACGTCCGCCGCGCCGGCCTGCAGCACACAATCGGTGAAGCCGCCGGTCGAGGCGCCGACGTCGAGCACGTGCGCGCCACGGACATCGAGGGCAAATTTCTCGAGCGCAGCGGAGAGTTTTTCGCCGCCGCGGCTGACGAAGCGCGGTGGCTGCTCGACGGTCAGGTCGTAGTCAGCCGGGAAATCCTTGCCCGGCTTGTCGAGGCGTTCGGTGCCGTGCAGCACGCGGCCGGCCATGATGAGGCCCTTGGCTTGGGCGCGCGTGGCGGCCAGGCCACGCACGACCAGCAGCTCATCGAGGCGGATTTTGGCGGCGGCCATGAACCCTTACAGCTCAACACCGACGGCGTTGAGGAACGCCCGGGCGATGATGGCGTGGCCGATGTTGTTGGGATGCACGCGATCCCAGGCGAGGTTGTTGGCGTGCATGTGCTGGAGCGCGGTGTTGAATGCGGCCTGCGAGTCGACGAAGAGAGCTTTGTGCTTGGCAGCGGTCTTTTTGACGATGGCGCCGTATTCGTCCATGCGGGCGCGCATGGCGTCGGCGGGATTGGGCTCGATGTAGAACGGGGACATGAGCACGAGGTTTTTCACCTTGGACTTGGTCGAGGCGACGAGCTCATCGAGGGTCTGGGCGTAGACCTCGGGCGACACGTGGATTTCGGTCTGGCGCGGCAGGTCGAACTGCCGCCAGACGTCGTTGACGCCGATCATGATGACGAGCCAGTCGGGCTTCAGGGCGATGACGTCGGTCTGCCAGCGGGCCTTGAGGTCGAGCACGGTGTTGCCCGAGCTGCCCATGTTGACGACGCGGATGGCGCAGCCGGGGTCGGTGGCGTAGAGGAGCCCCTCGACCAGCGAGACGTAGCCCTTGCCGAGGGCGCCGAAGAGGCCTTCCCCAACAGGGCGGGCACGTTCGCAGTCGGTGATCGAGTCGCCAATGAAGACGACCTTGCTGTGCGGGGCGATTTTCATCGGGGCGGATGTTTAACCACGAAAAACACGAAAGACACGAAAATCGGCCCCGGAGCGGGTGAGACGGGAGAGTGAAGTTGGGTTTTTTAGCCGGAAGCCAGGAAGCCTCGAATCGATCCGGTTCCTGGGTTCATGGCTTCTGGCTTCAAAAGGGTTTCGCCCCTCCGTGCCTTCGCGATCAGGATCGGTCTGGTTTTTTGTGCGTTTTTGCGCCTCTTTGTGGCCAACCCCTCCCCATGAAATTCGCAATTCGGTCCCTGGTTCTGGTTCTCATCCTCGGCGTCCTGCCGTCCGGCCTGTGCGCGGCGGCCGAGCACTACACCATCGCGGTCATCCCGATGGGGACGACGCACGAGTATTGGAAGATGATCCACGCGGGCGCGCTGCAGGCGCAGGCGGAGTTGAAGGCTGGCGGCACGGACGTGGAAATCATCTGGAAGGGTCCGCTGCGCGAGGACGACCGCGACCAGCAGGTGCAAGTGGTCGAGAACTTTATCGGCCGCCGCGTGAGCGGCATGGTGCTGGCGCCGCTGGATCACCGCGCGCTGGTGGCGCCGGTCGAGCAGGCGGCCGCGGCGGGCATCCCGGTGGCCATCGTGGACTCGGGTTTGGATTCGAAAACACCGGTGAGCTACATCGCCACGGACAATTTCAAGGGAGGCCAGCTCGCGGCGGACCGGCTGGGCGAACTGCTGCACGGGCAGGGCAACGTCATCCTGCTCCGCGTGCAGGTGGGCTCGGGAAGCTGCGAGGCGCGCGAGGCGGGATTTCTGGCCGAACTCGCGGCGAAGTTTCCCGCGATCAAGGTGATCTCGTCCAACCAGCACGGTGGCGCGACGCGCGACACGGCGATGGCGGCTTCGCAGAACCTGCTCAACCGCTACGGCGCACAGGTGAACGGCATCTTCACGCCCAACGAATCCACCCAAGCCGGGATGCTGCTCGCGCTGAGCAACGCCGGCCTCGGCGGCGGCAAGGTGAAGCTCGTGGGCTTTGCCAACAGCGCTTCCTTCAACGACGCCTTCAAGCGCAACGATCTCCAGGGCATGATCCTGCAGGACCCGGTTAAGATGGGGTATCTCGGAGTGAAGACGATCGTCCAAGTCCTCCGCGGCGAGAAGGTCCCGGCCGTGGTGGACACCGGCGTCTACCTCGCGACGGCGGAGAATCTCACCGACCCAAAGATTGCGGGCCTGATGAAGCTGCCGAAGTGACGGGCGCGAGTGCTCGGCGAGGTAGGTCGGGGTTTATCCCCGATATGCTTTTCGGAGTACCGTGCGTATAGCCTGACCTACGGGGCCTATCTCAGTTCGCAACCAGCGGGAACAGGTCCTGGTCCATCTTCTGGCCGACCTTGAGCTTCAGCGGGTCGGTCGTCTGGTGGGGGCTGCCGCTGTAGGTCGTGCCGTCGGGCATGAAGATGATCGCGATGACTTCGCGCAGGCCGTCGGAGCGGTTCGGGCCGGCGTAGTGGAAGGTCATGCCGTTGTGCACGGTGACGGAGCCGGCCTTCAGTTCGCAGGTGACGGGCTTGATGCCCTTCGTCTGCGGGGCGACGGCGTAGAGGTCCTGCGGGTCGCCGAGATTAACGGGCTCGATGTCGAACATCCGGTGCGTGGTGGGGATGAAGGACATGCAGCCGTTCTGGATCGTGGCGTCGCGGAGGGCCACCCAGATGGTGAGCTGGTGCATCTTCTGCTGGTGCGGCCAGTAGGGGGTGTCCTGGTGCCACGGCGTTTTCGCGCCGGTGTGCGCCTCCTTGAACAGCGCGTGGTCATGCCAGATGCGGACAGCGTTGCCCATCAGGCGGGCGGCGATACGGCCGAGCTTGGGCGACAGCACGAAGGGCTTCACCTTCGGGTAGCGGTGCCAGAGGTTGACGCACTGGATGAAGATCTGCTCGTAGCTGCCCTTCACGCGGTTCGGATCGAGATCCTTCGTGTCCTCTTTCACGGCGGCCTCGACGGCGTCGCGGAAAGCCACGAGGTCGTCGCCCGTGAAGACGTCATTCAATTGAATGTAACCGTCGCGTTGATAGTCGGAGATTTGCTGCGGGGTCAGGGGATATTCGTCGTTCACGGTGCGGGAAGGTAGCACAGGGCGGTGGTTGGGGCTTGTATGGGTTGGGCAAAAACTTGAACGTTTCCGTCATTAAGGCAACGTTTACCATCAACCAGGCCATGGTGCGGCTGAGCGCCACGCGGCCGCTGAACGTCGAGCACGTGGCGGTCACGCAGGACATCGCGCCGCATGACCATGACTACTACGAGGTAAGCGTGGTCGTGCGGGGACGCTGCCGGCACCACACGGTCGACGGCGCGCAGGAGCTGGAGCCGGGGTCGGTCATCGTGGTAGCGCCGGGTGGAGTGCACGCCTTTTCGCGTCCGCGCGGGGTGGAATTCATCAACCTCTACTATCTCGCGGAGTGGCTGGGCATCGGCTGGCGGGAGCAATGGGCGGAGCGCGGCCTCGTGCCGCTATTCCTGGCGCAGGTGCTGTTCCGCCGGAAGGAGCAGCCGCGTCCGGCAGTGTTCCGGCTCGAGCCACGGATGGCGGCGGCGGTCGGGGCGGAGTTGGACGAGATCCGGCGCGAGCTGGGCGCGACGCAGCCCTCGCCGCTGTTCATCAAGGCGGCGTTCCTGAAGGTGCTGGTGCAGCTGTCGCGGGCGTGCGATGCGACGCGCGAGGAGTTTTCCGCGCCGATCTGGGCGGTGATGCATGGGATCGAGGCGTGCATCGAGAACGGCCGGCCGTTCGACCAATCGGCGCAGCTGCGGGAGTGGCCGGTGTCGGCGGACCACGGCAGCCGGCTGTTCCGGCGCGCGACGGGGCTGGCCCCGCTCGAATACTATCAGCGCCGCCGAATTCACCACGCGTGCGCGCGACTGCTGGACAGCGAGCAGACGATCACGCAGGTCGCGATGGACCTCGGGTTTGCCGACTCAGCGCATTTCAGCCGGCTATTCCGGAAATACGCCGGGCTTACGCCGAGGGCTTACCGCGGGAAATATAAAGTCGGGCGATGACCGCATTTTAACCACGAAGGGCACGAAGCTCATGAAGCCGCTAATCGCGGAAGCTCGAAAGGGCGAAAGCTGGAAAATCCTCCAGCAGGATCGGATTCCACGCCTTCGCCCTTTCGCGCTTCCGCGACTACTTTCTGTAGATCGGGCTTCGTGAGCTTCGTGCCCTTCGTGGTTAACTACAGTTTTTGCCGGGCCGGCGACCAGCAGGTGGTGCGGCCGCCGGTCTCGGCGCGGGCGAGGGGTGTGCCGGTCCGCGGGTCGCGTCCGCCCGCCTCCCAGCGATGCCAGAACAGCCAGGTCTTGGGAATATGGGCGTTGAGATCCGGCGGCAGATAGCTGCCGCGTCCAGCGATGGTGTCGAGCGCGAGGCGGCAGACCCGGCCGCACTCACGCCACAGGGTCTTCACTTCGGCGGGCTGGAGCGACCCGGACAGGCGGCGCGGATGAATGGCGGCGCGCCAGAGGATCTCGTCCGCCATCCAGTTACCGACACCTGGGAAGCGTTCCTGCATGAGCAGCACAGCCTTGATGGGTGCGCGGGCGCGGCGTTTCAGGAAGGCGCCGACGGCTTCGACCGTGAACTCGGGCGAGAGGATGGGCGGCGCGATTTTCGTCCACCACGTGGGAGCGGTGTCGCCGACGTGGAATTGAACGCGCCCGAACATCCGCGGATCGGAGAACACCAACCGGTGCTTAGTGGTGGTGAGAACGAGATGGTCGTGTCGGAGCGCAACGTAGCCGGTGGGCTCGACGCGCAGTTCGCCGCTCATGCCGAGGTGAACGCCGAGGCACGCCGTCGCCTTGCGTCCGGGTGAAGGCCGGCGGAAACGGAAAAGCATCTGTTTCGCCTGGGCCTCCGACGAAACGTAGGTGGCACCCGTGAGCGCGCGGCGGATGGCGGTGGGGTTGGCGCCGCGGAAGATTTTCGCCGCCGAATGCAGCTCGACCGACTTGACGCGCTGGCCGGCGGCGGCTTGGGCCCAGCGCTTGCGGAAAAACTCAACCTCGGCGAATTCGGGCATGGCGGGAGATTATTGGCCCACGGAACACACGGAGAACACGGAAGCAAACAGGGTTAAAATTCCGTGTGATTCGTGGGCGGCGACTCACTGGATGCCGACGCAGCCGCGGACGGAATCGAGGAGCTTTTTGGAGTCGTAGCCGACGCCGTCTTTGAAGACGATTTCGATTTTGCGGATGGCGGTGATATCTGTTGCCGGGTCGCCGGCGACCACCACGAGATCGGCGGCTTTGCCGGTTTCGACGCTGCCCACGGTCTTGTCCACGCCGAGTTCGCGGGCGCCGTTCAGGCTGGCTGCCTGGATGGCCTGAACCGGGGTGAGGCCGGCCTCCACGAGGAGCTCGATGGCGCGCAGGCTGCCGTGGCCGGCGATGGTTGAGCCGTTGCCGGTCGGGTCGGTGCCGACCACCAGCAGGCCGCCGGCGTCATGGAATTTTTTCTCCAGCGCCATCATCTTGTGGAGGATCGTGACTCCGCGCCCGTCGGTGAGGCCGCTGACGCGCGCCCACGTGCGGAGGTATTGCTCGCGCGAGTTGACGGAGAGGCAGTCGAGCTCGCGGGTGGTGAGAATCGGGCAGCCCGGCACGCTGGTGGCGAACACGGTCAGGGTGGAGGTCAGGGCGACGTGTTTGGCGATGAGGAACTGGATCAGCGACGCGACCTCGGGCGAGTTGATGTCGAGCTCAGCCAGGCTGCCGGCGGCGGCGGCGGGGTTGGGCATTTCGTCGGGTTTCTTGCCGCGGACAAAATCCGTCATCGCGTAAAAGCCATGCTCGAGGTTGTCGATGCCGAGTTCGGCGGCCTCGCGGTAGGTGACGGCGCCGATGTGGCCGGTGACCTTGAGCCCGCGCTGGTGCGCCGCGTCGATCACGGCGCGCATTTCCGCGCGCGGGAGGTGCATGTAGCATTTGAACGAGGTGAAGCCCTTGTCGGCGTAATAGTTGACCTGGCGCGCGGCATCCTCGGGGCTCGTCACGGGGTGCAACTGCGGGATGACCGAGGGAAAACCCTCGAGGTAGGGCGCGGTGAGAAAGAACTTGGGCCCCGGCATCGTGCCGGCGTCGACGCGCGCCTTCACTTCCAGCTCGGTGTAGGGCTCGAAGGACCCGGTCGTGCGCGCGGTGGTCACGCCGCAGGCGAGGTAGAGGCGCGGAAACGAATACTCCATCTCGGCGAAGTGCCGCGGCACGGTGGCCGAGGCTACGGAGGTGAACATCAGGTGCTCGTGCAACATCACGAGGCCCGGCAGCACGGACTTGCCGGTGAGATCGATCGTCTGCGCGCCCGCGGGCACGGCGACCGTGGCACTGGGCCCGACGGCGGCGATGCGTCCGTCGCTGACGACGATGGTCTGGTCCTCGCGTGGCGCGGCGCCGGTGCCGTCGATGAGCTTTGCGTGGGTGAACGCGATGAGCGGGGCGCGGACGGAGATGACGGAGTCAACTTCCTGCGCCGCGAGGCGACCCGCGGAGAGCAAGGCGAGGATGAAGAGAATGCGTGGGAGTTTCATGGGTCGGAGTAACGCCCACGGATCACCCGGAAGACACGGAAGAACCCGGATAAATTCGGGTCCAATGGTTCCATTCCGTGTCTTCCGGGTGATCCGTGGGCAAAAAATCAGCTCAAGGTGGCGGCAAATTCGGCGAAGCTGGGGTAGACGGGGATGAAATTGGCGGCGATCTCGGGGATGGTCGCGGGGTCGACCTTGCCGGTGCGGACGACGGCGACGTTGATGTCGGCGGCGAGGGCGGCACCCACGTCGACAGCGGAGTCGCCGACCATCCAGCATTGTTCCGGCTCGAGATTATGCTGCTTCATTTGCTCGAGGATGAAGCGCGGCGACGGCTTGCGGTATTCCACGGGCTGGCCGGGCGCCTCGGGAGCGATGCCGACGGCGGTGAACAGCGGTGAGCCGAGGCCGAGCAGCTCCTCCATGCGGGCATTGACGCGGAGTGTGTCCTCGAGCGTGTGCAGCCCGCGGCCGATGCCGGACTGGTTGGTGAACAGAAAGAGCAGGTAGCCCAGCGCCTGGGCGCGGCGGAGGCCGTCGGCGGCGCCGGGGATGAGTTCCACGCCGGCGGGATCGGCCAGGTAAACCTTGTCGATGATGAGCGTCCCGTCGCGGTCGAGGAACAGCGCCCCGCGAATCTCGATTTTCGATTTTCGATTTTCGATTTCCACGCGGGAGACGGTAGGGAATTACTGCTCGTGCGCGAGGTAGGCGACGAGTTCGGAGGGAGTGACAGTGGCAGTGCCGATCTTGCCGACCACGACGCCGGCGGCGGCGTTGGAGAAATGCGCGGCGGCCTCGAGGTTCGCACCGGCGGTGAGCGCAAGCACGAGCGCGGCGAGCGAGGTGTCGCCGGCGCCGGAAACGTCGAACACCTCGCGCGCGGCGGTGGGGATGAGTTTCTGGATTTTGCCCTTGGCGCTGAGCAGCATGCCGTCCTCGCCGAGCGTGATGACGAGGTGTTTGGTTCCGTAGAGTTTATCCAGCTTGGCGCAGACCTCGGCGGCGGGGTAGGGCGTGTGCGGCAGGAGCTTGATGCCGGCGAGCTGGAGCGACTCGCGCTTGTTGGGCGTGATCAGGTCGAGGCCGTGGAACGAGAGGTGGCGGCGCGGCTTGGGGTCGAGCGCGATGAATTTGCCGGCGGTATGCGCGAGCTTGCTCACGCGCGCGATAACCTCGTCGCTCAGGATGCCCTTGGCGTAGTCGGACAGAATCACGGCGTCGCAGGCCGCAATTTGCTTCGCGAGCAACGTCTCAGCCTGGCTGGCGGTGACGTGATAGGCGGCCGGCGGGTCCTCGCGGTCGATCCGGCACAACTGCTGGCCGCGCGCCATGACGCGCGTTTTCAGGATGGTCTGGCCCGAGCCGGGGGTGCTCAGCGTGTCGATGCCGTGGTCCTTCAGCTTGTCGCGGAGGCTGTCGCCGGCCTGGTCCGGGCCGAAATACCCGGCGACGATGCAATGGGCGCCGAGAGACGCGATGTTGAGCGCGACGTTGCCGGCGCCGCCGGCGGTGTTGAATTCCTCGGAAACGTCGACGACCGGGACGGGGGCCTCGGGCGAGATGCGAGAAACGTCACCCTTGATGTAGTGGTCCAACATCACGTCGCCGACGACGAGGATGCGCAGGCGGGCGATTTTCTTGAGGAGGCCGGGCAGGTCTTTCATCGGAGTTCCCATTCGTAGGGGTATTTGGAAAGCATCTTGGGCGCACGGTCGGTGACCTGCACGACATCCTCGATACGGCAGCCGCCGAGGCCGGGATAGTAGAGCCCAGGCTCAACGGTCACGACGGCGCCCTTTTTCAGCGTCATCGAGACGGTGGGGCTCATCCGCGGCATCTCGTGGACGGCGAGGCCGAGGCCGTGGCCGGTGCCGTGGAAGTATCCGACGGAGCCGTTCTTCGTATGTTTCGTCTTGTAGCCCGCTTCGATGAACGTGTTGGCGACCTTGGTGTGCACAGCCTTGCCGTCGACGCCGTCGCGGATCATGCGGATCGCAGCGAGCTGGGCCGCGCGTACGGTGGCGACGAGTTTCCGCTGGGCGTCGTTGGCGCGTCCGCGGAGGAAGGTGCGGGTCATGTCACCGAAGTAACCGGTCGTCGTCACGCGCGGGAAAATATCGAGAATGATGAGGTCGTGGGGCCGGAGCGGGCCGGAGCCGCGGTTGTGCGGATCGCAGGCCTGGTCGCCGCCGGCGACGATGGTGTCGAGGGACGTGCCGCCCTCGCGGAGGATGGCGCTCTCGATGGCGAAGCGGAGGATCTCCGACGTGAGCGGCCGGCCGGCATAGCGAAGCGTGCGGCCCTTCGGCCGCGAGGCGCGGAGGACGGCCTCGGCGGCGGCGAAGCCGACGGAGCTGAGGCGGTTGCCCTCGCGGATGGCGGCGGCCTCGGCGTCGGACTTGATCTCGCGATCGGGAAACATCGCGCCGTTGGCCGGCTCGAGTTTCACGCCGAGGGCGCGCAGTTTCAGGAAGAGGGCGACGGGAAAGTCATCGGGGATGCGGAAGCCGCGGATGTGGTAGGCGCGCGCGAGCTCGGCGATGATCTCGGCAGGGCCGACCTTGCGGCGGGGCCAACGCGCGGCGGCGCGGGCGTGCCAGTCGGCGAGGGGCAGGACGGCGTCGAAGGTGCGGGCCTTCTTGATCCGCCCGAATTCGAGGGCGTTTTGGAGCGTGATGCGCTTTTTGCCGACCCCGAAGGCGATGAAGGGGTCATGCACGCTGACGCGGCTGAAGTAGAGCTGATCGGAGCTGGTGCCGGTGTCGGCGTAGAGCAGGGGCGGAAGAGCGGATCGGGCCACGAGGAGAGAGAGGTTGAATTGCGGGGCGGGGAGGATTAGCCAACGAACCTGTGAAAAACGCAAATCTGGTTTCTCTCTGCGGCATGGGGCTGGCGCTGATGTTCGCGGCGCTCGGGTGCGGGTCGAAGGCGCCGGCGACGACCCCGAAGTCGGTGGCGGACTATTTTCCGATCAAGGTCGGCGACCGGGTGGTGCGGATGCAGCTCGCGGTGCTGGAGCAGGAACAGGAGCACGGCCTGATGGAGCGTACCGACCTCGCGGCGGATGCCGGCATGATTTTCATCTACGGGACGACGCAGCGCATGTCGTTCTGGATGCACAACACGCCCACGCCGCTGGACATCGGGTTCTTCTCGGCGGACGGCACGCTGGTGGAAATCTACCCGATGCTGCCCTATGACGAGAAAACGGTGTCGTCACGCAGCCAGGACCTGAAGTTCGCGTTGGAGATGAATTTGAACTGGTATCGCGACAACGGCGTGAAGCCGGGGGCGAAGCTGGACCTCAAGGCGCTGGCGGCGGCGGTGAAAGCGCGCGATTTTGTGCCGCGAAAGCTGGGGTTGGAGGAGTAGCGCAGGCGTTCCGCCTGCTCCGAGGTGGAGCGGCTTGCCCCAAGACGCTGGCAGAAAGCGGACGCAAACCAACGCGTTGGGGACAACGCGTTCCACCGCGGAGCCCGACAGACGCGCGTCGCCTCAGTCCTTCGGGATTTCGTTGTTTGTGCGGAGGACGATCACGGGCTCCTTGGTCTTCACCCAGAGCTCGGCTTCCTTGTAGTGCTTGGCGGGGACGCTCTCGAAGGCCTCGCCGACGGTCTTGACGGGCAGGAGGCGGCCCTTTTTGGACGCGTTGAAATCGTAGGCGGCCTTGAAGACGCGGTCGGGCGTCGTGGCCGGGCTGGCGCTCTCGGGGATCTGCAGCACCCAACCGGTGAAATCGACCTTGGGCAGCTTGCCGTCGGGGTCGGACACGACGATGACGAACTGCTTTTTGACCGGCGGCGGCTTGTCCTCCTCGCCCGGGTCGGGCTGCACCGCCAGGTTCATTTCCTCGATGACGCGCCGGAGCACGGCGGGGTCGATGTGGTTCTTCTTGAGGATGTCTGCGACTTTGCTGACGTCGATTTTCGGCATGGTGTTTTCCGTTGGAGGGACCACGAATGGACACGAATGAACCCGAATGTAAAGGCAGCGCATGGCTGACGAATACTTCGATGTCGTCAACGCGCGGGACGAAGTGGTGGGCCGGGCGCTGCGCCGGGACGTGCACGCCCGAAAATTGTGGCACCGCGCGGTGCACATTCTCGTGTTCGATTCGGCGGGCCGGGTTTTCCTGCAGAAACGCTCGATGCAGAAGGACATGTCACCCGGGCTATGGGATTCGTCGTGCGCGGGACACGTCGATGCCGGCGAGAACTACGATGCCGCCGCCGTGCGCGAGTTGCATGAGGAGCTGGGCATCCGCGTGGCGGAGGCTCCCGAGCGCTGGTTGAAGCTGTCGCCGCGGGAGGAGACGGGCTGGGAATTTTGCTGGATGTACCGGCTGCGGCACGATGGACCGCTGGTGCTGCATCCCGAGGAAATCGAGACCGGCGAATGGCTGGCGCCCGCCGAACTCGACCGGAAGATCGCTGCGCGGCCGGAGGATTATTGCTCGGCTTTCCGGCTGATCTGGTCGCTGGCAGACCGGAAGTAGCGCAGGCGACTCGCCTGCGCTACCGCTGTTCCGTGGCCGGACGGTCCATCGCGGGGTTCTTGGAGCCGGGCTCGTAGAACGACGGGCCGTTGCCGGTCACGCGGCGGCCGGTGATTTTCCCGGGACCGAGGTTGGCGCTGAGGCGTTTGATTTCCTCAAACTGTTTGGTGGAAATCAGGCGGCGGGGGACACGCTTTTCGGCCTCGTAGATGAGGCGTTCGCGGTCGTCGTCGTTGGGCGTGTAGGGCACCCAGGAGGAATGGTGTCCCTGGTGTTTGGTCCACTCGATATTGCCGCCATGCACGACGGCGCTGACCTGAAATTTTCCGTCCTCGTCCTTGTTCCACCAGCCGAACTCGATGCTCATGGGGAGACCTTGCGGGCAAAGCTCACGTGGGCGCCAGCGCAAACTCGGCCACGGTCGGCCCCAGCCGGAATTCGCCGTGGCGGTGGACGGTGCGGCGCAGCGCAAGGTGATCGGGGCAGAGGTCGACCACGCAGCCGCCGAGGGGCGGACCGAACGAGCCGGTGTTGAGCACGGTGACGCCGTTGGGCTGCCGCCAATAGCCCGGATGGTGGATGTGCCCGATGATCGCGAAACGCGCCTGCGGACGAAAACGACGGGTCAAAGTCGCCGTTAGGCCGGGTGCGCGGCGCCAGGCGTTGAGCACGTGGAGGCTGCGCCCGGGCGGCCAGACAGTGTCCTTCAAGAATCCCAGCGTGTATTTCCAGCGGTTGGGCTCGGATTGGTGACGCTGCGGGATGGAGGCGGCGACGCGACGATAGACGGCGAGAAGCGGATCGAGCTGTTCGCGTTCAGCTGGCGTGAGGGTGGCGAGCTGTTCCGCCAGGCGCTGGCGCACGAGCGGGGCGTCCTGGCTCCACGGGACAAGGTCGTCGAAAATGATATCGCCGTGCGTCACGAAAACCTGGCCGCCGGCGAGGTCGAGCGCGTGTCGGTTGGAAATGTCCGGATCGTGGTTGCCCGTGAGAAAAGTCGTCGGCGGTGCCGAGCGGGCAAAGAATTCGGCCACCTCGCTGCGCAGCGCGGCGGTGGCGCCCGGAGTGGAGCTGGGACGCGTGTCGAGGGTGTCGCCGTTCAGCACGATTTCATCGGCGCCCGCGAGCAGCGGCGCGATCTCGGCCAGCGTACGGATGCGGCTCCCGCGGTCGCCGTAGTGCAGGTCGGAAAGGATGCGGATGACGCCGGGCATTTGGGTCGTGTTATGTGTTAGGTGTTAGGTAACAGCGAGGTCGAGAACTCGTTTGGTCGGCCAAACGTCATAACACCTAACACTTAACACCTAACACGCGCAAAGCGGAATGGCGCTTGCCAGCGTGGCGGTGCCGGCGTGGATTCGCCCCATGGCTCTCCTCGGTTCCCTCCCCACGCTTCGCGCGCAGGCGGCACATTTGGAAATCTTCGCGGCGGGGTTCAGCTACCTCGACGAGATCCTGCGCGCCGGCTCACCGGCGGCGCGACGACTCGAGGGCGCGGTGGTAGGAAGCACACAGCGGATTGAGTTGGCGAATGGATCATTTGCGCTGGAGCAGGTTTACCTGGCCAAGGTGCGTCCCGAGGGTTTTTTCGAGTCGCATCGCCGCTACATCGACGTGCAGGTGGTGGTGGCCGGCGAGGAGATCATGGAGCTGGCCGACGTCGCGCGGCTGACGGTGCAGAAACCCTACGACGCCGAGCGGGACCTGATCGTCTATGCGGACTTCGCGGCGGCCTCGGTGCTGAAGTTGGGGGCGGGCGAGGCGGCGATCTTTTTCCCGGTGGACGGGCACATGCCCTGCCTGCGTCCGGGCGCGACAGCGAACCTCGTGCGCAAGACAGTGATCAAGGTGCCGGTGCCGGTTTGACCGGCGGAGTGCGTGAATGAACTACCGCCATCATTTTCACGCGGGCAACTTTGCCGACGTGATGAAGCACGCGCTGCTCGTGCGGCTCATCACAGCGCTGGGACGGAAGGAAAAGGGCTTCCTCTATCTCGACACGCACGCGGGTCGGGGCAGCTACGATCTGGCGGCGGCCGCGCAAGGCGACTCGCTGGCGCGGGCGCCGGAGTATCCAAATGGGATTGGCCGGCTCTGGGCGCGAGCGGACCTACCGGCGGAGCTGGCGGACTATGTCGCACTGGTGAAGGCATTCGACCGCGAGCGCAGCAATGCGGGCGAGGCGCCGAGATTCTATCCGGGATCGCCCTGGATTGCGCGGCGGCTGGCCCGGCCGCAGGACCGGCTGGTGTTGTGCGAAAAGCACCCGGAGGAATTTGAGCTGCTCGACATCGAGCTCGCGCGGCAGCCGCGCGTGAGCGTGCAGGAGCGCGACGGCTATGGCGCGTTGAAGGCGATGCTGCCGCCGCCGGAGAAGCGAGCGCTGGTGCTCATGGATCCGCCGTTCGAGGCGCACGACGAATTTGCGCGGATGGTGTCGGCGGTGGGCGCCGGGCTGGCGCGGCTGCCGGGAGGCGTTTACGCGCTGTGGTATCCGTTGACGGAGCGGGCGCGGGTGGACGCGTTTTTTGACGGCCTGCTGGAGCTGAAGCTGCCGCCGACGCTCTTCCTGGAGCTGACGGTGGCAGGCGAAGCGTCCGCGCTGAAGATGAAGGGCTGTGGACTGGTGGTGCTCAACCCGCCGTGGCAATTTGACCGCGAGGCCGGGCCGATGCTGGCCTGGCTCGCGAAAGTGCTGGCGCAGGAAAACGGCGCCGGGTCGCGGTGCCGCTGGCTGGTGCCGGAGTAGGTCAGCTCGACATCTGGCCCGACGTGAACGAGTTGAACTCGGTCAGGGGACGGGCCGGCAGGCGGACGACCAGCGGCGGAGCCTTGAACACCGGCCGGTTCCACAACACGTCCTCGCGCGTGATCTTCCGGATGATGGCCGGAGGATTCTCGCGCTCGGCGGCTGGGCGAAGCGGTGGCGGTGGGAGGTTCATGACGGCCTAGTTGACCTTATCTTCGGAACGAGGTGCCAAAGAATTTAGTTAAAAAACGGTTTGGTTGCAAACGACGCGTGGATCAGGGGAAACCCGACCTCACGCGACGTGGCGCACGCGGAGGCTGTCCTCGACGGGCAGGCGCTTGGGCAACGTGACGAGCAGCACGCCGTTGTGGATCTCGGCCTGCAGCGCGGCGTAGTCCACGCCGTGGCCGAGCCGCAGCCGCAGCTGGTAGTCGCGCTGGGCGGACTCGAGGTGGAGGGCCTGCCAGTTGACGCGCACGAAGTGGGCCTTCCGCGCCGTGATGACGATGTCGGGGGCGCGGGCTTCGATCTCCACGCCGGCGGCTTCGACTCCCGGCACAAAGACGGTGAGCTTCACGGCGTCGCGCTGGTCCTGGCAGTCATAGGTCGGCTTGCGGAGGTGGGCTGGATTGGCCGGGACTTCCGGGGACAGTGAACCGCGGGCGGGACTGAGGGGGTGGATGATCGTGTGCATGGGAGAAAATGGAGGTGCGAACCTCGGGGCTTGGGGCCGCCGGGCTTCAGGATTTTCTAAACTTTATTCCGTTAGGACGGAGGGTTTAGGCCTGGAAGCCCGAGCCGGTCTGGTGTTTGCCCCAATTAAGGACGACGACCGGCTGCATCTGGCCGCGGCAAATGGAAACGACGGCCTTCGTGAACGAAGCGCCGGCGATGCCGCGGAGATGTTTTTGCTGAACGGTCATTGGGACAGGCGAAGACCATGCACATAGCAGGTCGCGGGCCAAGTATTTATTTTCGGATGACGCGTTAAGACGAGGTTACGCCCCTCCGGCGGCAGGAAGAAGTTGTCGCCCGGGCGGACCCAACTACGGTGTGGGCATGAAGCCTTTGACCGACACGACCGCGACCGTGGCCGAACTGAAGTCCCGCGTGCTGGCGTTTGCCCGGGAGCGGGACTGGGAGCAGTTCCACGCGCCGAAGAACCTCAGCATGGCGCTCGCCGCCGAGGCGGGGGAACTGATGGAGCATTTCCTCTGGGCGACGCCAGAGGCCTCGCAGGCCGTGGCGGCGGACCCGGTGAAGCGCGCGAAGATTGCCGAGGAACTCGCCGACGTGATCATCTATGCGCTGGAGTTCGCCAACGCGACGAAGCTCGACGTCGCCGCGTCCATCGAGGCCAAGATGGCGGCGAACGCGAAAAAATATCCGGTCGAAAAGTCCCGCGGCCGGTCGGACAAATACACCGAGCTGAAATAAAAACGCGGAGTCGGTGAAGGCTCCGCGCGAGATCCTGGCGGATGAACGGGGGCCGGTTCAGCCCTTGCCGCCGAAGCTGACGTAATCGTCGAGGTCGAGCAGGTCGGAGAAGGAGCGCACGTCGGTGCGCTTGGGCCCGATCTTCTTCAGCACGCCGGCCAACCAGACATGGCCCTCGTTGCCGCCGGGGCCGTGCTGCTCGATCCAGGCGGACCAGCTGGCGATTTGGAAAGCGGTGCGCTTCGTGTTCTTGCCGACCCACGCGAGCATCTCGGTGTCGGACTTGCCGGTCTTCACGGCGGCAAGCATCTTCCTGGCGCTGATGCCCGTGAACTCGAAGAAGTGCCCGTCGAGCGGGCAGTTGTAATGGTAGTCGGCGTTCTTGCCGCGGAGCGTGGCCCGGGCCTTGTCGAGCAGGCGCGGCAGGTGGGCGTAGCCACCGAGGCGGACGCGCACGCTGCGAGGCGGATGTTGGGTGAAATCAGGTTTGTTTTGGTTGATCATGGAGGAAAATTGAAGGGGTTCATTCAACGGACCCTGTTTCGCGGGAAACAGCAACTGTCCGCGAGAGTTAACTGCGCGTCAGTTGATCTCCGCGGAGAATTGCGCGATGAGGTCGGCGGGCTTTGCGCCCTGGGCGCGCAGCGTGCGCAGGCTGAGGGCGTCGTGGCGCTTGGCGAGGCGTTCGCCACGGGCGTCGTTCATCAGCGGACAGTGGAAAAAATCCGGGGCGCGCAGGCCGAACGCGCGGTAAACCAGGAGCTGGCGAAAGGTGCTCTTGATGAGGTCGGCGCCGCGCACGACTTCGGTGATGGCCATGCCGGCATCGTCCACGGCGCATGCGAGCTGATAGCTGGGCAGGTCGTCCTTGCGCCACACGAGGAAGTCACCGAAGTCGCGCCCCGCGATGGCGCGCTGCGGGCCGAAGCGGCCGTCGGTGAAGGCGATTTCCTCGCCGTCCGGCACGCGCAGCCGCCAGTTCACGCTGATCTTCTCGCCGAGCGGCGGCAGGGGCGCGCCGGCGGGCGGGCGGAATTCCTTCGGGTAAACCGGCTCGTCGTCGGCGCCCGCGCCCTCGTGCGGCGCGCCGATCGCCTCAAGGACGTCGCGCCGCGAGCGCGTGCAGGGAAAAATCAGGCCGGCAGCGTGCAGTTGCTCGAGCGCGGCGCGGTAGTGCGCGCGCCGGCCGCTTTGGCTGTAGGGCGCGCAGGGGCCGCCGACATCGGGGCCTTCCTGCCAGTTGAAGCCGAGCCAGCGCAGGTCTTCGAGCATGGCGTCCACGAAATCGAGCCGGAAGCGGATGGCGTCGAGGTCATCGTTGCGCAGCACGAGCGTGCCACCGGCGGCGCGGGCGCGTTCGGCGGCGACCCAGAACGTGCGGGCGTGGCCCAGGTGCAGGTGACCGGTGGGCGAGGGGGCGAGGCGGCCGCGGTAGTTGGCAGACGGGGAAGGCACGACGGGACACGAATCAACACGAATCACTCAGGCGATGCAGCGCTTTTCTCGGCTTTAATTCGCGGCGATAGGCGTTCATTCGTTGGGGCCTCCCCATGCCAAAACTCCTCTGCGTTTACTGTGCGTCCAGCGACCGGATTGACCCGAAATACACCGCGGCGGCGACCGAGCTGGGCCGGGAAATGGTCGAACGCGGCTGGGGACTGGTCTACGGCGGGGGCAAGACCGGGCTGATGGGCGCGGTGGCGCGGGCGGTGAAGTCGCGCGGGGGCAGGGTGGTGGGCATCATCCCGGAGTTCATGAAGGCGCGCGAGCTGGCTTACGACGAGGCGGACGAGCTGGTCACCGTGGTGACGCTGCGCGAGCGCAAGCTGCTGATGGAGACGCGGGCGGATGCGTTTGTCACGCTGCCCGGCGGTTTCGGGACGCTGGAGGAGATCATGGAAATCCTCACGCTGCGGCAGCTCGACGTCGTGAAGAAGCCCTGCGTGTTCCTGAATCAGGACGGATTTTACGACGACCTGATCCGGTTGTTCGAAAAGATGCTCGCGGAGAAATTCTTCAAGCCGTCGAACATGGAGCTATTCCGGGTGGCGAAGACGGTGCCGGAGATTTTTCCGCTGATTGAAGCGTCGGCAGGGGTGAAGGCGGAGTCGAAGTGGTTCGAGACGAGGTGAAACCCGAGGCATTTGCCCGCGAATAACGCGAATGAACACGAATTCGGATTTGGTCATGAAACTCACCTCGCGCGGACTCGCGGCAATTCGCGTTATTCGTGGGCAAAATCCGGGGTCCTAAAAATGCACCGAACTGATGTCCTGAAACTGCTTCGGCGGCACGCGGCGCGGGCGCTCGATGCGCATGAGGCGGAGATGACGGCGGACACGATCCGCTTCGTCGAGGCGCACGCCGACTGTTTTCTGCGCTCGCAGCTGAGCGGGCACCTGACGGGCTCCGCCTGGATCGTGGACCCCGCGCGCACGCGCACGCTGCTCACGCATCACCGCAAGCTCGACAAGTGGCTGCAGCTCGGTGGGCACGCGGATGGCGACAGTGACCTGAGGGCCGTGGCGCTGCGCGAGGCGCGGGAGGAGAGCGGGTTGACGCGGCTGCGGCTGGTGGCCGACGAGCCGTTTGACGTGGACCGTCACCTGATCCCGGAGCGCAAGGGCGTGCCGGCGCATTTTCACTACGACCTGCGCTTCGTGATCGAGGCCGACCCGGCGGAGCCGCTGGCGATCTCGGACGAGTCGCACGACCTCGCGTGGGTGGAGCTGGATCGCGTGACCCAGCTCAATTCGGAGGAGTCGATGGCGCGGATGGTGCGGAAGACGCGCGCGTGGCGCGCGCAATGACGAATGACTAATGCCTGGTGAAAGAGCGATGAATGGACATCGGGCTCGGTCATTGGGCGTTCGACATTCGTCATTTCCGCCTCATTCCAAAAGTCCAAATGCCACATTCTCCGGGCCCGGCGAAATCCGGCGAACCTGTCCACGATCAAAACGCCGCCCATGTGCTGTCCGAGGACGGCAAGTCCGATTGGAGAATCGTCATCGATGCAGGCGCGACGGACCCGGAACGGCATGCGGCGGCCGAACTGCGGCGTTTCCTGGCGGAAATCGGCGGAGCGGACCTGCCCATCGTCACTGACAGCACGTCGGTGCAGCCGTCGGAGATCTGGGTTGGGCGCAGCGGGCGGTGGTCATCGTCCGCGGCCACGTTCAGCGAGGATCCGGACGTAGAATCGTTCCTCATTCAGACGGGCGTGGACCATCTGCTCATCGCCGGGGCGGGCCACCGCGGGACGCTCTACGGGGTCTACACTTTCCTGGAAAAATACCTGGGCTGCCGGTGGTTCAGCCCGGAGGTCAGCCGGATTCCCCGACGCCGCCAGATCACGGTCGGGCCGATCAACGACCGGCAGATGCCGGCGCTGGAGTATCGCGAGCCGCATTGCTGCGAGGCGATGGATCCGGACTGGGCCGTGCGCAACAAGTGTAACGGGCACTTTCCGGCGTTCGCCGCCCGGCACGGCGGAGGCGTGAAATACGCCGGGCCGTTTGTTCATTCGTTCAACGATCTGGTGCCGGTCGAGCGGCACTTTGCGGCGCACCCCGAGTATTTCTCCGAGGTCAACGGCGTCCGCCTGCGCAAGGAGCCGCAGCTGTGCCTGTCCAATCCTGCGGTGCTGGCACGCGCGCTCGGCCAAGTTCGCGAGTGGCTCAAGGCCGAGCCGGACGCGGCGATCGTGTCGGTGTCGCAGAACGACTGGGGCAACCCCTGCCAGTGTCCCGCGTGCCGGGCCGTCGATGCGGAGGAGGGCAATTTCAGCGGGAGCCTGATCCGGTTCGTGAACCGGATCGCCGAGGCCATCGAGCCGGAATACCCGCACGTGGCGATCGACACGCTCGCCTATCTCTACACGCGCAAGGCGCCGCGTCGCGTGCGACCGCGTCACAACGTCATCGTTCGACTCTGCAGCATCGAATGCTGCTTTTCCCACCCGCTGGAAAGTTGCCACGAGCAGATGCTCTTCAAACCGAGCGGCGACACCGTCACCACGTTTGTCGAGGATCTGCAGGCATGGGGCCGCATCTGCGACCGGGTGTATGTCTGGGATTACGTCACGAACTTTGCCAATTACGTGCTGCCCTTTCCCAACCTGGGCGTGCTGGCGGCGAATGTGCGGCTGTTTGCCCGCAACCACGTGAAGGGTTTGTTCGAGCTCGGGGCCAATGCACCCGGCGGCGGCGGTGAGTTCTCGGCCTTGCGGGCGTGGCTGCTGGCCAAGCTGCTGTGGGAACCGTCGGTCGACGAACACGCGTTGCTCCGCGAGTTCCTGACCGGCTTTTACGGGCGCGGCGGGGAACCCCTGCTGCGGTATATCCGAGCCCTGATCCAGTTGGTGGAGTCGCAAGGCCTGCATGCCAGCTGCTACGATCGGCCGGACAGCGCCTACCTGACGCCGGAGCTGCTGGCGTTCGCCGACGAATGTTTCGACGAGGCCGAGCAAGTGGCGGACGACGCGGCCGTTCTGGCGCGGATCAAGCGGGAGCGCTTGCCGATCCGTTTTGCCCAGCTGGCCGCGCTGCCGCTGGATGCCTCGGAGCGCGACGTGCGGTTGGACACATTTGCGGCGGACGCCGCGGCCTTCGGGATCACCCAGTTGTCGGAGCACATCCCGCTGGAGCGGACGATGCGTTATTTCCGACGGGGCATTCATCTCTCCCATTTCGCCCGCTACGCAGGCGGCTGGAGCCCGCTCGACAACCCGTGGCCCGTTGAAAGGTAGGCGACCCAATTCAGTCCGGACCCGCCGCGCGGATCGTGCGAAAGCCATTGAACTTACCCTCGGAGCCAACAAATTTACCCAAGCTTCTTAGGTTTCTCCTCCCATGAATCCTCGACTTCGTTTTCTGGGTTTCTTCCTCCTGATTTTCGCCGGCTGTATGGCGCCGGGCGTGCCGGTTGTGCCGAACGATGCCAGCAAGTGGACGATCGAAGTGACTTCGTCCGACCCCAAGCCAACGGGGCCAATTCGCATTTTTGATGAGCAGAACCGACTCATGTTGGACGGTTCGCTGGTGGCCGGACAGATGGACGGAACATGGACGGGATGGAGTTCCCAGAAGGATCGCCTGGTGATTTGGACGTATCGCGCCGGGGTGCGCAACGGGCCGATCCAGATGTGGTATGGACGTTTTGCCATTCCGGAGGCGGCTGGGAGGTTGAAACTTGAGGGTGCATTCCTCGACGGCAAATACGACGGCGCGGTCACCCGCAATCACCCGTCGGGCGCCCGACGAAGCGTCCGCATTTACAAGAACGGAACGATTGAGAGTGCCCGGTGTTGGGCGCCGGACGGGACGGAGCAAACGCCCGCCTTCACCGCCGATGTCGCAGCGGAAGAGCACAAGGCGGACATGCTCTATTTGGAACAGTTGGAAGGGATCGTGACGCGTTCCCTCGCCCAAGCCCATCGGCGAAATCCGTAACTGTTTCCTACTTCCACAGCGCGACCACGTCCTCGCTGCGGACCCACCCGGTCTGGCCGTTTTCGAAGGTGAGGCGGATCCATTTTTCCTTGAGGAAGGCCCGGTCGGCGATCGCGACGCTGCCGGGGGCGAGCGTCGTGGTTTTCTGCGACGTGTCGGCGTCGGTGGGAATCGAATGCAGGACGCTGCCGTGCCAGACGATGACGGCGCGGGCGTCGGCGGTTTCGCCATAGGCGTAGAAGCCGGCGCCAGCCGCAGTGGCGAGGAGGAGGCCCGCGGCGAACAGGATGAACGCGCACCAGCGTCGCAGCCCTGACGCGGAGCGGTAGGCGCTGAGGAGACCCAGGCCGAACGCGAACGCGAGGATGAGGGCGGCGATCAAGAGCGCGATTTGCCATTCGCCGGGCGAGGCCAGGCGAGCGAGCGACTGGAGCGGGCCGGGATGGCCGAATGCGGCGAGCGGTGCGGGCAGGTAGCCGGACTTTTCGGCGGCGAGGTTGAACTGCCAGCGGATGGGCTCGCTGGCGGGAGACTGCACCAGGGCGGCGGTGGCGTGGGCCATGGCGAGGTCCCAGTGATCCTGCTGGGCGAGGGCGAGCGAGAGGTTGTAGCGGGCGCTGGCGTCGGACGGATTTTGGGCGACGGCGGCGCGCCAGACGCGTTCCGCGGCGGGGAAATCCGCGCGGCGGTAGGCGGCGGCGCCATCCTCGGCGCGGAGCGAGGGCAGGAGGATGGCCACGAGTCCGAGCAGCGTCAGGAACGGGAGCAGGTTCCGCGGATAAAACGCGGTGAAGGCCGAGAAACCGGGCACGCGCTTGGCGGCGAGGGCGGCCTCGGCGCGGGCGACCCAGTCGGACGGCAGCCCGGGATCGGCGCGATAGAGGGCGCGATCGGACTCGGTCCAAAGCGTCGCCCACTCGGAATCGGTCATCGCGGCGGGCGGCGGGGCCGCGTGGACAACGTCCCAGAGCACGGCGGAGTCGTGCTGCCAGGCGAGGAGCAGCGCGCGCTGCTGCGCGAGAGTTTCAGCAGGCAGTTTGGCGGGGGCGGCGGGTATTTCGCTGAGGGATTTGAGCGTCGCGGCGAGGCGGTCGCGGGCGTTGCGGCGGGTGCGGACGGGATCGGTCAGGCGGGCGCGCTGGATGGCCAGCCAGCCCCAGAAGAGCAACAAGGCGGCGACGGGCACGGCGAGTAGAACGGCCAGTTCGGCGGCCGCGGCGGTAATGAGCTTCTCAAAATAGGCGCGATCGTCAGGGCGGATGATGAAGAGGAGGCAGCCTTTGGCCGAAGCAAGCTATTTCTGTGGCACTACGTTGAAGAGCTGCTGAAACGCATCACACAACCGAATGTCATGAACGGACTGATCGCTGCGCTCTCCATCATTTACAACATTTATCAGGTTAGCTCGTGCATTGTTGCGTTTGTGTTTCACGACGCTCGAACGCTTTCGTTTTCAGCAAGATGCCGCCAAGCGAGTGAGTGTATCTCGTTTTGGGCGAGCTGCAGAGATGTTTGGGCCCGTGGTCGAGAATGTACGCAAAGATGTGCTGGAAAGGCAGCGTGGCGGGGTCGGGTATCAGGTGGCTCTGAGGCGTTTGTCATGAATCATTCCGCAAATCGCTTCAATTTCATTTGTGCATGCAGGTGCTGCTGAGCTTGCCACGGCACAGTGTCCTTGGCAGCCCATGTTCCGCTTGTCGCTGGCTGACATGTGCTTCGGTCGGTTTTGCAATGTGAAGGGCAGCGTGATGGACCCATTCGTTGTAGTGAGCGAAGATTTCACCTCGGCCATTCTGGAGTACGCCTGTGCTACTGGGGCCAATTCGCACGTGTACGCACAGTGCACGTCCAAGATGTACATCGACCCTCGCGTATGTCCTCGCGTATGTTCCGCAATGCATGGTCATGATGACGGCAGGTCATCGATCGCATGGTGGACAGCTGCGTCGCTGCGCAGAAATATATTTTTGTGCGAAACTAATTCTGATGATTTTAAGCTTTTTGTCAATTCATGATCAGGGTGCGATACTGTGCCAGTACCAGCGCGCGCTTGACCACCGCCGTGCATTCGAGTACATCTGCAAGGCGGTGGAGCAGACTGGTGCTGTCAAGCAGGTTTATGGGTCATTGTTCTCGTAGTTGCGCTTCAATTTTGCCAGGAGGAGCTTGAGCTGTTTTGGGACACGACCTGCCTTGAGCTGCTGATGGAGCTGCACGTCAAGGTCGACTTATTCACATTTGACAGCCCGTGGCTTATATAACACTTCCTTGCAGCGGGGAGACACTGTGAAGACGATGACGGTGACGCGGCTGCTGGGCCGGCAGCAGTTCAGCGAGAGCAGCGACCCCTCCGTCCGACGCAATGCCGTGCAGCTCGAGCGCCAGCGGGCGTTCCTGGCCCTCTACCGCGCCCTCAGCACCACGTGATCGATTGGCCATGTATTTTCGTCGAATGGACATATACAGGGGCACAAGACGTGTTTGGGCTATTGGATGTCGATGGATGGGATGTGATGATCGCCGAGAGCGCGCACGAGTGCCTCCTTGGCGATGCGCGGCACGTTATTGTATGATGAAGTGGCGTCTTTCGCGTCAGAGTGCCAGTGGAATCCGATCTGCACATGGAAAGTTGAAGGCACACTCGCACAGGCACGTACGTACGTACATCTATGAGCGGCAGAGTGTCGTGCAGCTTGAGCGCTTCAATGAATCGCTTGCCAATGCCGATGTTGACTGCTTCATCGATTGTGTTGGTCCACACGGCTATGCGCTCAAACTTGCTCCGTCGGGACACCTGTGATCCGTTTGGTCGCGCTTCAAGTGTTGATATGATGCCGAACCACGGCGCCGCAAACGTCAGCTGACATGTCCATCAGCTCGCCGACCAGCGCCATGAGGCAGCGCATCCACGAGATGTCTGTCTTGGTCATGGCGGGCTTGAGCTGCAGTATCCAGCGGCCGCCGCCCTCGTTGGCCTTGTCCTCCCAGGTCGGCGCCACACCATGCTTGAACACGTGGTAGTTTGAGCCGAGTTCCATCTGCAGCGAGGATATGAGCCATTGCGGTTGGCAGTGTGATGCCACGGGCCTGTGACGGCAGCAGCAGGCGGTTGAAGACGGCCCAGAACATCTCAAGGCTGGTGATGTGGGCCACAAACTGCATGGCCGACTGATAGTCTCGCTCGCGCGTGGCGGCGGTCTTGCTGGCAAAGTCGTACCACCACACCCACTTGTTGTGCAGCACTGTAACGCCGTCCGGGTTGAGCGGCAGCGCTGAAGGAGGAAAGTGAATAGATGCAAATGCGGCTTCTTCGATCAATTCAAAATTAATAATTAATTCATAATTAAAAAAAGGAGCGAATGAAATAAAAACTAAAATGAATAGATTTCACCGAAACACTGAACACTGCCAATCGTACATGGCGCGGCCGGCAGCGGTGTTTTCATGGACATTTGCGTGTTTGACGAGATGCGGCGGCGTGTCTCGCTGTGCGGTGTCTGTTGCTGTCCTCGGTCGTATCCGCCCCCTCCATACCGATCGCCGTAGTTGAGGGAATGCTGCGGTGTCCTGGGTGGTGTTGCCCGCTCCCGTGCGCGCTGGTCGACTGCGCGGATGATGACAACGTGGCGTGGCATGTGCGGGACACTCACATCCAGGTGGCGCGGCATGATGTGACGGTGATGTCTGGCCAAACATAATGCGGGGCGACGCAAGCACCCCCGGACGGCGCTCGGCAGTCACGTCACGTGGCTGCTCAGAAAATCACTTGAGTACCAGCATTGCGTGTTTTGCGCAGTGACCACGTACCAACGGGCGTTGCATCGCAGTTTAGGGGAGATATGGCGCGGGGTTGTGAAACTCGCATTTTTTCGTTGACAACAACACGATGTCGAAGGCGAGCAAGCCGATTCCGGGATACACGGGCCATGTTGGAAAGACGCGCGCTGCAGACCCGTACGACAGCTACAAGGAGGACATGGATGTAAGTGCGGTTAAGGAAATAATCAATCTCAATACGTAATGATTATTTTATTTAATTTTTACTATGCATTGTGTTTTAACTTGAGTGCAAATTACTCGTTTCTGGTTTTGTGCAACGCATCTCGCATGTCTCCCTGCGCAGGCCATCGGCGTGTCGTTGCGGGGCGGCATCTTCGGCTCGTCAATGGGCGAGTTTTCCACGTCGTCATTGGGCAAGGATGATCTCGCGTTCGCCATCTCACCATGGCGATCAAAGGGAGCATATGATAATCGATAAACACAGGAATACACAGCACATGGCTGCTACGTCCGCGGTGTACCGGCCCGACACCACATTTCACTCCAAAACAAACGACGAGAAAGCCTTTGTGGAGGCTGAGCTGGCGCGCCGGTGTGTACAGCCTCGGCGTTGTCGCCGCGTACTCAATGATTGATCGCAGGACGCTTGATCAGAAGCGAAAAGAGAATCTTGCCAAGAAGTAGTTTGTTTGCTTGTTGATTTGTTCATGCTCATATACAATTGCATTACGTGATGATGGGGCTGTCGACCATCAGACTCTCGAGCAGCATAGGCCCCAGCACCACCAGCAC
>CAIPAH010000018.1 GCA_903862955.1 uncultured Opitutia bacterium
CTGCGGCATCTCCCGCAAGATCGAGGACCCGCAGGAGCGCAAGCGCCTCAAGACCCTCATCAACGAGCTCACCATCCCCGAGGGCATGGGCGTCATCGTCCGCACCGCCGGCGAGGGCAAGAAGGCCCGGTATTTCGTCCGCGACCTGCACATCCTCCTGAAAACGTGGCAGGACATCACCACGAAGATGAACAACGAGCGCGCCCCCGCCTGCCTCTACCAGGAGCCCGACCTCGTCGAGCGCACCGTGCGCGACTTCCTCACCGAGGAGGTCGACCGCGTCCTCATCGACAACAAGGAGGACCACGCCCACACCCAGCAGCTCGTCGCCCAGATCTCCAAGCGCTCCGCCGGCAAGATCGCCTACTACAACGACAGCATCCCGATCTTCGAGCGCTTCAACATCGAGCGCCAGATCGAGCAGACCGGCCAGCGCAAGGTCCCGCTCCCATCCGGCGGTGAAATCGTCATCGACGAGACCGAGGCGCTCATCTCCATCGACGTCAACACCGGCTCCCACAAGTCCCGCGGCGGCGATGAGAAGAACGTCATCTACGCCGTCAACCTCGAGGCCGCCACCGAGGCCGCGCGCCAGATCCGCCTCCGCAACCTCGGCGGCCTGCTCATCATCGACTTCATCGACATGAAGGAGCGCCGGCACCGCAACGCCGTCTACGAGAAGATGGTCGAGGAGATGTCCCAGGACAAAGCCAAGAACCACATCCTCCCCATCTCCACGCTCGGCATCCTCCAGATGACGCGCCAGCGCCAGCAGGAGTCACTCTCATCCAACCTCTACACCGACTGCCCCTACTGCCGCGGCCGCGGCATCGTGAAGAGCGCGACGACGGTCTCGGTCGAACTGCAGCGCAAGCTGTCCTCCATCGCCCGCCGCCTGCAGCTCCGCAACGACGGCAAGGAATACAACCTCCGCGTGCTCGTCCACCCGAGCGTCCTCGAGCGCCTCCGTACCGAGGACGCCGAGCTGCTCGTCCGTGTGGAAAAGCTCTTCGGCGTGAAATTGGCCTTCCGGGCGGACCTCAACTACCACGTCGAGAACTTCAAGGTCATCAACGCCGTCACCGGCGAAGAGTATCGCTGAAGCGGCTCTGGCCAGTCCGCGGCTCGGCGCGGCGGCAGTTGGGCCGGGGCGCGGGCCCGAAATTGCCGCCAAACGGGTGCTCAATGTGCCGGTAAGGACTTGGCCTGCCCGCTTGGGCTGCTAACGTCGGGTTCCGAACCAGCGCCGACTCTGCGCTCTTCTCCCGGCCCACGCTTTCTTCCCCGCCATGCCCAAAAATAAATCCGTCCCGAACACCTCGCATCTTTACCGGATGCTGTTCGACCTGCTGCACAGCCCGGCAACCAAGGCCGGCATCCTCGCATCGATGGCGCTCGACCCCAATTGGGAGCTCATCGAGTGGAGTGACTTCGAGAGCTACCTGGTTTCCAAGGATCCCACGCAATGCGAGGGCGGCACTTGGTGGATGTGCAACAACGCCGAGCAGGCCTACGCGCAAAAGCCCGTCGCCGCTGACGTCACGGCTCTCTGGGCAACCATCGCCTACCCGGGCCCGGCTGGCCGGCCGCCGTGCACTTCGCCTTGCCAGTCCGTGCTCACCGGCCAGCAGGCGACGTGGACCATCCTCCAGCACAAGATCACCAAGCAGTGGGGCCTGTCCGTCTCGAAGCAATGCAAGTGGGAGTGCCTCAAGCCCGGCATCGCTCGCCCGCGCCCCGGACGTCCCGAAAAGCCGCTGCCACCGGACAACATCACTTGAACCGGCCCGTGCCTCGCGGCGCGTCTGGACAAATCCCGCACCCTCGCGGTCCGGCCTAGCGCCCGCCGGTGAACGACACGCGCCAGATCGTGCCGTTGCCGTCCTCGGTCACGAGCAGCGCGCCGTCGTGGGCAACGGCCACGCCGACCGGACGCCCCCAGACGTGTCCTGCGTCCACCACGAAACCGGTCAGGAAGTCCTCGTAGCCGCCCACCGGCACGCCGTGCTCGAGCCGCACGCGCACGACCTTGTAGCCGGTGCGGTTGCTGCGGTTCCAGGAACCGTGCAGCGCGGCAAAAATATTCCCGCGATACTCCGCCGGGAACGCCGCCGGCCCCGTCGCCGACGGGTAAAATGCCATCTGCAGCGACGCCGAGTGCGACTGGAGCAGCACATCCGGCATGATCGCCACGCCGGCCAAGTCGGGCCGCGCCCCCGCATGCCGCGGATCCTCGTGATTGCCCAAATAATACCACGGCCAGCCGTAAAATCCGCCTTCGCGCACCCGCGTGATGTAGTCGGGCACCAGGTCGTCGCCCAAGCCGTCACGTTCGTTGGTTGAGGTCCACAACTCCCCCGTCTCCGGGTCGACAGTCAGTCCGACGCCATTGCGAATCCCGGTCGCAAACGTCCGCAACGGCTCACGTCCCGTCGGATCCGTCACCAGGATGTCGGCGCGGTTCGTCTCGAACGCCCACGCTGCGCCGCGCCCGTGCGCCGCCTCCCACTCGCGGATTTCCTCGGGCGTCTTCCGCGGCAGACCTTCGGCGACGTTTGACGACGAGCCCACCGAGATAAACATCCGGCGCCCATCCAAGGAAAACGCCACGTCGCGCGTGCTGTGACCGCCGGTGCCCTGCGTGAGCCGCGGCACGATGACCTCGGCCGCGCCCCGCGCCTTGAGGTCGCCGCTCTGGTAGGGAAACCGCACCACGGCGTTGTTGTTGGCCACATAGACCCACTGCGGCCGGTCGCCCACCGGGTAAAACGCGATCCCGAACGGCCGGTCGAGCCCTTCCGCAAAAATCGCGATCGCGGACGGCGCGTCCGCCCCGTCGCTCGCGCGCAAAACCCGGATCCGGCCAGCGCTCGTCTCCGCGACAAAGATGTCGCCATTGGGCGCCACTCGCACGATGCGGGGATTCTTCAGCCCGCTCGCAAACCGCCGCACCGTGAAGCCCGCGGGCACCGCCAGCCGGCTGGTTTCGTTCGGACGCACCACGCGCGGCCCGTTGCCCGCCGACGTCGTGGCGTAGGGCGGCGGCAAATGCGTCGTCTCAAAATAATGCCGCACGCCCGGCGCCGAGCGACGCCAGTCCTCCGGGTCCGCGTTTGAATTTCCCGGCGCCCGCGCTGACGCGACTTCGGCCGTTGCGCCCCGAGCCGGGGCCGCTCTGGTGGACAGGAACGTGATGACATTCGCTCGGTCCGCCGCCTGCGGCACGATGCCTCCCATCGTCGTGCCCGGCACCATGCCAGTGGGATCAGCCAGATATTTTTCCAGCGTGGCGACATCCCACGTGAGCTTAGAGTTGGCCAGGGCCTGGCTGTAACTGAACGAGCCGGACGCCGCCTTTCGCCCGATGACGCCACCCAAATCCGGCCCGCGCCCCGCCTCCGGTTGAACCCCGCCGATGGTTCCCGTCGAATGACACAACGCGCAGTTCTGCATGAAATAGGCCTGTCCGGCGGCGACGTCCCGCGGGCTCTCCGCCGCGCTGCGCCCCGCGCACGCCAAGCAGACACAAACAAACAACACACCCCGGCACAGCCGGCGAAAGCCCGCGGGCTTCACTTCGCGGCCGTTCCATCCGCGCGATTCAATCCTCCAGTTCATGCGCCCTCCATTGACTCCCATCCAATCAACCCGTGCCCCGGGAAACCAGCGGGATTTCGCCCGACCCCTCCCGGTGGACCGTGGGTCGTGGGATAGTTTGAAGGTAGATCCCCACTGTAGGAGCGGCTTTACGCCGCGATGCCCATAATCCTACGCGGGCTAAACCCGCTCCTACATTCAATCTGGACCACGACAGGACAGTTCGGCGTCTGGACAAACTCTGCAAGACTGTCACATTGCCCGGCCAATCCCCATGTCCTCCGCCACCGCGCCTGCCCCGCGTTCCCGCACCAAGAGCGAATTTGTTGATTCCACGGATCTGCTGGGCGATCCCGTCGCGCTGCGGGCCCGGGCCCAGCAGGACGGCTACCTGTTTTTCCGGCAGCGGCTGCCCAAGGACGAAGTGCTCGCGATGCGCGCGGAGATGCTGGCCATCGTCGAGAAATACGGCTGGCGGCAGAAGGGCCAGGACGCCCTCGGCGGGCTGATCGATTACGATGCCATCAACAGCATCAGTGAGGAGCAGATGCACCGGACGGACGTGGGCGTCACCGCCGACGCGTATCACGACGTGCAGAAACTCGAGCGCTTTCACCGGCTGCCACACCACCCGCGTCTGCTGGAAATCTACCGCGCGCTCTTCGGCCGCGAGGTCCTCGTGCATCCGCGCCACATCGCGCGCATGATCACGCCGCACACGTGCATGGTGCCCACGCCGCCGCACCAGGATTTTCCCTACATCCAAGGCTCGACGCAGACGTGGACCTGCTGGTTTCCCGTCGGCGACTGTGCCCGCTCCGAGGGCGGCCTCACCGTTCTGCGCGGCTCGCACGTCCACGGCTACCTGCCCGTCCAACCCGCCAAGGGCGCGGGCGGCTTCGCGGTTCCGCTCTGCCCCACCGAGACCGATTGGGTCGAGGGCGATTACCGGACCGGCGACGTCCTCACCTTCCCGAGCCACACGATTCACAAGGCGCTCCGCTCGCAGTTCAAGGACCGCATCCGCTTGTCGATGGACGTGCGCTACCAGGCCGCCGACGAACTCGTGGACCACAGCTCGCTCAACCCCCATTGCACGCTGAAGTGGGACGAAATCTACGCCAACTGGCAGTCCGACGAGCTGAAATACTACTGGAAGAAAATGCCCCTGAAGATGAGCCCGTGGGACGACGGCTATCTGAAAGCAGCGCGGCGGATCTGCTGATTCTCCGCGCGCAGCGCCGCTTCATCCCCACAGCTCATCCGGAACCTGGATTTTGCGGCGGTAAAGCCGGCGTCCGTCGCTCACGTAGAGTTGGTTGAATCCCGCGCCGCCGAACGCAATGGACTCGAGCCGTTCCGGGCTGGGCGACGGGATCAGGCCCGTGATCAAGCCCCCGCTCTTCATGCCGAGCTGCACGCCCGCCGTCGTCGCGAACGCCAGCCACCCCGTCGGGCTGAGCGCGATCGCGGTCACACCGGGCGTGGTCTCACCATCCAGAATGACGGGCCGGAAAAACGGCGCGGCTTCGGTCAGCGTGCCGTCGGGGCGAATCGTGAAGACCCAGGTCGCCACGCCGTGCGCATCCGACACGAGCAATTGTCCGCCGCCCCCGAAAACCTGCACCGCCCACGGCGCGCTGATCGTGACGGGGTCAGCCCCTAACTTTTGTGGGGCCGCCCCACCCTCGGCATTCAGGGGCTGGGCCTTGCGCTCGCCGTCGGGCGTCACGAGCCAGAGTTTTTGCTGTTCGGGCTCAGACACGTACGCATTGCCCTGCGGGGTGAAACTGATCCCCGCGGCATCGATGTGCTTCAACCACGTCTCCATCTTTCCCTGCGGGTTCAATTTCACCACCCGCCGGTGACCTGGCTGGGCCGCGTAGAGCGTTCCATCGGGTCCGAAGGCCATCGTCGCCACCTGCGCCACGCGCTTCGCCCAAACCTGAGGCACGCCGTCGCCCGCAATCCGGTAGATGCATTCGTCCGCCGCACTCGCCAAGAATACCTCGCCGGTCGCGTTCACCGCCAAAGCCGACGCAGACGGATATTCGCCGCCCACGGGCTGCCAGGCCTCGCCGGCTCGCACCACCCGCATGACGGGCTGCGAGGATTTTCCCGCGCGCACCGGTGCCGGATAATCCTGCCAGAGCCAGCGGAGCGCACCCGGAAAAATCGAGGACCCGTGGTAATCGTCGTGCCCCGCATGCTGCGCCCAGGCGTGGCTCACGTCGTAGCCGGAGTAACGGAGCGCGGACAGCAGGTCCTGGTTCGCGACATACCAGTCCCCGGCGTAAATCTTGAAGTCGTTCGCGCCGCTCTCGAGGAACACCCGCAGCGGCTTCGGCTCCGTCAGCCGCACCAGCGCGGGCATGGTGTGGCCGTTCCGCATCGCAGTGTAGGAGCCGACGATGCTCAGCACCCGCGCGAACGCGTCGGGCCGCTCCCACGCGACATTGAACGCGCACATCGCCCCGCTGCTGCCGCCCATGATGGCCCGGCTGTTGCCATCCTGCGCGAGGTTGTAGCGGCGGCCGACCTCGGGCAGGATTTCCTCGATCAGGAAACGCGCGTAGCGGTCGCCCAGCGCGTCGTATTCGAAACTGCGGTTGATGCGCGGCGCCACACCCGGAATCGACGGCGGGATCACGCCCGGGTTGATGAAGATCCCGATCATCAGCGGGATCGCCCGCTGGTGGATCAGATTGTCGAGGATCGTGGGAATGCGCCACCGGCGCTCCGGCGTCCAATGCCCCTCACCGTCCTGCACGACGAACACGCACGCCGGCTTGGCGGCATCGTATTGCGCCGGCACGTAAATCCAGCAGTCGCGCGTCGTGCCGGGAAAAATCCGACTCGTGGCCCACGTGAATTTATCCATCCGCCCCTGCGGCACGCCGGGCTGCGGGAGGGAGTCGGGTCCGAGCGGGAATTCAACGGCAAGTTCTTCGGGAGTCATGGGGCGGCGCGCGGGCGCACCGCACAGATAGGAGTTCGGAGATGGGAGCCGGGGCAATCCCCAAACGGAGACCACGCCGCCGCTCGGCCCTTGGCTATTTCCCAGCCCCGAGCTTGGCGAAGCCTGCTGCCAAAATATCGATGATCGCCGGATCTTCGCCCGCCAGCTTGGTCCGCACCGTCCGCAGGCCCGGGGATTTTTCCCGCGCCCGGCGGCAAATCCGCTCGACGTCCCCGCGCGGGCCCGCGTGGCGGCCCGGCAGCAGGAAAAGCTGCGCGACAACCACCGGCCCGGTGTTCCAACCCGGCTTCGCCAGCAATGTTTCCAGGAGCGGCTCGTTGAACGCATAGGCTGCGCCCGGGCGGCGCTCCATGCTGCACGCCGCCACGCCCGTCACGTCGTCGGCGAGTCGGCGACGCAATTGGGCGGCCAGCCGGTTCCTCACCTGCGTCACGACGCGCACCGGGCTGCCGTGATCCACCAGCGCCACGCGCGCCCGCTGGCCGCGCAGGAAACGCGGCGTGAGTTTCGCGCGCACTTGCGACTCGAGGATGCACGCCAGCCGATCTTCGTCCACCGCGGCCAACGGCGCGGCGACGCGTACCGTCAGCTCCGCCGATTGGCGCCGCCACTGCTGAATCAGGTCGGGAATGAACTCCGTCAACCCGCGGCTGCGGCCAAAAAACAACGGCACGATCACAAAATCCCGCGCCCCACGCTGCAGCCGGCGCGCGACCGCGTCCTTCAAGATCTCCGCCTTGCGCCCCCCGAGCTGCCTGGCCGGCACCTTGTTCGAGTGCAGCAGCGAGACGGGCTCGACTTTGCGACCCAGTTTTTTGCCCAGAGCGCTCGCGATTTTCCGCAACCGGAGCGTCGCCGCGGGCCGCAACGAGCCGTTGTCCACCAGCAATACCTTCTGCTCCGAGACAGGGCGGGATCTTAGACCCGCCCTTTTTCTTTTAGCGGTGTTCATTGCTGGATTGCGCAGGGGCAGGTCGGAGACCCCGCCCTACCCGGGACGCTGGCGATGCCAGTGAGTCATGACGAATCGATTCTCAACTCACAGGCCGCAAGACCCGTGTCACGTTTCCGCCAGCGCCGTCTTCGCTTGCTCGACAATCTCCGCCAGCCGCACGACTTCGCCGACGATGATCAATGCGGGACGACCCTCCAAGGCGGCGGTGAGCGTGTCGACCGAGTCCAGATCGCCGATTTGCACCGACTGGTTGGGCAGTGTCGCGTTGGCGATCACAGCCACCGGCGTTCCGCCCAGCAGTCCGCCGGCACGCAGCTCCGCGGCGATCACGCCGGCCCGGCGCACGCCCATGTAAATGCAAAGCGTCGCCCGCGTCCGCGCCAGCGCCCGCCAGTCCACGACCGCATCACCCGGCTTGCCGGAGCACTCGTGGCCCGTGACGAACACCACCGCCGAAGCATGCTGCCGATGCGTCAACGGAATACCCGTCATCGCCCCTGCCGCCGTCGCCGCGGTGACTCCGGGCACAATCTCAAACGGGATGCCGGCCTCGGCCAAAGCGCGCTCTTCCTCGCCGCCGCGTCCAAAAATCAGCGGATCGCCTCCTTTCAGCCGCACCACATGCCGGCCGCGCTGCGCTTCGCTCACCAAAACCGCGCTGATTTCCGCTTGGATCGCCCCGTGCTTTCCCGCGCGCTTCCCGACGTAAATCCGATCTATCCCAGCCGGGCAAAATTCCAGCAGGGCAACATTGGCCAGGTCGTCGTAGACCACCACATCTGCTTCTGCCAGAGCCCTTTGACCACGAAGCGTGATCAGGTCAACGGCACCTGGACCGGCCCCCACCAGGGTGACACGTCCCGCCGTCCTGTCATAGGCTTCGTTTGGTTCTTTACTGGCCATAAATTCATTACTTGAGTTCTTGACTGAGTTTATCAACTATTAAATTTCCCATGTCCGCCACCGCCCCTCCCACCATCTCCAAGAACGAGGTCCTGAAACTCGCCAGCCCGACGCTCGCGGGGACGATCGCGGCGACGCTGGCTGACCCAACGCTGGATCGTTTCTCGGACGATGACACCCAGTTCACGAAGTTTCATGGCATTTACCAGCAGGATGACCGCGACCTGCGCAAGACGGCCAAGAAATACATGATGATGATCCGCACCCGCGTGCCGGGCGGCGTCATGACGGCGAAGCAGTGGATCGCGTTCGACGACATCGCGACGACCTACGCCAACGACACGCTGCGCGTCACCACCCGCCAGTGCATCCAGTTCCACGGCGTGTTGAAGTCCGGGCTCGGTGCGACCGTTCGCCAGGTCAACGCCTCGCTCCTCTCCACCCTTGCGGCCTGCGGCGACGTCAACCGCAACGTCACCGCCTCCCCAACCCCCGCCACGACGCCTGCACGCGAGACAGTCTACGCCGACGCCCTGCGCACCGCGCTCGCGCTCGCGCCGATCACCAAGGCCTACCACGCCATCTGGATCGACCAGGTGCAGCTCGATCTCGCGGACCCCGAGAACAAAAATTTCTCCGACCCGCTCTACGGCCAGACCTACCTGCCGCGCAAATTCAAGATCACCTTCGTCGTTCCGCCGGTGAACGACATGGACGTCTACACCAACGACCTCGGCTTCATCGCGGTCGTCGAGAACGACAAGCTCGTGGGCTACAACGTGGCGGTCGGCGGCGGCATGGGCCGCACCCACGGCCTCATCCAGACTTTCCCGCGCCTCGCGGATGTCATCGGCTTCGTCGCTCCGGAAAACGTCATTGCGGTGGCCAAGGCCGTGCTCACCACCTTCCGCGACTTCGGCGACCGCAAGGACCGCAAGCACGCGCGTTTCAAGTACGTCGTCGAGGAGCGCGGCGCCGCCTGGGTGACCGCCGAGATCAATCGCCGCAGCAACCACGCGCTCAGCGGCGTGCGCCGTTTCGAATTCACCTCCACCGGCGATCTCTACGGCTGGCAGAAGGCCGTCGACGGCAAACTCTTCCTCACCCTCTTCGTCGAAACCGGGCGCATCAAGAACGTCGCCGGCCACGCGTTGAAAACCGCGCTGCGCCAGGTCGCCGAGAAATTTCCCCATCTCGAATTCCGCCTCTCGGCCAATCAGAACGTCATCCTCGCCAACATCCCGGTCACCGATCGCGCCGGCATTACCGCGCTGCTCGCGTCGCACGGCGTCAAGGTCGAGCAACAGGCGTCCCTCCTGCACGCCGCCGCCATGGCCTGCCCCGCGCTGCCGACCTGCGGCCTCGCGCTGGCGGAGTCCGAGCGCATGCTGCCCGGCCTGATTGACCGCATCGAGAAGCTCGGCGGCGAGCTGGGCCTGGGCGGCGAGGAAATCATCATCCGCTCCACCGGCTGCCCCAACGGCTGCGCTCGGCCCTACATGGCGGAGATCGCATTCGTCGGCAAGGCGCCCGGCCGCTACCAGCTCTGGCTCGGCGGCAACGCCGCGGGCACTCGGCTCAACCGCGTGTTCAAGGACGTCATCAAGGAAGCCGAGCTCGAGACCGAGTTGCGCCCCGTCCTCACCCGCTGGAAAAACGAGCGCACCCCCGGCGAACGCTTCGGCGACTTCGCCGCCCGCGTCTTGTGGCCTGAAGTCGCCGCCGCCGCCGCGCCAGCCGTGGCCGCAAAGACTGCAGAGGCGAGTTAAGAGCTGGTCCGACCTTCTTTTTCGTCTCCGAGCTTCCGTCTCCAGCACGTTTTTTATCTCCCATCTTCCATCTTCCATCTTCGCCGCGCCTCACGCGGCCCGACATGTCGCTCACACCCGAATCACTCTTAGTAATCAACGCCCAGCTGCGGGACAAGTCTCCCGCGGACATCGTTCGCTGGGCCCTCGCCCAGAGCCCGGGCCGCGCGCTCGTTTCCACCAACTTCCGCCCCTACGAGGCGGCCATCCTGCACGCCAGCGTTTCCGTCCAGGCCGATATTCCCGTGCTCTGGGTGGATCACGGCTACAACCGCCCCGCCACCTACAAGCACGCCGAGGAACTCCGCGCGAAGCTGAAGCTCAACCTGAAGCCCTACCTGCCCCGCCTGACACCGGCGCATCGCGACGCGATTTACGGTCCGCTCCCCGAGCTGACCGACGAGGACGGCCTGAAAAAATTCAGCGCCCAGATGAAGCTCGAGCCATTCCAGCGCGGCATGCGCGAGTTGGCGCCCAAGGTGTGGCTCACCGCCTTGCGCAAGGTTCAAAACTCCAACCGCGCCGAACTCGACATCGTATCGCACGATGCGAACTTCGGCGCGCTCAAGGTCAGCCCGTTTTTCCACGCGACCGACGCCGACCTCGACGCCTACCTCGCGGAGCACGGCCTGCCGAATGAGTGGGACTATTTCGATCCCGCCAAGGCCGACGAGAAACGCGAATGCGGCCTGCACGCCGCGTGGGGCGGCAAAGCCGTCGCCCCCGCTTCGGCTGGATAAAGCTGGATGACAACCGTCAGCCCGGAAATCCGACCCATCTTTCAACCCTCATCTTCGATCCCCGCCGCGCCTCGCGCGGCTCTCTGAATGACTTCCTACCACCTCGACCACCTTCAATACCTCGAAACTGAAGCGATCCACGTGATGCGCGAGGTGGCGGGCGAGTTCGAGCGGCCGGCCCTGCTGTTTTCCGGCGGCAAGGACTCGATCTGCCTCCTGCGGCTCGCGGAAAAGGCTTTTCGCCCGTCGGAACTGCCCCTGCCCTTGCTCAACGTGGACACCGGCCATCATTTCCCGGAGTTGAACACGTTCCGCGACGCCCGCGCGAAGGAGCTGGGCGCCAAGCTGATCGTCCGCCGCGTCGAGGACGCCATCGCTTCCGGCATCGCCACGCCCGCGCCGGGCGAGGTCAGCCGCAACCGGCTGCAGATTCCCACGCTGCTCGCGGCGATCGAGGAGTTTCGCTTCGACTGCTGCATCGGCGGCGCGCGCCGCGACGAGGAAAAGGCCCGCGCCAAGGAGCGCTTCTTCAGCTTCCGCGACAGCTTCGGCCAGTGGGACCCGAAAAACCAGCGCCCCGAGATTTGGAACCTCTACAACGGCCGGCTGAACCCGGGCGAAAACATGCGGGCGTTCCCGCTCAGTAATTGGACCGAGCAGGACGTGTGGGAATACATCCGCCGCGAGGAACTCGCCGTCCCGAGTATCTATTTCAGCCACCGCCGCTCCTGCGTCCGCCGCCACGGCCAGTGGCTGCCGGTCAATGACATCGTCCCGCCCAAGCCGAAGGAGGAGGTCCGCGATCTCGTCGTGCGCGTGCGCACGATCGGTGACATCATCAGCACCGGCTTGGTCGAGTCGCCCGCCGAGACCGTGGATGACATCATCCTCGAGATCGCCGCCGCCCGCGTGACCGAGCGCGGCTCCCGCGCCGATGACAAGTCCTCCGAGGCTGCGATGGAGGACCGGAAGAAGGCCGGTTACTTCTAACCGGCGGAGTTCGTAGATCGAAGATCGGGAAAAATCCCATGATTTCGCAATTTACAGAGACGACACGGCTGCCCGATGGCCTGCCGGGCTCGGCCCGGCAAGGCCGGGCAGTGCTGACTCACATGCCCACCGCCACATCTGAGTTCGAGAAACTCGACGCCTGGAGAGTCTCGCGGGCCTTGACCAGTCGAGTGTATGCCCTCTGTCGCCGCGCTCCGCTCGCGCGGGACTTCGGGCTGTGCGATCAGCTGCGCCGGGCGGCGGTCTCGGTGATGAACAACATCGCCGAAGGCTGGGAAAGCCGTCACCCGGCCGAGAAAGTCTCCTTCTACAACTTCGCCCGTCGCTCCTGCGGCGAGGTCCGCTCGATGAGCTACGTCCTCCTCGACAGTCAATTTATCACTGACTTGGAGCAGCGCGAGCTTCGCGACCATTGCATCCGCTCCGGCATGTTGGTCAGTGGTCTGATCCGCTCCGTCCAATCCCGCAACTAATTCACTTTGATGTCCGCCTCGCCTTTCCCGATCTCCGATCTCCGAACTCCGATCTCCGCGGCGCAAAGCGCGACGCTGCCCGTGGACATTCTGCGCTTCAACACCTGCGGCAGCGTCGATGACGGCAAGTCCACGCTCATTGGACGGCTGCTCTACGATTCAAAGTCCCTGATGGAGGACCAGCTCGAGGCGCTCGAGCGTTCCGCCGACATCACCGGCGGCGGCCAGGTCAACCTCGCCAATCTCACCGATGGCCTGCGCGCGGAACGGGAACAGGGCATCACGATCGACGTCGCCTACCGCTACTTCGCCACGCCGCGCCGCAAGTTCATCATCGCCGACACTCCCGGCCACATCCAATACACGCGCAACATGGTCACCGGCGCGTCCGCCGCGAACCTCTCGATCGTGCTGGTGGACGCGCGCCAGGGCGTGATCGAGCAGAGCCGCCGCCACACCTGCCTCGCGTCGCTGCTGCGCATTCCCCACCTCGTCGTCGCCGTCAACAAGATGGACCTCGTCGGCTGGAGCGAGGAGCGCTTCAACGAAATCCGCGCCCAATTCGAGGAATTCCTGCCCCGGCTCGACATCAAGGACGTGAAGTTCATCCCGATCAGCGCGCTGCAGGGCGACAACGTCGTCGACGCCTCCGCCCACACGCCGTGGTATGCCGGCCCCACGCTGTTGCACCACCTCGAGACCGTGCACATCGGCAGCGACTGGAACTTGAATGGCTTCCGCCTGCCGGTGCAGTGGGTCAACCGCCCGAACAATCCCACCGACCCGAAACTCCACGACTTCCGCGGCTTCAGCGGCCAGATTGCCGGGGGCATTGTTCGCCAGGGGCAGAAGGTCATGGTTCTCCCGGGCGGCCAGATCACCACCGTGAAGGAAATCTGGACCTACGACGGCCCCGTCGCCGAGGCGTTCTGCCCGCAATCCGTCACGCTCCAGCTGGACAGCGACGTCGACGTGAGCCGCGGCAACATGATCATCGGGCAGAGCCACCTGCCGGGCTCCAGCAGCGAGCTTCTCGCCAACGTCTGCTGGATGCACCAGAAGCCGCTCACGCCGGGGAAAAAATACTGGCTGAAGCACACCACCAACAGCGTCCAGGCCGCCGTCATCGCCATCAATCACCGCCTCGACATCAGCACGCTCGAGCCCCAACCCACGCCGCCCGAGCTTGCGCTCAACGACATCGGCGAGATCCGGCTCCGCACTGCCTCGCCGCTCTTCTTTGACGGCTACGAAACCAACCGCCTCACCGGCTCCTTTATCCTCATCGAGCAGGGCACGCACGCCACCGTCGCCGCCGGCATGTTGCTGCCACCGCGCGAGGTCGTGCGCGCGGATGCCGACGACTTTGTGATCTGAACTCGCCCAGCCATGAGCCACGCCGCGCACGTCCAGCCAAACATCAGGACTGGCTCGCCCTGTCTGGCGTCCTTAATACCAACCCTCGGCCCACGCTGTCTCGTACATCGCGATGATGTTCTCGGTGGGCGTGACGGGCTGGATGTTGTGGCAGGGAGCGAGGATAAAACCGCCACCGGCGCCGAGCGTGGCCATGCAGTCGCGCACCTCGCGTTGCACGTCCGCGACGCTGCCGTGCGGGAGGACGTCCTGGTTGTCCACGCCACCGTGGAAGCAAAGGCTTTTGCCGAAGTCACGTTTGAGCCCGGCCATGTCCATGCCCGGGCAGACGTGCTGGATGGGGTTCAGGATGTCGACGCCGAGCTCGACGAAATCCGGGATGATCCGGCGGATCGCGCCGTCGTCGTGGTGCATCACCAGCGCGCCGGCCTGGTGCGCGAGGTCGATGAATTTCTTCATGAGCGGCTTGAACCAACGCCGGTAGCTCTCCGGACTGATCATGAGGTCGTGCTGCGAGCCGTAGTCGTCGGTGACCTGCGTGACGTTGATCTTGCCCTTGCCGGCCTCGAAGAACCGGTTCGCGTAGTCCCAGCAGAACTGCGTGATCCTCCCCAGCATGTATTCCGTCATCTCGGGCTCGGCCACGAGGTCCATGCAGCTCTGCTCGAGGCCGCGGACGTGGTTGTGCCAGTAAAACGGCGCGGTGTAGCAGCCCTCGATCGCGTGCTCTGGCCAGGCGTCGCACTGCGCCTCGATCGTGGAGAAGTCATACCAGTCCGCGCTCGGCCAGGCAAAGGCCTCGAGCTCGGCCATGGTCGTGGCGCCCTTCAGCGGCCAGTCCACCGGCTCGCTGTAACGCCCGGTGCCGTAGTTCATCTCCTTCACCGTGATCCACCACGGCGGAATCTGCCGCAACCCGCCGGCCAGCACGCGCTCGGGCGGACCCACGTAGCGCGGGCTCACGCCCACGATCTTGTCGAGGTGGAGGTGCGGCCAAAGCTCGGGCTCGGTCGCGACGCCGAAATGCTTCCGCAGCCGCTCGCTCACCTCGGGCGTCATCCACAAATCCAGCGGGATGCGATCGGGTTTGCCGCGCCGACCAGCCGTCAGGATACGTTCACGTGGGGTCATCGTTGGGCCGCGACCGGAGGGTGGACGCGTCCACGCACGAGCCAGACCCCGATTGCCCGGGTCGCACAATCCCAATGCCGGCCTGCGCCGCAGGTATTAACCGCCCAGCACTTCGCCAGTAGGGGCGGCGCGCGCCTTCGCGCGGCGGGGCGGAAGCACGGGCTGCGTCGCAGGAAAGAGTCGCCGGGTGCGCGTTGGAGCCCTACCTTCATCACCGGATTGGCGTTATGAAGATCTCCGTCAAAGTCGACTATGCCTGCCGCGTCCTCGCCGAAATGGCGCGCCTGCACGGCACCGGCGCCCTGGCGCAGATCGAACAACTCGCGGCGGCGGAGGCTGTGCCGCCCAATTTCCTCGCGCAAATCCTCGGCTCGCTGCGGGACGGCGGGCTGGTCGTGAGCAAGCGCGGCATCCAGGGCGGCTACGCCCTCGCGCGGCCACCGGAGCAGATCACGCTCTACGACATCATGCAGGCCATCGATGGCGAGTTGCTGGGGTTCAGCGGCAATTTCGAAGGCCGCACGGGTCGTCGCATGAAGGAGGTTTGGACCGAGCTGCGCACCACCCTCGACGAAAAGGCCCGGGCCGTCACGCTTGACACCCTCGTCACGCGGAGCGGCTCCGCGATGTATCACATCTGAAAGAAGTAGCGGGTAGTGAGCATGTCCGCCACCCGCAGTCCGGGCGTTGGCCGCCGCGCTTTTCGTCATAACTCGGTTCGCACGCTTGCGCTACTCGCCACTCGCTGCTCACTACTTCCGAGCCCCATGAACCTGACCCCCATCAAGCAGGCTTTGCTGGATTCCTACCAGCGGCTGGGCGGCATCAACCATCTCGACGGCGTGAACCTGCCCTCGCAGGACTCGGTGCAGCAGCTGGCGTCGGACTACATGCACCTGATGTTTCCCGGGTTCTTTGAGTCGACCGCGCTCACCAAAAAGGAAGTGCCCGGCCTCGTGGACCGACTCCTGCATTCGCTCGACCAGCGGCTGACGGCCGAGGTCGAAAAGAGCCTGCGCTTTGCCCAGCACGCCGACCCGGCGGGGCACGCCCGCACGGTCGTCAGCGAGGCCTTGGGCCAGCTGCCCGCGCTGCGCGAGGTCATCCAGACCGACGTCACCGCCGCCTACGCAGGCGACCCTGCGGCCCGCAGCGTCGAGGAAATCATCGTGGCCTATCCCTGCGTGCTCTCGATCTCGGTGCAGCGTTTCGCCCACGTGCTGTATCGCCTGGGCGTCCCGCTCCTGCCGCGCATGCTGACGGAATACGGCCACGAGCGAACCGGCACCGACATCCACCCTGGCGCCACCATCGGCACGCATTTCTTCATCGATCACGGCACCGGCGTGGTCATCGGTGAGACCGCGCGCATCGGCAACCACGTCAAACTCTACCAGGGCGTGACCCTCGGCGCGAAGTCCTTCGAGACCGACGAACACGGCAACCCCATCAAGGGCGTGAAACGCCACCCCGATCTGGGCGACAACGTGACCGTTTACCCCAGCGCGAACATCCTGGGCGGCAAGACCGTGATCGGCGCCAATTCCATCATCGGCTCCAGCGTCTGGCTCATGAAATCCGTGCCGCCGGACAGCGTCGTCTACTACCAGGGCGAGGCGAATTCCGTCGTGCGTCCGCGGCGCCCCAAGGGCACCGCGCCCGTCGGCGGCGACGACTCCGTGAGCTGGGATATCTGAGCGGCGCGCGTATCACGCGCGCTGCACTCAGTGCTTCTCGTGCTCGTCCGGCTTCTTGAACTCGTGGTGGCCGGCCTTCTCGATCTCGCCCACCGCGGCCACGAGCTTGGTCGCCCCGGGAATGTCATTGGCCCGGAGCGCCGTCTCGAGCTCCGTCAGCTTGGCGGTCAGCTTCTTGAGCTGCGCCTGGAAATCAGCGTGGAACTTCGCGCGGTCCGCCGCGGGTTTGTCAGCTTCCATCTCCGGCGTGAGCTTGGCTGCGGCCTCGGCGTTGACGCGGATCGTGACAACCAGATCAGCCATCGCGGGCGTGAGCTTGCCGTCCTTGGCCGCCTTGCGCAGCTGCCGCCACGCCTTGTTCATCTTGCCCATCGTCTTCTCGAGTTCCGTCTCCGGCTTCTCCGGCTTGGCCGCCACGGGGGCGGCGGGCGCGGGCGGAACCGGTTTGGCATCCTGGGCACGAATGCCGGGGATGGAGACGAGGGCCAGGGCGAGAGAAGCGAGCAGGAAGCGGGTTTTCATGGGGAACGAATGCATGGCCGGTGGAGCCTCCGATGGCGATTTTTTTCTTATCAAATTTGGCCGGTTTTGCCTATGAGCCGGGGCGCCAAAGGACCTTGGGCAAGGTCCGGCCCTGGCCCGCGATTCAGCTGCCGAACGTGATACCCTGGGCCAAAGGCAGGTCCTTGGAAAAATTCACCACCGAGGTCTGCCGGCGCATGTAGGCTTTCCACGCGTCGCTGCCACTCTCACGGCCACCGCCCGTCTCCTTTTCCCCGCCAAACGCCCCGCCGATCTCCGCGCCGCTTGTGCCGAGGTTGACGTTCGCCAGCCCGCAGTCGCTGCCCCGGGCGGCAAGAAACGCCTCGGCCTCGCGCAGGTCGGTCGTGAAAATCGAGGAACTCAGCCCCTGCGGCACGCTGTTCTGCAAGGCCAGCGCCTCGTCCAGCGTGCGATACGTCATGAGATACAGGATCGGCGCAAAGGTCTCGTGCTGCACGATGCTCCAGTAGTTCTCCGCCTCGATGATGCAGGGCGACACGTAAAGCCCGCTGGCGTAAGCCGGCCCCGTCAGGCGCTTGCCGCCCGTCAGGATCCGCCCGCCGTGCTTCCGGGCCGCGTCGATGGCGTTCGTGAAGTTTTCCACCGCGGCGACATCGATCAGCGGCCCCATCAGCGTGCCGGCGTCGAGAGGGTTTCCGATGCTCACCTGCCGGTAGCCGTCCAGCAGCCCCTTCGTCAGCTTCAGCGTCACGGACTCGTGCACCAACACGCGCCGCGTGCTCGTGCAGCGCTGGCCCGCCGTCCCCACCGCGCCGAACAAAATCGCCCGCACCGCCAGCTTCAGGTCGGCGGAATGCGTCACGATCAGCGCATTGTTGCCCCCCAGCTCCAGCAGCGTCCGCCCAAACCGCTTCGCCACCACTTCGCCGACACGCCGGCCCATCCGCGTCGAACCCGTCGCCGACACCAGCGGTACGCGGTGATCTGCCGCCAGCAGCTCGCCCACCGCCGCGCCGTCGCCACAGACGAGGGAAAAGATCGCGGGGTCCACGCCGCATTCGCGACAGACGCGCTCCGCCAGCTTCACGCACGCCACGGCCGTGAGCGGCGTCTTTTCCGAAGGTTTCCACAGCGTCGCGTCGCCGCATACCGCGGCCAGCGCGCTGTTCCAGGCCCAGACGGCCACGGGAAAATTAAACGCCGAGATGATCCCCACGACGCCCAGCGGGTGCCATTGCTCCATCATCCGGTGGCCGGGACGCTCGGTGGCGATCGTCCGGCCGAACAGCTGGCGCGACTGCCCCGTCGCGAGGTCGCAGATGTCGATCATCTCCTGCACCTCGCCCTCGCCTTCCGCCAAAATCTTGCCCGTCTCCAACGTCACCAGCCGGCCCAGGTCCTTCTGGTGCGCCCGCAACGCCAGCCCCAGCCGCCGCACGACCTCGCCGCGTTTCGGCGCCGGCACCTCGCGCCACGCGAGGAAGGCCCGCTGCGCCGCCGCCGCCGCGCGGTCGTATTCGCCCGGCGTGGCCGTCGTCACCTCGCCCAGCAGGCTGCCGTCGATCGGCGAATGTTTCTCAATTGCCGGCCCCGAGCCCAACCACTCGCCCGCGAACACGCCGCGATTGTGCACCTTCAGCCCCAGGCGGGGAAAAATCTCGGCGGCGGCTTTTTTGACGGTGAGGGCCATTAGGAAATTCTTAACCGCGAATGGACGCCAATGAACGCGAATTCCGTCAGAAAGACAAACGAGCCGTCACATCTTGGCCGTGGATGTTGGGTGCTGCTCCTCCAGATTCGCGTCCATTCGCGGTAAAATTCTCAGGCCGGGTGGCCCGACGCGAGGCGCGGGTCGGTCGCAGCGATGATCGCGCTGACCGCCTTCTGGTTGAAACCCTTGAAGCCGCCCTTGCGCTGCAGGTTCTCGAGGTGGCTGCCCAGCGCGCCGTGCTTGAGGAAGCCGTCGGCCTGCTCAGGCGTGACCATGCCGCGCAGCAGCAGCTCGGCCACACGTTCCGGGCGGACGGGCCAGCGCTCGCCCTCGGTGAAGGCCTGCTTGAGAAACGCGAAGTCCGAAAACGGCTTCATCGTCGCCACGCCCTGCATGCCGAGCTGGTCGCGCAGCCGCACAAAATCAAACCGCGCCTCGAGGTGGTGCATCCCCGCCTGCAGGAAGCTGTCGCCATGCAGCGCACACCAGAGTCCCACCGTGCCCAGGGTGGGCAGCTCGCCCAGGCGTTGTTTCGCGAAATCGATGTCGATCTCCCCCGGCTGCAGGTCGACGTCGGCAAAGACCACGATGCCCGCCGCCGCCGACTCCATGATCTGCGCGCCCCACCCCGCCTCGGCGCCGGCGTAGTAGCGCTCGCGCTTTCCCAGGCCGAGCCGCGTGAGAAACTCGATCAGGTCCGGGAATCGCGCCCGCGAGCAACGAAACGTGTGGTGGTCGTGGTTGCCCCAGCCCAGGCCCAGCGCGTCCTGGCGGCGCCGTTGCACGCGCGCGGCGCGGTTCCGGAATTCCCAGAACGCCCGCTCCTCGGCGAAAAACGACTCGCACGCCACGTCGCGCGGGACCAGCGCCAGCACCGCGTCGAGCACCGCAAAGGCGTGCTTCACGCCGTCAGCGTCGTCCGCAAAATGCCGGCGCCGCGCGCGGAACTGCTCCCGGGCCTTCACCACGGCCGCGGCAAATTCTGGCGCGACCGGTTCCATCGTGAATCCCCGCCAACCCAGCCGTTCCACGGCCTCGAGCCGCGTGCCGTTCTCCTCCGCCACCAGCGCCCGGCGCAACCGCGATCCAAAATCGCCCTGCACGTGCGCGGTGAGGTCATGACGCGCCAGAAAATCCACCAGCGATTCCGGCCGCAGCACGAGCACCGACGGCCCGCCCTCGCGGCCCGCGCCGGCGCGAAGCAGCACCCGCGGCATCATCGCCCGCGGATGATGCCACACCACCGTCCCCGACGTAGCGGGAACGTTTTCCTCCACGAGGCCCACCGCGCGCAACTCCGCGGCGTGTTCCGGCGCGAGGACGACATGATCGACCCACTCGTAGAAATCCGTGCCGGTCTCGTCCCGCATCCGCTCCGCGAGGCCACGCGCAAAGGCGTTGCGGGACAGAAACGCCTCGACGTATCGCCGGAGCAACTGCTCCGCCTCGTAGGCAAGCGGCCAGTCAAACTCCGGGGCCGGGGAAACAGGGACGAGCGGGGATGCCATGGGAAAGTGCGACCGACAGCCCAACTATTGCCGCGTTCCTCTCCGCCGGAGAAGAGAAAACCGGCCGCGGTGCGCGTTTTCCCTTGGCGGAACCCCGCCGCGCACGTTCGCTGGCGGCATGAGCGACGCCCCGCGCAAACCGCCGAAGCTGGCCAGCGAGCCCGCGCCGACGGGCCCCGCGGAACCGGAGCCGCCGCGCCGCGATTTTCATTTCAAGCCGACCGAGTTCGAGCGCGCCAATCCGAAGGTTGACGCCACATCCGGCCCGGGGCCAATCGACGTGGCGCAGCTCTACCGCGCCGCCAACTCCCCCGCCCATCCGCCGACTGCCCCTGCGGCCGCCCCCGCCGAGAACGACGTCCACACCATCCTCCGCGCCAACCACGCCGCCAACGAAGCCAAGGGCCTGAACGAAGTCGTGCCGCAAAAGCCGCGGCCCTCCCAGCGCAAGCGCGACTACTGGCTGCTGCTGATCGCCGGTAACCTGCTCTTCGGCGGGTTCGCCCTGCTCACGCGCGGCAACCCAATGACGCTGGTGTTCGGCTTCAGCGGCATGGTCTTCTTCACCGTTGGCCTGACCTGGATCATGTGGGGCGTCATGGACAAATACTGAGCGCCACCACGGGCTTCAGAAGTGGTATCGGCATCCTGCCGATGTTCGGTTCCGCCAACCGACTCAACCCCGCCATCCCAGCAGTTCCCACATCAGGATCGCAGCGGCCACGGAGACATTGAGTGACTCGACCTTTCCGCTGCCAGGAATCGTCACCAGCCGCGTGCAGTGCGCCGCCACGTCGGGTGCAAGCCCCTGCTCCTCGTTACCCAGGACGAGTGCAATGGGCTTGGGTTTCGGCGTCGCTGATCCCACCGGCTTGCCGCTGGCGCCGCCCAGCTTGCCGCCTCGCGTCGCCGCGCCGACCACGTCGTAGCCCGCCGCCGCCAGCTCCCGCGCGAACGCCGCCAGGCCGGGCACGCGCCAGACTTCGAGGTGTTCAAACCCGCCCTCGGCCACGCGGTGCGCCGCGTCGTTGGGCCGCGCTGCGACTTCGGAGTCCGGGATCACGAGCCGCGGCACGCCCAAGAATGCCGCGGTGCGCGCGATCGCGCCGAGATTGTGCGCGTTGCCGATCCGGTCGAGCACGAGGAGTGAATCACCCCGGCGCGCCCAAGTCTTCAAGTCATCCTCCGTCGGCGTCCGCAACGGCGCCGGCGTCACCACCGCCACGATGCCGCCGTGGTGGATCGAGCCCGCGATTTTTTCGAGTTCGGCAGGCTCAACGCAGCGATAGATTTTCTTCGCCTGCGCCAGCACCTTCGACATGACGCCCACCTGCCGGCTGCGCTCGTAGTCGAAGAACAGCCGCTGGATCGACGCCGGGTCGCGCGCAAACCGCGCCCGCACCGCCGCCAGGCCGCAGATTTTCAATTCATCCCTCGCCGGCCCGCTGCGCGAACCCGGCAACTCTGGTGCCGTCGCCGCAGAGGGAACCGAGCCTTCGCTTCCCACTGGCCGCGTCGGGACATGCGTCGCCGCGGAAGCCCGCCGATCCGGCGCGCCGCGATCTTCCGTCCGGCGGTCGCCGGCCGTCCCGCGCAATCGCACCGGTCCGGCCGGGGCAACGAACTCGCCGCGGTTTTCCGAACGCTGCGGCGTCGGGCGCGAACCCGGTCGGGAAAAATTGGGCATGTCGCCAGTTGAAGGTTGAAAGCCCGAAGTTGAAAGCCCGAACCAAGGGCTGGCCCCGGCGTTCAACGTTCAACCCGTCACTTTCAACTGACCGGGAGCCCTACCTCAAAACCCCTTGAAATGCTTCGGGTCGTCCGGGTGCTGGTAGCGCGTGACGTAGGTTTGCTTGCTTGCCGCCAGCTTCATGAAGACGTCGAGCGGCACGACCTCGGTCGGACCAGTCAGCTGCGTGAGTACGTTCACCAGGCTGTTGACGTCGTTCGACTCGCGCACGTGCACGAGCAGGAAATACGGCCGCACGGGGTTGAGCGCGATGAGCTCGTTGATGTCGGCGACGACTTCCTCGCGCGGACGCCGGGGATCGATGTAGTAGTCGTAGGAAATCAGCGGCCGCGTGTCGCGCAGGTCGCGCGTGCGGGCCGGGCCGTAGCCGTTGATGAAGCCGATCACGTCGGGGAAATTCGCGTAGTAGCGATCCACGGTCTCCTTCGTGAGATCAGCGTTGCCGAGATTTCCGTCGGCGGCGGTGTTGTCCATGATCTCGAACACGCGCTCGTCGAGCTTGGCCATCAGGTCCGACGCCTCCTTCATCAACGGGCCGAAACGCGCCGCCGGGATGCTGTTGGGATACATGTAGGACGGGCCGGACAGGCCGCCAATGAAGTAGTCGTTGGGCGTCGCGCTCTCGTGGAAATACTCCAGCGCCGCCGGCGAGAAGTTCACCCAGCCCATGATCGCGCCCCACGCGAGCGGGAGCTTGCCGCGGCCGGGCTTGGTCCAGACGCCAATGCCGATGCCGTCGGACTGCACAAATGAGAGGTAAACCTTTTCCTGCGGCACCAGCTTCGCGTCCTTCGCGACGTTGTGGTGGTTGGTAAACGTGAACCCGGGCGTGAAGGAGAACCAGCAGTTGAAGCTCAGGTTGGGCAGGTTGTGCAGGCCTTCCATCTTGTAGCCATAGGTCGAGAGCAGCGTCGTGTGCTGCTCCTCCGTGTCCTTGCCATACGGATGCCACCCGAACGCCGTGGCGCCGGGATTCAGCTGGGAAAGCAGCTTCCGCTCGAGCGCGAGCTCGGCGGGAATCTCCGGGTTGGCCGCGAGGTCGTGGAAGAACATTTTCCGCTTTACGCCCCAGTCCGCCATGCCGGGCATCATCACCGCGCCGCGGTGGCCGCCCATCAGCATGTAGGCGTCCTTGGTGCAGCGCGCCCAGTAACGGTTGACCGCATCCTGGTAAATCTGCGCATCGGTTTGTCCGGTGTAGCGTCCGCGCAGGTCGTCGATCGGCTTCAGCCCGTGAGCCTGGATCAGCGGGATCAGCTCCTCGCTGACCACGACCGCGTCCTCGAGTCCGGCGATGGTGAACGCAACGTTGAGTGATGGGCCGACCTTCTTGTCCCAGACGACATAGCCCTTCGGCACGGACTTGAACTGAGTGAGCGCTTCGTCCGCCGTCTTCAGTTCGGTGAACTTCACGCCGTGCTTGCGCTGGTAGAACTCGAACAGCGGCTCCGTGATCTCCCACTGGTAGCCCGGCGGGTGGATGATGTAGAACTGGCCGGTCTCGCGGTTCGCGAGGCCTTGCAGGCTGATGAGCATCGCCTTCTCGGGCAGGCCGCCGGCGACGCGCCAATCGAGGTCGAACCGCATGAAGTAGGCCGCGGCGGGCCCGGCGCCACGCAGGCCGGCGGCGAGGGAAAGGATCAGGGCGAGGGAAAACAGGATGCGTTTCATGGGATTATTTCTTGGCCGCCTCCGCCGGCACCTTCGTGAAATGATACACGAGCGGGCGTTCGCGCGTGCTGTGCAGCTCGATCAGGAGGAGTTCCTTCCCGCCTTCCAGCAGTCGATATTCGTCGTAGAGCCGCATCGTCGTGTTGCCCTGCGAGGTCTCGACCGGCACCAGCGCCTCGATCCGCAGCGTGCGGCCGCCGTCCAGCCAGCCTGCGGTCACGTGCGCGGACTCCTTCGGGCGCGCGTAAACCGCCATGTGGCGCTGGTCGATGCGGAAGAAATTCGCGAGGTCCGCCGCCAAGGCCGTGTCGACCGTGTTGCTGGCGGTGACGTTCGTCGCATGCCAGGTCATGTCGTAGCGCAGCGTCACCTTGCTGCCGTCGAGCGCGATGACGACATCCGCCGTCGACCAGCCGTCGAGGGCCGTGCTGCGCGCGGTATTCAGGCGCCAGCGGCCCACGAGTGACGCGTCGCTCGCCCGCGCCGCCAGCGGCAACAGGCAGAGCCCGAGGAGAACTTTCAGGAGTGCAGGTTTCATGGAAAAATCCCCACCATGAAGCACGTCCGTCCAGCCAAAGACTAGCCCGAAAGTGAGCCTTCCAATACTCCGCCCGCGAATGACGCGAAATTGCGCGAATCTGGAAGATCCCCGGGTTGGGGATTTGCGTCGATTCGTGTCATTCGCGGGCGACCTCCCCCACCACCGTAAATTCCTCGCGGTCGTGGTAAAGGTGCCGCACGCGAAAGCCCGGCGCATGCCGCGCGAATGGCGATTCCGGCGAACGCAGTTCCGCGAGCAAGGCGATGGGGTCCACGCGGCCAAACTTCAGGTTGACCACGAACCGCCGGCACCAGCCCTGGGCCAGCCACGGCGTCACCAGCTGCTGCAACACGTGATGCGGTTCCTCCACCAAGTCGCAGAACAGCCAGTCAAAACCACCTGAGGAGGTTTTGCCCTCCGAAGCCTCGGCGAAGGAGGGCGCGAATCTGAACGCATCCTCCAACCGGTGCTCGATCAGCGGGTGGTTCAGCGCGCCGCCCTTGAGCGGGCCATTGTCGACCGCCACGACGCGCGCGCCCCGCTTGGCCGCGCTGTAGCTCCATCCACCGGGCGCCGCGCCGAGATCGCACACCGTCTCGCTCTCGGCCGGCTCATGGCCGAGCACGATGTAGGCTTCCTCCACTTTCAAGTAACTCCGCGATGGCGCGAGGTCGTCGTCGGCCATGCGCCGCTGGCCATGCACGAACGCCTCCCGCGCCACCAGGATCCGGCCGAAGTCGGTGAAATAAACGAACAGCCCCCGCGCCGGCCCGGCGCCGCGCGGCACGTCCCGCATCGCCAGTTTCGCCACGCGCGACAGCTTCTTCTTGAGCAGCTCCCCGCACGCCGACTCCACCGCCGAGATCCGGCGGCCCAGCCCGGTGATTTCCTGCGGCCCCAGCCACACGCAGGGCCAGTCCGCGTCCACGCGTTCGCCCTTCAGACTCGTGAAGAAGAACTCCGCCACCCGCGTCGCGAGCGCGTTGACCGACTCGCCCCGCACCTCGACGGGCGCCCTCAGCTCCAACCAGGGAAACGCCAGGGTCTCATTGAACGCCGCGCCCTCCGTTCGCACCCAACCCGGTCCGGACTCCAGCGCCGCCGCGCCCGTGGCGGCCAGCTCGCGCCCGAGCAGTGATTCAAATCCGGCCTGACACGTCAGCAACATGCCAGCGAACGTGCCCGGGCGTCGCGGCGTCGCGACACAAAAAAGCCCGGGCGTTTCGGCCCGGGCTGGGAAAAGGTAAAACTCGCTCAGTTGCTCTTCTCGGTCGGCGCGCCGGACGCCTTCCAACCCGAGATACCGGGCGCGAAGTGCTTCACGTTCGTGTAGCCCAGCTTGACCGCGGCGTTCGCGGCGGCCGCATACGCGTGGCACGTCGGGCTGCCGCAGTAGGCCACGACCAGCGCGTTCTTGTCCGCCGGCAGCAGCTTGGCGAGCTGGTCCTTGTGGGCGATGTAGTCGATCGCGCCGGGGATGTGGCCGGCCTTGTAGGAGTCGGTGCCGTTCACATCGAAGATGACGGCGGACTTGCTGGCGATGGCGGCCTGGAGCTCAGGCTGCGAGATATCCGTGACCTTGGCTTGGCCGGCGAACGCGACACCGGCGAGAATGACGGAGGCGAAGAGAGCAATGAATTGTTTCATGGGACCGCGAAACTACCAGTCCGCTCACTTTTCGCAAGTCTGGCTCGGAATGCAGGGCGGGATCGCTGATCCCGCCGTATTATCAACACCTTACAACCTCTGCAGATGGAAGCCCCCATCGACGTCGAAGACGGCGCCGGTGGAAAACGGGAAGCGGTCCTCCGCGATCGCGCGGACGGCCTTGCCGACGTCCGCAGGCTGGCCCCAGCGGCGGATGGGCGTGATGCCCCGCTCATCCTGGAGGATCAGCTTGTCGTATTTTTCCTTCACGCCGCCCGTCATGTCGGTGGCGATGACGCCGGGGCGGATTTCGTAAACGTTGATGCCGTCATTCGCGAGCCGGTCGGCGAACAGCTTCGTCATCATCGCGAGCCCGGCCTTCACCATGCAGTAGTCGCCGCGGTTGATCGACGCCGTGTAGACGGAAATGGACGTGATGTTGACGATGCGGCCCCGGGCACCCTCGGCGTCAGGCGCCTGCTTCAACATCTGCTTCGCCACCAGCTGCGTGAGGAAATACGGTCCCTTGAGGTTGATCGCGTAAAGCCGGTCGAAGCTCTCCTCGCCCGCGTCGAGCAGGTCGGCGCGCACCTTCGGGGCAACGCCAGCATTGTTCACGAGCAGGTCGATGCGGCCAAATTGCTTCACGGTCTCGGCCACGAGCCGAGCCCGGTCGGCGGCCACCGCCACGTCGCCCTGCACGATGAAGCCGTCCCCACCCGCCGCCTTCACCAGCGCGAGCGCCTCGGCGGCCGCCTCGGCGTTGCCGGCGTAGTTGATCGCCACGCGGCAGCCCGCGCGGGCGAGTTCGAGGGCGATGCCACGGCCAATGCCGCGCGATGCGCCGGTGACGAGAGCGTTTTTCTGGGCCATGGGAAAAGCGAAACGGACCCACCCGCGCCGGGCAACGTTGATTCTCCAGTGCCCTGCTGTTTGGCGCGGCGCGGAGGACATCCCAGCAGGGCAATTCGCCCGATCATCGCGAACCGGCGGCGATTTCGTCGGTCAATTACTGCCAACCCATGACACCCATGAAAAAACTCCTCATCGCCCTTTCCGTCCTCAGCCTCGCCTTCGTCGGCTGCTCCAAGAAGGACACCGACACCGCGGTCGACAAGACCAAGGACGCCGCCAACACCGCGGTGGAAAAGACCAAGGAAGTCGCCACCGACGCCAAAAACGCGATCAGCGACAAGCTCACCGAGTGGAAGCTGACGCCCTCCGACATCAAGGCTGACCTCCAGAAGGGCGCCACGATCGTCCGCACGAAGACCGTCGCCGCCGGCGAGAAGGTCGCCAGCGTGGCCGACAACGCCCGCATCGTCACCGTCATCAACGGCAAGCTCGTCGCCGATCCCGATCTCTCCGCGCTGAAGATCAACGTCGATGCCAACGCCGGTGCGGTCACCCTCAAAGGCACCGCTTCCTCCGAGGCTGCCATCGGCAAGGCCATCGCGCTCGCGCTGGACACCGACGGCGTGACGCAGGTCTCGTCCGAGCTCACGGTCAAATAACCGCCCCGCTCGCAAAGTCTTAACCGGCCAGCCCTTCCCCGGGCTGGCCTTTTTTGCGTCCGCCGCCGGCCGGAACCCGCCCGGTCGATCCCAGTCATACGCAGTTTGGGATTGGGCATCGGAAGTTTTCTCGTTTGGATTCTCCTCCGTCCGTCTGCCCGCACCCCCCGCCGACTTTTCCCTCCCCATGAAGAAATCTCCCAAGAAAACGGTGCTGCTCGTCGCCAACGGCGACCTGCGCCAGTCCGCCAACGAAAAAACCTGGCCCGGCCAGGCCGCGATGGAGCAGCAGCTCACCGCCGCCGTCGCCCGGCTCGGCTACAACCTCGTTCGCGCCCACCCCTACAAACCCGCGCTGAAGCACGGCTTCATCAGCTCCCAGAAGGAGGGCATGGCGGTGTTTGCCACGATCGACCCGCACACGCCGATCATCGTCGCCGAGGCCGTCTGGCAGTATTCGCACCACGTGCTCCACGGGCTCATCTCGCACCAGGCCCCCATCCTCACCGTCGCCAACTGGTCCGGCGCCGCGCCCGGACTCGTCGGCATGCTCAATCTCAACGGCTCCCTCACCAAGGCCGGCGTGAAATACTCCACGCTCTGGAGCCTGGATTTCACCGATGAGTTTTTCCTCAGAGGCCTCGCGACCTGGCTCCAGGCCGGCGTCGTCAAGCATCCCGCCTCGCACGTCCGCCCCCTCGCCAAGACCTCCGTCCCGCCGAAGGCCCGCGCGATCGCCCAGAAGATCGCGGACAATCTCCGCGTGAAGAAGTCCATCATGGGCATCTTCGACGAGGGCTGCATGGGCATGTTCAACGCCATCATCCCCGACGAACTCCTGTTCCAGACCGGCGTCTACAAGGAGCGCCTGTCGCAATCCGCGCTCTACTACGGCGCAACGCAGGTCAGCGACGCTGAGGCCCGGGGCGTGTATAACTGGCTTCGCGCCAAAGGCATGAAGTTCCAGCTCGGCACCAACGACGAGACCGAGCTCACCGAAGCGCAGGTGCTCTGGCAGTGCAAAACCTACGTCGCCGCGCTGCGCATCGCCGATGAGTTCGGCTGCGAGTCCATCGGCATCCAATACCAGCAGGGCCTGAAGGATCTCCTGCCCGCCTCCGACCTCGTCGAGGGTCTCCTCAACAACTCCGACCGGCCGCCCGTCGCCAACTCCAAGGGCGAGATCATCCGCGACGGCCAGCCGCTCACGCATTTCAACGAGGTGGACGAATGCGCCGGCCTCGACGGCCTCTTCACCAACCGCGTGCACGCCGCCCTCAGCCAGCCGGTCGAGAACACGCTGCACGACTTGCGCTGGGGTGATTTTGACCGCAGCGGCACCACCAAGGAATACGTCTGGGTGTTCCTCATCTCCGGCAGCGCCCCGCCTGCGCACCACATTGATGGCTACGCCGGCACCGACTCGCTCCGGCAGCCCCCGATGTATTTCCGCCTCGGCGGCGGTACCGTGCGCGGCATCGCCAAGCCCGGCGAGATCGTCTGGAGCCGCGTGTTCATCGCCAACGGCAAGCTCAAGATGGACCTCGGCCGCGCCAAGGTCATCAGCCTCCCGCGCGCCGAAACCGAGCGCCGCTGGGCCGAGACGACCGTGCAGTGGCCGATCATGCACGCCGTGACCTACGGCGTGAGCCGCGACCAGATGATGTCCCGCCACAAGGCCAACCACATCCACGTCGCCTACGCGAACTCCGCCAAGGAAGCCGACCTCGCGATGTATGCCAAGGCCGCGCTCGCCGCCGAACTCGGACTCGAGGTTTCCCTCTGCGGCACGAAGGCCGACGGCTCCAAGTTCTGATCCGCGAACCAATCGCCCAGGCCGATCGCGAAAACCCGGAAGAGCGAAAGCGCAAAAAAATGCCGGTTTGGTTCCGCGCTTTCGCTCTTCCGCGTTTTCGCGATTAAATGCATTTCGTCATGACGCCGTGGCCCGACTATCCCGCGATTGCTGACCCCGCGCTTCCGCGCTGGCACTTCGGGCCGCCGGCGCAGTGGATGAATGATCCCAACGGCACGCTCTGGCACGACGGCTGGTATCACGTCTTCTACCAGCACAACCCCGGCGGCGAGGAATGGGGTGACTTGCACTGGGGCCACGCGCGCAGCCGTGACCTCGTGCAATGGGAACACCTGCCAATTGCCCTCTCCCCGCAACACGCCCTCGGCGAACAACACTGCTACTCGGGCTGCGCCGCCCTCGATGCCGGTGGCACGCCGCGCATCCTCTACACGAGCGTCCTGCACGACGAGACCCACCCGGGCGCCCAGGTTCTCGCGTCGCCGCTCGACGCCGACTTGACCCGCTGGACGCAGGACATCGCCCACCCGGCCATCGATCTCAAGACGCACGGCGGCCCGGCCTTCGAGCGGGGCTGGCGCGATCCCTACGTTTTCCACGCCGAGGGCCGCACCTTCCTCGTCCTCGGCTCCTGGCTCGGCGACGAGTCGGTCATCGCCCTCTACGAAAACCCCGCCGGCGACCTGCGCCAATGGATCTATCGCGGCATCATCCATCGCGCGCCCAAGTCCGCCGTGACGTTCTTCGAGTGCCCGAATCTTTTTCCCCTCGGAAAGAAATGGGTGCTGCTCACTTCGCCCGTGCGCGAAGTCGAATGGTGCAGCGGCACGCTCGACCTCAAAAATTACACCTTCCACGTCGAGCAGCGGGGACTGCTGGACGTCAGCGATGCGTTCTACGCCACGCAGACGATCGTGGACCCGTCGGGCCGCACGATTCTCCTCGGGTGGGTGCAGCGTTTCCCGAAAGGCCGCGGCTGGAATGGCCGGCTCAACGCCCCGCGCCGCATCTGGCTCGACGCCGCCGGCTGGCTCTGTGCCGAGCCCGTCCTCGAGTTCTGGAAGCTGCGCCACGCCGAAAAGACCTTTCCGGTTCAGGATCTTGGCGACCAGCCCGTGACACTCGACCTGCCCGGCGATCACGCACACGACGTCGACTTGGTCATCGAGCGCGCGCCATCGGCCACCGTGCGCATCGAGATCGCCGGCGTAACCGTGGCCATCGGCGCAGACGGCGTCCGCTTCAACGACCGGCCGCCCGTGCCGCTCGCCCCCGCCACCACCGTGGGCGTTCGCTGGATGTTCGATCGCTCGATGATCGAGCTCTTCGTCGGCGAGCGCGCCGTGTTCACCAAGGTCGTGCCATTTCCGTCCAACCCCACCGCCCGTCTCACCGCCACCGGCGGCTTCGCCAAGCTCTGGACCGCGCGCGCTTGGGCTCTCCGCGCCACCCCGCCAAAGATGGAAATCCAATCATGAGCGACCTCCCGCCCCTCCCCACCGAACCGCGCCCCGGACTCTATCGCCACTACAAGGGCAATGACTACCGCGTGGTCGGCCTCGCGCGTCACTCCGAGACGCTCGAGCCGCTCGTGGTCTACCAGGCCCTCTACGGCGAGCGCGGCCTGTGGGTGCGCCCCGCCGCCATGTTCGTCGAGACGGTCCTCGTTGAGGGCAAACGCGTCCCCCGCTTCGCCCGGATCGGTGAGTGAGATTTTTGGCCGCGAAAAGGCACAAGGGCTTGGAGGCTGCGCAAAAGTCTCCATTGCGCCTATAGGCGCGCGGGAGATTTGGGCCGAAGCCCCGGAGCCCTTGTGCCTTATCGTGGCCAACCTTCCGTACGCAAAACGCTCGCCTTCAAATGCCCGAAAACCTCTCGTAGTCCCCGATGCGCGTCCTGCTCGCCTTCGACAAATTCAAGGACTCCCTCGCGGCCGACGCCGCCTGTGACGCCGCCGCCACCGCGTTGCGCAAGCGGCATCCCGATTGGTCGCTCGACTCGTGCCCGCTCGCCGATGGCGGCGAGGGTTTCGCGGCCCTCCTCACCACCGCTGCGCGCGGCACTCTTACCTCCCTGACCGTCACCGGCCCCCGGGGCGCGCCCGTCGAGGCCCAATTCGGCCTCGTGCTCTGGTCCCGCATTCCCGCCGCCGCGCGCACTCAGCTTCAACTGCCGTCACCGCTTCCCGACCACGCCGAAATCGCCGTCATCGAAATGGCCGCCGCCAGCGGGCTCGCACTCCTCCCGCCCGACCAGCGTGACCCGTGGGAAACCACCACTCTCGGCACCGGCCAGCTGCTCGCCGCCGCCGCACAGGCAGGCGCGGCTGCCATTCTCCTTGGCGTCGGTGGGAGCGCCACGCACGACCTCGGACTCGGCGCGCTGTCCGCCCTCGGTTTCGAGTTCGTTTCGCATCACGGCGACAACATCCGCCCGCCCCGCCCGGCGCGCTGGGACCAGATCGAACGCATCGCCGGCAAACTGTCCGTTCCGCTGCCGCCCGTTCGCATCGCCTGCGATGTGTCCAACCCGCTGCTCGGCCGAAGCGGCGCAGCGGCCGTGTATGGACCGCAAAAGGGACTCAAGGCGGCCGACCTCCCAAAACTCGATCACGCCAGCGCGCGGCTCGGCCTGTTGCTCTGTGCGCACTGCCACCAGCCGGACTCGTTGATGGACCAGCCCGGCGCGGGCGCGGCCGGGGGCATCGCGTTCGGGCTGATGACGGCCGTCGGCGCACGTTTGCTGCCCGGCTTCGAACTCGTCGCCGCCTGGTTGAACCTCGAGTCCCGCATTGCCGCGGCCGACGTCGTGCTCACCGGCGAGGGCCGCTTCGACGCCTCCTCGCTCAGCGGCAAGGGCCCCGGCGCCGTCGTCGCCCGCGCGCTCGCGCTGGGCAAGCCCGTCCATGTGTTCGCCGGCCAGGTCGCCGCCCGCGATGCGCGCGCCGGGCTGAGTCTCCATGCCATTTCACCGGTCGGCCAACCGCTCGTCGATGCCTTCGCCGCCGCCGGCCCGAACCTCACCGCCGCCGTGGCGCGCGCGTTTTGAACAAATTCCCGCAAACTTTCTCGACGGAGCTGCGCAGCGGCGCAACGTTTCGGCCCACATGCGCGGCCAATTTCGTCCCCTCCCTTTGAAACACCTCGGCGTGCCCCTCATCCTGCTGCTGGGTTTGCTCGGCTGCAGCTCCAGCAAGGCGCCCACCCGCCCGGCCTCCCCCCCCGCCACTTCGGTCGCCAGTGCGCCGCGCACCGCTCCCTTACCCGCCGCGCCCGCCACCCGCATCGCCGCCAGCACCGCGCCGTCGGCGCCGGTTTTCCCGGTCATGCTCGGCATCGACGTGCTCGAGTCCCGCGGCTTCGACGTCGTCAAGGGCAAGCGCATCGGCCTGCTCACGCATCCCGCCGGCGTGAACCGCCGCGGCATCAGCACGATCGACATCCTGCGCCACGCTCCCGGCGTGCAGCTCGTCGCACTCTACGCCGTCGAGCACGGCCTCTACGATGAGTTGCCATTCGAGACCACGTTTCCTGACAAGGTCGACCCGCACACGGGGCTCATGGTGTTTTCGCTCTACAACGACAGGACGAAGCACTTCGTCCCCACCGCCGCGCAGCTCCGCGGGATCGACGCCCTCGTCATCGACCTGCAGGACAACGGCACGCGCAGCTACACGTTCAGCGGCGCGATGAAGTCCGCGATGGAGGCCTGCTTCGCCAACGGCAAGGAGGTCATCGTCCTCGACCGGCCCAACCCGCTCGGCGGTTTCAAGGTCGACGGCCCGCCGATGGATCCCGACCTGATGAGCGACGTCGGCCGCTTCCGCGTCCCGTATGTGCACGGCCTCACGATGGGCGAGCTCGCGCTGATGGTGAAGGACGGCGCGCCGCCCGGCGGCCTCCGCCTCTCCGACGCCGCCCGCCGCAAGGCGAAGCTCACCGTCGTCCCCATGCGCGGCTGGACGCGCTCGATGCGCTGGCCCGAGACCGGCCTCAACTTCGTGCCCACCTCGACCGCGATCCAGGATTTTGCCGCGTGCGAAGGCTACCCGATGACGGGACTCGGCTGCATCCTCGGCGGCTTCACGCACGGCGTGGGCAAGTCCTATCCCTTCCGCGGCATCTCGCACCGCACGGTAAAGATCGACGTCGTCGAAAAGGAACTCCGCGCGCTCAACCTGCCCGGTCTCGCGTATCGCCGCGTCAGCGCACCCGACCGCAACGGCAAGCCCGCCACCGGCCTCTACATCGAGATCACCGACTACGACGAGTGGCGCCCGACCGAGTTGAGTTTTTACCTGATGAAGCTGGCCTGCAAACTCGAGCCGAAGAACCCGTTCGCCACCGCGAAAAACGCCGACCGCCGCACCTTCCTCGTTCACCTGGGCTCGGAAGCCTTCTACAACGACCTCGCCACGAAAGGCGCGCGGGTGGACGTCGACGCCTGGCTAAAAACCTGGCGCGACCAGGCCCGGATCTACCAAGAGCAAAGCAAGCGGTATTGGCTCTACCGGTAGTTTTAACCACAAAGGGCACGAAGCACACAAAGGAAGACGAAAACCGAGGATTGAACCTTCGTGTGCTTCGTGCCCTTCGTGGTTAAGAATTCTCCCAGCCCATGCCCCGCCCCGCGTCACTGCTCGCCGTTCTCACCCCGGATGAGCAGGCCAAATTTCTGCCCGCCCCCGCCCTCGCCGAGGTGCGCGCGCTGGCGCCGGAGTTTCGCCTGCTTGACCCGACCGGGCTGACGCCCGCGGACTTCGCGCGCGAGCTCGCCGCGGCCGACCCCGAGGTTGTGCTCGCCTGCTGGCGGACGCCGTCGCTGCCGGAAAAACTTCCGCCACGCCTGCGCTACGTGTGCTACCTCACCGGCGGCGTGAGGAAACTGGTCACCCGTGGTCAGCTCGAGCGCGGCCTGCTGCTCACCAACTGGGGCAGCTCCATCAGCCGCACCGTCGCCGAGTGTGCGCTCTTCCACACGCTCGCCTGCCTGCGGCTCGCGCCGCGCTGGACGCTGATGATCCACCGCGACGGCGGCTGGCGCGACGGGTGGGAACAGAACCATTCACTGTTTGGCCGCCGCGTCGGCATCCACGGCTTCGGCCAGGTCGCCCGCGCGTTCCTCCAGCTCATCCACCCGTTCGGCTGCGCGGTCTCGATCGCCGCCCCCGACGTGACCGACGCCGTCGCCGCCCAGCTCGGCGTCCGCGCCGTGACGCTCGACGCGCTCTTCGCCGACAACGACGTCATCGTCGAGCTCGCCCCGCTGAACCCCGTCACCCGCGGCATCGTCACCGAGCGTCACTTCCGCCTCATCCGCCCCGGCGGCGTCTTCGTGAACGTCGGCCGCGCCGGCGTCACCAACGAAGCCGCACTCCTCCGTGTCGCCCGCGAGGGCAAGATCCTCGTCGGCCTCGACGTCTTCGTCGACGAGCCGCTCCCCGTGGACAGCGGTTTCCGCGGCCTGCCGAACGTCAGTATCACCCCGCACATCGCCGGCCCCACCCTCGACCGCTACGTCGACGCCACCGCCCACGCCCTCCGCAACCTGCGCGCCTACACCGCCGGCCAGCCGCTGGAGGCCGTCATCACGCCAGCGATGTATGATGCTATGACGTAGCTTCGAACCCGACGGCCCGTGGACTAACTTCACCCCATGACCTCTGATACCCCGCCACCCGTCTTGTCGTCACTTCGCGTCTACACTCCGTTCCAAGTTAGAGTTGCCGCCTTCTTTGGCGGGCCCTTCGCGGCAATCTATACCCTCCACTGGAACTTTAGGGTTTTAGGGAAGAGCCACGCGCAACGGCTCACGTTGTATTGGGGTGCAGCGTTTACCGTTACGCTTATCGCCACGCTGCCCTTTGTGCCCGAGAGTTTGCCCCGCTTCGTCATCCCTCTCGCGTATGCCATGATTGCCGAACAGATCGCGAAATCGAAACAGCTTACCAAGGAAGCCATCCTCTCGTCGTCCATTTACCAACGACACTCGGGTTGGAATGTCACCTTGGTCAGCCTGCTTTCAATCCTGGCTATTCTCGCGGTGGTGATTCCGTCGATGTTGGCATTGGACTATTTTGGCGTCCTAAAACTGGACTGAGCCATCGTTGAGGCCTGAAACGGGGTCAGGGTTGGGGGCTTGGGGTTGGTCGACTTCGACTCGTGGCTAAACGTCGACACAAGAGCGCATCTTAACCACAGGGCACCAAGCGCACGAAGGTCGATCCGTGGCTTGGGCTTCGTGTCCTTCGTGGTTAAATAATCAGCCCCGCCTGCCAGAATTTCCCTTGCCGCTCGCCGCGCGCGGGACGAAATCTCCCGCTGGCCGTGACGCCCCGCGTCCGGCCCGCTTTCCCTCAACCCCCCAACTCTGCTTTCCCATGCCGAGACCCTGCACGCTCTTCACCGGCCAGTGGGCCGACTTGCCCCTCGAGAAACTCGCCCCGCTGGTCAAAAAGATGGGCTACGACGGCGTCGAGCTCGCCTGCTGGGGCGACCACTTCGACGTCGATGCCGCGACCGCCGACAAGAAATATGTCGCCGCCAAATGGGCCCTGCTGAAGGACCACGGGCTCACCTGCTACGCCATCTCCAGCCATCTCGTCGGCCAGGCCATCTGCGACCGCATCGACGAGCGCCACCAGGCCATCCTCCCGCCCGATGTCTGGGGCGACGGCGAGCCCGAGGGCGTCCGCACCCGCGCCGCGCAGAAGATGATCAAGACCGCCCAGGCCGCCCGCGCCTTCTTCAACGCCAAGCCGGGCCGCAAGGGCGCCGACGACTTCCCCGCCGTCGTCAACGGCTTCACCGGCTCCAGCATCTGGCACTCGATCTACGCGTTCCCGCCGACGTCGCAGGCGTACTGGGACGCCGGCTTCGCCGACTTCGGCAAGCGCTTCAAGCCGATCCTCAAGGCCTTCGACGAGGTGAACGTGAACTTCGGCCTCGAGGTCCACCCGACCGAGATCGCCTTCGACATTGCCTCGGCCCAGCGCGCACTCGCCGCGGTGAAGAACCACAAGCGCTTCGGCTTCAACTACGACCCGTCCCACCTCGGCTACCAGGGCGTCGACTACGTAAAGTTCATCCGCACCTTCGCCGACCGAATCTACCACGTGCACATGAAGGACGTCTGGTGGGGCCACGGTGACGGCACCGTCGGCACGTTTGGCGGGCACGTGGGCTTCGGCGACGCCCGCCGCGCGTGGGACTTCCGCTCGCTCGGCCACGGCGACATCAAGTTCGAGGACATCATCGTCGCGCTGAACGACGTCGGCTACCGCGGCCCGCTCTCCGTCGAGTGGGAGGACATCCGCATGGACCGCGTCCACGGCGCCACCGAGGCCGCCGCCTTCGTCAAGCAAGTCGACTTCCCCTCCAGCGCCCTCGCCTTCGACGCGGCCTTTGACAAAAGGAACCAGTAGCCCGCGAATGGACGCGAAAGGTTCGGAAATTCGCGCTGATTCGCCCAATTCGCGGGCAACAAAATCTTATCTATGAACCGAAAACTTCGTTTTGGCATGATCGGCGGCGGACGCGGCGCGTTCATTGGCGCCGTCCACCGCATTGCCGCCATCATGGATGGCAAGGCCGAGCTCGTCGCCGGCGCGTTCTCCTCCGATGCCGCGCGCTCCAAGGCCTCCGGCGCGGACCTGTTCCTCGACGAGACCCGCGTCTACGGCAGCTACGAGGAAATGGCCCGCGTCGAGGCGAAGATGCCCGCCAGCCACCGGCTGGACTTCGTCGTCATCGTCACGCCCAACCACCAGCACTTCCCGCCCGCGAAGCTTTTCCTCGAGTCGGGTTTCAACGTCGTCCTCGACAAGCCCGCGACCTTCGACCTCGCCGAGGCGAAGCAGCTGCGCGCGATCGTGAAGAAGACGAAGAAGGTCCTCGTCCTCACCCACAACTACACCGGCAACGTCATGGTGAAGCAGGCGCGCGAGCTCGTGCGCAACGGCAGCGTCGGCCAGATCCGCAAGATCGTCGTCGAGTATCCGCAGGGCTGGCTCAGCACCTTCCTCGAGAAATCCGGCCAGAAGCAGGCCGCCTGGCGCACCGACCCGAAGCGCAGCGGCGCCGCGGGCTGTATGGGCGACATCGGCACGCACGCGGAGAACCTCGCGCGCTACATCACCGGCCTGCACATCGACTCGCTCTGCGCCGACCTCACGACCTTCGTGAAGGGCCGCAAGCTCGACGACGACGGCAACGTGCTCGTCCGCTACCAGGGCGGCGCCAAGGGCGTGCTGCACTCGTCACAGATCAGCATCGGCGACGAGAACATGCTCAACATCCGCGTCTACGGCACGAAAGCCGGCCTCGAGTGGCGGCAGGAATTCCCCAACGAGCTCGTGGTGAAGTTCGCCGACCAGCCCCGCCAGATCTGGCGCCGCGGCAACGGCTACCTTTCGCCGCGCGTCGGCCAGTTCACCCGCATCCCCGCCGGCCATCCCGAGGGCTACCTCGAGGCGTTCGCGAACATCTACCTCGAGGCCTTCCGCGCGATCGCCGCGGAGGTCGAAGGCAAGCGTCAGCCAAAGGACCTCGACTTTCCCACGATCGACGACGGCGTCGAAGGCATGGCCTTCATCGAGACCGTGGTGAAGAGCTCCCAGCGCGGCGCGAAGTGGCTGAAATTCCCGAAAGCCTGAGCTGGTCCGGTTTTTAGCCGGAAGCCATGAAACTAGGAAGCGGGCGACCGAACCAATCCGTGGTTCGTATTCCTGGTTTCCTGGCTTCCGGCTAAAACGATCCGCCTATTTCTTCACTCCGGCTTCGTTTTTCGCGACCCAGGCGTTGTACGCGGCTCGCGGCATGAAGCGGAGCGACGCGCTGTTGATGCAATAGCGCATGCCCGTCGGCGCGGGGCCGTCGTCGAAGACGTGGCCGAGGTGCGCGCCGTCCACGTTGCAGTGGACCTCGTCGCGATCCATCCCGTAGCTCGTGTCCTTGGTCACGCCCACGAACGACTTCTCCATCGGCTTCGTGAAGCTCGGCCAGCCCGTGCCGCTCTCGAACTTGTCGCGGCTGTCGAACAGGGGCGTGTCGCTGCAGACGGAAAAATACACGCCGTCCTCATGGTTGTCCCAGTAGGCGTTCTGGAACGGCTGCTCGGTCCCCTGGCGGCGCGCGACCTGGTATTGCTCCGGGGTCAGCAGCCTCTGCCACTCGGCGTCGGTGTGCTGCACCTTGGCCTTGCTCATGTCGATCACGACGTTGGACGGCAGGCCGCAGGCGGACTTTTCGCCGGGCTTGCACTCGAGGGCGTCTTTGGCGGGTGGCGTGGATTTCATTTCGGTTTGGGCGCAGGCGGTGAGCGCCAGCGCGGAAAAGAGGGTTAGGAAGGAAAGCTTGCTCATGCCGGGTAAGAGGAATCCGCGGGTGGATTATTCCGCGGAGATTGCAAAATCAGCGTGAGCAAGCAGCCGAAATTCGCAACTCCGCCAGTCGGAGCGAACGTCCGCAAAATTGCCCTCATTCCCGTCGCTTGTCATCCTCCGCCCTGACATTCACCAACCCGTCGCTGAACTCGTTGGTCAACCGTTGCCCGGCCTTGACCTTCGCCCGGCGCGTCACCGGCTTCCCCGTCTCGTCGCGCACGATCGCGAACCCCCGGTTCAGCACTGACACCGGGCTGGCGGCCTGCAGGCGTTTGTAGAGCGAGAGCAACTGATGCGAACCGAGTTGCACCCGGGCCTCCGGCGAGGCTTGCGCCAGCCGCGCGCGGATCTCGCCCAACTGCTGGCTCCGCAACTGCACCGTGGAACGCAACGCCGCCACCAGCCGGTTCGAAAAATCGTCGAGCCGCAGGAAGCCCTGCTCGATCTGCGCTGCCGGCGTCAACAGCCGCAGCCGGGACCGCGCGTGGTCCAGCCGCTCCGTCGCCCGCGCCAACGTGCCCTCGCCCGCCGCCACCATCGCCTCGCTCGCCCGGGCCGCGCGCTCCGCCCCGTCCAGAAAATGACTCGAGATCAGCTCCGCCGCACCGCTCGGCGTCTCGGCGCGCACGTCCGCCGCAAAATCGCTCAACGTGAAATCGATTTCATGGCCCACCGCCGAGATGACCGGCACCGCGCTCGCCGCGATCGCGCGCACCAGCACCTCCTCGTTGAACGCCCACAGGTCCTCCAGGCTGCCGCCGCCGCGGCCAATCACCAGCAGGTCAAAGATCTCCAGCTCCTGCGCGAGGGCCAGCATCGCCACCATCTCCGCCGCGGCGCCCTCGCCCTGCACCTTGGCCGGCAGGATCACCAGCCGCCCGCGCCAGCCGCGCCGGATCAGGATGCGCATGAAATCCTGCACGGCCGCGCCCGTCGGTGACGTGATGAAACCGATCGTCGCCGGCATTTTCGGGATCAGGCGTTTCTTTTCCGCGGCAAACAAACCCTCGTCCGCCAGCTGCCGCTTCAGCCGCTCGAATTCCTGCTGCAGCCGCCCGACGCCATCCTCGATCACCGCGCGGACGATCAGCTGATATTGGCCGCGCGCCTCGTAGACGCTGACCTCGCCGTAGACCACGACCTGCTGCCCGTCACGCAGCTTCACGGTCTGCCGCCCGGCATCGCCGCGGAAGAGCACGGCGCTCAGCTGCGCGCCGGCGTCCTTCAGCGAAAAATACACATGCCCGCTGGCCTGCGCGCGCAGGTTCGAGACCTCGCCGCGCACCCAGCCGGGCCGCAGGCCGCTCTCGAGCAGGGTCTTCACCCGCCGCGTGAACTCCGTCACACTTTCCGCGCGCGCGCCGCGTTCGCCGAGATCCAGTTCAGCTTTCACGTTTCGTGAATTTCTTCCGCAACAGCTGCAGTCCGACCACCGCGGCCACCAGCACGCCGAAGCCCATGCCCGCGGTCTTGAAATTGCCATTCATGATGCCCCGGCCCAGCACCACCGCGCCCACCGCCCACGGCAGCACGCACAGCCACGAGACGATCATGAAAAGCCGGAACGGCACGCCCGCGATTGCCAGCACGTAACCCTGCAGGAAAAACGGCGTGCCGGGCGTGAGCCGCACCACCAAGGCCACGCTCAGGGCATTGCTCTGAGTCACCCGCGGAATCGTGTAGCCGTAGCGCTTGAGCAGGCCTTCCACCAGCGGGCGCAACGCCCGGTGCGCGACCCAGTAGGTCAGCGCCAAGTTGGCCGCCACCGCGACCAGCGTCACCGCGATCACGCTGCCCAGCGTCATCTTCGCCGCGAACAACTCCCCGGCCGGAATCGTGAACGCCAGCATGGGCGCGCCGACCGCCGGCAGGACGACCATCGCGGAAAAATACATGACCGGACCCAGGCTGCGGATCAGCGCCATGCCCCGGTCCACCAACGCCTGGCCGTGTTCCATCAGCTCGCGCGGGCTATGGTCGCGCAACAGCACCGCCGCAATCACCACCAGCACGACCGCCGCCACGGCGAGTTTGAACCAGGGAATTTTTTGAGTGGCGGGCGCTTCAGGCGTCATGCCCGGGAGCCTGTCCATCCCCGCGCGCCACCGTCAAGCGCAGGCCTTTCCCGATCGCCGGAGGATGGCCACGAAAAGGCACGAGGGGCCTCAGGGCTGCGGCGGCGTCTCCATCGCGCCTATAGGCGCGCGGGAGAGTCGAGTCGGAGCCAAGGAAATTCTTGTGCCTCTTCGTGGCCATCCTCTGTCTTCCGTGGTCAAAAACATCCGATAAAACGCGCCGCCGGGACGGCAGGCTTGCCGCCACTGCCACGCTGCGTTGTTCTGGGCACTGTCCCGCGCATGCCCGACACGCCCCCCGCCTCCGCCCGTCCGTTCCCCCAGCGCTGGCTGATCGCAATTCCCGCGGTGGTCGCCCTCACCTACGCGTGGGGCCATCTGGACTGGTATCTCACCACCCCGCTCGGACGTGTTCCGGTTCTGGACGAGGCCGAAAACCTGCGGCTCGCCGAGCAAATCTTCCGCGGCACGCTGCCGGCCGAGCCGTTTTATCGCGCGCCCGGTTATGCCCTAATCCTGGCTGGCCTGCGCGAACTCGGTGCCACCGCCTCGGGCCTCTTTTCCGCGTCGCTCGCCCTCGGCACCTTTCTCCACGCCTGCAACGCCGGCTTCGTCGCGCTCATCGCGCGCCGCTGGTTCGGCCCCGCCGCCGCGCTGGTGGCCGGACTGCTGTTCGCGCTGAACCCGGTGCTGGTGCACTATTCGACGCAAGCGCTCGACTCCGTCCCGTCGCTCACGTTTTTCCTCGCCGGGCTCGTGCTCGTCGCCCCGGCGTTGACGCCCGGCGAAAATCGGTCGCTGCGCTGGGCGGGCGCGAGTCTGTGCTGGGCCGTGGCCACGCTACTCCGTCCCAACTACCTCCTCGTGTGGGCCACGCTGCCGCTGTTGGCGTGGTGGATTGCCCGCGCCCGACCCAGCCCCCGCGCACCCAAGCCGAGTGTAACCGTGGCACTGCGCCCGGTCGCCGCGGCGCTGGCGGGCGTCATGCTGTTTGTCGCCATGGCCGGCTGGCAGGACCGCGTGAGCGGCACCGCCGGCTTTCTGCCATGGCAGGGCGCGTATAATCTCTGGGCCGCCAACCAGCCCGGCACGAACGGTCGCTATTACACGCAGCATGTCAGTCTGCCAGCCGCGCTCGCCGAGCGGAACCCCGCGCGGGCGGAATCAATGCTGCTCTACCAGCAGGAAACCGGGCGCATTCCCACTGACATCGAGGCGATGAACGCCCATTGGCACGCGAAGTTCCTGGGTTACGTCGTGCAGCACCCGTTCGCGTGGCTCGCCCAGCTCGGCCGCAAGCTCTACGCGCTGATCAACGACTGGGAGCAATACAACAACAAGACCTACGCCTTCCACCAGGCGCTCTCGCCGTGGCTGCGCTGGAATCTCCTCGGCTGGGGCGTCCTCTTTGTGCTCGGCGTCGCTGGCACAGTCCGGCTCACGGCAACTGCTCCCCGCACGGCCGCGGCGCTGGCTCTCGTCACCCTCGCCTGCACCGCTTCGATCCTCCTCTTCTTCGTCAGCGCGCGTTTTCGCCTGCCGCTTACCGCGCTCGCCACGATTCTCGCCGGCGGCGCGCTCGCCCCGCCGCCGTTCTGGCGGACGTGGCCGCAATCAAAGCGGATCGGCCTGGCGTTGCTTGTCCTCGCCAGCGCGTTCCTTACCTTTTCCAACTTCGACAACGTCCGCAGCCGCTCCACCTACGTCCAGGATCACGCATTGCTCGCCCGCGCCGCGGCGAGCGTCGGTGACGATGCCGTTGCATGGAACGAGGCCCAGGCCGCACTCGCGCTGCAGCCGGGCCATCCCGACGCGCTGCGACTCGCCGTCGCGTCGTATTTCAATCAGCTGCTCGACGGCACCGCCCCGCCCGCCGCCGAGTCCCGCTGGCGCGCCAACTGCGTCGAACTCCTCGAAGACCGGCGGACCGACGCGCCTGACTTGCAAGCCGTGGCGGTCCTCGCCCTCTGGCGGGCCGGCGAACACGAGTCCGCCCTCGCTGCGTGGCGCCAACTCGGCTCGACTCCGTCCGCCCTCGCCGCGCGGCTGCTGGCGCGCGATGCCACCGCCGAGGCGTCCGCCCTCGCCGCCCTGCCGCCGTCCGCGTGGGCGCAACCGCTCGTGCGGCTCGCCGCTGTCCAGCTGGACATTTCGCCGCCGTCAGGCGTGATGCTGACTGCGCCCGACCAAGCCACCGGCCAAGTGCAACGCCTCTTCTTCCCCAGGTTGCCATGAACGCGCCCACCCGCTCATCCAAATCCAGCGCCGCCACGTGGATCGCCGCGGCCTTGGTCGTCCTGCCGTTTCTCCAAGCGCTGTCGTTCGACTTCGATCGCTCCGGCGCCGTCGTGCTGCTGCTGCCCGCCTTGTGGGTGGGGCGCGTGAACCTCGCCCAGTCACTGGCCCAACTGAGCGCCGGCCCGCTCTGGCTGAAATTCGCCGCGCTGCTCAGTGCGCTGGGCCTGCTGGCATCCCTCGTCACCGCCGACCAGTTTGCCCCCGCACTCGTCACCGCCGCTTCGTGGACGCTCATCGCCGCCACCGGTCTGGTCGCCGGCCAATGCGTGGCCGAGGACGCCACCGCCGGCCGTCGCCTGCTCGCCGGTCTGGCGCTGGGCGCGGCTGCGGGCGGGCTGGCTGTCTGGGCGCTGTGGTTCCTCAGCGGACGCGGCACGGTGCCGCTCTACGCGCACCACCGGCTGCTCGGCTTGCATGCCCTCTTGGGCGCGGTGGCGAGCCTCGCCTTGATCGTGAATCGCGATGTCTACCGCGCGGGTCGGTATTTCTGGCTGGCGACGGGCGTCGTCACTTGGGCTGGAATGCTGTGGACGGGTGGACGCGCTCCGATGGTCGCGCTGGCGGCGACGGTGGTAATTTGGATGCTCCTCAGCCACGGGACGCAGCGCCGGGAAATTTTCCGCAACTCGTCGCTGTTGCTTGTCGCCGGGCTGGCGTTGTCCGCGGTCTTTTGGACGTCGAATCCCGAACTCGGTTGGTGGCATGCCATCGGACGCACGGCCTCAGGCGCGGCGTCCGGCAGCGTCAGCCAGCTGAGTTCCACGCGCACCGATTTCTGGCGCGAGGTGGTGCATCGCGCGAAGCTAAGCCCGTGGGTGGGCCACGGACCCGACTCGTATCGCTTTCTCACGCCGAAACTCGACGGGCAGCAGCCGCACAATTTCGTCCTGCAATTCTGGCTCGACCTCGGTGTCGTGGGCGCCGTGCCGCTCCTGGTGTTGCTGGCGGGTGTGCTCATCATCGGCTGGAAACGCGCCGTTGCGCTCGAGCTCGAGATGCCCCTCGCGTGGCTCGCCGTGCTCACCGCGGGCGTAGTCGCCGGCCTGCTCGACGGCGTGTTCTATCACCTGCTGGCCTTGCTGCCGGTGATGCTGGCCTTCGGCGTGGCGCTCGGCCTCGTCTCGAACCCCGCGCCGCCGGCCCGCATTTCCCAAGCTCCGAAATGGATCCTCGGCACCGCCACCGCCGTGTCGCTGCTGCACATGGGCATATTCTACGTGGTCGCGGTCGCTCCGCCGCCTCCACCCACGTCGTGGGTGACGGACAGCGTCCGCTACTTCCCGAGTTCCACCTTCGGCTTGTGGCGCTGGCTCGATGACTGGCAGGCCTCCTATCCCAACGAAACCCTCGAATGGGCGCGCTGGGCCCAGCTGCATTCGCCCAACCCCATTTTCTTCCACGTCTACGCCGCGCGATTGCTGGCCAGCCAGGGCAACCGCGGCGCGGCGGAACGCGAACTGCAGGCGGCGTGGGACGAAGCCCACTGGAGCGTGCGCCCGTCCATCGAGGCCATGATACGCCAACTGCATCCCCCGGCACCCTGACCCGCCCATGTCCCGCGCCTCCTCCCATTCGCTCCGCGAAACCGTCGTGCCGCTCTCGCTGCTGGCGGGCGACACGCTCGTGACGTTCGGCGGTCTCGCCCTCGGCTGGTGGCTGCGCTACGCCTCACCACTGGCCCGGCTGGGCGTGCCCGTGCCAGGCGCGACGTTTGCCCGCTACCTGCCGCTGCTGCTCGTCGGCGTGGCGCTGCTGGTCGGCGCCTTCGCGCAATTCGGCCTCTACGACGCCCGCCTGCTGCTGCGTCGCTACCAAAGCCTCAACGCCATCCTCAAGGGCGCGGCGTTCTGGCTCGTCGCCTACCTCGGCGTCTCACTCGTGCTCAAATTCGATCCGCCGATTTCCCGCCTCTTCGTGGTCTACGCGTTCGTCTGCGTCGTCGCCCTGCTCTACGCGTGGCGCGTGCTCGCCTACACGGTCGTCACCCACAGCCCGTTGCTTGGGCGCCTGCGCCGTCGCGCCGTGCTGCTGGGCTGGAGCGATGAGGCCCGCGCGCTCGCCGCCGAAATCGCGCGCGACCCGGCGCATCCGTATGTAATCGCCGGCGTCGTCACCCTCAGCGGCGACACGTCCGCCTTCATCACCGGCGCCCCGGAGCGGCCCCCGGCGCTGGGTCCCGTCAGCGACCTCGAGTCCATCCTGGTCCGCGATCGCGCCGACCTGCTCATCGCCACGCGCCTCGACCTGCCCCGCGCCGAGATCCGCCACATCGTCGAGACCTGCGAGCGGGCCTATGTGGAATGGAAGATCGTGCCGGACGCCTTTGACATTTTCCTCAGCGGCCTGCGCCTGCAGACGATCGGCCGCGTCCCCGTGCTCGGCGTGGAGGAGCTCGCCATTCACCGGCTCTTCAACCGCGCGCTCAAGCGCCTCTGCGACATCGTCGGCGCCGTCATCGGCCTCGTGCTCTCCGCGCCGGTCATCCTCGTGCTGGCCGCGCTGATCAAGCGCGAGTCGCCCGGCGGCCCGGTCTTTTTCCGCCAGGTCCGCGTCGGCACCGGCCACCGGACGTTCACCCTCTGGAAACTCCGCAGCATGGCGCCCGGCGCCGAGGCGACTGATGCAGAGCGACAGAGCACGGCGCGCAACGATCCGCGGCTGCTGCGCATCGGCGGATTTCTGCGCCGCTGGAACCTCGATGAGCTGCCGCAGTTCTGGAACATCCTGCGCGGCGACATGAGCCTCGTCGGCCCGCGACCCGAGCGCCCGAGTCACGTGGCGCAGCTTTCCGAGTCGATTCCGCATTACCTGCCGCGTCATCTCGTGAAGCCCGGTCTCACCGGCTGGGCGCAAGTCAACGGCCTGCGCGGCGAGGGCGACCTCGCGCTGCGGGTGCAGCACGACATTTACTACATCGAAAACTGGTCCATCTGGCTCGATGCGCAGATCGTGCTGCTGACGCTGGTGCGCTGGCGCAATCCGGCCGCCTACTGACGATGGCCGACTTTCCCGCCGTCGCCACCGGCTCGCCGGCCACCGATCCTGTGCCGGGTGCCGGTCGACGCGTGCTCGTTCTGGCGGGCTTGACCGTCCTCGCGATGGTTCTGTCGGTGCTCGCGATCACCCCGCGCGTGGTATTCTGGAAGGATTACCCGCAGATGAGCTTTGAAACCGCGCGGGTGCCGTCGCTCACCGCGCAACTCGCGGACCCGATCCATTGGGACCAGGCGTATCTCAACAACCCGCTCTTCGGCGACAACGCCCTGCGCTGGCGGCTGCTGCCGCCGGTGATCGGCCACGCGCTGCGTCTTTCGCCGCGAGTCTATCTTGGACTGCCCTGGCTGGGCCTGATCTTTCTTGTCGGCACCAGCCTGCACTACCTGCAGCGGCGGGGCGTCGGTCCGCCCGGCCTGCTGGCGGCCGGGGTGCTGATCGGGACCTCCGCGGTGTTCTTCGGATCGTCCACGAGCATCGGCTACTTTGACTGCCTGTATCTTCTCGCGCTCGTGGTTTTCTGTTTTTCGCCGTCGCCGCTGGCGGCCGTCATCGCCTGCCTCCTGGGACCGTGGTGCGACGAGAAATTCCTGCTGATGCTGCCCGCGTGCGGCCTGCTGCGCTGGAGCTGGCAACCCGGCTGGCGCTGGGTGGGCGGTGCGGCGCTCGGCGTGCTGCTCTATTGCGCGGCGCGGCTCTCCGCGCTCGCGGGCGGTGACTCCAGTTTGCGCCTGCAACTGGCGATGCAGAGCAAGGTATTCTCGCACTACGCGAGTTCGTTGCCGCTCGGCTGGTGGCACGGCTTCCGTCTCGGCTGGATTTTCGTCGCCGCCGGCCTCTGGCTGGCGTGGCGTCAACTGCCGCGCAGCCTCGGCCTCGTCCTGCTGGCCAGCCTCCTTGCCGCGCTGGTCGCCATCAGCTTTCTCGCGTGGGACAGCACCCGTTCGATCGCGATGCTGTTTCCGTTCTTCCTCGTCGGCGCCGCCCAGCCTCGATTCGAACGTTCGCTGGTCTGGCTCGCGGTGCTCAACATTCTCCTGCCGGCTGCCTACCTTTGCTGCGCCGATCCGGTGCGGGTTCCCCTGACTTCGATTTTCCACTAGCGGCCGAGCAGCCAGCGCACGGCGCGGGACAGCGGTCCCATGCGCTCGCCTGGCTGGAACGACGGCGGCAGCGCGCCGCGCATCCGCGGATCCTGCAGCACGCTGCGCACCGATTCCGGGTTGGGATGCGGCGTCAGGATGGGCGGCTGCCCCGCAAACACGCGCGCATCGCCACTCTGCTGGAAGGCTACCGCCAGCCGCACCGGCGCGTCGCGGTCCCGCATGCGTGGCAGGATGAAACCTCGCATGATCTGCGCCGACACCCCCAGCCAGCCCGCCAGCAAAAACACCGCCCAGGCCGCCGCAATCATTCGGACCAGTTGCCAGCGTGGCCCCTTCGCCTCGCGCAAGAGCTGCGCCACGCACCAGACGTTCGCGATCGGCAGCAGCAGCAGAAAATCAACGTAGCGGATCGTTACGCCGGCATCGAATTCGTGCCCGCCACCCCGCGACCAGGCCATTGCGCCTGCCGCCACCACCGCCCAGCCGCCGAAGAGCACCACGAAATCCTCTCCCTCCGCCGGCCGCCGTCGGCCAGCCACGCGCGCCGCCACGACAATCAGCAGCGGCAGGTTGAGCACGAGCGCAGCCGCGGGCATCGCGGTGTGGGGCCACGCGAGCGCCCGACCCAGCGCATTGAAAAACTCCCCCGCCGTGTGCGCGTGTAGCGTCGCATTTCCGGGCACATCCACTCGGAGAACCAGCGCGAGTGCGAGCAACGCCAGCGCGGGCGCCGACTCTTGCCAGAACGCGCCGTCGAACCGCCGGCGCTCCGCCGCGCGCACCAGCGCCAGCCCGAGCAGCGCCACCGGCACTAACGCCCCCGATCCCATCGCAAAGAGCGCCGCCACTCCCGCCACCAGCCCGGCGGCCAACTGCCGCGGTGAGCGCGTGGCCCGACCCAGCCACGCCAGCGCCAGCAGCGAAAACAGCAGCGCGAAGTAAACCTGCGACTGAAATCCCCACAGCGCGTTCTGCCAGGCGACGTGCGGCAGGAAAATGAACCCCAGGCCCGCCGCCACCAACACCCGACCACCGCGACCGAACCCTGCGCCCAATATCGCCGCCAGCACCGCGGCCGCCGCCGCGCGCACCAGCGCACTGGCCGCCAGCTCGACGAGCGGGTCCCACTGCCCGTTGGCGGAAAAGAGCGCGAGGTCGAGCGAGCGGGTCCAAAAAATCCGGTGCTCGTTGTGCGCGTGCCAGAGGCTCGACGCGTGCCACGTCCCATCCCGCCAGGCGGGAAACGTCAGCCGCCCTTCCACGTCCCACTCGTCCTGGAACGGAATGTCCGTGCCGATGCGCGCCACCAGGAAGAAGTTGAGCGGCGAGCACCAGCGTGAAGACCGCCACCGGCAGCAACCAGCGCCGGCGGGCGCGCACGGGGACCGCCACCTCCGCTGCGTTCCCGGAACTCATAGCGGCCGGACTTGCCGGTGACCACGCCGGCGGGCGCGCAGTCGCGCGACTGTCTTCCACGCCCCGAAGGCCAGCGCGTATTTCCACCGCACCAGCCGGGAATTTCGCGGGTTGAAATGTTTCAGGTAAACCGCGCGGTTGGCGTCAAAGATCGCACCCGACATCGCGTCAAAATCCTTCGCCACGCTCACGCCCTTCAGGTGCACAAGACTGATGCGCCCGTCATACACGATCTTCCAGCCCGCGCGCGCCATCCGGATGCACAGGTCCAGGTCGTCGCCATACATGAAAAACGCCTCGTCAAACACGCGCCCGTCGGGCGCGACCGCCTGCAGCGCGGCGCGGGGCGCGAGCATGAAGGCGCCGTTGATCGCGCCGACTTCATACATGCCGTCGGCCGGTCGGTGCGTGAGATTGTAGCCGGCGAACAGCGCCTGCCGCGGCCACGCCGCCGCCAGCCCGCTCGCGCGGCAAAAGCCGTCCCAGAGCGTCGGGATGCCGCGCCGGCACGCCAGGTCCATCGTGCCATCCGCCTGCACCAGCCGCGGCGAGATCAGGCCGATCCGCACATCCGCCCGCAGCTGCCCGAGGCATTGCGCCAGCGCCGCGTCGTTGCTGACCGTGTCGGGATTGAGAAACAGGATGAAGTCACCGCGCGCGTGCGCATAACCCAGGTTGTTCGCGCGCCCGAAACCCAGGTTCGTGGCGGGTTCGAGATACGCGACGTGCGGAAATTGCGCGCGGACAATCTCGCCCGTGCCGTCACCCGGCGAGTTGTCCACCACCGTCACCTCGACATCCCGCCCCTCGAGCGTGCGCGGCAGCGAGCCGAGGCAGGCGCTGATTTCATCCCGCGACTTGTAGGCGACAATGATGACGGAAAGCAGCGGCGTGTTCGGCGTGGACACGTGCGGACACTGTGCAATGCTTACCGTGAACGCAATGTCTCCCGATTCGTCCCCGTTCATCAGCGTCATTGTGGTCTGCAAGAATCCCGGCCTGCGGCTCCGCGAAGCCCTGGCCAGCGTCTGGGCCCAGATCGCGCAGCCCCCCGAACTCATTGTCGTCGACGGCGGATCCGAGGACGGCTCGCGCGTCTGGCTCGCCTCGCAGCGCGCGCGCATCACGACGCTGATCATGGAGCCCGACACGGGCGTCTACGACGCGATGAACAAGGGCCTCGCCGCCGCCCACGGGGAATGGGTGCTCTTTCTCGGCGCGGATGACCGGCTGTTCCATGACGCCGTGTTCAGCCGGGTCCAAGCCGTGCTCAAACAGGCCGGCGACGGCGTGGCCGTGGCCGAGATCGCCTACGAGGACGGCCGCGTCTACCAGCTCGACCAGCGCCCGCGGCCGATCCGGCGCAATTTCGTGCACCACCAGGGCGCATTTTACCGGCGAACGCTTTTCGCCGACCACGGCATTTTCGATCCCACGCTCGCCGTGATGGGCGACTACGACCTGAACGCGCGGCTCCGGCAAAAGGGCGTGAAGTTCACCCCCATCCCCTTGCGTCTCACGACGTGCGGCGTGGGCGGGTTGAGCGACGCGGGTGGCTGGCAGGGTTACGGCGAGGAAGTCACCGTGCGCCACCGGCATTTTCCCGCCTGGCGCTGCTGGCCGTGGGACCTCGGTTCCGTGATCCGGTTTATCCGGAAGCAATTCGTCCGTCGCCCCAAGCCCCGCCCCGCCCAGTCGGGTTGAACGGCGCCACGATGCTCAAGGCCGTTTTCCAACACCTGCCGGCCGGACTGCAGGACTGGCTCCGGCAACTGCGCGCCAAATTCCGCCACCGCGCGGGAAGCCACCGGCTTCGCCAGTTCCTGCGGGAGCACCACGGCTGGAAAATCGTCATCGGCACCAGCGGGGTGTTCGAGCCGGGCTGGATCCCCACGGATATCGAGTATCTCAACCTGCTGAACGACGCCGACTGGCAGAACTACTTTTCCCCGGGCTCGGTGAGCGCGATCCTGGCCGAGCACGTCTGGGAACACTTAACCCCGGAACAGGGCCTGCAAGCCGCGCAAACCTGCCACCGTTACCTGCAGCCGGGCGGCCGCCTGCGCATCGCCGTTCCCGACGGCCACCACCCCGATCCCGCCTACCTCCAACAGGTGATGATCAACGGCACCGGCGCCGGCGCGGACGACCACAAGGTTCTCTACACTCACGAATCCCTCAGCCGCATGCTGCAACAGGCGGGCTTCACCGTCACCTTGCTCGAGTATTTCGATGCGACGGGCACGTTCCACTTCCAGGAATGGAATCGCGCCGACGGCATGGTCCACCGGTCGAGCCGCTACGACAAACGCAACGCGGGCGGCAAACGCGTCTACACGTCGCTGATCGTGGACGCCTTCAAGCCGTAGGCTCCGACCCGCGGACGATTCGCCGCAGCCCGGCCAGGGTTCGGCCCGAAAAACGCCCGAGCCCGAGGCGGCCCGAAACAAAGGCGTCGCCCACGCGCAGCCAATCGGTGCCGAAAACAATCCGCAGCGGCAGGTCGCGCCAGAATCCCCGCCGCCGCCGCGCGGTCCGGCGCGGAAAATCCACTTCCGGCCGCCGCGCCTGCAATTCCGCGCGGGCCGCGACCAAGGCCCGCCAGTAAGGTCCGTAAATCGCCCCGCGCAGCCGCCGCGGCATCACGCCATAATCCAGTTGTCCGGACTGCCACCACCACGTGCCGCAGATCGGGCGGAAGCGCGCAAAGTGAAATGCCACGAGCGGCGCGCCTTCGATCTCCACGGGCGCCGCCGGTCGCGGCCCCACGCTCGTGTGGTGCGCCGCCCAGTTCCACGGAGCGAAATTCACGCCCGGGTGAGCCGAAACGAGCAGCGCCGTTCCCCACCGTGCGGGCCACTCATCGAGGTAACGCTGGCTGGCATATTTGCCGTCCTCCACGCGGTCATGGCACCAAGCCAGGCAGCGCTTCCGCCAGTCGTCGAGGCACGCGAGCCCGGTCGTGTCACGGCGGAAGGACACAAAGCCTGCGTTGAATTTCCCGTGCCGCTCGTAGTGCCGCAACCACAACGGGAAGCCGTGGGGCGTCACCAGCACACTGGCCCGCGCGGCATCCATCGCCTCGAAGATCGGCGCGGGACTCGCAAAGAAAAACAAATCCGCGTCGATCGCCGTCACCCGGTCGATGCCGGCCTCCCGGGCGAGCAGCCAGCGCGGCCAGCAGGCCTGCAGCGTGAAATAGTATTCCGCCAGCGTGCGGTTCGACTTGGCCGCGGCGAGTTCCGGATCGGCCGACTCGAGCTCCGCCAGCGGCACCACGCGCAGCCAGGTGCCGCCTGTCTCGCGCAGCACGGCGGCCGTGAAATCGTCGAGCGCCAGCACCCACAGCACGGCGTCCTGATCCTGCGCCGCCAGCGAACGCCAGAGCGCGACGCCCTGGATCAGGTAACCGCGGTCAAAGAAAGTGCAGTAGTGATTCATCGTCCGCTCAGCCGAAGCCCAACCGCCGCCACACCGCGCCCGGCAGGCTTCGCACCATGGCCCAACGCAGCTGGCTCACGCTGGCCTTCCCCATCGCCGCAAAAAGCTCGCCGCCAAACCGCTGCGTCCCGGCGTCAGCCACGGTCAGCGCCGCACCCGGTTGGCCCGAGATTGTCGCAAACACCCAGCTCAACAACAGCGCGCGTCGGTCGAGCGCCTCCGCCGCCAGCGCCGGATCGCGCAGGAATTTCGCGTTGGCCCACGCGGGCGCCGACGGGCCCAGCCGGCGAACCCAGCGCACGGCCCCCGCGCCCAAGTGTGACGCGAGCAAGCCCGGCCGGCCCCGCGCCGTGCGGCCCACTGTCAGTTCCGCCAGCCAGAACGGCTCGGTCTTCATCGCCGCCAGCACCTCCGCCAGCGGGTCCTCGCCTTCGTAGGCATTGATCAGGCCAGGCTCAAATTCCACGGCCAGCAGCCGCGTCCGCCACTCCGACGGCAGGCTGCGGAAAAGCCGCAGGTCGAGGCCCTGCGTATCGCATTTCAGCCAGTCCACCCGGTCCACGCCCGCGTCCGCCAGCGCGTCCCGGAGCGTCGTCGCGGGAAACCTGAGGGTTTCCTGCACCTCGAAAAATTCCGCGAACGCCCACTCCCCCAGCGTCGCGGTCCGCGGCTTCAGCGTGCTGGAGCACTGCGGCGAGCGCGTGAGGTGCAGCGTGGCCTGACCACCGGGCGGAGTTTCCGGCACGGCGAGGCCGGGACAAAAAATCCAGCGCTTGAACTGCCGCTGCGCGTCGCCAAGTGGAGCCGCCTCCCGCGCGTCAGGCTCAAAGCCCACGCCGATCGCCTGCCGCGCGATGCGTCGCCACGCCGCGTGCGCCCCGCCCGCCGCTCCGACGTCGACCAGCACCGGCGGCGCCGCCTGCAGTTCCGGCTCGGCAAAGATACGGTCAATGAGGTTCATGTGCCACCTCCGCTCGCCGGTCGGCGCGCCAGCACGACATTGGTCAGGTAAAAATCCGGGTTGGCCGGCGCCACCCACGCTCCCAGCCCACCCACCACATTGACCGGGGCGATGAGCAACAGCTGGCTGAGCAGGTTCAAGACCCGGTGACGACTGCGGGTCACCTTGTAAACATACGCCGAGGCCAACTGCACCAAGGCCCGGCCGTCGGCGCAGGTCTTGCGCTGTTCGACGATTTCGAAGCCCGCCGCTTCCAGCACATGCCGCAAGCCGAAGGAGGAATACCGTCCGAAATCGTAGGGCTGCGAGTGTTCGTCCCAGGCAAAGGGCGTGGTCAGCAACAATACTCCGCCCGGCCGCAGCACCCGGCGGATCTCCCCAAGAAACTCGGCCGGCGCAAAAATATGCTCGAGCACCTCCGAGCAAAGCACCGCGTCGAAGCTGCCGTCCGCCACCGGAAAACTCCCGCCGGCATAAAAAATGTCCGCCGCACCCATGGCGCGGAGCTCCGGCGTATCCAGGTCCAGTCCCACATAACGCAACGCGGGCACGTGGGCGCGATACGGCTTCCGCCCGCAGCCCACATCGAGCACGTCACCGGTGAGGCGCGGGAAGAATTCCCGCATCGCGCGCAGCATGCCGCACCGGGAAAAATAAAACGGGTTCACCAGCAGTCCAAGCCAGCCCGGCTCAAACCGTTCCTTTTCCCAGCGGGCGCGCAGTGGATTCATGGGCGGACGGCGTGAAGGTTCACCTGTTGCGAGAAATTATTGACCAATGGCGTCGCGAGAAACGGCTGTTTGGGCCCCGCCGCCACCTGCACATAACAGTCAAATCCCGCCGCTTCCAATTGCGTCACCACCGCACCCAGCCCCGGCCGTCCCGGTCGGCTGTGCCATTCGACAAAGAGCGAACGCACCCGCGACAAGAGAGGGCCAATATCCTGGATGACCTCGCCCTCCGCGCCTTCGACGTCGATTTTCAGCAGGTCGACGCTGGGTGGGAGACATTTGGAAAGCAGTTTCACCGGCACCATGAGGGACCGGCCTTCCGCTCTAGCGCCGGGCGGGAGCAAACTGCCGCCATCCGCACCGTCGGAACGGAACTCAATCATTCCTTCCCGCCCTGCCACCGCTGCCTCGATGAGTTCGCCTTCGACCTCCCAGCGCCGGAGATTCTCGCGGCAGCAGGCCGCCACCACGGGATCCGGCTCAAAGCCGAGATAACGGAATTTTCCATACCGCCATTTCCAGAAGAGTGCCGCCAAGCCAACGTTGGCCCCCGCATCCACCAGCGAGGGGATCTCCCCGGACCGCACCGGTGTTTCATAGATGCGATTGACGAAAATCTCGTCCCAAGCACTGAGAAAACTGGGGCCGTCGCAGAGCTGAATGACCCGCCCGTCGAACTTGACCTCTGCGCGGGTGTAGCGCGGAACAGTCCGCAGCTGACGGTGAAACCGGTGCAAAGCCCGGTAGGCCGGGTTGCGCCACCACTCCCGCATATGCCACAGGGGTTGCTTGAGAAGTCCCCGCCAAAATCCCCGCGTGTGATAAAGGGTGCTCATCGCGTGAAACTCCGGGCTAACCTGCGCCCCAATCGCGTCAGAAATGAGGGCTGCCGGAAAACGAGCCGGCTCGTCCGGTCATCGGCCGCCATGTCGCGCGCGAGCGAAGATGGCGGAGTTAATGGGAATGACATCGGCCACGCTGGCAAAGCCGCGACTGGATTGGTCTCGCGGGTGTGGGTCGCGCCGATGCCAAAACCGATGTTCGAAACCAGGTTCCGGTAAGGCAGCACGCTCAGGCAGCCTTGCTGCCAAAGCGCCAGCGTCCACCGGTAAGCCCAGGAATCAATCCGGCCGCCCGCCGCGGCATCAAAATTTTCCTTCCAGTACCTGCGCTCCGCCTCATCCGGCAACCAATTTGCGAGCCAGCCAGCCCCGCCGCTTTGCTGCCATGCCGCCATCGAGTGATCGTAGTGGCGCCAGGCCCGCCGCCAAGTCGCCCACCCCCAGCAGTGGGGGTAGCGGGAAAAATAATAACTGGGGGAGGCGCCGGTTTCCTCGCCCTGAAAGGTGCATCCTGCGATCTGGCCGATCCGCGGCTCATCCCGGTAACGCTCCAGCAGCTCCGCGCAAAATCGGAAAAAAGTAGGATCCGGCACGCAATCATCCTCGAGGATGATGGCCTCGGGCTCACGCGCAAAAACCGCGTCCAGTCCGGACGAAACCCGCCGCGCCAGCCCGAGGTTGGACGGCGCGTAGTCGCGAATCACCTCGCACGGCCAGTCCACGCCCCGCTCCACCAGTGAACGCACTTCGGCGCAGAGGGCCGCATCCGCCGGCCGATCCGCCCGCGGGCCGTCCGCCACGACATACAGCCGAGGTGGCCGCGCTCCGCGGATGCGCTCAAAAGCCCGCGCCGTGCAATCCGGACGATTGAAAACCAGGAAAACAACGGGCGGCATGACCACGTCGCTAGCCAAGGTCGGAATAGGTGGGGTCATGGGCGTCGGGTGCCGGCAAGGCACGCTGTGATATGAAGTCGATTCCGATGCGCGACAAGAACGCGTGTTTCCCAAAGCCGGGCGGGTTCACCCACTTCGGCCTTGCCCGCCTCCCCGGTTGGGTGCAACGAGCGGCCTCCCGGGCTGGGCAGACGCGGGTGGCAACGAGGGCCTCCATCCACGTGGATTTCCAGTCGAGTTTGAAGCTGAAATCAGCGTGCATTGTTCGATGGAACGCTCCGGGCCAAAGCTTTCTGTGGCGCGCGAAAATGACATTCCAGCGCTGGACGGAATACGCGCCTATGCGGTGTGTTCGGTGGTGATGGGCCATTTTGTTCCGATCCCGTGGCTCCAGAGTCTGATCGGTTGGGGCGATACCGGCGTGTTCATCTTCTTTTGCCTGAGCGGTTTTCTGATCACGCGGATTCTCCTGCAAGGGACCGACCGCACCCATCCTGGGCAAAGGGGAACCTTACTAAAATCGTTCTCGCGCCGCTTTCTGCGCATTTTCCCCATCTATTACTTGGTATTGGGCGCCGGCGTGGCCCTCCAGTACCCGCCCATTGTCGATAACCTGTTTCGACTTGCCACTTATTCGGTGGGGATACCGGGGCTGCCGCCTTTGTCGCCCTTGCGGAGTGCCTCCCATCTCTGGTCCTTGAGCGTGGAGGAGCAGTTTTACCTGGTTTGGCCCTGCCTCATAGTGTTGGGCCCGCGCCGGTGGCGTCTCGGGTTCACTCTCACCGCGATCTTGGCGAGCTTTGCCTACAAGCTCCTCCTTGCCATGTATGGCGGCAACTACGGCGAGATCTTCCGGCCGGCGCTGGGTTGCGTGGATTCCTTGGGGTGCGGATCGCTGGCCGCGATCCTCTTTCACGGTCCATCCTCTCCACTGCGCCAGCGGATCGCGTCATGGCCGGTTGTCACGGGCGCGTTTATCGTGGCGGCAGCGCTCTGGGCCTATCGCATGGTCAACATCGATCATCGCTACTCGGAGCACCTGACCTTCGGCGTGATCCAGGTCTTGGCCTTCGCCATCTTCTTTTCGCTGCTCATCCTCTTCCTGGCCGAACACCGGAACAACCGGCTTTCCACCGTGCTGTCGCTGCCACCCCTGCGCTTCATCGCGAAGATCAGCTATGGGGTTTATCTGTACCATTATTTCATGCCCATTGTGATCAACCTTCTCGTGCAAAAACTCGGCATGCCTTTCCCCCATTACACGCAGGAAAACGTGGTGCTCGCGGCCATTCCGCTGGCCTTCGTCGTCGCCACGGTTTCGTGGTATCTGATCGAGCAGCCGCTCCTCGCCCTAAAACGATTCTATCCTTATCCGAGAGCGCAGAACCAACTTGGAGGCCTGATGACCGAGATTGCAACTTGGCCAACGAATAGTGGCGTCAGCGCCCTCGGGAGACCGGAGTCAGCAGACAGTGCACCCCCACGATCGAAAACACCACCCAGACCCTGAACCACACCCATGGCTTTAGCCACGGCGGCACCGCCAGCCACACGAAGGCGGATCGCGTCAGCGGGTTTTCCTTGAAGCGCCGGGAGAACAACATCGCCAGGCGCTGCCCGCGCGGGCGGGAAAAAAGGTCCGCGCGCGACCAGCCGGTTTGGTCCGAATGGGGAAGAAGCCCGGCCTTTTCCGCCACGCGCAGTTGCAGGCCGCGCCGGTGGGCGCGCAGCGTGAATTCATAATCCGAAAAATAGTGCGGCAGCAGCCGGGGATGAAAGCCGCCCGTGCGCCCCACGTCGCGCCAGCGCAAAAACAACCCGCGGGTCGGCAGGCAGTTGATGGCGACGGGATTCGACTCGGGATTGAAGCGCAACCGCGCCAGGTCGGCGTGCAAGCCGCCACCACCCGGGATTGCGCCGTCGGCGGGCGCGCGCATTTGCCGCGCCAGGAGCAGCGTGTCGGGCCACGTGGCGAGTTCCGAGACGGCCAGCGCGAGAAAATCCGGGGCGATGTCCACGTCGTCATTCAGGAAACAGATCACCGCCTCGCCCGGCACGCCCTTCGCCGCCAGCCACGCGCAGGCGTGATGCAGGCAGCCCGCCCACCACCAGTGGCCGTCGCCGCGAATCACGACCGTGGACGGCAACACCGCCCGCACCGCGTCCGCCGTGCCGTCGGTGGAACCGTCGTCCACGAGCACGAGTTGGAAATCCTGCAGCGTCTGTCCGCGCAGCGCCTCCGCCATGCGGACCGTGATGGCCCGCCGGTTGTGCACGGGCAGGAGGATGTAAACCGGCTCACCCATGCGTCCTTTCCAGCGCCATGACCAGGTTGTCGCCTTGGCCGAGGTGATCGAAAACAAACGACACCGCATGGTTGAAGCCGAGCCGGTTCAAGCCCGAGAAAAATTTCCGGGCCAGCCACCGCGTCCGGGGCCAGGCGCGACCCGTGGTCCAGAATGCCGAGGGCACCCCCGGGGCCGGCCGCGACAAGAGGTGCAACCATTGGAAGTGATACCACTGCGGCGAGGTGAGGATGCGACACCACCGCACCCGCAGCCCCGCCGCCTGCGCGGCGGCGGCCAACGACTGCCTGGAAAAAAGCTGGAGATGATACGGCGTGTGCCAGTGCGCCCACCGCGGGCCGAGCGCGCGGGCCATCAGCGAGCGGGCGTTCGGCGTGCTGACCAACACCGTGCCACCGGGCCGCAGCACCGCGGCCGCGTCCCGCAACAGCGTCACGGGATCGGCGGCGTGCTCGATCACCTGGTCGAGCGTGACAAAATCAAAATAGTCCCGCGGGAAATCCGCCGCCCGGAACACGCCCACGTGCACCTTGAAATCGAAACGCCCGGCCACGCGCCGGATGTTCTCATCGGTTTCCACGCCCCACACCTCGCAGCCCCGCGCCCGGTGGTAACCGAGGCTTTCGCCGAAGCCACAACCCACGTCGAGCACCTTGACGCCGCGCGGCACCCAGCGGAACACCGCATTGCGCCCGCGCCCCAGCCAGAGGCGGATGGCGCCCAGCTCCCGGTGGGGCTGCCATTGCTCCAGCTGGCGCTCAGCCCGCGGGTAGAAATTTGTGTAGAGCTGCTGCAGCTCTTCCGCGGAAAAAACGGCGTCGAGGAACTGGTGGCCACAGGCCGCACACGCGAACAAATCAAACCGGCCCGGGTAACCGTAACGATCATCATACAGGCCGGTCAGGCTCGGGCCGACGCCGGCGCTGCCGCAGACGGGACAACGGGACCGGCGCGGTTCACTCATGATGATTCCGACCCGGCGCGGGGTCGGAAATGATAATTGAAATGAGCATCATCATGGCGCGCAAACGGCACGGGTTTCCCGGCCACGAGCACAAAAGCATCATACCCCTGGGCGCAGATCTTCCGCACCAAGCCTTCGGCGGAGAAATTTTCCCGCGCGCCTTGGTAAACCTCCACCATCAGCTCGGGGCGGTACCGCGCGAGGGTCTCCTGCGCCCCGGCGATCACCTCGGCCTCGCTGCCTTCCACGTCGATCTTGACCAAGTCCAACCGCGCCAGCGCCTCGCGCTGGACCCATTGGTCCACGGTCGTCACGCTCACCTCGTAGGTCTGCTGCACGGGTCGGCGCCGATCCGGCTTGAGTGAGCTGTAGGCGTCATCGGCACAGAAATGAAACTCCGCCCGGCCGCTCGCCGCTCCGATCGCCTGCGGATAAGCCCGAATTTTCCCGCTCAAGCCATTCCGGGCGATGTTGCGCTCGAGCATCGCGAAGGTCGCGCGCCCAGGTTCGAAGGCAAAAACCGAACCGATGCTTTCCCCGCCCGCCGCCCTCAGGCTGTGCAGTCCGATATTGGCGCCAATATCCATGAATACCGCCCCGGGCCGGGCCCGCAGCCGGCTTTCGAGAAACAATGCCTCGGGCTCCTCGAACTCGCCATGCAGGTAGAGCAACTGGCCGATGAGCGAATCGAGGGAGTATTCCACCTCCAGCCCACCCACCCGGTCGAGCGCATGCCCATGGCTGCAGCCCAGACCGAGCAGGTTCCCCAAACCCGGGGCCGCCAGCCAGCTGCGCGGCAGCATCTTGCGCGCGCCGCGCCGGAGATATCGGCGCCAAGCGCTGAGGGGCGGTGCAGTCGGGCGAATTCGATCATCCGTCCTCATGAGGCCTCCGTTGTCCGAGGGCCCCGGAAAAACCGCCGGCCCTGGTCGCGGAACGTGGGATTGGCGACCGCTACGATCAACAGCGTCGAGGCACTCGCGAAGCCGAGCCACAGGAGCTGGCCTGTCCGCATGAGCCCGCCGGGCTCCAAATATTTCACCCCCCCCGCGACCACGGCCGACAGCGCCAGCGATGGCGCCGTGTCCCGCCACCACCAGTGGGCTGCCTCGCCCTGCATAAACCGTCGGTGCAACCGCCACACCATCCAACCAAGAAAGGGCAGTGCAATCACCAGGTAGCCGGTCGCTGCGCCGATGGCGCCAAAGTGGATCGCCAGGTAGCACAACACCGGCAGCAAAAGGATGATCGCGGCCACATTGGATCCCAGCACCAGGGAAAACCACCCGTGCGCGAACTGGACGGCATAGGGAATGGTGTTGAGCGCGCCGATCATTCGCACCGCCACGAGCAACGCGACCACCGGGGCCGCTTCCGTCGCAATCGCCGCATTCAGGGTCCACACTCCCAAAACTTCCCGCCCGAAAAACACCAGGATCATGCCCGCAGGCAACACCAGCACCGCGATGCACTGGCAGGCTTGGTGGTAAAGCTGGATCAGGCGGTCCTTCTGCTCTTGGGCGATGCAGCGGGAAAACTCAGGATAAAACGTGGCGGAGACCGGGCTGATCAGAAAATAGAGCAAGTTGGCCAGCGTCACCGCGATGGAATAGACCCCGAATTCATCGAGCCGGAGGAAACGGCTGAGCACGATGCGATCGGCCAGCCCCAGCAGCATGCCGCTGAATGTGACCGCCGTCATCCCCCGGGAAAAATCCAGGCTCGCCCGGACGTTGGACCAGGTCGTGCGCCAGGCGGGCTTCGCCTGTCCCCGCGCGCCCCGCCGCAGCGCAACATGGCAAACCACGACGGCGATCAGCGAGGCGGCAATCTGCGCGATGAAGAAAACCGTGATCGTCGGGGCGATGAAGATCACCGCTCCCACGGAAACCAACGCCCGCATCGTGGCGGTGCCCGCGAGGGCAAAATTCGCCGCCACATGATGCCGTGCACCCAGGAAAATTCCGATATACAGGTCGATCGGGACCTGCAGCGCCATCACCACCGCCATCAGCAGGATCGCGCGTTGCGCCGAGCCGGCCCCGATCTGGTCCAATTGGAGCCAATGGTGCGCCAGCCAGCCACTGAGTCCGGCCACCACCACGCCGAGCCCCAATCCCACCAGCCAGGCGAGATGAAGGAAGGCGAATTGTTGTTCGACTACGGCGGCAGGACCGTCTTTTTCGACCGCCGAGGTTTTTCGATTGGCGGAGTCCGACAACCCGGCGCTGACGAACCCGAGGACGGCCTGCAGCAGGAGACAAAAGGCCACCAACCCGAAATTCTCCCGGCCCAACCAGTGCAGGTAGATGGGCGTCGCCAGAAATGCGACCGCGCCCGCCCAGGTCCGGCCCACGAGATTGACCCCGAGCGACAGTTTCAACGATGCCCGCATGCCACCCATATCATTGCGACCCGCATCGGGAGTAAAGGGCTGACTAATTGTGGTCTTCCGCGGCGGGCGGCCCAGTCGCTGCTCGACTTAGAACTCGCTGGCCCTCGCCCCCGCGCCTAGCTTGTCTCGTCCCATCCTCCGCAACAATCTATCCGCCTGTGAAATGGATATTTGACAGGAACACATTCAAACTCCGCCGGTTTCGTCCCCCGGAACAGGTGTTCCACGAGGCTGAATACCTGCGGCACAACGCCCGCCGGCTGGAGCACCTCGCCAGCCTCCAGCTGGAAACGGCCGGCCGCAGCGTGCTGGAAGTAGGGGCCGGCATCGGTGACCACACCGGCTACTACCTCGACCGCGGCTGTCCGGTGACCATCACGGAGGCCCGGCCGGAAAATCTTGCGGTCTTGTCCAGACGTTATCCCGGCAGGCCGGTGATCGCCCTCGATGTCGAGGCCCCGCAACCGCTGGCCGGCGCGCCCTTCGAAATCGTGCACTGCTACGGCCTGCTGTATCACCTCGCCCAGCCCGACCGCGCGCTTGAGTTTCTCGCCTCGCAGTGCAGCGGGCGCTTGGTGCTGGAGACCTGTGTCTCGTTCGGCAGCGAAAATGAAATGCACCTGGTGCAAGAGGACCGGTTTGACCCCAGTCAGGCCAATTCGGGCCGGGGTTGCCGGCCGACGCGGGCTTGGATTTTCTCCGCGCTTACCCGGCTCTTTCCGCACGTTTACGTTCCCCGCACCCAGCCCAACCACGAGCAATTCCCGGTTGATTGGACCCAGCCCGCGCAACACCACGGCGGCTTGCAGCGCGCGGTCTTTATCGCGTCGCGTGAGCCGCTGGGCAGTCCGCTCCTGAGTCCAACCCTGCTCGATATCCAAACGCGCCAGCTCTGATTGAGGCATTTGGTGATGGCTCCCTTCCTTCCGTCGCGGTCATGAACCCCTCTTCCTTCCTCGCCACGGGCGCAGTCCAGTGAAAACCGAGCGGTGGGTCTGGCTGGCCGCGGCTGCATTGGCCGTGGGATTTTGGGTCTGGCGCGCCGTCGTCGCGCCGCTGCCGTTCTACGCGTTCCAGAGCGATCCCGAGATCATGTATTACGACAGCGCCATCCTGCTGGCGAACGGGCATGCGCTCGAGCACACCGACCATCCCGGCACCGCGCTGCAATGCACGGGGGCGCTGATCACGCGCACCCTCGGACTCGACCTGCCGAGCGCGTTCGACCCGGCAGCATTCAAGCGCTTCATGCTCGGCTGGAGGCTGCTCGCGCTCGCCAGCCTGCTGGGCACGGGTTTCTGGCTCGCGAAACGACTCGAGGGACGCGGCGCGTTCGTGGTCGCATTGCTCCCGCTGCTGTTCGCCTTCGACTACCAGACTTTGGTTTACTGGCTCACCTTCACGCCTGAGTCGGCCTTTTTCGTGCTGTATCTGCCGGTGGCACTGTGGTGTTTGCTGCGCGCCCGCGGACCTGGCTGCTCGTGGCGCGCGGGTCTCGGGCTGGCCATCCTGCTCGGTTTCGCCACGACGATCAAGCTCACGCTCTGGCCCGTCACGCTCTTCGTCCTCGCGCAGCTCGCGCTGTCGCGTGCGTCAACCGTTCCGCCGTGGCGGCGCTTTGTGGCTTACACCGGCGTCGCCGTGCTGGTCTTCGCGGTCGCTGCGACAGTGCTCGCTCACGATCCGATGGCACCTTGGCGCTGGGTGCTTGGGCTGATCGAGCACAGCGGGCGTTACGGTGCCGCCCGGGCAGAGGGCGGATTCTTCCCGCCGTGGTCCGTGGGCCTCGAGGCCCTGCGCCGGGCCTTCGCGTTGCAGGCCTACACGACGCTGCCCGTCTACGCCGGCATTCTCCTGCTGGCGATCTGGTCCGCGCGACGCGATCCCGCGCGGGATGCCCGCGACCGGATTCTCGGGGCGAGTTTCCTCGCCGCATTTTTCCTGCTGCTGATGATGTTCCTCAAGCATCCCTACCAGGGCAAATACCTGATGCCGGCGTCGCTGCTGATTTTGCTCTATGCCGCGGCCCAGATTGAAAGCGGCCCGTTGCCCGCGTTGCGGTGGATCCGGCCCCTCGGCGTCGTGCTGGCGCTCATTGTCGTCAACGCCGTCCTCTCGCAAAAGCTGCTCTACGATTTCGCGATTTCGCGCGACGAGCGGGTGTGCGCCCACATTGATGGCTGGCTCGCCCGCGTGCCCCACGACGCGGTCGTCATCAGCAGCCGCCTACCCCACCCGATCCCGGCGTTCCGGGAAATGGCGCGGGGTCCCCTGCTGCCGCTCTATTTCCAGCACTTCGGACACATCGAGCTCACGGGCACGACTTCCCTCGATTTTCAACGTGTGGCGGCCCCGGCCCTGCCGGCCCTGCCGGGCGTCAAGCGCGCCATTGCCTTCCTCAACACGCCCACCCCGGACGCGCGGTGGGTGCTGGTGGATGCCAATCCGTCCGACGCGCTCTTCGTCTATCTCTTGAAATGATCCTTGCTGTCCACGCCCGGGGCCCGGCCCGCCCGGAAAAAACTTCCGTCTCCCCCGGCGTGCGCTACCGTCCTTTGCCCGCATGAAGCTTTCCATCATCATCCCCTGTTACAACGAGGCCAAAACGATCCGCGCCATCGTGGAGCGCGTGCGGGCCGCCCCGGTGGCCGACAAAGAGATCATCATCGTGGACGACTGTTCGCGCGACGGCACGCGCGACCTGCTGCGCACGCAGCTCATGCCGCTGGTGGACAAGGTCATCTTCCACGACGTGAACCGCGGCAAGGGCGCCGCCCTGCGCACGGGTTTTGCGGCGGCCACCGGCGACGCCGTCATTGTCCAGGACGCCGATCTCGAATACGACCCGCAGGAATATCCCCGCCTGCTCAAGCCCATCCTCGAGGGCAAGGCCGACGTGGTCTTCGGCTCCCGCTTCATGGGCGCCGAGGCGCACCGCGTGGTCTATTTCTGGCACATGGTCGGCAACAAGTTCCTGACGCTGCTCTCCAACATGTGCACCGGCATCAACCTCACGGACATGGAAACCTGCTACAAGGTGTTCCGCCGCGACGTGCTGCAAAAAATCACGCTCGAGGAAAACCGCTTCGGCTTCGAGCCGGAGATCACCGCCAAGGTCGCGCGGCTCAACTGCGTGATCTACGAGGTCGGCATCAGCTACTACGGCCGCACCTACGCCGAGGGCAAAAAGATCGGCTGGCGCGACGGCTTCCGCGCGATCTGGGTCATCGCAAAATACCGGCTCTTCCGCTGACCGCGGCCCTCACGCCGGCTTGATTCCATGACGGCGGGAGTTCACTTCGCACTCTTCACCCCGGCCGCGCTGGGTGGGTTGCTGATGCTCCTGGCGACCGGCTGGACCCTCCGCGATGTCCAGGCGAACACTCCCGAGTCTGTGCTCGGCTGGAAATGGTGGCTGCTCTGCGCGCTGGCGGTCCTCTGCTTCCGCTGGCCGCTGCTGTTCGTGCAGCACCAGCTGAATCCCGACGAGAGCCAGCTGATCGCCGGGGCAATCACGCTGCGCCACGACCCGGTCTTCTGGCGTTCCGTCGATGGCAACACCGGCGGTCCGCTGGACTATTACCCGCTGTTCCCCGCCGCCTGGGTCACCGGGCCTTCGAGTTTTGTGGTGGCCCGACTGATCGGGCTCGCGGTGACGTTTGCGGCGCTGCTCCTGGCGGGCGAAACACTCGCTCTGCTCGCCGGCGCGTCGCTGGCGCGCGTCGTCGTGCTGCCCGCTCTGGCGGCGGCCGCGTTCACCACGTGTCCGGATTTTGTTTTCTATTCCTCCGAGACGATGCCCACGCTGTTGCTCGCAGCGGCCGCCTACGCCGCCGTGCGTCAGGGTCGCACGCCCGCGCCCGGCTGGTTGTGGGCAACCGCGCTTCTGCTGGGCGGCGTGCCGTGGACCAAGCTCCAAGCCGTGCCCCTCGCCGCCGTGCTGTGGCTGCTGGTCGTGATCCGCGAATATCGCGCCGGCCGGACCTCCAGCCTGCTTCCCCTCCTCATCGGGGGACTGCTGCCCACCCTGTTCTGCGCGGGGTTCGCCACGATTTCGGGCCAGTGGGAAAACCTGTATGTGCCGTATGTGCTGCAGAACGTCGTTTACGTTGGCGACCCGCACTTCTCGTGGACGGAGAACGCCGCGCAGCAAGGGCTCAACGCCTTCTCGGACGGCTATCTCGGCTTCTGGCTCGCGGGTGCCGCCGGCGCCGCACTCGTCATCGGGAGCCGTTACGTCCGTTCCGCGTCGCCCGCGACCCGGCGCCTCGCGCTGGCGGCACTCGGGCTGTTCGCCGTCGCCGTTTACAGCGCGTTGGCTCCGCGCCGTCCCTCGGCGCATCACCTGCAGTTTCTCGTCGTGCCCTGGGTTTGGCTGACGGGCGCCGTGCTGGCCCTCGCATGGACCGCCGCAACCGATGCCACCGCGGCCGGACGGCGGCGGTGGGTGGCGATCAGCTTTCTGGCGTGCACCCTGGTTCCCCTCGGCGCGTGGCGCCTCGCGGGCCATGACGCGTATGCGGGCATGAACGCGGACGTCCTCAGCCCTGCCCGGCAAAGACTGAGCCTGCTGGTCGACCGCTATTCCGCGCCGGGCGAAACTTTGGCGATCTGGGGTTGGCGGTGTTCCCTCTATGTTGAGGCGGGGCGGCCACAGGCCACGCGCCAGGCGCACACCGAGCCGCAGATCCACCCGGGCCCGTTCCAAGGCTATTATTTGCGGCGATATTTTGACGACTTCCGCGCGGCGAATGCGCCCGTCTTTGCCGACGCCGTCGGCCCCGGGGGATTTGCGTTCACGGACCGGGACCGCGCGCATGAGTGCTTCCCGCCCTTGCGCGCCTGGGTTCGCGACCACTACACCCAGATCGCCGACCTCGACGGCACGCGCCTTTACGTGCGCAATGACCGCCTGACCGCCGGAAACTCTGCCCACCGTGATGACTCTCGCTGATTTCCTCATCGGCGCCGTCGCGCTCGCGATCTTTTTGCTGCCCGGCTGGGTTGCGGCCCGGATCGGCCGACTGGAGAAACCCTGGCTGGCGGGATTCATCGCGAGCACTGTTGCGTTGGTCACCGTGCTCATCGCGTTGGACGCGGTCGGGTCAGCGCTCACCCTCGCCCACGTCCTGGGGCTGTGGGTGGGATTGACCGCCGTTCTCGCCGGACTGGGCCGGAAATCTCTCTTTCAACCTTCGGCCCCCGGCTCCGCGCCGCGCTTTGCCTGGCGGGAACACTGGCCGCTGTTCCTCGTGCTGGTGCCGGCCTTTGCGGTGGTGATTTACCGGGCGGGAACGCAACCCCTGTTCGGCATTGATACGGTTTTTCGCTGGAATTATCTCGCCCAGCAGATGTTCGCCCGCGCTTCGCTCGGGTTCTATCCGCCGGTCACGGTCAGCGACTATGAAGTCTACGCCTGGCCCGATGGCATCGCACCGGCGGTCTCCGCCTTCTATTTCTGGTGCTATTCCTTGGCCGGCGCCGCCCGCCCGGGGCTGACCACGGTCGGCGTGGTCTTCCAATACGTCCTGCTCGTCGCGGGCACGTTTGCCCTCGCGCGCCGGTTGTTCTCCGACCGGGCCGCGGCCTTCGCCTGCGCGCTGCTCGCCTGCTCACCCGTCATCTCCTGGGCCACGGCGATGGGCCGGGAAACCGGCCTGACGGCCCTCGCGCTGGTCGGCCTGCTGCTTTATCTGCCGCGGAACCGCACGGAGGAGACGACCGGCGCGATGGTCATCGCCGGCCTGGCCGCCGGACTCGGCGGCCTCGCGCGCGAATATGGTCTCGCCTTCATCGCCTTCGGGTGCGCGCTGGCCGTGCTGCGCCGACTGTCGGCTCGCTCCCTCGTGAACTTCACCCTGACAGCCGCGCTCGCCGTGCTGCCGTGGTATCTGCGCAACTGGCTGCGCACTGGCAATCCCCTCTTCAATCTCGATGTCGCCGGATGGTTTCCCGTCAATCGCGCACACGTTTGGCTGATGCAAAGCTACCAAGTCGAATTCGGCTGGGCCACCCAGCCGTTCGCCGCGTATCGCTTCCTGGTGGTGAACTGCCTCGCCGCCCTGCTCGGAGCCCTCGCCGGCATCTTCCTCGCGGGACGTGCCGGGCGGACGTTACTGGCCGCCAGCGCCGTCATCGTTTTTCTCTGGGCCACTTCGCTGGGTTATACCGCCGCTGGCTTCACGACGGCCATCCGCGTGCTGAACCCCGCGCTCGTGTTGGGCACCGTGCTCGGCGGGGCGACCCTGGCCCGCTGGCTGCCCGGAACGCGCCATCTCGCCGGCATCAGTCTTGCGCTGGGCCTCCTGGCCACCGACGCGGCGCTGCGGGCGCTCACACTGCCCGGGACGGTTTACAAAATTCCACCCGGTGACTGGCTCACGGCCGGCGGGGCGGTGCATGCGTATCATGCCCGCCCGATTTATGCCCAGATCGCGCAACTCGCCGGCCCCAAACGCATCCTCGTGCTCGGACCCAACGCCCAGCTCACGCTCCGCGGCGCCCGCACGGTCCCGCTGTGGAGTCCCGACGTCGCCTTCCTGTTCGATCCCCGTTTGAAGCCCGCTCAAACCGCCGCCCTGCTCCGCCAGGCCCAAATCGGCTTCATCTTCCTCAACCGCGGCCCGGCCAATGAACGCTACTTGGTGCGCAGCCCGTATTTCCGCGATCCGGGCGACACGTTGCGCGTCGTCATGCAGGACGGAGACATGCTATTGCTGAAAATCGTGGACCCTTCCTGATTCCAAGAGCCTGCCCTGCCATGTTACTGGAGCTTCTCTTCTGCCTGTTGCTTTTCTTCGTCGTGACCTTCGGACTGGCTTGGCCGCTCGTCGTCCGGCTCACGCTGGATGGCGGGGAGAAACTGGTCGCCGCCGCGATCTTGTCCTCGCTGGGGATCTATCTGGGCGCCTTTGCCCTGTACCTCACGAACCTGCCCGCGGTCGCCTGCTGGATCCTGCCGGCTCTCGCTTGCGTCGGTCTCGTCACCACGGGGCGCACCTTCATCGCGGAGCTTCGCGCCCCCGAACCGCGCGCCCTGCTGACGGGACAATTCCTGGTGACCGGTTGGTGCCTGGGCTGGCTGTGGTTCATCTCCAGCTACACCGGCGGCGGTTGGACGAGTGACTGGTTCGAGCACTGGGAACGCACGTTGTTCTTTGTCGATCGCTGGCCCACCGACTCCCAGTTCCTCGGCGTTTACGCCCTCCCCGCCCGGCCGCCCCTGGCCAACCTCGTGACCGGGGTTTTCCTCAAGCTCACCCAGCGGAATTTTGCGCACTACCAGTTGTTCACGCTGCTGCTCAACACGCTCGCGTTCCTCCCTGCCGCGCTGCTGGTGCGACGGTTCAGCCGGCAGACCGGACTCGCCGGCCCGTCCGGAAGCCGGGCCGCCGTGGCGGTCCTGGTGGTGTTGCTGATGCTGAATCCCTCCTTCGTGGAGAACGCGACCTTCGCCTGGACCAAGCTCACCGCGGTTTTCTTCATCCTGGGCGGCCTGTATTTTTTCCTCCGCGCGCTCGATCCCTCCCCGCCGCGCGCCGCCGGCCCGCTCTGCGCCGCGGCCCTCGCCGCCGCGCTTCTCACCCACTATTCCGCCGGCCCCTACGTGCTGCTGTTGGCCATCGCCTGGTTCCTCCTGCAACGTGGCCGCTGGAGCGCAGCGGGTTTTTGGCGCCAAACCGGCGCCCTCGCGGCCCTCGGCGCCTTGGTGCTCGCGACGTGGTTCGCCTGGTCGCTGGCGGTTTACGGCGCGCACACGACCCTGCTTTCCAATTCGAGCGTGACCGTGAAAGACGTGCACTCCGGCAACCAGCTGCTGCGGGTCGCCCTCAATCTGCGGGACACGATCGTCCCGCATTTTCTGCGTCCGCTTGACAGCACCCTGATCGCCCAGACCAGCCGCTGGGGCTACTGGCACGACTGGTTCTTCCAGTTGTATCAGGTCAACCTGTTCTTTGTCTTCGGCAGCGTCGCCTGGCTCGTCCTCTTGCGGGAGCTCGGGCGCAATTGGGGCGCGTCGCCCACGGTGAGCCGGTGGTTCTGGGCGTTGCTCACGGGCGGCGTGATTGTCCTCGGCGTCGCCGTGCATGGCGCGCGCGACATGTGGGGTCTGGCGCACATCTGCCTGCAGGCGGTGCTCGTGCTGGGACTGGTCTGGCTCGCGGCGCGCTGGTCCACGCTCACCCGCGCGTGGCGGATCGTGCTCGTCGTGGGCGCCGCGGTGGACTTTCTCCTCGGCATCGCGCTGCACTTTGCGGTGCAAAGTTACGCGCTGGACCGCTGGCTGGCGCCGGACCGCACCCCCGAGGCGATCCTGCGCAGCTACTCGGAATCGTCCCTGATGAACGCCGAGGCCAAGATGATTCACCATCTCGGGTTCTTCCACGACGCCGCCGGCTTCCCTGCCGCTGGCGTCTTGGTATTCCTCGCTGGAATCCTGCTCCTGGCCCTCGTGGGCACCCGGAATCGCGATCGCGCCGCATGATGTCCTGGCTGTCGCAACGGCTCCATCCGCCAGCTCCCTCGCCCGCACCGGCGCGCGACCTCGCCCTCGAGGGCATGCGCGGGCTCTGCGCCGCGCTCGTGGTTTACGCCCACCTCTTTCTGCCGATCCGGGTCCTCGACCCGGCGTGGTCGCCTTCGCCGCGTTTTTCCTGGTTCAACCTCGGCTATGCCGCCGTCCTGTTCTTCTTCGTGCTGTCGGGCTACGTCATTGGGCTCGTCACAACTGAACCGGCCACGGGCCCGGGAATCCGGCGCTACGTCCTGCATCGCGCCGCGCGGCTGCTGCCGCTCAACACCGTGGCCGTGCTGGTCTGCGGCCTGCTGCTGGCTTGGCCGGCGTGGAAGACCGTCACGGGCAACCTGCTGCTGCTGCAAAACGACGAGGCTTATCCACTGTTGGGAAGTTTTCCCGTGCTGGAGGACAACCCGAACCTCTGGAGCCTGAACTACGAGGCGGTCTTCTATCTCGGCTTCGTCGTCCTCTGGTGGCGGCGATCGCACGTGCGCTGGGTGCTCGCCCTGCTGCTTGTCCTGGTCATCGCGCATGCCGTGGGTTTGCCGGTGGCGCGCGTGTTCGCGCGCTACGCCTGCGGGTCACTCTTCTGGGTCGCCGGCCTGATGGTCGCGTGGCTCACGCCGCCTCGTGAAACGAAAGAGGTTCGCACGGCCTGGCCCGCCGCGGGCTTGATCGCCTACGCGATCTGGACATTCGCACCGCTGCGCACGGTTCTGCTGCAGCTTCACCTCTTCAACTGGGTCTGGCCCGGCCCCACCCCGGTCTCGCCGCACCGGTGCGATTTTCTCCCCGCCTGCGTTTGGCTGCTGCTGGCTCTCTCCGGGCGGGCGCCCCGCCTCCAACGAAGCTTCGGCTGGATCTGTTGTGCGTTTGCGGTCGCGGGAGCGGTGAGCCGCGTCTGGGTGGGCGAATGGCGGGAAGTGGACCCCGTCGCGGCGGTGGCGCTGGTGGCGGCTGGTGCGATGCTGCATCGCCCATGTTCGCTCCGCCCCATGGAATGGCTCGCACCGCTGGGCGCCGTTTCATTCGGCCTCTACATCATCGCCGCGCCGCTGCAGCTCGGACAGCGGGCCCTGTTTCCCGCGTTCGCCGGGTCGGGTCTGACATTCTCCGTGCGACTGGTTGCCGTGGTGGCGGTCGTCGCCGGCGCGGCCTGGGTGCTCGAGCGGCGCATAGCCCCGCCCATTGGTCGCTGGATCCGGCGGCTGGGCGCGCCGGCCCCGGCCCGGGAAAAGCAGCCCGCGGGCACGCCGTAGTCTCCGTGCTTGTGCTCGCCCTGCCGCCGATAATCCTCAGCCTTGCGTTGGTCTTCTCGCCACCTCGCGGATAACTCCATGCCCGCCCCCGCCGCCAAAATCGCCGTCGTCATTCCCGTCTTCAACGAGGCGGCCGTGCTGCCCGAGCTGTTCGCGCGCCTCGCCGCCGTGTTTGACGGCCAGCCGGGCGACGCGTGGACCGCGGTGCTCGTGGACGATGGCAGCCGCGACCAGTCGGCGGCGCTCATCCGGGCGCAGTCGGCGCGGGATTCCCGTTTCGAACTCGTGGAGCTCTCGCGCAACTTCGGTTTCCAAGCCGCGCTGTCGGCCGGGCTCGGACACGCGGCGAAGGCCGACGCGGTCGTGACGATGGACGCCGACCTGCAGGACCCGCCGGAGGTCATCCCGGCGCTTGTCGCCGCCTGGCGGGAGGGCGCGGAAGTGGTGCGGGCGACACGACGCACGCGAGCCGAAACCGGCCTGCGCCGCGTGGGCTTCGATTTCTTTCACGCGCTTTTCGGTCACCTGTCCGACTACCCGATCGAGCCCAACAGCGGCACCTTCGGCCTGCTCGGCCACCACGCCGTCGCGGCTTTTCACCAGTTGCCGGAGCGCAATCGTTTCTTCCCCGGCCTGCGCGCGTGGATCGGTTTCGCCACCGCCGACGTGCCGTATGACCGGCAGGAACGCGCCGCCGGCCAGCCCCAGCAAACCTTTCGCCGGCTCGTGCGCTACGCCCTCGACGGCGTGTTCAGTTTTTCCCACCTGCCGCTGCGATTGCTGACTTACGCCGGCGTCTTTATCGGCACCACCGGCTTTGCCCTCGGCCTTTACTACGTCATCAAGCGCCTCATCGCCATCGAGACGGCGCCGACCGGTTTCACGACGCTCGCCGCGCTGGTGCTGTTCCTCGGCGGCGTGCAGCTCATCGCGATTGGCGTGCTTGGGGAATACCTCGGCCGCGTTTACGACGAGGTGAAGCAGCGCCCGGTTTACCTCGTCAAGCCGCCCCGGCCGCGGACCTGAACCATGCGCGGCACCGCGGCGACGCTGGTGGCGGGCGTGTTGCTCGCGCTCTTCGGCTGGATGGCCGCCAGCGTGTCGCGCGAGCACAGCACGACCGCCGACGAGCTCTATTACGTCACCGCCGGCTACAGCTATTGGAAGCTCGCCGATTTCCGCCTGCCGCCCGAAGCGGGCAACCTGCCCCAGCGCTGGGCGGCGCTGCCGCTGCTCGCCCAGGACCTGCGCTTTCCCCGGCTCGACCAGCCGGCGTGGCGCAACGCGGACGTCGGCACGCTCGGGCACCAGTTTTTCTACGCGTCGGGCAATGACCCCGCGCGCATGCTCGCCGCCGCGCGCGCGATGATCGCGCTGCTCGGCGTGGCTTGCGGCGCGCTCGTGTTTCTCTGGTCGCGCTCGCTCTTCGGCATCAAGGGCGCGCTCGTTTCCACCGCGCTGTTCGCGTTCTGCCCCAACTTGCTGGCGCATGCCGGCCTCGCGACCAGCGACATGGCGGCGACGCTCGGTTTTCTCGCGGCGGTGCTGGCCGGCTGGCGGTTGCTGCACCGGGTGACGCTGGGACGCGTCCTGGCCGCGGGCGCCGCGGTCGCGTTGCTGGCCCTGAGCAAATTTTCCGCGCCGCTGCTGGTTCCGATTCTCGCGCTCATGGCCCTCGCCCGCGCCTGGCGGGGAGCGGCGCTGCCCGTCTGCCTCGCCAAAATTCGCACGCGTCTCCACGGCTGGCACGCCGCGCTGGCGCTGACGGGCGCCTTTGCCGCGGCTCTGCTCGTAAGCTGGGTGCTGATCTGGGCGGCCTACAATTTCCGCTACGCGGCGTTGCGCGGTGAGGGCCAGTTCAACGTCTCGTGGGAAGACGTGCTGCGACCCGAGGCCGCCCTCGCTCCGGCCGGCAGTCCCCCGCCGGCGCCCGACGCGGTGCAGACGGTGGTGCGGCCATTGCGCGACGCGCACGTTTTGCCCGAGGCGTGGCTCTATGGACTCGCGACCGTCGATCACTTCTCGCACTACCGCATCGCCTATTTCCTCGGCGACGTGCGCACGACGGGCTGGCTGGCCTTCTTTCCCGTCGCGTTCCTGCTCAAAACGCCCCTGCCCGCGCTCGCGCTGCTGGTTCTCGCGGGAGTCTGCCTCACGGTGCGGCCGCGTGCCGGCCGACGGCTGCGGCTCTACTACCGGCTCACACCGCTCGCCGTGTTCGGGGTGATCTACGCGGTTTTCGCTCTCAGCAGTCATCTCAATCTCGGACTGCGCCACCTCCTGCCGCTCTATCCGGTGTTGTATATCGGCACGGGCGCCGTGGCGCTGGGGTTTCGTCGCCGCTGGCTCGCCGTGGCCACCGTCGGCCTGCTCGTGTGGCAGGCCGCGGCGTCGCTCGCAATTCGCCCGGACTATCTCGCCTACTTCAACCCGCTCCGGGGCGGCCCGGCGCACGGCTACGAGCTCTTCGTCGACAGCTCGCTCGACTGGGGCCAGGATTTGCCCGGGCTGAAGCGCTGGCTCGACGCGCATGCGCGCGGGGAGAAGGTGTTTCTCTCCTACTTCGGATCGGGGTCGCCGGTGACGGAGGGCATCACGGCGACCCGGCTCGCTGACGGCAATTTCGACCTGGAACAGCGCGAGGTGGCGCCGGCGATGACGGGCGGCGTGTATTGCATCAGCGCCACGATGTTCCAGCAGATCTACACGCTGGTGCGGCACGGCTGGGCGCCGGTCCACGAGCGCCGCTACCAGGAATTGCTCGCGTGGGCGGACGCCTGGCTGGCCGATCTCGACCACACGCCGCGCGAAACCGCCCTCCCGCTGATGATCGAATTGGAACACCTGCGCTTCGGCCGCCTCTGCGCGGCTTTGCACCCGCGGGCGCCGGACGCCGAGGTGGGTTACTCGATCCTGATCTTTCGTTTGACCGACGCGGACGTGAAGGCCGCGCTGGACGGACCGCCACCTTTTGCTCCCTGACATGCGTGTTTTCCCCGCGCTACTTGGGCTCGCACAAAATGCCGGGTTTCCCAAGCTGGCTGGGCCACATGTCACCCGGCCTCCGGGTTGAATCGATGCCGTCTTCCTCCTTCAATCCGTTCCTGCCTGCCCGTCACGTCACTGAAGCGTGCGGCGCCGGCTCCTGACCATGCGCGGTCATGCAGCGACATTGGCGGCGGGCGTGTTGCTCGTCCTGTTTGGCTGGATGGCCGCGAGCGTGTCGCGCGAACACAGCACGACCGCGGATGAGATCTTTCACGTCACCGCGGGCTACAGCTATTGGAAACTGGGCGATTTCCGGCTGCAGCCGGAGAACGGCAACCTGCCGCAGCGGCTGGCCGGGCTGCCGCTGCTCTGGCAGGACGTGCATTTTCCGCGCCTGGAGCAGCCGGCGTGGCGGACGGCGGATGTCGCGGTCATCGGCCACCAGTTTTTCTACGAGTCCGGCAACGACCTGCCGCGCATGCTCGCGGCCGCGCGCGCGATGATCGCGCTGCTGGGCATCGCCTGCGGCGCACTGGTCTTTCTGTGGTCGCGGTCGTTGTTCGGCACCACCGGCGCGCTCGTCTCGACCGGCTTGTTCGCGTTCTGCCCCAACCTCCTTGCGCATGCCGGCCTGGCGACGAGCGACATGGCAGCGACCCTCGGCTTTCTCCTGGCGGTCTGGGCGGGCTGGCGCCTGCTGCACCGGGTGACCGTCGGGCGCGTGCTGGCGCTGGGAGCAGCCGCGGCGCTGCTCGCCTTGAGCAAATTCTCCGCGCCGCTGCTGGTGCCAATGCTCGCGCTGATGGCCGCCGCCCGGGCATGGCGCGGGAGCGCGCTGCCCGTGCGGTTGGGCGGTTTCGTCACTCGCGTGCGCGGCGGGCGCGCAGCAGCAACGTTGACGGGCGCGCTGGTGGCCGCCGCACTAGTGAGCGGGCTGTTGGTCTGGGCCGCGTTTGATTTTCGCTACACCGCCGTGCGCGGGGAAGGTTCGCTCAACCGCACCTGGGCGGACGTCACGATGTCGGACCCGGCCCTCGCCGTGGCGGCGCCCACCGCCGACCACCAGCCCGCCGTGGCGACGCCGCTGCGGCCGGGCGCAATCCAAGCCGTCGTGCGCCCCCTGCGCGCGCTACACGCGCTGCCCGAAGGCTGGCTCTACGGACTCGCGCACGTGGACCGGTATTCGCGCTGGCGGCCGGCCTTTTTCATGGGGGAATACCGCACCACGGGTTGGATCAGCTTCTTCCCCGTCGCCTTCCTGCTGAAAACTCCCCTGCCCGCGCTGGCCTTGCTCGCGCTGGCCGGACTCTGCCTGGCCACCCGGCCGGGGTCGCCGGGCCGGTGCGGACGGTTACGTTACCGGCTCGTTCCGCTCGTCGTGCTGGGCGCCGTCTATGGCGGTTATGCGCTCACCATCCACCTGAACATCGGCCACCGCCACATTCTGCCGTTGTATCCTGTGTTGTATATCGGAGCCGGGGCCGTGGCGCTCGGGTTCCGCCGCCGCGGCGTCGCGCTCGTGACCGCCATCCTGCTGGCGGGCCAGGCGATGGTCTCGCTCGCGATCCGGCCGGACTACCTCGCCTATTTCAATCCACTGCTGGGCGGGCCGGCCCACGCGTATGAGCACCTCGTGGACAGCTCGCTCGACTGGGGCCAGGACCTGCCCGGACTGAAACGCTGGCTCGAGGCGCATGCGCGAGGGGAAAAAATCTACCTCTCCTATTTCGGCTCCGGCTCACCGGCCGATGAGGGCATTGCCGCGACGCGCCTCGCCGACGGGAATTTTGACCTCGGCGCTCGGGCCGTGGCGCCGCCGATGACCGGCGGGATTTATTGCATCAGCGCCACGATGTTCCAGCAGCCCTACACGCTCGTGCGCCACGGGTGGACGCCGGCGCTCGAGCGCCGTTATGCGGAATTGCGGGCGTGGGCTGACGCGTGGCATGCGGGCCGCGACCCGCTGCCGCGCGACGCCGCGATTCAGCGCCTGATCGAACTCGAGCACCTGGGCTTTGGCCGGCTTTGCGCGGGGCTGCATGGCCGCGCGCCCGACGCCGAGTGGGTTATTCGATTCTCATTTTCCGGCTGACGGAGGCCGAGGTGCGCGCCTTGCTGGACGGCCCGCCCACCTTCATCCCATGAGCAACCGCAACCCGGCCCGCCGTCCCTGGTTTTACGTCCTCGTGGTGGGATTGCTCGCGCTGCACTACGCGCTCGCGGTCGGCAGCAAGCTGAACGAGAGCACGACCTCCGATGAACTCGTGCACCTCACCGGCGGCTACACGTTCGACCATTTCAACGACTACCGGCTGCATCCCGAAAACGGCAACCTCCCCCAGCGCCTCGCCGCCCTGCCGGCCGTCCTGAGCGGCATGCCGTTCCCCGCGCTGGCGGGTAATCCCTACTGGCGGGACAGCGATGCATGGATCCTGGGGCATCAATTTTTCTACGAGAGCGGAGCCGACCATTTTCCGCGGCTGATGGCGGGACGGGCGATGATCGCGCTGTTCAGCGTCGCCACCGGCCTGCTGGTGTTTTGCTGGACGCGCCGGCTGTTCGGTGACGCTGGCGCCGTGGTGGCGCTGATCTTTTTCACGTTCGAGCCGAGCTTCCTGGCCCACGGCGCGCTGGCGACCAGCGATGTCTGCATGACTTTTTTCCTGCTCGCGAGCGTGGGTGCGTGGTGGCGGCACCTGCATGACGGGCGCGCCCGGTGGTGGTGGCTAAGTGCGCTGACCTTCGGCCTGGCGTCCGTGGCCAAGTTCTCCGCGCCCCTGCTGCTGCCGATGTTCATCCTGCTGGCCTTGGTGCGCGCTTTCGCCCCCGAACCGCTCCAACTGCTGGGCCGCAGCTGGAACTCCCGCGGCGCGAAATTCGGCGCTGCCGCGTTGTCGGGACTCGCTCACGGGCTCGTCGCGGCCGTGGTGATCTGGGCGTTTTTCGGTTTCCGCTACTCAGCCGCCAATCCCGTCCTGCCCCCGATGGCCCACTTCATCCGGCCGTGGGAGTGGATTGACCAGAACATCGGCGCGACCGGAAAATTCATCCACGCCCTCGCGAACTGGCACGTGCTGCCCGAGGCCTATCTCTACGGCATCGCCTACGTGAAGGAGTCGATGCAGGTGCGCTCCGCGTTTCTCAACGGCGAATTCAGCATCACCGGCTGGCCCAGCTATTTCGTCTACGCCTTCCTCTACAAAACGACGATCCCGGTGATGCTGGCGAGCCTCGCCGCCGTGGGGCTGATTCTCCGCCGGCCGCGCGCCGACTGGTATCGGTTCGCGCCCCTCGCGGTCCTCTTCGGGTTCTACTGGGCGATCTCGACTACAAGCCATCTCAACATCGGCCACCGCCACATCCTCCCAACGTATCCCGTGCTGTTCATCGCCACCGGCGCGCTCGGGGCGTGGCTGGCCACCCGCCGCGCGGTGTGGGTCGTGCCCGTCGTCGTGCTGCTCGGCTGGCACGTGTCGGAGTCGTCGTTCGTGGCGCCGCATTACCTCGCTTACTTCAACGAACTCGCCGGCGGCCCGGCGAATGGCCACCGGCACCTCGTCGACAGCTCGGTGGACTGGGGTCAGGACCTGCCCGGGCTCAAGGACTGGCTCGACGGCCATGCCGCGCCGGGCGAGCCGGTCTACTTGTCGTATTTCGGTACCGGCGAGCCGGCCTATTATCACCTTCACGTGCAGCGGCTGCCGTTCGTCAACGGCTTCAAGCTCCTCCAACCGTGGGTGCCGCTGCGACCCGGGCTCTACTGCATCGGCGCAACGATGCTCGAACACGTCTACAGCCCCATCCGCGGGCCTTGGACACCGGCGCTCGAGCAGGAATACCAGCAGTTACGGGCGTTGGAGCCAGCGCTCGCGGTGTATTTCTCGGATCCCGTGCAACGCGCCGAGATGGACCGCGCGGCGAGCCCTGAAAAATGGCGCCGTGCGGGCACGCGCCACGATCTCCTGCGCTTCGCGCGACTCTGCCATTACCTGCGCGCGCGGACCCCGGATGCGAACGTCGGCTACTCGATCTTCATCTACCGGCTGACGCCCGCGGAAATCGCCGAGGCGACGACCGGTTCCCTCGCGCAATGGCAGGGGTTGATCGAGCGCACGCGGCGCGGCGGGACGCCCTGAACGCCGCGCGAGCGGATCAAACCGCCGGCCCCAGGAGCACCGCCAGCCGGCGGCGGGCGAAGTGCGTCAGGAAAACCAGCAGGCAAACGACCAGCGCCCAATCCATCGGCTGCTCGAGCAGAAAGGCGAATTTCGCCATCTTCATGATCGTGGGCGCAGGCAGCACGCCGATGAAACGGTTGATTGCCAGGCAACAAACCGGTGACCACCAGAGGATGACCAGCGCGAGCCAGCCGGTCTTGCGCGCAAGCCCGCGGACCTGCGGGGGCGTCGCCGGATCGCGAGGCAGCTCCCAAACCAAGGGCGTCAGCCAGATCAGGTAGATCCAGCGGTAGCCGAAATTCATGCTCGTGAAGAAGCACCCGGTAAGCAGCACCGCCCCGAGGATGAAATACAGCCAGTTCGCGCGCTGCTCCGGGGACGGTTCCCAATCCTCGAGTGGCCGTCGGAGCCAATTGAACAGGATGATCGCAGCGCCGAGTCCCGCGCAGAGGACCTTCGGTGCCCAGCCCTTCCAGCCGAGTTCATTGAAGAATCCCGTGGCGCCAAGGGTCAGCAACCCCTCGGGCTGCGGCGCCAGCGGGCCGAAGCCCGCGAGGTCGGGCGCGAGGCTGACCCCGGCGAGAGCGAGGAGCAAAAGCGCAAGGAGCATTCGGGCGCGCAATTCCTTGCGCTCCGCCACTGCCAGCAACACCAGCGCCGCGGCGGCCGGGTAGTATTTCAACATCGCCGCGATCATCACGAGAAACGGCGCCAGGAACCGCAGCCACCGGTGCGGGCTCAGCAGGCAGGGCACCAGCGGTGTGAGCAGGAGAAAAATCACGAGGTCGTTGTTGGCCCGGTCCACGGCGAGCAGGACGGGTGGCGAGCAAATTACGGCCAGATACCACGCCAGCTGGACCGGTCCGCGGGGCCGCAGCCGCGCCCAGGCCGCCACCAGAAAAGCCACGACGAGCGTCAGCCCCAGCCAGAACGTGTCGGCGCGCGTCAGGCCCAGGTGCCGCAGGTAAAGCCACCAGTGCGAGTAGACGTGGGGACGGTGGAAATAATCGAGGGGGTTGGGCGCGTAGGGATCGAGGCCGCGCGTGATGGCGTCGTTCGACGCGAGCAGCGCAAACGTGTCGAGAAACCACGAGTAGTGGGCGACGCCGAGGGCGAAAAACAGCTGGGGATAGCTCGCGAAAATCCCGAAGAATCCCGCGATCAGCAGCCCGAGCCAGATCCACCATCGCATGGACCCGCACATCCCGCTGGGCGAATCTCCGGCGGAAGGCGCGTTGCCAGTCGTGGCGCTCATGGTGCGGGCTTGGCCTCCGCCGACGGAGTCGGCGGCGGGGTCGCAGCCTTGGCCGGCGCTGGCGGCTCAGGATCGACGGCAATGAGTCGGCTCAATCGCGCCATCCGCGCGCCGAAGCGCCGCTCTGCCAGCGTCTCCAGCCGGAAATTCGCCGGCAGCAGGTCGTCGGGATCCACGCCGAATTTCCCGTTGGGTGTCGTCGGCCGCAGCGCCTGCGCGACGATGACCTCGTGAAACGTTCCCTGCGCCATGTGGTAGCGCAGCTGGTCGCCGCGTTGCTTGGCCACGCCGATGATCAGCGACGGGATCCGCCACAGCACCCACGGGATCGAGGAAAGATTGGAGACGAACAACCGTGGCTCCGCCGGGCGGGACAGGATGAACTCATGCTCCCAGTCCACCTCCTGCATCACGAGGTTTTGGCTCGTATAAAACCGGTGCGCCATGGCCGGCAGGGCCGAGACGAGCAGATAGGCGGCCACGCCCACGAACGCCCATCGCATCGCGGGCCAGCGGAAATTCAGGCGATGGATGAACACCACCGCGAGCAGCGCCATGAGCAGGTAGGCTGGCAGCGCAAAGCGCGCCGCAATCGCGTCCGTCAGCCGGCTCCAGTAATAAAACTGCAGCATCGCGAAGCTACCCGCGATCGCCGCGCCAAAAAGCACCGCCACGGTCTGCACGGGCGACAAAGGCCGGCGAGGCCGCCACCAGCGCGCAGCGCAGACCAGGAAATACGCCAGCCCCGCGCAGCCGAGGACCGAGAGATACCACGAGTTGGCGTAGGCGGTCGACAGGCTGAAGAGAAATTCACCCGTGGAACGGAGGTTGTCGGCGAGGTATTGCGTGCTGAACCGCACCGTCTGCCCCTCGCCCAGTTGCCAGAGCAACGGCGACGCCGTGACGAACCGGTCATGCAGCGCATACGGGATGAGCAGTAGCGGCGTCAGCAGCGCCACCCACGGCAGCAGCACGCGCTGCATGCGCCACCAGCTGGCGAGGATGATCAGCGCGATCGGAAAAGCGTAGATGACGGATTCGTAGCGGCTTTCCGCCAGCAGCACAGTCGCGAGGCAGAGCAGCGAAAGCCGATCCGCATCGGGCGCGCGGTAGTAGAGCAGCGCGAGGCACATCACCAGCATCAGCATGGCCAGGTTGTGCATCTCCATGCCGCCGCCCGTCGCGTTCTGGCCCAGCAGCGGCATGCTGGCGAGCAAGGCGACGACCAGCACCCCGCCGATGCGGTTGGTCAGTTCGCGCGCGAACCAATACGTCAGGCTGAGAAAACCGGCGGTCAGCGCGGAGTTGAGGATGAAGACGTTCACCAGCCGGTAGCCGGTGAGGTCGTGCATCAGCGAGAGCAGGAACGTGAAAAAGAACGGCCGCTTGTCGAGGAACGGGTCGATCAGCAGCCAGGTGCCATCGAGGTCGTAGGCGCGGATGACGCAGCCGACCTCCTTCGTCAGGTGCATGTGATAGGCCGTGGCCTGCAGCACATACTCGTCGAAGAGCACCTTTTGCTGGAACGGATCCGACCACAACGCGAAGCCCGTGGCCGCGAGAATCGCCAGCGCGGGCCAGCCCGGCCGGCGCAGCCATTCCCGCCAGACCGGCTGCCGCGCGCGCGCCACGCGGATCGCAAAAAACACAAACAGGCTGAAGAGTCCCAGCATGTAGTAGTAGCCGGCGCCCGCGATAAGCCACCCGGCCATCCGCGGGGAGATGGCGACAAAGCCGACAACGACGGCCAGCGCGCCACTCAGGGCGAATAGCCACAGGCGCTTCCGGGCGTCCGGGTCCAAGGGAAACTGGCTCAGTCGCTTCATCGCGCAGGGACCTGCTCCGGGCCGATCACGGGAGCTGCTTGATGAAGTTTTCCAGGTAAGCCTTGCGCATCTTGTCGATCTCCGCGCGGCTCTTGGACACGACCGGCGGCTTGCCCGGGACTGGAGCCGTGAGGGACTTGGCCCCCACCTTGATGTCCACCACGCGGCTGATGCGGGTGAGCGTGAGGGTCTGCAGCCGCTCCTCCCGGACCGGCTCGAGCACAAACTCCGGCCCGAGGTCATCGCCGTCGCGCAGGGTCATGCCGCCCGTGTTCGGATCGATGTTGTAGCGCTGGAAGACGTAGATCCCGGAGAACGTGTGGTTCAACATGTGGAACACGACCGCGTCGCGTCGCTTGATGGCCTCGGGCACGGTCGTCGCCGAAACCAGGTGCGCCACCCACAGGATCGCATCGTTGTCGATCATCAGGTAATCATGCCGCGTCTGGTCGGCCATGAACGTCCGCCGCCAGGCCGTCTCCCGGCCGGGCAGATACTCCTGCGTGTAGGCATGCTCGGCCATCGAGGGCACGCCGACGGTGATCAAGCCGAGGGCGGCGATGCCCAGCAGCAGCCGCTGGAAAGACACCGCGGCGAATTGCGGCAGCACGGCCATCACGGCGATGACGAGCCAGAGATGGGTCGGCAGGCTGAGCCGACGGATGACGGGATCGTCAAATTGGCCCCAAAAATAGCACATCAGGAAGACAAACTGGGCGATGAAGCCCACGGTGAAGATGATCGACGCCGCCATGATCGGCGTCTCCGTGCGCAACGAGCGCACCCGCTTGGCCGCGTGGAGCAGGAAAAACACCGCGCCAATCACACCCAGCGCGGACAGCGTCCAGGAATTGGGCTGGTCGGTGGGTTTGCCGAAGAAGAAATTCACCGCGTGGTTCAGGTTGTTGGAGAGATACGACAGGGAAAACGGCACGGTCGCATTGGCCGGCGCGCCCCCTTCGGTCATCTGCCACGCCGACGTACGCAGTTCGAAGATGTGGTGCTGCAGCGGATAGGGCAGCAGCAGCAGTGGGGCGAGGATGACCGGCCACGACAGCATCGACCGCCCCTCGGAAAACCAGACCCAGAGCACCAGGATCACCACCGGCAGGACGTAGATCAGGGATTCGTAGCGGGTCTGGCCGAGCAACAAGGTGGAGTAACACAGCGCGCTGAGCGAAGCCTCGTCCCGCTTTTGCACGAACCGCGCCCCCAGCAGGAGCGTCGCGAGGATCATCACGATGTTCAGCAACTCGAATCCGCCGCCCGTGGCGTTTTGCCCCAGCAGCGGCAAACCGGCAAACAGCAGCACGCCCAGCCAGCCAGCGCGGCGGCCCGCCAGCATGCGACCCGTCGCGTAGGTCAGGCCCAGCAGGACAAACGTCAGGACACTATTGAGGATGAAGACGTTCGCCGGGCGGTAGCCGGTGAGATCGTGCAACAGGGACAGCAGGAACGGGAAGAACAGCGGCCGCTTGTCCATGATGCCGTCCAGGATCACGAACGCGCCCTGGATGTCGTTGCCCCGGATGGGGGTGAGCACGGTCTTGTCGAAGTGCATGCTCATCGACGTGCCGAGGAGCATGATCTCGTCCATGATGATCTTGAACCCGTAGGTCTCGTGCACGAGCAGCACGACGCCGCCCAAGCCCACGACGGTCACCGAAGCCCAGTCGAGCTGGCGCCATTGGAACGCCTTGAGCTCATCGCGGAACGTCAGCCAGAGGGCCCGCAAAAACAGGAGAAACGCCGCGAGTTCGAACCAGTAGCCCGTGTCCGACACCAGCACGATGGCCGCGCGGCTGGGGATCGCGAAAAAGCCCAGGATCACCGCCAGCGCCCCAGTCAGCAGGAAAAGCCACACGCGTTTGTCGGTGAACAGGGCCGGGATTGCGGGTTGGGTCATGCGCGCTGGAAGCTTGGTCGGTTGGCGGGAAAAATGAAAGCTTCTTGGCTAAACTGCGCGTTTACCACCGGCCGGGACGCCGGATTCGGGCACAAAAAAGCCGCCCGTTTTGGCGGGCGGCTTGAAGTTTGACCGGAAGGACCGGATTACGGGGCGTACGTGATCGTACGGGCCATCGCGACACCGGAGATGGTGATCGCAATACCCTGCGTGTAAGCGCTCGGATACGTCTCGTTGGCCACCAGGTTGAGGGCCTTCACGTAGTTCGTGGTACCGACGAGGCTGC
>CAIPAH010000019.1 GCA_903862955.1 uncultured Opitutia bacterium
CCCGGCCTGCGTCGTCTCCAAGCTTTCGCTCTTTCGCGTTTCCGCGATAAAGATTGTTCCTGGTTTCCTGCTTGCCCGCCATAGCCTTGGCGACGGCGGGGCTTCCGGCTAAGACCCGCCCCCGCGCGCCAAAATACGCGGCGGTTCCACCAAGGCCTGCGTAGCCGGCAGACGCCGTTAGGCTCATGCTGTGACCTGAGGTCATATGCATGCATTTCGCCGTCGTTTCTCCCTCATGCCCGCGCTCGCGCTGCTGGCTTCCAGCCTGGCATTGGCGGATCCCGCCCCGGCACCGGCCGTAGCCGCGGCGAAAAAGCCCGCGGTCGCCAACTCCGAGTGTCTCGATTGCCATGAGGCAGAGTTCAAGGCGCCCAAGAAAGGCGAGCCCGCCGTCTGGGTCGGCGTGAAGTCCGACGCGTTCGCCCATTCAGCGCACGCCAAGCTCAACTGCGTCGATTGCCACACGTCGATCACCGAGACGCCCCACGATTCCAAGCTGCCGCCCGTGCAGTGCCTCGCGTGCCACGAAAAGTCCCCCGCCAAGCACGCCTTCCACCCGCGGCTCGCGCTCAACCCCGTCCCCGCCGGCAAGGATACCGCCTGCGCCGAGTGCCACACTTCCCACGACACGCTGGCGGTGAAGTCGCCCGTGTTCACGTTCAGCAGCGCGGGCCAGACCGAGGCCTGCGGCCGCTGCCATGAGTCCGCTGCCAAGGATTACCGCGCCTCCGCCCACGCCGCACGCCGCGACGGCCAGAAGCGCACCACGCCTGATTGCCTCAGCTGCCACGAGACTCGGATCTCCAGTCCCGCGGCCGGCCAGTCCAAGGTCGAGCTGAAGCTCGCGCAGGCGAAGCTCTGCGAGTCCTGCCACGTCGGCAAACCGGAGGTCGCCGACCATTCCAACCTCGGCGCCAAGTTCGTCGCCTCATTCGACCACTCCGTCCACGGCGCCGCCCTCGCCGCCGGCAAGGAAAAGGCCGCGGGCTGCGTCGACTGCCACGGCGCCCACGCCATGAACAAGGCCGCGGTCGCCGGGGCCAAGGTCAACCGCCTCCGCGTCACCGAGACCTGCGCCAAGTGCCACGCCGAGCAGGCCGCCGCCTACAACACCAGCGTCCACGCCGTCGCCCTCCGCTCCGGCAATCTCGATTCCGCCGGCTGCACCAGCTGTCACGGCGAGCACGACATCAAGCTGCACACCGACCCGAGTTCCCCCGTGCACAAGTCCAACCTCGCCCAGCAGGTCTGCGCCGAGTGCCACGCATCCGTCCGCCTCACCCGGCGCTACGGGATGTCCAACGACACCTTCAAGACTTTCTCCGACAGCTATCACGGCCTCGCGGTGCGCGGCGGTGCCGTCGAGGTGGTCAACTGCGCGAGCTGCCACGGCTCACACGCCATCAAGTCCCAGAACGACCCCACGTCCACTATCAGCAAGGCTCATCTCGCGCAGACGTGCGGCCAGTGCCACCCGGGCGCCAACACGCGCTTCTCCGTCGGCTCCGTGCACGCGAGCGAGAACCAGCGCGAACAGTCGCCGTGGCTCTACTGGATCGCGAATTTCTACGTCGCGCTGATCATCGCCGTCATCGGCGGGATGATCCTGCACAACATCCTGGATTTCCTGAAAAAGGCGCGGCACAAGCTCGCCATCCAGAAGGGCGAGGCCGCCGAGCTGCACGTCGCGCACCGCCTCTACCTGCGCATGACGGGCAACGAGCGCATCCAGCACGCCGTGCTCGTCCTCAGCTTCACCGCACTCGTGATCACCGGCTTCATGCTGCGTTATCCCGAGGCGTGGTGGGTCCAAGGCATCCGGCACCTCAGCTCCGGTGCCTTCGAACTGCGCGGTCTCGTGCACCGCATCGCCAGCGTCGTCATGGTCGCCAGCGGCGTCTGGCACGTCGGCTATCTCGCCTTCACGGCGTCCGGCCGGAGCCTCTTCAAGGCGATGCTGCCCGCGTGGCGCGACGTCACCGACCCGTGGAAGGTGCTCAAGTATAACCTCGGCCTCGCCCCGACGAAGCCGCAGTTCGGCCGCTTCTGCTATATCGAGAAGGCCGAGTATTGGGCCATGGCGTGGGGTACCGCGCTCATGACGCTCACCGGCGCCATCCTCTGGTTCGACAACGCCTCGATGGGTTACATCACGAAGCTCGGCTTCGACATCGCGCGCCTGGTGCACTTCTACGAGGCCGTCCTCGCGACCCTCGCCATCATCGTCTGGCATTTCTACTGGGTGGTCTTCAACCCCGACGTCTACCCGATGAGCCTCGCCTGGCTCACCGGCAAGGTCTCGGAGCAGGAAATGCTCGAGGAGCACCCGCTGCACCTCGAGGAATTGAAGCAGGCGGAACTGGCCAAGCAGTCCCCGCCGCCACCGCCGCCAGATCCCAAGTAAACGCGGGGCGAAGGCCGGTTTAGCCGGAAGCCAGGAAACCAGGAACCAGACAGATCGCGAAAGCGCGGAGGGTTGAGGTGGTCGTCGGTTTCCACACCGACGACATGCCTGCATGCGGACAGAGGTTAGTCGTCGGTATGGAAACCGACGACCATCCCGGCCGGCCTCCCCTCCGCGTTTTCGCCCTTCCGTGCTTTTCGATTATGATCGTTCTTGGTTTCCTGGCTTCCGGCTAAAAAACGCTTGCTGGTTTCGAGCTGCCGGAACGCTTAGCTTCGCCGTTTCCCACTTGCACAAGAAACGCCTCTCAACGCGCAAGGCCTGCGTAGTCTGCGCCGGCGGGTTTTTCTATACTCCCCCCAAAGCCATGAACCCCGCATTGCCGCCCCATTTCCGGCTGACCCGCTGGATTGCCGTCATTTTCTTCCTCGCCGCGTCCCTGGGCCGAGCCGCCGAAACCCCCGCCGCGCCCGTGACCCCGGCCAAGGCCGCAATCGTGCCCAACAGCGAGTGCCTCGACTGCCACGAGGCGGAATTCAAGCCGAAGAAAAAGGGCGAGCAACCCGTGTGGATCGGCGTGCGCTCGGAGCTGTTTGCGAAGTCCGTCCACGCCAAGCTCAACTGCGTCGACTGCCATGCGGGCATCACCGAGACGCCCCATGACGCCAAGCTGCCGCCAGCGCAGTGCGCAACGTGCCACTCCAAGGAAACCACCCAATACGCGACGAGCATCCACAGTGTCAGCCACCAGATGGGCGGCACCGACTCCGCCTCCTGCGCCAGCTGCCACGGCACGCACGAGATGGTGCCGGTCAAGCAGCTCGATTCCCCGGTGTTCAAGCTGAACCTCGCGAAGACCTGCGGTACCTGCCACGACGATCCCAAGCTCACCAAGGAATACCGCATGGGCCAGTCCCTGGCGGCCGGCCATTACCTCGACAGCATCCACGGCCGCGCGCTCATGAAGATGGGCCTCATCGTCGCGCCGTCCTGCAACGACTGTCACGGCGTCCATGACATCAAGCGCAGCATCGACAAGAGTTCCCACACCAGCCACGCGAACATCGCGAAGTCCTGCGGCACCTGCCACCTCGGCATCGAGGAGACCTACAACGCGAGCGTGCACGGCCAGTTGCTGGCCAAGGGCGACAAGAATGGCCCGGTCTGCACCGACTGCCACAGCGCCCACGACATCGAGAAGCCCGCCACCGCCCACTTCAAGGCCCTCAGTGACATCAGCTGCGGCAAGTGCCACCAGGACCGCCTCGAGCACTACCGCGACACCTACCACGGCAAGGCGATGGCGCTCGGCCAGCCCAACGTGGCCTCCGATGTCGCCGCGTGCTACGACTGCCACGGCCACCATGACGTGTTCCCGGTCAGCGACCCGCGCTCGCGGCTGTCGAAGCAAAACATCGTCGCCACCTGCTCGCAGTGCCACGCCGGCGTGAACGAACAGTTCACGAAATACCAGCCCCACGCCAACCCGCTGGACAAGGTCAACTACCCGGTCCTGAACAAGGTCTTCGTCTTCATGACGGCGCTGCTGATCGGCACGTTCGCCTTCTTCGGCCTGCACACGATCTTCTGGCTGTTCCGCTCGATCTACCTGTTCCTCACCGACTCGAAGCAGTTCCGCGAGGCGGTCATCAAGTCCAACGCCGACGACGTCCAGTTCACCCGCTTCACGCCGTTCGAGCGCTTCCTCCACATGCTCGTCGTCACCAGCTTCCTGCTGCTGGTCATCACCGGCATGCCGCTCAAGTTCTACTACACCGAGTGGGCCAAGGTGATCTTCCACTTCATCGGCGGCGCCGGCGTCGCGCGGTCGCTCCACCACTTCGGCGCGATCATCACGTTCACGTATTTCGCCCTGCATCTCAGCTCTCTGGCCAAGCTCCTCTGGCGCCGCCGCCGGCTGATCCGCAACCCCGCCACGGGCAGGATCGAGCCGTTCCGCTTCCTGCGCGCGGTGTTCGGTCCCGACTCGATGGTGCCGTCCTTCCAGGACTTCCGCGACTTCGTCGCCCACCAGAAATGGTTCTTCGGCAAGGGCCCGCGCCCGCAGTTCGACCGCTGGACCTACTGGGAACGCTTCGACTACTTCGCCGTGTTCTGGGGCGTCTTCATGATCGGCGTCTCCGGCCTCATCCTCTGGTTCCCGAAGTTCTTCACGCTCTTCCTGCCCGGCTGGATGATCAACATCGCGCTGGTGATTCACTCCGACGAGGCCCTCCTCGCCGCGGGCTTCATCTTCACCTTCCACTTCTTCAACACGCATTTCCGCATCGAGAAATTCCCGATGGACACGGTCATCTTCTCCGGCCGCATCTCCAAGACCGAGATGCTCCACGAGCGCCGGCGCTGGTATGACCGGCTCGTCGCCGAGAACCGCCTCCAGGATTACGCCGTGAAGGATGAATGGGAGGGCCGCAAGAAGGTCGCGAAGGCCATCGGCTTCCTGTTCTTCGGCACCGGCCTCGTCCTGCTCGTGCTCATCGTCTACGCGATGATGTCCCGCCTCGGCCACTGAGCCCACCATCACAGCAACCAAACCATCGCGAAAGCGCGAAAGGGCGAAAACGCGAAATTTCAAACCGGCCGGGAGCTGGTCGCCGAGGGCGACTCGCTCCCGGCCATCTGCTGTTTTTGTGCTTTCGCTCTTTCGCGTTTTCGCGATCCGGCTCGAATTCCGCGCTTCTGCGCGCGGACAAGATACGCGGCTTTATTGCCAAGACACGGGGAGCCTGCCGGGGCGGAATCGGCGACGCTGGGGGCGTCAGTTAAACCCCAACCTCATATCAGGATTCACTTATGAAACCTGTACTGTTGCTCGCGGCCCTCGCGAGCTTCGGGGTCACGGCTTACGCCTTTGATCCCGCCTCCAGCTGGTCCGAGCATTGTGCCAAGTGCCATGGCAAGGACGGCCGGGGCGAAACCAAGACGGGAAAAAAACTCGGCATCAAGGACTACACCGACGCCAAACTGCAGGCCGAGTTCACCGACAAGGAGGCCGTCGAGGCCATCAAGGAGGGCGTCGCCGACAATAAGGGCAAGATCCACATGAAGCCCATCGCGGGCTTGTCGGACGAGGAGATCAAGGGACTGGTGACCTACTTCCGGAGCCTGAAGAAATAAACCCCCGGCCGGTTGCCCGGCCATGTTCTCACCCTCGCTGCCTGCTCCGCAGCGAGGCGGTCGTTATTGTGGCCGCCGTGTCCGGACTTGGCCGGCGTCTTTCCGCCTGCGACGCGCCCACTGGCGCGCCCTTGGACAAGATATGCGCAAACTACACCAAACCGCGACGAGCGGGGTCGCTCGGAATCGACGATGCTGGAGCCCGTTAGCTCAACCCCAACCCTCATTTAAGCTTCCCCATGAAACGTGCCTTCCTCCTCGCTGCGCTCTCGAGCCTCGCCGTTACCGCCTATGCCTTCGACCCCGCCGCCGCCTGGACGGACCAGTGCGCCAAGTGCCACGGCAAGACCGGCGCGGGCGACACCAAGATGGGAAAGAAACTTAGCATCAAGGACTACTCCCTCACCGCGGAGCAGGCCAAGTTCACCGACGAGGAAGCCTTCAAGGCCATCAAGCTCGGCCGGACCGATGCCTCGGGCAAGGTCCGCATGAAGGCCATCGAGGGCCTCACCGACGCCGATATCAAGGCGATGGTCGCCTATTTTCGCGGCCTGAAGAAATAAGCCGCGCCAGACACGTTTCGGACCCACGCCGCCCACGATGCAACCAGGCAACCGTACCCCGATGGTTCTCGCCATCCTGACGGTGGTCTTCCTGGGCCTCGCGGTGGCGTTTCTGTCCGATTCCTGGGGATATCCGGCGAAACACGCCCTGATTCCCCCGGTTGACCGATCCTTCCTGGACCCAGCGACAGTGCGGCGGTCTTACGCCGACCTGGTTCGCGCCAAGGAGGATCTTTCCGATTTCGATTGTTACGGCTGCCACGAAAAGGGCCATCCGCCGCCCCTCCACTACGATGCCAACCAGAAGCTGATCATCCCGCCGGAACATGCCGACGTGGTGATGGGGCACGGCACGCACGGCCGGAACAACAACTGTTTCAACTGCCACAACGAAAACAATCTCACGACGCTGCAACCCCGCGATGGCCGCGAGCTCAAGCTCGAGGAGAGCACGCAGCTCTGCGGCAGCTGCCACGGGCCGACCTACCGCGACTGGGATTCCGGTGCTCACGGCCGCATCAACGGCTACTGGAACCTCAAGCTCGGCAGCGCGGTGAAGAAGGACTGCGTCAACTGTCACAATCCGCACTCCCCCCGCTTCCCCGGCCGCCAGCCGGCCCCCGGGCCGCATCCCCTGCACCCGGCGCCTGAAACTGCCGAGGCTCCCGCCCATCCCTGACATGTCCACGCCCGAACTCCACGATCCCTCGGCGGCGCCCGACGCAGGCATGTCCCGGCGCAGCTTTCTCCGCACGTCGGCCGTCCTCACCGCCGGCCTCGCGGCCGTGGCCACCAGTCTCAAACCCCTGTTCGAGATGGAGGACTTCACCTCCGCCGAGCAGTTCATGCAGAAGTATTACAAGGAGATGACGCCCGAGGAGATGAAGAAGGTCCTCGCGCGCATCACGCGCGAAGTCGAAAAGCAGTATGGCGTCCGCCCGCATGTCCGCGACCTCCGCCCGATGGACGGCGTGGAGTTCGTCTACGCGCTCAACCTTTCGCGCTGCATCGGCTGCCGCAAATGCGTCCACGCGTGCGTCGCCGAGAACAACCAGTCGCGCAATCCCGAGATCCAATACATCCGCGTGCTCAAGATGCCGCATGGGACGTTCGACCTCGAGAAGGGTGATCACAACTACCAGCCCGAGAAGGTCCCGGAAAAAGGCTTCTTCTACATGCCGGTGCAGTGCCAGCAGTGCCACAACCCGCCCTGCGTGAAGGTCTGCCCCGTCAACGCCACCTGGCAGGAGAAGGACGGCATCACCGTGATCGACTACGACTGGTGCATCGGCTGCCGCTACTGCGAGGCCGCCTGCCCGTATTGGGCGCGCCGGTTCAACTTCACCAAGCCCTCGATCCCTGCGGACCGTCTCAATCCCGAGATGGCCTACCTCGGCAACCGCCCCCGCAAGCAGGGCGTGATGGAAAAATGCCACTTCTGCGTGCAGCGCACGCGCGCCGGCCGCTACCCCGCCTGCCTCGAGGTCTGCCCGACGGGCTCGCGCAAGTTCGGCAACATTCTCGATCCCAATAGCGAGGTTTCCCAGATCCTCCGGACCAAGCGGGTCTTCATGCAACTCAAGGAGGACGTGGGCACCAATCCGCGCTTCTTCTACTACTTCGACGTATGACGACCGCGATCCGCAATTACCTCGTCTTCCTCAAGCGGTCCGGTCGCGTCGCATTCGTCGGCGACTGGCGCTACTACACCTGGATGGGCCTGCTCACCGTCGTGATCCTGCTCGGGCTGAACGCCTACGCGAAGCAGTTCTCCCACGGTCTGATCGTCACCGGCATGAGCAACGAGGTGTCCTGGGGCGTCTACATCGCCAACTTCACCTTCCTCGTCGGCGTCGCCGCGGCCGCGGTGATGATGGTCATCCCCGTCTACATCTACGACAACGAGGAGCTGCACGACCTGGTCATCTTCGGCGAGCTGCTCGCCGTCGCCGCCATCATCATGTGCCTGATGTTCGTGACCGTGGACCTCGGCCGGCCGGACCGGTTCTGGCACCTCATTCCCGGGCTCGGCCAGATGAATTTCCCCAATTCGCTGCTCAGCTGGGACGTCATCGTACTCAACGGCTACCTGCTGCTCAACGTCCACATCTGCGGCTACCTGCTGTATTGCCGCTATCAAAAGCGGATGCCGACGAAGTGGTTCTACGTGCCGTTCGTCTTCATCGCCATCCTCTGGGCCATCTCGATCCACACTGTCACCGCCTTCCTCTACGTCGGCCTCGGCGGCCGCCCGTTCTGGAACCAGGCCATCATCGGCCCCCGCTTCCTCGCGTCCGCCTTCACCGCCGGCCCCGCCCTGATCATCCTAGCAATCCAGGTGGTTCGCCGCGTCACCGCCCTCGTGCCCCAAACCGGCGTCACGCGGCAAGCCGGCTACGCCCACACCGCCCACCCGGCCTCGAGCCGTCCCGCCACCCTCGCCGACCTCGAGTTGCTCACCCGCCAGTTGCCGCAATTCGAGTCGGTTTCCCTTGCGACGCGCCGCGAAGTGCTGCCCAGCCTGACCGTCCTGCAGGTTGAGGCCGGCGACATCCTTCTGCGGCAGGGCGAGATCAATCCCGACGCGTTTTTCGTACTGCAAGGCCGCGTGGTGGTCGAGCGCCAGGAAAGAGGCCGCTACCGCGTCACGCGCACCGCCGTGCCCGGCGAACAATTCGGCGAGGTGTCCGCTCTTGCCGGCACCGCGCGCCAGGCCACCGCGATTGCGGAAGCCGACACCCTCGTCCTGCGCGTGCCCTCGGCGGCGCTGCAGCTCATGATGAAGGCCGGCCCGCTGAACAAGATCGTCCGCGCGCGCATGTCCGAGCGGCTGATGTTCACCGACCATGCGTTGATGACCCTGCGCGGCATCGTCCAGGTGGCCATGGTCATCAATGTGTTCCTGCTGCTGTGCGAGCTCTTCACCGAGTTCTACGCCGGCGGCCTGCACATCGCCTCGTCCAAATACCTCTATCTCGGCCTCGACGGGCACCACGCCCTCGTGCCGTGGATCTGGACCGCCGTCGGCTTCAACCTCATCGCGATGGTCCTGCTGGTGTTGCCCGTCAGCCGCAGTCTCAAGTGGCTCGATCTCGCCTGCGTGCTTTGCATCATCGGCATCTGGATCGAGAAGGGCATGGGCCTCGTCATCCCCGGCTTCATCCCCACGCCGCTCGGCGCGATCGTGGAATACTCGCCGTCGCTCAACGAGACGCTCGTCTGCTTCGGCATCTGGGCGTTCGGCCTGCTCTGCTACACCCTTTTTCTCCGCATGGCCGTGCCGATCCTCCAAGGCCGGCTGACCAAGGCCAACGAGGGCGTCTTCGAGCCCGGCCCCGGCGACAAGCTGCCCGAACTTCCCGCCGCGTCGAAATCCTGATCGCCCGCGCCATGCCGAAGCAACTGACCGCGGACGACGCCCGGATTTCCCTGAACGCCCATGTGGCCGCCAAGGGCGCCGAGATCCATGCAAAATACGGCCCCGCCATCGGCTGGCGCGAGCTGCAGCTCATCCTCGAGGACCGGACGTGCGTACGCTACCCGTGCACACTCGAGTTCAATGCCGAGTCCCTGCAGGCCGGCGAGTTTGCTCATCCCGTGGCCAAGGGCGGCAACCCGGAGGATGGTTTCACGCTCTTTGTTCATCCGTTGTTCATGACGCAGCTGCCCGAAGTTCCGCTGCTCGCGCTCTACCAGCTCGTGCTGGTGAACTACGGCGAATTCGCCTCCGGCGATGACGCGCTGGCGTTCGGGGCCGCGGCGCTGGGCCTCAGCGAAGACGACTATTACGCGCGACTGTGCGAGCTGATGGAACCGATCAGCGAGTGCGGCTGCAGCTGAGCCCTTTCACCCCCTTTCCACCCCACCCCGGAGGCGCTGACTGCTCCCGGTCCCCGCCGCTCCTCGCTCCCACACCCCACGGAGCCCCATGAATGACGCTTCGCCGCCTCCGGCAGAATCTTCCCAGGACGCCGCCCTGACGCGCCTGGAACGGCGGCTCGCGCGTTTGGAGCAGCATCTCGGCCTGCCACCGCTCGAGACGCCGCCCGTTTCCGTCCCGCCGGCCATGGCGGCACCCATCGTCGCGCCGCCCGTCCCGGAGGACCTCGAATCGGTCGTCGGCCAAAACTGGTTCGCTGGCGTCGGCATCGTGGTGCTCACCTGCGGCGTCGCCTTCACGCTGTCGCTACCGTTTCCCTCGCTGCCGTCCTACGTGCCGTCGCTGTTGGGCTATTTGCTGAGCGGCGCGTTGTTTTTCGGCAGCCGCGCGGGGCGCAACTCCTTCGCGCTGGTTGCGCGTGGATTGTCCGGTGCGGCGATGATCCTCCTATATTTTGCCACGCTGCGGCTGTTCATTTTTGGCGTTACCCCGGTGCTCGCCCTCGATTCCGTCGCCGGCCGGCTGCTGTTGCTGGCGGCCGTGGCGGCAAACCTCGCCTTCGCCTTGCGCCAGCCGTCCAACGTCCTGCTCGGGCTCGCACTGCTGACCGGCTATTTCACGGCGGCCGTGCTGAACGCGCCGGAGTGGCTCTTCGCCCTGCTGGTCGCCGGGTCGGCGATCGGCGTGCTCGCCGCGCGCCAGCGGAGCGCCCCCGCCCTGCTCCTCGTGCTCACGCTGCCCGCCAGCTACCTCTCGTATCTGCTGTGGATGATGGGCAATCCCTGGGCCGGCCGCCCGGTGCATCTGGCCACGTCGCCTTCCGCGGGTCTCGTCGCGCTGGCGCTGACATGGGTGATCATCGGCCTCGGCCCGCTCTGTCGCCGCGACCGCGCGGGCGAGGACCAGCTCGGCATCCTGACCGCGATCTTCAATTGCACGATCGGGTTCGGCCTGTTCCTCGTGCACAGCTTCCTCGCGTTTCCGGCGGAGTTCGTGACCGCCCAGCTGCTGGCGGCGCTGGCCCTGCTGGGGCTGGCGGCGGCGCATTGGCGCCGGGGCGAGAGCCCCGTGTCGGTTTTCTTTTATGCGATGACGGGCTATCTGGCGCTGACGGCCGCGATCCTGCGGGCCTTCCCGGCGCCGGAGGTGTTCGTCTGGCTCTCGCTGCAAAGCCTGCTGGTTGTGGCCACGGCGCTCTGGTTCCGCTCGCGCTTCATCGTGATGGCCAACTTCCCGATCTTCGTGCTCGTGGTGCTGGGCTACATCGTCACAGCGGAAAGGGAAACGGGAATCAGTCTCGGTTTCGGCATCGTCGCGCTGCTGACCGCGCGGATTCTCAACTGGAAGCAGGAGCGGCTCACCCTGCGGACCCAACTGATGCGCAACGCCTACCTGGCGTGCGCGTTCCTCGTATTTCCCTACGCGCTTTACCACCTCGTGCCTCTCGCCCTGGTCGGCGTCGCGTGGGTTGGCCTGGCGCTCGCCTATTACCTGATGAACCTAGTCGTCCGGAATGTGAAATACCGCTGGATGGGCCATCTCACGCTCCTGCTCACCGTACTCTATGTCGCGGTGGTTGGTTTAACGCAGATTGCGCCAGCCTATCGGATCGCAAGTTTTCTCCTGCTTGGCACGGTATTGCTCGTGGTCTCGCTGCTCTTCTCGAAATTGCGGGAACGCCGGCGCGCCGGCACTGGCGGACCACCTCCCTGAACTGCCTTTCGCACCCCCCGCCGGAACCGTCGGTCTCATCCCATGACAGTCTCAGCAAGGTTTGCGCGTAACTTGCCAATTCATGCGCAGCCACCTGCGCATAAATTTCCGATACTATCCACCATCTAATAGTGCCATTTGCTACCAGTAAGTCCCACTAATGGACCAACACCCGACACCCAAGCAACCGCCAGAGTTTCTTCCCATGAATATGCGCCCGAAAATCACCAAGCACGCCCTCCTCTTCGGAGGCGCCGCAGCCTGGGGCCTGCTTCTTATCTCCTGCGTGGTTGCCAACCGCGCAGTTCTCGCCCCACCCCAAATCGCCGGCGCACATTATGTGGGCACCAAAGAGTGCACGCAGTGCCACCAGGACGTCACCGACCATTTCAGCACCTCCACCCACGCCAAGCTCGCCCTGGCCGACCCCAAGGTCGGTGACACCGGCTGCGAAGCGTGCCACGGCCCCGGCAGCATCCACGTCGCCGCCGGCGGCGGCAAGGGCACCATCGTCAACCCGCGCAAGTCGCCGGAGACCTGCTTCCAGTGCCACCTCGACAAGCGTGGCCAGTTCCAGCTGCCCTACTCGCACCCCCTGCTCGCCGGCCAGATCACCTGCGTGGACTGCCATGATGTCCACTCCGGCAAGGCCGTCCGCGGCACGGGCGCAGCGCTCGAGGCCCAGAACGACACCTGCACCAAGTGCCACACCCAGCAGAAGGGTCCCTTCGTCTACTCCCATGACGCGATGAAGGAAGGCTGCGTCGCCTGCCACCAGCCCCACGGCTCGGTCAACCAGAAGATGCTCGTCGCCCGCGACGCCAACCTCTGCGTGCGCTGCCACTTGATGACGCCCGCCACCCCCAGTTCCGGCATCTTCAATCTCGGCACGTCGGACGCGGCCGGAAATCACAACTCCCGCCTGCAGCAGGGCACCTGCTGGAGCGCCGGCTGCCACGAGGCGCCGCACGGCTCGAACGTCAACAATCACTTCCGCCGTTGATCACCCCCAACACCATCACTACCATGCAAGCCTACGCTTTTTCTCTTCGTCGGTGCGCCACCACGGTGGCTGCCCTGACGCTGATCCTCGGCGTTGCCCAGGTCAACGGAGCCGCCCCCACTGACGCCTTCCCGACCTTCGACAACTACGTCAAAATCGGCGCTTTCGGCACCGACGTCACTGGCAATGAAGCGGCCTTCCAAGCCCGCAACCGCCAGGCGACCGGCACCGTTGGCATCGAGGACATGTTCTTCGCCAAGGATCTCAACAAGGACGTCTCCCTCCAAATCGATGGCCACGCCCTCGCCATCACCAACGACTACCTGGCCAAGTTCCTCGTCACGAAGAACGACACCGGGTCGATCGAGATGGGCTACAAGTCCTTCCGCACGTTTTACGACGGCGTCGGCGGCTTCTTTCCGTTGAACAACTATTGGTCCACGCTCAGCCCCGAGGACCTGCACGTCGACCGCAACAAGTTCTGGGTCGAGGCCAAGATCAACCTGCCGAACGCACCGGTCTTCACCGTCCGCTACATCAACGAGACGCGCTCCGGCCAGAAGGATTCCACGATCTGGGGCAGCAGTGACTTCACCAGCCTGTCCATCCTGGGCGCCCCCATCACCCAGTATCGCAAGCTGGCGCCGAGCTACATCAACCTCGATGAGCGGCATCAGACCTTCGAAGCCACGGCCGCTCATACGGTGGGCAACACTTCGATCAACGTCGCGCTGACCGCGGAAACGGTCAATAACAACGACACCCGATACGTCACGAACTTCCCCGGCGAAGTCATTCCGTGGTCGATCGCCAGCCTGCCCACCGCTTCCCAGCCCGCCGCGAAGGCGCTGGTCTCCCCCGCCAATTGGAACAACCAGGCGCTGACCGTCCAAACCGACGGCATCAACGGCAACACCTTCACGGCGCGGGCCAACTCGATCACGGTCTTCAATGACAAGATCAAGCTGCTCGCCGGGGTTAGCTACGTGAACATCAACAACGACTTCAGCGGCAGCCGGCCCATCACGACGAATACGCCGACCGCTGTGGGCGTTGTGGCCGTCACGCCGAACACGAACCAGAACCTGCTCGGCAACAGCGACGGTGACATCTACACGGGCACCCTTGCCCTGCAGCTGAACCCCACGCCGAACTGGAACGCCACGGTGTCCCTTAAGGGCGAGGACTCCTACATCAAGAGCGCCGCCACGTTGACCAACCTCGCGGCCGCGACGAACACCACGACGGGCATCGTGACCTACACGGCCACGCCCCAGCAGGAGTATTCCCGGGTCAAGGACGACACCTGGACGCCGGTCCTCGACGTCACGTACACGGGCTTTGCCAACCTCTCGATCTACGGGTCGGCGAGCGATGCCAAGACGAGCGGCAACAAGTATTACGCCACTCCTTTCACCGCCGGCACTGTTCCCTCCGCCAGCGCGCTGCAATTCGAAGATTCGAATGACAAGCACGCCTACTACAACCTCGGGGCTAGTTGGCGGCAATCCGCCTTCCTGTCGCTGCGGGCGGATGTGTTCCACAAGGACAGCACCATCTCTGCTCCCGGCTACGGCATCGACATCGCGAACTACTTCAACCTCGCCAGCCAGACCGACGGCGCAAAGTTCACCGTCATCGTCAAGCCCATGGACACCCTCACGTCCACCACCCGCTACATCTACCAAAAGGGCAAGATGCAGGTGACGGGAATGCTGCCCACGTTCCCCGAATATGATTCGTGTGATGCCCAAACCAACTCCATCTCGGAAACGGTGGACTGGACGCCCAACACGCAGTTCTACCTCCAGGCCGACGTCAACGTGGTGTTTAACAGCATCAGCACGATCTATCCGCGGGCCGGGGTCGTCCCCGCCGCTGGCGCCACGCCCGCCTGGGATGTCAACCAGGTGCTGCAAGACGCCAATAACAACTACATCACCGGCACCCTGCTCGCCGGCACGGTCCTCACCAAGACCGACGACCTGCTCCTCAAGTTCACCTACTACAAGGCCAACAACAACAATGCGAAACTCGCGCCGACGACCATGCCTTATGGCGCGGACGCCGAGGAAAGCGTCGTCTCAGTCGGCGTGAAGCACAAGTTCAGCCAGACGTGCGTCGGTGAAGCCAAGGTTGGCTACATTGACTCGAAGAACGTCACGACCGGCGGCAACACGAACTTCCGTGGGCCGATGGGTTACGTCTCCTGCACGTTCGCTCTCTAAGCTGTCCTTCCCAGGTTCAGCTCAACGCCTCAGGCGGCCCCGCAACGGGCCGCCTGAGTTTTTTTGCCCCGCGACGACGCTCCCAGACATCCGCCCGCAACAGCCCCCACTCCGTGTCGTGCCGGCCCGCCAGGAGAAAACCCTGCCGCTCCAGCTCCGCATCGGGCGGCGTCAGTTCCCGCGCGGGCAGCTTCGTCACGACGCGGAAAAACGCATACATCAGCGCATGCACGGCGCGCGCCCGCCAGCGGGCCAGACCCCGTGGCGGCACGTTGAAGTCAGTGACCAACCAGACCGCATCTTCCGTCGCGCCCGCTGCCAGCTGACGCACCACGGCCGCTAATTCGTCCGGCGCAAAACAATCGAGAAAGAAACACGTGACGATCGCGTCGTAGCTCTGATCCGGCTGCTCGGCCAGCGCGTCCCGGCACTCCCAGCGCACGCGCCCCGGCATTCCGCGCGTTCGTTCCTGCGCCACCGCCAGCATCGCCGGGCTCGCCTCCACGCAGGTCAGCTCCGCTTCCGGGAAACGCGCCAGGCACGCCGCGGCGAACCGTCCGTGTCCTTCCCCCACACTGAGAATGCGCCGCCGGCCGGCCAGCGCGTCGAGCCAGTGCGTGCGCGCCCGCTGCAGGCGCCCTCCCGCCGTCAGCGCCTCGAGCCAGTCGTAGTGGCGGGCGAGCCGGTTGAAGTTCATCGTCTCGCCCAGATCACCGTCGCGACGGCCGCCCCCGCGGCGTAAGCCACCACGTCCCAGACATCGCCCGTCGCACGCGGGAACACGTGCGGACCCACGACCTCGGCTGCCACTGACCAGATCACCAGGTGATACAGCACCTCCTTCCAATGGGGCGGCGTGTCCACCTTGCGCAGGTCCAGGCGCCGCTCCAGCCACAGCATCAGCGGCAGCGCGGCGGGAATGAACAGGCAGTCGTTGAAATGCCCGCGCAGGAACGGCCCTTTCCACGCCGCGGGCAGTCCCCAGCGATTGGCCGCGTAAAACAAGCAGGAGATCCAGCAGACCGGATCCCACGCATAGCCGTACGGCTTCACAGCAGGCCGCAGATCAGCAATCCGATCCCGAAGGTCAGGAGGAATTTGAAAACAGGTTCCAGGTAATCGCCGGGAGGATAATATTTCATGGTAAAAAATTTCCGCCACGCCCGGCGGGAATCGCGGATTCAGGACCCCGCCAGCTTGCGCTGCAACTGCGGCCCGCGTTCCCGCAGGCGCTCGTCGTCGTGCCCCTTCATCCGCGCCGCGAGGCGCAAACTTCCTGTCTGCGACAATTTCTCCCGATGCCCGCTGCCGTCAAACGGTGGCCAGAGAAATTTCGTCTCCGGTGCCGCGCCCACTCACGTCCCCAGCACATGACCGTCCAGGCTCGCGCGCACCGCGGCCAGCAGCTTGTTCCGGTCAATGGGCTTGTGGAGATACAGGCCCAGGTCGCCAAACGGCGTGCGGGTGTTGGCCGCCTCGGCGGAATAGCCGCTGAAAAAGATCACTTTCAGGGCGGGCTTCGTCTGCTTGAGCTGCTTCGCCAGCTGCAATCCGCTCATCCCGCCGGGCATCACCACGTCGGTGAGCAGCAGGTCGAACCGGTAGCCTTCGTCCTGCCAGATTTTCAGTCCCTCGATCGCGTTGGTCGCGGCCACCACACTGTAGCCCGCCAGTTCCAGCGAGAGCGTGGAAATCTCCCGCACCGCCGTATCGTCCTCCACCATCAGGATCCGTTCCGTGCCACCCTTGATTTCGGCGGGCGCTTCCTCCGCGCGATACTCCCGCGGCTGCTCCAGCACCGGCAGAAAAACCGAGAACGTGGTGCCCTGCCCGACTTTGCTGTCCACTTCGATCCAGCCGTTGTGCTGCTTGATGATCCCGTAAACCGTCGCCAGCCCCAAGCCGGTCCCCTTGCCCACTTCCTTCGTCGTGAAGAACGGCTCGAAGATGCGCTTCAGCGTGGCCGCGTCCATGCCGTGACCGGTGTCGCTCACGGTCAACTTGGCGAAACGCCCCGGCCGCCGGGTGCCCGTGGCGCCGGCCGCGTCGATTTCGACGACTTTCGTGTCGAGGAAGAGCCGGCCGCCACCGGCCATCGCGTCGCGCGCGTTGACGGAGAGGTTCATGATGACCTGCTCGACCATGCCGATGTCCGCGTGAATCCAGAGCGGCGGCCGGCGCGGGTTGAAATCGAGGTCGATATGCTCGCCGAGGATGCGCTCGAGCATCTTCAGCACGTTGGCGACGACCTGGTTGAGGTCCAGGTCCTCCATGCTGACGGCCTCGCTGCGGCTGAACATCAGCAGCTGCCGCGTGAGGCGCGACGCCTTGAGCGTGATATCCTCGAGATTCTTGACCGTCCCCTTCATCGGCGCGGGCAGGTCCGGCCGGGCGCCAAACATGTTCAAATGCATCAGCAGCACCGCCAGGATGTTGTTGAAATCGTGCGCGATGCCGCCGGCCAGTTGTCCGAACGCTTCCATCTTCTGGGCCTGCGTGAACTGCATCTGCAGTGCCTTGTATTCCGTGATGTCAGTGTCGACGCCGCCCAGCGCGTAGATCCTTCCTTCCCCGTCGCGGAGGGGAAACGTCACCGCGAGATACGTCCGCATCACCCCGTCCTGCTTGTTTTGTTCCTCCACCGAGACCGGCGTGCCGTTCTCCAGCACCAGGCGGTCGTGCGCCTCGCGCGAGTCAGCCTCCGCTGGCGGCACGAGGTCCCGGATGCCCCGCCCAATCGGGCTGACCCCTTCGCGCTGGAACCGTTCGTTGAAGAGCCGGTTCGTCAGGAGGTAGCGGCCTTCGAGGTTCTTGACGTAAATCAGGGCCGGGCTGTGGTCCAAAATCGCCTGCAGCCGCTCCTGGCTGAGATGCAGGGCGTCCTCGATCCGCTTGGTCTCGGTCACGTCCTCGACCATGCCGACGGCATACAACGCCCCGCCATCCGGGCCTTTGATCATCGACACCGTGAGATGCCCCCAGATCACCTGCCCGTCCTTCCGCAGGTAACGCTTCAGCATCTGGTAGCTGAGCCGCTCACCCGCCACGAGCTCCCCGTAGAGCTTCAGGTCGGCCGCCACATCGTCGGGATGGGTGAACTCGGAAAAGCTCATGCGCTTCAGCGCCTCGTCGGGGTAGCCAAGCATCCGTTGAAACACGGGATTCGAGCGGAGCAGCCGGCCGGTAGGATCCACCAGCGCCATGCCGATGCCCGCGTTGTCGAACGTCGCGCGGAAGCGGGCCTCGCTTTCCTCGAGCGCAGCGGCATGCCGTTCCACCTGGCGCAACATCTGGCGCTGCCAGAAGAATATCGCCAGCACCAGCGCCACACCGAGCGCCAGCGGGATGAAATACGGCTTCAGGTCCACCAGCCGGATCGGATGGGGCTCGATCGGTCCCAGCCATTTTTCCCACAGCCGGTCGAATTCGCCGCTCTGCCGCACCGCCGCCAACGCCTCGTTCAGCCGCGCCAGCGTGGCGGTGTCGCCCTTGTGCACCGCAAAGTGAAACCGGAAGATCAGGTCGTCGACAAAGCCGCTCCGCAACCCCGGGGCCGGCGGACCCAGCCGCGCCGCCGGCAGCAGGAAAAGGGCGGCATCGCACTCCCCGCGCCGCGTCGCGTCCAGCGCCTCTGAAAACGTCGTGTAACTCCGGATGTTTCCGCCCCACCCGCCGTTGGCCACCGCGTCGTTGTAGGCCACGCTGCCCGGCAGCGCGCCGATCGTCCGCCCCGCAAAATCCGCCGTGCGGCTGATCGGGGCCCGATCCGTCCGCGTGTAAACCGCCCCGTGCACATACGCGTGGGAGATGGAAAAATCCATGTAGCCGAGCCGTTCGGGATTGATCGCCACGTTGGCCAGCACGTCGATCTGGCCCGCCACGAACTGCCGGTGAATCAGGCTCCAGGACGACGCTACGTATTCGATCTCAATGTTTCCTTCGCGCGCCACCGCCCGCAGCAACTCCGGCGTGAAGCCGGACGGCTGGCCATTGGCCTCAACGAACGAGAGCGGCTGGGATTTGTCCTCAATGCCAACCCGCAGGTGAATCTTCGGCGGCGTGGCGAACGCCGGGGCCGCCGCCACGAGCAGCGCGACGAAAAAACTGCAGCGTTGGAAAAACGACATGGGAGAAACGGGACGCCCTGACGCAGAACCGCCTAACTATCGTCAGCCATATGGGGGTTTGGTTCGTCTGGCGAGGCCAGGCTGCTGACCATGGGGCGCCAAAATCGGACCGCGCATCCCGTCCGAGGCCTCATTCCAACCTTTCGCTTTAGGCGTTCGGCCACTGAAATCTCGCATTTTTTCGGGGCCTCCGCATAACCAGCCGGCGCCGTGCCTGACGTCACCGCCAACCTGAATCTTGGGGACGGCCACGGCGCGCGCACGGCCGATGAACTGCTGCCGCTGGTCTACGATGAGCTGCGCCGGTTGGCAGCGGCGCGTCTGGCGCGGGAAAGCCGCGATTACACCCTGCAGCCCACGGCGCTCGTGCACGAGGCGTGGATCCGCCTCGGCGCCGACCATCAGCCGGCCTGGCAGAATTGCGCGCATTTCTTTGCCGCCGCGGCCGAGGCCATGCGGCGCATCCTGATCGATGCCGCCCGCCGGCGCCACGCCGTCCGCCACGGCGGCGGACTTGAACGGGTCGACGCCGCCGATGCCGCGCAGAAAGTTGTCGCGCCCGCCCAAGACGATGAACTGCTCGCCGTGCACGATTCCCTCGACCGGCTCGCCGCGGAGGATCCCCGGAAAGCGGAGTTGGTGAAGCTCCGGTATTTCGCCGGGCTCACGCTGGAGGAAGCCGCCGAAGCCCTCGACGTGTCCGTCCCCACCGTCAAACGCGACTGGGCCTACGCCCGCGCCTGGCTCTTCGCGGACATCCGCGACCACGGGCCCCGCTGAACCGACCCGGGAGAGTCTTCCCCCTGCCTGCCGTTTCGATGATCCATTCCAGCCTGAAATTGCGCATTGGTAGCTGGACCCACCCCAAAAAACCGCAGCCATGAGTTCATCGGACCCGCGGAAGGAAAATCTCTTCGCCCAAGCCCTCCTCCTGCCCGAGGCGGAATGGCCCGCATTCCTGGATCGCGAGTGCGGGCAGGACAGCGCGCTGCGCCGGCGGCTGGAAGCGCTGCTCCGCGCCCACCACGCCGCGGGCGAGTTCATGGACACGCCGGCTCCCGGACCGCAGCGCGAGGCGCCCGTCGCCGGCCCGGAGATGCCCGGCACGCGCATCGGGCGTTACAAGTTGCTGCAGAAAATCGGCGAAGGCGGCTGCGGCGTCGTGTGGATGGCGGAACAGGAGGAACACGTCCGCCGCCATGTCGCCCTCAAGATCATCAAGCTCGGCATGGATACCCGCGAGGTGATCGCCCGCTTCGAAGCCGAGCGCCAGGCACTCGCGATGATGGACCACCCCAACATCGCGAAGATCTTCGACGCCGGGTCCACCGACACCGGCCGGCCCTACTTCGTCATGGAGCTCGTGAAGGGGATCAAGATCACCGAGTTCTGCGACCGCTACAACCTCACCACCGCCCAGCGGCTCGAGCTCTTCGTGCAGGTCTGCCACGGCGTCCAGCACGCACACCAAAAGGGCATCATCCACCGCGACCTCAAGCCGTCCAACGTCCTCGTCACGCTCAACGACAACGTGCCCGTGCCCAAGGTGATCGACTTTGGCATCGCCAAGGCGACGACCGGGCGGCTGACGGACCGCACGCTCTTCACCGCGTTTGAACAGTTCATGGGCACGCCTGCCTACATGAGCCCGGAACAGGCCGAGCTCAGCGCCGTGGACGTCGACACGCGCAGCGACGTTTACTCCCTTGGCGTGCTGCTCTACGAGCTGCTCACCGGCCGCCTGCCGTTCGATCCCAAAACCCTCCTGCAGGCCGGCCTCGATGAAATCCGCCGGATCATCCGTGAGGTCGAGCCGCCGCGGCCGTCCACCCACCTCTCGACGCTCAACGCCCCGGATCTCGCGAAGGTCGCGCAGCAGCGCCAGACCGACCCGGCGCGGCTCTCGCTGCTGCTGCGCGGCGACCTCGACTGGATCGTGATGCGTTGCCTCGAGAAAAACCGCACCCGTCGCTACGCGACCACGAACGCCCTCGCCGCCGACATCACTCGCCACATCCAGCACGAGCCGATCACCGCGCGCCCCGCCAGCCCGCTCTACCGGCTGCGCCGCTTCATCCGTCGCCACCGCGTCGCCTCCGCCGCGATCGCCGCCGTCGCCGCGGCGCTCGTCCTCGGCACCGTCATCAGCACCTGGCAGGCCGTGCGCGCCACCCGCGCCGAGCAGCGCGCCCTCGAGGAACGCGCCGCCGCCGTCGCCGCCCGCAATCGCGCCGACGATCTCCTCAAGTTCATGCTCGGCGACCTTTACGTCCAGCTGGACAAGGTCGGCAAAATCGAGGTGCTCGACTCCGTCGCCGACAAAGCCACCGCCTATCTGGCTTCGCTCCGGCCGGCCGACCAGACCGATGCCACGCAATTCTCGCGGGCTCGCGCGCTGCGCCTGCAGAGCGCCGTGCGCGCGGCGCAGGGCCGGTCGGCCGAGGCCTTCTCCAGCCTGACCGCCGCATTCGACCTGGCCGCAAAATTCTCCGCGGACCATCCCGCCAGCGCCGACGCTCTCTTCGAACGCGCGCAGGTGGAAGCGCAGACGTCCGCCCTGTATTGGAGCAACTCGGACTACGCCGCCGCCGTGCAGTGGATGATGCGCTATCTCGACTCCGCCAAGGCCCTCGTCGCCCACGACCCGTCGCGCCGCGCGTGGCAGCTGGAGCTCTTTGACGCGCATTTCAACCTCGCCTACCTCCACAAGGACCGGGGCGAGCTCGAGGCCGCGCGGCCGGAACTCACCGCCGCAGTATTGGTGACGGACCAACTGGCCGCGTCGGGGCCGCTGGACGCAGATCTCCGCGGCAAACTTGCGCTTGTCCATCAGCTGCTCGGCAACATCGCCGACCTCGAGGGCAACTATCCAGACGCCGCCAACCACTACGGTCAGCAGGTTGCCCAACTGGAAAAGGTGCTGGCCGCCGATCCCAAGAACGCGGTGACGAAGGAGGATCTCGCCCGCGCGCGCCTGTATGCGATGAATGCCAACTGGATCACGCGCCACCTGGAAGAAGCTGATCGCCAGCTCGCGCTGGCCCAAACGGCGTTCGCCGAACTGCTCGCCGTCGACGGGCAGAATGTCGACCTGAGGAACGGCGCCCTCACCGCCCGGTTGACCCGCCTGGGCATGACCGCGTATGGCGGCGATCCGGCGTCGGCGCTGCACGACATCGACCCGGTCATCGCCGAGTTGGAAAAGGCAAACGCCCACGCGCCGACTGATCGCCTTGGCACGCGCCTGCTCGCGTTGGCGTGGCGGCTGAAGGCGGAATTTCAGTTGGCACTGAAGGCTGGTGACGCGGCCAGTTCCGCCCGCCGCGCCGTTACGTTGGGCGATAGCCTGCAAGGGCCCAACGCGCCGGGCACGCTGGAGGTTTACGAATGCGCCAAGGATCACCTAGTCCTCGGCCAAGTCCTGGCGCAAGCCGGCGAAGCCGACCGCGTGCACGCCGAATGGCTCAGGGCCCACCGGCTGCTTGCCGTGCGCGCCGCCGGCAGCCGGGACTGGCACATCCTCGATCCCTACGCGCGAGCGTTGCTCCTCCTGGGCCGCTCAGAAGAGGCCGGAGCGACGATCCGTCATCTCGCGCAGCTCGGCTACGTCCCCGTGCAACCCTGGCCCGCCCCGGGGCGTTCCGCAGACTTTTCGTCAGAGAACTCAACCCACCAGAAAAAACCATGAATCCGAAAAAGACCTCGCGGCTGGCCGCCAGCCTCAAGTCCGCCGGCCCGCGCATCACGCCCAAGAAACCCGGACCCAAGAAAATCCGCCTCGCCGGCGCCCGCGCCCTCGCCGCGGCCGCCCACGATGACTACTGGGAGATCAACATCACGATCTCCGACGCGAACGGCAACGATGTCGCATGGATGTCGCTGCGCCCGCCGCCGCCACCGCCGCCCATCGATCCCGGCCGGCTCACCGGCTGGCTGCAACGCTCGCTGGGTGGTCGCTAAGCCGGGTTTCTTCCAGCACCGTTCTCCCAACCCCGGCTGGCCCGTCCAGCCGGGTTTTGTTTTTCGCGAAATCGCGTGGCCGCGCTTCGCCTATTGCCCACGGATCACACGGAATCTGCCGATCTCCGAACCCTCTGCTTCCGTGTGATCCGTGGGTAACCGTCCGCTCCGTGCGGGTCAGGGATAGCGCAGGAAGTGAATCTCAATGTGCCGGCGCTCCGCTTCGCGCCGGAGTTCGCAGACCAACGGGAGCGCCTGGCGACTCACGGCGAGGTGCCGGCGGTAATGCTCGATGCGCCGCACCTCGTGGAGCGCCTCTTCATCGAAGACTGGCTCGCGCATTCCTTCGGCCAGGCCCGGGCCCAGCAGCCCAAGCCGGCAATAATAGCGGAGCATTTCTGGATGCACCCCGGTAAGCCCGGCGGCCGTCTCGAGCGAAAAAAGCACGGTCCCATTGGCCGGCACACACACGAGCGTCCGTGTCAGGTTCACATGGAAGGCAAAGGCCGGCCCGGCCCCCGCCGGTTCCCCGCGGGTGTCTTGGATCGCGAGTTGGGCCGCTTTCGGGTGCGCAACGCTCTTTGGCGTGGCGCGAACGGGAGATGATCGCCGGGCCCCCGATTTTCGCGTCTGCACTGTGGTTTTGGAGTTCTTTTCCATGAGGAGAGCCTTCCTGATTTTCGTCAGCCTAAACCACCCGCAGCACGATCTTGCCACGCTGGTGGCCGCGTTGACTGAGTTCCTGGCCCCGCGTCGCATCGGATAAGGCGAGGGTGGTTTCCACGACCGCCTTCAGTTTTTCGGCATCGACCAGCTTCGCGATCTCAGCCAACTGCGCGGCGTTGGGCTGGGTAAACACAAACGCCTGCTGCGCGCCGTGCGCGGTCGCGAGTTCGGCCGACGGCGGACTCGCAACTGAAACCAGGATGCCGCCGCGCTTCACGACCTTCCACGACCGCGTTTGAATGTCCCCGCCCATTGTGTCGAGGACGACATCGACCGGCTGCACGACTTCCTCGAACCGCTCCGTGTCGTAGTCGACCATTTGATCAACCCCGAGCTGGCGCAGAAAGTCATGGTTGCGGGCCGCCGCCGTGCCGATGACGTGGGCGCCCTTCCACTTGGCGAGTTGCACCGCGATGTGTCCCACTCCGCCCGCCGCCGCATGGATCAGCACCCGCTGACCGGCGGCCAGCCCCGCCGCATCGAAGAGCGTTTGCCACGCCGTCAGTCCCGCGAGCGGCAGGACCGCCGCATGCAGGTGGTCGACGGATTTTGGCTTCAGCGCCACCTCGGCTTCCTTGATGACGATAAACTCGGCGTAAGCCCCATCCCGGAAAATGTCGGGCCGGCTGTAAACTTCATCGCCCACCCGGAGACGGTGGACGCCGGTGCCGAGCGTTTCGACCACCCCGGATACGTCCCACCCGAGCACGAGCGGCAGGGTGTGGTGCAGCATTTCCTTCAGCTGGCCCTCGCGAATTTTCCAGTCGACCGGATTGATCCCCGCGGCGTGGATGCGGACCAGCACTTCCCCCTCGCCCGGATGGGGCCGGGGCGCGTCTTCGTAGGTGAGTACCTCGGGACCGCCGTAGGAATAGATACACACCGCCTTCATCGTTTTCATGCCGGTGACGACGCGTGGGTCGCGTAGAAATCGCGCGCTTTCGCGAGCAATTGATTCACGGTCAAATGGCTCTCATCCACCACCAGCGTCCCGATGATCCGTTTGGCCACCTCCGGATGGTGCTGTTTGGCCCAGGCGACGAACTGCTCCATCTCGCTGCTGTGACCTTTGCCGGTTCCACAAATCAGGATGGGGCCCGGCGCTTCCAGCGCTTTCACGACTGGCCCAAAGAAACTGTTCGGATCCGGCTTATCCTTGCCGCGGGACAAATTTTGCGAGTTCTGTGCATGGCGAAAGAATTCATCGGGCTCGTGCGGCGTGATCGTTTGCGGGACCGCCCCGTGGAGTTCCGAGCGGAAAAGCCGCGCTTCGTGATGGTCGAGCACCAGCAGCCAATGCAGGGCTCCGTCGCCCGGCGTCGCCGCGGTGGGCTCGGACCGCTGGAGAAAGTGGCGGAGGGCCATCAGTTCCTCCGTTTCCGCGACATCTTTGCCGCTAGGCGGGTGCAGGACCAGGATCTGCCCGTTGCGGGTCACCCGGAGGCTGCCGTTGTGTTCCTCCTCGACCTGGCCGAGGTGGCGAAACAGCGCGTGAACGTGCCGCCATTCGAGGTTATGCGAGACCGGATGTTGGAAAATCGTGTTATAGGTTCGCAGGAGCGAACCCGTGAGTTGGGCCGTGGAGTTCATTTTAGGAGAGGTGGGTTCGGTCTGAAACCGTTGGCGTTTAGGCGTCTTGCGCTTCCAAACGCCTGCGAGGAATTCAGGAGCCCATGGTGCGCTTTGGGGCGGGTTTCTTCTATGGGGTGGAACCCTCGCCGCACTTTTTGTCCTCCCGATTCGATCCATGGCCTCAGGGCTGCCCTCATCGTGGGCCCGATGAACCCCGGGAATCACGCCGCTTGGAAAATGCTCACATTCTGGCACTTATGCCTGCCTTCGCCGAGCTGTTGCGTCGGGCGATGATTATCGTCCCCAAGGGGATTGGGAATGGACGAAACTCGCGACGCTGAGCCGCAACCAGGCGACGACTTCGCTGAGGGTTATCGTCTCAGAACGAGCAGCAATTTACGCCATTCCCGCCTCGCACCTGGCATCGGCTCCGACGTCACCGACCCTGGGATTGAATCTGGGTCACGACCGCGCGAACGATCTTTTCCAGGCCCTCGCGGGAAACGGATGGTTTTCCCAGCGGGCGCGGCTGCCGCGCTTCGCACTCGCGCGCCGCTTCGGGATAACCGCACTCACCCAGGATGCAGGCCAGCTGGCCCTTGGCCTCTTCAAGAATCTCCGCCTCATGCGGCCCCATCGGATAGCGCGGCTGCCCCGGGTCAAATCCCCGCAGCGCCACGGCCGCCCGGAATCCTTCGGGAAAGTTGCCCGCGGCGAACATGGTGCTGATCAGCTCCTGGATTTTCAGCTGCACCCGGCGGCACTCGGCATGATTGCCAGCCTGGTAGTCGTTGTAGATCTTCAGGATCACCTCCGGGATCACGCCCGAACTCGCAATGGTCCCGCCGTCCGCCCCCATCACGAGGCTGGGGTAGAGAATTTCCTCGGTGCCGCTGAAGCAAACGAAGTCGGGCCGGAGCGGCTTGACCTGGGCCAGCATTGAGCAGAACCGGGGAAAGTCCCGGCTGGAGTCCTTGATCCCGATGATGCGCGGGCAGTCCTGCGCCAGGCGTTTCACCACCGGCAGGCTGATCTCGTTGGAATACTGCGGGATGTTGTAGAGGAGGATATCAATGGGACTGCGCGCGGCGATCGTGCGAAAATAGTGCTCGATGCTCTCCTGGCTGACCTTGAAGTAGTAGGGGCCGGTCAGGCTGACGGCGACGCACCCCATGTCCGCGTAGGCCCGGCAGGCTTTCAGCACGAGATCGATGTTGGCCTCGGCGGCGCCGGCGAGGATCGGCACCCGGCCGCGGTTCTCGCTCGCCATGATCCGCACCACCCGCAGGCGCTCCTCGTAGCTGAGGCGGATGAATTCGCCGGTGCTCCCGTTGGGGTAGAGGCCGTGAATGCCCTTCTCGATGAGCCACGAGGTCAGGCGGCGCAATTCGTGTTCGTTGATCGTCCCGTCGCTGCCGAACGGCACGATGGTGGGCGTGTAGATGCCTTTGATCTTCATGGCTTGCATGCGGCCTGCCCGTGAGCAGCAGGAGCCGAGGATGGAACCACGGCCGGCGGAGCAGGACGAGTGAATAAATCTGCGCCGCGCGGTCGCCTCGCGGCCGAAGGTTGTTTGCCCCTCGAATTTGTCCGGATCCGCTGAGGTTGCCACGCCAACTGACAACCTGGCGTCGCGGAAAAATTAAGTGCCTGCCGCTAAGAACTTAAGCTGGCGTCCCCACGGGGATTCGAACCCCGGTTCTCACCGTGAAAGGGTGGTGTCCTGACCGGGCTAGACGATGGGGACTAACCGCGGAGCGCGCACCCTACGGCGCACCCTTCCCCGCGCAAGGCATTTTTTGGACGCCCGCCGGCCCCGCCCCGCATCTTCCGTCGTGATTATTTCGGCCTTCCGGTTCAGACCTGACGCGATGACCTACGCCGAGATCGCCGCCGCCTTGCCGGATTCCGCCGTCACATCCATCACCGGCCTGCCCTACCCCCACCTCGCCTCCGGCAAGGTGCGCGAAATCTTCGACTTGGGCGACGCCCTCCTTCTCGTCGCCACCGATCGCCTCTCCGCCTTCGACGTCATCCTGCCCGACGGCATCCCCGGCAAGGGCGCCATCCTCACCCAGATGAGCCTCTGGTGGTTCGCCCAGACCAGCGGCGTGATCCAAAACCACCTCCTCCCCGACCAAGCCGGCCTCCTCGCGAACAAATACAAGCTCTCCCGCGACCTCCAGCTGCGGAGCATGGTCGTCCGCAAACTCAAGCCCCTCACCATCGAGTGCGTCGCGCGCGGCTACCTCATCGGTAGCGGCTGGAGCTCCTACCAGAAGTCCGGCGCAGTCTGCGGCATCACGCTCCCCGCGGGTCTCCGCCAGGCCGACCGGCTCCCGACTCCCATCTTCACGCCAACGACCAAGGCCCCCAAGGGCCACCACGACGAGCCCATCAACGACGCCCAGGGCGCCGCCGCCATCGGCGCCGCGCTCTACGAGAAGGTGAAGGTCACCAGCCTCGCGCTCTACTCGTTCGGCCACGAGCGCGCCAAAAAAGCCGGCATGATCCTCGCCGACACCAAGTTCGAGTTCGGTACCGACGCCGCCGGTAACCTCTTCCTTATCGACGAGGTGCTCACTCCTGACTCGTCGCGCTACTGGCCCGCGGACAGCTACGCCCCCAACCAATCGCCGCCCAGCTACGACAAGCAGTTCGTCCGCGACCACCTGCTCGCCATCAAGTGGAACCAGACGCCCCCCGGCCCCCGCCTCCCCGCCGACGTCATCACACGCACGCAGGAGAAATACCTCGCCGCGCTGCGGAACCTGATCACCTAAGCCGGAATTGGTTTTAGCCGAAAGCCAGGAAACCAGGAGCGGAAAAACGCGGATTTCGACCCTTATCGCGGAAGCACGAAAGGGCGAAAGCGCGGAGGGGAGGCAGACCGAGACCCAACGGTCCCGGCCGGCCTCCCTTTCCCGGTATTTCCGCACCTCCGCGCTTCCGCGATCCGGATTGAATATCTGTGCTTCCGAGTTCCTGGATTCCTGGCTTCCGGCTAAACTCATTCCAGTGTCGCGATTGCTTTTTCTCGTGTCCTTTCGCGCCTCTTCGTGGCAATTCTTTCTCTCCCCATGAAAAATTCCCGTGACCTCTCGTCCGCTTCCTGGACCCTGATTGGCTACGCGCCCGATGCCTGGCGCGCGCTGGCCGGCTTGGAGCTCGGCGCACCCGATTTCTGCAGCGAAATCGCGCCGATGCCCGCCCGCATCCCCGCCTCCGTGCAGCAGCTGCTGCTCGAGCAGGGCCTGATCCCGGACTGGAATTTCAACATGGACAGCCGCGCCGCCGAGTGGGTGGAGAACCGCATCTGGATCTTCACCACCGTCCTCCCCCGCGCGTGGCTCGAGGGCGGCAGCGTCCGCCGTCTCCGCTGCGCCGGCCTCGACTACGCCGGCTGGATCTGCCTGAACGGCCGCGAGGTCGCCCGCTTCGAAAACGGCTTCATTGAGCACGTCTTTGATCTCTCCGGCGTCCCGCTCGCCGACGAGAACAAGCTCTCCATCGTCTTCGACCTCCCGCCACGCTGGCTCGGGCAGTTCAACTACACGTCGAAGATCAAGGACTGGAAAGCTCGCTTCAATTACACCTGGGACTGGCAGCCGCGCCTCGTGCAGATCGGCATCTGGGACCGCGTTACCCTCGAGGTCTCCGATCGCCGCGAGCTTTCCGGCATGCGCTGCGCGCTTTCGCCCAAGGGCTTCACGCTCTTCGGCACCGCGCCGGACAAGGTCGACGTGCTCCTCGAGGACGGCAACCGCTGCCTGCTGCGGGCGTCAGTCGAGTCCGCCGCGCTCGCCCGCGGCGCCGCGTTCGACAACCTGCCCGTCGAGTCCTGGTGGCCCAACGGCTCCGGCGCGCAGAAAACCTACCGCCTCACCTGCCGGCTCGGCGGACCGTCCGGCAGCGTGGCCGACGAGTGGACACGCACCGTGGGTTTCAAGGACATCACCTGGCGCGCCTGCGAGGGCGCGCCCAAGGCCGCCGACCCGTGGATCTGCGTCATCAACGGCCAGCCCACGTTCCTGCAGGGCGTCAACTGGACGCCCATCCGACCCAATTACGCCGACGTCACCCGCGCCGACTACGAGCTGCGCATCCGTACCTACGCCCAGATGGGCGCCAACGTGTTTCGCGTGTGGGGCGGCGCTTTCCTCGAGCGCGAGATGTTCTACGACCTTTGCGACCAATACGGCATCCTCGTGTGGCAGGAATTCCCGTTCTCGTCGTCCGGCATCGACAACTGGCCGCCGGAGGACCCGAAGGTCATCGCCGAGACGCGCCCGATCGTCCGCAATTATATCGCCCGCCGGCAGCACCACGCGTCGCTGCTTTGCTGGTGCGGCGGCAACGAGCTGCAGGGCGCACTGGACGGCGGCGCCGTGGGCTCGGGCATGCCCACGCCCGCCACGCACCCGATGCTGCAGGCGATGAAGGAGGAGGTCACCGCGATGGACCCCGGTCACCGCTTCCTCCACACCTCGCCCACCGGCCCGCGTGCGCAGGCGACGGAAAAGGAATTCGGCCAGGGATTGCACTGGGACATCCACGGCCCGTGGTGGCCGGTGCCGCAGAGCTATTGGGACGGCGACGATTCGCTGTTCCGCTCCGAGGTCGGCACGGGCGGCGCGAGCCCGCTGGACATCCTGGAAAAATATTACGCGAAGGAGGCCTTGATGCCCTGCGACGAGAGCAATCCGCTCTGGCGCCGCTTCGGCTTCTGGATCCAGGGCGAGGCCTTCGCCAAGGACAACGGCCGGCCGGCGCGCAACCTCGCGGAGTTTGTCGCGTGGAGCCAGCAGCTGCAGGTGAAGTCGCTCGACATGGCCGCGCGCGGCATCAAGCGCCGGTTCCCGCACATCGGCGGCATGATCGTCTGGATGGGCCACGACCCGTTCCCCTGTCCGATCAACACCGCGGTGCTCGACTTCCACGGCCGTATCAAGCCGGGCGGCGAGGCGCTCAGCAAAATCTGGCACATGAAGCCAGAAGCGGTGCGCTGAGCCAGACCGGAGAGGTTTTAGCCGGAAGCCAGGAAACCAGGAACCAGACTGATCGCGGAAACGCGGAAGTGCGGAAATACCGGGAAAGGGAAGCCGGTCGGGACCGACCTACCTCCCCTCCGCGCTTCCGCGATCCAGATTGGATTCCGTGTTCCTGGGTTCCTGGCTTCCGGCTTAACCTTCCGTCTCTCCCGCTTCCGCTCTCACCTTTCCACATCCTCGACTACGAGCTCCGAGACGGTCGCGGTTGGCTCCATCTTCAGGATGTTGAGTCGCAATTTCCGCGTCGTGACGGGCGGGAACTCGTCGGCGTTGAGCCAGTATTCGATCTTGTCGTGCGTCAGCAGGTGCACCCATGCACTCCCGTTCCACCAGTCGAGCGAGTAGGCGCGGATGCGAATCGGCCGCGTGGACTCCTCGAACTTCACGCTCTTGATCGTGCGTTCGCGGGCGAAAGTGAACTCCAGCGTCGCGGTGCTTTGCCCCTCCGGAGCGGACCACTCGGTATCAGGGTCGTTGTCCTGCGCGAAGGCCACGGAATATTTCGCCGCCGGCTCGCGGGTCGCGGACGCCGTCACGGTCACCTCTGGCGGCAGCGCGATCGGCGCCAGCTCCTCGGCCGAGCCTTCCAAGTCGAGTCGCACCAGCGTGTCGGGCTTCACGCGGTCGCCCGGCGGCACCGTGACGACGAGTGCCGTGGCTGTCTGCTCCACCTTCACCTGGCCACCAGTCAGCAGGGCACTCGCAGTCACGCGGCGCGGCAGTGCCGGGAGCACCAGCCGGTCGGCGTCCCAGCGGAAAATATGCAGGTAAACCGAATGCCCGCGCCGCGTGCTGGCGAGATACGAGGTCGGCTTGTAAGGGCCGCCGCGGGTGTCGTAGATGCTCTCGCCGTAGCGCGCGAGCCAGTCGCCCACTTCCTGCAGCCGGGCCACGGACTTCGGCTCGATCACGCCGTCCGCCGTCGGACCGACGTCGAGCAGCAGGTTGCCATTGCCGCCCGCGCAGTAGATCAGCGCGCGCAGCACCTTGGGAAACGGCTTCAACGTGTCGTTCGGTTTCCACGACCACTGTGTGCCGAGCATCATGCAGCTCTCCCACGGTCGGTCGTCGCGGTAGCGGCCGATGCGCTCTTCGGGCGTCACGTAGTCGCCCGGCACGGCCGCGCGGTCGTTGATGAGGATGTCGGGCTGCAGCGCGCGCAGGAACGCCACCAGTCGCTGGCCCTGCTCCGGCCAATGCGCGCCGGCCATCGAGTCGAACCACACGCATTGCACCGGCCCGTAACTCGTCACCAACTCCGAAAGTTGGCTCATCATGTAGTGCGTGTAGCGCTCGAGGTCGGTAGTCGGCTTCACCGGCGTGTCCGCCACGCCGCGATACGGCGTCGAATACGGGAACCACGGGTGATGCCAGTCGGCGATGCAGTAATAGACGCCGAACGCCAACCCGCCGCGCCGGCACGCGTCGGCCAGCTCGCGCACGAAGTCGCGGTGGAACGGCGTGTGCATGACGTTGTAGTCGGTCTGATGGGTGTCCCAGAGGCAGAACCCGTCCATGTGCTTCGCGGTCACCACGACATATTTCATCCCCGCGGCCTTCGCGATCCGCACCCACTCGTCCGCGCTGAACTTCTGTGGATTGAAGCGCTCGTAGAGCCGGTCGTAGTCCGCCGCCGGCACCTTGTCACCGCGGGCCCAGCCGAGTTCGTAGCCCGTCAGTGCCACCGGCCCCCAGTGGAGGAACAACCCGTAGCGCAGTGCCTGGAAGTTCCGCAGCGCCTGCGGCGAAGCCGGCGGCAGCGCGGTCGTCGTGGGATACTCGATGCCGTGAAAGCCCGCATACGACTCGTGCACCACCGCCACCGGCCGCGGCTCGGCCGAAGAGGGAACCCCCGCAGAGAGCGCCGCAACGGGCAACGAGGCGCCGCAAAACCCGAGGAGGGCCGAAACGAGCAGTTGTTCGCGAGCGGGCAAGGGCACGGGGTGACGCCTAAGGCTGACAGCTTGGTCCCTCCCGCCACTTCCGCGCAAGCCGGCAGTGGGAAGTATCAATCTTTAGCCGGAAGCCAGGAAACCAGGAACCAGACTTATGCCGAAGCGCAGAAGGGAGGCCGGCTGGGTGGTCGTCGGTTTCCACACCGACGACCACCTCCGTTCCTGGTTTCCTGGTTTCCGGCTAAAGAATTCCGGCTCCTGCGCTCACCCTTTCACGCCCGACGCCGCCACGCCTTCGACGAACCGCCGCTGCGCGAACATGAACAGCACGATCACGGGCGCCACCATCACCGTGGCGAGCGTCATCACGAGGTGCCACGGGACCTGGCCGGCGTTGCCGCCCGTGAGCTGCTCCGCGCGCGCGATGAAGTAGAGCAGGCCGACCGGCAGCGTGTAGGTCGCCTCGTTGTGCAGGTAGATCAGCGGGTTGAAGAGGTCGTTCCAGCTCCAGAGGAAGGTGAAGATTACCACGGTCAGCACCGCCGGCACGCTCATTGGCACGACGAGTTTCCACAGGATCGACCACTCCGACGCGCCGTCCAGGCGGGCCGCCTCGATGAAGCTCCGCGGGATCGTGCGAAAAAATTGCCGCAGCAGGAAAATGCCGAAGACGTTTCCGCCCAGCCACGCCGGCAGCACGAGCGGCAGGTAGGTGTTGACCCAGTGCAGCGCGGCGAACGCCTGGAACAGCGGGATCACGGTCACCTGCGCCGGCAGCATCAGCGTGCAGAGCAGCCCGCCGAAAAGCAGCTCCTTGTGGCGGACGTCATAGTAGGCGAACGCGTAGGCGGCGGGACAGCAGGTGAGCACCGTGCCGGCGATGACCATCGCCGCGACGAAGGTGGAGTTGAGAAAGAACCGGTAGAACGCGAAGCCCTCCCACACCGTGCGGTAGTTCTGCCACTGCGGCGCCGCCGGCAGCCACGGCGCGGGGTTGCGCAGGATTTCGGGAAACGTCTTCAGGCTCGTCAGCACCATCCACGCGAGCGGCAGCACCATGATCAGTGCCCCAAGGACGAGCAGGGCGACGACCAGGACGGTCAGATGGCGGGGGCGGGTGTGGTCCATGGCGTGTGCGTCAGTCCCCGTAGTGCACCCAGCGGCGACCGAGGCGGAAGTTGAGCCAGGTGATGAGCAGGATCACCGCGAACAGCAGCCACGCCATCGCGCTGGCCAGCCCCATGTGAAAATACGTGAAGGCCTGCTGGTAGAGGTTGAGCCCGTAAAACAGCGTCGCGCGTGCCGGTCCCCCGGGTGTGAGCCCTTGGGCGGCGCCGAAGGCGTAGGCGAGATCGAAGACCTTGAGCGCGCCGATCACGCCCATGACGAGGTTGAAGAAAATCACCGGCGAAATCTGCGGCAGCGTGATGTGCCGGAACCGCGCCCACGCGTCCGCGCCGTCGATGTGCGCCGCCTCGTAAAGCTCCCGCGGCACGTTCTGCAGCCCGCCGAGGAAGATCACCATCGGGTAACCAAAGCCCCAGAGGCTGATCAAAATTACCACGGGCAGCGCCCACGTGGGCGAGCTGACCCACGCGGGCCCGGCGACGCCGCCGAGCGCCAGCAGGCGGTTGAGCAGGCCGCCGTCCGACTGGAAGATGTAGACAAAAACCGCCACGCTCGCGGCCTGTGGCAGGATCGACGGCAGGAAATACACCGCGCGCCAAAACCCCCGCCCCCGCACCGGCTGGTTGAGCAACAACGCGACGCCCAGCGCCGCCGCCAGCGAGAGCGGCAGCTGCACGGCGGTGAACACAAGCGTGACTTTCACCGACGCCCAGAACGCGGGATCGGACTTCAACAGATAGACGTAGTTGCGCAGGCCGATGAAGCGCGGCGCGGTGACGACGTCATACTGGCAAAAACTCAGCCAGAGCGAATCGAGCATCGGCCACAGGTTGAAGACCGCGAAGCCCGCCAGCGCGGGACCCGCCAGCAGCCAGAACCAGAGCAACTCGGCGCGGCGGTTCATGGGCCGGCGACCGCAAGAGTCGCGAGGTAGTCATTGACCGCGGCAGCGGCGCGATGGCCGGCCTCCTCCGGGGTGATCTCGCCGAGGACCATGCGATCCACTTCGGGCTGCACCACCTGCAGCATGATCTCAATGTAGTTGGGGTGCCGCGGAATCGGCAGGGAGTATTTCAACTGCTCGTAAACCGCCGCGAGGTTGCGGGGGTTGCCGGTGCGGTGGGGATCGTGGATCTGCGCCTCGGCAATCGAGCGACGCACGGAGATGCTGCCGCGCCGCACGACCTCCTCGATCGCCGCGGGCCGCGTCATGTATTTCATGAGCGCCCACGCCTCCTCGGGATGCTGGCAGGTGCGACTGAGCGAGTACCCCGCGATGGCGACCTCGCCGCCCGTGCGCGAGGCGGGGCCGGCGGGTAGGAGCTGCACGTCCCAGTCGAGGCCCGGCACCTGGTTGTAGTTGAGCCAGAAATTGACGTGGCCCACGACCTGCATCGCCACGCGCTGGTTGACGAACCCATTGAGCGGCTCGAAGCCACCCGGCGCGCTGATGTGAAACTTGCTCGATTTCTCGAGGTAGAACCGCAGCCCCGTGATCGCCGCGGGTGAATCGAGCACGCAGCGGCGTCCGTCCGGCGAGAACACCGTGCCGCCCGCCTGCCGGACATACGTGAGCCATTCGCCCCACCAGCCTTCCATGCGCGAGCAGCCCCACACGCCCGGATCCGTGGCGGTGGCCGGGCGCGTGAGCTTCTGGCCGGCTTGCACGAGGTCGTCCCACGTCCAGCTGGCCGTCGGCTCGGCCACGCCGGCGGCGCGGACCAGGCCGCGGTTAAAATAGAGCAGCGCGACGTTCACCGTCTCCGGCACCACGAAATAGTGCCCCTCGTGCTGCATCGCCGCGCGGATCTCGGGAAAGTAATCGTCGAGCCCGATCTCCGCGGCGTCGCGCCGCACGAACGGCGTGAGATCGCCCGTGAACGGCCGCAGGTAGCTCGCCCACACGTCGCCCGAGTAAAACAGGTCTGGCGTCTGGCCCGCGGCCGCGAGCGTCTTGAACTTCATGTGATACTCGCTGCCCGGCACCCAGATGATGCGCACCTCAACGCCCGGATGCTGCCGCTCGAACTCCGCCACCTCCTGCTCGTAGTAGTCACGCAAGGGCGAAATAAAGACGATCCACGTGATCACCTTGTGGTTGGGGGTGGAGCGCGGTTCACGGCTGTGGCCCGCCCACCAAAAACCCGTCACCGCCATCAAGGTGAGGGCCAGCCAGAACAGGGATTCGCGGTAGCGCGGGGGCATGGGGGTGATGCCAGTCGGCCCCAGCATCGCCCGTTTCATCCCCCGCCCGCAAGCCGGCAATCCGCACCGGATCGGTTTAAGCCGGAAGCCAGGAAACCAGGAGAATGTCAGGAAGTGTTCCTGGCTTCTTGGCTTCCGGCTAAAACTACGTCCCCGCGCACGTCACTGCATCACGCCCGTGCGACGCAGCGGGATGGCGCCACCCTTCTGCGCGCGGACCAGTTCACGCCGCAGCCAGTCCAGCGCCGCATTCACCGCGCGGCTCTTCACCGTCTGGCGCGGGCCCGGATAGCTGAGCGCCTTGGACCACACGCCGTGCGGCGCGTGCAGCGCGATGAAGATCGTGCCCACCGGGTTGCCCCCGGTACCGTTCTTGGCGCTCGCGCCGGCAAAGCCCGTCACCGCCAGCGCGTAGTCCGCACTGAGCGTCTCCGCCGCCCCCGTCGCCATCGCCACCGCGGCCTCCGCGCTGACCGCGCCGTGCTGCAACAGCAGGCACTCCGGCACGTCGAGCAGCTCCATCTTGGCATCGTTGGAGCAGCAGACGACGCCGCCGGCAAAAAATTTGCACGCCCCGCACACCTCGGTAAACGCCTGCGCGATCAAGCCGCCTGTGGCCGTCTCGGCCACCGCCAGGCGCTTGTCCTGCGCGCGCAGCAGGTCGGCGCACACCTTCGCCATCGAGTCATGGCCGTAGCCGACAAAATCCTCGCCCAGCAACTGGGCGCACTCGGCAGCGACGTCCTCGAGCTGGGCCAACGAAAGTTTCCCGCTCGGCGAGCTGACCCGGCAGTCCACCTGCCCTTGGTGCGCGCAAAACGCCACGCTGAGCGCGTCGCCGCGCTTGTCGAAGATCGGCTGCAGCCGCGTCTCCAGCGCCGACTCGCCGATCCCGGCCGTGCGGAGCTGGATGTAAGCCTCGCGGTCGAGCAGCAACCCCAGCTTCGCCAGCCGCGGCAGCACTTGCTCGACGAACATCGGCTGCAACTCGTTCGGCGGCCCGGGCAGCATGCAGAGCACCTTGCCGTCCTGCTCGACCCAAAGTCCCGGCGCCGTCCCGTGCGCATTCGGGAGCACTTCGCCGCGCTCAAATTTATAGGCCTGCTTGAGGTTGTTCGGCGTCATCTTGCGTCCAAACGCCACAAAACGCTCCGCAATCGCCTGCTCGATCGCCGGGTCAAACACCAGCTTCTGCCCCAGCACCTCGGCCAGCACCTCGCGGGTGCGGTCATCGCAGGTCGGCCCGAGTCCACCGGTCGTGATGATCACGTCCGCGGACGCCCAGCTCTCGCGGAACTGACGCGCAATCGCGTCGGCCTCGTCCGTGATCGTCACATTGCGCTGCAAAAGTACCCCACGGCGGCCCAGTTGCGCGCCGATGAAGGTCAGGTGGCCGTTGGCGGTCAGGCCCAGCAGCAGTTCGTCCCCAAGCGTGAGCAGCTCGTAACGTTTGGAGACGATGGGCGTGGCGGGAGAGGTGGACGGGGATGAAACCATACTTGCGAGCCGAGGAGACTAGGCGGATTTTGGAAAAATGCCAGCCGCTCCGCGCCCTTCGCCGCCCCTGCCCGCCGACGTCATTCTGCTCAACGGGACGTCCAGCGCGGGCAAATCCAGCCTGGCACGGGCGTTGCAACGTCGCGCGGGCATTCCACTGCTGCATGCGTCGCTCGACACGTTCACCGACATGTTCCTCTGGGACGCGGTGACGGGTCCCGCCGAGCGCGCTCGCTGCCACGCCGCCGGGGTCGATCACTTTCACCGGGCGCTGGCGATGTTCGCGGCCGGTCCGTTCGGGATCGTCGTCGATCACCTGATCCTCGGCCCCGAGTGGAACACCGCCACGTGGGCCGCCTTGGTGGGACGCCGCGTGCATTTCATCGGGGTGCGCTGCCCGCTGCCCATCCTGCTCGCGCGCGAGCGCGCCCGGCCTGACCGGCAGGCCGGACTGGCGGAGCGCCAGCTTGCGCACGTGCATCGCAACCAGACTTACGACCTCGAAGTGGACACGTCCGTGGCCACGCCCGAGGAATGCGCGGATCGCATCCTCGCATTCATCCGCCAGCGCGCCTGACATGAGCGACCCGGCTTCAACTCTGAAAGAAAAAATCCGCCGCCTGCCGGACAAGCCGGGCGTGTATCTGATGAAGGACCGGCTGGGACGCATCATCTACGTCGGCAAGGCCAAGAGCCTCAAGAAGCGCGTGTCGTCGTATTTTCAGCGCGGGCGGGTCCGCACGATCGCGCAGCCGAAGATCCGCGCGCTGATCGATGTGATCGCGGACCTCGAAACCTACGAGGTGAAGTCCGAGCCCGAGGCCCTGCTGCTCGAGGGCAAGCTGATCAAGCAGTGGCGGCCGCGCTACAACACCGACTTCACCGACGACAAGCGCTTCCTGCTCGTGCGTGTCGATCCCGGCGAGGTGCTGCCGCGCTTTCGTCTCACGCGCATCAAGAAGGACGACCGCTCGCGCTACTTCGGGCCGTTCGCCCACAGCGGCCTGCTGCGCAAGACCCTTGCGCAAATGCGCCGGCAGTTCGGCATCCTGCTCGGCGACGGCACGCCGCAGCAGCTGCCCGACGGCCAGTGGCAGCTCTACGACGACGTGCGCTCTGAACTTTACGGCGCCCAGACCATCGTCTCGGCCGCCGATTACCGGCGCCGCGTCGAGGAGGCCAGTGCGTTCCTCGAGGGCAAGTCCCGGGAGTGGCTCGCCACGCTGCGGCAGGAAATGACCACCGCCGCCGAACGGCGCGAGTTCGAGAAGGCCGCCGAACTGCGCGACGTCGTGTTCGCGCTCGACCAGACGCTCGCCAAGACCCGCACGTTCACGCGACTCGATCCCACGCGCCCCTCCGGCGACCAGGACGCGCTGCGCGCCCTCGGCGAGGCACTTTCCCTGGCCGGCCCCCCGCGCACGATGGAGTGCTTCGACATCTCGCACATCTCCGGCACGTTCGTCGTCGCCTCGATGGTCCACTTCGCCGACGGTCGGCCCGACAAGGACCAGTATCGCCGGTTCTCGATCAAGAGTTTCATCGGCAACGACGACTTTCGCGCGATGGAGGAGGTCGTCGGGCGCCGTTACCGCCGGCTCACGGAGGAGGCCAAGCCGTTCCCTGACCTCGTCGTGATCGACGGCGGGCGCGGCCAGGTCGCCGCCGCGCTGAAGGCGTTCGTGGGCCTCGACGTGATGCCTCCGCCCATCATCGGCCTCGCGAAAAAACTGGAGACCGTGGTCTTCCCCGACGCCCGCCCGCCGCTCAATCTCCCGCTGAACCACCCCGCGTTAAACCTCCTCCAGCGCCTGCGCGACGAGGCCCACCGCTTCGCCAACACCTACAACGCCGACCTGCGCTCGCGCAAAATCCGCGAAAGCGTGCTCGAAGATTACCCCGGATTGGGGCCCGTCCGCCGCGCTGCGCTGCTCGCGCATTTCGGCTCGATCGAAAAAATCCGCGCCGCCACCGCCGCCCAGCTCGGCGAGGCGCCCGGCTTCGGGCCCAAGCTCGCCGCCGAGCTGCACGCGTTTCTCCACGCGCCAGCTCCCGCCAATCCGCCGCCGGAGGAAATGCCCGCGGCCGAATGATTCGCTCGCATCTCCGCCGTCCCTCGGCGCAGGCTGTTGCTTTCACGCCTTCATGAAACTCCTGCGCCTATCGTTCCTGTGGCTGTCCCTCGCGGTTTGCGGACGCACCGAGGTCACCCTCGCCCCGCTGTTCCAGGATCACGCCGTGCTGCAGCGCGACCAGCCCGTGCCCGTCTGGGGACGCGCCGCGCCCGGCGAACACGTCACGGTGGCGTTTCAAGGCCAGCTCGTCGGCACCACCGCCATCGCGGACGGCCGCTGGATGGTTTACCTCGCGGCCCTGCCTGCCTCGGCCGAGTCCGCCGACCTCGTCGTGACCGGCGCGAACGTCATCACGCTGCACGACATTCTCGTGGGCGAAGTCTGGCTGGCCTCGGGCCAGTCCAACATGGAGTGGCCCCTGAAGTGGGCCGTCAACGGTCCCGCCGAGGTCGCCGCGGCAAATCATCCCCAGCTGCGACTGTTCAGCGTCGTGCACCAGGTCGCTTCGGAGCCCGCCATCACCGTGAAAGGCAGCTGGCAACCGTGCACGCCGGAGTCGGTGCCGATGTTCAGCGCGATCAGCTATTTCTTCGCCCGCGATCTGCAGAAAAAACTCGGCGTGCCCGTCGGCGTGATCGGCACCTACTGGGGTGGCACCCCGATCGAGTCGTGGACGGACAGCGTCACCCTCCGTGGCACCAAGGCCTGGCCGGAGATTGAGGACCGCTGGCAGAAAAGCCTGCCGGGCTCCGCCGAATACGCGGCACGCTATCCCGCCCTCCGCGCCGCGTGGGGCGTGGCCGAAGAACACGCCATCGCGACGCACACCAAGAATCCCCTCACCTGGCCGCCGCCGCCGATGGGCCTCGGCACCCCGTTCCAGCCCAGCGGCCTGTTCAATGGCATGATTGCGCCGCTCCAGCCCTATGCCTTGCGCGGCGCGATCTGGTATCAAGGCGAGCAAAACTGGCCGCGGCCGGACGCCTACGCGGAGCTGTTCCCCACGTTGATCCGGTCGTGGCGCGCCCAGTGGGGCGAAGGCGATTTCCCGTTCTATTTTGTGCAAATCGCCAATTACGTCATGGCCGACGATCACACCGGTCGCGCCTGGGCCCGGCTGCGTGATGCGCAGACCAGCGCCCTCAGCCTGCCCGCCACCGGCATGGCGGTCGCGATCGACATCGGCGATCCCAAGGACATTCACCCCCGCAACAAACAGGAAGTCGGCCGCCGGCTGGCTCTCATCGCCAAGACCCAAGCCTACGGCATCCCCGGCGACTTCCAAGGGCCCACCTTTTCCTTTGTCACGGGTGAAAAGAGCTCCCTGCGCGTGCACTTCAAGCACGCGTCCACAGGCCTCATTTCCGCCAACCGTCCGGTCCAGTCCCTCGAAATCGCCGGCGCCGACAGGATCTTCCATCCCGCCGTCGGCAGGATCGAACGCGACACGCTCGTCGTGTCCGCCCGCGAAGTGAAGCAACCCCTCGCCGTGCGTTACGCGTGGTCCAACGCCCCCGTCGCCAATCTCTTCAACGGCGCCGGCCTCCCCGCCGTGCCGTTTCGCTCCGACGATTGGTGAGGCCGTTTTAACCGGAAGCCCCGCCGTCGCCAAGGCTATGGCGGGCAAGCAGGAAACCAGGAACCTTGTAAAGCGGCCAGTCCGGGGTGATCGTCGGTGCGGAAACCGACGACCACCTCAGTCTTGTTTCTGGTTTCCTGGCTTCCGGCTAAACAAATCTTCCTAAGATTCCGCCGCCGGCCCCGTCTGTCATGGAGATCCCTCCCCTCCATGAAACGTCTCCTCGCCTCCTTCGGCGCGCTCACTGCCGCCGCTCTCATCTCCGCCGCGCCTGTGCCGGTGGACTCCGCCATCACGGCCGTCACAGTCTACACTGACCGCGCCGTCGTCACCCGCACCGGCAGCATTGAGCTGCCCGGTGGCATCACCGAACTCGTCTTCGCCAACCTGCCGGAGGCGCTCAACGAGCACTCGCTCCAGGTCACCGGCAAGGGCACCGCGCAGGCCGTCATCCTCGACGTCGCCAGCCGGCAGACCTACGTCGACTTCACGCCCAATGCGCGCGTGAAGGAACTCGAGGACCAACTCCGCGCGTTGCAGAAACAAATGCGCGCCATCGACGACCGCGGCGGCGTGCTCACCGCCCAGGGCGCCATGCTCGACCGGATGGAGGCCGCACTGTTCGCACCGCCCACCAAGGACGTGCCCCGGCCCGACCTCGCGCAGTTCACCAACTCCCTGACCTTCCTGTCCGAGCAGAAAACCCGCCTTGTGACCGAGCGCGCGACGCTCGATGAGCAGCGCGAGGACCTGCAGAACAAGCTCAACACGACCTCAAATCAGCTCAACGAACTGCGCGGCGCCGGTGGGCGCAGCTACAAGACCGTGACGGTGCGCGTCACCGCCTCGCAGCCGGGCAATCTCGCCGTCGCGCTGTCCTACACCGTCCCCGGCGCCAGCTGGGTGCCGAGCTACGATGCCCGCGTCCTCAGCAGCGAACACGCCGTCGCCCTCGGCTACTTCGGCGTCGTCCACCAGAGCACCGGCGAAGACTGGAAGGACGTCGCGCTGACGCTCTCCACCGCGCGTCCCGGCTTCGGCGGCGCCGCGCCGGTGCTTTCGCCGTGGAACCTCGATGTCTATCTCCCCCGCCCTGCCTCCGTCATGTATGAGGCCCGGCGCGAGGACCTGCTCCAGGCCAAGCTCGCCGGCGCCGTGAACATGCAGACCCTCACGAGTAATGCGCCCGCGGTCGGTTTCGGTCTCGATATAAAGGAAAAAGACGCCGAGCTGGCCGCCGCCACGATTGAAGCCGGCGCGACGAGCGCGTCGTTCAAGATCGCCACGACCGCCAGCGTGCCGAGCGACAATTCGCCGCAAAAGGTGCCGATCACCAGCGCGCGCCTGCACGCCAATCCCGAATACCTCACCTCGCCCAAGCACCTCGCCACCGCCTTCCTCACCGCCAAGGTGTTCAACACGTCCGAGTTCCCGCTGCTCGGCGGCGCGATGAATGTCTTCCTCGACGGCACCTTCGTCGCCACCAGCGGCCTGCGCACCGTCATGCCCGGCGAGAAATTCGACCTCGCGCTCGGCGCCGACGAGGGCATCGCCGTGAAATACAAGCGCGTGAACAAATTCACCGAGTCCACCGGCCTCACCAACTCCGGCCAGCGCATCACCTACGAGTATCTGATCACCGTGCAGAACAACAAGCGCACCGCCGAGCACGTGATCGTCGCCGACCAGGTGCCGGTCTCGCGCAACGAGAAGATCACCGTGAAGGTGCTCGCGCCGGATGCCGAGGACGTGAAGCCCACCGAAGAGGGCATCCTCAAGTGGCCCCTCGACCTCAAGCCCGCCGAAAAGCGCGAGCTGACCGTCAAGTTCACCGTCGACTACGCCAACGCCGTGAACGTCGTAGGCTTGGAATGAAAGGTGGGCCATGCGCTCCGCGCGCGGCCCATCTGTCAGCCACAAAGAGGCACAAGAAGCACAAAAGGGATTTCCTGCTTCTTGTGCTTTTTGCGCCTCTTTGTGGCTATCCCTGTCCGGATCCTCCCGACCCCACCATCCACTGCAGCATCGGCCCCGTCCGCGCGGCCCAGGCCGCCTCGTTGTGCTCGGCACCGTCCACTTCGAGGTAATGCAGGTCGTCACCCTCCCGCCAGCCGCGCGCCGTGAGCGCCTCGCGCAGCCGCCGCGCATTTTCCCAGCCAGGCTCGGCCGTGCCCGTGTCGAGCCAGAGCCGCACCGCGGGTTTCTTTTTCAAGCCTTCGACAAATCTCATCGGCGCACCGTCGTCCCACCACGCCGAGGGTGACATCACACCCGCCGCACCAAACACCCGCGGATGCCACAGCGCAGCATACAGCGCGACCAACCCGCCCATCGAGGAACCCGCGATGGCTGTGTCGGCGGCGCCCGGCCGCGTGGGATAGCGGGCGTCGATGAACGGCTTCACTTCGGTCGCGACAAAGCGCGCATAAGCCCGCGCGCGCCCGCGACTGCGACAGGTCTCGCCGTCCCAGCCGGCAAATTCGCCCCGCGTCGGCGCGTATTCGTCCATCCGCGCAAAGCCCGTGTTGTAGATGCCCACCATGATCGGGGCGTCCAGTTCGCCCGCCCGGATCAGCTCGGCCGCCGTGCGACCCGCGTGCCACGCCTGCCCGAGAAACGCCGTCAACGGGTCGAACAGGTTTTGCCCATCCTGGAAATAAACGACGGGGTGCCTCCGTCGCCGTCCGTCCATCCCGGGCGGCAGCCACACCACGAGATCCCGCTGGTTGCCGAGCACGCGCGCCGCAAACCGGCGGTGCAGCCGGAGCGTGCCATCGGGCGATGCAGGGCGGGCGGGCATGGGAAAAAGATCGGCCAGCTAGCGCGGACAAATTGCGGAAGCCAAGTGGTATTTGCCAATGTCGACCCACCTGCCGGGCGACGTAGCGAGCCCCGATGGCTCCCCCATTGCAAATACCCTGCCTCATGCCGCCCGACGTCGCGGAATTGCCAGATGGCGCAAAGCTTGCTCTCCTAGACACCCCGACCGGCCCGCATGAAGGAAGAACACATCCGCTGGTTCACCCCGCACCTCAGCCGGGAATTTGACATGCTGGTCTTCGGGCATGCGGGCTACCCGGTGATCCTTTTCCCCACCTCGCTCGGGCGCTACTACCAGAACAAGGATTTCCACCTGATCGACTCCGTCGCCGCGCTGGTCGACGCCGGCCGCGTGAAAATCTACTGCCCCGACGGCATCGACGAGCAGAGCTGGTATAACAAAGCCATCCATCCCGCCGACCGCGTGCGCACGCACCTCGCCTACGAGAACGTCATTCTCCACGACGTCGTGCCCAAGGCCCAGCGCGACACCAGCCGCCACCAGGTCTGCGTCGCCGGCGCCAGTTTCGGCGGCTACCACGCGGCCAACTTCGCCTTCCGCCACCCCGACCTCGTCGGGGCCATGATCAGCCTCAGCGGTTCCTTCGACATCAAGCCCTTCCTCGACGGCTACTACGACGACCACTGCTATTTCAACAACCCCGTCGACTATCTCCCGGGCCTCCCCGAGTCGCCCCTGCTCCAGCAAATCCGCGCGATGGGCATCGTGCTCGGCACCGGCGACCGCGACAGCTGTCGTGACCGCAACCTCGCGCTTTCCGCCCTCCTGCATGCCAAGGGCATCCCGCATTTTCTCGACGACCGCAAATGGTGCGGCCACGACTGGAACTACTGGCGCGACATGTTTCCGCAATATCTCGCCCTCCTCAAAACCTGAGCCGTCCGTCACCCCATCCTCCCCATGAAAAAAATCGGCATCCTCCACGGCAAGGAACGCACTTTTCCCCAGGCCTTCGTCGAGCGCGTCAACGCCCTGCGGGAACCCGGCATCGTCGCCGAGCCCGTCACCATCAACAAGGTCATCCAGGGCGACCCGACCGAATACGCCGTCATCCTCGACCGCATCTCGCAGGACGTGCCGTTTTACCGCGCCTACCTGAAGAACGCCGCGCTCAACGGCACCGCCGTCGTCAACAACCCGTTCTGGTGGAGCGCCGACGAGAAATTCTTCAACAACTGCCTCGCCACCAAGCTCGGCGTCGAGGTGCCCAAGACCGTCCTGCTACCCTCGAAGGAGCACCCGGCCGATTGCTCCGCCGGCTCGTTCTCCAACCTCGCCTACCCCCTCGATTGGGACGGCATCTTCGCCTACATCGGCTGGCCCGCGTATTTCAAGCCGCACTCCGGCGGCGGCTGGAAAAACGTCTACAAGGTCCGCAACCCGGAGGAGTTCTTCAAGGCCTACGATGAGACCGGGCAGCTCGTGATGCTGCTGCAGAGCGAGGTGACCTTCGACGACTACTTCCGCTGCTACTGCATCGGCGGAACCGACGTGCTCATCATGCCCTACGAGCCGCGCAACCCGCACCACCTGCGCTATGTCGTGGACCGGCCCTCGCCGTCCAAGGCGCTGCTCGAGCGCGTGCACGAGGATGTGCTCACGCTCAACCAGAACCTGGGCTACGATTTCAACACCGTGGAATTCGCTGTGCATGACGGCGTTCCCTACGCGATCGACTTCTGCAATCCCGCGCCCGACGCCGACCGCGCCTCCGTCGGTGAGAAAAATTTCGCCTGGGTCGTCGAGGCCGCCGCCAAAATGGCCATCCGCAAGGCCAAGGAACACCAGCCCGGCAAAAACAACCTGACCTGGGGCAAGTTCGCGAAGAACTTCGCCAGCAACCAGGGTCTGGAGTGAAGGCCATTGGATTTTTTGCCCGCGAATCACGCGAATGAACCCGAAACCAAGAGATCCCTCCGGAATTCGCGCTCATTCGCGTGATTCGCGGGCTCTCCTCCCGAATCCATGAGCGCCGCCTCCTCCAAATCCTCCAGCCGCGCCCCGATTCCCGGCAAGGGCGCGCCGAAGCTGTTCACCCTCGGGATCGAGGAGGAATTCCAGATCATCGACCCGGAAACACGCGAGCTCCGGTCGCACGTCGAGCAGATCATGGCCGACGGCAAGATGATCTTCCAGGAGCGCGTGAAGACCGAGATGCACCAGTCCGTGGTCGAAGTCGGCACCGACATCTGCCGCAACGTGCAGGACGCCCGCACCGCCGTCACCAAGCTCCGCAGCGATCTCTGGCGGCTCGCCCGCAACCGCGGCCTTACCATCGCCGCTTCCGGCACGCATCCGTTCTCGCACTGGATGGACCAGAAGATCACCAAGGGCGAACGCTACGAGGGCATCGTCGAGGACATGCAGCAGGTCGCCCGCGCCAACCTCATCTTCGGCCTGCACGTCCATGTCGGTATCCCCGACCGCGAGGTCGCCATCCAGGTGATGAACATGGCGCGCTATTTCCTGCCGCACATCTTTTCGCTTTCCACCAACTCGCCCTTCTGGCTCGGCCGCAACACCGGCTTCAAGAGCTACCGCGTGAAGGTCTTCGAGCGCTTCCCGCGCACCGGCATTCCCGACGCGTTCGAGAGCCTCGCCGAGTATAACGACTACCTCGACCTGCTCGTCAAAACCAAGTGCATCGATAACGCCAAGAAGATCTGGTGGGACATCCGCCTCCACCCGTTCTTCGACACGATCGAGTTCCGCGTCTGCGACATCCCCATGCGCGTCGACGAAACCATCGCGCTCGCCGCCCTGATGCAGGCGCTCGTCGCCAAGCTCCACAAGCTCCTCAAGCAGAACCTCAGCTGGCGCAATTACCGCCGCCGCCTGCTCGACGAAAACCGCTGGCGCGCCTCGCGCTACGGCCTCGACGGCAAGCTCATCGACTTCGGCAAGCAGGAGGAAGTCGACACGCGCCGCCTCATCCTCGAGCTGCTCGAACTCGTGGACGCGGAGGTCGACGAGTTCGGCAGCCGCAAGGAAATCAACTACATCCACGAAATCCTGAAGCACGGCACCGGCGCCGACCGCCAGCTCGCCGTCTGGCACAAGACCCACGACACCAAGGCCGTCGTCGACCTCATCGTCGCCGAAACCACCTCCGGCCTGAAAAAGTAGGCTTCCAAATGTCGGGCTTTACGCCGGCCGCCCCGGCATAACCCCGATACATCACCCGGATCCCACCCACGATTCCGCATTCGACATTCGTCATTAGTCATTCGTCATTTTCAGCCCCGTGTCCGTCATCGACCTCCCTCCTTCCACGACCTTCGATCCCGCCCTCACGCCCGGCGCGTTCAACGCGATCCACGTTTGCCTGAAGCTGCAGGCGCATGAGCGCATGACGCTCATCACCGACCGCGCCTGCGCCGAGATCGCCGCCGCCCTGCGCGCCGAGATCGAAAAGACCGGAGCCGACTTCTCCGTGTTCATCCTCGAGGACCACGGCCCGCGCCCGCACCGCGACATGCCGCCCGAGATTCTCGCCGACCTCGCGCAGTCCCAGGTCAGCATCTACGCCGCCATCACCCAGACCGGCGAGCTGCGCACGCGCATGCAAATGATGGACGTCATCAACCCGCACCGCATCCGGCACGGGCACATGGTGAACATCAACAAGCAGATCATGCTCGAGGGCATGCGCGCCGACTTCGCCGAGGTGGACCGCCTCTCCCAGAAGCTCATTGAGCAAGCCCGCCAGGCGAAGCGCATCACCTGCCAGACCGCCGCCGGCACCGACTACGTCGCCGAATTCTCGCCCAACTTGAAGTGGGTCAAGACCTCCGGTCTCATCGTGCCCGAGAAATGGGGCAACCTCCCCGGCGGCGAGATCTTCACGTCCCCGTTCAACTCCAACGGCCGCTTCGTCGTGGACGGCGTCGTGGGCGACTACCTCTGCCAGAAATATGGCGACATCGGAGCGACGCCGCTGACGATCGACATCAAGGACAACCGCATTGCCGGCCTCGCGTGCTCGAACCAGGAGTTGCTGAAGGAATTCGACGCCTACTGCCACACCGACGAAAACTCCAACCGCGTGGGTGAATTCGCCATCGGCACCAACCTGGCCTGCACGCGCATCATCGGCCACATCCTGCAGGACGAAAAGCTCCCCGGCATCCACATCGCCTTCGGCCACCCCTACTCCGAGCACACCGGCCAGCCCTGGAAGAGCACGACCCACATCGACTGCGTCGGCCGTTTCTTCGACATCTGGCTCGACGACGAGCAAGTCATGGCGAAGGGGAAGTTTCTGATTTGAAGCGCGGAGGAGCGGGACCACCAAGCAGGGGAACTTAGCCGGAAGCCAGGAAACCAGGAACAAAGCATTCCAAAGATTCTCTCCTGGTTTCCTGGCTTCCGGCTTCAATTCGCCTTCCAAAATTTTCCGCGCTTCCGCCCCTCCGCGCTTCCGCGATAAAAAATGATCCCCGCCCTTCGCCAGCGCTATAACGCCGCTTTCACCGAGCAGCGCTATGCCGCGTTTCTGACGGAACTGAACTCGGCGGTGTACTGGCCGGTGGATTTCCGCGTCGCGGAAACTCCCCTCTTTCTCGACGCCGCCACCGCCCAGCGGCTCACCCAAGCCGCCACGGACATCGTCGGCCAGCTCTCGACGCCGGCGTTTCGCAAGCACGCCGCCACCGCCGTGCCGAAGGATCTCGTGGTGCCCGCCGAGACACCCTTCCCGCACTTCCTCTGCATCGACTTTGCCCTCTGCCACGACTCCGCCGGCCAAGTCGTCCCCCAACTCATCGAACTGCAGGCCTTCCCCACCGTCGCGTTTTTCCAGGCACTCCTGACTCGCACCTATCCCAAACACCTCGAATTTCCCGCTGGCTTCACCTCGTATTTCGGCGGGCTGGACGAGGCCGGCTACTTCGCCGCCCTGCGCCGCGCCATCGTCGCTGACGCCGACCCGCTCGAGACGGTCCTCCTCGAAATTACGCCGGACCAACAGAAAACCCGCGTCGATTTCGCCGCCACCGACCAAGCCCTCGGAGTCCGCCCCGTCGACGTGAGCAGCGTCCGCAAGTGCGGCAAGAAGCTCTTCTACGACCGCGACGGCGTCGAGACGCCCATCACGCGCATCTACAACCGCGTCATCTTCGACGAGCTCCTCCGCAAGAAACCCGCGATGGCGTTCAGTTTCTTCGACGATCTCGACGTCCAATGGGCCGGCCACCCCAACTGGTATTTTCGCGTCAGCAAGCACACGCTGCCCTTCCTCCAGGGCCCCGCCATTCCGCCCTGCCATTTCGTCTCTGACTTCGTTGTAGGAGCGGCTTCACGCCGCGATTCCCCTCCCCTCCCGGCCGACCTCGAGAACTACGTGCTCAAGCCGCTCTACTCCTTCGCCGGGCTCGGCGTGGATATCACGCCCACGCACGAAAAAATTACTGCGCTCCCGAATCCTTCCGAGTGGCTGCTCCAGCGCAAGGTCGCCTACGCGCCGCTCCTCGCCACGCCTGACGGTCCGGCCAAGGCCGAGGTGCGGCTCATCCTCGTCGGCGACGGCACCGGCTGGCCCAAGCTGGTCAACAAGCTCGTCCGGCTCAGCAAGGGCGTGATGCACGGCGTCGATTTCAACAAGGGCCGCACCTGGGTCGGTGCGAGCGCCGGCTTTCACCCAACCGGCTCGGCCTGAGCGCGCAAAAGCCACGGCGCAGGTCAGGACGCCGTGGCTTGCCTACAACGCGCGGCCGCCCCCGCGGCCCGCGAAACTCAGTAGTGATAGGCCACGCCCAGCGTGAACCCGCGGCCATCCTTCTGGTGCATCACGGCCTCATACTGCGCGCTGGCCGTGAGGCTCCACGCCTTGTTGAGCCGGTAGGCCGCCTTCGCACCGTAGTCGAATTCGCTTTGGTTGAAGGACGTCGCGCGCACGAAGTTCACATACGGCGTCAGCACCAACGTCGGCGCCACTTGGAACTCGACGCCCGCGCCCAGCGTGTAGGCGAAGGAACTGCCCGTGAAGCTGTCGCCTTTCCGCCAGTCCCAACCCGCCAGTCCCTGCACGTAGGGCCGACCCCACTCGAGCGGCGTGTAGGCGGTGACGCCCGCGCTGAGATTCTGCTGCGTCAGGCGTCGCACGTAGTCGTCGGCGCGACCCCAGTCGTAGGCGAAGTTAAAATCGAGCCCCGCCTGCAGGGGCTGGTTGTAGTCGAGCGCGAAGCCGCGCCAGACGCTCGGGGAGAGGCTGTCGATCTGGTGATAGGTGAGATCCGCCTCGCCGTAGGCGGAGCCCAGCTGGCCCTGGCCGGTCGTAGCCGCCGGGACAGTGGCCTCCGTGCTTTGGGCCCGGGCGGGCAACGCGAGGCCGAGCGCGAGCGCGGCGGCCGGAAAGAGAAGTGCGAGTCGAGTGTGCTGTCTCATGTGGATGGTCCTTTTGGTTTTTTCGCCGTGAGCTGGACCACGACTGCGCGGTGTGACCGCGAATTTCCGCGGTGTTCCACATGAATTTCTTTCCTAAAATTTCCGGCCGCGCGGAACTTTTCGCCGGTTCCATTCCCGCTCTTGCAGATCGGGCCCAGCGGGGTATTTTTGCGTGGTATGAAACTCCGCCCCTTCCTCCTCCTCGCTTCCTTCCTCGCCATGTTCTCCTTCGCCCGTGCTGAACCGCTCAAGGTCGGCGACGCCGCCCCTGCCGTCACCGGCATCACCGAAACCGGCGCGACGCTCAACTTCGCCGACGCCTACGCCAAGCAGACCTACACGCTCGTCTACTTTTACCCGAAGGCCGACACCCCCGGCTGCACCAAGCAGGGCTGCTCGCTCCGCGACGGGTACGAAGCGCTGACCAAACAGGGCGTGGCTGTCATCGGCGTGAGCCACGATGACGTCGACGCGCAAAAGGCCTTCAAGGCCAAGTATGCGCTGCCGTTCACCCTGATTGCCGACCATGACGGCCGCGTCATCAAGGCCTTCGGCGTGCCAACGTATCCCGTCGTAGGCTTCGCCCACCGCCAGGCGTATCTCATCCGCGGTGGCAAAGTCATCTACGCGGACTACGACGGCACGACCGACAAGCAGGCCGAGACCATCCTGAAGGTCCTCGCCGCGCAGTAAGCCGCGTCGATCGATTGTCTTTGTAGGGCGGGGTCGCTGACCCCGCCTTTTTTGTGCCATGAAGTAGCGCAGGCGTCCCCGCCTGCAGTGCAG
>CAIPAH010000020.1 GCA_903862955.1 uncultured Opitutia bacterium
CAGCGCCTATGCACGAGAGGATCGTGTTGGGTTTGGCTTGGGTAGGCGGGGTCTGGCGCTGGTGACCAGGGCGATGGCGGCGCGGTCATGATCGGCAGCCATGACGCCGCGGAAGTCGGTGGTGGTGAAGTGTTCGGGTTTGGGATGCCGCGACAGCCATTCGCAGCATAGGCTGTTGGCCACCCGGGTGAACATGGAGTGTAAGCGCAAGGGCTTGGCATTGCGCAGTCGACAACAGTCGTCATGACGCGAGGCATCGAGCCGGGCGTGAAGTCCGGTTTCGATTCCCCAGTGGTCGATGGTGGCCTCAAGCCATTGCTCCGGCGACAACTCGGATGGCGGGCGGCTGGTGACCAGGCAGACGGTTTCGGGTTTGCGTCCCGTGCGCTGACGGTGGAGGCGGGCTATTTGCCCGGCGCAAGGAAAGAGCAGTTCTTCGCCGGTGGTCGCCGCGCATATCAACTGGCGTTTCACCCATTTGCGTTTCTTTTCCTCGCGATGGTGCCCGGCGCTGCGTCCGGGGTGCTGTTCCGGGACAAAAGGGGGGAGCCCGGATCGGGCAGTTTCGACTCGATGCGCTTTTTGATCTCCGGAGAGTTTTCCTTGATGGTCAGCGAGTAATCCGCTCCGGCGTCCACAACGAGTTGGCGCGCGGTTTGCTGGCAACTGTGCATGGCATCCAGCGAGACGAGTTTTCCATCAAGGTCGAGCCGCGCGATGAGCCGGCGCGCGGCGGGGATCTCGTTGCTTTTGTCCTCCACCAGCTCGCAGCCGAGGTAATGCTGGGATGGCGTGGTGACGGCGGTCACGACGTTGTGACCGCCGGCGTGTTTGGGTTGTTTGCCATCAATGGCCACCGTTTCGTTGGCGGGAACCGGACCGCGGATGCGCCGCTGCCATTCGATGAGAACCTCTTCCACCATGTCGGCATTCACGTTGGACATCATGCGGCTGAAGGTGGTCTGGTCGGGCGAGGAGCAGTTGCCGGTCCTGGTGTCGCGACGCACGCCCAGTGCCTTGAGCTGCCCTTGCGAGAGGCTCTTTGCGAAAACCTCGAGGTCCTTTTGTCCGCGCGGCGCGTCGGCCAGGTAGGCGGTTGCCATGATGCCGAGCAGCGCGTGGACCGGATAGATGCAACGCTTGCGGTTGCGATACTCGGGGACGCGCTCGCGAAACATGGCGGAGAGGCTTTTGAGTTCGGCGGGCGATTCGGTGCATCGCGGCGACGAGGCGGCTTCGACGGCGACCAGCGCTGGTTTGAGATGTTCCGCCTGAAGGCTGCGGCATGCGCCGCGCATCAGTTCGCATGCAAAGAGCAGCTTGGGCCGGTCGTGTGGCTCGTAGTAATCGCGCGAGACGCGCTGGTTGCCCTGGGTTTGCCCGAGCGGCGTCCAACCCGCCGCGATATAGACCGTGCCCCGGAACAACTGCGGATCGACGAAAGTCTCCACAACGAGCACCGGATGACCGTAGCGTTCCGTCCAGTCCCCGCTCAAGCGTGCCGCCACGCGCGACAATACGGCGGAACCGAGATTGGGGCTGGTTTTATCGGGCAGAAGCAGGAAGCGGGTGTTGTTGACCACAAGAGGCAGGCGCCGCCGCCGCTGTTCGTCACTCCAGCCGATCCAATGATCCCGGTGGCGCAGGCGGCGGGATGCCGCCGCGAAAAGCAGCACGCCAAGCCAGTGGCCATCCGCGTCGAGCACCGCATACCAAAGCCGCTCGCCGACAGGATTTGGAGCGCCCAGATAATGGTGTGCGTCGAGCAATTCGCCCGCCCGTTGGATTTCCCCGCTGGTCGAGAGAGGCTCGACGCGAATGTCACGCAACAAACTTTGGCGGGATGGCCATTCCGATGGAGGGGTTGGGGGGTGCTTCACCCGGCCAGCAGAAAAAATCCGACGGGGAATGTCCAGCGTTTTGATTCAAAATGTTCATCGCCAATGTTTTGGATAATTCAGCGCATAGGCGCTG
>CAIPAH010000021.1 GCA_903862955.1 uncultured Opitutia bacterium
CGCCAAGGCGCGAAGAAGGCATATGCCCGGCTTTGCGCCTTGGCGGCTTTGCGTGATAAAAAGCCTTCACGTCCTTCCCACCCCGGCCTGCCAGCAGCGCCGCCCGATAGTGCGCCGGCGACAGCCCGTCCACGCGGCGGAACACCTTGCTGAAATGGCTCGTGTCGCGGAAACCCGTCCGTGCCGCGATCTCCTTCACCGCCAGCCGGCCGTCCGCCAGCAGTCGCCGCCCTTCCTCCACCCGCAGCCGCCGCAAGTAATCCAGCGGCGGATAGCCGGTCACTTCGCGAAACACCGCCTGCAGCCGGCTCGAGCTCAGCCCCGCCACCCGCTGCAACGCCGCCTGGTCGATCCGCCCGGCCAGGTGCGCCCGCATGTGCGCGGTGACCCGCTCGACGCGGTCGTGGTCCCGGGCCTGGCCGGCATCGGCTCCGGCCCGCGGCCGCGCCGCCAGCAGTGCCAGCAGCACCGAAGCCAAATGCGCTGAAGCCGTCGCCGCGCCCAGCACCGCGCCCGCCGCCTGGGCAGTCACCACGGCCTGCAACATCCGCTCCAGACGGTGACCGGCATACAGGCGCTGCTGCGCCGCGAGTTCCAACCCGTGCGTGAAACCCACTCGATATGGCCGCCGCTGGTCGAGTCCGCGGGTGGCGGCCGGCACGCCCGGGGCAAAGTCAAAATGCACCGCCACATGCTCCGACACGCCTTCCACGTTGAACGCATGCGGCACGAACGGCGGGATGAGCAACAGGTCGTGCGCCGCCAGGGGCCGCACTTCGCCATTCAGCGTCCACTCCCCGCGCCCGCGCAGCAGGAGCACCAGCTCGTGGTCGAAGATGATCCGGCGCGGAATCTGCAGCCCGCCGGTCAGCCGGTGGGCGATGCGCACCACGGGGTGAATCTGCTCCGGGCGCAACGTGCAGGCCCGCCGCGTTCCCGCCCGTCCGAGCGGCGCCGGACGCTGGATGGACTCAGTCAACAACAGGCGACTGCGACTGCGGGCTGCACACATGGCCCGACGACTAACAGTCCGCCGCCCGCCGGCAATCTCCGAGGTGGAACGTGTTGCCCCAACGCGTTTGATGCGCTTTGCCGGACCGAAAGTTCTGCTCGACGGCAAACGCGTTGAGGGCAACGCGTTCCACCCGCGGAAATTTTCCTTCCAAGCCTCCCCGCCACGCTAGAACCTAGCCCATGCGCTCCTACATTTTCCTCGCTGCCCTTGCCTTCGCCACCGCCGCCGTCAGCCGGGCCTCCGAACCCGAGTATCCCAAGCAGGGACCCGACATCTACAGCCCGACCGCCGATGCCTCGTCGGACATCACCGCCGCGCTCGCCTCAGCCAAGGCCGCGCACCGGCACGTGCTCCTCGATTTCGGCGCCAACTGGTGCGTCTGGTGCCATCGGTTGCATCACACCTTCGACACGGATCCGCAGGTCGCCGCCGCACTCCACCGTGACTTCGTGGTCGTGATGGTCGACGTCAACACCCGCCACGGCGTGAACCGCAACGCCGACGTCAACGCCCGCTACGGCAATCCCATCCAGCACGGTCTGCCCGTGCTCGTCGTCCTCGACGCCAGCGGCAACCAGCTCACCACCCAGGACACCGGCGCCCTCGAGGAAGGCGCCGGGCACAGTCCCACCAAGATTCTCGCCTTCCTCGCCCACTGGGCGCCCACGCGCTGAGCGGACATGCCTTGGTAGGTCGGGCTTTACGCCCGATATCAGGGGCTCGGATATCGGGCCTGAAGCCCGACCTACACCCAACCCACGTCACGCTAATACTCCCGACCCGCGGACTTGCCCCCGTCGATGAAAGCCCTACCGTTTCCCTTCCATGTTTGCCGGACTCACTGATCGTTCCTGGTTATGGCTCGCGGGGGAATGTTACCTCGTGGGTCTCCTGCTGGGCACGTGGACCCTCCTGCGCGGCAACCGCCAGTCCAACACGGTGATCAACACGATCATCACCGTCGGCTATTTCTTCCAAGTCATCGGCCTCATGCTGCGTGGCCGCGCCGTCGCCGGCTGCCCGCTGGGCAACACGTTTGAGATCTTCCAGTTCACCGCCTGGTCCGCCATCTCGCTCTACCTCGTCGTGGGCGTCACCTTCCGGCTCAGCTTGCTGGGATACTTCACCTCCTGCCTCGCGGCGGCAGTCACGCTCGTCTCGCTCTCGATCCCGGCGTGGGACGCGACGCGGCGTGCGCACATCTTCGGCGGCAATCCCTGGATCGAACTCCACGCGGCGATCGCGCTGTTCAGTTACGGGGTGTTCGCCCTCGTGGCGTTGACGTCGGTGATGTATCTGCTGCGCAACTTTTCGCTCAAGCAGAAGCAGCTCCGCGGCTTCTTCACGTTCCTGCCGTCGATCATGGACCTCGACCACATGAGCCTGCGGCTGCTCTTCGTCGGCGTGATCCTGCTAACCATCTCCCTCGCCGTCGGCTCAGTCTACTGGTTGCGGGACCTCCAGAGCGTCAACCTCACCAAGTTATTTCTGACTGTTGCGGTCTGGCTGGCGTATGCGATTGCGCTCGGCCTGCGGCTGCGCGGCCGCCTGATCGCCCAGCGTTTCGCGTGGGTCGGGATCATTCTGTTCGGCTGCGCCTTGTTTTCCCTGTGGCCGGTGGACGCCAGCCGCCACGCGCCCACGTCCCACACCCAGGCCGCGAGCAGATGAGTGCGGACCATCTTTTTGTGCTGGGGGCGACCCATCACACTGCCCCGATGGCAGTGCGGGAGAAACTGTCGATCGATGCCGAGGGCGCCGAGGCGCTGCGGCGCGAGCTCGCGGCGATGACGGGGTTGCGCGAGTTCACCGTCGTCAGCACCTGCAACCGCATCGAGTTCTACGGCGTCGCCGCCACGCCCGAAACGGCAGCGGACGTGCAGGCGCGATTCTGCGCGCGCCAACACTTCACTCTCGCTGAGTTTGAGCAGTTCCGCCTCAGCTTGTCCGGCCCCGACGCCGTGCGTCACCTGCTGGAAGTCACCGCCGGCCTCGACTCCCAGATGCTCGGCGAAACCGAGATCCTCGGCCAGGTGAAGGAAGCCTACGGCGCGGCGCAGGCGAAGGGGCACACGGGCGCCGTCCTCAACCGCGTTTTCCAAAAAGCTTTCCAGGCGGCGAAGCACGTGCGCTCCAACACCGCCATCACCGAGGGCCAGGTCAGCATCGCCAACGTCGCCGTCGAGCTCGCCGTGAACATCTTCGGTCAGCTCAGCGAGGCACGGGTGTGCCTGCTCGGCGCCGGCGACATCGGCGAAAAAACCGCCAAGGCCTTCCAGAGCCGCGGCGCGGGTAGCCTCACGGTGGCGAACCGCGGATTCGAGCGCGCCCTGCAGCTCGCCACCGAACTCGGCGCCAGCGCGATGCCCTACGACCAGCGCGAGGCACGGCTGTCGGAGTTTGACGTGGTCGTGTGCGCCACGTCCGCCCCCGAAACGATCGTTTCCCGCGACGCCACCGCCGCCGCGATGCGCAAGCGCCCGGCCCGCCCGCTGTTCTTCATCGACCTGGCCCTGCCCCGCGACGTCGACGCCACCGTCGCCAGCCTGCAGAACGTCTTCCTCTACAATCTCGACGACCTCGCGAAGATCGCGGAGGAAAACCGCGTCGCGCGCACCGCCGAGATCGGCAAGTGCCGCGAGCTGATCACCACGCGCGCCGACGCCCTCTGGCGCCAGGTCGAGCCCCGCCTCGCGGCCGCCGCCGGCGGCAACCACGTCGCGGACCAGCGACCCGAGTCAGCCTAAGTTTTGCGAGGTGGAGCGGCTTGCCCCCAAGACGCTGAATTGAATCCCATCCGAACCACCGCGTTAGGGGCAACGCGCTCCACCTTCGAGCACGCTCACAAAAACCGCGCCAGCCAGTCCGCGGCGGTCCCGCCCGCCGGCTGGCTCAGCAACGTGCGCAACCGCGCCGCCTGCTCTGCGGTTCGAGCGCGGCGGCGCGGGTCCTCCACGCAGGCGTGCAGCTCGGCGGCGAGCGCCGCGGGCGTGGCCGCGCCTTGGATGAACTCAGGATACATCGGCTCCTTGAGCAACAGATTCGCGATGCCGATGTAATCGATCTTCACCCAGTAGCGCGCCAGCAGGTAGGTCAGCGGGTTCGTGTGGTAGGCAATCGCCCCCGGGATCGCCGCCAGCGCGCAGTGCATCGACATCGTGCCTGAGCTGGTCAGCACCGCCGACGCCGCCACGGGCGTGCCCATCGGCTGCAAACGGACATTCGCTGGCGGATTCGCCGCTTGCAGGACCTCGCGAATCGCATCGCTCGGGTAAAGCACGACCGCTTCCCCCCGGCCGAACGCCTCGAAGCCGCGCAGCAACACGGGGAAAATCCGCGCGACTGCCTGCCGCCGGCTACCCGGCAGCAGCAGCACGGGGCCAGCGGGGTCGTAGCGCACGGGAGAGGCATAGTCGGCCGCGACAAACGGGTGACCGACAAACTCCACTGGCAGCGTCGTGTCCGCGTAGCACGCGGGCTCAAATGGGAAAATCACCGCGAGCGCATCCAAGTCCCGCGCCATCGTGAACCGGCGCTTCGCCTTCCACGCCCAAATCTGCGGGCTGATGTAGAAAAGCGTTTTGATCTTTCCCCCGCCCTTCACCGACAGCCCGCGCTCCCGCAGCGCGGCGGCGAGCCGGAGGTTGAAGCCCGGGTAGTCCACGAGACAAATCACCCGCGGCTGGTGCTCGGCAATCCAGCGCAGCGTCTCGGCAAACAGCGCGCGAAATTCCGGATAATGCTTCACCACCTCAACGAAGCCGACCACCGACGACGCCGTCAGGTCGTGCAACAACTGCGCCCCCGCCGCCGCCAGCTCCGGCCCGCCCAGCGCGGCGACCACCACGCCCGGTTGCTTCGCGCGCAGCTCGCGCACCATCCGCGCCGCATGCTCATCCCCCGAGTGCTCCCCCGCCACAACCAGCACGTCCACCCGTCCGCCCGTCGGCGGAGGCAAATGGAGCGGCGCTGATTTGGAGTCTGCAGACATCAGGATTTAACCGCCAAGAGCGCAAAGACCGCGAAAACCCAGGCAAAGTTGGCCACAAAGAGGCACGAAAAGTCGCAAAAAAGGGTCTCCGTTCTTGTGCTCTTTGTGCCTTTTTGTGGCCATCACTCCGGCATTCGCGCTCATTCGTGTCATTCGCGGGCCAACTTCATTTCTGCCCCGCCCGGATCTGCTCCGTGATGGTGATCGCGACTTCGAGCGCGCTCTTCGCCAGCGCGCCGCCGACCTTGGGCTGCCGGGCCTTCGCCACGCTCTCCACAAAATGCGCCAACTCCAGCGCCAGCGGCTCGCCCTTCTCGATCGGGATCTCCTTCACCGGGATCGCGCTCAGGTCGCCCGCCTTCACCAGGCCGATCTTCATCTTCAGCCCGTAGGCGATGATGTCGCTCTTCTTCACGAGGTGCCCGGCCTGGTTCATGAAATCGAGCGAGAGGTAGGCGTCGGACTGGAAGATCCGGATCTCCCGCATCTTCTTCGTGGCCATGCGGCTGGCACTGAGGTTGGCCACGCAGCCGTTCTCGAACTGGATGCGCGCGTTGGCGATGTCCTCGCTCTTCGAGAGCACCGTCACGCCCACGCTGTCGATCTTCGCGATGGGTGACTTCACCAGTTCCAGCACGATGCCGATGTCGTGGATCATCAGGTCGAGCACCACCCCCACCTCCGTGCCGCGCGGCTGATACGGCGCCAGCCGTTCCGCCGTGATGTAACGCGGCTCGTCGATTTCCTTCTCCAGGAAGCTCATCACCGGGTTGAAATGCTCGATGTGCCCGACCTGCACCAGGCAGCCGTTCTGCCGTGCCGACGCGAGCACGCGCTCGGCCTCGGCCAGCGACGCGCAAATCGGCTTCTCGATCAGCAAATGGGTCTTCCTCGCCAGCAGCGGCAACGCGACCTGCTCGTGTTTGTCGGTCGGCACGACGACCGAGACGGCATCGCACGCGTCGCCGAGTTCCTCAACGGACCCGAACACCCGGCAGGAGAACTTCTCGCTGATCTCCTTCGCCCTTGCCGCATTGGGCTCAAAGATGCCCGCCAACTCCGCGCCGGGCAGCGTGGAGTAGATGCGCGCATGATGCTGACCCAGCGAGCCGACCCCGGCCACGCCACAGCGGATTTTGGGTGATGCCATGCATCCCATAGCACGCTGTTCCGAAGCGGGTTGCAACGCGGGAAACGATCCGGAACGGAAGCCGGAGGGTTTTTAGCCGGAAGCCAGGAAACCAGGAATCGGACGCTCGGACGCATGAACTCGAGCCAGAGCCGCAGCTTGGATCCCGCCCTGCTCTCACCTGCTCCGTTCCTGGTTTCCTGGCTTCCGGCTAAAACCGGCTCGTCTCCGGCTCCGTTTTGCCCAAGGCATGGCGTAGTTCGTTCCTCCTGCCCCATGACCTCCACCGCTGGCCTGACCGCCCCGCTCTCCGCAGCCGCGACCAAGGACATCCTTGACCGCTTCTATCGCGACGGGAGCGTGATCGTCCCGGGCGTGCTCGGCACTGAGGAGTGCGCCAAGCTCCGGGCCATCACCGACGAGATCGCCAAGACCGACCCCTCCTTCGTCATCCGCGAGCCCGAGGAAAAGAACCTCGCCTTCGTCGAGCTCTTCATCCGCGAGCCGATCCTGTCGCTCGTCCGCGCCATCCTCGGGCCCAACGCCCGCTTCTGCGCGCAAAACGTCATCCGCAACCAACCCGGCCAATCCATCTCGCACTGGCACGTCGACGACATCGTCGAATACCCGCTACCGCCCGACGTCCCCCGCTGGCCCGCCCCGCTGCCGCTCCCGTGGCTCAGCGTGCAGGTCGCACTCAGCGACATCCTCACGCTCGAAGACGGCCCGACCGAGATCGTGCCCGGCAGCCAACTCTCCGGCCGCGACTCCCCGAAGGAAAACCCCGTGTTCGAGGGCCAGGGCGCCGTGCCGCTGTTCTGCCGCGCCGGCGACATCTACCTCTTCAACCACCAAGTCTGGCACCGCGGCCGCCCGAACACCGGGAAGCGCACGCGTTACCTGATGCAGCTCCAATACGGCCGCGGCGACAATCCCGCCTGGCGCATGAAAGGCGCCATCCGCACCCCCGGTCTCGAACGCATCCTCGCGAACGCCACCCCCGCCCTCCGCGAGTTCATGTACGCCGAGGTGAAGTATCGGTGAGCGCAGTCGCACTAGACAGTTTTCGGAATCGCTAGTAACTATACAATAACGTCTTAGAATCAATAGCCGGCCGAGGCTGCGCCGGCGAGCCACGCTAAAGATGAAATGGCCAACCAAGCACCAACTCAGATTCTTGGAGCAGATGGCACCCGTTCGTAGGGACAACGAACTGGTCATAATTTTGACAGGCCATCTCCTAGTCGAGGAACTCTTGGTCGTAGCTGTCGAAAAACACATCGCTCGTCCGGAAATGCTAAATCGTCGGTCGTTTTACGATTACTTGTGTTTAGCCAGAGCGTTGATGCGCCCAGAATTGTCGGATGAACTCTTAGACGAGGCCGATGCACTAAACAGACTCAGAAACCAGTTAGCTCACAATCTTGACGAGAAGAAATACCAAGAACGTCGTGCAGCCTTTCTAGCCTACACTCGCGAGAAGCCTGACCCGGTCTTGTTGGCCGAATTCAGTGAGGTCTGGATTGCCATCATGAGCCTCCACAGCCGCCTTACGTTTGCTGTCGAGTTTGACCCAGCGACTCTCCGGCTTCCGACCCTACTTACTATGGAACCGGCGTCGCAACTCTCGGCCTCGGACAAACCAAACTCAAATCCATCGGCCACCTAGCTAACCGTCGAGGCGTGATCTCATCGCCCATCGGCCCAAGACCAAAAATATAGAAAACTCTTAGGGCCCGAACACGGCGAACAATCGCCCATCTTACTGGTTGTCCGGTGATTACCGTTTCCCTTTACGCCCATGTATATTGACTCCGAGTCCAGAGAGAACGCATTTCAAATATTCGCGCGTGTTCAAAAATTGCCCTTCGCCATTTCGAGACACAATTGGACTGACCACGATTTGGTAATAGTCTTAAGAATTGTGCCGCGTGGAAAATACGGCGTCGCCTATGGCTTTCCTGTGCGCGATGGCGTCCCGAACGCACATCTGTCGTATGACTCCAAATGGAAGAAGAAAATGGAGCTTCCCAATATAGGGAGTTACCAATGGAGATTCATTGATATTCCAGAAATCAGACTCAGAGAGCTGGAGAAAGAATTTTTCGCGAAGGTCGCACCTGGATATAACTTTAGTAGAAAGAAACTTGGTGCCGAACTGCCCTGGTTTGAGCCGACCGTTGAAAAAGACGTCTGAAAAGTGTTCGGGGTTCGGGACTTTGGGCAGGCCTCCATCACGATCAGCAAAATTTCATCCGTCCACCCTCAACCAAGGATAACCATGATTCGCCTGAGCATTCTCTACCCCAACACGGCCGGCGCGCGCTTTGACTGGGCGTATTATCTCGGCACGCATATGCCGCTGGTCAGGCGCCGCTTGGGCGACGCGCTGAAGGCCGTGTCAGTCGAGCAGGGCTTGACGGGAGGCGCGCCGGGCGCACCCGCGGCCTATGTCGCGCTCTGCCACCTCACCTTCGACACGATGCCGGCGTTCCAGGCGGCCTTCGCCGCCCATGCGACCGAACTGATGGCCGATATCCCCAATTACACGTCGATTGAGCCGACCATCCAGATCAACGAAGTGAAGCTCTGATCCCGGGTCCAACCGGCCGGCAGAGTCCGCCAGAAATTCAGGGTCGGGACCTAGGTTGATGGGTCCGCCTCCGTTCCCCCTTTCCTGGCTTCCCCCTTCAAAAAACGCCCAGCTCCGGCTTTTCCCTTGCCATGTTAAATCTTAACACTGGCATGTGAGAACTGAACACCCCGATGAGCGCCCCCTCATTCGCCACGACCTTCCTGCTCCGGGCATGACCACCGCCGACCGCCGCCAGTTCATCCTCGACCGGCTCGAGGCGTCCGGCACCGGCAGCTACGGGGAATTCGCGTCCGCCCTGCGGGTCTCGACCATGACGGTCCGGCGCGACTTGGAGGAACTCATCCGGCAGGGCGCGGTGATCAAGACCGTCGGGGGCGTCCAGAAGGCGGCGGCGCCGTCCTATCTCCAGGAAACCGCCGTCCACTCCCGCATGGCCCTGCGCCGACAGGAGAAGCGCGCCATCGCCCGCGCCGCGCTCGAACTCGTCACGCCGGGTTCCACCCTCTTCCTCGACGGCAGCAGCACCTGCCTCGAGTTCGCCCGGCTGCTCGCCAAGGAAAGTTCCGGCCTCACCGTCGTCACCAACTCCGCCCTCGCCTGCCTCGAGCTGGGCAAGAGCAGCGGGCTAGCCGTTGTCGGCATCGGGGGGCTTTACGACGCCCTCAGCCTGTCCTTCGTCGGACCGCAGGCGGAGGATTGGGCCAAGACGCTCTTCGTGGATTTCGCCTTCATCGGCACCAAGGGCCTCCTCCCCGCCACCGGCACGTTCGAGTCCGCGGTCCCCACTTCCCGCATCAAGCAGATCATCGCCAGGCAGTGCGGCCGGCTCGTGTTGCTCGCCGACCACTCCAAATTTGGCCAGCGCGGACTGAGCAAGGTGCTCGACATCGCGCAGGTCCACACCGTCGTCACCGACGACCGCACCGCCCGCGCCGACCTCGCCACCCTCGGCAAGAAGGTCCGATCCGTCGTGGTCGCCCCGGTCCGTCGCCACGCTATGAAAGGAACCGCCCATGCCACTTGAACCCATCGGAAAGCTCATGGCCGCCGCCCGCGCCGGCCGCTACGCCCTCGGCTACTTCGAGAGCTGGAACCTCGAGTCGCTCCAAGGCGTGATCGACGCCGCCGAGTCCACCCGCTCGCCCATCATCATCGGGTTCAACGGCGACTTCCTCAGCCGCCCCGGGCGCCGGGCCGCCGAGCGGCTGTCGTGGTATGGCGCGCTAGGACGCGCCGCGGCGGAATCCGCCAAGGTCCCGGTCGGCTTCATTTTCAACGAGTGCCCCAACGACGAGTGGGTCCACGCCGCCGCGACCGCCGGCTTCAACCTCATCATGCCGTCCGATCCCGAGGCTTCCTACGAGGACTACGAGCGGCGCGTGAAAGCCCTCACCGCCCACGCGCACGCGCACGGCACCGCCGTCGAGGCCGAGATCGGCACCCTGCCCTGCGGGGCATCCGGCACCGTCGGGGCGGACGGTGATATGACCGATCCCGAACTCGCCGCGCGTTTTGTGGCGGCCACCGGCATTGACCTGCTCGCGGTCAGCGTCGGCAACGTCCACATCAAGCTCTCCGGCCAGCAGGACTTGAACCTCGACCAACTGGACCGCATCACCCGGCGCGTCTCGATCCCGCTGGTGCTGCACGGCGGCACCGGCATCGCGACCGACTCACTCAAGCAAGCGATCCAGCGCGGCGTGACGAAGGTCAACTACGGCACCTACCTGAAGCAGCGCTACCTGCTCGCCGTGCACAAGGCGCTGCACAATCCCATCCCCAACCCGCACGAGCTGCTCGGCATTGGCGGAGAGCACGACGTGATGGTCGCGGGCCGGCTGGCGGTGCGGGACGCTGTTTTGGAACGAATCGAAACCCTGGGTTGCTGCGGGAGGACTTTTCATGCCTGACATGACTGCCATAGCTGAAATCGCCTGCGTTGGAATTCTCGTGGAAGACACCTTCTGCGGGCCGATGAAGGAAATGCCGCCTGAGGGCTCGCTGCTCGGCGTGGACGCCATGCCGGTGAAGGTCGGCGGCTGCGCGGCCAACGTCGCCATCGACTTGGCGAAGCAGGGCCTGTCCGTGGACGTCATCGGCTGCCTCGGCCGCGACGGCTCCGGCAAGTCGCTCGTCGCCTCGCTGGAAAAGCAGGGCGCGAGCTGCCGCCACATGATCTACACGGACCGCTTTCCGACGAGCCGCACGGTGGTCCTCCTCGTCGAGGGCCAGGACCGCCGGTTCATCCACATGTTTGGCGCGAACCAGGACCTGTCCGTCGACAAGATCGACCGCGCCTGGCTGGACGGCGTGAAGGTCTTCTACTTCGGCGGGCTGTGTGCGATGCCGGGCATCAATTTCGCCGCCTTCCGCGAGCTGCTGAAATATTGCCGTTCCAAGGGCATCGTGACGGTCGTGGACGTCGTCGTCCCGCAGCAATTTTCCGGCGGCGATGAGCTCAACTCCCTGCTGCCCGAGATCGACTACTTCCTCCCCAACGACGACGAGGCGAAGCACCTCACCGGCCTCGCCGACCCGATGGACCAGCTCCGCCACTTCCTGAAGCACGGCGCCCGCACCGTGATCGTCACGCAGGGCAAGGCCGGCGCCCTCGCGGCGCGCGGTGGCCAGTTTTGGCGCAGCGGCATCTTCCCCGCCAAGGTCGTCGATCCCTCCGGTTCCGGCGATGCCTTCGACGCCGGCGTCATCACCGCGATCCGCCGCGGCTGGGACCTGCCCAAGATGCTCGCCTACGCCAGCGCCCTCGGCTCGTCCGCCACGCGCGCCGTCGGCACCACCGACGGCGTGTTCACCGCCGCCGAGGCCGAAGCGTTCATCGCCTCCCACGCGCTGCCCGTCACCACCGGCAAGCTCTGATTCGCCCCGTGCCAACCGCCACCCAGTCCGCGGGTCCGACAATCGTCGCCAATCCCTGGCTGGCGGTTGGCATCCACCACTGCGGCGACGAGGCCGGAACGCATCGCATCGGCGCCTTGGCGTTGAAGGATGGCAGCGGCTGGCGGCATCTCCTGCAGGGCATCGAGGGCCAGGAATTTTCCACGTCCGTCGGTTGCGCGGACGCCACCACCTGCACGACGAAGCAGCTCCCCGATGGCGGCTGGGAGATCACGCTGAAGGGGTCTTCCGAATTCTGGAGCGCCACGTCCGTGGTCACTCTCCCCGCCCAGGAGCCCGTGATTCGGCGCGTGCAACGTTACCGCTTCCTGAAGCCGTGTGCCGCTGCGATTCATCCCGGCTTCAAACTCAACGCCAACGCGGCCATCTGCTACACCCTGCCGCTGCACGCGCACGAGCAGCCGCTCGCCGACGTTCCAGCGAGCCGCAGCGCAGTGGACTGGGCGGTGCCCTTCCCGTTCCACGTCTGGCACGATGGACAAGTGGTTGCGATCTACGGCGTGGACCGGAGCCGGTCGGCTGGGACGCTGGATTTCTCCCCCACGTCCGGCGGCGGCGCGCAGGTGCGGTGCTACCTGCCTGACGTCGCCACGCAAAATCCCGGCGGCGTGCCGCACGTGTCCCCGAGTTTGGCGGAGTTCAAAGCTGGGGATGAGATCACCCTGACCGAGGTCTTCTCCGCGAAGCCGCTGGCTGTGGGCGAAGAGCCATGGCTCGAGGCGGAGCGTATGGCCGCGGCCATTTTGCTCCGCACTCCGCCGCGCGCCTTCGACGCCAAGGCTGCAGCGGCGCGCATCGCGGCGTTTTATCCGCGTTGCGAGCTGTGGGAGCCCGACGCCCTCGGGCCGGGCCGCGGCTGGTTCAGCAACATGTGGGTTCGCACCCAGACCGGACCAGCCAAGAAGCGCGGCGAGATGAGTGGCTACTTTGATTTTGGCTGGGGCGAAGGCATCGCGGTGGAAATGTGGATGGGCAGCGTCCGCCACTGGCTGCGCACGGGCGATCGCCGGTTGTTGCCTTACGTCGACGAAATGACGCGCAACCTGGACTGCTTCCAGCGCGGGACCGACGGCGCGTATTTCGACCGCAGCGATGGCAAAAAATATGGCGACTTCCTGATGAACCTCGTGCCGGGCAGCCGGATCTGGACGCACTCGCTCGGGCACACCGCGAGCCAGTTGATCCAGCTCTACCAACTCGCGCCGAACTATCCGGACGCCGCGACCCGCCAGCACTGGCTGAGAGCCGCCACGGCCATGGGCGAATTTCTTGCGCGCCAGCAGCGTCCCGACGGCGACCTGCCGGACATCCTCGACGAGCACAATCACGAGGTGAACCGGAAGCCGCACCGCATCGCCGCCCGCGCGGTGGTCTGCGGGCTGTGGACGCGTCTCGGGCAGGTCACCGGCGACGCAACTTGGACGGAGCGTGCCCGGCGTCTTGCGGCCTTCGTCGCCCCCGGGCTGCACCGGTACGAATACTACAACCAGATGCTCGACGGCATTTATGCCGCCGACAAGGAGTTCGTGGACAGCGAGGCCGCGTGCTACGTGCTCGAGGGCGTGGTGCCGCTCTACGTCGCGACGCGCGACCCCGCCGTGCTCGCGCTCTGCCAGAAGGCTGCGGCATTTGCGTTTGCGTGGACCTATTTCTACGATCTCCCGCACGCGAACCACGGCGTGGCGCGCGGCGGCCAGTGCTGCCGCACAGATGACTACCCGCTCCTCTACCCGATCGGGCCGGTCAAGGCCATCGAGCCCGTTCTCGCGCTGGCGGCCGCCACGGGTGATCCGCTCTATCGCACAATGGCCGCCGAAATGGCGTCGTTCATCGGCAACTGGCTGATGGATGCGCCCGGCCAGCCGTGGGACGGCGGTATGATCCACGCGCTCGGACAATTTTCCGGAAAACACTGGGGCCCCGACCTCGCCGGCCAGGTGGACACGGGCATGGCGACCGGCAACAGCCTCGCTGCCCTGGAATGCTGGCTCGCGCACCAGGCCTAGACACTTTCGCCCACACCCTCACCCGCCCCTCTCACTTCCCGCCGCCATCATGGAAATCAAAATGAAGATGCCCGACCTGGCCACGACTGACTCCGCGATCAAGGTGATCCGGTGGCTCGTCACGCCCGGCCAGCCAGTCCAGCGCGGCCAGGCCTTGCTCGAGGTCGAGACCGACAAAGCCACGATGGAAGTCGAGTGCATCGCCACCGGCATTTTCAAGCAGCCCCTCGCCCAGCCCGGTGACACCCTGCTCGCCGGCCAGGCCCTGGCCGCGATTGAAGTCGAAGGCCCCGCTCGTCCCGCTGCGGCCGCTCCGCCAACCACACCTCCAGAAACTTCGGCGAAGGAGAGCCCGCCAATCGAAAATCGAAATTCGAAATTCGAAAATCCGGCGCCTCGCGCCGCGGGCGGAATGTTCGCCAAGAACCGCGCCGCAGCCAATCGCCCCAACCAAAGCCAAACGCCTTAACCGCCCCAACGCGCCCGCTACATGAGCTCCCCCGCCGCCCCCACCGTCGCACCCGCAACGCTCGAGCCAGAATTGGCTGAAGCCTACCGCCAGTGCGCGGACAAGAGCGTCCTCGCGGCGCTCAATCCAAAGATCTTCTTCGGCTATTTCTCGGTCTGCGCCGACCCTTCGCAGGGACACGGCTCCAACACGACCTTCCCCGGCCTCGACTGGGGCCAGTCCGCCGAGGCGCTGCTTTGGCTGGGCCGCAAGGCCGAGGTGCTCGCGAGCTGGAACTACGTGAAGACCTTCCTGCGCGACGACGGCCTGATCCCCTTCGCCATCGTGCCCGACCAGGCCGGCACGACGGCGATGATGAAGCTGCCCAAGTCGGACAAGGAGTATCCCTTCGTCGTCGCGGCCAACGGCGGGGCCTACTCCCACTGGTTCCCCGGCAACCCGCTGCTGATGCTGCCGAATGTCACCGTCGTGCAGATGGCCGACGCGATCTTCCGGCACACGCAGGACCGGGCGTGGCTGGCGGCGCAGCAGGATTACCTGCGCGCCGTGTCCGACTGGATGGTGTTGCAAGTCACGCCCGAGGGACTCGTCAAGGGCGGCGGCTTCTACATCGAGCGTCCCCCACGGCTCGACCACGACGGCGTCACGCAATGCTACACCGCTGACGCCCTGCGCCTCGCCTCCCAGCTGACGGGCCAGTCCAGCTACGCGGCCGTCGCCGACCGGATCACCGCCTGCTTCCGCCAGAAATTCTGGGCGGGCGACCACTGCGTCGAATACATCAACCTCGAGCGCGGGGCCATTTCACATCACGGCCTCACCGACGTGGACTGGGCCGCCATCGCCATGGGCCTCGCCACGCCGGAGCAGGTGAAGACGCTCTGGCCGCAGCTGCGCGACAATCGCGACTTTCTCTACAACGGTATTCCCACCGGCATCTCCACGCGGCCGGAAACCTACGAAGACTGGGAAATGCTTTATCTCGACCGCCACGATCTCGCGGCGATGGGCCGGGTCTGGTTCGTGGAAGCCCGGGCGCGCCACGTCATGGGCGACCGCGCCGGCATCCTCGAATCGCTGCGCCAGGTGGCGCGCGTGGGCCGCGCGAACGATTGGTATTGGCGCGAACGCTATTATTCCGAGCGCAGCGGCGACCTCGGGAGCTATCGCATCAACACCTACTGCGAATATCCCGCGACGTTCATCCGCATCGTCCACCGCTACGTGCTGGGCGCCTGATCCCCATGAGAGCCCCGAACGCCCCATCGCCCACCGCCGCGCGTTTCGCCGCCACGGCGCAAGGGCCGTGGCGTGAACCGGGCCAGACGGTGGACGCGACCTACCGCCGCGAGGGCAAGCTGCGCTACGTGGCTGGCGACCACGAAATCGTCGGCCGCAATGGCCCCTATTTCAACAACCGCCCCCTCTACTGCCGGCTCAACACCGATGGCGCCGTGCTCACCGGCGACCGGCCGATGGCACGGCTGATCGCCAAACCCTACCTGCTGGGTGCGTGGTCGGCATCCATCGTCCGGCAGGATCGCGCGTTGTGGCTGCATGAATTTTGGGAAATCGAGTCGCGCTACCGCTGCGGCCGCATGACCTGGCTCTGCACCGACCCGTCGCTGCCCGGCATCGCGGTCACCCTCACCGTGGTTCCCCTGACGGAGGTCGCCGGTTTCGCCGCGCACATCCACGTGACGGGCGCCCGCCAGGGCGATCAACTGATCTGGAGCTTCGGCGGCGCGCGCCCCGAGGAAGGCGATCCGCGCCTTAATTGGGACCCGGTCATGCGCGGCAATCCCGACATCTGCCGCTCGGGCGATCCGCGCCGGCCGCAGCTGTTCCAGGGCATGGTGGCCGGCTTCTGCGCGAACAACGTGGCGACGATCGACGGGCCGCTGTTTCGCCTGGCGGCGACGGCGGACGCCACGCTCGTCGCCGTGGGCCGCGCGAGCCGGACGGACAAGCTGAGCGTCGGCGACGCCACGTGGTTGACCAATCCGCGGCAATTGGCCGTGTCCGCAGCCGGAGACGCGCCGATGGTGGTCGGGACCACGAGCCTTGCTGCCGGGGAACATGAGTTCTTCTACGCGATCGAGGCGTGTGCTCCCGGGACGGCCGGGACGGAATTGCGGAGCGCTGATCCCGCCCAGGCGTTCGCGGCCGGCGTGGAGTCCCTTCGCGAAGCCGAGCGCGTGAAGAGTGTAAGCCCCGACGTGCTGCTGGATGCCGCGGTCGCGGCCGTGAACCACGCCGTGGACGGCAACTGCGAGCGCGACCCCTACATTTTCCGTCACGGCTGCATGGCCTTCAGCTGCCGCTTCGTCGGCTGGCGGGTGATTTGCGGCGCCACGGCGCTGGGCTGGCACGAGCGCGTGCTCGGGAACGCCCGCTACACGATCGGCCTGCAGAAAACCTCCGACCCCGCGCGCCTGCGCGCCGTCGCGAGCGAGGAGCGGTTGCTGGTGCACGAAGGCAAGGACTCGCGGCTCTACGGCCGCGGTTCGCTCGATCGGGATTTCCCGATGTATGACGTCCAGTCGCAGTTCTTCGACCAGACGATTGCCGACTGGCGGGCGACGGCGGATCCGGCGATGGAGCAGCTATTGCGCCCCGCGCTGGAGCTGCACCTGGAGTGGCTGCGGGACTGCTTCGATCCCGATAACGACGGGCTCTACGAGAGCTACATCAACACGCTGCCGACCGACTCGGTCTGGTATAACGGCGGCGGCAGCGCCGAGGCGTCGTCCTATGCGTTCACCGGCCACCGCGCGGCGGCGGACATGGCACGGCGCGCGGGGGATCTGTCGATGGCCGCCCGCCACGAGGCGCAGGCGACCAAAATCCAGCGCGCCATGCGCGAACTCCTCTGGGTCCGGGACCGCGGGCATTTCGGCCTCTATCGCGAGCAGGGCGGACACGGCCGGGTGCACGCCGATGCCTGGCTCTACAGCGTTTTCCTGCCGATCGACGCGGGACTGACCTCGGCCGCGGAGGCATTGCAGTCGCTGTATTACACCGAGTGGGACCTCGAGCGCATTCCGCTGCCTTACGGCGGCGAACTCTGCCAGCTCTCCAACTGGGTGCCGTGGAAATGGTCGGTGCGCGACATGTTTGGCGGCGACCTGTTCGCGCTTGCCCTCGCCTATTTCCAAACCGGGCTCGGCGATGCGGGCTATTCACTGCTGCAGGGCGCGACACTGGAGAGTGCATTCGCGAGCGCGGTGCCGGGCGGCTTCAGCCATATCGGCGCGGCCACGGATTTCGGCGACAACTCCCACATGTTCGCGCGCAGCGTCGTCGAGGGACTTTACGGCTACGCGCCCGATTACCCGAACGGCCGCGTGCGGCTGCAGCCGGCGTTTCCCTCGGAGTGGAAGAACGCCGCGATCACCACACCGGATTTTGCGCTCACGTTCTCCCAGGATGGCGACACCGATCGCTACCAGCTCAAGCTGACCAAACCCGCGGAGGTGATTTTCCGTGTGCCCGTCCGCGCGGAACAGATCGCGTCGCTCACGCTGAATGGCCAGTCCGTCGCCGGGCGCGTCGAACCGGCGTTTGGCTGCACGTGGCTGCATTTCACCGCGCCACCGGCGCGTTCCTTCGACCTCGCGCTCGACCTCGTCCAACGCGTCCCACAGGGCCAGCCGGTGCACGTTGTCGGCCGCGTGGGCGACAACGTGGCGTTGCAGGTGCCGTCGGGCCGGCCGCAAACGTGGCACGACCTGCACGGCGTGATGGAAACGGCGCAACCGCAGGACGCGACGCTGCAGAGCCGGCTGGCGTCCAAACCCGGGCATCATTTGGTCCTCGTGCAGCATCGGTGCGGCGACCTCCCCCGCTGGCAGATCTTCAAGCTGCACGTCACCGATCCCGCGGCCGACCTCGCCCAGCTCGCCCGCACGCCCCGCGAACCCAAGCCGTCCGCCACGTGGGAATGCCTCGACCTCGTTGCGCACACCCCGAATGACGTCCGCACGATCTTCCAGCAGCGCTACCTCTCCCCGCGTCCGGCGACGTGCTCCGTCCGGCTCGGCGTCGACGGCTATTCCGCCTGGACCTTTCCTTATTGGAATCTGCCGCCGCCTACCATCGACCTCGGCGGTGTGGCGAAACTGGTCGGCGCCGACGGCCGGATCCGGACGACTGCGAATGTCCCCTTTGCGCGCTTCGCGGAGGATCGAAACATCGCCTTCACCTCGCTGTGGGACAACTGGCCGACCGCGGTGACCGTGCCGGTCGAGCGGAAAGCGTCCACGATCTGGCTGCTGGTCTGCGGCACGACATTCCCGATGCAAACGCGCATCGCCAACGCCGAGTTCCGCTTCCGCTACGCCGACGGCGCGGTGGAGAAGCTCGCGTTGATCCCGCCGGACAATTTCTGGATGCTCTGCCCGTGGGGCGGCGAGGATTACAGCTACGCCCACGACGGGTTCTGCCTGCCTGACAAGCCGCCGCCGCAGGTTCAGCTCGGCGCCAACTGCCGCGCCATCGTGCTGTCCTGGAAACTCCGGCCCGACGTCGTGCTGCAGGATGTCACGCTCGAAACCCTGTCGCAGGACGTCGTGATTGGGTTGATGGGAGTGAGCTTGGAAACCGCATGAGTGCCGCGAAGCCCATTTCCGCCGTCGGCAGGCCCAAGCTCTGCTTCACGCTGCTGAACCACTGGAGCTACACCGGCATTGGCTGGAACCTGGGACTCGAGTCCTGCGCGCAGTCCATCACCGACAGCCTCGACATGGCGGACTACGCGCCGAGCGTGAAGACCGGCATCAACCTCGACGCGCTCACCTACGAACTGGTCGCGGAGCACTATCCCCACATCAACCGCCGGCTGCAGCGTTACCTCGAGGCGGGCCAGGTGGAAATCGTCGGCGGCACCTTCGGCCAGCCCATCGGCTCGATGGTGTCGGGCGAGTCCAACCTGCGGCAGCTCATCGTCGGCCAGGAGACGATCACCCGCGTTCTCGGCCGGCCGGTCGCCGTTTTTCTCGAGGAGGAGGAGATGAGCCACCCGCAGATTCCCCAACTGCTTACCCTGACGGGCTATCGCTTCGGGAGCATGGCGCAGTGCGATACATGGGGCCGCCACGGCGCGCCGTCCATGGAGGAGGCCGTCATCTGGTGGGAAGGCGCGGACGGCACCCGCATGCTCGCGGTGCCGGCGAACCCGCTGGTTTTCCACCCGCCAATGGTCACCCACGACATCGACTGGCTCTGGACGGACGATGGCCGCGCCACCGTCGGTCGTATGGCCGGCTCGCGCACGCCGCTCGTGTTGAAATGGACGGAGTTCGGCTGGGAGAAACTCACCGGCAAATCCATCAACAAGTTTGACCCGGAGCTTTTCCGCGCGCTCTCCGACCAGTTCGACGTCGAGTATCTCACGATCGAGCAATACCTCGACCGGCAGGCGGCCCCGGGCGCGCCCGCCATCGCGGTAAAGCGGCCGGTGGTGGATGATTTCGCCAAGCTGCTGCCTTGGGGCATCGGCGGAGACCAGATCCGTCGCTTCGGCCGCGAAGTGGAGGCCGTGCTGCACGCGGCGGAGCGGTTCGAGGCCATCGCGCACCTGCTGGATTCCGCCTTCGACGAGGCCGCCGCGCTCCACGAGGCATGGCGGCAACTGCTCGCGGCACAAAGCCACGACGTCTGCCTGTGCGAATACACGCGCCACCAAGGCGCCACGCCGCCCGCCGACCCGGTCCTCGACACGCATTTCCAGACCTGGGGTTCCTACGGCTACCGTTTCATGGACAATGCCGCCGTCGCGGGACGCAAGGTGTTGGGCCGCGCCTTGCACGCCATCGCGCAGTCCGTCGGAACCGCGCCGGGCGTCGCACCTGGCAGTCTCGCCACGGTGGTCTTCAATCCCTGCGGCTTCGCACGCGATGCGCTGGTCACAACGGGCACCCTGCAACTCGAAGGCCTCAACTCAACCGCGGTGCACGTCCGTGATTCCGCGGGGAAAACCGTGCCGGCCCAGCTGCTCTCCAGCGAGCGCAACGCGAACGGCCAGCTGGTCTGCGCCGATCTCGCCTTCCCCGCCCGCGCGCTGCCGTCGGTAGGCTACGACACCTATTTTCTCGTTCCCACGGCGACCGCTGCCGTGACTCCAGCGACGGACCTTCGCGTGGACCGGGACGCCCACGTGCTCGAAAACTCCCGGGTGCGCGTCAGTCTCGATCCGGTCAGCGGCGCCATCTGCAGCCTCGTCGACCGGCAAAGCGGAAAGGAACTGCTGGCGGGCGCGGCACGGCCTTTCCCCACGCTCACGGGAGAAGCTAATGGTTCCTCACCGCTCGCGCGTCCGCCCAACACCCCGGTTGCGCCCTACAACACCGCGCAAACGCAGGCGCAATTCACCTGGCTGGAGACGGGGCCGCTGCGCGCAAGGGTGCGGGCGACGCACCCCGACACGCGCGGGCTGCGGTTTGAGATCACGGTCACGCTTGCCGCAGATTCGGCCGACGTCGACGTGGCGGTGCGCGTCTTCCCCGACCTGCCGCCGAAAACCGGCGAGGCGAAGGTCAACGGCTGGCAGTTTCCATTGGAGATCCACGAGGGCTACTGGCTCGAGTTTGTCCCCGGCTTCCCGGTCGCGACGGTCTTGCGCGACTATCCGTTCGGTGTGGAGCCCAGCCGGAAGCAGACCCTGCAGGCGCTCTCGTGGCTCGACCTGATGGCGGCGGATGGCTCCGGGCTGCTGGTCGTGCACAGCGGCACGCAATATTTCAAGCGCCGCGACGACGGCGGCTTCGCCAATCTCGTCGTGCGCGAGTGGGAGTCTCACTTTACCGGCGAGTTCGGCTGGCCGCGGACCTGCGCCTTCCGCTACGTGCTGCGCCCCCATGCGGCCGGTTTCACTAACACCGACCGGCTCCAGGCCGTCGCAACCTTCGACCAAAAGCCTCGCTGCATCGTCCACGCGCCGCAAGCTGGCCCGCTGCCACGCCGCCAGAGTTTCCTGGCCGTGTCGAACGCCACGCTCTCGGCCTTTCGGCGCCCGGCGGGCACAGAAACGTGCGAGCTCCGCGTGATCGAATGCGAGGGGAAGCCCAGCGCGTGCCACGTCACCACGACGCTGCCCTTGCACACGCGCCAGGCGACCGACGCCATGGGCCGGACCACCGATGCATCCAACCCTGTCCCTCTCGCCGCCGACATCGCGCTGCGTCCCTGGGAAATTAGGCAATTCCGACTTTTAAAATGAAAACCACCTCCGCCCCCGGCGCCGCCCCTGCGACCGCCACTCACCGGGACCGGGCTTCCCTGCTCGGCCTGTACGAACGCATTGTCCTCATCCGCGAGTTCGAGGAGCGCGTGAAGTTTCTTTTCCTCGAGGGCACGATGCCCGGCACCATCCACCAATGTCAGGGCCAGGAGGCCACCGCCGTCGGCGTGTGTAGCGCGCTGCAACCGGGCGACTACATCACCTCGACGTTCCGCGGCCACGGCCACGCGCTGGCCAAGGGGCTGAGCGTACAGGAGCTCCTCGACGAGCTGTTCGGCGCGACCACCGGCTGCTGCAAGGGCAAGGGCGGCTCGATGCACATGGGCAACATGGACAAGGGCATGGTCCCCGGTATCGCCATCGTCGCGGGCGGCATTCCCCTCGCCGCAGGCATGGCGCTCGCATTCAAGATGCAAAAAAAGCCGCAGGTCGTCGCGTGCTTCTTCGGCGACGGCGCCGTCGCCGAGGGCGCGTTCCACGAGGGCGTCAACATGGCCGCCATCTGGAACCTGCCCGTCGTGCTCGTCTGCGAAAACAACCTCTACGGCGCCTCCACCCACATCGGGAAGGTGATGAAGAACCCAAAAATCTCCGACCGCGCCGCGTCGTATGGCTTCCGCGGCGAAACCGTCGACGGCAACGACGTGCTCGCCGTCCTCGCCGCCGCCGAACGCGCCGTCGCGGAGTGTCGCGCCGGCAAGGGCCCCGTGCTGCTCGAGCTGCTCACCTACCGCCGCACGGGGCATTCCCGCCGCGACGCCTGCCACTACCAGCCGAAAGACGAGCGCGAGGCGTGGTTCGCGCGCGACCCGATCACGCGCTTCGCCGAGGTGCTGCTCGCGCGCCCGGATGTGAAGCAGGCCGATCTCGACGCCATCAAGGCGAAGATCGATGCCGAGATCCAAACCGCCGTCGTGAACGCCCAGAAGGCCCCGCAACCCACCCTCGCCAACCTCACCGAGGACGTCTTCGCCTGACCCACCCCGCCATGAGCACCACCCCCGTTATCCCGCCTTCCGCCGCTCAGAAGAGCACCGCCACCGCGCAGTATGCGCGGGATGGCTTTGTCATCCTGCCTCCCGTGCTGCCCGCCGACCTGCTTGCGCGAGTGCGCCGGCGCATCGACGCGGTTTACGCCGGCGAATATGAGACCGGCATCGCGCCCTGCGCCAAACCGACCGGCCAAAAGGAGCCTCCCACCAAGCTGGTTAAGATCGACAACGCCCACCGCTCCGACCGCACGATTCTCGAAGTCGTCAGCCACCCGGCCATCGGCCAATGGGCCGCCGCGCTCACCGGCGCAAAAATGGTGCAGGTCTTCGCCACGCAGCTGCTGATCAAGCCGCCGGGCGGCCAGGGCGGCGTCAACGTCGGCTGGCACCAGGACCAGGAATACTGGGACCCGGCCCTCACCGGCGAGTTGTTCACCGCGTGGGTCGCGATCAGCGACGTCACCGCGGATTCCGGCCCGATGCGCTTCGTCCCGGGCTCCCATCACTGGGGCCTGCTCAAGGCCGGCGACTTCTTTAGCGACAAGCTCGACGAACTGAAGCAGCGCATCCACGCGAAGAGCGGCGGCGGCAAATGGGAGGAAGTCGCCGCGATCCTGCCTCCGGGCGGCGTCAGCTTCCACCACCGGCTCACCGTCCACGGCAGCGGCGAGAACCACGCCGCCGGCCCGCGCGTGAGCTTCGCCATCCATTTCCGCACCGAAAAATCCGCCCTGCGCGAGGGCACGAAATGGCAGGACGCCGGGTATCTCAACGACTTCGCCGATCCGGTCGGCAGCCCCGTCAGCTACCGCGCTTAATTTTTAAAAATATGAAACGACAAGGCATTGCAGAGGCTCTCCGTGACGGCATCGCCGAGGAAATGATGCGCGACTCGAGCGTGTTTTGCATCGGCGAGGACATCGGCGTCCCCGGCGGCTGGGGCGGCGCGTTCACCGTCACGCTCGGGCTGTCCGAGAAATTTCCTGGCCGGATCATCGACACGCCCATCGCGGAACTCGGTTTCACCGGCATGGCCGTCGGCGCCGCCATGATGGGCATGCGACCCATCGCCGACATGCAGTATGGCGACTTCCTCTTCCTCGCCAGCGACCAGCTGATCAACAACGCCGCCAAGATGCGCTACATGTCCGGCGGCACCATCAAGGTGCCCATGGTCATGCGCGCCCCGATCGGCGCCACCGGCCGCGGCTCGCAGCACGCGCAGAGCATGGAGCGTTATTTCACCGGCGTGCCCGGACTGAAGGTCGTCGCCGTGTCCACCGCCTACGACGCGAAAGGCATGCTCAAGGCCGCTGTGCGCGACGACAACCCCGTCATGATCTTCGAGCACAAGCTGCTCTACGGCTCCAAGGGCGCGCGCGCCGAGCCCGGAGCCGTCGACGCCACCAGCGACATCCCCGACGAGGATTACGTGGTGCCGCTCGACCGCGCCGTGGTGCGTCGTGAGGGCAAGCACGTCACGATCCTCGGCTGGCTGCTGATGGCGCACTTCGCTGCCCAAGCCGCCGAGCAACTCGCTCAGGAGGGCATAGAGGCGGAGGTCATCGACGTCCGCAGCCTGTCGCCGATTGATTACGAGACCATCGGCGCGTCGCTCCGCAAGACGGGTCGCGTGGTCATCGTCGAGGAAGGACCCAAGACCGGCGGCGTGAGCGCCGAGATCGCCGCGGGCATCATGGAGCACTGCGGCGACAGCCTGCAGGCCCCGGTCGTGCGCGTTGCCTCCCCCGACGTGCCCGTGCCCTTCAGCCCCATCCTGGAAAACGCCTACCGCCCCGACGTCGCCCGCATCGTTGCCGCCGCGCGCTCACTGGCCCAGATGTAAGGGGAAGCCAGGAAGCCACGAACAAGCTCCGAACCCTCTCAGCAAAACCCCTCCTGGATTCCTGGCTACCCCTTCCAATATCCCAAACCCCGGCTCATCCGGAGGATTCGCCCTACCCACCCTCACCTGATTCGATTTCCATCCCCCATCCCAACTCATCATGATCACCCAAGCTGAACTGAAACGCCGCCAGCAGGAGGCCTATGGCTATTTCCAGCAGGCCCAACTCGTCATCACCCCCGCCGAGCAGGAGCAGATCGAGGTCGCGGACTTCGGCCTGAGCGAATTCGAAAAGACCGGCCTCGGCGTGCTCGTCTACGTCAACACCCTGCGCTGCTGCGCCAAGGAGCTCGCCATGTGGCCACGCCAGACTTGCCCCGAACACCGCCACCCCAACGTCGGCGGCCAGCCCGGCAAGGAGGAGACGTTCCGCTGCCGCTGGGGAAAGGTCTTCCTCTACGTCTCCGGCGCCAAGACCCCCGCGCCCCACTGCCGCCCACCCGCGGGCCGCGAGGCCACCTACACCGTCTGGCACGAGGTCGTGCTCAACCCGGGCGACCAATACACCATCACGCCCAACACCCCGCACTGGTTCCAAGCCGGCGACGAGGGCGCGGTGGTTTCCGAATTCTCCACGCACAGCACCGACGAAAACGACATCTTCACCGACAAATCGATCGGTCGCGCCACGAAGGTGGTTGAAGGAAAACCATGAAGAGCCTCTGGAACGAAACGGAAGCCGCGCAGTATCCCGGCGACCTCGGCCAACGCGTCTACACGTCCCGCCTGCTCGGGCGCGACGCCTCACTCGTGCTCCACGGCGGGGGCAACACCTCCGTCAAGCTGCGCGAGAAAAACATCTTCGGCGAGGAGGAGGACCTGCTCTACGTCAAGGGCAGCGGCTGGGACCTCGAGACGATCGAGGCCGCCGGCTTCTCGCCGTGCCGGATGAACCACCTGCTCAGGCTCGCGAAACTCCCCGAGCTCACCGACCTGCAGATGGCGAACGAACTCAAGGGCTGCCTGACCAACTCGGGCGCGCCCATGCCGTCGGTCGAAGCAATCCTCCATGCGATCCTTCCGGGCAAGTTCGTGGACCACACCCACACCGACGCCCTGATCTCCATCACCAACACCGCCGGCGGCCTGCAGCGGGTGCAGGAGATCTTCAGCGACCGCGTCGTCTTCATCCCGTATGTGATGCCCGGCTTCAAACTCGCGCGCCTCGCCGCCGAGCTTTACGCGAAACAGGCCGGCCCCCGCACCGTCGGGCTCGTGCTGATGAACCACGGCTTGTTCACCTTCGCCGACACCGCGAAGGGCGCCTACGAGCTGATGATCGAGCTGGTGACGCTCGCGGAAAATTACCTCGCCAAGCACCGCGCGTGGGAGCTCGCGACGCCCGCCCCCGTCTCCGCTCCGCGCCCTGCCCGCCTCGAAATCGCGGCCTTGCGGAAGGAAATCTCCTCCGCCCTCGGCGCTCCCGCCATCGTCGCCGTGCAAGGCACCGCCTCCGGCCACGCCTTCGCCGCGCGCCCGGATGTGGCCCAAATCTCGCAGCAGGGCCCGGCCACACCCGACCACGTCATCCGCACCAAGCGCATCCCGCAGGTGGGCCGCGACGTCGCCGCCTTCCGCTCTGCCTACGAGCAGTATTTCAAGGCCTGCGCCGCCACCGCCGGTCGCAAGCTTGTCATGCTCGACCCTGCGCCGCGCGTGCTGCTCGATCCCGAACTGGGCCTCTGCACCATCGGCCGCACCGCCAAGGAAGCCGCCATCTCGACCGATATCTACCACCACACCATCGACATCATTCTGCGCGCCACGGCACTCGGCGGCTGGAAGGCACTCCCGGCCCAGGACATCTTCGACGTCGAATACTGGGACCTCGAGCAGGCCAAGCTGCGCGCCGCCGGCAAGCCGGCCGTGTTCGCAGGGGAAATCGCCCTCGTGACTGGCGCCGCCTCGGGCATCGGCAAGGCTTGCGTCGAGTCACTGCTCAAACGCGGCGCGGCCGTGGTCGGCCTCGACGTCAATCCCGCCATTACGAAGCTGCACAAGCGGCCCGATTTTCATGGCATCGTCTGCGACCTGACCTCTGAGTCCGCCCTGCCCGCGGCATTGGAGGAGGCCGTCCGGAAGTTCGGCGGACTGGACCTGCTGATCCTCAACGCCGGCATCTTCCCGCCCGGCGCGCCGATCGCGGACCTCAAGTCCGCCCTCTGGCACAAGGTCATGACCGTCAACCTCGACGCCAATTTCCTGCTGCTGCGCGAGTGCCATCCGCTGCTGAAGCTCGCGCCCAACGGCGGCCGCGTCGTCGTCATTGGCTCGAAAAATGTCCCCGCGCCCGGCCCCGGTGCCGCCGCCTACTCGGCGTCGAAGGCCGCCGTCAACCAGCTCGTCCGCGTCGCCGCGCTCGAATGGGGCAAGGACCGCATCCGCCTCAACTCGATCCACCCCAACATGGTCTTCGACACCGCCCTGTGGACGCCGGAGATCCTCGCGTCGCGCGCCCAGCACTACGGCCTCACCGTCGAGGCCTACAAGACCAACAACGTCCTCAAGACCGAGGTCACCAGCCGTGACGTCGCCGAGCTCGCCGCCGAGATGTGCGGCCCGCTCTTCGCCAAAACCACCGCCGCGCAAGTCCCCGTCGACGGCGGCAACGACCGCGTGATATAATGCAAGGAGGTCTCGCGACGAACGCGAAGGACGCAACGAACAATCCACTGTGAATAAAAACTTATCCTGATCGACCGTCGCGGCCGTCGCGAGGAATTCATTCCCATGCCCTCCCCGAAAAAACGCACCGTTCATTACACGCTCAGCACCCACTGGGATCGCGAGTGGCGCGAGCCTTACCAAGGTATCCGCTACGCGCTGGTCGGCTTGATGGACCGCGTGATTGCGGGCCTCGAGGACGGCCGGCTGAAGGGACCGTTCCAGACCGACGGGCAGTCCATCCTCCTCGATGACTACCTCGAAATCCGGCCCGACCGCCGCGCGCAGGTCGACCAGCTCGCCCGCGAGGGCAAGCTGGTCGTGGGCCCGTGGTATTCCATGCCGGACGAATTCACCGTCTCGGGCGAGGCACTGATCCGCAACCTGCTCGTCGGCCGCCAGGCGGCGCGCGCCGCCGGCGGCGCGCCGTCGCGGGCGGGCTACGTGCCCGACATGTTTGGCCACACCAGCCAGCTGCCACAAATCTTCGCCGGCTTCGACATCCCGGTGGGCTACGTCTGGCGCGGCATCAACCTGCAGCAGCGGAATTTCATCTGGCGCGGCGCGGACGGCACCGAGTTGCCGTGTCACAAGTTCGGCAACGTCGGCTACGGCACGTTCGCCCACGCGGTGAACCGCGGCCACGAATACAACGGAGCTGTCGAGGACCGTCCGGAGGAACACGCCCGCCGCGCCAAGCAGTATCTCGACCAGGAGGCCGCCGTCACCGCCGTGGACGACATCCTGCTCCACGACTCCTGCGACCACCAGGAATGGAACCCGAAGCGCTACGCCCTGCTGTTCGCGCAGCTGGCGCGGAGTCCGAAATATAAACTGGTCCACACCAGCCTCGACGCCTACCTGCTCGAGCTGCTGGTCCAGCGGGACAAGATCACGACGGTGCTCGAAGGCGAACTCCGCATGGCGGGCCGCCAGCACGCCGCGCCGGAGGTCGAAAAGTATGACAACCAGTGGGTCATTCCCGGCGTGCTCTCCAGCCGCGTCCGCCTGAAGCAGGCCAACAGCCGCTGCCAGACGCTGCTTTGCCAGTGGGCCGAGCCCTTCACCGCCCTCGCCCACGCCAGCGTCGGCGCGAGTTTCGCCCCTGGCTTCCTCGAACACGCCTGGCGGCTGCTGATGCAGAATCACGCGCACGACTCCATCGACGGCTGCAGCCCGGACCAGGTGCACAAGGACATGGCGTTCCGCTTCGACCAGGTCCGGATGATTGCCGAAAAGCTCATCGTTGACGCCACCAACCAGATCGCCGCCAGCGTGCGCGGCCGGGTCACAGACCAGGAACTGCGTGTCACCGTCTTCAATCCCCTCACCCGCGATTTCAACGGCGTCGCCGAGGTCACCCTCGAGGTGCCGACCAACTGGCCGACGTTCAACGAGTTCTTCGGCTTCGAACCCAAGACCGGTTTCCTCATCCACGACGCCGACGCACGCGAAGTGCCGTATCAGCGCCTGGGACAGACGTTGAACCGCATCCGCCAGCGGATCCGCCCGACCAAGTTCCCCGAGGTCGTCATGAGCCACCACATCCCGGTCTCGCTGCGACTCGCGATCCCGGCGCAGGGCTACACGACGCTCACCGTGAGCGCCGTCGCTGCCGGCCGCCCCACCCGTTACCCCGATGAACCCGCGCTGGCCACGAGCGAGCGTTCGATGGCGAACGAACACCTCGACGTCGTGATCGAGGACAACGGCACGCTCACGCTCACCGACCGTCACACCGGCCACGTTTATCGCCGCCTGCTCACGTTTGAGGATCGCGCCGACATCGGCGACGGCTGGTATCACGGCCTCGCGATCAACGACCAGATCTTCGCGTCGTCCGCCTGCCGCGCCGACGTGGCGCTCGTGCACAACGGCCCGATGCTGACGACCTTCCGTGTGCGCACCACGATGCCGGTGCCCGCGGGCGTCGTTGGCGAAAGCCAGACCCGGTCGAACGATTTCGTGCCGATGGTCCTCGACAGCCTCGTGAGCCTCCGGCCCGGCCAGGCGTTCGTCGAAGTGCAAACCACCGTGGACAACCCCGCCAACGACCACCGCGTCCGCGTGCTCTTTCCCAGCGGCGTCAAAGCGGACACATACCTAACCGACACGGCCTTCGACGTTGTCGAGCGGCCCGTCGCGCTGCCGAAGGACAACCACGAATACCGCGAGTTGAACGTCGAAACCCAACCCCAGCAGAGCTGGACCGCGGTGCACGACGCCAAGTCCGGCCTCGCCGTCATCGCCGACGGCTTGCTCGAAACCGCGGTCCGCGACCTGCCCGAGCGGCCGATTGCGCTCACGCTCTTCCGCGCCACGCGCCGCACCGTTTTCACCAATGGCGAACCCGACGGCCAGATGCGCGGCGAAATGAACTTCCGCTACCTCGTGATGCCGCTGGCCGGCAAACCCAACCGCAGCCAGCTCTGCGAACTCGGCCAGCGCCTGTCCGCCGGACTGCGCGCCGTACAACTGCGTCGCGAGGACGCCGAACTCTACCAGACCGCGCAGACGCTGCCGCCCACCGCCGGCTTCCTCCGCGTGGAAGGCCCCGCCGTCGTCACCAGCCTCCGCCAAGCCGGCGACGCGCTCGAACTCCGGATGTTCAACCCCGACACGAAAGCCGTCACCGCCACCCTCCATTTCGCGCCCAAGACCGGCCTCGCCAAGCCGCCGACCACCGCCCAGCACGTGGATTTCGAAAGCCGCCCGCTCGGTCCGCTCGCGGTGACCAACGGCAAGATCAAGGTGGGGCTCAAGCCGAAGCAGATTGTGACGGTGCGGCTGGCGTGATCGGCATGAAGATAACTGCTACAGCAATCTTGGTTTCCCTAAATGTCGCGCTAGCGACCGCATATCTTATCTTGGGATCAAAGTGGTGGTGGCTGGAGCCGGAGCTAGCGGATGAACCCGTAGCCTACGGTGGTGTGGCATTTGTATGGTTTGGGGCCAGCTGCTACACATTGCTAATGGTCGCCATCCTCAACCTTACATTTCTGACCGTCCACGCGTACCGTTACGTCAAGCTCCGTGAGCGCACCCTAACCCTTGCTGCTCTGGCAATCCCTGCCGTCTGGGCGCTTACGGTATGGATAGATTTCGCGCATCACTATCATTAGCATCGCCGGGTTGTCCTCAGGTGACGCGTTATGGACAACGCGCCCTACCGCAAACATTCCGGCCAACCCTAAGCGAACCGGCCGTTGTGCAGCAACAACCGGCGCGCGCATTTGGCGGCGTGTTCGGCATTGTGCGTCACCAGCACGAGCGTCGTGCCGGTTTCGCGGCAGAGGCCGAGGAGCAGTTCAATGACAGCGGCGCCGGTCTGTTCGTCGAGGTTGCCCGTCGGCTCGTCGGCGAGGATCAGCCGGGGCGAATTCATCAGCGCGCGCGCCACGGCGACGCGCTGGCGCTCGCCGCCCGAGAGCTGCGCGGGCAGGTGCTCCATCCGCTCCGCCAGGCCAACGCGCTTGAGCAGGTCCGCCGCCCGGGCCCGGTCCGCCGCGCCGGGCGCGCCGAGGATGCGGCGCGCCATCAGCACGTTCTGCAGCACGTCGAGTTCAGGAATCAGGTAGAACGACTGGAACACGATGCCGAGGAACGCCGCGCGGCGTTTCGCCCCGGTGTCAGCCACGCCTTCCCACGCGAGAGCGCCGGCGTCGGGGACGTCGAGCCCCGCCAGCAGGTGCAGCAACGTGGACTTGCCGGAGCCAGACTCGCCGCGGATGGAAATGCTTTCGCCCGGCGCGATTTCGAGGTCGACGCCGCGCAGCACCTCGATGCGGCGGTCGCCGCTGCGAAAGGTCTTCACGAGCCCGCTGGCGCTGAGGATCGGGTTACTCACTGCGCAGCGCCTCCACGGGTTTAAGCCGCGACGCCAGGATCGCAGGGATGATGCCGGCCAGCGTCGACAGCACGAGCGCGGCGACGACGATCAACGCAAGGTCGCGGTTCTCGAGGTGCTCCGGCAGTTCGCTGAATTGGTAAAAGCGCGCGAGCAGTTCCTGCCCGCCGGTGACGTGCGTGATAGCGCGCACCAGATCGTTGCGGAAATGCAGGACGGTGAAACCCAGCGCGAGCCCGGCGCCCGTGCCCACGACGCCGACGCCCACGCCCTGCAAGCAGAAGCAAAGGGCAATCTGCCGCCGGCTGGCGCCGAGCGCGCCGAGCACGCCAATCTCGCGGGTTTTCTTCAACACGAGCACCAGGAGGAGGCTCATGGTGAGGAACGCCGCCACGAGGACGACGAAGAGCAGCACGAACATCATCATGTTCTTCTCGAGCTGCAGCACCCACAGGAAGTCCGCGAAGCTGTCCCGCCAGGAAAACGCCCGCACTTCCGCCGGCAGAATCTCGTTGATGCGCGACACCACCGCGTCCTCTTTTTCGCCCGGCTTCACCCGGACGTTGATGCCATGCACGTCCTCGTTGAGTCCGTAAAGGTCCTGCGCCATTCGCAGTGTGCAATAGAGCGTCGAGCTGTCGAGTTGCTGGTGCCCGATCTCGAGGATGCCGACCACCTTTGCCGTGCGCGGCAGAATCACTTCGCTGTCCTTCCGCGACAGCATCAATGGCGTGTAGATGTCCACGACGGCGCCCAGCCGCACGCCGAGTGCGTCCGCCAACCCGCCGCTCAGGATGACCGAGTCGTCGTCCAGCGCGTCGAGCGAACCCAGCCGCACGAAGCGGTCGAGCGAGACCACGCGATTGATGCTGCCGAGGTCGAGCCCGCGCATCTGCGGGAATGCCGGCTTGTTTTGATATTGCACCATCAGCACCCCTGCCGCGTAGGGCGTCGCGCCGGCCACGCCGGGCACCGTTTCGATCTTCTTCACCGCCTCGCGGTAATGGCTGATCGAACCCTGGGCCTTGATCTGGATCTCGCCCTCGGTGTCCGTGATCATCTCGCGGATCTGGTAGCCGAACCCGCCCATCACCCCGAGGACCACGATGAGCAGCGCCACGCCCAGCGCCACGCTGACGGCCGAAATCACCGTGAAAAACGGAAACCTCCGCCCCGTCGGGAACAGCTGCTTGAAGGCGAGGTAGAGATACCAGGGCATTGGCTGAGATTTAAGTTGTAAGGTGTAAGGGGTAAGGTCGAGCCACCGGACTGGGCCTCAGGCTTAAAACTTACACCTTAAACCTTACGCCTGCGGCGCAGTCGCTCCACCCGGACGCAGCTGCGGGAACAGAATCACGTCGCGGATGCTCTCGGCGCCGGTCAGCAGGATGCACAACCGGTCGATGCCCACGCCCATGCCGCCCGCCGGGGGCATGCCGTGCTCCAGCGCGAGCAGGAAATCCTGGTCGATGTTCTGCTTTTCCTCGCCGGCCTGCGCCTCGAACATCGCGCGTTGCGCGTCGGGGTCGTTCTGCTCCGAATAGGCCGGGGCGACTTCCATGCCACCGATGCACAGTTCGAACACGTCGAGCGTCGTCGGGTCGTCGGGCGTGATCTTCGCCAGCGGGCAGAGTTCCTTCGGCAGGTGCGTCACAAATGTCGGCTGGATCAGGTTTGGCTCGATCTTCTTGGAAAAGATTTCGTTGGTGATCTCGAATTCCTGCCACGCCGGGTTGACGGCGAGCCCGAGCTTCTCGGCGCCGGCGATCTTGTCGGCCTTGGAGCGCTCGAACCAGCCCGGGTCGCCCGTCTCCGTGCGAATGAGGTCCTTGTATTTCACTTCGCGCCAGTCGCCGGTGAAGTTGATCATCTGCCCGCTCGCGGCGTGCTTGATCTCGGTCGTGCCCAGCACGTCGGCGCAGAGCGTCGTCAGCAGGTCCTTGATCAGCGTCATCATGCCGCGGTAGTCGCTGTAGGCTTGGTAAACCTCGAGCATGGTGAACTCCGGGTTGTGCTTCCGCGAAACGCCCTCGTTGCGGAAGATCCGGCCGATCTCGAACACGCGGTCGTAGCCGCCGACGAGCAGGCGCTTGAGGCGCAGTTCCGTCGCGATGCGGAGGAAAAAGTCGGCATTGAGCGCATTGTGGTGCGTCACGAACGGCCGCGCGGCCGCGCCGCCCGCAGTGCTTTCCAAGATCGGCGTTTCCGCCTCGATGAAATTGCGGGCCTCGAGAAAACGGCGGATGTGCGACACGATGCGCGAGCGCAGCAGCAGGCGCTTGCGGGACTCCTCGTTGACGATGAGGTCGAGGTAGCGCTGGCGGTAAACCTGCTCCGGGTCGCTCAACCCGTGCCACTTCTCCGGCAGCGGGCGCAGCGCCTTGGCCACAAGCGTGTAGCTGTCCACGCGGACGGTGATCTCACCGGTCTTGGTTTTGAACAGCGTGCCCTTCGCCCCGATGATGTCGCCGAGATCGAGCTTCTTGAACGCCGCGTAGGCGTCGTCGCCGACGACGTCCTTCTTCACGTAGAGCTGGATCTGCCCCTGCTGGTCGAGAATCTTCACGAACTGGCTCTTGCCCATGTCGCGCATGGTCACCAGCCGGCCGGCGACGGCCACCGCCACGACGTTTTCCTGCCCGTCCACGTAGGCTTTGAGCGCCTCGCCCGAGAAATGCGTCGTCGCGAAACTCGCGCGAAACGGGTCAAACCCCGCCGCCCGCATGTCGGCGAGCTTCTGGCGTCGCACGGCATGCTGGTCGTGGGAGATATCGGAGTGGGTGTCGCTCATGGAACCGGAGGAAATAGCCATGCGCCGCCACCCGGCGCAATTGGATTTTACGGCGTGGCCCGGGTCTCCCGGCCCGTGATTCGAGCCACTTTCGGAAGTAGCGCAGGCGTCTCGCCTGCAAAACGATGGAATGCAGGCGGGGACGCCTGCGCTACCTTCATCACGGGCCGGAGACCCGTGCCACGCCGGTCACCTGCGTCTTGCACGCCCCGCCCCGCGGGCCCAGACTGGCTCGCTGTGACCAACCTGCTCGTCTCGATCATCGTGAGCGCCTGCCTCGGCGCGCTGGTGGGATTGATCCGGCAATGGAGCGACCAAGCTTCGCCCAAGGGCAGCGGGGATTTTGGCGGCGTGCGCACCTACGCCTTCTGGGCCATGCTGGGCTGCCTCGGGGCTTTTCTTGGCGAGACCGCCGCTCCTGCCCTGCTCACTGCCACGTTTGTCCTGGTCGGCGGGCACCAAGTCGTCGCCATGGCCAAGATGCCCGCGCGCTACCGGCCCGGCGGCACCACGTTCGCGTCGGTCCTGCTGACCGTCCTCATCGGGGCGCTCGTGTTCTGGCAGCACCACCAGGCCGCCGTCGTCGTCGCGGCCACAACCATGGTGCTGCTCGGCCTCAAGCAGCCGCTGCACGCGTGGACCCGTCATTTCACGTCCGAGGATATCCGGGCGACGCTGCAGTTCGTGGCAATCACCGGCGTGATTTTGCCCCTCGTGCCAAATCGCAGCTTCGGCCCCTACGACGCGTTCAACCCCTACACGACCTGGCTGCTCGTCGTGTTGATCTCGGGCCTCGGCTTTCTCGGCTACCTCGCGATGCGGTCGCTCGGGGCCAGCGCGGGGCTGCTGGTCACCAGCCTGTTCGGCGGACTTGCCTCCAGCACGGCAACCACGCTCGCGTTCAGCCGGCGCAGCAAGGACGACCCGGCGTTCTCGCAACACTACACCCTCGCCGTCGTCATCGCGTGCAGCGTGATGCTGGCCCGCGTCATCTTCGCGGTGGGCGTGCTGAATCTCGAACTCGCCGTGACCCTGATCGCGCCCTTCGCCATGATGGCGCTACCCGGCGTCGTCTACGGTGCGTGGCTGTGGTTCCGCCGCCAGCCCGGCACGGGCGAGGTCGCCACGCCGCAGATCGGCAACCCGCTCAACCTTAAAATCGCGATCAAGTTCGCCGTGCTTTACGCGCTGATTGGCCTGCTCGTCAAAGTCCTGACCAGCCAGCATCTCCTGCAATCCGGCCTGCTGCCGCTGAGCTTCATTTCCGGTCTCACCGACATGGACGCCATTTCCCTTTCCATGGCCGGGAGCCATTCGAGCGGGTCCGTGCCCCTCCGGCTCGCCGGCCAGGCCATCATCGTGGCCGCCGTGGCGAACTCCGTCGTCAAAGCCGGCATCGCCGTCTGCATCGGCTCGCCCACGCTGCGCCGCGAAGTCGCCATCGTCCTCGGCCTGACCGCCGCCGCCGGCATCGCGGCGTGCTGGTTTCTATGATCAGCGAGGAGTTCCTGGACAAAGGCCTGACCGCGCTCGGACGTTGCTGTCATGCGCCGTGGGACGCGCACTTTGCCGCCGCGGTGTTGGCCGGATTCTATTTTTCGTCGAACAACTGCTTATCGGCCGACACGGAGCGAAACCTGGAGGCGCAGCTACGACTCCTCATCCGAACCAAGCCCGCTCTCTTTGAGCCTTATGCCCGCAACGGCCGCGTCGCCGACGCTTTCGGCCCCGTGGTGGAAGCGCTGGAGACCAGCGTCGATAAACTCTCCGAACTGGGTCACAATTGTATCTTCAGCGCCTATGCGCTGCGCGCCCTGAAGGACCTCGACGCCTTTCGCCATGACGAGGCCATCCGCGATATCGCCACCGTCATCCGCACTTTCCACGACGGACCGGCCCGCTACTGGCTTCGCATCCGCAAAGGCCACGACCCGCGGAAATTTTCCATCCCGCACCGGACGATCTTCACCGATAACCTGCCCGCCCCCGCGATGGCCCGGACCATCCTCTCCGAGCTCCCCAAGTTTGAACACGTCTACACCCAGATGGGGAGCAAGTCCCACATCGGCCACCTGCTGACCCAATCCCAAGCGCTCGTGACGCTTCAGGAACTCGGTTTTCCCGAACTGGCCAACCGTGGATCGTATTCATTGGAATGCCGCTTCCTCCTCCTGAAGGACAGCCAGCCGCACCAATCCTCGCCGCTCAGCTTCTACACTCCCGCCACTCGCAGCGCGCTGCTGCCGACGGAACCGGCATACTGGCTCCAGGATTTCACCCACTGCGAATGGGACGAGGGGCATGTCTTCAAATACACCTTCAGCTTCCACGAACTACTCAACCGCAGCGGTGACCCGGAACTCAACCAATGCGCGGCTGAAAAATTCCGCTACCTGATCTCGCCCAACGAGCGCTCGAAGTCGACGTGACCGTGCCCGCCGTGGACCTCGGATTCACTCAGCGCGTCAGTCGATAAATCAGCAGCGCCGCGCGCTTCACCAATTCCGGCGCGCGGGTGAGCTCGGACGTCTCGTGGATCGTGTGCTCGCCTTTGCCACCCAAGCCGAGGCCGTCGAGGCCGGGCAGCGGGGGTGACACGAAGGCGATGTCACCGGCGCCGCGACCGCGCGGGTCGAACGCGGTGATCGCGCCGTAACCGAGATCTCGACTGGCGCGGTCGAGCTGGGCCAGCAGTGCGTAGTTGGCCGGCGTCGGCGCCATGGCCGGATAGCCGTTGTCGTTGAATTTCAATTCCGCCGACGTGCGCGGCAGGTGCTTGGCGACGATCGCCTCCATCTTCGCGCGGGCCTCCGCCAGCTGCTCGTTGCTCAGGTAGCGCAGGTCGCCGTGCACCAGCACGCGCTGGGCAATGATGTTGGCCTTGCCCGTCACCGTGCCACCGGTGGCCGTCAGCTCCGCCGTCGTGCCGCCCACGATCAGCGCCGGGTTCATCGTGATGCCGTCCATCGTGTGCAGCTGGTCGTAGAAGCCGGAAAGAATCCGCGCTGTCTCGAACACCGCTCCGCTGCCCATCGCCGCGGAAAACATGCCCGAGGAGTGACCCGTGGCGCCTTGCACCTCGAGATCCCACGCCACAAAGCCGCGACGGGCCACCGTGCCGGTATTTTCAATCGCCCCCTCAAACGCCAGCGCCACGTCGCTGCGCCGGGCGGCGTCGAGCAAATCGCGGCGGGAAACCGCGAGGGGGCTGCCGGGCAATTCCTCGTCGCCGCTCATGACGACGATGATCTGCGTGTCGGCCAGCAGCCCGGCCCGGTGCAGCGCCCGCAGCGCGTGGATCAGCACGACGTCGCCGCCCTTCATATCCGCGACGCCCGCGCCGGAAACCTGGTCGCCGTCGCGCTTGAAATTCGCCCCGGGAAAAACCGTGTCGAGGTGGCCGATCAGCAATACCCGTTTACCCATGGTGCCGCGATGCTCCGCCACGAGGTGACCCGCCCGCCCCGTCGCCACCGGCAACGGGACGAAACGACTGTCAAAGCCCAGCGCTGCGAGCTGGCCGCGGAAGAGTTCGCCGACCTGCCGGACGCCCGCGAGGTTCTCGGTGGCGCTGTCAATCGCGACCGCCCGCCCGAGGTCGGCGGCAAAGTCCGCCTTCCCTGCCTCCACCGCCGCCATCAGCCGCTGCTCCTCGGCTGTCAGCGCGGTGGCAGGCGCCGTTGAGCTGCCCGCCGCCGGCGAGACGGCGGCCAAAAAAATCAGCGCGAACAGGGCAAAAAAGGAACGGGCGAAGATCATGGCTGGGACAGCAGGCTGGCCGTTTCGTCCGTGCCGGTCGAGCTCGCCGTGTCCCTCGCCGGCCGGCCGGGGTCACCGGCGTTTTTCGCCTCGCCCGGATCCCGCTTGCCATCACGTCTTTTTACGTCATGTAATCTTACGTCACGCTGCCGGACGTCGCCGCCATGCCCACCCTGGTCAACCCCTTCTTCTTCGAGTCGCCCGCCGACCGCTGGGCCTTCACCGACCGGGAGGAGCTGCTGCCGCTCCTCCAGCACGCCATGGGCGAGCAGGGCCGGCGGATGCTGCTGTATGGCCGGCGGCGGATGGGCAAGACGTCGCTGATCCAGAACGCCGCGCGCAAGGCCAAGGCGGAGCTGCTTTACTCCGACCTGTCCACCGCCAGCGACCTGACCGAGGCCGCGAACAAGCTGCTCCAGGCCGTGCCCGAGCCGGAGACGGGTTTGGCGGACAAGGCGGTCAAGCTCGTGCGGAAGCACTTCCGGGCCATCGCGATGACGGGCGGCAAATGGAAGTTGTCCGCCGACCTGCGCCCCGCGTCCGCCGAGGCGAACCTCGAATCGGTGCTCAATTACATCGACGACTATGCCGGCTTGATCGACCGGCCCGTGAGCGTGTGCTTCGACGAGTTCCAGGACATCCGCACGCTCGGCGGCGACAAGGCCGAGTGGAAGCTGCGCGGCATCATCCAGCCCCACCGCCGGGTGAACTATTTCTTTTCCGGCTCGGACCACCGCCTCCTGCCCTGGATGACCGAACCCCGCGCAGCGTTCTACAAGCAGGTCCAGCCGGTGGAGGTCGGCCCCATTCCCACCGAAAAGCTGGCGACGTGGATCAACGAGCGCTCCGAGCGCGGAGGGCTGACTCACGCGGATTTCGGCGCGGAAGTGGTGGCACTGGCCGGACCCTGCACGGGCGATGTTGTGCGGCTCGCGAAGACCGTCTTCGAACTCCGCGCGACCGGAAAAAAAGGCTCCGTCCGGGACGCCTTCGACGAGATCGCGCTGAAGGAACTGCACAACGAATTCGTCGGCCTGTGGCGCCCGTGCACCAGCGTGCAACGCGTCGTCCTGCGCGCGATCGCCGCCGGCCGGCCGCCCCAGGCCGCGGACACGCTCCATGCCTTCGGCATCCGCAGCGCGTCCAGCGCGCAGACGGCCATCGTCTCGCTGACCGACAGCCAGCTGCTGACGCGCGTTCAGGACGCGCTCGTCTTCGACAACCCCTTCTTCTGCCGCTGGGTGGCGGCAAACGCGGTCGCGGGCGATGCCAAACCGTGAAACCGGTGGACGCTCAACTCGGTGTAGGTCGGGCTTTACGCCCGATATCCGAGTATCGGGCGTGAAGCCCGACCTACAAATGTTCAAAAACCGAATTCCTTCAGGGCAGCTGCGTCCGCAACTTGCGTGATCGTCGGCTCCGCCACCGACCAATCCAGCACCCCGAGCAGCAAGCGGTAGTAGCGCAGGCCGAAATAGGCCACGAGCCAGCGCGGGCCGCGCCGGGCGATGACTTCCATCCCGGTGATATCCGCCCGCAGCGCCCGCGGGGCGACGTCGGGCCAGCGCAACGGGTTGTCCGACTCGACCACGCTCCACGCGTGGTGGCCGCCGAAGAAGAGCAGCCACCGGCCGTCGTCGCGCTTTTGGACGTTGCACGACTCGCACTGGTTCCAATCCGAGAACGCGTAGGCGATGCCCTCGTCTTTCCACGTCAGCAGGTCGCACGACGACGCCCGCGCCACGCAGCCGCGGCCGTCCTTCGTGACCGCCGTGTAATACATCTGCCACCCACCCTCGTGCGCGATGACGTGCGGGTCGCGACACGCGGCGCCGCCGCTCGTCGGGCAAAACGCCCAGCTGTATTCCTCCGGCCGGATCACCGGCCGGTTGCCGACCCTCTGCCAGTGCTGCAGGTCGGTCGATGCCGCCACGCCGATCCGCTGCGTGTTGTCCGTCGCCACGCCGGTGTAGAACATCCAGTGCTGCCCGGCGTGGGAAACCACGAACGGCGCGAACACGTGACCGTGATCCCAGCCTTGCGGGTCGATGAAGAAGCAGGGCTCGTGCGTTTCCCACGTCACAAAATCACGCGTGGTCGCGTGGCCGAACCAGATTTCATTGCCCGGCAGGCAGCAGCTGACGCCTGGCGTGCCCGCGATGTGGTAGAGGTGCCAGGTGCCATCCACCTCGTGCAGGCAGAAATCCTTTAGATAAAATCCCAGCGGCGCGTAGCCAACCTTTAGCCAATCCTCCTGGTGCGCCCGCTGCCGCGCCACCGCGTCGAGGTAGCACTGGTAGTCAGGATTGGAGGACATTTTTAAACCGCGAATGGACGCGAATGAACACGAAAGCCGATCCGTTTAGCCACAAAGAGGCGCAAGAATGCACAAAAACCAAAACGGGGTTCTTTGTGACTTTTTGTGCCTCTTTGTGGCCAACCTTGCAGAATTCGCGTTCATTCGCGCAATTCGCGGGCAAACTCATCACCGCTGCCAGCGCTCGTTGACCGTGGGGAATTTCGGGAAGGCCACGTGCGGCTCGCTCTGATACCAGAAGGCGGTCGAAGCGACGTCCTCCGTGAGCGGCTGGTAAATGTGGCCCGGCCACCAGCCGAGCGTCTGCACCGTCACCTTGAGGTCCTTGGCAAAGCCGATGCTGTCAAAAATGTGCCAGCGGTAGAGGCTGAAGTAGCGCGGGCCGTCCGCGCTGCCGGTGTGCGCCAGCGGCATGCCGTAGAACGGCGCGTTGAACGCCTGCTCAACCTGGTCCTTCTGCGGGTGCTTGAAGAAACCCCACGCGCCGCCGAAGTAATCCTCCGTGCCGTTGTCGCAGATCGTCGGGAATTCCTTGTCGCCATCGAGGTAGAACTTCACCTCACCCTCGCCCCACCAGCCGCGCGACAGCGCCGTCCAGGCGAGATATGTGCCGACGTAGAGGCCCTTGCCTTTCACGCCATCGAGGATCGTGTGCTCGGGATGTTCGCGCGTCGTCAGGCTGCGACGCCACTGCGCGTGGAAATACGCGGCACCGGCCGGGATCGGGTGCAGCTTGTAGAGCACCTTGAACGCGATGATCCGCACGTCCTTTTTGTCGTCGTTCGTCAGCGTGATGCGCGCGTGCTTGCGGAAGGGCATCTGCCAGTAGCAGCCGCAGCCGCGGTGCGGGGCGACGACCACCGGCATCGAAGTCACCTGGTGCGGCTGGGTATCGAAGCCCATCGCGAAAAAGTCCCCCAGCGGCGCCTCGACGGACGGCGTCTTCTCGTTGTCCCAATACATCCGCAGCACGAGCGTGCGGAACTCCTCGGCGCTGGCCGTGATCCAAAACTGGTTGATGCACCCCGGGCCCTTGATGTCCGCGAGCGTGGCGGTCTCGCCGGCCTTGAGGCTGATGAACGGCCGGACCTTCCAGCCGCGGCCGAGGTGCTTCGCCGGGCCGCTGTGCGCGAGGAAAGGATCGTCGGGATTCGGGTCCCACTTGGCGCCGCCGCCCTTTTCGCCGGTGGGATTCTCGGCGTTGATCATGCGGGTGACCGCGCCCCCTTGGAACGGGAGCTGCCCGAGGGGGTTCTGCATCATCAGGGGCGTCATGGGAAATCAGCGGGCAAAGACCGCCTGCAACTGCCGCGTGCGGGCCTTCGCTTCGGGCAGATAAGTTATCCCGTCGATCGGTGTGAGCAACACCTGCGTGCGCCGGCACTGGTAGCGCCCGCCGCCCAGGTGCGCGAGGTCCGCTGCCGCCGGCATCGCGATCGCGACATCCGTCTCCGCGCCCAGCAGCAGCGCGCCGTGCATGTAGTGCCGGCCCTGCGGGAAATCCGCCGGGTATTTCGCCGACTCGGCGACCAGCGCGATGGCGAACTCCACCGTGAGCACGTCGTCGACTGCGAGCGCCGTCTCCACGACGACAAAGCCATTTTCAACCTTCGTCGGCAGCGCCGTCGCGCTCTTTTTCACGGCGAACGACTTCGCGTCGACGCCCGGCGGCACGAAGAACCGCAGCCGCCATGGCGCGCCCGCGGTGGCCTTCGTCACGGTATACGAAACCGAGCCAGTGTAAGGATATTCGCCCGCGGCACGCAGGCCGAGTTCGCCCCCGGGCGCACGCACCGTCACGGCGCCCTCGAAGTAGAACGGGAACCACACATCGCGTGGCGCCGCCGGGTCGGTGAACGCGGCGTAACGCGCAGCGCAGCTCAGCCCCTCGGCGCCGCGCATCGAGCAGCACCACGGGGCCTCGAACCATTTGAACGCGTGCACGAACTGCTCGCCATTCGAGCCGGTGCAGAAGTCCGTGCCGAAACCGCCGTTGGGCCGCTGGTGGTGGCAGATGGCGTTGTGGTAGATCTTGTGCGCCTCGGTCACGTAGCTCGTCGCGCGCGTCAGTTGCCAGAGCTGCACACAGAGCATGAACGAGTCGATGATGGCACAGGTCTCGGTCCAGTCCGGCCGCCCGAACCAGTTGAAATTCGCATGATGCTCGGTGCGCGCCTGGTCGAGGTAGATCTGGAAACGGTCCACCACGATTTTCAGGTATTCCGGCCGGGCATCGACCTCAAGATGCCAGCGCAGGATGCCGCGCAGCGCCGTGAGCGTGGCGTGCGTTTGCGCGCTCAACTTGAGGATATCGAGCTCCGCATAGCGCGCGATCATCGTTTCGATCAGCGCCCGCAACTCCGGCGTCGGATCGATCAGGTAAGCCTGCGTGAGCCCGTCGAGCGTGAAGAAGAGCGTACCGATGTCCGTCGACAGCCCGAGCCACACGCCGTCGTGGGCCACGGTGAGACCGGAGACCGGCCCGCCCATGAGCTTGTCCATCAGATGATCGGGATACGCGCCGTAGAGCGGCCGCGTGGGCAGCATGAGATTCTTGATGATCCCGCGGATCGCGGTGAGGGCGCGCGGATCCTTTTTCCAGAGGTAGTATTCGGACAACCCGCGCAGCATCGCATTGTGGCCGCCGACCTGGTTCTCGTCGGCGCGGCCCGTCGGATGGATGACCCCGATGTAGCCGCGCTCGTTGCACGCCTCCGGCCAGCGGCGCACGGTTTCCTCGGCCCGCGGCGCCTCGCGGTCGAGCGCCTGTGCATCGAGCGTCAGCCCCAGCAGCGTCCGACCCAGCCAGTCGCCGGGCGCCTCACGCGCGGTGAAGGCCGTGATGGCATATTCGAACGAGAACTCCGCGTCGTGGAGCCGCCCGAAATTCAGCTCGAGGCGGCGGCGAAGATCTCCCGCCGGCAAGCTGTCAGCCAGCGCCGTCGGTTGCAGAAGGGATGAGGACAGGAGCATAAGAGGTTACCCAAGGGCGGGTCCGGTCAAACAGCCCCAGCCGGGCGCAGCGCGCAAGCTCACAACGGGTGATATTTCAATCCGAGCTACCGCCAGCCGAACATTTCATCATCAAGTTTCATAACGAGTTTTCCCAAGCCTGATGAAATGTTGACCGACAAATAATAGGTAAAGCCATGGCCCGAGCTGTTCAGTTCGTCGGTATGTCCGAAGACTCTGATCAGCAACTGACGGGAGCTTTCCCACTTCACCGCTTCATAGTAAACATGGCCGGCCAGCTCTGCCTTCTGCGCAATGTCTCGGATGTTCTTCACATCAAGTTCCACCGCTCTCGACGGTGACTGCACATCCACCAGGAAGATCCCGGCCACGTTGCTGCCGCTCCAATCAGTGACAGCGATATGCTGACTGTCGTCACTCCATAGTGTATCGCAACTGCGCCCGGACTCCCAGATGGACACTTTATCTGACTGTCCCACCCGGTTGAGGAAGAGCTGGTGAACATACTCTCCACTGTCTTGTTCCTGCGACTCGCACCGAATGCACCATTTTTGGTTGGGCGACACGCAAGTGTCTGCGGATTTGCCGGGAAATGAAACTCCCGTCGCGTAGGCGCTCATGCTCTCGGCAAAAACAAACAGGATGACCAGCGCAAATAGTTTCATTGGGCGACGCAACTTGGTTCTGTCACGCCTGATGTGGGGGGAAAAGGGCAAAAACTTGCGCCGCCGGGCGCGCTGCGCGAGGTTGCGCGCGTGCCGAGCGCTCCCAGCACCCTCCCCGCCCACACGACCGTCGACTGGGGTCACACCCGGTATGCGGCCGCGCGCGCGCGGCAGGATGAACTGGTGACGCAGCGGATCGCGGGTGAGATCGGCGACACGCTCGTCTTCACCGAGCATGCCCCGGTCTTCACGCTCGGCATGCGCCGCGGCTCGGAGCTCAACCTCGTCTGGGACGCGGCCGAGCTCGCCCGGCAGGGGATCGAAGTGGCCAAGACCAATCGGGGCGGCGACATCACGTATCACGGACCCGGCCAGGTCGTGGGGTATCCCATTGTCTCCCTCGCGCCGCGCCCCGACCTGCATGCCTACCTGCGCTTTCTCGAACAGGTGCTGATCAACAGCGTCGGTTCACTCGGCCTCGCCGCCGCGCGGCGCGAGGGCAAGACCGGCATCTGGATCGGTCCGCGCAAGATCGCCGCCATCGGCGTCGCCGTGCGCCGCTGGGTGGCCTACCATGGTTTCGCGCTCAACGTCTCGCCCGATCTCAATCATTTCTCGGGCATCATTCCGTGCGGCATCAATGCCGCGGACGGCAGCGTCACCTCGCTCTCAGCCGAACTCGGCCGCACGCTCGATCCCGCCGAGGCCAAGGCCGTGCTCGCGCGCGAATTCTGGCAGCTGTGGCCGGAATTCCTGCGGGGAGCCTAATTCGCGACTGCTCAGCGGTAGGTGTCCGGCCAGAGCCAGAACGCCACCTTCTCGCGCGTCCAGCCGTTCTTGGTCGCCCAAGCTTGGTCGTCCGAGCTGATCACCCAGAGAAACTTGCCTTCCTTGCTGAAGCGAATGACCGGCACGAGGCCGGGACCCGCCTTCACGGAAACATAGCCCAACGCACCCTCGGTCACATAACCGACCTTCGTGCGGGCATCGGCCTCCTCCTGGCTCACCGCCAGCATGCGGACCACGCCGCCCTTCGGCAACGGATGGAACATGCGGAAGAGCTGAGCCGACCCGGCAACCGGGTCGCCCTGCATCACCCCGACGCCGCTCACCTTCCAGTTGCCGCGGGCGAGGCCGGATTTCTCCAGCACGTCCGTGGACATGATGGTCTCGGGCAAAGCGGGATTGCCGGTGTTGATCATCAGCCAGGCCTGGATGTCCCCGGCCACCGCCAGCAACGGCGTCGCGGCGAGCAGCAGGAGCAGTTTGCCCAACGTGGGGCGGAAAAACGGGGCGGCGATTGTTTTCATCAAGCCGCGATTAGGCCCAGCGCGGCCAAAAAAGACACGCTAAAAAAACGTGCCCAAAATCGCATTCCGTGTTTACGTTTTCCCTTCAACCGATGGATACCACGCGCAAACCCTCCTGGCTCCGCGCCAAACTGCCCGCCGGGCCGGGCTACAACGCCACGCGCCGGCTGGTGGACCAGAACGAGCTCCACACTGTTTGCCAGAGCGCGCAGTGCCCCAATCTCGGCGAATGCTGGTCGCGCGGCACGGCCACCGTGATGATTCTCGGCAACATCTGCACGCGGTCATGCAACTTCTGCGCGATCCAGACCGGCCGGCCCACGGAACTCGATCTCGGCGAGCCCGCCCGCGTCGCCGACGCCGTCGCCCGGATGAATCTCAAGCACTGCGTCATCACCAGCGTCGCCCGCGACGAGCTGGCCGACGGCGGCGCCGGCGTGTGGGCCGCCACCATCCGCGCCATCCGCCACCGCAACCCGTCCACCGCCATCGAGGTGCTCGTGCCGGATTTCAAGGGCCAGCTGGAGCTGGTTGACGTCGTGCTCGCCGCCAAGCCCGACATCTACAACCACAACCTCGAGACCGTGGAGCGCCTCCAGAAACCCGTGCGCGTGCAGGCCCGCTACGAGCGGTCGCGCTCCGTCCTCCGCCACGCCAAGAGCCGCGGCTTCGTGACCAAAACCGGCATCATGCTCGGCTTGGGCGAGGAACAGGCGGAGATCGAGCAGACGCTTCGCGATATCGCCTCGGACAAGACCGACATTCTCACGATCGGCCAATACCTGCAGCCCACGCCACAGCACTTGCCGATCTCCCGTTGGGTCGAACCCGCGGAATTCGTCCGCTGGAAGGAGTTCGGCCTCTCCATCGGCCTCGGTGTCGTCGAGAGCGGCCCTCTCGTCCGCTCCAGCTACCACGCCGACGAACAGTCACAGAAATACACCGGCGTGGAGCATCTCAACACCGCCAACGCCCTGGCCAGCCACTGACCCCGCCCATGAAATCCCGCCGCGAAATCGTCGAAAACTGGTTGCCCCGCTACACGGGCGTGCCGCTGAAGGATTTTGGCGAATACATCATCCTCACCAACTTTCACCGCTACGTGAAACTCTTCGCCCAGTGGCACCGCGTGCCCGTCCTGGGCAAGGACAAGCCGATGTCCAGCGCCACGGCCGGCGACATCACCATCATCAACTTCGGCATGGGCAGCGCGCTGGCGGCGACCGTCATGGACCTGCTCAGCGCGATCAAACCCAAGGCCGTGCTGTTCCTCGGCAAGTGCGGTGGCGTGAAACATCGCGCCGAGCTCGGCGATTTCATCCTCCCGATCGCCGCCATCCGCGGCGAGGGCACGAGCAGCGACTATTTTCCCCCCGAGGTCCCCGCCCTGCCCGCGTTCGCGCTGCAGAAGGCCATCTCGACCACCATCCGCGACCACGCGCGCGACTACTGGACCGGCACCGTCTACACCACGAACCGCCGCGTCTGGGAGCACGACGAGGATTTCAAGAAATACCTGAAGAAGATCCACGTCCTCGCGATCGACATGGAAACCGCGACGATCTTCATGACCGGTTTCTACAACCAGATTCCGACTGGCGCCCTGCTGCTCGTGTCCGACCAGCCGATGACCCCCGAGGGCGTGAAGACCGCCAAGAGCGACGAGCAGGTGGATGAATCCTTCGTCAACGACCACCTCCGCATCGGCATCGACGCCCTGAAGCAACTCATCAACAAGGGCCTCACGGTAAAGCACCTGCGGTTCTGAGCCGCAGGCTGGGTTGTTTCACGCAAAGCCGCAAAGGCGCGAAGAAGAGCCTGGCTTGGCGCCTTCGCAGCTTTGCGTGAGAAAAATCCTCATCCCCTGACCGTCGGGTGGGCTTGCAGCCGGTATTTCCGCGGACTCACGCCGAAACGCTTCCGGAACAGCGCGTAAAAATGCGAAAGATTGTGCAGCCCGCAATCGAGCGCGATCTCCATGATCGGCCGCGACGTCTCCGCGAGCTGCCGCGCGCTGAATTCCATCCGCGCCGAGTTGACGAGGTCGGTCGGTGTCTGCCCATACCAGCGCACCGCCGCGCGTGCCACATGGGACGGACTCCGCGCCGCCAGCCGCGCCAACTCCACCGTGCCGCCGGCGAAATGCGCCGGTGACGCAATCTCGCGTCGCGCGCGCTCGAGCCACTCCGGCGCCGGTTTCGGACCGCGCGTCTGCAGATGCAGCAAACTCGGCAGCTCCATCAAAAATCCGTCCAGCACGACCCGCCTCCGCTCCGGCAGCGACAGCCTCGCGGCCCAGTGCTCCAAGGCCGACGACGCCCGCGCGTCGAGCACCCAGGCCCGGTCCCGCGGCGAGCGTTCGTAGACATCCGGCTCCTGCGCGAAATACCGCCGCCGCACCTCCGCCCAGCTGCGGCTGGGAAACGCGAGGTTGAGGATGCGCAGCGGCGCCGCGTCCGACCCGGTCACGTGATGGCGGTCCCGCGGCCGGATCAGGTAAAGCCGCCCGGCCGACAGCGGCTCCTTCCGACCGTTGAGCAGGTGCTCACCCCGGCCGTGTGTCACCCAAAAGAGCTCGTGAAAATCGTGGTCGTGATACCGCGCCGCGTTGCCGGCGGTCAGTTCGGTCCGCGCAAAGTGGTAGGATTCCCCCGGGCGGACGAAGTCGGCCAGCTTGAAGTGCGCGCAGGACAGGGGCATGGCATCAATATAACACCAGAATGTGCGCTTTTATAGGAAGATTTTCCCACCAAGCGGTGATATAACACAAGCATGGTTGCATCCACTTCCTCCCCCACCTCCCACCACCGCCTCACGCCCGCCGAGGTCGCCCGTTACAACGCGGAGGGCTACCACATCTTCCGCGAACAGCTGTTCCCGCCGGCCAAGTTCGACGGCCTGAAGTCCACGTTCGAGGACATCCTCAACGGCCTCGAAACCGGCGTGCGCCCGGAGTCGATGGACGTGCCGCATTTCCAGCACCCCGAGTTGTTCAAGTGGCTGCTCGCCGACGAGGTGCTCGACCTCGTGGAGCCCATCCTCGGGCCGGACATCGCCCTGTTCTCCAGCCATTTCATCTGCAAGCCCCGCGGCAACGGCCAGCGCGTGCCGTGGCACGAGGACTCCCACTACTGGAAAACGATGATCACCCCGATGGAAGTGGTCACCGTCTGGCTCGCGATCGACCCGTCCACCAAGCTGAACGGCTGCATGAACGTCATCCCGCGCACGCACAACACCGGCAAGCTGGGCTTTTCCGACTACGACGACCTCACGCCCGGCACCGCGGTGTTCAACGACGAGATCAAGGCCGCCCAGCGCGACCCGAGCAAGGCCGTCGCCATCGAACTCGAGGCCGGCCAGTGCAGCCTCCACGACGGCCGCATCATCCATGGCAGTGCGCCCAACACCAGTGCCATCCGCCGCTGCGGCTACACCATGCGCTACATCAGCGCGGGCGTGAAGCTCAACTCGGACATGGTGGGCAAATTCCACAACATTTACCTCGCCCGCGGCCAGGACCGCGCCGGCAACGTCTACGGCGACCCCAAGCAGGCCTACCCCGAGCTCGCCCGCTTCCGCGCCAAACACGGCAAGAACGGCCACTGAGCGGGGGCGGTCTGGTTCACCGCGAAGAGAACTGAGCGCCACAAAAAGGCGCAAGAGGCACAAAACAGGGCGTATTTCTTCGTGCCTTTTTGCGCCTCTTGGCGGCCCAACCTGCCCTGGCCTTCGCGCGCTTTGCGATCTTTGCGGTGAAAATCCGCTCCGGGTTTACCTCCGAAGTTGAATGCCGGCGCAAGGGCCGCATGCTGCCGGCCATGTCCCTCAGCGCCCTCTCCGCCCGCGCGCAGCGGGTGCGCCAGCTCTACGCCACGCTTGAAACCAAACGCGGCGGCCGGCCGTGGACTCGCGCCGAGCTGGCGCAGGGCTTTGTGGGTGATGTCGGCGACTTGATGAAGTTGCTCATGGCCCGGGACGGGCTGCGCCCCGTCACCCGGCTCACAGCGCGGCTTCGGCATGAGTTTGGCGACTGCCTGTGGTCCCTGCTCGTGCTCGCCGAGGCCTGCGACGTGGACCTCGAGGCCGCGTTTCACTCCACCATGAATGAGCTCGAACGGCGGCTGCGGCCGCGCCGCGTCACGGTTCGACGTCGAACCAAAACGGCAAAAACGTCTCGCGGCCGCCGACGTTGAGTTGGGCCCAGATCACGTATTTGCCCGGCGCCGGGATCGTGATCTTGAAATTCAGCACCGGCTTCACAGCATCCGGCGGGTGCAGGAGATTCGTTTCCGTCGGGTGCAGGTGCGCAAACCCGCTGCGCGCCTCGTCGAAGGCCACGAGGTGCGCGAAGGCCCCCATCACCGGCTCCAGCGGCACGCGTCCGCCGTCCGCGCGGCTCAGGATGAGTTTCAGGTCAACCGGCTGGCGCGCGCGGATGGGTTGCGTTGCCGGCACGAGCGCGCAGCGCAGGCCGGTTTGCTCCACCACCCAGGAAAGCTCGTGGCTCATCACGAGGGTGAACATGGCGGGCAGGCCGGAGCGCCCGATCTGCACGTCCGTCGACGCATACAGCCCGCGCCCCGTCGCCACCGGCGTGAAATCCGCGAACACGCGATAGTTGCCCTCGCGCCGCGGCGTGAAGGCAAAAGTCCACTCGCCCGGCCGCGTTCCCGGCTCGGGATGCACGTGCTGGTAGTCGTTCAGCCAGGGATCGATGATGAGCAGGTGCAGCAGCCGCGTGTGCGTCACGATCAGGTCCTCCGGGGCGATCGGCTTGCCGCTCGCGGTCTTCAGCGTGAGGACAAAACGCGTCTCCTGGCCCGGCGTCGGCGGAGTGACGGTGCCGTCAGCGCGCACGAGCGTCATCGTCACCGGCGACTTCACCGCCACCACCGGGATGAACTGCGGATTGAGCGGGTCGCAGAACTCGATGGAATTCGTCCCCGTCGCGCGGAAATCCATGTGGCTGAGGTTCGTCCCCGTCGGCAGCCAGCGGAAAACGGCAAAGAGCGCGAGCGCGCCCACCGTGATCAGCACGATCTGGCGGCGCGTCCGGCGATCGAGGGGCTGGGCGGTCGCGCTCATCCCTTGTGCATCTTCGCCACAAAATCCTCCGGCTCCCACGCACCGCCGTCGGCGCGGTGGATGATGCGGCCGTTTTCGTCGATTAGCAGCGTGCCCAGTGTGTGCTTCAGGATGTTGCCGTCGAACTCCGCGATGATGCCGAACTGCGTGAGCAGGTCCTTGATCGCGTTCTCCGGGCCGGTCAGGAAGGTGAAGTTCGACGTGTCGATGCCGCGGGCGGCGGCATATTCCTTGAGCACCGCGGGCGTGTCGTAGGCCGGATCCATCGTGATCGAGACGAGCTCCAGGTTCGTCACCCCGGACTTTTTCGCCAGTGCCTGCGTGCCCATCATCTTCATCGTCGCCGCCGGGCACATCGTGGCCACCGGGCAGCGGGAATAGATGAAGTTCAGCATGATCAGTTTGCCGTGAAAGCGCGCGCTCTGCACCACCCGGCCTTCCTGGTCGTAGAGGGCGAAGTCGGGGATCTTCTCGCCCACCTCGCGGTAAGCGGACTGGCCGCGGATCAGCGTGTCCTGCCGCAGCGCCATGGCCTGCGCCGCCACGGCGGTGTCGGCGGCCTTGTCGTTGGGCCAGATCTTTTCGAGACGCCAGTTGCCCTTCTCGCTGGGAATCAGCTCCGCACGGATGCGCTCGCCGGGTTTGGCGGCGGCGACATCGCTGGCCGACGCGCTGAATTCCATCACCATCGCGGGCATGAGCCCGGGAATCGCTTCGTGCTGGACGACGAGCACCTTGTGGGCCGCGTCCACGGACACGACTTCGCCCGTCAACGGATAGCGCTTTTCCTGGGGCACGGCGGCCGTCACGGCATCCCCCGCCGGCCGGCTGCATCCGGTTGCACCCATCAGGGCAAGGAGGCCCACGGCCAGGGTGGCATAAGATTTCATGACACTACGGATTCGCCGCCGGAAAAATTTGTCAAAGGGTTTGCTCAGTTAAGCCCGCCCCCTTCTGCTGGCGGGTCTCCCTGTCCATGTCCTCTTCCGATCGCTCATCCCGCACCGCGGCCTACAAGCCCGCCCTCGCCGCCTTCGCCGGTTTCGGCAGCGCGTGGGTCTTCCTGCTGGTGGCGCTCGGGGCGTTCACGACCAGCATTGGCGCGGGCATGGCCTTCGCGGACTGGCCGACGTCCAACGGCTCGTTCAACCCGCACGGCTGGCTGACCAATCTCGCGATGTTTGCCGAGCACTCGCACCGGCTGAGCGCCGGCGTGATGAGCACGGTGACGATCATCCTCGCCCTCTGGCTCTGGCGGAGCGAGCAACGCGGATGGCTGCGCAAACTCGCCTATTTCGCCGTGGCGCTGGTGCTCGTGCAGGCTGTCGTGGGCGGGTTGCGCGTCCTCTACGACAGCAAGCAAGTCGGTTTGGTGGACACCAGTCTCGGCCGGCTCTTCGCGATGCTGCACGCGTGCCTCGCCCAGCTCTTCGCCTGCACGCTGATTGGCATCGCCACCGCGTGCTCGCGGACGTGGATCGAATCTTCCGAAACGCCTCTCGCCGCCCGCACTCGGACACTGGGCCGACTGTGCGTGGCATTGATCTTTGTCCAACTGGCGATCGCCGCAGTGATGCGACACAGCTTCGCCGGGCTCGCGATTCCCACTTTCCCGGCGTCGAACTTCGATGGCGGGCTCATCCCGCACGCCTGGAATTTCCGCATCGGCATCCATTTCGCGCACCGCATCATGGCGCTGGTGCTGTGCATCGCCCTGCCGTGGTTCGCCTTCACGCTGCTCAACGAGCGCGGGGCGGCTTTCCGATTTCGCCTGGGTGCCGTGGTGCTGCTCGTGCTGCTCGCCCTCCAGATTTCCCTCGGCGCGCAGATCATCTGGACCTACCGCGCAGCGGCCGTGACGACCGGCCATGTGCTGGTTGGAGCGCTCACGCTCGCGACGACGTTCTGGCTGACGTGGTTCGCGCATCGTGACGTGATTGAGGCGAAGGCCACCGCATGACGAAGCCGGCGGAACTGGTGCCGGTCAAATTCGGCGACTACCTCGAGCTGACCAAGCCCCGGCTGAGCCTGCTCTCGGTTTTCACCGTGCTGGTCGCGTATGTCGCGGCCCGGCCCGCGCCCGAAGCGCTGCGCACCGCGCTGCTGATCGTGGGCACCGTGCTGGCCGCAGGCGGCGTGGCGGCGCTGAACCAGTGGATGGAAGTCGACGTCGACGCGCGCATGCAACGCACCTCCGACCGGCCGATTCCCGCGGGCAAGGTGCCGGACGGCTCCGCCTTCGTGATGGGCATGCTGATGTGCATCGCCGCGCTCTTCGTGCTGTTCGCCACCGTCAACCCGCTCTCGGCGCTGTTCACCTTGCTGACCATCGTATCCTACCTGTGCTGGTATACCCCGGCAAAACGCTGGTCCCGCTGGTCCACGGAAATCGGGGCGCTCGCGGGGGCCTTTCCGCCGTTGATCGGCTGGGCGGCCGGCGAGGGTCGCATCACGGCGCTGGGGTGGATCCTGTTCGGGATGCTGTTCTTCTGGCAAATCCCGCACTTCATGGCCGTGGCTTGGATTTACCGGAAAGATTACTCGCTGGTGCAGTTTCCCATGCTGCCCGTCCGGGACGAATCCGGCGTCTGGGTTTCCCTCTGGTCGCTCGTCTGCACGGCCGCGCTCGTGGCGGTCAGCCTGCTGCCGGTGGCCTGGCACCTCACGAGCAAGGTCTATGGCGTGGCCGCCGTCGTGGGCGGGATCTTTTTCCTCTGGCGGGCCAGCCGTTTCCTGCGGGCCGACGGCCGTGACCTCGCCGCCCGAAAGCTTTTCCTCGCCTCCATCACCTACCTTCCGCTGCTGCTCATCGTCCTCGTGATCGACCGGCTGCTTTTCGTCTCATGACCATCCGCGACATTCCCGCCCTCAATGCCACGCTGAACGGCCTCGCGACCGTGCTGATCACCGCGGGATTCATCCTGATCAAAACCGGCCGCAAGGACGCCCACCGCCGGGTCATGACGACCGCGATGGTTGTATCCGCATTGTTTCTCGTGGGTTACGTGACACACAAGGTTCTTATCCATGGCGTGCACACGCCGTTCGGCGGGACTGGGCTGCTCCGCATGGTCTACTATGTGATGCTCACCTCGCACATCATTCTCGCGATGAGCATCGCCTTCCTTGTGCCGCGAACCTTCCTCTTCGCGCTCCAAGGCAACTTCGAGCGGCACAAGGCCTGGGCGAAATGGACATTCCCGATCTGGTATTACGTTTCGGTCACCGGCGTCCTGGTCTATTTTTCGCTCTACCAGTGGTGGCCGGCGGCGCGTTAACGCGCCGAACGCTTAATGGTCAACGTTTAACGCTGAACACCCAACGCCGGAAAAAGAAAACCGCGCCGGATGCAAATCACGGCGCGGCTACAAAAGCATTCGGCATTTCGCCCGTTCCGATTTCGAACGTAAGCGTTAAAAGTTGAACGTTTAGTGTTGAGCGTTCCGGCCTGGCGCCCGGCCGGTTACCTGACCGTCAGGACGCCCTTCATGCCGACCTGGAAGTGCGCCGGGTAGCTGCACAGATACGGGTAGTCGCCGGGGGTCGTCGGGGCGGTGAAAGTGACCTCGCCGGACTTGCGGGGCCCCAGCAGTTCGATGTGCGCCAGCACCTCGCCAGCCAGATCCTTCGGGAAGAACTCGGTGTCCTTGGCCAGCGCGGCGGCCTTGTCGAAGGCTTCCACGTCCGAGCCCGCTTTCAGGAGGATCCAGTTGTGGCCCATGACTTCCTTCGGCTGCGTGCCGATGTTGGTGAGGACGACCGTGATCTGCTCGCCGGGCTTGGCCGAGATCGAGTTGAGGCTGTATTTCATGTTGTCGCCGGCCGTGATTTCCACGGTGCGCGGGCCGGCCGGGGCGGCGGCGGCGGTGGACGAGGTGTCCTTCTGGCCGCAGCCGGAAGTGACGAGGGCAATCAAGGCGGAGGCGAAAAGCAGGCGAAGGTTCAGGTTCATGGCCGCGAAACGTCGCCCAAGCTTTTTCCGGATGCAACCGCCATTCGAATAAATGGCGCGGCTAATGCTCCCGTCATTCCAATTAATAGCTTAAAACAGGGGGTTGCCCGGCCGGGTCGCGAATGACAGAAGTTGAAGGATTATTGCTTGAAATGGCCTGACGTTCGCGAAGTCTCTTTCGATTGGCGCCCATCACTTGCCCATCCTCCTCTTCCTCCGACTGAACACATGCGTTTGATCTCCTCTCCCTCCACCCTCGCCCGCTGGGTCCGTGCGGCGCTCGCGCTCGGTGGCCTCGCCCTGCTGACCGGCTGTGATCTGAATTTCTGGACCATGAAGGGCCACCAGTCGACGATCGACGTGGACGGCCCGGTCGCCAAGGCCCAGCTGCACGTGTTTTACGTCACCTGCTGGGTGACTTTGGTCATTTTTCTCATCGTCGGCAGCGTCCTGGCCTACGCGATTTTGAAATTCCGCGCCCGCACCGACGCCGACGAGCACGCCGAGCCGCCCGAACAGGGCCATGGCAATCCGCTCATCGAGCTGGGTCTGATCGGTGCCTCCGTGCTGGCCCTCGTGATCATTGCCATCCCCACGATCGAGGCCATCGGTTACACCTATGACGTGCCGGCCGAGGACAAGGCCACCGCGTTCGAGGTCAACGCCACGGCCTACCAGTGGTGGTTCAAGTTTGAGTATCCGTCCGAGCAGATCGCCGGGGCCGGCCCGCTGGTGGCCGCCAACGAGCTGGTGATTCCCGTCGGCCGCGCCGTGCACATCAACCTGCGCGCGATGGACGTCATCCACAGCTTCTGGGTGCCCAAACTCGCCGGCAAGGTGGACATGATTCCCAACCGCGGGAATTTCCTCTGGCTGAAGGCCGAGACGCCCGGCTACTACTGGGGCCAGTGCGCCGAATACTGCGGCGACTCGCACGCCGTCATGCGTTTCCGCGTGATCGCGCTCGGGCCGAGAGATTTCAACGAGTGGGTCAACCGCCAGACGGCCCCCGCCCGCGAAGTGGCCAAGGTTGCGGCCGCCGACCAGCCCAAGGCGCAATTCGCGTCCTACCGCAGCGACTGGAAGCGCAACGAGAAGGGTTGGAGCCCGGAGTTTGAGTTGAACCCGTTCCAAGGCTGGCAGGCCCAGCAGGAACCCGACGCCAATCACGAGAATCCCGCGCTGATCGCCCAGGGCCGCGCGCTCTTCCAGTCCAAAACCTGTTTCTCCTGCCACGTCATCCGCGGCCACATGGTCGGCGGCAGCGGGGCCTATCCGGACCTCACCCACGTCGGCGCCCGCAGCACCATCGCCGCCGGCCTCCTCGAGAACACGCCGGAGCAGCTCGCGCGCTGGATCTCGCATCCCGACCAGGTCAAGCCCGGTAACAAGATGTATGCCACCGGCTACATCCCCAACAACATCAAGCTCACGCCCGACGACGTCGCGGCGCTCGTGGCTTATCTCCGCAGCCTCAAATAATCCCTCTTCATGGACGCCACCGTCAAAACCCACTTCATCGGCAAAGAGGACAAGGCCCCGGCCAAGCCCTCGTTCGTCCTCTGGCGCCCGAGCGCCAAAACCGGTCTCATGAGCTGGCTGACCACGGTCGACCACAAGAAGATCGGCTTCCTCTACGGCTCGTTCGCGTTGTTTTTCTTCCTCGTCGGCGGCGTCGAGGCGCTCCTCATCCGGCTGCAGCTGATGCACCCGAACAACACCCTGCTCACCGCACAGCAATACAACACGCTGTTCACGATGCACGGCACGACGATGATCTTCCTCGCCGTCATGCCCCTGGGCGCCGCGTTCTTCAATTTCATCATGCCGCTGCAGATCGGCGCGCGCGACGTGGCTTTTCCCCGCCTGAACGCCTTCTCGCTTTGGACCTTCGTTGCCGGCGCGATCATCCTCAACATCGGCTGGTTCCTGCCCGACGGCGCGCCTGACGCCGGCTGGTTCGGCTACGCTCCCCTCACCTCCAAGCTCTACAACCCGACCCATGCGACCGACTTTTGGATCCTCGGCCTGCAGCTGCTCGGCGTGGCCTCCATCGCCGCCGCACTGAACTTCATCGTCACCATCATCAACTTGCGCGCGCCGGGCATGACGATGATGCGCCTCCCAGTCTTCACTTGGATGACGCTGATCACGTCGTTCCTCATCATCCTGTCGTTTCCCGCGATCACCATCGCCCTCGTCGAGGTGATGTTCGACCGGCAGTTCGGCACTAACTTCTTCGAGGTGTCCAACGGCGGCATGCCCATCCTCTGGCAGCACCTTTTCTGGATCTTCGGCCACCCCGAGGTGTACATCCTCATCCTGCCCGCGATGGGCATCGTCTCCGAGATCCTCCCGACTTTCTCGCGCAAGCCGCTCTTCGGCTACCCGATCGTGGTCTTCTCGGGCGCGTCCATCGGCTTCCTCGGCTTCACCGTCTGGAGCCACCACATGTTCACGACCGGCATGGGCACGGTCGCGACCGCGGCGTTCTCGCTCGCCACCATGGCGATCGCGGTGCCGACCGGCGTGAAGATCTTCAACTGGATCGGCACCCTCTGGGGCGGCCACCTGAAGATGCGCACGCCGATGATGTTCGCGCTCGGCTTCATCTGGATGTTCATGATCGGCGGCTTCTCCGGCGTCATGCACGCCGCGGCGCCGGCGGACGCCCAGCAGCAGGACAGCTACTTCGTCATCGCCCACTTCCACTACGTGCTGATCGGCGGCTCCATCTTCGCGCTGCTCGCCGGCATCCACTACTGGTTCCCCCTGGTGATCGGCCGCCAGGTCAGCGATTTCTGGGGCAAGCTCTCCTTCTGGGTCATCTTCGTCGGCTTCAACGTCACCTTCTTCCCGATGCACTTCCTCGGGCTGAACGGCATGCCGCGCCGCACGTTCACCTACGACGGCAACATGGGCTGGAACACCGCGAACTACATCGCGACGATCGGCGCCCTGATCCTCGGCGTGGGCATCGGGCTCTACTTCGCGGTGATGATCTACACCTTCTTCAAGGGCGAGAAGGCCAACCGGGACCACTGGGACGGCCGCACCCTGGAGTGGTCGCTGCCGAACCCGCCGCCGGAGTACAACTACCGCGTGATCCCGACGATCCACGCCCGCGACGCCTACTGGTACGAGAAGCACCACCGGGAGGAGATCGCCCAGGAGAACGCCGTGCACGCCCAGGAGGACGAGGCGCATGGCGGCATCCACATGCCATACCAGTCCATCTACCCGCTGGTCGCGAGCTGCGGCGCGCTGCTCGGCGGCTTCGGCGCCTGCTACCACACGCTGGTGGTGGCGCTGGCCGGCGGCCTCGTGCTGCTTAGCGGCATCTACCTCTGGGCCATGGAAGGCGCGGAGGGCTACCACATCCACCTCGACGCCGAGGGCCGGATCGTCGAGGACCCGCACGCCAAGCACTAACCTTCCCCTCTCCATGAGCAGTCACGCCGGCACCATCGATCACCATCACGATCACACGACCACGACGGGCATCCCGAACAAGAAACTCCTCATGTGGGCGTTTCTGGCCTCGGACTGCATGTTCTTCGGCGCCCTGATCTCGACGCACCTCATCTACCGGCTGCACCCGCCCCCGGGCACGCCGTCGCCGCGCGAGGTCTTCGACATCCCGCTCACGTCCTTCTCGACGTTCATCCTCCTGATGTCGTCGCTGATGATGGCGCTGGCAGTGAACGCGATCCAGAAGGGCAACCTCAAGAGCATGCGGTTCTCGCTGCTCACAACGGTGTTCTTCGGCGCGATCTTCCTCGGCTGCCAGGTGTTCGAGTTCACGAACTTCGTGAACGAGAAGCACCTCACCATCACGAACAGCATCCTCGGCACGACCTTCTTCACGCTGACCGGCACGCACGGCACGCACGTGGCGATCGGCGTGCTGTGGCTGATCATGATGTACGTGCGGTCGTTCAAGCCCGCCGACCCGGCCGCGCACCCCTTCTGGTTCTTCCGCAACCTGCTGCACGTCGCGATGGTCATCGGCCTGGTGCTGAGCGCCATGTTCACGGTCCTCGCCGTGGTCCACACGGTCCAGACCGGCGGCACGGCGGCGGCGTTCGCCAGCCAGCATTTCCTGATCGTCGCGGCGCTGGTCGCCACCCTCGTCGGCACCGTGATCCTCGCGTCGCCGCGCGGCGCGGTGCAGTTCAGCGAGGCCAACGCCATCGACGTCGAGTCGATGGGCCTCTACTGGCACTTCGTCGACATCGTCTGGATCGTGATCTTCACCGCGGTCTACCTGCTCGAATACCTCTGATCCCACCATGAGCGACTCCCACGCTTCCGCCTCCGGCCATGTGGCCGAGGAAAACAAGTTCCAGATCTATGTCCGGATCGCGATGCTCCTCGCGGTCATCACCGGCATCGAGATCGCCGTCATCGGCCTGCCCTTCACCAAGTGGCTGCTCGTCGGCACGCTGGTCATCCTCTCCGCCGTGAAGTTCCTCTACGTCATCTTCTACTTCATGCACCTGCGGTGGGACAAGGCGTTCTGCACGATCCTGTTCTTCATCGGCCTGGTCATTGCCGGCGCGACGATGTGGGCGCTGCTCAAGCTGTTCGGCGTGCCGGAGAGCATCCCGCTCACCGTCAGCCTGAACGCGCTGGCGGGCGCCACCGGACTCGCCTGAGCCGGCCTCCTCCCTTCCTTCGCAGGTTGACGGCGGCCCCCCGGCCGCCGTTTTCTTTTGCCCCATGATCGACTGGCGCCACTGGCACAACGAACCCTACCTGGTGGGCGGGCTGGTGCTGCTGGGCTGGCTCTGGGCGATCGCCGCGGGGCCGCTCCGCGCCCGCCTGGCGCCCGGCGCGCCCTACCCGCGCCGGGAGGCCTGGTTCTACTATTCCGCGCTGCTGCTGTTCTACCTCGCGGTGGGCTCGCCGCTGGACCAGGTCGGGGAGCGCTACCTTTTCAGCGCGCACATGTTCCAGCACCAGCTGCTGATGTATCCCGTGCCCGTGCTGTTCCTGCTCGGACTCACGCCCTGGATGGTGGACCCCCTGATCGACCGCCCTGGCCTGCGGCGGCCGCTCGGCTGGCTGCTCAGCCCGCTCGGCTGCGGCACCCTCGCCACCCTCGTCATCGGGATCTGGCACGCCCCGTCGCTCTACGAATGGGCGCTGGAGGACAAGGTCGTGCACGTGTTCGAGCACCTGTGCTTCTTCGCCGCCTCGGTCGTGTTCTGGTGGCCGCTGCTGAGCCCCTCGCGGGCCTGTCCCCGCGCCAGCTACGGCGGCCAGATGCTCTACCTGTTCTGCCTCGAGGTGACGATGACCCCGGTGTTCGCCTACATCACCTTCTCGCCCGACCTCCTCTACCCGACCTACGAGTACGCGCCGCGGCTGCTGGCAAACTTCAGCGCGGCGGACGACCAGCTGCTGGCGGGCGTGATGATGAAGATCGTGAGCATGCTGGTCTCGATCCTCGCCTTCGGCGTGAGCTTCTTCCGCTGGAGCCGGACGAACCGCGACGAGGCCTAGGCCAAGGGCCGTGGTGGGGTTGAAGCGCAAAGGCGCGAGGACGCGAAGGGCGATCGCGAAGGTGTGGCTGGCTCAGCCTGATTTTTCCCGCGGATGGCGCGGATGGACGCGGATGCGATCCGGAGGTGGTTTCCTGTCCTGGCCTGAGTCGTCCTTTGCGGATCGCCCTTCGCGGCTTGGCGTCTTTGCGATAAAAAAGCCCACCCCGCGAACGGGATGGGCTGAGTGGTGGCGGGCGCGCCCGGCTTTCAACTCTCAACCTTCAACTTTCAACTCCGCCCTCACGCCTTCGGCAGCAGGTCGTCGAGCGAGTCGCTCTCGGGGCTGACGTCGGCGAAGAGCCAGGTCGAGAGGTAGCGCTCGCTGCTCGACGGGATGATGGCGACGATCTGCTTGCCCTTGTTCTCGGGACGCTTGGACAGCTGGATCGCGGCCCAGACGGCGGCGCCGGAGGAGATGCCGATCGGGATGCCGTCGAGCTGGTTGACCTGCTTGGACAGCGGGCCGGAATCGGCCTCCTTCACGCGGATAATCTCGTCGTAGATCTTGGTGTTGAGCACGGCCGGGACGAAGCCCGCGCCGAGGCCCTGGAGCTTGTGCGGGCCGGGCGAGCCGCCGGAGAGGACCGGGGAGGCGTCGGGCTCGAGCGCGATGATCTTGATGCCCGGCTTCTTGGCCTTCAGTACCTCGCCGACACCGGTGATGGTGCCGCCGGTGCCGATGCCGGAAACGACGATGTCCACCTTGCCGTCAGTGTCGCGCCAGATCTCCTCCGCGGTCGTGCGGCGGTGGATGGCGGGGTTCGCGGGATTGGCGAACTGCTGCAGGATGACGCTGTTCGGGATGCGGGCCTGCAGTTCCTCGGCCTTGGCGATCGCGCCCTTCATGCCCTTTGGGCCCTCGGTGAGGACCAGGCGGGCACCGAGGATCTTGAGGAGCTTGCGGCGCTCCGTGCTCATCGTCTCGGGCATGGTGAGGATGAGCTTGAGGCCCTTGGCGGCGGCGACGAACGCCAGCGCGATGCCGGTGTTGCCGCTGGTGGGCTCGATCAGGACGGTGGTGCTGTTGATTTTTCCGCTCTTCAGGGCGTCGTCGATCATGGCGAACCCGATGCGGTCCTTGACGCTCGAGAGCGGGTTGAAGAACTCGAGCTTGAGGAGGATCTCCGCCTGCGCCCCGTGGGCGGCGGCGGTGCGGTTGAGTCGGACCAGGGGCGTGTTGCCGATGGTCTCGGTGATGTCATTGTGGATTCTGGCCATGGTGATTCAGGGTTTGGGTTCGATAAAAGGGGTGGTGGAAGTGGATGGCTTTGTGGGGACGAGGCAAACGCCGGCTCCGTCTTATTGGGCTATTTCTCGGTGCCCCAGCGGCGGTGGAGGAATTTTTCCCACGGGGAAAAGAGGATTTTATCCGCCAGCAGGCCGATCACGATGATGACCAGCATGATCCCGATGACCTGCTCCATGGCGTTGAGCTCGCGGCCGTAATGCAGCAGGTTGCCGAGGCCGAAGCCGCTCAGGATGGTCACGTAGATCTCCGCCGCCATCAGCGAGCGCCAGGCGAAGGCCCAACCCTGCTTCATGCCGCTGACGATGAACGGGAGTGACGCAGGCAGCATCACCTTGAGCCACACGTGCAGGCCGGACGAGCCCATGGTGCGGGCGGCCCGGGCATAGATCGGCGGGACATTTCGGACGCCGTTGTCGGTCGCGATGATCATGGACCAGAGGGTGCCCATCACGACGACGAAGAACATCGCCATCTCGCTCTGGCCGAACCAGAGCAGGGCCAGCGGGACCCAGCACACGCTCGGGAGCGTCTGCAGCCCGAGTGCCACGAGGCCGAGGGTGTCGCTGACCACGCGGAACCGCGCGGTGAGCAGGCCCAGCGGCAGTCCGAGCACGATGCCGAACACATAGCCGAGCAGCAGCCGCCGCAGCGTCACCAGCGTCGCGTCCCACAGCGTGCCGTCCATGACCGCCTCGCCGAGGTAGCGCGCCACGCTGAGCGGCGACGGCACCAGGACCGGCGACCAGATCCGCAGGCGGAACAGGATTTCCCAGCCCACCACGACGAGCAGGAAGAAGAGCAGGACGCGGAGCGTGCGGTTCATATGGCGTACTCCTCCGGCGCCGCCGCGCTGCCCTTCAGCGCGGCCGTGACCTCCGTGGCATGGCGCGCCAGCTCCACGCTGTTGATGTCGCGCAGCCGTGGCAGCGGGATGGCGAACTGCCCGCAGATGCGCCCGGGATGCGGGGAAAACAGCGCGACCCGGTCGCCCAGGCACGCGGCCTCGCGGACATTGTGGGTCACGAAGACGATCGTCTTGCGGTGCTCCTGCCAGATGCGCTGCAGGTCGCCGTAAAGCTGCTCCCGCGTGAGGGCGTCCAGCGCGGCGAAGGGTTCGTCCATGAGCAGCACGCGCGGGTTGGGCGCAAGGGAGCGGGCCAGCGCCACCCGCTGCTTCATGCCGCCGGACAGCTCGTGCACGTACGACTTGGGGAACTTCTCGAGGCCCACGAGCTTCAGGTAGAACTGCGCCACCTCGATGCGCTCCGCGCGCGACAAGCCGGGCTTCAAGGCCAGACCGAAGAGGACGTTGTCGAGCACGTCCAGCCACGGGAACAGCGCCGCCTCCTGGAACATCACCATCCGGTCGCGGCCCGGACCGGTGATTGCGATGCCGTCGGTCAGGACCCGGCCTTCATCGGCGCTCTCCAGGCCCGCGATGATATTGAGCAGGGTCGACTTGCCGCAGCCGCTCGGTCCCACGAGGCAGACGAACTCCCCTTCCCCGATCTCCAGCGACACGTTGTCGAGCGCATGCACCGTGCGCCCGCCGGAGCGGAAGCGCTTGCTCACGCCCTGGACGGACAGCTTCGAGGGCGTCGCATTCTGGAGTTCGGAGGAAAGGGTCATGGCGAGCGCTGAAACAAGCGGTCGAGCGGAAGCGCGTTTCTCAGGAAACCCACGTTTTGGGCGTCCGTCACGACTGAAGCGAGCTGCGCCGGCGTCACCTGGTCGGTAAACCGGAGCCGCCGCCAGGCGCTGGCCACGAGCGCTGCGGAGATGTCATGCCTCATCTCCGCCGCCAGCCCCGCACGCACGAGGGCCTGCGCCTCGGCCGGGTGCTGGTGCAGCCAGGCGGTCAGCTCGCCATGGGCGGCCCGGAATTTCTCCGCCAGAGCCGGGTGGCTGCGCAGAAACCCCGTGCTCGCCACAAGAATCGTGGTCACGGCGTCGGGCTGCTCGACCAGCACATGGCCGCCGGCCTCCAGCTCCAGCCGCGAGACCCACGGCTCGACCGTCCACACGGCATCGAGCTTGCCCGCCTGGAACAGGGCCAGCTGGTCGGGATTGGCGGTGGGCAGCACGCTCACATCGCCGCCGGTGAGCGTGATCCGATAACCCTGACGTTGCAGCCAGACCCGTGCCGCGACGTCCTGCGTGTTGCCCAGCTGGGGCGTGGCAAGGCGCCGGCCCTTCAGGTCGGCGGGCCGGTGGATGCGGTCACCCGCGACGACGAGCGCCGCACCGCCCTCCGCGGCCCCGGCCAGGACGCGGATCTCATCACCACCCGAGCGGATGTAGGCGTTAAGCGCGGGATTCGGCCCGACGTAGGTCAGGTCGATGGAGCCGGCGAAGATGGCTTCCATGGCGCTCGGCCCGGCATTGTAGGCGAACCATTGGATTGTCACGTCCGGTCCGAGCCGCTGCTCGAACCACCCCTGGTGTTCCCGGCTGGTCTGCCGGCCGATCACGCCCTGGGCATGGGTGACATTTGGAAAATAGCCCACTCGCAGCACGACCCGCTCGGCCGGGGACAGCACGGCCCCGGCGAATATGAGGAGGAGAAATCTCGGTGCCTTCATGGGGTGAGCGCGGATGCGGTCAGGGCTTTCGTCGGATCAAATGGCGTAGTCGCCGAGCAGCTGGTGGAGGACGCCCTCGGTCTCATCCAGCCGCGAGCGACCCGCGCGGTTCGCGAGCTTGCGGGCATGGCGCGCCGGCAGGCGCACCGGGGCGGCGGCGTTGTCGGCCTCGGGCGAGAACGGCAGCGGCACATTGTCGCGACGCAGCTTGCGCAGCGTGACCTCCACGACGTCAGCCAAGGTGTAGCGGTCGAGGATGCCGGCGATCGCGTTGCGCACGTCGAGCATCAGCATCCGCAGCCCGCAGTGCGCCTCGTCGGGGCACGTGCATTTCTCGTAGGCGGTCTGACTCACGCAGCCGATCGGGGCGAGCGGGCCGTCAATCAGCCGCACGACCTCGCCAATGGTGATCCGCTTGGCGGGCTTCGCGAGCCGGTAGCCGCCGAACTTGCCCCGCGCGCTCACCACCAGCCCGGCCTCCTTCAGGGCCTGCATGATCTGCTCCAGGAACTTCACCGGCAGCTGCTCGTTGTCCGCCAGCTCGGTCACCTGCACCAGCGAACGCCCCACCTCCGCCGCAATTCCGAGGTTGATCAACGAACGGAGCGCGTATTCGCCCTTTTTGGAGAGTTTCATTGGGAACTGAGTTAATCTACATTAGAATGGTATAGTTTAAGGCAAGTCCGTATTTTGAGATTCTTGCGGGATGACACAGAAGGAGAAATCCGAAGGTCGAAGCACGAAATCCGATAGAGGCACGAATGCGCTAAGCTCGAAGCAGGCAGGGACCTAGGCTTGGATTCCCTACCCCCAGCTTTGCTCACGCTCTGTATTTGAGCGAGTTGTGGGAGCGAGCTTGCTCGCGACTCAGCGCCCGGAGGGTCGCGAGCAAGCTCGCTCCCACATCATACTCCCACAAGACCCCCTGCCCGGCCTAGAGCTTCAGCCGCAGGCCATCATAGGCCAGCTTCACGCCGGCGGGCAGGTCGGCCTCGGTTGTGGCGTGGTCGCTGACGTGCGTCAGGTGTGTGAGCCAGGTCTCCTTGGCCCCGATCTGCTGCGCGGCGGCCACGGCCTCCGAGATGCTCATGTGCGACGGGTGCGGCAGCGGACGCAGGCCATCCAGCACGATTGCGTCCGCCCCGCGAGCGAGGGCGACGGCCTCCGGGGTCAGGCTCTTGCAGTCGGTGTAATAGACAAATTTCCGCCCGCTGCTGCGCTCCGTGAACACCAAACCCAGCGTGCTCACGCCGCCGTGCGGCAGCAGCGTGGACTGGATCGTGCCCTGGGGCAGGTCGATCACGGCGGGCATTTCCACGGGCTTGAAGGCCGCGTAGCCGCGCGCGACCGGCCGCTCCGCGATGGCGTAGGGGAAAATCGCGCGCACGCGCGCCATGCCCTCCGCGGTCGTGTGCACCGTCAGTGCCTGGCCGCCGATGAGGTCGCAGAAGCGCCGGAGGTCGTCCATGCCCAGGACGTGGTCGGCGTGGCCGTGGGTCAGGATGAAGAGGTCGAGCTGGCGGATCCCCTCCCGCACGCACTGCAGCCGGAACTCCGGCACCGCGTCCACCTGCACGTGCAGCCCGTCCATCACCACGTGGACCGACGCCCGCGTGCGGCGGTTGCGCGGGTCGGACGAGGTGCAGACGGCGCAATCGCAGGCGATCATGGGCACGCCCTGCGACGTGCCGGTGCCGAGGAAAATGGCTTCCATGGGAAAGGCCAAGGAACACCCGGCCCGGTGCGAAGTGAAGGGCAAAGGTGGGGCGCGCTGGCCACGCGCCCCACCCCGCCTTTTTTCCTGTTCATCTCCCTTCCACCATCGCTCTCAGGCGATTGCTTCCTTCTCTGTCCGATTGCGGGACCATCCTAGTCGTTCCCGCGGATTCCGCCCAGCTGGACCTTGGGCCAGTGTCCTCCGGGACAGGTCCGCGCGGGCACAAAAAAGGCGCCCCGCCGATGCGGGGCGCCCGATAGTTGTTTCGGGAGGAAACGGACGACTTAGTAGTCGCCCATGCCGCCCATGCCGCCGCCGCCGCCGGGGGCCGGATGGGAATCCTTCTTCTCCGGGATCTCGGTGATGATGGCCTCTGTGGTCAGGAGCAGGCCGGCGATCGAGGCCGCGTTCTGGAGCGCGGTGCGGGTGACCTTGGTCGGGTCCACCACGCCGGCCTTGACGAGGTCCTCGTATTCGCCCGTGGCGACGTTGTAGCCGTAGCTGCCCTTGCCGGCCAGCACGTTGCCGACGACCACCGCGCCCTCGACGCCCGCGTTGAAGCAGAGCTGCCGGAGCGGATGCTCGATGGCCCGGCGCACGATCTGCGCGCCGATCGCCTCGTCCCCGTCGAGCTTGAGGCCCTCGATGATCTTGGCGGTGCGGAGCAGCGCGACGCCGCCGCCGGCGACGATGCCTTCCTCGACGGCCGCGCGGGTCGCATGGAGGGCGTCCTCGACGCGGGCCTTCTTCTCCTTCATCTCGGCCTCGGTCGCGGCGCCGACGTTGATGACGGCCACGCCGCCGGCCAGCTTGGCGAGGCGCTCCTGGAGCTTCTCGCGGTCGTAGTCGGAGGTGGTCTCGTCGATCTGGCGACGGATGAGCTTCACGCGGCCCTGGATGTCGGACGACTTGCCGCCGCCCTCGACGATCGTGGTCTTTTCCTTGTCGACGACGATGCGCTTGGCCTTGCCGAGGTCGCTGAGCTGGATGTTCTCGAGCTTGAGCCCGAGGTCTTCCGTGATGCAGCGGCCGCCGGTGAGGATCGCGATGTCCTCGAGGATGGCCTTGCGGCGGTCACCGAAGCCGGGCGCCTTGACGGCGGCGACGTTCAGCGTGCCGCGGATCTTGTTCACCACGAGCGCGGCGAGGGCCTCGCCCTCGACCTCCTCGGCGATGATCAGGAGCGGCTTGCCGGTCTTGGCGGTGGTCTGGAGGATCGGGAGGAACTCCTGCAGGTTGGAGATCTTCTTCTCGTGGATGAGGACGTAGGCGTCCTCGAGGACGACCTCCATGCTCTCGGCGCTGGTGACGAAGTAGGGCGACAGGTAACCCTTGTCGAACTGCATGCCCTCGACGACG
>CAIPAH010000022.1 GCA_903862955.1 uncultured Opitutia bacterium
AAGGCCGGCATCAAGGTGAAGCCCGAAGTCATGATCCCGCTCGTCGGGTTCAAGAAGGAACTCGACCTACAGGTCGCCGTGGTCCATGCCGCCGCGAAGGCTGTCATGGCCGAGCAGAAGGTGAAGATTAGCTACATGGTCGGCACCATGATCGAAATCCCGCGCGGCGCACTGACCGCCGACGAGATCGCGCAGACCGCCGAGTTCTTCAGCTTCGGCACGAACGACCTCACGCAGACCTGCCTCGGCATGTCGCGCGACGACTCGGGCAGCTTCCTCGGCGCCTACCAGGAGGCCGAGATCATGAAGAAGAACCCGTTCGCCTCGATCGACCAGACGGGCGTGGGCCTGCTGATGAAGATCGCGATCGAGAAGGGCCGGCAGACGCGCCCCGACATCAAGCTCGGCATCTGCGGCGAGCACGGCGGCGACCCCGACTCCGTGAAGTTCTGCCACAAGCTCGGCCTCAACTACGTCAGTTGCTCGCCCTACCGCGTCCCGGTGGCGCGCCTCGCCGCCGCCCAAGCCGCGGTGGCCGAAGCGAAAAAGTGACGAAGCGATAAGCCGTAAGCTTTAAGCCAAAAGCTCTCACCCCAAGCCCCGCGCCTCAAAAGCGCGGGGCTTTTCTTTTGCCCAGTCGCCCCACGGCCCGGCCGGCAGTAGCCATTGCGCCTCCGCCCCGTCGCTTTTCCGCCCGCCCACCGCTCTGATCCAAACTGGATGAAATCGCCACCCGACCCGACGTAAACCAATAGGTTACACTTGGCTGCACTGGGGCCTCCTCTTCCCGCTTGCGCACCCTTTCCGAACTTACAGCTTATCGCCTAGCGCTTACAGCTTTCTGCCCCATGCCCGCCGTCGCCATTCCGCTTTCTTCCGCCGGACACGAACTCGACACGTCCTCCGCGGCGTTTGGTTTCATCCGCAGTTCGGCTGATTGCGCAGGCGACTTCGCCGAGCTCAACCGCCGGCTGGCGGACGACGGTTATCTTTACATCCCCGGCTTTTTCGATCCCGCACTCATCCTCGCCGGCCGCAAGTCCATCACTGACCGCCTTGCCGCCGAGGGCTCGCTCGACCCGGCTTATCCGTCGATCGAGGCCGTTGAGAATCCAGGCCGGAAATTTTCCTTCCGCGGCGATCTCGCCAGGAACAACGCCGCCATCCACCGCGTGGTTTACGGGCCCGAGCTGCTTGGTTTCTACGCGAAACTTTTCGGCGAGGACGTGCGGCACTTCGACTACACCTGGTTCCGCGCCGTCAGCCGCGGCATGGGCACCACGCCGCATTGCGATCTCGTTTACATGGGGCGCGGCACGCACCAGCTGCTCACGTGCTGGATTCCCTACGGCGACATCCCGCTCGAGATGGGTGGCGTCATGCTGCTGGAGGATTCGCACCAGAAGTCCGACCGGCTGAAAAACTATCTCGAGGTCGACGTCGACGCCTACTGCGAGAACCGCCCCAAGGAAGTCGAGAAGGTCGTCAACCAGCTCGGCTGGAGCCATCCCGGCCACCTCAGCAAGAATCCCGCGACGCTCCGCGCCAAACTCGGCGGCCGCTGGCTCACCTGCCCGGATTACAAGGCGGGCGACTTCGTCACCTTCGGCATGACCATCGTCCACGGCGGACTCGACAACCAGACCGACCGCTTCCGCTTCTCCTCCGACACGCGCTACCAGCGCGCCAGCCAGCCGGTTGACGAACGTTGGGTGGGCGAAAATCCCCCCGCCAACACCCGCGCCGGCAAGCGCGGCCGCGTGTGCTGAGCGGCCTGCTGTAGAAGAGAGCCGTCCGTTGTAGGGCGAATCGTCCACCTTCGCAGACTTCGGCGCGACAGGCCGAATCCCGCCGACTATTCCGCCCAGTCCGCGAACGCATGCGGGTTTCATCTGTCTGTCGATGGTGGTTCTCACTCCACCATGCCTACAAAACCCGTTTCCCGGTTCGCCGTCCTTCTCGTTTCCCTCGCGGCATTGCTCAGCCCCGCCCTCGCGCGCGCCGAGACGTTCCCTCCGCTAAATTTCCCCGCCAGCGCCGCGCACAATCCCGGCAAGTTCGTGTGGGCGGACCTCTTCACCTCCGATCCGGCCGCCGCCACGACGTTTTACACCAAGCTGTTCGGCTGGACGTCCACGACGCTGTTCCAGAAGGGCAAGGCCTACACGGTCTTCTCCAACGGCAACCGTCCCGTGGCTGGTCTGGTTACGCGCAACGCCAACAAGACGGAACGCGCTTCCCGCTGGATCGGCTACATTGCCGTCAACGACGCCGACACGACGCTCGCCACCATCGCCAAGGCCGGCGGCAAAGTTCACGCCCCGGTGCGCGACTTCCCCGACCGCGGCCGCCAGGCCATCGTCGGTGACAACGAGGGCGCGCCCATCGGCTTGCTGCAATCGGCTTCCGGCGACGCGGCCGATGGCGAACCGCACCCCGGTGACTGGAATTGGTTCGAACTCTTCGCGTCCAAGCCCACCGACTCCTGCCGGTTTTACGACGATGTCTTCGGCTACACTTCGGCGCCCGACGACCGCACGGAGCGCAAGGGCGACTTCCTGTTGTCGGCCGGCGACCAGCCCCGGGCTGGCATCGCCCCGCTGCCGCCGTCCGACGACGCTAGGTCCCCCGGCTGGCTGGGCGTGATCCGTGTCGCCAACCTCGACGCCACCCTGGCCCAGGTGGTCCCGCTCGGCGGCGTGGTCAAACTCGCCCCTCGCCCCGCCGCCTACGAAAGCCGCTTCGCCATCATCACCGACCCCACCGGCGGCACGATCGGCCTCGTGGAATACGTGGACAACTCCAACCCCGCAACCGCTCCCCTCCACCATGAAAACACGCCGTAACTTTCTCCTGGGTTTGCTCTCCCTCGCGGCGCTAATCGCTTTCTGCAGCTGCGAGTCGGCCGGCTACGTCGGCGTCGATGAAGGGGTCTACTACGGTCCTGGCGGCGGCCCTTGGTTTCATGAGGGCCCGTGGGTTTATGGGCAGCCATGGCATGGCGAGAGTCGCGAAATGTATATCCATCCGCCGCGGCCGGCACCACGCCCAGCACCGCGCCCCGTCGAACATCGCGATGATCACAACGATCAGCGGGGCCACGACGATCATTCGCACCGGTAATTTCCGTGGCACCGCCGAAGGTAACTAGGGCCGTTTGGCCCGGCGTCACCGGTCGTTTGCGCCCCGCTTCCCCCTTGCGGTGCCGGTCGAGTGCCGGCTAGCGTGTCGGCGTTGCCCCGTTGCATTTACCCATGAAACTTCTTCGTCCGTTCTTCGCGGTGCTGCTCGCCGCCTTCGTCTTCACGGTCGCGGCGCAGGCTGCGGACATCTCCGGCAAGTGGAAATGGACCTCGGTGACCAAGGCCGGCGGACCCGCCGAGGTCGTGGCCGCTCTCGTGCTCAAGGACGGTGTGCTCACCGGCACGGTCACGGGCCGCCAGGGTCCCGCCAGCATCGCCGACGCCACCTTCAAGGGCGGCGCGGTGGCCTTCACAGTCACCCGCACTTCCGGCTCTTCCACGGTCGTGTTCAAGTATTCGGGGCAAATGAGCGGTGACGTCATCACCGGCACCATCGCAAAGTCCAGCCCCGGCAAAGACACGCCCAGCACCAAAACCGAGTGGAAGGCGACCCGCGTGAAGTAACGCGACTGGTCGCCACAGCGATTCACGGGGCGCCCTCGGGCGCCCTTTTTTTGTCACTTCCCTGGCTGGGCCGTAGGGCGGCACGCGGACTTTCGCGGCGCTTCTGCCGATCATTTGCGGCCCAGTCCGTTGACTGCGCCCAGTCGCCCTTCCAAAGTGCGCCAACCCCCAGGATCGACGGGCCCGTCCCAATCTCCCATCTCCGATCTTCGATCTCCGCGGCGCCTGCGCGCCGCCCCACCCCGAAACCCCAAGGATCAACCATGAATAAATCCAAGTGCTGGCTCGCCCTGCTTGTCGCGGGCCTCGTCGTCAACGCCCTCGACGTCCTCGTGCAGGGCAAACTGCTCACCGATGCCTACTACTCCCACCTCGCGTGGTCCCGGCAGGACACGCCCGTCTATTGGTTCATCGTCGGCGACTTCGTCGCGGTGGCCGTCTTCATCTGGGTTTATGGCAAAGTGGCCTCCGCTTTCAGTGACGGCGCCAAGGGTGGCGCCTGCGCGGGCTTCGTCCTCGGCGTGCTCGTGAATTTTCCCGCGTGGGAATTCATGCACCTCATGGTCAGGGATTTTCCCTACGCCCTCACGTGGATCGAGACCGTCTATGGCATCCTCTGGTATGTGGTGATGGGTGCGATCGTCGGCGCCATCACGAAAAAACCCGTCGCGGCCTCGGCCTGAGTCGACCGTCGCAGCTCGTTCTTCCTCGAGGGCGCCGCACCCCGGCGCCCTTTTTCTTTCCGGCTCAAACCTTGCCGCTGGCCATTTGCTTGTGCCACCAAGCGCCGGCCTCCGCCATGCCGTCGAAATAGGTGCGCACCGGCGCGTAACCGAGCTCCTGGCGCAGGCGCTCTGACGGACATGGTCCGATGAACCGGTCCCCGGGCTTCATCGTTTCCACCGGGATCACCGGCGCCGGCGGACAGCCGGGAAACCAGGAGCGCATATCCTCGATGAAATCCCGCCAGGCCACCTCGCCGTCCACCACATTGTAGGCGCGACCAATCGACTCCGACCGATCCAGCGCCAGCCCGATCGCGTGCGTGACGTTGTCCACGTGCGTCCACGGCATGATGTCCGAGCCATCCCCCAGCACCGGCACCTTCCCCGCCCGGACCTTCGCCGGCACCTTGACCGCCCAACTCGACGTGGGATGCAGGCCGAGCACGGCGCCGAGCCGCAGGATCGTCGCGGGCAACCCGTGCGACATCTCCACCTGCAACGCCCGTTCCGCCTCCGCCTTCGTCGTCCCGTAATGCGGCGATGCCGCTGGCGAGTGCGCGTAGGTTTTGCCGAGCAGTCGCAGCGGCGCGTTTTCGGTGAACTCCTCCCAGCCACTCGAGAAATCGTAGACCGACAGCGTCGAGAGATGGATGAACCGCTGGCAACCCGTGGTCCGCGCCGCGCCGGACAGCACCGCCGTCCCCGTGACGTTCACATGCAGCGCCTCGGAGAAATCCTTCCCGATCGTCGCTGCGGCGTGAAACACCAGCTCGCGCCCGCCGCAGGCGTAGCGCGCGGTCAGCGGATCCGTGAAGTCCCCTTGCACCTGCGTGATGTGGGGCGAATCGAGTCCGGGATGCGCCGCGATCTTCCGCACCAGCGCGCGGACGTCCGCCCGCTGCGCGGCCAGCCACGCCGCGATCCGGCTGCCGACAAAGCCGCTCGCACCCGTGACGAGGACCGGAACTCCCTGCAAATTCATGCCGCCACTGTCGGGCGCAGCCCGCGCCGCGACAAGCTGGAAGCGGGTGCGTTCCGTCCGCGCCTTTCCGCCGCCGGGCGGCACCTGGCGCCCGCCTTCGTGGTTAATTTTTTCGCAATTGGCTGAATGCTGAGCGCCGATCGCTTTTCCCCATGCCTCACTCCTTCCGTGCCATTCTGCTAAGTCTTTCCGTTGCCGGCTTCGCCCACCTTTCGCTCGGCGCCGCCGTCGACGTGTCCGCCTTGGAGCATCTCTCGCCCGCCCGACCCGCCATTCCCGACCGCGTGTTCCACCTCGAGGCGTTCGGCGCCAAAGGCGACGGCCACACCCTCAACACGGCAGCGTTTCACGAGGCCATCGCGGCGGTCGCCAAGGCCGGTGGCGGTCGGCTCGTTGTTCCCGCCGGCGTGTTCCGCACCGCCCCGTTCACGCTCTGCTCCGCGCTGGAGCTGCACCTCGAAGCGGGCGCAGTCATCCAAGCCCCGGACACGTTTGCCGATCTCGGCCTGCCTGATCCCACAACCCTGCACTCCCAGGCCGAGGTCAAGGCCCGGGTCAAGGTTCCCGCCCCGCTGGTCTCGGGGAAAGATCTCCATGACGTCGCCCTCACCGGCCCCGGCACCATCGATGGCAGCGGCGCCCACTGGTGGGCTTGGTCGGAACGCGCCGCCCGCCAGCGGCACGAACCCGGCCGGGTCTTTTACCCGCGCCCCAATCTCGTCGCCATCGACGGCTGCACCCGGCTTCTCATCGCCGATCTCACTTTTTCCAACTCCTCCAAATTCCACCTCGTGCCGTCAAACGTCACCGACCTCACGATCGAGCGCGTGAAGGTCCGCGCGCCGTTCGACGCCCCGAACACCGACGCCATCGATCCCGGCCCGGTCACGCGCGCCGTCATCCGCGGTTGTGACATCGACACCGGCGACGACGACATCGTGATCAAGTCCGGCGGCCACGAAATCCTGATCGAGGACTGCACCATCCGCCACGGCCACGGTCTCTCCATCGGCTCCGGCACCACCCTCGGGGTCAGCGACATGCTGGTCCGCCATTGCACGCTCACGGGCACGGACAACGGCATCCGCATCAAGTCCATGCGCGGCGCCGGCGGGCCGGTGCAGAACATCCGCTACACCGACATCCAAATGCACGGCGTCCCGCACGCCATCGTTTTCGACCTGAATTACGTGGACAACAACCGCCCCGACTTCCGCGGCGACGCCGCGAAAATCCCCTCCATTCGCGACATCCTGATCGACCACGTCACGATCGAGGGCTCCGCGCACGCCGGCCGTTTCGTCGGCCTGCCCGACAGCCCCATCACAGGCGTCACGTTGCGCGATGTCATCCTCACCGCCGAGGAAGACTTTGTGGTCAAGGACACCACCCCGCCCGTCCTCGAACGGGTCACGCGCACCATCCGTCCCGGCGTCGCCCCCGCGCAGACGAAATACGTGGAGTGACAGGCGAGCGGTAAGCGGTAAGCGAAAAGCTTAAAGCCGCCTCCAGAGACAAATTCCAGGGGCGGCGGCGCTTATTATCCAATACCCCATCATGGACCTGCTCAAATCCGCCCTGCGCTCGCTCCGCGCCCACCCCACTTTCACGGCGCTCGTCATTTTGCTTCTCGCCCTCGGCATCGGCGCCAACACCGCCATCTTCGGCGTCGTCCACGCCGTCCTGCTCAAACCCCTGCCCTACCCGGAGGCCGGCGACCTCGTGCTCGCGCGCAAGCTGCCCAAGGAGGGCGCGGCGCCCATCCCGGGCGGCGGCGACATGATGCCCGACACCGAGTTCATCGCATGGCAGGAAGCCGCACCAAAATCGTTTCGTGCCCTGGCCGCCTACCGCAATGGCGCGGTCACGCTCCAACGCGGCGACGGCGCCGTGCGCGTCTCCTCCGCCACCGTCACCGGCGGGTTCTTTCCCATGCTCGGCGTGAGCGCGTGGCGCGGCCGGCTCTTCGACACCACGGATCTGAAACCTGGCGCCCCGCCCGTCACCATCCTCAGCTACGCCGCCTGGCAGGCCCAGTTTGCCGGCGACGACCACGCGCTCGGCACGGTCGTGAAGCTCGACGACGTCGCCCACACCATCATCGGCGTCCTCCCACCGTCGTTCGAGTTCGTCGACCCCGTGCAGTTCTGGCGTCCCTTGCCGCTCAGCGCGGCCAGCGCCCCCAGGCAGCTGCGCATCCAGATGCAGCGCGTGTTCGGCCGCGTCCAACCCGGCACCAACCTCGCCGTCGCCCAACAGGAGCTGGACGCGATTTCCGGTCACTACTGGGAAAGCTTCATGAGCAACATGGCGCGAATAATGCCCGGCGGTCCCCGCATGATGTCCGGCCCCGGACCCAACGCGCCCACCGGCCCGTCCGCCGGCGCACCGGCCAAGGAGCCCGCACCCGAAGGTGCCCCGCCCCCGGGCCAGGGTGCTGCCCGCCCGCGCATTGCGCTGCCGTTCGCCGACACCACGACGCAGCTCATGCCGTTGCAGGAACAGCTCGCACGGCAGTCGCGCACCACGCTCTGGCTGCTGCTTGGCGCCGTGGCATTCGTGCTGCTGATCGCCTGCGCCAACATCGCCAATCTCCAACTCACGCGCGCCGCCGGCCGCCGACGCGACATTGCCATCCGCGCCGCGCTCGGCGCCTCGCCGCGCCGGCTGGCGCTGGAATTGCTCGTGGAAAACCTCCTCCTCGCCCTCGCCGGCGGCGCGCTGGGCGTGCTGCTCGCCTGGTGGGGCACGCAGGCGCTGCAGGTCTGGCTCGCCGACTATCTCCCGCGCATCAACCCCGTTGGGATCAGCGTGCCCGTGCTCGGTTTCGCCGTGCTCCTCGCGGTGGTCGCGGGCCTCGGCTTCGGCGTCGCTCCCGCGTGGCAGGGCAGCCGCGTCGACCTGCTCGATACGCTCAAGGACGGCAGCCACCAGAGCTCGCCCTCCGGCCATCGGTGGCGGCAGGGACTGGTCGCGCTGGAGGTCGCGCTCGCGCTCGTGCTCACCGTCAACACCGGTCTCCTCGTCAAGAGCATCTACCGGCTCTACTCGGCCGAACTCGGCTACCGCACCGCCGATGTCCTCACCGCCAATCTCAGCCTGCCGCGCCGCTATGGCACGGCCGTGCAGCAGCGCGACTTCGCCGACCGCTGGCTCACCGCGCTCAACGCGCTCCCCGGCGTCAAAGCCGCCGCGCTGACCGACTCACCGCCGCTTTCGCCCTACGTCCAGATGGTGCTCGCCTCGAGCCAGGGTGCCCGGGTCACCAACGCCTCCGTCGGTTCCGCCGCACCCGCAATGGCCGTCGCCAGCATCACGCCCGACTACTTCCGCGCCACCGGCATCGCGTTGAAACAGGGGCGGTTTTTGGCGGACCAGGACAGCGCCGACGCCCCCGCCGTCGCCGTCGTAAACGAGGAATTCGTCCGCACGTTCTATCCCGACGGTCTCACGCTCGGCACGGAAGTCACCGTCCCCATGGCAGGCGTCATGCATGGCCTGCCGCCCACTGCCGCCATCGTCGGCGTCGTCGCGAACACCCGCCCGCGCGGCTTCGACAGCACGCCCCAGCCGCTCGCGTATTTGCCCTTCGCCCAGCAACCGCGCACGCGGCTCACCGCGGTGATCCAGTTCACCGGCGATTCCGCGGCGCTGGCCCGCGCCGTGACCCTCGCGACGCGCAAGATCGACGTTGATCTCGCCGTGGACACACCGCTCACCCTCGAACAGCAGCTGTCCCGCCAGACCGCACCACGCCGCGTGACGCTGATGCTGACGAGCGCGTTCGCCGCCACGGCGGTGCTGCTCGCCGCGTTGGGAATCTTCGGCGTGATGAGCTACACGGTGACCCAGCGGACCAAGGAAATCGGCGTGCGCATGGCCCTCGGCGCCAACTCCGCGATGATCCTCCGCTGGATCATGCACTACGGCGGCCTCGCCATCGGCGCCGGCCTGATCGCCGGCCTCATCCTCGTGCTGGTCACCGGGAAAATGCTCGGGAGCCTCCTCCACGACGTCACCGCCAGCGATCCGCTGATCCTGATCCTCGGCATCGTCACGCTCGCCGTCACCGGCCTCTTCGCCTGCCTTTTGCCCGCGCTGCGCGCCGTCCGTGTGAATCCCGTCGACGCCCTGCGGAGCGAGTGAAGGAAATCGCTTAAAGCTTATCGCTTAGAGCTTAGCGCTTTCCCGCCATAAGCGTCATTTGTCCCGTTTATACCGGAACGGTGGCGTCCTGCTGATCGGCTCCGGGCTCCATCGCGGGTTGACGTGCCTTCTCATAAGGAACATGTTGAACTCCCCTTCTTTATGGTCGCCCCTAACAGCAACGAAAACTCCGGTGCCACCCCGGCCAAGACACCGGCTCCCCGCACGCTCAACGACGTCGTCATTCGCCTCGCCGGCAATTCCCAGGACGGCATCCAGGCCATCGGCGGCTTCCTCGCCCGCCTCGCCGGCCGCTCGGCCCAGGAGGTCATGACCTACATGACCATCCCGTCGACGATCTCCGGCGGTCCCTCCATTTTCCAAGTGCGCATGGGCACCGGCGACATCCAGTCGTCCGGCGACCGCGCCGACGTGCTCGTCGCGTTCTACCAGCACAGCTACGAGAGCCATCGCTCCTCACTGCGGCCCGGCGGCGTGCTCCTTTACGACTCCGACAACGTCCAGCCCAACCCCGGCGACAACGAAGTTACCGCGGTCGGCGTCCCGATGACGAGCGCCACCGTCGAAGCCGTCGGCGGTTCCAGCAAGGAGAAGGGCAAAAACATCTACGTGCTCGGCCTCATCGCCCGCATGTTCGACCTCGACGTCCAGAAACTCACCGCGCTCATCAAGGAGCGTTTCGGTGGCAAGAACGAGGACATCGTCCGCAACGCCCTCCTCGCGTTCGACGCCGGTTACGCCTATCCCGCCGAGGGCCTGCGCGAGTGCCTCTACCGCCTCGACCAACCCGCCCCGCGCCCCGGTGCGCGTCCGCAGATCACGACCGACGGCAACTCCGCGCTCACCTATGGCCTCATCGCCGCGGGCGTCCGCCACGGCGCCGGCTATCCCATCACGCCGTGGTCCTCGATCATGGAAACCCTCCGCGTCGAGCTGCCGAAATACGGCGGCATCTTCGTGCAGTGCGAGGACGAGATTGCCGCCATCTCCACCGCGCTCGGTTTCTCGTATGGCGGCAATCTCGCCATCACCGGCAGCTCCGGCCCGGGTCTGTCGCTCAAGGCCGAGGCGCTCGGCTGGGCCGTCATGGCCGAGATGCCGCTGATCGTCGTCAACGTCCAGCGCGGCGGCCCGTCCACCGGCCTGCCCACGAACATCGAGCAGAGCGATCTCATGCAGGCCATCTACGGCAGCCATGGTGACGCCCCGCGCGTCGTGCTCGCGCCCCGCACCGTCGAGGACTGCTTCTACACCGCGCTCGAGGCCTGCCGTATCGCGCGCGAGTTCAGCACGCCCGTCATCATCCTGACCGACCAGGCCCTCGCGACGCGCATCGAGGCGTTCGACGAGCCCGACCTCGAGCGGCTCATGGTCACGGTCAAGGCCGACCTCAGCCCCCGCCCGACCGGCTTCAAGCCCTACCCGCTCACCGGCCCGACCCGCCACGCGCCCCCCGGTTCCGTGATGGAAGACGGCAAATACCCGACCGTCACCGGCCTCGAGCACGACGAGCTTGGCCATCCCACCGCCAATCCCGCGCTGCACGCCGCCATGACCGTCAAGCGCCGCGAGAAGATCAAGGCCGTCGCCGCCACGTTCAAGTCGCCGCCGGTGTTCGGCGACCAGTCCGGCGATCTTCTCCTCGTCGGCTGGGGCTGCACCTTCGGCCCGATCCACGAGGCCGTCGGCCGTCTCCAATCCTCCGGCGTCAAGGTCGGTCACCTGCAGATCCGCCACATCCACCCGCTGCTGCCCGACCTCGACAAGATCTTCGCCCGCTACAAGCACATCCGCGTCGTCGAGATCAACGACGAGGGTCTCTACGGCTACGGCCAGCTCACCACGCTGCTCCGCGCGAAGTTCTGCAATCCCGAGATCCAGAGCATCACCAAGACTGACGGCCTGACCTTCCGCGTCAGCGAGATCGTCGAGCTGGTCGCCAAGAACCTCGGCCTCGCCAGCATCAAGACCTTCGCCCGCGCGCACAGCGTCCTCGCCACCCCCACCCGCACCTGACCCGGCGCCCCGCGTAACCCGTCCACCTAAAACGCAACTCTCTCTTCACCCCATGCCCGCCACCGATCTCGCCCCCGCTCCCGAAGCCCCGCGCGCGCCCCTCACCAAGAAGGCCCTTACCGCCGACCATCCGACGTGGTGCCCTGGCTGCGGTGACTTCGCCGTCCTCGCCTCGTTCTACAAGGTCCTCGAGAAGCTCAACTACCCGCAGGAAAAAATCGTCACCTTCGCCGGCATCGGCTGCTCCTCGCGCTTCCCCTACTTCGTCAACACCCACGGCGGACACTACATCCACGGCCGCGCCTTGCCCTTCGCCGCCGGCATCAGCCTCGGCCGCGATGACCTGCACGTGTTCGTCTTCGGCGGCGACGGCGACGGCTTCTCCATCGGTGGCAACCACCTCGTCCACACCGCGCGCAAGAACCCGCGCCTGACCTACGTCATCATGGACAACTCGGTCTACGGCCTGACCAAGAAGCAGACGTCGCCGACTTCGCCCCTGGGCTTCAAGTCCAAGACCGATCCCTGGGGTGCGTTCGACCAGCCGATCAACCCGATGCGCACGCTGATCAACAGCGGCGCCACCTTCGTCGCCCGCAGCCACGCCACGCAGGTCAACCACATGGTCGAGATGATGCTCCGCGCGTCCCAGCATGACGGCTTTTCCGTCGTCGAGATTCTGTCCGAGTGCGTCGAGTTCTATCCTGGCGCGTTCGACAATTCCATTCCCCGCAAGGGCGGTTCGTTCCAGACCATCGAGCTCAAGAAGCACGACGGCACGCCCGAGGACGAGGAACGCCACGATCCGACCGACGAGCTCGCGGCCTTCAAGCTCGCGCTCGAGCCCTGGCCCGCCCGCTTCGGCGTCTACTACGAGAACAAGGCCCGCAAGACGAAGAACGCCCTCGAGCAGGACCTCATCGCCACCACGCGCGAGAAGACCAAGCACGCCACCGACCTCGAGTTGCTCTCAAAGACCTTCGCGCGCATGCGCTGAGGCCGGGAAATCTTAACCGCAAAGATCGCGAAGGCCGCAAAGGCCGGATCGCCGGAAGTTGAGTGCACCAGACCTTCTTCACGAAGCTGTCTTTGCCTTCGCGCTCTTTGCGCCCTTCGCGGTTGATTCTCTTGGGCTGATCGCTGACAGCTGAAAGCTTCTTCCCGATGAAACCCGCCCGCTGCCCTTGGCCGAAGACCGATCTCGACATCCTCTACCACGATACCGAGTGGGGCGTGCCGCTGCATGATGACCGCGCGCTCTTCGAGTTGCTGATCCTCGAGGGCGCCCAGGCCGGGCTGAGCTGGTCCACCATCCTCAACAAGCGCGAGAATTACCGCCGCGCCTTCGACCAATTCGACGCCGCCAAGATCGCCCGCTACGACGCGCGCAAGGTCGCCCGCCTCCTCGCCGACGCCGGCATCGTCCGCAACCGGCTCAAGATCGCCGCGACCATCGGCAACGCCCGCGCGTTCCTCGCCGTGCAGCAGGAGTTCGGCAGCTTCGACCGCTACCTCTGGGCCTTCGCCGGCGGCCGGCCGATCGGCCACCACCGCCGCACGCTGCGCAACGCCCCGACGCGCACGCCGGAGAGCGACGCAATGAGCCGCGACCTGCTCAAGCGCGGCTTCAAGTTCGTCGGCTCCACCATCTGCCACGCCTTCATGCAGGCCAGCGGCATGGTCAACGACCACCTCGTCACCTGCCCGCGCCACGCGGCCTGCGCGAAACTGCGCTGACTCTCAGCGCGCGTGCGCCAGGAGAAATTCCACGATCGGCGCCGGATTTTCCAGGCTGTGCGGGTGGTGCTTTCCGCCGGGCTTGATGACGACCTCGAGCGTCCCGCCCGCCGCACGATAGCGCTTCACCAACTCCGCGAGATTCGCCTCGTAGGCCACCGCCTCGTCGGCATCGCCGCTCACGCCGAAGATCGGGATGCCCGCCCGCACCACCGGCTCGATCCGGTCAATCGGGCTGACCTTCGCGGTCGCCATCTGCTCCGCCGTCAGCCCGTAACTCGCCAGGCACTCGGCCCACAGCGGATGCTTCGGGCCGGGCCAGCTCTTGAGATCCAACACGGGCGCATCGAGATAAATTGCCGAAACGCGCTCCGGCCAGGTCGCCGCAAAGTTGAACGCGTAGAGCCCCCCGCGGCTGAATCCCTCCATCACCACCTTCGGCGCCAGGCCATGGTCCTTCGTCACCCGTTGGTAATAGGCGTCGAGCAGCGCCATTGAGCGCGGACAGCCATACATGTCCTTCACGTTCATGTAGCCGACGTGCCAGCCGCGCGCGACGAGCGCCAGGTCCACCTGGGGAAAATCGCCGAACCACTCCGTCCGCCAGATCCACGGATGGCCGGGCGCCGGCGCGTTCGGGACAATCAGCAGCGCGGGCCGGCCTTCGACAACGAAATCGAGGCGCTTGCAACCGAGCCATTCGGACGACGTGACAGCGGGGGAATCAGCAGCAGGCATGGTGGCGGGGAGGATTGAGCCGGACAAAACCGCGAGGACGCGGAGCAGCCGGCCGGGAAAGTGCACGTGGTCGGACTTCATGGCAGAATCAGGGATACATCGCCACTCCCGGATCAGCCGGCGGCTGGGGCACCTCGTCGGGGCAAGCCCCCGCGGGCGCCGGCGGCACGGAACCCGCCGAGGGCAGCATCCCCTCGACCGGAATCCCTGCCTTCAACGGGATCACGAAATCATGGCCGCTCCGGCGCACGCCCGCGCGGGACCACTTTGGCTCGCGCCCGCCGAAATTGTCGCGAACGTGCACGTCGCCATCGCGGGGGGCAATCACGCGGAACCACGTCGTGACGTTCTCCTCGCGCCGCGCCGAGACCTTGACGCCGCCCTCGGCGACGAGGTCGGTGAATTCCGCGTCGTGCCACGCCCACGGCATCGCCGGGAAAATCCGGATCGTGCCCCACCCGCCGCCGCCAGGATGCGCGTCCCAGCTCTGCAGCAGCATCTCGTGCACCGCCGCGCCCAGCAGCAGGTTGCCCTCAAGCGTGAATGGCCGGTTCTGTTGCGTGGAAAAGCCCGACTTCGTCTGGTCGCCGTTGAGATGAAAGCCGTTGCGCGACACAAACGCATGCAGGAAGGCCCGCAGGTGCCAGAGCGCCGACTCGGGGTCGCCCGCCCGCGCGCGCAGCGCCGCCATCCACGTGTAGCTAAACCCGCTCCACTCCCGCACGCCCAGTCGCTCGACTTCCGCGAGATTCCGCCGGATGAGCGCCTGCTCCTTGTCCGAGCCCTCGACGGACAGCAGGTTGAAGGGATACAGTCCGGTCAGCGTCGAGAAATGCCGGTGGCTGAACGTGAGGTCCTCGTTCGCCGCCAGCATGATCAGCCCGTTCACACTCACCGGGATCGGACCCAGCCCCGCTGCGAGCTGCCGCCAGCGCGTGGTTTCCTCGTCCTCGCCCGCCGCGTCGGCCATTTCGTGCAACGCGAGGAACAGCATCCGGAGACACTGCAGGTCGTGCGTCGAATTCGGCTGCAGCCACGCGCGCTGGTCGTTGTTCCACGCCTCGGGCGAGGTGGACAGCGGCAGCACGAACACGCTGCGCGAGTCCGGTCCGATCAACGCCGACAGGCACTCGGCGATCTCCCGGCACCAGGGCAAAGCCACTTCCCGCAGGAATTTGTCGTCCCGCGTGTAGCGCCAGTGCAGGTAGAACATGTGCGCCAGCCACGCGCCCGACGTCGGTGACAGGCTGTATTGCGCCCAGCCACCCAGCGGCCGGCCCGCGAGGCTCATCACCCCCGGCACCGCCGCGCCGGGCGTCTCGTAGAATTTCCGCGCAAACTCCCGGAACGCCGGCAGCCGCGCGTTCAGGAAGTCGAGAAACGTCCGCCCTTCCTCGAACCGCCCCGACGTCTGGTAGGCCAGGTAGGTCATCTGCGTGTTCAAGTCGTTGTGATAATCGCCCTTCCACGGCGGCAACTCGCCCTCGTCCGCGGTCCACACGCCCTGCAGCGGCATCGGCGGCGCCCCGGTGCGCGAGGCCGAACCGTAGAGATACTGCCCGAACTGGTAGTGCCGCAGTACGGCCTCGTCCGGCAGCGTCACGGACGACTTCGCCCAAAACGCCCGCCACCACTCGACATGCGGCTTTTGCAGCACCGCAAAGCCGGCCTTCAGCGCGGCTTCCACGCGCGCCCGCGCCACCGCGAGCACATGCACGCCATCCGCCGCCGAAAAAGTCACCGCCGCCGCCAGCAGCGTCGCATCGGCCATCTGCCGGCTCTGGCAATAGACGCAAAATTTGTCCCCGTCCGCCGTGACCTGCACGAACCACTGCGCCGTCCCGTCCGCCCCGTGCTCGGCCTCCGGATAATGCAGTTTCCGCACGGCCAACGGCGGGACGAGCCGCGCCGACAGCAACGCCGTCCCGCCCACGCGCACCACCGCGACCGGCTGCGCCGCACTCAAAAACGCCTCCGCCCGGCCCCCCGCCGCGAACATCGCCCGGCCCGTCGCCGTGGCAAAATCGAGGGAGAAGCTCGTAACCTTCTCCCCGGGCGCGAACTCCAGTTCGATCCGCCCCGCGGGAATTTTTGTCGGGTGCGGCTGCCCGTAACCCCGCTGGTCCACGATCTCGCAAATGGCGGCGTTGTTCTTCTGCGCCACCAGCTCAGCCATCCGGAAATACGTGAACTGCCCCAGCGGATCACCCGGCGCCGGCCGCTCGTCCCACAGGTCGCCGCGATCCAGCGAGAGTCGCAGGATGTTGCCGTCGCCCCACAGCAGCCCGCCCAGCATGCCGTTGCCCAGTGGGATCGCCTCGTCCCAACGGTTGATGGGCGCGGTGAGTTCGAGGTGCATGGGACAAAAACGGGATCAGTAGGTCATGCGCGTCCCGATATGCTGGGGCGGCTTGGGCACGTCGTCGAGAAATGCATTTGCCGGCGCCGGCGGGATCTCCGCCGGTTTGTCGAGCGTCGCCTCGATCACGTCACCCGCCGCGACGCTGAACATGAAATCGTTGCCCACCTTCCTCGCGCCGGGCCGCGACCAGTGCGGGACCCGCCCGCCGAAGTTGTCGCGGATGCGCACGTCCCCGGCGCGCGCCGCGGTCACCTTCAGCCACACCGTCGCATTGTTCTCGCGCCGCGCCGACACGCGGTGGCCGCCTTCGGCGACGAGCTCGTTGAACGCCGCGTCGTGCCAGCGCCACGGCACCGCCGGGAAAATCCGAATCGTGCCCCACCCGCCGCCGCCCGCCGCCGGATCCCAGCTCTGCAGCAGCATCTCGTGCACCGCCGCACAGGCGAGGAAGTTGCCCTCGAGCGTGAACGGCCGGTAGTCGAAGGCGGAAAAGCCCGACTTGGTCTGGTCGCCATTCGCGTGAAAACCGTTCCGCAGGATGAATGCGTGCAGATACGCCTTGAGATGCCAGAGCGCCGCCTCGGGGTCGTTGATGCGCGCCCGCAACGCCGCCATCCACGTGTAACTGTAACCGCACCACTCCACCACGCCGAGCCGGTCGATCTCCGGGATCGTCGCCGCAATGACCGCGCGGTCCCCGGGGGTGCCTTCGATGGTCACTAGATTGAACGGATAAATCGCCATCAGCGTCGCGAAATGCCGGTGGCTGAACGTGAGCTCCTCCGTGGCATTCAGCTTGAGCACGCCCTTGTCCGTCACGTGATACGGCCCCAGCCGGCGGGCGAGGTCGTGCCACTGCAGCACCCCCGCCGCGTCGCCCAGCTCGGCGGCCATCTCAGCGTTGCCGAGGAACAGCATCCGCAGGCACATCAGGTCGTAGTTGCTGTTCGGCTGCAGCCATGCGCGCAGGTCGTTGTTGAATGACTCTGGCGACGACGACAGTGGCAGCACGAGCACGCCGTTCGCGTCCGGCTTCAGCAGCCCGCGCAGCGCCGTCCCGATCTCGCGACACCACGGATACGCCACTTCACGCAGGTATTTTTCGTCCCGCGTGTAGCGCCAGTGCAGGTAAAAAAGATGCCCCACCCACGCGCCGTTGACGGGCGCGAGGCTGTATTGCGCCCACCCGCCGAGGGCCGCGCCATCCAGCGACATCACCGCCGGCACCGCCGCGCCCGGCTGGCCCAGGAAATCCTTGGCGAACGACCGGAACGCCGGCAGCCGGTCGTTCATGAAGTCCAAAAGCACGCGCCCTTCCTCCATGTGTCCCGCCGCCTGGTAGGCCATGTAGGTCATCTGCGTGTTCAGGTCGTGGTGATAATCGCCCTTCCACGGCGGCAACTCGCCGGCGTCCGCCGTCCACACGCCCTGCAGCGGGATCGGCGGGGCGCCTTTGCGTGACGCCGCGCCGTAGAAATATTGCACGAGGTGATAGTGCTGCAGCACCTGCGGGTCCGGCACGACGACGTCGGATTGCGCCCAGAATTCGCGCCACCATGCCGCGTGCGACTCACGTCGCGCCGCGTAGCCCGCGGCGAGCGCCGCCTCCACGCGGCTGCGCGCGGCGCCGACCACATCCGCCCCGTCGTGCGGCGAATACGCCACCGTCGTTGCCACCAGCGTGGCGTCACCTTCCCGCCGCGTCGCCACATACACGCAGGTGACATGCCCCTCGGCCGTCTGCTGCATGAACCACTGCGCGTTCGTCGCCGATCCGCGCATGGGATCGGGAAATCCGATTTTCTTCACCGCCAACGGCGCCAGCAGCCGCAGTTCGCGCGGCGCAGCGCCCGGCACGCGCAGCAGCGCCACCGGCTGGTCCGCGCTGAAGAACGCCTCAACCGCGCCGCCCGCCGCCAGCGTCGCCCGCCCCGTTGCGGTCGCGAGGTCGAGTTCGAACGACGTCACCGTCTGGCCGGGCGCGAGGTCCAGCTCGAGCCGGCCCGCGGGAATCTTTGTCGGGTGGTCCGAGAAATACGCGCCGTCCACGACCTTGCTGATGCTGGCGTTGTCGCGCGCCGCCACGCGCTCCTGGATCTGCGCGTAGGTGTAGTGGCGCAGCGGATCACCGGGCGCGGGCCGCTCGTCCCACAGGTCGCCGCGGTCGAGCGAGAGCCGCAGCGTGCCTTCGCCGCCCCAGAGCAGCCCGCCGAGCAGGCCGTTGCCGAGCGGAATGGCTTCGTCCCAAGTCGCGATGGGCGCGGTCAGCGTGAGTTTCATGGAGTCAATGGCTGCGGGCGCACCGCACACCGTGCCCGCACCGGGCAACAGCAGGGCGAAAATTTCCATCCAGCGGAAGGGGCGATTCATCGGCGGGCAATCCGCCTCGGTTAAAGCGACGTCCCCTCGTCACGGGAAGCGTTTTCCCCGGGAAAATTCTCGGCCGCACCCTCCGCAATTCCCTGCGCGCCGCCGTTTTTTTGGGTAATACTACGCTGTGCCTTGGGTTGACGGGTTCCGGCATCCATGCCATTGATAGCCGGCACGGTTCGACCCATGAACGCACCCTTACCCGTCACCATAGCCTCTCTCCTCCAGGACGAGGCCTATGCCAATCTTTGCCGTGAATCCCTCACGGAAGAGCTGGATAAGATTCGTTCGACGAAGGAAAGGATTCTCACCACGCGTCCGCCGTTCGGGATGCTCGCGTCGAGCGAAACGCGCTCCATGTTTCGCACGTCGCTCCGCGCGGCCCTCGACAACGAGGCCGGTCTCCAGGGCCGCCTCGACCAGATCACGCAGATCGACGCCTGGCTGAAGGAGGACATCGAAAAGGCCCTCCAGAATTACCTGCCCGGCAGCAGTTCCGATTTCCGCATCTGCCACGAAGCGTCCATGACCGTCACCAACTGGGAGCACGCCGTGCAGGCATTGCACGAGCTCGCCGTTGCCCTGGCCCGCGATGCCCATGCGCTCAACGTCCTCGTCAAGGGCGGCACCGCCTCCCAGCAAAAGCCCTCCCTCGTCCAGCAAACGCGCCGCCGCGCCGTCACAAATCTCCGCGCCACCGTCCTCGCCATGCAGGCCGGCATCGCCGGCGTGGCCGAGGTGCAAAAGGAATTTGTCCGCCTCTGCGACAGCCAGGCCGACGGCCTGCAGCTGCCCGGCGCCCCCGCGTTCCGCGATGCCACCTGGGTCGACGGCCTCGCCAAGCTCACCGACCACCAGGTCACCACCGAGACCCAGGCCTGCGAGACCGAGGCCCGCATCTTCTGCGCGACCGGCATGATCGCCCTCCTGCGCGAGGGCGGCGAGGTCCGCGAAGCCTGCATCGACGCCGGCCGCGCCATCCTCGCGAAATACTGGCGCCAGCTCCGCGTGCATGCGGCCCAGCATTACGTGAAGGAACGCGAGGTCGACGAGGTCATTGCCGAACTCTCCGCCCACCGCCAGGCCGCCGAGGCCGCGCGCCGCCAGGCGAGTTTCGAGACCGCCACGATGGCGCCGCTGCGCTGACGCCGGATTGCGCGCCGGAGATCGGCGCGCCTGGTTGAAAGCCGGAGCCCATGGCGACCGGCCGCAGGGGCTGCTGCTTTCAACTTGGGTCTTTCACCTTTCAACTCGCCGGACAACGCCGCCGAAGGCCGAACTGGCTTTTTTTCCCGGGTTCTTGAAACTTCCCGGCCATGGCGAAGCTCTACTTCTACTATTCGGCCATGAACGCCGGGAAGAGCACCGTGCTCCTCCAGTCGAGTTACAACTACCGCGAACGCGGCATGCGCACCCTGGTGTTCACGCCCGCGTGCGACACCCGCGCCGGCGTCGGGCGGATCGAGTCGCGCATCGGGCTCAGCGGCGAGGCCACTCCCCTCCAGTCGGACGACCAGCTGCTGGACATCGTGCGCGCGGCCCACACCACCCTGCCCGTCGCCTGCGTGCTCGTGGACGAGGCCCAGTTTCTCACGCGTATCCAGGTCGAGCAGCTGTCCGACGTCGCCGATCTTCTGCGCATCCCGGTGCTCTGTTACGGGCTGCGCACGGACTTCCAGGCGCAACTCTTCCCCGGCAGCGCCGCGCTCCTCGCGCTGGCGGACGACCTGATTGAGCTGAAGACCATCTGCCACTGCGGTCGCAAGGCCACGATGAACCTCCGCATCGCCGCCGACGGCAAGGCTGTCACCGAGGGCGCGCAGGTTGAAATCGGCGGCAATGACCGCTACGTCCCGATGTGCCGCCGCCACTTCAAGGAAGCGGTCGCCTCCGCGTGAGTGCCGCTCCTTTCATGCGTCTCCTGCTTTTTCTGCTCATGACCTTACCTGCTGCCGCCGCCGAACACCTGATCTTCCTCGGCACGTATACCCGCACGACGAGCAAAGGGATTTACGCGGTGCGACTCGACGCCGCAACGGGCGCCCTGTCCGCGCCCGTGCTCGCCGCCACCACGCCCAATCCGTCCTGGATTACCTTCACCCCGGACGGGAAAACCCTCTACGCCGCCAGCGAGTCCGACGCGATGGCGACCCCTTTCCGCGTGGATCCCGCCCGCGGCACGCTCTCGCCGCTGCAGACGCCCCAGTCCTCCGGCGGCGCGGCGCCCTGCCACCTCGTTGTGGATCCCACGCAGCGCACGCTCCTCGTGGCGAACTACCACACGGGGATCGTCGCCGCGATTCCCCTGCAGGCCGACGGCACACTCGGTGCGCCCCAGGTCATCCAGCACACCGGCCACAGCGTGAATCCCGAGCGCCAGGCCTCGCCGCATGTGCATTCCGTCACGCTCTCGCCCGACGGGCGTTTCGTCCTGGTCTGCGATCTGGGACTCGACCGGATTTTCACCTACCGCGTCGACGACGCCCACTCGACGCTTTCGCCCGCCACCCCGCCCGCCGTCGCCACGCCGCCGGGCTCGGGTCCACGCCACAGCGTCTTCGGCGCCGACGGCCGCCACGTTTACGCAGTCACCGAGATGGGCAGCACCGTGCTGGCGTTCGACTACGACCCGGCGACCGGCGCGCTGACGCTGCGCCAGTCGCTCTCGACCCTGCCCGCGGATTTCAAGGGCAGCTCGACCGGCGCGGAAATCCGCCTGCACCCCAACGGCCGCTTTGTCTACGCGTCCAACCGCGGGCACGATAGCATCGCGATTTTCGGCGTCGACACCGCCAGCGGACGCCTCACGCCCGTCGCGGTCACGCCGTGCGGCGGCAAGAACCCGCGCAGCTTCGCCCTCTCGCCCGACGGCGCGTGGCTGGTGTGTGCGAACCAGAATTCCAATTCGCTCTCGGTGTTCCGGGTCGATCCGGCCACCGGCCAGCTCACGCCCACGGGCCACACGGCCACGGTCCCGCTGCCGGTCTGCGTCCTCTTCGCGCGCTAGGCGCGCCGTCCCAGCTCAAGCCGCCGGCTTGGCCGCGGGCGCGGCGGTGGCCGCCGGGCGAAACGCTTCCTCCACGCACGCCAGCAATTCCTGGAGCGTGTAGGGCTTCGACAAAAGCGCGTGCGCGCCACTCTTCCGCGCGATGTGGAGGTAACTGTCGCTCGAGACCCGGCCGCCGCCCGACGACGCGATGATGCGCACGCCCGGATGATGGTGCCGCAGGTCCGCCATCACTTCCAAGCCGTCCTTGTCCGGCATCAGCATATCCGTGATCACGGCGTCAAACGCCTGCTCCTTCAGCAGCCGCGACGCGCTGCGGCTGTCCGTCGTGCAGGTGACCTCGTGACCCGAGCGCTCCAACAGGAGTTTGGTCATTTCGCAGATGTCAGCCTCGTCATCGATGACTAAAAATTTACGCTTGGTCATGGTCGGAAATCCGAGCGTGGGGGATTCCCCGAGGGGCTCAAGCCCGCACCTGTCAAAAGTATGTAAAGCTGCCGGCAGGGGGTGTTTTTACGCATGATTCACGAGCGACGGCATGAACAAAGCACCTCCGGTGCCGCCCGACGGCTTTGAAATATCATCCCGCCCGGACGGCCGGGGCTTGCCGCCGCGGATTCGATGCCTCACAGCACTTCCCGCCATGGCGAAACCCGACATCGATTCCCCCTACCCGCTGACCGCTGTACAAATCGCGCAGTTTCGTCGCGACGGCTTCATCAAGCTCAAGCACGTCCTCTCGCCCGAGGCCCTCGCCTACTACGGCGCCGTCATCACGACCGAGACGTTTCGGCTGAACACCATGCACCTGCCGATCGAGCAGCGTGACACCTACAACAAGGCGTTCCTGCAAGTCGGCAATATCTGGACCAAGAACGAAACCGTGAAGGAGTTCTGCTGGGGCCAGCGCCTCGCCCGCATGGCGGCCGAGCTGCTCGGCGTCCGCGGTGTGCGCATGTATCACGACCAGGCCCTCTACAAGGAGGCCGGCGGCGGCATCACGCCGTGGCACGCCGACCAGTATTACTGGCCCATGAGCAATGCCAACAGCGTCACCGCCTGGATTCCCCTGCAGGCCGTGCCGCAGGAAATGGGCCCGCTGGCGTTCTCCATCGGCAGCCACCAATTCGAGGCCGGCCGCGAACTCGCCATCAGCGACGAGAGTGAGGCCAAGATCGGCCGCTCGCTGAAGGAAAAGAATTACCCGCTCAACGACACGCCCTTCGACCTCGGCGAGGTGAGCTTCCACTACGGCTGGACCTTCCACCGCGCAGGTCCGAACACCACCAAGACACCGCGCGCCGTCATGACGATCATCTACATGGACGAGGACATGCGTCTCATCGCGCCCAACACCAAGGCGCGCGAGGGCGATCGCAATGTCTTTGCCGCCGACGTCGAGGTCGGCGCCGTCATGGACGGCAAGATGACGCCGATCATCTACCACGCCGCGTGAGGCCTTGAGGCGGTCGCCGATAGGGAAATCGGCGACCGCCTCGGGCATGCTGGATCGGCAATTCCGCCCTGCCACGATCGCGTCGCGTCCTTCGCGTGCGTTGCGAGACCTTCGCCAGCCGAGTTGACCGCACCGTTGGCCCGCCCCACTGTCTGACTTTCCGATGGCTGACTTCCTCACCGACAAGCCCACCAACCTCGAGCGCGCCTTCCTGATCGGCGTGCAGACCCACAAGATGGCAGAGGGCGAGGGCCAGGAGTTGCTCGGCGAACTCAAGGAGCTCGTCGAAAATCTCCGCATCCGCGTCGTCCGCTCCACGCTCGTCCAGCTCCGCCAGCCCACGCCCGCCCTCCTCCTCGGCAGCGGCAAGGCCAAGGAACTCGCCGACATGGCCAAGGCCGACGGCGCCGACGTCATCGTCTTCGACGAGCATCTTTCGCCCGCCCAGCAGCGCAACTGGGAGGAAATGTCCGAACTGCCCGTCATCGATCGCGAGGAAGTCATCCTCGAGGTGTTCGCCGACCGCGCCCACACGCGCGAGGCCGTCCTCCAGGTCGCCCTCGCCCGCATGGAATACTCGCTACCGCGGCTCACGCGCGCCTGGACCCATCTCTCCCGCCAGCGCGGCAAAGGCTCCATGGGCGGCGAAGGCGAAACCCAGCTCGAGCAGGACCGCCGCCTCGTGCGCGACCGCATCGCCCATCTCAAGGTCGAACTCGCCGAAGTCGTCCAGCAGCGCGGCGTCCAGCGCCGCCGCCGCCTGCGCGTGCCCGTCCCCACCACCGCCATCGTCGGCTACACGAACGCCGGCAAGTCGTCCCTCCTCAACGCCCTCACCGGCGCGCACGTCCTCGCCGAGGACAAGCTCTTCGCCACCCTCGATCCGACGACGCGCTCCCTCGTCCTGCGCGGGAACCACAAGCTGCTCATCACCGACACCGTTGGCTTCATCCGCCGCCTGCCCCACGGTCTCGTCGAGGCGTTCAAGGCCACGCTCGAGGAGGTCGTCGTCGCCGACTTCCTCATCCACGTCATCGACGTGACGAACCCGAACTTCGAGCACCACCACGCCACCACGCTCGCGGTGATGGCGGAGCTCGGCGCCGGCGACCGGACCATGATCACCGTCTTCAACAAGGTCGACGCCGCCACACCCGCGATGAAGCGTCGCGCCCGGCAGCTTGTGCCCGATGCCCTCTTCGTCAGCGCGCACACCAAGGCCGGCCTCGATGACCTTACCGAGGCCTGCATCGAGCAGATCGCCGACACCACCGGCGAGACCGAGCTGCTCGTCCCGCATGACCGCTACGACGTGATCGCCAGGTTGCACCAGCTCGGCTCCATCCGCGAGCAGGAGCACGAGGACGCCGGCGTCCGGCTCCGCGCCTGCTTTCCCCCCACCCAGGCCGGTTTCTTCGGGCCGTTCGTGGTCCCCGACACCGAATCGAAAGCCCGCCCGCGCAAGACGAAGGCCAAAGCCGCGTCATAGTTTATTTGAAGCCCGGCCCGGAGACCTGTCCGCCATAGCTTTAGCGACGGCGGAAGGCCCGCCTTGCGGGACGAAGTAGGGCCTTGACCGGCCCGTCGCCCGGAACACGCTTTGGCGCTCCATCACTGCCTGATGGTGTAATGGTAGCACAGGCGACTTTGACTCGCCTAGTCGTGGTTCGAATCCACGTCGGGCAGCCAATTTGTCCCGCAAATTGGATGACGGACGTGGGTTCGAACGCCGTTCAACGACCGGAGCGCAGGGAGAAGAATCGACCGAGGGTCGAGGGCGCAGCCCCGAGCGAAGCGAGTCAATCCACCCCGGGCCGCCCGTCCCGGGCAGCACTTCTTCACTTGACAGTCTAGGTGTAAGGTCATCCAGTGTGGCCATCTCCCGGACCGGCGAGATTTCTTGTTCCACATGGCTAAAGAAAAAACTGACCTCGTTTACGGCACGCTCGACATGCTGATCCTGAAATCGCTGCAGCATGAACCCATGCACGGCCTCGGCATCGCCAACCGCATCCAGCAGATGTCGGACGAGGTGCTGCGCGTTGAGCAGGGTTCGCTCTACCCGGCGCTCTACCGGCTGGAGGCCCAGGGCTGGATCGCGGCGGATTGGGGCGTCTCGGAAAACAATCGCAAGGCACGCTTCTACAAGCTGACCGCCACCGGCCGCAAACAGCTCGCCGCCGAGACCGATCATTGGACGCGGCTCACGACCGCGATCAATCTGGTCCTCGCCAAGGCCTAGCCGCCGCCGCAATAACCCCGTTCGGCCATGACTCGCACCGTCGCAGCTCCCGGCCGGAAGGTTTCCGTGCTGCTCTGGGGCGTGCTGTGCGTCGCCGGCTGCGGTGCAATCGGTATTGCGCTTGAGCAGTTCCTGCCGGGCACGAAAACGGGATTCTACCCCACCGTGGGTTTGATGATCGGCCTGACCCTCTCGACCTATCTGGAATATCGGGAACGGAAGTCATCGTGGCTCTGGACGGCCTTGGGCGCCGTTGCCGTGGTTTGGTATTTGGCGCTGCGCATCTTCTTCAAAACATGACCCTTTCAGACCGCGCCTCCGGAGCTCGCTGGTTGCGTCTCGCCCTCGCACTGGGCGGCGCGGCGTGGGGCATCGCGGTTCGCGGCCAGGATAATCAGCTCGACGTCGGCGTCCGGACTGCCGTCGTCGACAAGCCTTTCGGGAAGTCCGACCTGAAGACTGCGCCGGTGCACGGGAAAGTTTACGGCATCGTGGCCGTGCAGGAGGTCAAGGCCGAGGGCCGCCTGGTGAAGCCCGTGAACGAGGCCGCGATCATGCAGCTGCTGAGCCAGGAGCTCAACGCCAACGGCTTTCGCCTCTTCCAGCCCGGCGAGCGTCCGGAGATTTTGCTCACGGTGCATTACGGCCGCGGGTTCCTCGCCAACCCGTATCAGATCGAGGGCGGCCGCACCGAGACGCCCGGGCCGGCCTCGTCCGTCGGCTCCGTCGGCGGCGGCTCTGTCGGCGGCCCGTCGATTTCCTTCACCGGCGTGCCAACCCAGCTGTTCAAGGAGCTCAGCCCCACCTATCAGGCCAAGCTCGAGAAGGCCAAATACGAGAAACTCTACATCCGCGTCACGGCGTGGGCTTATCCCACCGACCCCAAGGCTCACAACAAACAGCTGTGGAATGCGACGATGGTCGTCGATGACCCCGAGCACCGCGACTTGAACGCCATCGCGGAGAAAATGCTCGCGGCCGGTGCGCCCTATTTCGGCCGCGAACTCAAGGAAGAGGAAGTCGACGTCTACAAGCCCCTCCCCGAGGGCCGCGTCAACGTCGGCACCCCTGAGGTCGTCGAGCCGAAGAAATAGTGCGCCGGACATTTTTCAGGCAGGGAATAGCCGCCGCGGCACGTCTTAGAGGTAGCCCAGCATTCCTTCCCTCGTCCCCAAGATGAATCCCCTGCCCCTCCGCTCAGCCTCGGCGCGCTCTTCGCCCCTGCTTCCCCTCATCGTGCTCGCCGCCGCGGCGGTCTTCGTCCTGCCGGCCAAGGCCCAGACCAGCGAACTCGAGGTCGACGTGCGGGCTTCCGTGACGGAGACGTCGCACCTCTGGTCCAAGGACAAGCTCAAGACCCCCGGCAATGGCGGCCACGGCAAGGTCTACGCGGTCTTCAAGGTGGACCTGATGAAATCCGCCGAGCGGCTGACGAGGCCGTTGGACGAGAAATATGTCACGAGCCTGCTGATGAACGAACTCGATGCGAACGGGTTCAAGCAGTTCGTGCCGGGCCAGCAGCCCGACATCCTAATCACGTTGAGCTATGGCCGGGGCGAGCTGGCCAATCCTTACATCCGCGACCAGGGCGAAGTGGGCGGCCTGCCCGGTCTGCCGGCCCCCGGCGCCGCCTCCTTCGGCGGTCCCCAATCCGCCGCCGCTCCCCAACAAACGATCACCGGCGCCATGCCGATGCAGCTCTACGACGAGAAGACGCCCGGCTGGGAGGCCAAGCTGCAGAAGGCCTCCTTCGAAAAACTCTTCCTGCGCGTCACGGCGTGGGCCTACCCCACCAAGGACAATCCGAAGCCCCTGATGCTGTGGAAGACCGTCATGGTGGTCGACGACCCCGACCACCGGGACCTCAACGCCGTCGCCGCAAAAATGCTCGAAGCCGGTGCGCCGTTCTTCGACAAGCAGCCCAAGGACAAGGAAGTCGAAATCCACAAGCCGCTCCCCGAGGGCCACGTGAAGGTCGGCGAACCCGAGGTGTACGGGAAGAACATCAAGTAGCATCGGAGCGTCATGCGGTCCTCGACGACAACCACCTCGTGCACTTCGACACACCCGGATTGCGGGGGCAGTTCGAGTTTGTGACCCGTCTTGTGCCCCGCTTCTATTCATCCATGAGAGCCACTGTCGGTCACGCGCGGTTCCTTCGGGCCAACCTCGGTGGTTGCCTAATTTTCCTCGGAGGCGTGGCCTTGGCGCTCCCGGCGACCCGAGCCCAGGACAACCAACTCGAAGTCGACGTGCGCTCCAACGTGGTCGACACGACCCATTTGTGGTCCAAGGAACGGCCCAAGATGACCGGCGAAGGTGGTCATGGAAAAGTTTACGGCGTCCTGACCGTGGACGAGGTCAAGTCCGACCGGGATCTCGAGAAGCCCGTGGACGAAAAATACCTGGCCAACTTGCTGGTCCAGCAGCTGGAGGCGAATGGCTTCCGGCAGATGGCCAAGGGACAGCGGCCCGATATCCTCCTGACGGTAAGTTATGGCCGTGGCGAGCTGGCCAATCCCTACATCCGCGACACCGGCGAGGTCGGCGGCGCGGGATCGGTGCCCAATGCGGGCTCCGGCCATACCGCGATTCCGATCGGCAACAGCGGCGCCGAAATCGCCGCCTCTTCCGGGGGTTTTGTGAGCACCAACGCGCCGACCCAAACGATCACGGGTGGCATGGCCCAGCAGCTCATGGACGAGAAGACCCCGGGCTTTGAAGCCAAGCTCCAGAAGGCGTCCTTCGAGAAGCTCTACATCCGCGTCACCGCCTGGGACTATCCGAACAAGCAGAACTACCCCGACAAACGTTCCACTCCCCGGATGCTGTGGAAGACCATCATGGTCGTGGATGATCCCGACAACCGGGACTTGAACGATGTCGCCGCGAAAATGCTCGAGGCCGGCGCACCCTATTTTGACAAGCAGCCCAAGGACCGGGAAGTCGAGGTCTACAAGCCTCTCCCCAACACCCGCGTCAACGTCGGCGAGCCGGAAGTGGTCGGAAAAAACATAAAATAAGACGCCGGCGGCGCCCGTGATGCCGTCACCGTTGCGAACCGCACCCGGCCCCGGTGCCTCCCCTTTCCCATGCAAATAAAAACCTTCTCCTTCGTCTTGGGTGCGGCGTTCGGGATGGCGCTGCTGTTCGCGGGCTGCGATTCGGACAATGCCTCCGCCCGCATCAGTGAGAAATCCGCGACCTACGCCACGCTGAAAACCTGGCAGAAGAAATACATCGAACGGGGCGACATCGCCACCGGCTTCACCCCCGACATGGTTTACATGGCCGTCGGCCGGGCGACCAAGGTGAAACAGGACGAGGCTCCCGGGGGCGGGACCGACGAGTTGTGGACCTACTCCGTTTTCTACCTGCCCCCGAATGCCACCCACTACCGGCCGCCTTCCCAGAAAGTGAACACGCCCTACGAAGCGGCCCACACGACCGCTGCTCCCGCGGCACAATCCCAGCAGGTCTCGGGCAACGCCAAGGCCGCCTCAGCGGCGAACGCGACCGGCTCGCTGGAACCCGCCGACCTGCAGTCCTACACCCTCAACGTCTCGTTCCATAACGGCAAAGTGGTGAAATACTGGATCACCCCGAACTGACCCCGCGCACCCACGCGCTTCATCCGCCAGAATTCGCGGCCTTGCTCTCGATTGACTGTAGGAGCGGGTTTATCCCGCGAAGATCCTGAGCATCGCGGCCTAAAGCCGCTCCTACAGCGGAGACCTGCGTTGGCGTCAGCTCAGCACGAAATCCAAATCAAGTGGCGCAAACACGCGCCGGCCGCTGCGGGCGACGAGCGTCACGCCACCCTTCGCCGGCCGAATGTCCTTCACGACGTCGAAGTCCCGCGGGATCGCCACCAGCGCCAGGATGTGCGCGACGCGTAGCGGCCGGTTGGGCCGCAGCTGCACCGCGGTGGGCGCACCCGCGCGGGTGAGCAGGTTGGGCTTCGCCGACTCGGCCAGCCCGAGGTGGAAATATGCCGTCACTTCCTCGATGCCGGCCACGTTGACGTGCCGGCCGTTCCACGGCGGGTAATGCCGGCCGCCGTTGGAAAACCAGAGGACAGTCTCGCGCAGCACCCGCGGATTCTTCAGCTGGAAAAACGCATAGCCCGCCGTGGGCAGCGCCGCCGCACTCCAGGCGAAGGGCTGGCGCGCGTCACTGATGAGCTCGACCAGTTCCTCGTAGCCCCGGCGCGCCGGATATCGCGTCAGGTCGATCGTGCCGCCGGCCGCCGCCGGCACGCGCGCGAGCGAGGTGAACGCCGCGCCGGGCTTCAGCAGCGAATAGCCCTTCACCTCCGGCCGCTCCCAAGCCTCCGGCACGACGTAGCCGCGCTTGAACGCGCTCGTGGAAATGCCGCAGGAGCCGGGTTCGTCCGGAAAAAGGATCATCGGGTGCGTGCCGATCGTCATCGGGCCCGACATCCCCGACAGGACATGCTCGCAATACACCGCCGCGTGGCCGTCGCGCAGGCTCAGGCGCTTGTCCACCCGCCCGCGGCGCGAACGCGTCCGCAGCGACGTGTGCAGCGTCACCGTGCCGGCGGCGCGCCCGAGCGACTCGAATCTGTAATCCAGGTTGGCGCTGTCGCCATGCGCCGGATGCTGCTCGCCCCGGAACTTCGCGGCGTTGCCGCCGAACGGCGCGCAGAAAAAATCGCCCCGCGCCACGCGCAACATGGTGGGGATGCCCTGCGGCGACTCGTTCCACCAGGGCGTGATCGAAAAAGGCGAGACCTTCTTCCGGCCGAGTTGGAACACCACCGGCGCCAGGTGCCCGCCCGTCCGCGTCACGAAGCCCGTCACCCGGTCATTCTTAAACGTCCAGCCTTTCTGGCCGGCCACGGTTTTCAGAGGAGTTTTCATCGGCAATGCGCGAAGCACGCTGCGCCGGCGGCTTCAGAGCCGCGTCAGGATCTGTCCCACACCCTCGCTGGGCCGCGGGATGACATAAGCCGAGATGAGCTTGCCGACGCCTTCGGCGGCGGACCGGCCCGCTTCGACGGCGGCGGTCACGGCGGCGACGTCGCCTTCGAAAATCACGGTGATGTAGCCACCCCCGAGTTTTTCCTTGGCGATGACGCGCACGTTGGCGGCCTTGCAGGCGGCGTCGGTCGCGGCAGTGACGGCGGCGAAGCCCTGCGTTTCGAGGAGGCCGAGCGCCTCGGGAGATTTGGGTTTTTCAGTCATGGAAGGGTTCCGGGTTTGAGGAATAAAGACGACGGACTGTTCAAGCAACGGTTGATACTCGGGCGCGCTCTGGATCACGGACCAAGTGCCCGCGTCGGGTGCGTCCAGCACCTCCGCGGTGAGGGCCACCTTCATCTCGCCGGTGACTTCGCGCGCGCAGTCCACCGCGATGCGGACGGAATCGGAGTCGCCGGTGAGTTTGAGGAACAACCCGTAAGCATCATTCAACTCCGCTTGCAGCAGGCTGACTCCCGCCGACTTCTCGATCCGGTCGAGCACCACGAGCGCCGCACCCAGCGAGTAAATCTCGAGGAGCGCGACGGCGGGGGGACGGAAGAGCGTGGCGGCCATGGCGCGGATCAGAGTTTGGCCGCGGTGCGGCGGAGGAGGTCACGCATCTGGATCGTCTCCGAGATGGTGTCGCTCTCGTTGCACTTCTCCCAGTCGATCCAGATATACTCGATGCCAATCCAGCCGCGATAGCCGGCCTTCGCCATGGCCTTGAGCATGCGCGGATAGTCGATCGTGTTCTGCCGGAAATTGCACTGCAGCCGGCCGCGGCACGCACCCCGGATGTGGACGTGGCTGGCGTGGCGCACGAGGGGCTCGATCTGCCGGTCGGGCACGCCCGCGCGAGTGAAATGCGTGTAGTCCAGCGTCAGCGTCAGCCCTGGCACGCGCCGCACCAGGTCGGCAGCGGTGGTGGGCGTCGGGACGATCGAGCCGACATGCGCCTCCGTGCCGAACACGATGCCGGCCTTTCGGCTCTCGGCGACGCGCCATGTGAGTTCGTCGACGGACCGGGCGAGCGAAGCCGCCCTGCCCTCTTTCTCAAAAACCACGCCGGGCAGCGTCGTCACGTGATGGCAGCCGAGCGCATTGGCGTATTCCAGCGTCCGCAGGAACCAGTCACGCGCCTTGCGGCGACAGGCGGCGCTGGGCTGGTTGATGGCGAACGGCGTGAAGTCGGGCCGCATCTGCAGGAAGACGTCCGCCGCCACGAGTCCGCGGCTGGCCAGGGAGCGCTTCAGTCGGCGTGCATTAGCCTGCAGCGAATTGAATTCCCGCGACGGCCAGAGGTGCGAGCGCTGCTCGAACAAGCCGATGTCCACGCCGGTGAAGCCGAGGTTCGCGATGAGATCCAGCGCATGCTCGTGACTCAGCAGCGGAAAGGTAAAGTCGGCGCAGGCGAATTTGGCTTTCATGGGTCAGACGTTCTCCTGGAAGAGGGTCTTGTCGGAGGTCCACTCGGCGGCGGTGAGGTAGCCGCAGTCGATCGTGAGCGACGTGCCCGTGACGCCGGCGGAGTCCTCGCAGCTGAAGAACAGGATGGATTTCGCGACGTCGAGCGGCGAGAGCGACACGCCCATCGGCACGCGGCGCAGGCGTTCGGCGAGTGCGGCCTGCGGGTCGGGCCGGACGTTGAGGTGCTCCCAGAGCATGGGCGTCTCGGTGATGCCCGGGCAGATGCAATTGCAGCGCACACCGTGCGCCGCGTAGTCGAGCGCGATCGAGCGCGTGAGGCCGAGGATGGCGTGCTTCGAGGTGGTGTAGACGGGCGTGCGGGCCTGGCCGACGAAGCTGCTGATCGAGCCGACGTTGACGACGTAGCCGCGCTTCGCCTTCCGCAGGTGCGGGAAGGCATGCTTGAAGGCGAAGAACATCGATTTGACGTTCACGTTCATCACGCGGTCCCACTGCGCCTCGGTGTATTCGTGCAGGTCGAGCACCTCGACCATGCCGGCGTTGTTGATCAGGAGGTCGAGCCGGCCGAATTTCTTGACGGTGGCGGCGATGGAAGCCTGGACGTCGCTTTCCTTGCTCACGTCGCAACCCAGCGCGATCGCGGCGCCCGGCGTGGCGCGGTTGATGCGGTTGGCGATCTTCTGGCCCAACTCGACGCGCCGGCCGACCAGCGCGACCTTGGCGCCCTCGCGCGCGAACAGTTCCGCCACGGCCTCGCCAATGCCCGAGGTGGCGCCGCTAACCCACGCCACGCGGCCGGCGAGGCGACCCGGGCCCGTTGCTTTGGATTTCTTGGAGCTCATGACAGAATCAGTGCGGGCAGATCCGTTGCCACTTGGCCTGGAACGACGGCTTGGCCAGGACCTCCGGGTTGACGCAGCCACGCGGCTTCTGGCCCAGCGCCAGCTCGATCATGCTCTGGCAGGCGGTGCGGCCGATGTCGCGGAACAGCTCATGCGTCCAGGCGATGCAGTGCGGCGCGAGCAACACGTTGTCCAAATCAGCAAAGCGTGACGGCGTGACTACCGGCTCGGTCGCGAAACAATCCAGCGCCGCCCCCGCGATCCGGCCCGCTTTGAGCGCGGCGTAAAGCGCATCCTCATCGACCAACCCGCCACGTGCGGTGTTGAGCAGGTAGGCGCCGGGCTTCATCAGCGCGAGTTGCGCCGCCCCAATCAGGCCGCGGGTCTGCGGCGTCAGCGGGCAGTGAATCGACACAAAATCCGCGGAGCGCATCAGATCTTCCAGCGACACCTTTTTCGCCCCCGCGCGGGCCGCGCCGGCGTCGTCGATGAACGGGTCGAACGCCAGCGGTGGGCGCATGCCCCAGTTTTCCAGCAGCTTGATCACCTGGCGCGCGATGCCACCGAGGCCGATCACGCCCAAGGTGCGGTCACGCAGTTCGCTGCCCATGAAGCGCGAGCGGATATCCCACTCGCCCGTCCGCACCAGGCGGTCCTTCGTGCGCATCTGGTGGGTGAGCGCGATCATCCAACCCACTGTCGCCTCAGCCACGGGACGATCCACGGCGCCGCTCGTGATGAAAACCGCGACGTCCGCCGCCGTGCAGGCCGGGACGTCCACCGAGTCATAGCCCACGCCGAAGCGTCCCACGGCGAGCAGGTCCTGCGCCTGCGACACCGACTTCGCGGTGACCTTGGGCGTCAGCACGATCACGCCATTTGCGCCCGCGAGCTGCTCGGGGGTGATCTCCGGCAGGTGCGCGGCAAAAGCCGCGTGCCGGATGTGCGGCGCGGCCTCGAGCACGGACAAGCCGATGTCCTGGTATTTGGGCTTTCCCGCCGCGTCGAAGAAGTCAGCCGTCAGCTTGAGCTGGAAATTTGCGGGCATGGCGGGGAAAGGGCTCAGGCGCTCGCCGCGACGCCGGGCTCCGTGGCGCATTTCTCGTCGACCACGATGCGCTCGGGCAGCGGGCCGGCATAGAACCACAGCATCGCCATCGGCACCGGGGTCTCGTTGATGAAATAATGCACCCGGCCGCGCGGTTGCAGCGCGGTCGAGAGGTCGGAGAGCGTGTAGCGCCGGCCTTCCACGAGGCAGGTGGCGGAACCTTCCACGATGCAGATGGACTCGTCGAAGTCGTGCAGGTGCGCCGGCAGCCGCCCGCCCTGCTGGAACAAACCGTAACCGCCGCTCATCTCGAAACCCGGCACGAGGTCGGAATTGCAGAAGTCGACAAACGCCGCCGCCGCGCCGGGAGAGTAACGCGTCGCCTTCTTCACGTAGGTGACTCGCTCTCCGCCGGGGACCGTGGCGGTGACGTCGGGCATCGTGCGCTTCGGGAAGAACGTCGTGACGAGCTCGCGGCTCGGGTCGGCCGACGCGAGCGCGATATGGAACAGCGCCGGGCCCGAACGGGAGAGATTCAGGACGCGGTGCGCGAGGCCCTTGGGGACGGTGACGTTGTCGAGTGGCCCGAGCTCGTAGCAGCGGCCCTCGACGTCAACGAGCGCGCGGCCGCGCAGGAGCGTGATCGACTCGCCGAAGGTGTGGCGGTGGCACGGCAGCACGGCGCCGGGGGCGAAGGTGACGAGGCCGGTGGTGAGGTTGCGCGCCTGGTTGTGCGCGCCGACAAGGAACTCGATCTGGATGCCCGGCGCCACATCGAGCACCTGCCCGCTGCCGCGCGCGTTCATCAGCTCGGGCCGGTCGGGCTTCATCTCCGGCGGGGCGCAAATCAGCGGCTTCTCCGCGGCGAGCGACGCAGCGTTGTTTTCGAGGGTGAACGACGCGCGGATCTGGCGGTCGCGACCCTGTGACGCGAGGGCGCCATGCAGGCTCCGCAGCAGCAGGCCCGCGTCGAGGCCCAGGCCGAGGGCGGCAAAGCCCTGCTCGCGGCGCAGCGCGAGGTTAGCGTTGTCGGTCGTGATCACGCCGCAGTGCTTGCCGGCGGCGCGGAGGGTATCCTTGCAACGGACAATCATGTCGCCCACGCCCGGCCCTTCCCATTGCCCGGGGAAACCGGCGGTGGACGACAAGTCAGCGGGGCCGAAGAAATACAGGTCCACGCCCTTCACGGCGGCGAGTTCGGCGATGTTCTTCACCGCGCGCACCGTCTCGATGATGGGGATGACCATGACGTTCTGGTCCGCCTCGCCCGTGTGCTCGATGAAGCATTGCCCCCAGCACGTGGCGCGCTCGGCCCCGATGCCGCGGATGCCGCGCGGGGGATACGTCGCGGCGGCCACGGCGGCCTCCAGCTGCAAAGCGGTCTCGACCCACGGGATGATTACGCCGTCGGCGCCCACATCGAGCGCGCGCTTGATCAGGGCCGGGGAATTTTCCGCGAGGCGCACGAACACCACGGTGTCGCTGCGCACCGCGGCGCGCACGTGTTCGACGATCTCCTTCCAGTCGAGGTGACCGTGCTCGGCGTCAATCGTCACCCAATCGAGCCCGAGCGCGACCGCCATCTCGCAGATGCTCGGCGACTCCAGCGTGATCCACAGCCCGTAGACGGGCGTCGCGGACTTCAACTTTGCACGGAGGCGCTGCAGGGCGGGGACTTTCATTCGGGCGGGGAAGCAGCCGCTACTGGACCCGGGCTTCCCCGGGGCGTCAATACCCGGGCCGGAGTACTCCGGACTTTTTGGCCACGAAGAGGCGCGAAAATTCACAAGAAGTGACCGGGCCGGGCGGCGGGTTTTGCGCCTCCTTGTGCCTCTTCGCGGCCAACCACCGACTCTGGTCCATTCGGACATGGACAACTCCCCTCGCCCGCCCCTAAGCAGGAGCCATGAGCCAATCGACCGCCGCCACGCCTTGGAAACGCGCCAACACCGATTGGTTCCATGAGGCCCGCTGGGGCATGTTTGTGCACTACCTGGCGGACTCGGCCAGCAACCTGAAGCCGATCACGCTGACGGCCGACGACTGGAACCGGCGCATCGACGCCTTCAATGTCGACGGCCTGGCCAAGCAACTCGCGAGCGCGCACGTCCCCTACTTTTGCATCACGCTCGGCCAGAACTCGGGTTTCTACATCAGCCCCAACAGCACCTACGACGCGATCGTGGGCATCAAGCCAAGCAAGTGCTCGAAGCGCGACCTGATCGCCGACCTCGCGAAGGCGTTCAAACCCTACGGCATCCGTCTGATGGTGTATCTGCCCGGCGGCGCGCCCGCGGCCGACGCGGTGGCGAAGGCGAAGCTTGAGGAGCCCGTGGACGAGCGGCTCTCGACGATCCAGAAACACTGGGAAGCCATCAGCCGCGAGTGGTCGCTGCGCTGGGGCAAAAACGTGCACGGCTGGTGGATCGACGGCCCCTACAACAAGGAAGCCTACCAGCATCCCGACGCACCCAACTACCGCAGCTTCGCCGAGGCGCTGAAGGCCGGCAACCCCGACGCGCTCGTGTCCTTCAACAACGGCCTGCGCCTGCCGCTCTACTCGATCACCGAGTATGAGGATTTCACGCCGGGCGAGATCGAGCGCGACCTGCCGGTGGCGCCCGGCTGCCTGCCGGATTACTCGCGGCTCAAGAATTTCTCACGCTACCTCGACGGCGCGCAGCTGCACGTGCTGACGATCATGGGCGAATGGTGGGGCAAGCATCCCAAGCGCTTCGACGACGAGCTCGTCATCGCCTACACGAAATATTTCAACAGCAAGGGCGGCGTGATCTCGTGGGACGCCCCCATCCAGGAAAACGGTTTGATGGACGAAGTCTTCCGCCCGCAGATCGAAGCGCTGGGGCGGGCGATCAAGACGGCGAAGGGGTGACCGAACCTGTGGAAGGCAGATGACCGCGCCGCCTAATGCCAAGCCTCTGGATATGTTAACTGCCGCGCTCGGCGGTCGGCGCGTTTATATGTTTCTCTGGATGTTTTGGCTCTTCGCAGCGGCGATCGGCCATTACCTGCAAGAATTCGCGAAGAAAGAGTCCATCCAGTGGCATACCAAATTAGCCTTTGCAGTGTGCGTCCTAGGATTGATCGCCTATTCGGCGCTTCTTTGTAGCAGCCTCGCCTCAAGAGAAAAGAGGAACGATCTATGGCAAATCCAGACTGGACTTCCGCAGGTGGGTGACAGCTTTCGAGCCCTAGTTTGGATTGTTCCAATTGTAGCATTTGGCGCACTAATTTCACCCGTTCTGCCTTGGTAACGAGGGAAGTTATGACGTCAGAAATAGTCAGCATCGCCCGCGCCGAACTAACCGCTGACGCCAGCCGGGCGCTCATTACCGCGCTGAACGCCGAGCTGAGCGCGATGTATTCGGAGCCGGGGGCGAATCACTTTGGGTTGGACCCGGCGGAGGTGTCAGGGAGACGCGGGGCGTTTCTCCTCGTCTCGCTCGACGGCACGCCCGTCGGCTGCGGCGCGGTGCGGTTGATCGATGCGGAGAAGGGCGAACTCAAGCGGATGTATGTGGCGCCCGCGGCGCGCGGAAAAGGCCTGTCGAAGCAACTGGTCACCGCACTTGAATCCGAGGCGCGGGCGCTGGGCGCGAAGCGCCTCGTGCTTGAGACGGGCACCCGGCAGCACGCGGCACTGGCGCTGTATCGCGGGATGGGGTTCCATTCGATTCCACTCTACGGCGAATACCGGCTGTCGCCGGACACGAGCGTGTGCCTGGGCAAGGATTTGTAGGTCGGGGTTTATCTCCGATATCGGGCGTAAAGCCCGACCTGCGGGAGGTCGCCCGACCGTGGTCCCACTCCCCCATTGACAGTCTAGGCAGGCCCGCCGTGAATGCCGCCCCGCACGCCGACAGGGCGTCGCTCACCCCATGCGCACCCTCGTCTATGAGTTCATGCTGTCGCTGCGGCGTCTGTTTCGCCGGCGGGTGCAGACGGGGCTGATGCTGGCGACGTTCACGGTATCGATCACGCTGTCGCTGGTCAGCTGGTCGCTGTTCTACACGATGTTCCTGAAACAGCCGGACTACGACCCGGCGGGTGGCATGGTCATCGTGGGCCTCAGGGGTGAAAACACCGGCGATAGGCTCTCGCAGATCACGCGGCTCGACCTCGCGGCTTGGCAGGCCCGGCAGACGGTGTTTGCCGAGCTGGCCGGCTTCTCGATCTATCGGTCCACCTTCATCGCCACCAAGACGTCCTCGCAGCGCCACCTCGGCGCGCTCCTGTCCACCGACATCCAACGCATGGTCGGCGCCAAACCCATGCTCGGCCGGCTCTTCACCGAGCAGGAGGACAAGTTCAAATGCGCACCGGTCATCATCCTCAGCGAGCATCTCTGGCGGAGCCGGTTCGACTCGGATCCCAAAATCATCGGCCAGCTAGTCCGCGTGGACGGCTATGACACGTCCATCGTCGGCGTGCTGCCCGACACGTTCCACTTTCCCAACAACCAGGACGTCTGGCTGCCGCTCGGCTTCGACATCTGGGCGAAGGACAATAACCTCGACGACGACACCATCGAGGGCCTCGGGCGGCTGAAACCCGGCGTGTCCCTCGAGCAAGCGACGAAGGAGCTGCAGGCGATCCTCGAGAGCCGCGGCAGCGGCACGATCGCGGCCAAATACCACATGCACGTCGCGCTGAAGCCGATCCGGAACTATTTCCTCTTCGCCTACATGCAGCAGAGCGCACTGGTGCTGCTCGTCCTCTCGATCGTCTTCGTCCTCGTGAGCTGCGCCAACGTCGCGAACCTCGTGATGATCGATTTTTTCGGCCGCACCGCCGAGCTCGGCGCCGTGATGTCACTCGGGCTGCCACGCGCGGCGTCGATTCGCTCACTCGTTTTCCAAATTGGCATCCTCGTCACCGTCGCGGCGCTCGTGGGTTTGGGCGTTCTGACCGTCGCGGCGCCGCTCGTGCACCAGTCGTTCGTGCTGATGCTGACGCCCTACTGGCTGCACTTTGAATTCGCCTGGCATCACGTGGCGATGGCCGCCGGACTCTCCCTCCTGTCCGCCGGCGTGGCAGTGCTCACGCCGACGATCTTCCTGCTGCTGGCCAACCCGGAGCAGATCATCCGCGACGCCGCCGGCACCAGCCGCGGCACGGGCCGGGGTTCGTGGCGGAAGCTGCTGCTCATCGGCCAGCTCGCACTGCTGACCGTCCTCGGCATCGCCGCGGGGCTGCTGATGCAGTCCAACCGTGAACTGCGCGAGGAGAAGTGGGGCTACGACGCGTCCAAAATCTTCCTCGGCAAGCTGGACATGCCGCGCACGGATTTTCCCCAGCAGCCGCAGCGGCTGACATTGTTCCGGAAAGTCGTCGCCGAAGTCACCCGGTTGCCCGCGGTGGCCGGCGTCGCCGTCACGGATAATCCCCCGGGCTACAGCCGGCCCCCCGAAACGCGTTATGCCCTCGATCCGGACACGTTGGCCAACGGCCACGAGCTCGGGCGCGCGGTCGAAACCGAATCCACCGAGGGCATCTTCGACGCACTCGGCGTGCCCTTCGTCGCCGGTTCGACTTTTCCCCCAGTGGTGAAGGAGTCCGACGCCAAGGAAATCATCATCAACTCCAGCCTCGCCGCGCGCCTCTGGCCGCACCAAGACCCGCTGGGCAAGTCGCTGTTTGCGCGTTTCACGTGGATGGAGGACAAGGAGCCCACCGTGAAGTTGATCGTGCGCGGCGTGGTGCGGGACTTCCAGGCGAGCGGCCCACAGTCGACCGGCAATGACCTCATCGCCATGCCGTTCGTCAGCTGGACCCCCAGTACGCTGTTCCTGGTCGTCCGCGGCACGAAGAGTCTGCCGAGGGTGCAGGAACTCAACGAGGCCGTGTGGCGAGTCGATCCGCGTGTCGTCCCCTACTTTCCCGACTCGATCAAGCACCAGGTGGACATGGTGCTCGGCTTCATCCGCCTGACGGCGAAGCTCACCACGATCTTCGCGCTCGCGGCGGTGCTGCTCTGCGGCATCGGCGTCTACAGCATCACCGTCGCCCAGATCATGCAGCGCAACCGCGAGTTTGGCATCCGCCTCGCGCTCGGCATCGATCCGCGTCGCCTCTGGCTGCGCTTCGTGCGCGACCATCTCATCACCGCCTCGCTTGGCGTGCTGCTTGGCCTCGTCATCGCCCTCGGTGCGATGCATGCGCTCAAGTCCCTGCTCTATGGCATCGATGAGCACGACCCGCTCACCTATGCCACCGTCGCCCTCACGATCCTCGTCGTCTCGGCGCTGGCGAGCATTCCCAGCCTGTATCGGTTGCAACGGATCAACCCGTCGGACTGCCTGCGGAGCCTGTGATTCCCGCGCAGTGCGGTGACCGTTGTGGGTCTGGGTTTATCCCCGATATCGGGCGTAAAGCCCGACCTACGTTGCCACGGCGGGTTTGAGCGCCGGCTTCGGGGCCGGCTTTCGGCCGAAACGCGTCCGCAGCTGGTCGAGGGCGACGTAAACGACTGGCGTCGTGAAGAGCGTCAGGATCTGCGAGAAGACCAGCCCGCCGATGATCGAAATGCCGAGCGGCTTGTGCAGCTCCGAACCCACGCCGCCCTGCAAGGCCAGCGGCATCGCGCCGAAGAGTGCTGCCATCGTCGTCATCATGATCGGCCGGAACCGCACGACGCAGGCGCGGTAGATTGCTTCCTCGGGCTTCAGGCCCTCGTGGCGCTCGATTTCGAGCGCGAGGTCGATCATCATGATCGCATTCTTCTTCACCAAGCCGATGAGCAGGATGATGCCGATCAGCGCCACGATGGACAAATCATAGCCCGTCAGCAGCAGCGACAACAGCGCGCCCACGCCGGCCGAGGGCAGCGTCGAAAGGATCGTGAGCGGGTGAATCAGGCTCTCGTAGAGCATCCCGAGAATGACATACACCGCCAGCAACGCCGCGAGGATCAGGAGCGGTTGCGAGGAACTCGTCTGCTGGAAGACCTTCGCGGTGCCGGCAAACCCGCCGTGGATCGTGCCCGGCAGATGCAGCCGCTCCGCCGCCGCGCTGATGTCGGAGGTCGCGGAGCTGAGCGAATAGCCGGGCGCGAGGTTGAACGAAATCGTCAACGCCGGGAACTGCCCCTGGTGGTTGACCGACAGCGGCGTGTTGCCCAGCTCCACCTTGGTCACGGCGCCCAGTGGCACCATCCGGCCCGTGGTGGCCTTGACGTAAATCTTGTCCAGCGACGCCGGGTCGAGCTGGAACTGCGGGCTCGCCTCGAGGATGACGTGATACTGCGTCAGCGCGGAATAGATCGTGGACACCTGGCGCTGCCCGAAGGCGTTGTAGAGCGCGGCGTCAATGTCGCTCAGCTTCACGTGGAGCCGCGCGGCCGCGACGCGGTCGATGTTCACCTGCGCCTGCAGGCTCGTGGTCTGCTGGTCGGTGGTGACGTCCTGAAACTGCGGCACACGCTTCAATTCCTCCGTAAGCCGCCCGGCCCAAAGGCCGAGTTCGTTGAGGTCGGGACCCTGCAGTGTGTATTGATACGTGCTTTTGGCTGAACGGCCGCCGACGCGCAGGTCCTGGGACGCCTGCAGGAACAGCCCGACGCCCTCCACCTTCGCAAGCCGGCCGCGCAATCGGCCGATGACGGCCTGCACGTCCACTTTGCGCTCCTCCAGCGGCTTGAGCTGGATGAACATGCGGCCGCTGTTGCTGCCACCGCTCATGAACGAGGCAACGGCCTGGATCGCCGGATCGTTCAGCACGATGGCGGCGACGCGCTGCTGTTTCTCAGCGAGCGATTGGAAGGAGACGTCCTGCGCAGCCTCGACGATGCCCATCATCTGGCCCGTGTCCTCCAGCGGGAAGAAGCCCTTCGGCACGACGATGTAGAGCAACACGGTGGCCACCATCGTGCTGAACGTCACCGCCAGCATCAGGCGCTCGTGGCCCAGCACCCAGCGCAGCCGCTTTTCATACGCGCGCTGCAGGCGGTTGAAGCCCTCCTCGAGGATGCGGAAAAACCGGTTCGGCTTCGTCTCCGACTGCTCGTGCTTCAGGTAGCGTCCGCACAGCATCGGCGTGATGGTCAGCGACACCACGCCGGACACGAGGATCGCCGCCGTGAGCGTGAGCGCAAATTCATGCATCAACCGGCCCACGATGCCGCCCATGAAGATCAGCGGGATGAACACCGCCACCAGCGAGATCGTCATCGAGAGCACGGTGAACCCGATCTGCTTCGCGCCCTTCAACGCCGCGTCGATGGGCGTGTCGCCGGCCTCGAGGAAGCGCACGATGTTCTCCAGCACCACGATCGCGTCGTCCACGACGAAGCCCACCGCCACCGCGAGGGCCATGAGCGAGAGGTTGTCGAGCGTGTAGCCGACCAGATACATCACGACAAACGTGCCCGCGAGCGCGAGCGGCACGGTGACGCTGGGGATGACGGTGGCCCAGAAGCGGCGCAGGAAGATGAACACCGTCATCACCACGAGCGCGATCGAGATGAGGAGCGTCACCTCGATGTGGTTCACCGACGCCCGGATCGTGCCGGTGCGGTCCGTTTGCACGCGCAGCTTGATTGCGGGTGGCATCCAGCGCTCGACCTGTGGGAGGATCGCGCGGATGCGATCGGCGGTCTCGATGACGTTGGCGCCCGCCTGCTTGAAGATGATCAGGAGCACCGCGGGCCGGCCATTGGACCAGCCGGCCTGGCGGGTGTTTTCCACGCTGTTGATGACGGTGCCGAGGTCGCTCAGCCGAACCGCAGCGCCGTTGGGCGCGTGGAACGCGACGAGCGAGCGGTAATCGGCGGCCTTGAGCAGCTGGTCGTTGACGCGAATCGTGTAAGACGTGTCGGGACCGTCGAGGCTGCCCTTCGGCAGGTTGGAGTTCGTCTTCGAGAGAAAGGTGCGCACGTCGTCGAGGCTCAGGCCGAGTGACGCGAGGTAGGCGGGGTTGAGCTGTACGCGCACCGCGGATTTTTCCGCGCCACTCACGTCCACCTCCGCGACGCCCTCAACCTGGTCCAGCTTCTGGGCGATGACGTCGTTCGCGTAGTTGTAAACCTCGCCCGGCTCCATCGTGTCCGAGGTCAACGCCAGGATCATGATGGGCGCGTCGGCGGGGTTCGCCTTCCGGTAGCTCGGGCGCGTCACGAGGTTCGCCGGCAGGTCCGCCGCAGCGGCGTTGATCGCGGCCTGCACGTCGCGCGCGGCGCTGTCGATGCTGCGGTCGAGGTCGAATTGAATCGTGATGTTGGAACGGCCGAGGGAACTCGTGGACGTCAGCTCGCTCACGCCGGCGATCTGCGCGAACCGCCGCTCGAGCGGGGCGGAAACCGAAGTGGCCACCGTCACGGGGTCGGCTCCGGGCAGGCTGGCGCTGACGCTGATGGTGGGAAATTCCACCTGGGGCAGCGCGGCGATCGGCAGGAAACGAAACGCCACCGCCCCCGCCAGCAGCAGGCCCAGCGCCATCAACGAGGTGGCGATCGGCCGGTGGATGAAGATCCGGGACGGATTCATCTCAAGGCGTGGACCCGGACGGCTTCGGCGGCGGCAGCAGCAGCGTGGGCGTCGGTGGCGGCAAAGTGATGACGGCCGGCGGACCGCCCGCGGAGGCGTCGGCCGTGCCGCGCCGCCGCGCGATCCAGAGGCGCAGCCGCTCCATGTAGAGGTAAATCACCGGCGTCGTGTAGAGCGTGAGTACCTGCGAGACCAGCAGGCCGCCGATCATCGTGATGCCGAGCGGCCGGCGCAGTTCGGAGCCCGTGCCGCTCTCCAAGGCCAGCGGCAGCGCGCCGAGCAGCGCGGCCATCGTCGTCATCATGATCGGCCGGAAACGCAGCAAGCACGCCTGGTAGATGGACTCCTCGGGCGGCAGCTTCTGCTCGCGCTCCGCCTCCAGCGCGAAGTCGATCATCATGATCGCGTTCTTCTTCACGATGCCGATCAGCAGCACGATGCCGATGAGCGCGACCATCGAGAAATCGATCCCGCAGATCAGCAGCGCCAGCAGCGCCCCCACGCCCGCCGATGGCAGCGTCGAGAGGATCGTGATGGGGTGGATGTAGCTCTCATACAGGATGCCCAGCACGATGTAGACGACGATGATTGCCGCGAGGATCAGGTAGGGTTCGCTCGCGAGGGAGCTGCGGAATTCCGCCGCGCTGCCCGAAAACGTCGTCTCCACCGTGTCCGGCAGCCCGATGTCATGCTTGGCTTTTTCAATCGCCGTCACGGCGTGGCTCAGGGAGTAACCGGGGCGCAAGTTGAACGACACCGTGGCCGCCGGGAACTGGCCTTGGTGCGTGATCACGAGCGGCGCGGTGGTGGGCGTCATCTTCGCAAACGCCCCGAGCGGCACGAGCGAGCCTGTAGTGGATTTGACGTAAATCTTGCTGAGCGCCTCCGGGTTCTGCTGAAACTCCGGGCCCACCTCGAGGATGACGCGGTATTGGTTGAGCTGCGTGAAAATCGTCGAGACCTGCCGCTGGCCGAAGGCGTCGTAGAGCGTGTTGTCGATGTCCTGCGGCAGGATGTTCAGCCGCGAGGCTTTGTCGCGGTCCACTGCGATGTTGATCTGGAAACCGTTGTTCTGCTGGTCGCTCGCCACGTCGGTCAGCGCCGGCTCGCCGCGCAGCCGCTCGATCAAGCGGGGCGTCCACTCCGCCAATTCGGGGGCGGACGCATCCTGCAGGATGTATTGATACTGCGTGCGGCTGACCCGGCTGTCGATTTGCAGGTCCTGCACGGCCTGCATGTAGAGCTCGATGCCCGCGACGTCGCGCGTGCTGCCGCGCAGGCGGGCGATGACCTGGTCCGCCGACGAATGGCGCCGGTCGCGGGGCTTCAGGTTGATGGAAAGCCGGCCCGTGTTGAGGGTGGCATTGATCGTGCCGGTGCCCACGAACGAGGTGACGCTGGCAACGTCGGGATCCTGCAGCACGATGTCCACCATGTGCCGCTGCCGCTCGGCCATCGCGCGGAACGAGATGTTCTGCGCGGCGTCGGTCACGCCGATGATCAGCCCGGTGTCCTGCTGCGGCAGCAGGCCCTTCGGCAGGAAAATATACAGCGCCAGTGTGCCGACGAGCGTGGCGATCGCGACGCCGAGCGTGAGCGGCTGGTGCTTCAGCACCCACTTCAGCCCGCGGTCATACCAGGCAAGCATGCCCTTGAAAAAGCCCTCGGTCCACTCGAAGAACTTTCCGTGCGGCTCGTCGCCTTCGGCCTTGAGCAGGCGCGCGCACATCATCGGCGTGAGCGTGAGCGAGACAAACAGCGAGACCACGATCGAGACGCTCAACGTGATCGCGAACTCCCGGAACAGCCGGCCGACGACACCCGTCATGAAGAGCAGCGGGATGAACACCGCGATGAGCGATACCGTGAGTGAGATGATGGTGAACCCGATCTGCTTCGCGCCCTTCAGGGCGGCGTCGAAGGGCTTCTCCCCCATCTCGATGTAGCGGACGATGTTCTCGATCATCACGATCGCGTCATCCACCACGAAGCCGGTCGCGATCGTCAGCGCCATGAGCGAGAGGTTGTCCAGGCTGAAGCCCGCCAGTTGCATCACGCCGAACGTGCCGATGATCGCCAGCGGCAGCGCCACGCTCGGGATGACGGTCGCCCACAGTTTTCTCAGGAACAGGAAGATCACCATCACGACCAGCGCGACCGTGAGGAGGAGCGTGAACTGCACGTCGGCGACCGACGCACGGATCGTGACCGTGCGGTCCGTCAGGACCGTGACGTGCACGCTGGGCGGGATCGCAGTCAGCAGCGACGGCAGCAGTTTTTTCACGCGGTCGACCGTCTCGATGATGTTCGCGCCGGGCTGGCGCTGGATGTCGAGGATCACCGCCGGCTTCGTGCCATACCAGCCCGCGAGCTTCGTGTTCTCGACGCTGTCAACGACGCGGCCCACGTCGCGCAGGCGGATGGGCGCGCCGTTGCGGTAGGCGACGATGATGGAGAGGTAATCCTCGGCGGAGAACAGCTGGTCGTTGGCGTTGATCGCATACGCCTGCCGCGGGCCGTCGAAGCTGCCCTTTGGCGCGTCCACGCTCGCCTGTGTAATGGCGGTGCGGATGTCCTCGAGGCTGAGACCCTGCGCAGCCGTCGCGCCGGGGTTGATCTGCACGCGCACCGCGGGTTTCTGGTTGCCCTCGATGGTGACGAGGCCGACGCCGGTGACCTCGCTCAATTTCTGGGCGAGCAGCGTGTCCGCATAGTCGTTCACCTTGTCGATCGGCACGCTGTCGGATGTCACGGCAAGCGTCAGGATGGGGGCGTCCGCGGGGTTGACCTTGTTGTAAACCGGCGGGCTGGGCAGGCCCGGGGGCAGCACGCCCGAGGCGACGTTGATCGCGGCCTGCACGTCCTGCGCGGCGCTGTCGATGCTGCGCTCGAGGCTGAACTGCAGCGTGATCGTGCTCACGCCGAAGGAGCTCGTGGAAATCATCGAGCTCAACCCGCTGATCTGACCGAACTGTTGCTCGAGCGGCGTGGTGACTGACGACACCATCACGTCGGGCGCGGCCCCGGGCAGCTGCGTGGTCACCTGGATGGTGGGAAAATCCACGTTGGGCAGCGCGGAGATCGGCAGCAGGAGGTAACCCAGCAGGCCGAGCAGCACGACGCCCGCCATGAGCAGCGAGGTCGCGATCGGCCGGCGGATGAATAGCTCCGAGATGTTCATGCGACCGTCAGGTGGAGGCCGGGCGGTGGCGGTGCGGCTTGGCGTCCTTGGCGTCCGGGGCCGCCGGTGCGGCGCCGGCGGGGGGCGCGACGGTCACCTTGCTGCCGGTTTGCAGCTTGTATTGGCCGTCCACGACGACGCTCTCGCCGGGCTTGAGACCGAGGTCGATCAACGCCAGCCCGGCCTCGAGCTGCGCGACCTGGATCGGGCGGACCTCAACGGTCGAGTCGGCTTTGATCACAAACGCGAAGGGCCCCGACGGGCCGCGCTGGACCACACTGGCAGGCACGACCACGCCGGCTTTCCGCGTCTCCACGAGCAGGCGGACGTTCACAAACTGCCCCGGCCACAGGGCCAGGCTCTCGTTCTCGAAGGTCGCCTTGAGTTTGATGGTGCCGGTGGCCGCGTCGATCTGGTTGTCCACCACGGCGAGCTGGCCGGCGTCCAAGGGCTTGAGGCTGTCGCGATCGTAGGCGATCACCGCCAGCTTCTCCCCGGCCGCCGTCAGGCGCTGGATTTCGGGCAAATTCTGCTGCGGGAGCGTGAAGATGACGGAAATCGGTTTCAGCTGGGCGATGACGACCAAGCCGTTGGCGTCGGTCGGGTGAATGACGTTGCCCTCGTCGACCTGGCGCAAGCCGGTGCGGCCGCTGATGGGCGCGGTAATGTGCGTGTAGTCGACCAGCACCTGGGCGGATGCCACGGCCGCCTCGTCGGCGTGCAGCGTGGCGCTCAACTGCGCCACGAGGGCCTTTTGGGTGTCGTAGGTTTGCTGGTCGATCAGCCCGCGGCCGTGGTCGTAGAGCGTTTCGTCGCGCTGCATGTCCACCTGGGCATTCTGCAACTGGGCCGCGTCCGTGGCCTGTTTCGCCTTCGCCTGGCTGAGCGCCGCCGCCTGGATGCGCGGGTCAATCTGCGCGAGCAGGTCGCCGGCTCGGACGTCCTCGCCCTCCCGGAAGGAGATTTTCTGCAGCGTGCCGTCAATCTGGCTGCGCACCGTGACGGTGTTATACGCGAAGACCGTGCCGATGCCGTTGAGGTAGATGGGCGTGTCCTGCTGGCGGACCGTGCCGGCGACGACGATGACGGGCGCATTGCCCTGCCCCCGGCCGGCGCCCGCGGCGGAGCGGTGGGAGAGAAAATAGACGCCGCCGAGCACCAGCACGACAGCCCCGAGGATTATCCAGAGTTTTTTCGTCATAAAATCAGCGGGCCCGGGCGGCCGGCGGCGCGGCCAGGCCGGCCACGAGGCAGGTCACCAAGGGGGCGACTTTGTTCCGCGGGTCGCCAAACGGCTGGTTGCGGAGGAGCCAGGGCAGGACAAACGGCGCCCCGGCCAGCAGAATCAGGTCGGCGTCGCCCGCGACATCGCCCGCACGCAGCTCGCCGCGCTTCTGCGCCGCCTGGACGATCCCCGTGATCATGCGGCGGACCTCCTCCAGCACCTGCAGCCGGAGCGCGGGCATTTCGCGCCTCACCGCCAAGCTCAACTCGAAGAGCAGCGGCGTCTGCCGGATCTGGCGCCGCGTCGTGTCAATGATGGCCTCGAAGAGCGCGGTGAGCTCGGCCATCACGTGCGGGCCGGCCTTGCGGACAGCCTGATGGCACGCCTCGTAAAGCTGCGCCAGGTCCGCCTGGACCACAACGGCGGCGATCGCCTGCTTGTTTTCGTGGTAGCGGTAAAGGTTGGCCGCCGACATGCCGCAATCCTTGGCAATTTCCTGCATCGAAGTCTTCGCATAGCCGTAGCGCCGGAACCGGCCTCGGGCCGCGCTCACGATCTCCGCCTGGGTCTTCGCCTCTTCCGCCATGTAAATAGTGAATGTTTGGTTTTCCGTTCACTACGCAAGCCGGAGCGGCCAGATTACGGCAGATCGGGTCTTTTTTGCGGCCAGCGGCGGCAAATCCGCGCCCGGAGGGCGTCAGCCGGGCGTCTTTCGCCCTTCGCGGGCATCTCCGGAATTGACGTGGATTTTGCCGTCCCGTTTCCTGATTGGCATGCACGCACCCTCGCCCAGTGATCCCAAGGTCAAATACAAGCGGATCATCCTGAAGCTCAGTGGCGAGGTTCTCCGGGGCGGCTCCTCCGGCGACCCCATCGATGCCGCCACCCTCGAGAAGATCGGCCACCAGGTCCGCGAGATCCACGAGTTGGGCGTCGAGGTCTGTGTCGTCATCGGCGGCGGCAACATCTTCCGGGGCCTCAACGGCGAGAAACGCGGCGTTGACCGCACCACCGGCGACTACATGGGCATGCTCGCCACCGTCATCAACGGCCTCGCCCTGATGGACTGCCTGGAAAAAATGGGCGTCACCACCCGCGTCCAGAGCGCCATCCCGATGAACCAGATCGCCGAGCCGTTCATCCTCCGCCGCGCGATGCGCCACCTCGAGAAGAACCGCGTCGTCATCTTCGTGGCCGGCACGGGCAACCCGTATTTCTCGACCGACACCACCGCCGCCCTCCGGGCCTCCGAGATGCACGCCGACATCATCATGAAGGCGACCAAGGTCGACGGCATCTACAACAAGGATCCCAAGAAATATCCCGACGCGGTGAAATATGAGGAGCTGTCGTTCATCGACGCGCTGAAGCAGCGGCTCAACGTGATGGATTCGACCGCGTTTTCCCTCTGTCTCGACAACAATGTCCCGATCCTGGTGTTCGACCTCGCCGATCCCCACGCCATCAAGCGGGCCGTCCTCGGTGAAAAGGTGGGCACGCTGGTGAAGAATTGAGGTTTCAGGTGTAGGGTTTAAGTGGTAAGCTTTCGCCTTTCCTGTCGCTTTCCGCGTTACGCTTCCGCCCTCCCCTTAAACCTTATCCCTCAAACCTTACAGCTTATGTCCCATCCCCTCCTCACCGATCTCCAGACCAGGATGAAAAAGGCCGTGGATTACACGCTGCACGAGTTCAGCGCCATCCACACGGGCAAGGCCACGCCCTCCCTCGTCGAGGGCGTCATGGTCGAGGCCTACGGCTCCATGGTGCCGCTGAAATCCTGCGCCGCCATCAGCACGCCCGACCCGCGCCTGATCCAGATCCAGCCGTGGGACGCCAGCCTCGCCAAGGCCATCGCCAAGGCCATCCAGGAGGCCAACCTCGGCTTCAATCCCATCGTCGACGGCAAGCTCATCCGCATTCCCCTCCCCGAGATGAGCCGCGAGCGCCGGCTCGAGTTCGTCAAGACGTGCAACAAGCTCGCCGAGGACGGCCGGGTGCACGTGCGCAATCTTCGCCGCGACACGCTCGAGAGCCTGAAGAAGGCAAAGTTGCCCGAGGACGAGTCGAAGCGCCTCGAGAAGGACATCCAGGCGCTGACCGACAAATCGATCAAGGACATCGGCGACCACCTCGCTCACAAGGAGCAGGAACTGTTGAAAGTCTGAGCGCAGGGGCCGGGTCCGCGGCCTGCGGACTACGCAATAATACTACTGTTCCACGGGGGCCGTGCCTGTAATCGTGCCCGCTTCCCCTCGTGAAATCCTCCGGTCATAACCCGGCGCCCCGCCGCGTAGTTGTCAAACTCGGCACTGGCGTCCTGACGTCTGGCGTCGGTGAACTGAACACCGCGCGCATCGCCGCCGTCTGCGCCGATATCGCCGCCCTGCGGGCCCGCGGGACCGAGGTCATTGTCGTGTCCTCCGGTGCGGTCGGCCTGGGCATGGGTCGGCTCCGGCTGGAGAAAAAGCCGAAGGAAATCGCCAAGAAGCAGGCCTGCGCCGCCATCGGCCAGTCGTTGCTGATGCAGACGTGGCAGACGGGGTTCACGCCGCACGGCCTGACCGTAGCGCAAGTGCTGCTCACGCACGACGACCTCCGCCTCCGTTCCCGTTACCTCGGCGTCCAAGAGACACTCCGCCAGCTCATCAGCTATGGCACGATCCCCGTGATCAACGAGAACGACACGGTCAGCGCCGCCGAAATCAAGTTCGGCGACAACGACATGTTGTCCGCGATGGTGGCCAGCCTCACCGGCGCGCAGCATCTCATCATCCTTTCGACCGCGCCGGGCCTGATCGATTTGAAGGGCACGAAGGAGATTGTCCCCGTCGTCGAACGCATCACGCCCGAGATCGAGGCGATGGCCGGCGGCACCACCAGTGAAACCGCCACCGGCGGGATGGTGAGCAAGATCGCCGCCGCCAAGCTCGCCACCAAGTCCGGCTGCGGCGTCTTCATCGCGAGCGGCGCCGAACCCGAAATCCTCGCCAAGCTGCTCTGCGGCCGCGGCCCCGGCACGTTCTTCGTGCCCAGCGGCCTGCCGCTCGAGGCCCGCAAGCGCTGGCTCGCCTACTTCCAGCGTCCCGTCGGCACGCTCACCCTCAACGCCGCCGCCGTGCCCGTCCTCCGCGAACAAGGCCGCAGCCTGCTCGCCGTCGGCGTGACTGGCCGCGAGGGCGAATTCGCCGCGGGCGACATCGTCAACCTCGCCGGCCCCGATGGCATCGTCTTCGCGCGCGGCCGCACCGCGTTCGGCAGCGACGAAATCCCGGCGCTCGCCGGCCGGAAAGCCGACGCCCTCGCCGCGCTCTACCCCAACCGGAAGCGCCTCGAGGTAATCCACCGCAATGACCTCGTCCTCCTTTGACCTGATGGACTACGTCCTCCGTCCTGCCACGGCCGTCGATCGCGAATGGCTCTGGCAGACGAAGCGCACGTGCCTGCGCCCGTATGTCGAGCAGACGTGGGGCGTGTGGGACGAGGACGCCCAGCGGACGAACTTCGACGACAGTTTCGAGCCGAGCGAGGTGCACATCATCACCGTGGGCGACCGGGACGCCGGCTACATTTCCGCGCGGAACGACCCGTTCGAGATCCGGCTGTTCAACATCATGATCGCGCCGGAATTCCAAAACCACGGCCTGGGCACCGCCGTCCTCCGGCAATTGCAGGAAGTCGCCCACCGCCTCTTCGTGCCAGTCCGCCTGCGCGTCCTGCGCGTGAATCCCGCCCGCCGGCTCTACGAACGGATTGGCTTCAAGGTCATCGAGGACACCGCGACCCACTACCGCATGGAGTGGCTGCCGGCGTGAGCCGTTGTTGGTGGCTCACTGCCAGTTGTAGCGCACCTTGTAGGTCACGACCGTCTCGCCGTCGGCCGGGACGTTCACGCGAAATTCGATGTTCTGGGCGTCGGTCTTCGTGAACTCGTGCGACTGCTGCACGATTTCCCAGTTCACCCAGCGGTAGAGCCGCTCGGCCACGCGCACCTCGACGGGCTCGGCCTTGCGGTTGCGCAGCTTGATCTGGAACGTCTCCTCGAGTGAATCGTTGCGATTGCTGAGCACAAAGTCGGTGCGGATGCGCTCCCCCACGATATCGAAGGCGTCGCCGGTGTAGATCCGCACCGTCTCGTTCTTCGGCGTGTGGTCGATCGTGTTCTCACCGGTGAATTCCAGCCGGCCGTCGGCGTCATCGCGCCGGTAAAACCGCGTGCGGCCCTTCGGCAGTGGCTGGCCGAGGCCGTTGGCCTCGCTGTTCACGAACTCCCGCATCACCCAAACCTTGGGATTAGACTGCGTGCCGTAATCGCGGTTGTTGCGGATGTTTTCCAAGTTCCAGCCGCGATACTGCGGCCCGACCGCCACGCCGTTGTAGATGTAGAGCGTCTTCGCCTTCACCCCGGTCGCACGGATGAACTCCACCTGCTTGGTCTCCCGGTTGCGCAGCGTCGTCGGGCGCGGCAACGAATAGAGGTGGAATTCGTCGAAGGCCTTTTCGGTGACCGCGGCCTGATACATCTCGTCCCGCGCGGCCTTCCGCGCCAGGGCATAACCGCCGTAGTCCTGGTCCTGCGGCTGGAGCTTGCTCACATCGCCCGCCATCAGCTTGAGCCGCGCGTTGTCAAACTGCCGGCCGCTCTGGTTGTCGACCGTCACCCAGCCGATGATGTCCACCGTGTCGCCCTTCTCCGGCGCAATGAGGTTGTAGGACGCCTCCCAGCGCATGCCACCCGTGACGTAGCTCAGCTCAGCGTCGAAGCGCGCGGGCGCCTCGGCCGCCAGCTGCCACGCCAGCTGGGGTTTGAGAATCGCGTCGTCCGTCAGCGCCGGGAACTGCGGCTCACCCGGCAGTGAAAAGCGCAGCTTGCCGTCCACTTCGATGATCGGCGTGCCGGCTGCCTGCTGCTCCAGCAGCTGCTGCTGGTAGAAATTCTGCCCGTAAATCTGTGCGCCCGCGAAATTCGGGACGTAGCCGCTCCGGATGACGCGGCCCTTCACGAGGATTTCGCGCCCGGTCGCATCGCGCGTGAGGAAGTCCAGCGTCTTGCCCTCGTAGAGCGAGAGCAGCAGCCCCGGCGAGATCGTGTCCGCCCGGTAGTTCTGCTCCAGGATGCGGAATGCCACCTTGCCCGCGGGATCGCGCAGCACGACGGAATCGGGCTCCAAGTGGATGGTGGCGCCGCTGAACACCACGGCGTTGACGCCCGCATGCAGGTCCAGCGGCACGTGCTCGCGCACCACGGCAAAGTTCTGGTTGTAGATGGTCAGGGACGGCTGGGCGGACGCGGTCAACGCCGCGGCGATGGCAAGCAGGGACACGAGGGAAGTTTTCATGGGAGGACGAAGGGAGTTTCACCTCCTAGACGCCGCGAACGGGCTTTTCTTAGCTCCACGCCCCGAAAAATTACGGCCCATGAATTCTTCTTTGCGTCTTGGCGGCTTTGCGTGAGCGTCCTCCGACGCATGGAAGTTTCCCTCGACGCCCCGCGACCGCCCGACGGCATCCCGCCGATCGATTTTCGCGCGCAGCTCAACGACGAGCAGTTCGCCGCCGTCACCGCCCCGCCCGGGCCGCTCCTCGTCCTCGCCGGCGCCGGTTCCGGCAAAACCCGCACGCTCACCTATCGCGTCGCCTACCTGCTGTCCCAGGGCGTGAAGCCCGGCGAGATCCTGCTGCTCACCTTCACCAACAAGGCCGCGAAGGAAATGCTGCACCGCGTCCAGGACCTCACCGGCATCGAGCCGGCGCGCTTCTGGGGCGGCACGTTCCACTCGCTCGGCCACCGGGCGCTCCGCATCTACGGCGAGGCCGTCAACCTGCCGCGCAACTTCACGATCCTCGACGCCGACGAGTCCGAGTCGCTCCTCAAGCAGGCCGTCGAGGGCGAGGACAAGGCGTTCTTCAAGGACAAGACCCACCCGCGGCCCGGCCCGCTCTTCAACGTCCTGTCCCTCGCGCGCAACACCCAGCTCTCGCTCGCCGACACCGTCACCAAGAACTTCCCGCAGTATGCCGACATCAGCGACCGCTTCCCTGCTTTCGCCGCGGCCTACCTCGCAAAGAAACGCGCGCAAAACGTCGTGGACTACGACGACCTGCTCGAGCTCTGGCTCAAGCTCCTGACCGACGCGCCTGAAGTCGCCGAATATTTTGCCCACCGGTTCCGCCACGTGCTGGTCGACGAGTATCAGGACACCAACACGATCCAGGCGCAGCTCGTGGACCGGCTCGCCGCGCACCACTGCGTCATGGCCGTGGGCGACGACGCGCAGTGCATCTACTCGTGGCGCGGCGCGGATTTTGAGAACATCATGACGTTCCCCAACCGCCACCCGGGGACCGTCATCCACCGCATCGAAACCAATTACCGTTCGACGCCCGAGATCCTCAACCTCGCCAACGGCGTGCTGCTCGCGCAGCCCAAGGGCCGGCACTTTGACAAGGAGCTCCGCGCCGCGCGGAAGCACGGGCAGAAGCCGTTCCTCGTCCAGACCATGGACGACACCGAGCAGGCCGAGTTCATCCTCAAGCGCATCCGGGCGCTGGTTGAGGACGAAGGCGTGGCGATGAACGAGATCGCGATCCTCTACCGCTCGCACTTCCTCGCGCTCGAAATCCAGCTCGCGCTCTCCCGCGCCGGTGTCCCCTACCACATCACGAGCGGCGTGAAATTCTTCGAACGCCAGCACATCCGCGACGCCGTCGCGCTGCTGCGCTTCGTCTACAATCCTTCCGACGCCCAGGCTTGGCAGCGCGTCGCCGTGCTGCTGCCCAAGATCGGTGAGAAGGGCGCGCAGAAGATCTACACCGCCGCCCATGACCACGCGCGGCTCCTGCAAAAGGACTTCCTCGACGTGCTCCCCAGCGACGACGTGAAGAGCAAGGTCGCGAAGGACGCGCGCGACGACTGGCAGAACTTCTGCGACTCGCTGAAGCAGGTCTCCGAGGTCATGCGCACCGGCAAGCCCACCGACGCCGTCGAGACCGCCATCGAGGGCTGGTATGGCGACTATCTCAAGGGCGCCTACGCCGACTACGTGGACCGGTTCGACGAGTTGAAGGCGCTGGTCGGCTTCGCCAGCCGCTTCGAGGAGATGCAGGACTTCCTCGCGCAGATCATGCTGCTCAACTCCGAGACCAGCGACCGGCAGGTGGATCCCGACGCCGAGGCGATCAAGCTCACCACCGTGCACCAGGCAAAGGGGCTTGAATACGACGTGGTCTTCCTCATCGGCCTCGCCGACGGCCAGTTTCCCGGCCGCCGCTCGATCGAGGCGGGCGACGTCGAGGAGGAACGCCGGCTGTTCTACGTGGCCGTCACGCGGGCCCGCAACGAGCTCTACCTCAGCTTCCCGAAAGTTGCCTCGCGTGCCGGCCCCGGCGGCATGATGCTCACCCCCAGCCGCTTCATTCTTGAGCTCCCCACCGACCTCTACGAACCGCTGAAAATCAAACGCAGCTACGCCTGGTGAAAGCCCTCCGTTTCCCGCTTCTCTCCGTTTTGCTAGCCTTCGCCTTCGTCCAGGCACCGTTGATCGTTTCCGCGCAGGATGTCGGGGCGGACACTCCGCTCAACCTGCCCACGCCGAAGGGCGTGCGGATTTTCGCCGATCTGGCCTATGTCGACTCGGGCAATCCGCGCCAGAAATTGGATCTCTACCTGCCGGTCCCCGTGCCCAAGACCCCCATGCCGGTCATCGTGTATCTGCACGGCGGCGGCTGGCAAAAGGGCAGCAAGGCGGACGGGCGCGCGTTCGCGTTTCGGATGGTGCCGCAGGGCTACGCGGTCGCGTGCGTCGGCTACCGGCTCACCGACGAGGCGCAATTTCCCGCCCAGCTCGAGGATGGCAAGGTCGCCATCCGCTGGCTGCGCGACTACGCTGAACGCTACCGCCTCGATCCCACCCGCTTCGGCGCCTGCGGCGTTTCGGCGGGTGGCTGGCTTGCGGCCATGCTCGGCACCACCGCCAACTTCCACCTGCTCGACAGCGGCGAACACCTCAACCAGTCCAGCGGCGTGCAGGCGGCCTGCATTTTCTTCGCGCCCATCGACCTGCTCCGGCTCTACGACTACGCGGACGAACACGGCATGCCCCAGGCCCAGGAAGTGACGAAGCTGCTCGGCGGCAACCCGCACATCATGCGCGCCCAAGTCAAAACGGCCAATCCCCTCACCTACGCTGGCGCCGGGATGCCGCCGTTTCTCCTCGTGCACGGTGTCGAGGACACCGTGGTTCCCCCGGAACAAAGCCGCCTCTGCTACGAGGCGCTGGCCAAACTCCAACTGCCGGTGCACCTGCACTTGATCCACGGCGCCGGCCACACTGGCCCGGCTTTCGTGGTGCCCGAGATCAATGCGATGGTGGATGCCTTTTTCGCCCAGAACCTCAAGCCCGGCGCCAGCCTCGCGGTCGGCTCGATCACCACGATCACCGAGAGCACTGCGCGGAAAAACTAGGCGCGGGCCGCGGCGAGGAGCCGCCGGGTGTTCTCACCCCAGAGCTTCGCGAGGTCAGCTTCGCTCCAGCCGCGAGCCGCGAGCGCCGCGGTGAGATTGGGATATTCGCCCACATCGTTCAGGCCCGACACGCCCCCGCCACCATCGAAGTCGCAGCCGACGCCCACGTGGTCGATCCCAGCCACGCGCACGGCGTGCTCGATGTGCCGCACGTAGTCGTCGAGCGTCGCGGTCGGGTTCGGATACGCAGCGTCGATCCGCTGCCACTCCTTGCCCGTCGCCGTCAGGACTTCCGGGGTCAGCACCGTGTCCGCCAATTTTAGCAGCACCGCCGAAAGTGCCGCCGTGCGGCCGTCCTCCGGCGTGTCGACCACCGCGATCGGCAGGGCGTTGATCTGGATCACGCCGCCCTTCGCGGCGAGAGAACGCAGCAGGTCATCGCCGATGTTGCGCGGATGATCGCACACCGCGCGGCACCCGGAATGCGACAGGATCACGGGCGCCTTCGAGCATTGCAGCAGGTCAACCAGCGCCTGGTCCGAGGTGTGCGACGCGTCGACGACGAGCCCAAGCCGGTTGCACTCCCGCACGACCTCGCGGCCGAAGGGACTCAATCCGCCCCACTCCGTCCCGCGCGGGTCGGTGGACGAGTCCGCCAGGTCGTTGTTGAGCATGTGCGTGAGCCCCACCATGCGCACACCCTGGTCAAAAAACCGCCGGACGCTGCCAAGATCGCGGCCGAGCGAGTAGCTGTTCTCGATGCTGAGGTAGATGGCGCGCCGGCCCTCGGCCTTGAGTTTCAGCCCGTCCGCCGCCGATAGCGCGAGCGCGCAGCGGCCGGCATTCTGGCGGATAACCTCGTGCGTGCGCGCCACGACCTTGAACGCCTGCTCCTGCACCGCGGCAAAGCCCGCCGGTGTCCGCGCCGCCTGCGCGCTGAACACCGCAAACACCATCGCGTCGATCCCGCCCGACTCCATCCGCGGCAAATCGCATTGCGAATGGTCGGCCGCGGTGACGTGCCGCGCGCCGAAATCCCACCCCGCGCGCAGCAGGCTCGCCGTCGGGGTGTCGATGTGGGTGTCGATCTTGAACAGGCGGGAATGCAGGGCCGCGGGGTCGGTCATGCCGGCACTCAAAGTCCCACGCCGCATCGGGGCAACGGTGTAAAGCTCCGGTCAATCTTATCTCCGGGATTGCACTCTGCGCGGTCCCCGGCTCTGTGTTCACCAAATCTCATGTCCACCCCCGTCGAAAACGTCGTCATCATTGGCACCGGTTGCGCCGGTCTCACCGCCGCGATCTACGCCGGTCGCGCCAGCCTCAATCCCCTGGTTTTGGAAGGCCCGCTGCCCGGCGGCCAGCTCACGACGACGAGCGAGGTCGAGAATTTCCCCGGGTTTCCCCACGGCGTGGACGGCTACCAACTCACCCAAAACATGCGCGAGCAGGCCACGCGCTTCGGCACGCGTTTTGAGCAGGCGCTCGTGACCTCCGTCGATTTCTCCTCGATGCCGCGCAAGCTTGTGGTCGCCGACCGCACCATCCTCGCCAAGACCGTCATCATCGCGACCGGCGCGTCGCCGCGCATGACCGGCATCCCGGGTGAGAAGGAACTTTACGGCGGCAAGGGCGTGACCACCTGCGCGACCTGCGACGGGGCGTTTTACCGCAAGATGGAGGTCGCCGTCATCGGCGGCGGCGACAGCGCAGCCGAGGAGGCGCTGTTTCTCACGCGTTTCGCGAGCAAGGTTTACCTCGTGCACCGGCGCGACTCGCTGCGCGCGTCGAAGATCATGGCCGACCGCGCCACGACCCACGAAAAAATCGTGCCGGTCTGGGACAGCGTCCCGGTCGAGGTGCACGGCGTGAAGGAAGGCGCGGTCAGCGGGCTGAAAGTGCGGCACGTGAAGACCAACGCCGAGACCGTGCTGCCGGTGAAGGGTATCTTCGTGGCGATTGGCCACATCCCGAACACCGGTCCATTCGCGCCGCCGCTGGAAGTGGACGAAGGTGGCTATTTCAAGCCCCAGCCCGGATCGCAGGTGCAGACCAACATCCCTGGCGTTTACGTCGCCGGCGACTGCTCCGACCACGTGTATCGGCAGGCCATCACAGCCGCCGGCATGGGCTGCGCGGCCGCGATCGAAGCCGAACGGTGGCTCGCCGAGCACGGCGGGTGAGGGGGTTTTCACGCAAAGCCCAAGCCTCAATCGACCTTGGCGGCTTGGCGGCTTTGCGTGAGCCCAAAAAAAACGCCGCCCACCCTGCGGGGGAGCGGCGTTCGAATTTTGGGAATTATCCGCGGCTTACTTCAGCACGTCGGCGTGGAATTCCTGCCAGCTGTCGAGGTCGTTGAGGCGGACCGCGTCCTTGACCGAGCCGTCATCCGGCAGGCCGTTGTTCTTGAGGATGCCCTGGCGCGTGGCGTCATCGTGGTTGTAGCCACGCACCGCCGCGTTGTGCTTCTCGATGCTGGCCTTGTCGAGTTTCACCCCGGGCTGTTTCTTGATCCAGGCTTCGAGCTGGGGATAGGTCGGGCGGCTGTCCTTGATGAACTTCAGCGTCGCGTCCTTGTTCAGGCCGAGCGCATCGAGCGTCATCTGATCGTAGCCCTTGCCGCAGCCGGGATAGCGGGAGTCGAGCTTGCCGCGGGCCTCGAGCGAGGCCTTCTGCCAGAAACGGGGAAGATGGAGGACGCCGAGCGGGCCGGCGGTGCCGGAGCTGATCAGGGGAACGTAGGTACTCATGATATTTTGGTTGGGGGTTGAAGATCAGAGGTCGAGATGACCAAAGCGGGCCAACCCTAGGGATCGGCCCGGCTTTGTCTAGGCCGGGGCGAAAAAAACTGCCGGCGACGCGCGAACTCCTCGACCGGTCCCCGCGTTTTGCCATGTTCGACCACCATGGCTGCGGACTATCCCACGCGCATTCGCTCGCTGCATCGCCGGCTCGGCATCCCGGCGGATTACGCCGCGCGCCGCCATCTGCCGTTGCATCGCGAGGCGCGGCGCCTTGTGTCGGTGGGCCCGGCGGCCGACGACGGGAAGCCGGTTCGGCTGAACCCCGCCGCCGCGCGCGCCTGGCGACGCATGCAAGCGGCCGCCGCCCGCGATTGCATCGAACTGCTCCCGCTGTCGGGCTTCCGCAGTGTGGCACGGCAGGCCAGGATCATCCGCCGAAAGAAAGCCGCGGGCGAGTCGCTCAGCGAAATCCTGCAACTCGTCGCCGCCCCGGGTCACAGTGAGCATCACACGGGCCGGGCGCTCGATCTGGGCACGTCCGGACACGTCAGCCTGGACTCGGATTTCGGCCGGACGGCCGCCTTCCGCTGGTTGCGCAAATATGCGGCCCAGTTCGGTTTCCGCCTCTCCTACCCCCGCAAAAACCGCCACGGGATCGGCTACGAGCCCTGGCACTGGTGCTGGCATAATTAAGCAACCGATTGCGGTGATGTAGTATACGTCATACATTGGAATAGTTCTAATTCCCTCTTGCTACTTAGAACCATTCCAATTGCTTGAATCTCCCGCTCATGCCTCCCGTCATTTCCGCTACCCCCGAAGCCCTCGCCCAGCGCCTTGCCGACAGCGGACTGCGCTCCACTCCCCAGCGCGAGGTCATCTACGACGTGCTGCTGAAAAAGCGCGATCATCCCACCGCCGACGAGGTTTACGCCCGCGTCCGCGCGGACATGCCGACCATCTCGCTCGCCACGGTCTACAACTGCCTCGAGACGCTCGTGCAGTGCGACCTGGTCCGGGCGGTGAATTTCGAACGCGGCCCCACCCGCTACTGCCCAAACCTCCATCCGCACGCGCATTTTCACGACGAGCAGACGGGTTCGACCCACGACATCGACCTTCCGCCGGGCCTGCTCGACCGCGTGAAGTCCATCCTTCCGGCCGACTACGACGCCAAATCCGTCGAGATCATCTTCCGCGGCAAGTCCCACAGCACTGCACGTAGCGAAAATCGAGGAGTCGGTAGCAAGTAAATCGGAACCTCTTCCCACCCAGACCTACTCTCGTAACCGCACCTTCTCACCACCGCTCCTCGCTCCTTTCCCGTCATGCCCCAGCTCGAAATCAAAGACCTCCACGTCTCCATCGGCGAAAAACAAATCGTCAAGGGCCTCTCGCTCACCGTTCGCAGCGGCGAAGTCCACGCCATCATGGGACCCAACGGCACCGGCAAGTCCACGCTCGCCAAGGCCGTCGCCGGCCACCCGAGTTTCACGATCACGTCCGGTGACGTGCTCCTCGACGGCAAGTCCATCCTCGCGATGCAGCCCGACGAGCGCGCCCGCGCCGGTCTCTTCCTCGCGTTCCAATACCCGAGCGAAATCCCCGGCGTCTCCATCGCCAACTTCCTCCGCGCCGCCGTCCAGGCCCGCCTCGGCGAGGGCGAGGAACTCGACGCCACCGCCTACTACAAGCGGCTCTACTCGAAGATGGACATGCTCCAGATCGACCGGAAGTTCACCTCCCGCGCCATCAACGACGGCTTCTCCGGCGGCGAAAAGAAGCGCTGTGAGATCCTCCAGATGGCGATGCTCGAGCCGAAGTTCGCGTTGATGGACGAGACCGACTCCGGCCTCGACATCGACGCCCTCCGCATCGTCGCTGACGGCGTCAACGCCCTCCGCAGCACCAACCTCGGCGTGCTGATGATCACCCACTACCAGCGCCTGCTCAGCTACATCGTTCCCGACCACGTCCACGTCATGTGGGACGGCCGCATCGTGAAGAGTGGCGACAAGTCCCTCGCCCTCGAACTCGAGGCCAAGGGCTACGATTGGGTCAAAAACGAACTCGTCCCCGCCTGATTCCGCCCGCGTCCCCTCCCGTCTTTATGTCCGACGTCACCGAAACCGAATCCCTCGAGCCGCCGATTGCCGACACCGTCGACAATCCGGTCTCCGGCATTGACCAGACCGCTGGCAACTTCAGCTACAAGATGGACTACGAGTTCGACGCCGGCACCGGCCTGTCGGAAAAGACCGTCCGTTACATCAGCAGCGTCAAGAAAGAGGCCCCGTGGATCCTCGAGTTCCGCCTCAACGCCCTGAAGCAGTTCCTCGCCAAGCCCATGCCGACGCATTGGGCCACGAAGGACCTCGAGAACATCAATTTCGACAAGATCCGTTACTACCTCTCGAGCGGCCAGAAGCCCAAGCGCACGTGGGACGAGGTGCCGGACGACATCAAGAAGACCTTCGAGCGCCTCGGCATTCCCGAGCACGAACGCAAGTTCCTCGCCGGCGTCGAGGCCCAGTTCGACTCCGAGGCCGCCTACTCCAACATCAAGGACATCGTCTCGAAGCAGGGCGTCATCTTCGTCAACTCCACCGAGGGCCTGCGCGAGCATCCCGAGCTGTTCCGCAAGTTCTTCGGCAAGGTCATCCCGACCGGGGACAACAAGTTCTCCGCACTCAACAGCGCCGTGTTCTCCGGCGGCTCGTTCATCTACGTGCCGAAGGGCGTGAAGGTCGCCCAGCCGCTGCAGGCCTACTTCCGCATCAACGCCGAGAACTTCGGCCAGTTCGAGCGCACGCTCATCATCGCCGACGAGGGCGCCGAGGTCGTTTACATGGAGGGCTGCACCGCGCCGAAGTTCAGCACGTCCACGCTCCACAGCGCCGTCGTCGAGCTCGTCGCGCTCAAGGGCGCCAAGATCCAATACATCACCGTCCAGAACTGGGCGAACAACGTCTTCAACCTCGTCACCAAGCGCGGCGTCGCGCACGAGGAGGCCGAGATCAAGTGGATCGACTGCAACATCGGCAGCCGCCTCACGATGAAGTATCCCGGCGTTGTCCTGAAGGGCCGCAAGGCCCGCGGCGAGGTCATCTCCATCGCGCTCGCCAACGACGGCCAGCACCAGGACACCGGCGCGAAGATGATCCACGCCGCCGACGAGACGACGTCCAACATCGTCGCGAAATCCATCTCCGTCGGCCAGGGCCGCAGTACCTACCGCGGCGTCGTCCACATCCCGAAGCACCTCAAGGGCTGCAAGAATAACACCGAGTGCGACGCCCTGCTCATCAGCCCGAACAGCCGCACCGACACGTATCCCGCCATCACCGTCCGCGGCGACCGCAACTCCGTCCAGCACGAGGCCAGCGTCTCGAAGGTCAGCGAGGAGCAGATTTTCTACATGCAGCAGCGCGGCCTCACCGAGGGCCAGGCCATGAGCCTCTCCGTGAACGGCTTCATCAACGACCTCGCGCGCCAGTTCCCGATGGAATACTCCGTCGAGCTCAAGCGCCTCATCGACCTCGAGATGGAAGGCTCCGTCGGCTGAACATTTGAAGAGGAAAGCCAGAAAACCCGGAATTCCGGCTCCTGGCTTCCTGGCTTCTCCTTAAAAATTCTTCCCGTGAGTTCCACCGTCACCGAAACCCTCTCCGCCACCGGCAGCTTCACGCCCGAGGTATTCGCCGCGCACCTCGCCTCCGTCTCCCACCTGCCCGCTTGGTGGCTCGACCGGAAGCGCGAGGCATGGGACCGCTTCAACCGGCTGCCGCTTCCGAAGCGCACCGATGAGTTCTGGCGCTTTGCCACGCTCTCCGGCCTCCGCCTCGACGGCTTTTCCCTTCCGGGATCCGTGCCCGCCGGCAGCCTCGGCCACTCGCCCATCGGGATCATCAAGTCGGGCAAGCTCGTCTTCGCCAACAACCGCCTGGTCGCCAGCGAGCCCATCTCGGCCGAGCTCGCGAAACAGGGCGTGATCTTCGAGACGCTGCAAAACGCGCTTCTCCACCACGGCGACCTCGTGAAGGCCCACCTGCTGGCCCATGCGCCCAAGCTGGGCTCCGAAAAATTCACCGCGCTGCACACCGCCCTGCTCAACGACGGCGCGTTCATCTACCTGCCCAAAGGCGTCGAGCTCGCCGACCCGCTCGCGGTCTTCCACTACGCCGCCAGCCCGGGCGCCGCGGTCTTCCCCCACACGCTCGTCATCGCCGAGCAGAACGCCCGCGCCACCGTCGTCGACTTCTTCCGCTCCGCCGACGCCGGCACGCATTTCGCCTGCGGGCGCAACGACCTCATCGCCAGCCATGGCGCGCAGCTGACCTACGTCGCCGCCCAGACGTGGTCGCGCGACACCCTGTCGTTCCAGTCGAACTCCACCGTCGCCCGCCGCGATGCCCGCGTGACCTCGCTCAACCTTCACCTCGGCGGCCGCCAGTCGCGCCATGAGAGCCACAGCCAGCTGGCCGCACCCGGCGCGCACAGCGAGATGCTTGCGCTGACCGTCGCGCACGGCTCGCAGGAGTTCGACCAGCGCACCCTGCAGATCCACCAAGCGCCGCACACGAGCTCGAACCTCCTCTACAAAAACGCCCTGCTCCAGCAGGCGAAGACGATCTTCTCCGGGCTCATCGTCGTCGATCCCGACGCGCAGAAGACCGATGCCTACCAGAGCAACCGCAACCTCATGCTCAGCGAAGAGGCCGAGGCCAACTCGCTCCCCGGCCTGGAGATCCAGGCCAACGATGTCCGCTGCACGCACGGTGCCACCAGCAGCCGCATCGACCCCGAGCAGGAATTTTACCTCCAGGCCCGCGGCATTGCCAAGGAGGCCGCCGATGAGCTACTCATCTTCGGTTTCTTCGAGGAAGTGCTCAGCAAGCTCGACCACCAGACGCTGCACGACTCCCTCCGCGACCTGATCAAAGTCAAAATCAAGCACCCGCCGGCCAGCTAATCCGTCCCGCCATGCCCCACAGCGCCCGCACCCTTTCCCGCGACATCACCGCGACGCAGATTCCATCCGGCGACAAGACCCCGCTGCCCGCCGGCACGCAGGTCAAGATTTCGCAGACCTTGGGCGGCAATTTCACCGTGGCCACCGACTTCGGCCTGTTCCGGATCGACGCCAAGGACGGCGACGCCCTCGGCGAAGCCGTCGCCAGCGGTGCCGTCACGACCGCCACCCTCGCGAACGGCGCGCCCGATCCCGCGGCGGTGTGGGACCAGCTCCGCAAGGTCTACGATCCCGAGATCCCCGTGAACATCGTCGACCTCGGCCTCGTTTACTCGATGGACATTTCAAAACGCGACGACGGCGCGCACAAGGTGGACGTCGCCATGACCCTCACCGCGCCGGGTTGCGGCATGGGCCCCGCCATCGCCGCCGACGCGAAGGACAAGATTCTGCTCATTCCCGGCGTCGCCGACGCCGATGTCCGGATCACTTGGGACCCGCCGTGGAACCAGTCGATGATCAGCGAAGAGGGCAAAATGAAGCTCGGCCTGATGTGAGCTGTCGGGGCGCGGTCTTGCTTCGTCCCCGTCCCTTGTAGGTCGGGCTTTACGCCCGATACGCATCAAATGCTGCCGGGGATAAACCCCGACCCACCTTCAGCCCAACGGGCAGGACTGCGCCCCGCCCTAGGGCAGGTGTCACTTGCCACCACTATCCGCGTCCCGCGGCTTCGGCCGCCACACCCGGACCGGGCTGTGGCCGAAGTAGGTGTAATAATCGATCTGCTCCTCCTTGTCGTAGTTCTTCTTGAGCAGGTCCGACGTGCAGAAATACGGGTCGTCAAACTCCGTCAGCACCAGGCCATATTCGCGATTGGTGACCTTGCGCACCACCTCGGCGATCACGTTATCGGAGTTGCGGCCGAGCACAGCGATCATCGGATCCCGCCCGATGCCGTTGTTGGCGAAGGCAAAGCCAATGAACATCGTGTTGCCGTTGTGCAGCACGCGCCGGCCGGAGCGCTCGAAGATATCCGTCGTCGACGCGATGCCAAGCACCTCGCCGTTGGTGGTGTAGACCAGCTGCTCCATCCGCCGATACGGCGCGTCCGAATCGGGCACCGGGTAGACCGTCAGCCAACGCATCACAAAGACCGCGAGCAACGTCCCAAACACGATCTTCACCCACGGCCGGTCGACGGAAAGCGCCGCCAGCAGGAACATCAGCGGGAACAGGAGATGCAGGTGATAGGTGAAATAAGCCCCGGCGTTCCACCCCATGTAGAAATACACGATCAGGAGGAAGATCACAAAAACCAGCCCGAGCACCTGGGTCTTCCGATCGTCCGGTTCGTTCACCGGGCGTCCTTCCCTCCGTGCCACGTGCCGCCGCCAGATTCGCGAGCACAAACCATAGATCATCAGCAGCAGGAACGGCCACCCGCGCGCGAACAGCATGGTGGTGTGCATGAGCGAGATGTCCTCGCGCGAATTCAACTTCGCCGCCTCTCGCTGCACCACCACGGTGACGATGTAATAGTAGGGAAAAAAGTAACACCACAACAGGAAGGTCAGGCCGATGAGACCAAAGTAAGCCACCCCGAGCCAGAAGGCTTCCCGGCGGTTGCGCACCAGGAAGTGACCCAGCAGCGTCGCACATCCCGCCAGCGCAAAGTAACTCTTGCAGTGGAACGCCACCAGCGCGCACGCCAGGCCGAAGATCGTGGACCAGCGCGAATAGTTTCGCTCCCACGGCACCAGCATCCCGAGCAGGAAGAAAAACAGGCCCATCAGGTCCGGCCGCGCCGTGATCATGATGTTGTCCAGACACATCCAGTAATACAGCACCGCCGACAGGAGCGAAATGCCCAGCCCCGCGCCGGCCTTGCACATCAGCCGCACCAGCATGCCGAGCGACAGCACTAGGAAGACCAGGTTGATCATCCGGTGCGCCGAGTAGTCGATGCCGAGCAGGGGCTTGAACGCCAACACCACGTAGTTGTAGAGCGGGTCAAAGCAATAGGCCGCGCCCGGCAGTTCGTTCGCCGTGTAGGGATTGCGCCCGTGATCGAGCAACCACGTGGTCTGCCAGATCGCCGGCTCGTTGTATTCCTGCGGACCCGGCTGCGTGATCACCCGCATGTGGACGAGGACCAACGGGACAAACCAGCCCACCGCGATGACGATGCCCACCAGGCTCACCAACTGCCCCACCCGCTCCAGCCAGCGGCCACGGCAGAATCCCAAGATCCGTTCTAGCATGGCGCGAAGGTTGTCAGGCCCGGGCCATGCGATGCAATGGCGAATGAATTCCCCGCCGCGCTTCGATCCTCGCCCCGCCTAGCTGAACCTCGGCTGGAATGCCCACTTGCTGCCGGAGAACAGTCCGCGATCACTTAATTTCAGGTCGGGAATCACCAGCAGCGCCATGAACGACAGCGTCATGAAGGGCGCATCGAGCCGCGAGCCCAGCTGTTTCGCCCTCGCGTCGAGCGCGGTGTAGCGCCGGGCCACCGTGCGACCGTCGGCATCCGACATCAACCCCGCAATCGGCAGCGGCAGCACGCCGCTCCGGCCGCCGCCCACGACGCTGAGGCCACCCCGTTGTGCGATCACGTGATTCACCGCGGCGGCGAGCGATGCGTCATCGACCCCCACGACGACGATGTTGTGGGAATCATGCGCCACGGACGACGCCAGCGCGCCCGACCGCAACCCGAAGCCCCGGATGAAGCCCACTGCCACCGGCGCTGAACGGGCATAGCGGTTGACCACGGCGATCTTCAGCACATCCCGCGCGGGGTCCGCCACCGCCTGTCCGTCCACGACTTTCGCCCGCAAGCGCAGGTGACGCGTGATCAACTGGCCGTTGAGCGCCTGGATGACGTTAAGCTTCCCCTGCCCGGCCGGAACCGCGAAATCGGCGGCCACGCGCGGGCGGGCCCGGAATTGATTCACGACCCGCGACGGCTGCCGGGGCAGCAGGCTGCGGCCACCCGTGGCCACCAGGCGCCCCGCCAGCCACGTGCGCCGCACGCGGAAATTCCTCCAGCTGTCCACCTCGATGAAATCCGCCGGATCGCCCTCGCGCAACAGCCCCACCGCCAGGCCATAGTGCCGCACGGGATTGACCGACGCACACGCCAGCACGTCGTAGCGGTCAGCGCCCAACGCCAGCGCCCGTCGCACGTGTTCGTCCAAGTGGCGCACCATCAGCAGGTCAGGATGCAGGTCGTCGCAGCAAAACATGCACCGCGCCACCGCCGCCGTCTTCAGCAAGGGCGCCAAGGCAGCAAAGTTCCGGGCCGCCGAGCCCTCCCGAATCAGGATCTGCATCCCCGCGGCCAGCTTGTCCTTCGCCTCGGGCAGCGTGAAACACTCGTGATCGGTCGTGATTCCCGCCGCCGCGTAACGCGCGGCCTTGGACCCACGCAGCCCCGGCGCATGGCCGTCCACGGGTTTGCCGAGCTTCCGCGCCGCGGCGATCATCGCGCGCAGCGCCGGGTCGCCATTCAGGACACCGGGAAAATTCATCACCTCCGCGAGAAACTTGATGTCGGGCCGTGCGAGCAATGAGGCCACGGCGCGCGCGTCGAGTTTCGCGCCAGCCGTCTCGAAGGTCGTCGCCGGCACGCAGGACGGCGCGCCAAAGTTGAACTTGAACGGCGTGCGCCGCCCGTCCGCGATCATGTATTTCACCCCGGCCGCGCCGAGGACGTTGGCGATCTCGTGGGGGTCCGACACCGTCGCTACCGTGCCATGCACCACCGCATGCCGCGCGAACTCCGCCGGCGGCAGCAGCGAGCTCTCGATGTGGATGTGCGCGTCCACCAACCCCGGCATCAGGAGGTGCCGGCCCCGCGGGCGGGCGTCGTGGATGATCCGCCGGATGCGGCCATGGGCGATCTCGACGGTGCCGGCAAACTCCGTGCGCGCGTGCACGTCGACAATGCGGCCGGAGATGAGTTGAACGCCCATGGGCCCCAGCAAGCGCACCTGCGGCAGGCTTGGCAATCCCGCGGCCCAAACGGCCAAAGCCACTTGCCAACCGGGTGAAGCCCGCCAATCTTTCCGGCCTATGCATTTCGACAATCTCCAGCCCGGTTTGTCCGCTCCGCTTCCCCGTGCCGACGAGGATGACGATGACGAGGAGCAGGAAGCCCCCGCGGCCAAGAAGGGCTCCACGCCCGTGGCCATGCTGATCCAGAAGCGCTTCCTCGACCAGCGGAAGATCTTCCTGTGGGGCGCCGTCACCGACGAGACCGCCAAGGACATCACCGAGAAGCTCCTCTACCTCGAGTCGGTCGCCCCGGGGAAGGACATCACGTTCTACATCAACTCGCCGGGTGGCTCGATCACCGCGGGCATGGCCGTCTACGACACGATGAAGCTCGTCACGTCTCCCATCACCGTCGTCGTCACCGGCATGGCCGCCTCGATGGGCTCCATCCTCCTCTCGGGTGCGCCCAAGGGTCGCCGCCTGCTCTACCCGCACTCGCGCGTGTTGATCCACCAGCCGCTGATTTCCGGCCGAATGGTCGGCCCCGCCACGGACATCAATATCCAGGCGAAGGAAATGGAAAAGCTCCGCGCGGAACTGAACCAAATCCTCGCCGATGCCTCGGGCCAGCCGCTGGAGCGCATCAACCGCGACACCGACCGCGACTTCTACCTCAACGCGCCGGAAGCCATCGCCTACGGCCTCGCCGACCGCATCGTCGACAAGGTCTGAGCTGGTTCGCAGGACTGTTTTCCTAGCGCGGCCCTTCCCGGCCGCGCTATTTTTTTTCGTCCGGGCTGATGGCGCCGAGCTCGCGCGCCCACGCCATCGCCTGCTCCTGGTCGCCCGCCGCCTGCGCCGCCGCGGCCGCCTCGCGCAACCACTGCCGCTGGAACTCGATTGGCAGCCCGGGCTCTTGGAGGAGTTGGGTAAACTGCATCTCCGCGCGCGCCGGATCCCCCGCGTCGCGCAACCACTCCGCTGCCTCACCCGCCAGCGCCCATTCATCCGCTGACAGCGTCGGCATCCGCGCCGTAAACGCCAGCGCCCGCAGCGCCGCCGGCCGGTCACCGGCCTGCTCCCGCAGCCGCGCCACGGCCAAGCCGAGGGCAAGATTGGGCTGCGCCTGTAGCGCGTCCTCCAACATTGGTCGTACCGCCGCATTCAGCCGGCTGATTTCTAGCAAATGCATCTTCCGCAGCGCCGCGTAACCCGCCAAACGCGGCGGCAGATTGGCCCGGTGCTGCCATTGCTCGGCAAATTTCCGCGCGAAGGGGCGATACAGCGGATCGCCCACCGCAATCGCCTGCCAGCTCAACACCGGTAGTGCATAATAGGCGGCATCGCCGAACGAGTCGCCCCGGGAGAGGGCCCGCAGCAGCAGGTCGGGCCGGTGCAGGAAATTCAAATACGGCTCGAAGACGTTTCCGACCGTCGCCGTGACGCCCCGCGCCACAAAGGGCCCCGTCCAGCCCGTGTCGGCCACGTGCAGCGACTGGGCCGAAAAACTGTGGATGTGCACCGCAATCGCGCCCGGGGGAAACCGGAAGCCGGGCAGCATAAACGGCCCATTGATGGTCCCGGCATACCAGCCGAAATACAGCACCGGCGCGTCGAATCGCGCGGTGGCGGGAAACGTGTTCGGGGTGCGGTCCGCATCGAGGTCGAAACCCAGCTCCGTGAGCTGCGTCACGACCGACTCCAACCAGCGGTCGCCCTCGGGGTGCTTGCCGTTGAGGTCGACATAGGCCCGCCCGAGGAGCCCGGTCCGCTCGGCGGCCATCGCCTGGTCCACCAGCGCGAGCGCCTCGTCCACCGTCGGGCCGTCCAGCCGCGAAACCTTCACCACCTTCGCCAAGTCCCAGTCCGACGGATGATCGAGGCGGAACAAGGGGTTCGGCACAAAGCCATTGATCGGATAATTCGTCTGCGCCAGCAGGCTCAGCTCGGAATCGACCGCGCCTTGGTTCGTGCGCAACTCCGACGCATTGTAGGGCGGCGGCCGGGCCACGAGGAGCTCCGGCGAATGCACGATGCGCAATGGCACGCCGCGGCAGGTCACCAGGTAGGAAATGCGGTGCCCAGCGATGGCATATTCCTTGCGGCCAACCATGTCCCTCAGGGCCATTGGCATCGCATCGAGCCATCGCCGCCGCACGAGTTCATCCTGCAGCGGCTGCCAGATCGTGGCCAAAAATTCCGGCCAGGTGATCGTCTCGTCCGACGACATCGGCAGGGCGATGATATTCGCGACCGGCACCTGGCGCGCAGCGGCATAATGCTCGGCGATGCGCCGCGATTCCGGGTCGTTGGCATTGACGAGGAGAACCAGCCGGCTGGCCGCGGAATCCACCGCGGGCGCCGCGGCGACGGCGGGAGGATGGTCCCTCGGTGCCGGAACCGTAGCCGCTCCGGGCCCGTCGCGGCGGATCACCATCAACCAAACGCCCGCCAGAAGGGCGAGGAACAGCAGCGCGGCGGAGACTTTTCGCATCTGGCTCAAAGTCGGTGACTCTGCCCGGACCCGACCGAATTTCGAGGCCGGATTCGCCTAGCTTGCCAACCCCGCCCAAATGGCTTTGCTGGCGGCGGCGATGGATTCCGCCTTCCCGCAAGGGTAAACCGCCACGCCCACGCGAGGCTGATGACTCCTGTTAACGGTCATTCAAATAACAGGCCTGTCTCATGCTCATCTACCTTCTTATCGCACTCGGCGGCGCGCTTGGCAGCGTGGCGCGCTACTGGCTTTCCGGCATCATCGCCGTCCACTACGGCGAGACGTTTCCCTGGGGCACCTTTTGGGTGAACGTCACCGGCTGCCTCGCCATTGGCTTTCTCGCGACCTTCACGGGCCCGGACGGACGCTGGATCGCCAGCAGCGAGGCACGGGGCTTCCTCATGCTCGGCATTTGTGGCGGCTACACGACGTTTTCCTCGTTCAGCCTGCAAACGTTGAACCTGGTGCGGGACGGCGACTGGCTGCGCGCCGGCGCTTATGTGGTCGGTTCCGTCGTCGTCTGTTTCCTCGCGGTGTGGCTCGGGCACACCCTGGCCACATTTCTCAACCATCCCGTGAAAGGCTGACATGCAACTTCCCATCGACTCCCTCCTGCTGCGCATCTTCATCGGCGAATCCGACCGCTACGAGCACCGGCCGCTCTACGAAGCCATCGTGCTCAAAGCCCGCGAACTGAAGCTGGCCGGCGCCACCGTGCTGCGCAGCCCAATGGGGTTTGGCGCCTGCAGCCACCTGCACACCACGAAGATCCTGCGGCTGTCCGACGATTTGCCGATGGTCATCGAAATCGTGGATGCCGAGGACAAGATCAACGCATTCCTCCCGGTGCTCGACGCGATGATGGGGGGCGGACTCGTGACGCTCGAAAGGGTCCGCGTGATCCACTACCGCGACCAGCGCCGCAGCGCGCCTTGATTTACCGCGCCGCCTCCTCCGAACCGTGAGCCAATCCTGGATTTTCTGGTCGCTGCTCTCGGCGCTCTTCGCGGGCGCGACCGCCGTGCTGGCCAAGGTGGGCGTCGCGGGGATCGACTCAAACCTCGCCACGGCCATCCGCACGACCGTGGTCCTGGCCTTCGCGTGGGCCATTGCCCTCTTGACCAGCCGGCCGTTCTCGCTGTCCGCCTTACAAGGCCGCACCTGGCTCTTCCTGGGTTTGTCCGGCCTCGCCACGGGGCTCTCGTGGCTCTGCTATTTTCGCGCGCTGCAGCTTGGGCAGGCGTCGCAGGTCGCGCCGATCGACAAGCTCAGCGTGGTGTTCGTGCTCGTGTTCGCCGCGACGTTCCTGCACGAGCCGCTCACGCTGCGCAGCGGCGTGGGCGGCTTGCTGATTGTGGCGGGCGCGATCGTGCTCGCCTGGAAGGCCTGAAGCGCTCGCTTACGGCGCCGCTTTGGCTGGCGCCGGATGCGAGGCTGCTTGGCGCTTGAGCAGGTTGGCCCGGAGAAACTTGTCGGGCGGAGCGTTGTGCCAGGCCGTCAGCCAGATGGACCCGAGCATCTCGCCGCCGCGAAGCAACTGCGCCTCGATGAAGGCCGTGCCCTCCACGCTCACGGGGTCATGGTCCGGGCCCGGCTTGCGGTTCTTGGCGTTTTCGTCGCCGAGCTTGCCGGCCTTTTCCAGCTGATAGAGCGGCTCCACCAACTTCTGCGTGCCCAGAATGTAGTCCATCGTCGCCACGAACAAAGGGTCGCGCTCATCATCCTGCGGCAGGAGCGTGATGGCCTGCGCCGGCGTCACGCGCGGGGCGATCGCCTCCGTCTTGATGCCAGCCTTGGCGATGATCCCGCCGTCAATCCACGCGTGAATGCCGGTCCACGTCGTGTAGCCGTTCGGGTTGGCGCCGACCCAGCCGTGGTGGTAGATCGTGGCGTGGAGCGGCTGGGCGCAATCGCCCACGTAGTGGCCCATGATGCCCATCAGGTAGATCACGTTGGCCTCCGCATTGGCGACCTCGGCCGGCGTGCCCAGCTCGCGGAAGACCTTGAGATACGAGAAAGCCGACTTGAGCTTGCCGTAATACTCGGCGATCGCCCATGGGGCAAAGCCGGGCCATTCGCGGGAATGGTCGGCGTTCTTCGTCGGGTCGATCGCCTGGAAATTGGCGGCATGTGCCGCGCGACCCGCCGCGAACTCCAGCGCGAATTGGTAGCGCTGGGAGGGAATCGTCCGCGGATCGAGGCCCGCCTCATTCACTTCCTCCATGTCCAGGTAGTGATCCACGCCGTTGTAATTTGCGATCGGCAGGTCCGTCGTGTTGCGCCAGCGGTCAGGCTCCCCCGCGAGGAAGGCGATGCGTTCAGCCGCGTCGGGTGCATGCACGAAGCCCGGGAAATCCGCGGGCAGCGACTTGAGCGCGAGCTGGTTGACGATGCGGTGGCCCTCGTAGTCCCACGCGCGCAATGCCGCGGCGGGCAATAGGAGCAAGGCCAGGATGACGGGACGGAGGCAGCGTGACGTATTCATGTTTTGGACGGAGAAGTTTTTGGAGTCGGCGCCGGGGATTTCGGCGAAAGTCTTTCCAACGCGTCAGCGTAGGCCCCGATGCCGCTGGCGAGGGCCTCGGCCATCTGCTGGCGGTATTCCGGCGTTGCCGCGCGGCGGGCTTCGGCGTCGTTGGAGAGAAAGACCGACTCGACCAGCACGGCCGGGCAGTTCAGCCCGCGCAGCACGGCGGAATGCATCGTCTTCTGCCCGCGGTCGTAAGTCTTGAGCGAGCCGATCACTTCGCGATGGAGCGAGTGCGCCAGCAGCGAACTCCACGGGTCAAAGCGGTTGACCTCCGCCGGCGCGGTTTCGGCGTCGTCCTTCTCGCTGAAACCCCATCCCTTGTCAGAGCGCTGGCCGGCGCGCGTGAAGGTGTATACCTCGGTGCCGCTCGTCTTCGTGTCGGGATAAAGCGAGTTGAAATGGATGCTGACAAAAAGGTCGGCCCTCGCGCGATTGGCGATGTCCCAGCGCGCCATGAAGTCCGCCTGTTTGTCCGGCCCGAGTTGGCGGTCGTCGTTGCGCGTCAGCACCACCTTGTAGCCGCGAGTCTCGAGCAATTTCTTGAGGCGCTGGGCCACGTCGAGCGTCAGGATCTTCTCCTTCAATCCCAGCGGCAGGTTCTCCTTGCCCGGGTCGGGGCCGCCATGGCCGGGATCGATCACCACGGTCCGCGGGCGGCCCAGCAGCGGACCCAGCAGTGACGGCTCCAGCAAGGGCATCAGTTCGCGCTGAAAATCGGTCTTGGTCAGATAAAGCGCGCCGCTTTTTTGCACCGTGGGATGGCCTAGGAAGAGTCGCAGGCCGTTGACCGACACTTCGCGGCTGCCGGACGTCAGTTCAACCCGTCCGCCATTACCGGTCAGCGTGAGCCGACGGGCCGACTCCGCCCAGTCCATCTTCCAGCCGAGCATCGCCGCCACGTCGCGCAGGCCGATGAGCTCCATGCCACCCAGGTGAACGATCGGCAGCGATGCCAACCGACTCGAGGCCGCGGATGCCGGATGCTGGACCGGGGCCGCGGACGGGACCGAGGCGGTCGGGGCGCCGCTGTTTGGCCGCGTGGGCGCAACGTGCGCGGCGGGATCGGCCGCGGCGAGCAGGCCGGGAAAGAGTGCAGCCACCACCGCCAAACGTGAGGCCGCGGGGAACATGCGGCGGGAAGTTAAGCGCCCGCCGAAGCTGCGGCGTCCGGCGCCTCTTCTTCGTGCTCGGCCTGCTGGTCGTCCTTCACATGCCACTTGGGCTTGCGCTTGTTGACGGGCAGCGGGGTGAGCATGACGTGGATATTCCGGCCGATGAGCTTCGGGTCCGCATCGGGATGGCCCATGCCGACGAGCTCGCCAACGGCGCGCTTCATCACGTCAAAGCCAATCTCGGTGTGCGCCATCTCGCGGCCGCGGAACTTCAGGCGGAGCTTCACCTTGTTGCCATGGTCGAGGAACTCCTCGGCGTGGCGGAGCTTGGTCAGGAAATCGTTCTGCTCGATGCGTGCGCTGAATTCGATTTCCTTGATCTTGCTGGCCGTGGATTTCGAGTGCGTGTGCTTCTTCTGCTCCTCGTAAACATACTTGCCGAAATCCATGATGCGGCAGACCGGCGGCGTGGCGTTGGGCGCCACCTCGACGAGGTCGAGGCCGACTTCGAGGGCGAGGTTCACGGCCTTGGCGGTGTCGATCACGCCGAGCTGCTTGCCCTCGGGGGAGATCACGCGGACCTGGGGAACCTTGATGCGGTGATTGCGACGGATGGCCGCGAACGGGTCGACATTGCGACGCTGATAAGAGCCGGGGCGGCTATTACCGCCGGCGGAGGGAAACGAAGTGGCCATCAATAAGGTTTGGTCTGGTGTCTAGGTGGGGCGGTTTTTCGCCGGTAAGGGACTTGATGACAACATCAATTTAGCCCTCCGGTTCCCGCAAAACCGCTTCGAGGGCTCAAACGCTGAAGCTTTCGCCGCAGGAGCAGCTCGCCTTGGCGTTGGGGTTGGAGAACTTGAACCCGCCCGCGACCAGCGCCGCCGAGTAGTCCAGCCGGGTGCCCTTGAGGTAAAGCGCGCTCTTGCTGTCCACCACGACGGCGACACCCGCGGTGCGCACCAGGATGTCACCCCGCTTGGGCGCCGGGACGAACTTCAGCTTGTAGCTCAACCCGTTACAGCCGCCGCCCGAGATCGCGACCCGCAGGAAATCGCCCTGCGCTTCGCGCAACCGCAGCGCCGCCGCCTTCGCTCCCGCCGCGGCGGTGAGCTGCACGAGGTTCTCGTTTCCCTCGCGAACTCCCTCTGGCAAGGCGGTCAATGTGGCGGATTCGGGCATGGCAGGTCGGGACTATCGTGCAGCGCGGAATTTTATCAAGCGCCGTGCGGCCTCCACCGCGTTCGCGAAGCTCTTTCCGCTCGCCACGCCCTTCCCCGCGATGCCAAACGCCGTGCCGTGGTCGGGGCTGGTCCGCACCAGCGACAGGCCCAGCGTCACGTTCACCGCCTCGTCGAAATCAACGGCCTTCAACGGCGCGAGCCCTTGGTCGTGATAAAGCGCCACCACGACATCGAATTCCCCCCGCAGCGCCCGCGCGAACAGCGTGTCGCCCGGTTCACAGCGGGAAAGCCCGGGAAATTGCCCACGCAGCTGGTCGAGCACGGGGTTGAGCAAGTCCGTTTCCTCATAACCGAGCAGCCCACCCTCCCCTGCGTGCGGGTTCAGCCCGCACACACCGATGCGCGGCTGCGCAATGCCGTCCGCCTGCGCCAGTTCCGCCGCCGCGGCGATGGTCCGGCGCAGTAGGTGCGGTCCGAGCTGCTTGGAAACTTGGTCCAAAGCCACGTGCCATGTCGCCAGCGTGACGCGAAGCTTGCCGCCGCAAAACGCCATCACGGGCTCGCCGCCCCAGCGGGCCGCAAAAAATTCCGTCTGCCCGGGATAAGGGTAGCCGATGCGCGCGAGCCATTCCTTGCTGACCGGCCCCGTCACGACGCCGACAAACTCCCCCGCCTTCGCGCCCTGCGCCGCGCGTTCCATCGCTGCCCACGCGACCAACGCACCGTCGGCGTTGGGCTGGCCGGGCGTCGCGGAGAAATCCTCGAGCCCGACGGCGATCTTCTGCGCCGGCGTTGCCAGCGACTCGAGCCAGCGTGCCGGCCCGATCACGGCCGTGTCCTTCGCCTCGGCCGGGTGTGCCGCGAGCCAGCCCGCGATGATTTCCGGGCCGACCCCCGCCGGGTCGCCGCAGGTGATGGCGAGTTTACCCGGCATCGGACACTTCCGCCGCGGCGCGGCGCGCCCGGGCAAAGCTGCGCTTTCCCTCGGCGAAAAACTCCAGGAACCGCTGCGCCTCGGGCGTGGTGAATTTTCCGGCCGCGAGCACCGCGGCCGCGACCTGGCGGATGTTGCCCGGCGTGAAATAGACCTCGTGGAACACCTGCTTCAGCTCCGCCATCGCCGCCCGGGTGAAGCCGCGGCGTTTCAGGCCGACCACGTTGAAGCCAATCACGTCGTCCCGCTCGGCCACCATCGTGTAATGCGGCACATCGCGGGTGATCGACGCGTGCCCGGCCACCATCACGCTCTCGCCGATGCGGCAATACTGGTGGACCGCCGCGCCGCCGCCGAAAAATGTGTGGTCGCCCACGGTGACGTGTCCCGCCAGCAGCGCGGCGTTCGCGAACACGACCTGGTTGCCGACGGCGCAATCGTGCGCGGCGTGGCTGGCGGCCATGAAGAAGCAGTTCTCGCCCACCGTCGTGAACTCCCCGGCATGGATCGAGCGGTTGATCGTCACGTGCTCGCGGAGAACGGTGCCGGACCCGATGCGCACGCCCGAGGCGAGCGTCCGGTCGAATTTCACATACTGCGGGTCACCCCCGATCACGGCGTAGGGATGCACGACCACGCGGTCGCCCAGCACGCAATGCCGCGTGATGACCGCGCCCGCCATGATCTCGCAGTCCACCCCCAGCTGCGCGCCGGGTTCCACGATGGCCGAAGGATGAATGACCGTGGCCATGACAGCGCTCACGGACGCGGACTCTGCTCAAGGCGGTCGTTCATCCGCTTGAGCTCCTTGTAACAACGATACGCCCAGTATTGGGCGGCATAGGCGCAACAGAGGATGACGAAGCCGAAGACGCCGGTGGTGATGTTCATGCTTGTTAGGGGTGAAAAATCAGGCTTTCGCGCGCCGCGGGGCGGCCGTGCGGTCGGGGAACATGTCGAGCTGGGCGTCCTTCAGCAGGTCGTAGTTCTTCAGGATGCGCATGACCTGCAGCGTGTCGCTCTTGCTGTAGTTCTGGTTGATTTCGATCTTCTCGAGGATGTCGAGCAGCATGGCGCGGAACGAAATGATGGCATCGATGCCGTGCGCCTTGAGCAGTTCGACGCTCTGCGACCGGAACGGCTCCGCGGTCGGCAGGCTGGGCAGGACCAGGATCTTCGTCAGCGCCCCGGCGTCATCCGGCGGCTCCTCCGGGAAGAAGCGCGTCACTTCCTTGAGCACGTTTTCCTCGAGGAAGCGGAAGATTTCCGGGCTGCTCTTGAGTGTCGCCGGCGTGAACACGCCCGTGTGCCAGCCCTTCACGGCCACGACGGCCTTGTGCACAAACGCCAGCTCGCTGGAAAACAGGAAGAAATCGGGCCGGCGCGAGCTGCGGCGCCACGCAGGGTTGTAGACCACGAGATCAATCTCCTCCTCGCCGGTCTTCTTGCGCGCAGACACCTGGTATTTGCGCGCCTGGCGGACCAGAAATCCGTTCTGCTCAAAATACTCGCGGACAATGCCTTCGTCGATGGCGGACATGCGGCGGATTCAACTCCCGAAAGGCGCAAAAGTCACAGCGAATCGACCGCGCCGATTTCGCGGAAGCACGCCTCAACCTGAGCCGGCGCAATGCCCTCCGACCGCGTCACCGCCTCGCCCAGGCGCGTGAGCACGACGAAGCGGGTCTGCCCCGCGCGCACTTTCTTGTCGCGCGCCGTCGCCACCAGCAGCGTCTTGAGCGCGAGCGGCGACCACAACCGGACCGGCAGGTTGTGGGCCGCAATCACCGCCTCGATTCGCCCGACCTCCGCCGCGGAAATGGAGCCGAGCTTTTGCGACAGTCGCGCCGCCGCCACCAGCCCGATCGCCACGGCCTCGCCGTGCAGGTAGGTGCCGTAACCCGCCACCTGCTCGATGGCGTGGCCAAAGGTGTGCCCGAGGTTGAGCAATGCGCGACCGCCCTCGGCGGCGAGTTCGCGCTCGTCGGCGGCGACGACGCGCGCCTTCAGCGCGCAGCAGCGCCGGATGGTCGCCGCGAGTAGTCCGCTCTTTGGCGTGAGTGGCGCGCGCTCGAGCTGCGCGAACAATTCCGCGTCACCCAGCAGGCCGTATTTGATGACCTCCGCCGCGCCCGCGGCGAACTCCCGCGGCGGCAGAGTCGCGAGGAAATTCGTGTCGATGAAGACCCCGCGTGGCTGGTGAAAAGCGCCCACGAGATTCTTGCCCGCCGCGAGATTGAGCCCGGTCTTGCCGCCCACCGAACTGTCCACCATCGCCAGCAGCGTCGTGGGTACCTGGAAGAATTCGATGCCCCGCAGGTAACTCGCCGCGGCAAACCCGCCCAGGTCGCCCACCACGCCGCCGCCGACGGCCCAAAGCACGCCTTGGCGGGAGATGTGATGCGTCGCCAGGAACTCCTGCACTTCCCCGAAAACCTCGAGTGATTTGGCCTTCTCCCCCTGCGTGACGGTCAGCTGCGGAATCCCGCCAAAAGCCTGCCGCAGAAAACTCGCCTGGGCCGATGATACTCCTTGATCGGTCAGTAGCGCCGAGGGTCGCCCTGCATCAGCCAAGTCGGCAATGACCCGTTGAATTGCCGTAATTGCAGGCGATTCAAATCGAATGGGGTAGGAATTTGAACCCAGTTCAACTTTGAGCTCCGAGGTCATTGAACTGTTTAAAAACAGCCACTTGCGAAAGTCAATGTCGCTTCCGTCAGCCTATTTGAGACGAACTCTCAAGATCCCATTGACATGAGACTGCGTCGCATCCTCAATTGAGATGCTCTCGATGAAACCTTTCCCTTCCTCCCACCTCTCTCGTTCAATCACGCGCAGCTTGTTGGTTGCGTGTCTCGTATCCGCCGCCGCGGGGACCCTCTGGGCAAATAATGCGGAGCTGATGGCCTACAACGACAGCGTCGGGGCAGCGGTCCAGCTGGAGAACTTCGAAGTGGTCGGCCAGCGCGCGGAGTCCAAGAACTACAAGGTCGAGAACAGCATCACCGCCACGAAGACCAACACGCCGCTGCTGGACGTCCCCCAGTCCATCTCGATCGTCTCGGAGGAGCAGATCAAGGACCAGCAGATGCTCAGCCTCGGCGATGTGGTCCGTTACGTCCCGGGCATCACCGCTATCCAGGGCGAAAACAATCGCGACCAGATCGTCTTCCGTGGCAACAGCACGTCGGCCGACTTCTTCATCGATGGCGTGCGGGACGACGTCCAATACTACCGCGATCTCTACAACCTGACCCGCGTGGAGGTCCTCCGCGGGCCCAACGCCATGATTTTCGGCCGCGGCGCCGGCGGCGGCCTGATCAACCGGGTCACGAAGCAGGCCGGCTTCATCCCGCTGCGGGAATTCACGTTCCAAGTCGGCTCGTTCGGCGACTTGCGCGCGACCATCGACTTGAACCAACCCCTCAGCAGCCAAGCCGCCGTCCGTCTCAACACGATGCATGAGGACTCCGACAGCTTCCGCGATTTCGTCGGGCTGCACCGGTCCGCGGTCAACCCCACCCTGACCTTCGCTCCGTCAGCCCAAACCAAGCTGACGCTCGGCTACGAGCACCTGCACGACACGCGTACCGCCGACCGTGGGGTCACGTCCTTTCAAGGCCGTCCCGTCGGCGTGCCGATCAACACTTACTACGGCAATCCCTCTGACAGCCATGTGCGGGCCACGGTCGACTTGCTGTCAGCCACCTTCGAACACCAGGCCGGCGAGCTGACCCTCCGCAATCACACGCTGTTCGGCGGCTACGACCGCGGCTACCAGAATTACGTGCCGGGCGCGGTGAACGCCGCCCAGACCCAGGTCACGCTCACAGCGTACAACAACGCCACAAAGCGCGAGAACCTCTTCAACCAAACCGACCTGACCACCACGATCACGACGGGCGAAATCAAGCACACCCTCCTCGGCGGCGTGGAGCTGGGACGCCAGTGGACGGACAATTTCCGCAACACCGGCTATTTCAACAATTCCGCCACCTCGCTGCTCGTCCCCTACGACAACCCGTTGATCACCACGCCGGTGACGTTCCGGCAAAGCGCGACCGACGCCGACAACCACCTCGATACAACCGTCGCGGCAGTCTACGTGCAGGACCAGGTCGACTTCTCGAAACAATGGCAGGCCATCGCCGGCCTCCGCTTCGACGCCTTCGGCCTCGACTACCACAACAACCGCGACGGCAGCTCCCTCAGCCGCGATGACAACCTCGTCTCGCCCCGCGCCGGCCTGATCTTCAAGCCCGTCGCGAACGCATCGCTCTACGCCAGCTACAGCGTCTCGTATCTGCCCAGTTCGGGCGACCAGTTCTCCTCGCTCACCGTGATCACGCAGCAGGTCGAACCGGAAAAGTTCACCAACTGCGAGGTCGGCGCCAAGTGGGACCTCACGCCCAAATTCTCCCTCACGTCCGCGGTCTACCAGCTCGACCGCACCAACACCCGCTCCACCGACCCCACTGACTCGACGCGCATCATCCAGACCGGCAGCACCCGCACCGATGGCTTTGAGTTCGGCGTGAACGGCAGCGTCACCGCGGATTGGAGCGTTGCCGGCGGCTATGCCTATCAGGATGCCTTCATCCACAGCGCCACCACCGCCGCGGCCGCTGGTGCGCAGGTCGCGCAGGTGCCGCACCACAACTTCTCCCTGTGGAACAAATACCAGTTCACCCGGAAACTCGGCGCCGGTGTCGGCGTGATCTACCGGTCCCGGATGTTCGCGGGCGTGGACAACACCGTCACGCTGCCCGACTACATGCGGGTGGACGCCGCCGTTTATTACGCTTTCAACCGCCAGTGGCGGCTCCAGGCCAACGTCGAGAATCTCGGCAGCACGCGCTACTTCATCAACGCCGACAGCAACACGAACATCTCGCCCGGCTCGTCGCGGGCCGTGCACGTCATGCTGCGGGCGTTTTTCTGAGCGCACCGGCGCGTCGGCCCGCACAATTATTCTTCTCAGCTTCGCGCCGGTGCGTCATGGATGTCTTTCCTTCCCCATGAAAAAGACCCGCACCCATTTCCCGAAAATCCGCCGTATCGCCTACGAAGGCCCGAAATCCACCAACCCGCTCGCGTTTCACCACTACAACCCGGACGAGGTCGTCGACGGGAAATCCGTGTCGGCGCACATGCGGTTCTCGGTCGCCTACTGGCACTCGTTCCGCGGCGTCGGCTCCGATCCGTTTGGCCCGGGCACCATCGTCCGCCCGTGGGAAAAGGGCATCGACGCGATCTCCATCGCCAAGACCCGCCTCGATGCCGCGTTCGAGTTTTTCCAGAAAATCCGCGCGCCATTCTACTGCTTCCACGACCGCGACATCGCCCCCGAGGGCCGCTCGCTCGCGGAGTCGAACCGCAACCTCGACCGTGTCGTCGCCCACGCCAAACAGCTGCAGAAGGCCACCGGCGTGAAGCTGCTCTGGGGCACGGCGAACCTGTTCTCCAACCCGCGCTACATGTGCGGCGCCGCGACGAACCCCGACGCCCACGTCTTCGCCTACGCCGCCGCGCAGGTGAAAAAGGCCCTCGAGGTGACCAAGGCGCTTGGCGGCGAGAACTACGTCTTCTGGGGCGGCCGCGAGGGCTACGAGACGCTGCTCAACACCAACCTCAAGCGCGAGCAGGAGCACCTCGCGGCGTTCCTGCACATGGCCGTGGACTACGCGAAGAGCATCGGCTTCAAGGGCCAGTTCCTCATCGAGCCCAAGCCGAAGGAACCGACGAAGCACCAATACGACTTCGACGTCGCCGCCGGCATCGCCTTTCTCCGCACCTTCGGCCTTGAGCAGCACTTCAAGTTCAACATCGAGACCAACCACGCGACGCTCGCCGGCCACACCTTCCAGCACGAGATCGAGGTCGCCGCGGCCCAGGGCCTGCTCGGTTCGATCGACGCCAACGCCGGTGACGAGCTGCTGGGCTGGGACACCGACCAGTTCAACACCAACGTCCGCGAGCTAACGCTCGCGATGGTTTCCATCCTGCGCGCCGGCGGACTCGGCAAGGGCGGCTTCAACTTCGACGCCAAGCTGCGCCGTCCGAGCATCGACCCCGAGGACCTGTTCCACGCGCACATCGGCGGCATGGATGCCTACGCCCTCGCCTTCAAGCTCGCCCGCCGGATCCTCGCCGAGGGCAAGTTCACGCAATTCCTGCAGGAGCGCTATTCGAGCTACGACGCCGGCTTCGGCCGCGCCATCGAGAAGCGCCGCGTCGGCTTCCGCGACCTCAACAAGCTGGTCCTCGGCAAACTCGGCGAACCCAAGCCGCGCTCCGGCAAGCAGGAGTATCTCGAGAACCTGCTTAACAGCTACCTGCACGGCTGAATTGCGACACTAGGGTAAGAGGTAAATCATGACCACTTTTCGCGGCCTACATCATGACGAAATGCCCTATCTGCGATAGGATCATCGTATTTGGTGGGTGCCGAGCTGGCGGACGACGTTACTGCAGCCGTTATTGTTCTCAGAGAGGCGTCGAGCTCGATTCGGCGAACCTTTCACCAGAAGAACAAGGAAAGTGGTTCAAGAATGCAGGCAACCGGTGTTGGGTTTGTGGCTCGTCCATCTATAGCGGTGAGATTCGCGAGGGTTACCGCGTATTCTGCTGCCCAAGATGCCAACACAGAGCTACGGAGCTGAAAGCCACGTGGACTCCATCAGCATCAGGAGAATCACATGTGAGGCGGGAAGTGCCACCCGGGTTTCAACTCATGAAAGACCGATCCACTTTCCAAGCCAGGCAGAATCCGATGAAAGATCGCGCTGAATTCGAGTCGGCTGTTTCGAAATTCGCGGCTGAGGCAAAACACTTCCGGCGGAGCGTGTTCTATTACCATTTCCTATTATACGGTTGGCTTTTGATACTGTTTTTTGAGCGGCCGATTGATTCGTCGCAAATGAAGTTCGTTTTTCTGGTCGTAGTCTGCCCGATCCTGTTTGTTGGGATCCTGGTGCTGAAAGCCAGGAAACTCGATTCAGTTGAAGAGGCAGTCGGTCTACGATGCCCTAATTGCAGGCTCTGGTTAGCAAGGCAGATTTCAGGAGCATATACTCGAGAAACTGGCAAATGCATGAGATGCGGGACACCGATTTATAATCGGTGAGAGGGCCGAAAAAGAGTCAGACTTTACCTTTTCCCGTTGATGAGTGATTGGCGCGACGGCCGCTAGGTCTGCAACACCTTGCGCAGCGCCGCGTGGCACACGGCCATCTCCTCCGGCGTGCCGATCGAGATTCGGCACCACTCGAGCAGCGGCGCGAAAGGACGCGCGACGATGACGTTCTCGGCCAGCATTCTCTGCTGAAACTCCGCGATCGGTCGGCCGGTGTGGAAGAAGACGAAGTTGCCCTGCGGCTCGGCGTAGCGGCGACCCAGTTCCTTCAGCACGGCAATCAGGGCGTCGCGGCCGGCCTTGATCTTGGCGCGCGCCGCGTCGACGTAGGCCGCGTCGTCCAGGCTCGCCCGTGCGCCCACGACGCCGAGCAGGTTGACGCTGCCCGTCATGAACGGCCGCAGGACTTCGGCCATCGCCGGCTGCATGATGCCGTAGCCGATCCGCTGGCCGGCGAGGCCGTAGAGTTTCGAGAACGTCCGCGCGACCGTCACGTTGTGTCCGTCGCGCACGAGCCCGACCATCGTGTTGGCGGCGAAGTCGTCCGCGCATTGCAAATAGGCCTCGTCGATGAAGACCGGCACGGTCTTCGACACCTCGATGCAAAAGGCCCGCAACTTGGCCGCGGGCACGATCGTGCCCGTCGGGTTGTTCGGGTTACAGATGTAAATCGCCTTCGTGCTCGGGGTGATCTTCGCCGCCATCGCGTCGAGGTCGTGCTCCAGACGCTCGTTCAACGGCACGGCCACGACGCGTGACCCCATGCGCTCCATCGCCTTCGTCATCTGCATGTAGCCCGGCGACACACTGATGACTTCGCCCTGCTGCCGGCCGAGATACACGCCGTAGGTTTCCAGGATCTCGCCCGAGCCGACGCCCAGCACGATGTGGTTCTCGGGCACTCCCTCCCGTTCCGCGATCTGCTTCACGAGCTTCGGCGTCAGGCTGAAGGGATAGCGGTGAACGCGCGGCAGTTCCCGTTGCATCGCGGCGAGCGCGAGTGGCGACGGGCCAAACGGATTCTCGTTGAACGACAACTGCACCGGCCCCACGGGACTGCCGGGTGCGTCGGCCGCGGGCGCGGACGGCGCAGCCCGAAGCGAGAGGCGGGGCGCCAGGGCCAGGGCGGCGAGGGCCGCGCCGGAGGATTTGAACCACTGACGGCGATTGAGACGAAGGGTGGAGTGCATGGGAGCGCGGACGCGCGACTCCCAGTCTGCCCGGCGCGAACCCAATTCCAAGCGCGCTTCCGCGCGGCTGCCGCCGGCCTGCGCTTCCTTCCGCGGCCGCGTCAGTTCATGTTGGCAATGGCCGCCATCTTGGCGGCTCGGCCGTTCTGAAACAGCACCTGCATCGTGTAGGATTGCAGCGTCGCCGGCTCCATGGAGCCGCCCTGCGGTCCGCCTGTCTTGCCAATGCTTTCGCCCCCGTTTCGGTCCATGCCCAAGGGCACTTTTTCAGCGCCGAGGTCGTTGGGATATTCCCCGGCGACCGTCTGCTCCCGCGACATCTGCGGCTGGTAGGCGGACTCCGTCGTGAACGGCTGGTGACGGAACCCGTGCACCGCGTCGATGTTCGGGTAGTAGCGCTTCCACGTCCACAGCTCCGCGTGACCGGCGGGGAGGTCCTTCTTCTCAATCGTGTCGGGCCGACCCATGGCAATGTAGACCACGTCGGGCGTGAAGCCCGCGGCCACCACCCCTTTGGCGACGAACCGCTTTTGCCACGGATTCAGTGCCGCATATGCCGCGGGTTTTTCGCGCGCCCGAGCGGCGACGCCGCCATCGGTCTCACAACCGCCGAGCAGGAGGGCAACCAACAGAATCCCGCCCGTCCGCAGCACCGTTTTCCTCAGGGCTAGTCGGGTGCGGGATTTCACGGCGGACGGGGAATTTACTTCGGGGGGTCGTGGTGGAAAGGTTCTCCCACCTTCATGGGCCCGACATCCACCTTGCTATCAGGGATGTTGGTGTTGATCAGAACCTCGCGACGCCGGGGCAATTTGTCAAAATAAGGCGCGCCCGCGTGGAGCATTGTGGCCGCCACCGTGTTCAAATCCCGGTTGGCGGGGTCATCGACGGCCATGATGGTCTTCCAGAGCATGTGGGGCTTCTTGGCGGACTTCCGCGGATATTCCCACGCGGTGACCCGGATGAACAGTTTCTCGAAGGAGGCTTTTTGCAGATTCGCCTCATGGCCGTTCTCCTTGTCGGAGTAAAGCTGGCCCCAATCCGTGATCGTCTGGGTGGGAGGAGAATGGTCGGCCGTGATCGGCTGCGCCCAAGTGTTGGGACCTGGAGCTTCCGGAAACAACGACGGGCTGGTTCGCGTCGTCGCCCCCGCCTGACTCAGCAATTGTGACTGGCTTACCGCACCCGCCACGCCCCCCACTTCGCCCGTGTCGACCATGTAGGGATTGGTCAACTCGCCCCGCCCGTAGCTGGCGGTAATCAGAATGTCGGGCGTTTGCCCCGGCACGAATTCCTTGAAGCCATTGGCTTCGAGTTCGTTCATCAGGACGCCGGCAATGTACTTTTCATCAACCGGTTTGACCAGGTCCTCCGGGGCCTTGATCAGGCGGACCGCGAGGATGCCGTAAATTTTCCCGTGTCCGCCGTCGCCCGGGACCTTGTTCTTGGCGTTGGACCAGAGATAGGTGGTGTCCTGCACCGTCGCCCGCACGCCGACCTCGATCGGTTCGCCCTGCGCGGCGGCCCGGTTCGGCAGCGCCCCGAGGGCCAGTGACACCAGTATCAGGGCCCATCTGCAGATCGACGGGTTTCCACGGGGCAAAGAGGAGCGTTCGACGCTCCGACCAAAGCTGGGGGAAGTTTTCATGGTTGGGGAAATTTGTCCCCAGCGGCTTCAGCTCGCTGCTCACCCGCTCATGGGTTGCAGTCGTTGCAGCACGACGGGGATAATGGTGAGACGAGTGCCCGCGAAATTCCGCTATGGGAAAGTGATCACTCGTCGGCAGGCCGTGGGAGTTGTCGCTCATTTGTTCATGTAGAAAATCGTGCCCTTCTTGCCGCCGGTGACCTGGCGGTGATAGATTGCCGTGACCGGTTTGCCTGTCGTCGTGTCCACGAGCCAAAAATCGCTATACAGGCGGCCTTCCTCCGTCGCTTCGCGACCGTGCTCGATCATCACCTGGTAGGTCACGCCCGCCCGCGCGTGGAGCGGCAGATAGGCCCGGCTCATCAGGTTGGAATAGCGGTATTCCACCGCGAGGGTGTGCGGGCCCGGGGTGACGGCCAGGGGCTCGTCCGAGTGGTCAACGGCGTCCGCCACCGGCTTCAGGTCCACCATGCTCACGAAGCCGCGGTGCGCGCTCTGGAAGATCCCATCCTCGCCGAGGCGCGTTCCTTTCACCCACGCGACCGGCATTCCGCGCGCGGGCGGGACATACGTTTCCTCGCCAGACGTTCCCGTCGTCGTGCCGCATCCGGCCGCCAGCAAACTCAGGCCGGTCGCCAGCAGACGCAGGAACAGCCGGCGGGGATTGGGCGACAGTAGGGCGAGGCGCATGAGGGCTTCGAAAGATTCCAAAGAGGGGCGCGGCTTCCGCCGGAAGGTGTGAAAGTCCGTAAGCCGGAGACGGGCGGGCGGAACTTTTCCAGTAGTTCAGCTGGGAAAATATTCCCGTCGCCGCCTGGTTGAATCCCCTCGACAATCCCGACTTGCGGACCGAAAGAAGGGTGCGGTCCGACCCTTCCCGTGAGCACTGACGACTTGGCTTCCGCCCGCTGGTTTTCCGAAGAAGTGCAGGTCCATGCCGGCGCCCTGCGGGCGTGGCTGAGGGGTTCCTACCCCGTTTTGAGCGACCCCGAGAACCTCGTGCAGGAGTCACTCACGCGGGTATGGCGTGTCCGGCAAACCGGCCGCGTCGAATCCCCCAAGGCCCTGCTGTTCACCACGGCGCGCCATCTCGCCCTCGACGAGCTCCGCCGGCGGAAAATCGCGGCGATCGAGCCGCTAGCGGAAATCGACGCCCTGCCCGTCTTTGATGACAGCGCCACCGCCGCCGATGTCGCCGCCCGCCACCAGGAACTCGAACTCTTGACCCAAGCCATCCAGTCACTCCCCACCCGCTGCCGCCAGGTGCTCACCCTGCGCAAGCTCCACGGCTTGTCGCAGAAGGAGATCGCCGCGCAACTCGGCATCTCCGAACACACCGTCGAGGCCCAGGTCGCCAACGGCGTGCGGGGTTGTGCCAAGTTTCTCGCCCGTCACGGCCTGCCCTGATTCTCCGCACCGCCATGCCTCCGCCCGATTTTTCGTCTGCCTCCGCCGACGCCATCGAATCCGCCGCCGCCCAGTGGCTCGCGCGGCTCGACCGTGGCTTGGCGGAACATGAGCAAGCCGAATTCACCGCGTGGCGGGAGGCGGATCTCCGCCACGAGGCCGCGTTTCTCCGCCTCGAAAAAATCTGGGGCGCGCTCGACCAAGTGGCGCGCTTGCGTTCGGCCTCACCCGCCGTCGAGCCTGACGAGCTCGCGCAGCCGCGTCGGCGCGCGCGCTGGATCTGGGCCCCGTTGCTCGCCGCCGCCGCGGCCGGTGTTCTCGTCTTTTTTTCGGGCAACCCCGCCCGTGAGTCCCATCCCCGACCCCACGCCATCGTCCATCCGGGCCCGCAACGCCTTGCACTCGAGGATGGTTCCATCGTCGATCTCCGGCCTGGCGCGAGAGTGGACGTGAAATTCACCCCCGCCGAACGCCACGTCCGCCTGCTCGAGGGTGAAGCCTTCTTCACCGTCACGAAAAATCCCGCGCGCCCGTTCATCGTCAGCGTCAATCAGGTCACGGTGCGCGCCGTCGGCACCGCCTTCAGCGTCGGGCTGGATCCACAGGAAATTTCCGTGCTGGTCACCGAGGGACGGGTTCGCGTCGACGAGATTGCCTCCGCGGCGAGCGCCACCGCCCCGTCCCGCGAGCTTTCGGCCCTCGCCGCCGGCCCGCAGGGCGTCATCGCCCTCGCGGCGGATCCGGCGTCCACCCGTTCCTTGGCCGTGAAGGTTTCCCAACTGCCGAGCGCCGAGATCGACCAGGCCTTGGCGTGGCAGGGACTTCACCTGGAGTTCATCGAAGTGCCCTTGGGCGACGTCGTGGCCGATTTCAACCGCTACAATCGCCGGAAACTCGTCGTCACGGACGAGGCCACCGCGGCGATCCTCGTCGGCGGAAATTTCCGCGCCGATAACCTCGACGCGTTCATCCGGCTGCTGTCCGCGGGCTTCGGGGTCTCGGCTTTTCCCCATGGCGACGAGATCGTCCTACGCCAGGTGCACGGCCGCTAGCCCGCGGTCGCCGGCCCGGAATGCCGGGCTGGGAGCATGCGGTCGCGTGGTGCTGCTGGCCGCGTGGTGTGCGCTGCTGCCGCTCGTTCTCCGCGGTGCCGGCAGCGTCCCGGCGGAAATCGGCGTTCGCTCCGCCCTGGCCGATCCCTACGCCCCCGCGCCCGCCCCGGCGGCGTCTCACGAAGACGGAAGACCGGGCCCGATTTATTACATCGCCTCGATCCAGCAGATCTCGGGCGACGAGCTGATTTCGCCGCCCATCAGCGTGAAGGTCTTGTTGCGGCAGGCCCGCCAGGCGCTGGACGCCCACGGCTTTCGCGCGATCCAAAAAGGCCAGCGGCCGGACATCGTCTTCACGGTCGAATACGGACGGGACTGGCTGGACAATCCCTATCTCGACGGGACCCGCGACTTGCCTGCCGTGGTCGGGGTTTCGAGCGTCACGCCATCCAATGGCTCGGGTCTCAGCTTCGAACAGGTGCCCCACCAGAACATTACGGGCGCACCTATCCAGCTGATGAATCAGTTCGAGGTCGGCCGGGAAGCCCGGATCCAGAAGGCGGAGTCCGAGAAACTCTACATCCGCCTCAACGCCTGGCAGTATCAGGCCGACGCCAAGGCGCGGCCCCGGCTGTTGTGGGTGACGACCATGGTGGTCGACGACCCGGATCACGTCGACCTGAGCGCCGTGTCGGTCTCGATGCTCGCCGCCGGTGCGCCCTATTTTGGCCGGGAAATCCGGGACGGAGAGATCACGATCCCCGCCCCCGTCCCCGACGGCCATGTGAAGGTGGGCGCCCCGCAGGTGCTCGATCCCCTCGCATCGCCAGCGGCTCCCGTCGCCGTCCAGCCCCCGCCGGCGCCGCCGCCTGCCGCGGAACCGCGAAAGAAATTCGACCTGCCCGCCGGCGCCGCCGCGTCCGCCTTGCAGGCGTATTCGCGGCAGTCAGGCTTGGAGGTCATCTATCCGGTCGAGCAAGTCCGCGCGATCCGCACGAAGCGGGTCAGCGGTGAACTCAACCCGCGCACCGCGCTCGAGCGACTGCTGGCCGGCACGGGTTTGGTGGCCGTGCGGGACGAGATGACGGGCGCCATCGCGGTCCGCCCGGCTTCGCCCCGGTGAACCTTCCCGGGGCCCGTCGCCTCGGGCGCCGGAGCTAGTTCATGTTGGGCGACGCCGCCATCTTGGAGACCTTGTCCTTCTCAAACATGATCTGGATGGTATACGACGTAAGGTTCGCCGGCTCCATCGAGCCGCCCTGCGGTCCCCCGGTCTTGCCAATGGACGCACCTCCGCCCGGGGACATGCCCAAGGGGATCATTTTGCCGGTGTTTGGGTCGATCTGGGTGGTGGTCGCCTGGGGCTGGTAGGCGGAATCGGTGTTGAAATTCGCGTAGTGCATGCCGCGCAAGGCCCCATTCGTCGGGTAATAGCGGCTGTAGGTCCAAATCTCCACTTTGCCCTGCGGGAAATCCTTGGTCTCCACCTTGTCCGGCTTGCCCATCGCGATGTAAACCATGTCGGGCGTGAAGCCCTCGGCGACGGTGCCCTTGTCGATGTATTTCTTTTGCCAGGGCTTCAGTGAGGAGTACGTGGCCGACTTTTCCTGGCTGCGGGCGGCAATGCCGCCGTCCGATTCACAACCGACAAACATCACGGCGAGCAGAACCGCGGCGCCGACGGAGACAGGGAACGTTTTCATGGGGTGTTTTTGGGCGGGATTGAAACCGCCCAGTTCCAGACGGATTCAGGGGAGCAATCCACTATGCCTATTTTTCGATCCTGCGGGCGAGCGATTTTTGAGGTCGCGCCACAAAAACGCAGGTTCGGGTTGTAAACTTTACCACCCGCGGCACGTCTTGGCGGGGAATGAAGCTCTCCTTTCTCCTGGCGACCCTCGGCATCCTCCTGTTGGCGGGCTGTTCCTCCCTCGATACGCACCAATCGGCGGACTACAGCCACTACCGACGCATCTACGTCGAGCACCGCCTCACCGACAACCACCGCATCGACGAACTGATCACCGCCGAGTTGAAGAGCCGCGGCTACGACGCCTCCAGCGGGCCGCTCACCATGATGCCGGACAACACCGAGGCGATCCTCACCTACGCCGACCGCTGGCAATGGGATTTCAAGAGCTACCTCATCGACCTCGACGTCGAGCTGCGCGCCAACTTCACCGACAAGCCCCTCGCCCACGGCCACTATCACCAGGCGTCGGCCGCGACCAAGTCCCCGGAGTCCGTCGTGCGCACGATCCTCGATCCGCTGTTCCCGCGCCGCTGACCCGCCGCCTACGGACGCAGCGGATAATCCGCGAGCGTGCGCAGGGTCTGTAGCCGCTCGGCCTCGACCGTGAGCTGGTTGGCCGCCAGCCGGTCGAATTTCCCGCGGGCGAGCCCGATGCCCCGCTCGAGCTGGAAAATCCCGGCCAGCACCGAATCCTTCTGCCGGAGCGTCCCGAGGTTGACGCGCGCCAGGCGGACGAGTTCCTCCCGGTTGATCTCGTCGTAAAGACGCCGCGTGCCCGCAATGTAGGCGTCGGCGCTCGCACCCTGGCCGCTCAGCAGGTAAAGATGCTGCAGCAGCACCTCGTTCGCCCGCGAGCCGAGGAACCGGATGTTGATCCCGCCCACGTAGCCGTTTTCCACCGGGCGGAAGGCCGCGGACACCGCCGGCACCGGCACGCCCTTGATCACCGGCAGCCACGTCGAGATGCGCGAAAACTTCGCGTTGGACTGGCGGCTGGTCAGGAAGCGCAGGAAATCGATCGCCCGCTCCGGGTGATGCGACGTGCGCGTCAGGCCAAAGGACATCGTCGCAAACGTGTTGGCTTCCGAGACCGGCCCGAGCATCCCGCGGCCATATTTCGGGTCGCCGGGCCGGAATGCCGGCATCCGAAACGCCCCGACGGGAAAGTCCGCCTGCCGCAGGATGCCGCCCGCATCCCATGTACCCGTCGCCAGCATCGCGGCGCGTCCCTGCAGGAACTGCAGCATGGCGTCCTCGCGGTTGAGTTGCGACCACCCCGGCGCCATGTAGCGGCCAAACGCCTCAACGGTCTGCAAGCCCGCCCGCACGTCCGGCGTCGTCAGCGACCAGCGTCCGCGCACGTAGTTGATCAGCGCCTCGTGCCGCGTCATTTCCAAGTCCCGGGAAATGTCCATCGCCAGCGCATCCCGCTGCGAGGCCGCGTTGAACAACCCGTCGGTGAGTTGCGTAAGGTTGTAGGCGGAGCCCGCGAGCGGGCTGACCGGCTGGTGCGTGACCTCGGCCCGGCGCGCCAGCGCCTCGCACAGCGCGATGAAGTCATCGAACGTCGCCGGCGGGCGATCCGCCCCCAGCGCCGCCGTGACCAGCTGGCGATTGTAGAACACCCGCACCGTCACGACCGCGCTCGGAGCGCCGTAGTATTCGAGCAGGTTGAGACTGAAGTAATGCTGGAACTCGTTTGGCACGAGTTCGGCGGCATAGCTCTGGCGCCAGGACAGGCCGTGCAGGTCGGGCTCCGCGGCGTTGTAGGGATTGGGCTCCTCGAGGTAGGCGGTGATCGGTGTAAAATAGCGCGCGAGCATGTCGTCTGGGTTCTCATACGAGGCGATCTCGATGAGGTCCGGCGCGGTGCCGCCGATCAGCCCCGTGCGCAGCCACTGCTTCCATGCCCGGCCGGGAATGTCCATCTGCTCGACGCGCACGTTCGGATGGAGCGCCATGTAGTCGGCCGCGATGGCGTTGAACGCCTCGCGCACGCCGGGCTCGATCTGCCAGTGCGCAAAGCGGATCACCTCGACGTGGGAGTCGACCACCGCGTGCCCCGGCCGGAGCAACAACCGGCCGGCCGAGTAAAGATAGGCGCCGGCGAGCAATCCCGCCACCAGCCAGGTCCGGAGTTTGGAGCGCTTCATGGGGTCGCCTTCGCCAGTTCCGCCATGCGCTCCGCCGCCGTGCGGTAACGGTTGTCCGTGGACACCGCCGTCGCGAGAAACTGGCGGTAGTAGGCCAGCGCCTGCTCGCGGTGTCCGAGCGCGCGGGCCACCTCGGCCAATTGGAGGCGCAGGCTCGTGGCCGTCACGATGTCATGCGTCTCCAGCACATCGGCGCGCACCAGCCACGCCAGCACCCGTTCATCCAGCACATCATAGTAAAGCGCCGCCCCCGCGAGCGCGCGGTAATACGCGCACCCCGTCTCGGGCAGCTGCGCCGCGCCGGCGATGGGCGCGAGCTCCGCGGCCGCGGCGAGGCGCGCGGGCACGCCGAGGTCGGGTCGCTGGTAAAGCAGCACCAGCGCGAGCTTGCCCGCCGCCAGCTGCGCGAGAGGATGCGCCGGCGCCATCGCGATCACCGCGCGGTAGCCTGCCTCGATCTCCGCGATTTCCGCCGGCCGGTGCAGGTGCGCGATGCGCGCGAGCAGGTAGCGCGCGCAGATCGCCGGCTCATCGGCGGCCCGATCCGCCAGCAAGCCGCGCAGCTGCGCCTCGACCTCCGCCACCTTGGCGGCGGTAACCGGTGAGTCGTTGAGCAGGCTCGCCGCTGCACCCAGCACCCGCCCCCGCTCCGATCCCGTCGACGCGCGCAAAAAGACCTCGTGGGCATCGTGAAACAGATAGCCGGCGAGGTCCCGCCAGCCTTCCTCCACTGCCGGCGCCCCCCGCAATGTCCCAGCCGCGGACAGCAACAATCCGGCCTGCCACAGCCAGCACCGCGCCCGGCGCCAGGACCCGGAGAGGCGAGGAAAAGAGGTGGGCGGAAAACGCATTGGAGCCAGCAAAGGCAGCACAGGGTCGGGAGGCGGCCGGGAGTGTCATGTCGGGCAGCGCTGCTTGCCAAGCCCGGAGCGCACCCCGATGCTCGCCGCACCATGGGTGCCTACGATTTCAACTTTGACCTGCCTCCGGGCGAAACCTACGTCCCCTCCGCCGACCGCCGCCGCGCCCTCCAGGCGCTGCTGCCCAAGGAGCCGTTCGCGCTGGCCCCCAAGGTCACCGACCGCGGCGCATGGGACCGCTGGCGGGACGACGCGTTTGGCCGCCAGATCCTCGCCACCTCACGGGAACTCGCCGCGGCGCCCTATCCGGACTACACCGACGCCGCGTATCTCGACTGCCTCGAGCGCGAGGACGTCACCCACATCAACCAAGTCCTCCCCCTGATCCGGAAGCGGCAGGTCGCGTTCCTCTGCGCCGAGGCGATTTACGACACCGGCGAATTCATCCCGCTGATCGCCTCCGACACGCGGCAGCTCGCGACCGTGCGCACGTGGATCCATCCGGGCAACGATCTCAAGCGGCTCAATTACGACCTCAAAACCATCGAGCCCGACCTCGGCGGGCTGCACTTCGCCCAGAACCTCGCGCTGATTGATTTCGTTCTCAGCCCCCGCCTGCCCGCCGACCTGCGCGCCCTCATCCGCACCGAGGTGAACCGCCGTGTCCTCGCCCCCACCCGCACCCGGATTGAATCCGGGAAGGACCTCAATTGGTGGATCGCGGTGAAACACAATTGGAACGCCGTGAGCATGTCCTGCCTCGCCCACACGGCTGCCGCACTCGTGGACTCGCCCGCTGACCGCGCGTGGTGGCTCGCCTTCGCCGAGGCGCTGGTCCGGAACTCTCGCGACGGCTATGCCGATGACGCCCTGTGCGTCGAGGGCACCGGTTACTGGAGCTACGCCTTCATGCAGTATGCCTCGCTCGCCGAGCTGCTCCGCTACGGCACGGGGAATGCCATCGATCTCCTCGACGAGCCCAAGATGCGTCGCGTCGGGCGCTTCCCGGCGCGCGTCGAGCTCCAGCCGGACGTCTTCCCGACGTTCGCCGATTGCGCGTTGGATGCGCGGCCACTCAACTGGATCCGCCTCTGGCTCGACAACCGCGTCGGCACGGTGGACCAGCCGACCGTCCCCACCACCCTCGACCCGTTTGCCGGCATGTATCTGCAGTTCGCCGACGAACCGCTGCTGTGGATGTTCCGCACCCGCGCGCCGCGTCAGCCGCAAACGCTGGCCCAGCCGCCGGAGTTGCGCACGTGGTTCGAAAACTCCGCGCTGCTCATCTGCCGCCCCGGCCCCGCCACGTCGCGCCGCCTTTCGGCCACGTTTCTCGGCGGCCACAACGGCGTGAATCACAACCACAACGACCTCGGCTCCTTCACCGTGGTCCTCGACGGCAAAACGGTCGTCCTCGATCCCGGCGCGGAGGTCTACAGCTTCCGCACGTTCAGCGAGCAACGTTACGACAGCCCGCTGCTGAATTCCTACGGCCACCCCGTGCCGCGCGTCGCCGGAAAGCTGCAAGAAGCCGGCGCGGAGTGGCGCGCCACGGTGTTATTGAAGGAGTTCACCCCGGACACCGACCGCGTGGTCCTCAATCTCCGCGGCGCCTACGACGTGCCGACGCTGAAAAAGCTCGAACGCGAATTCATCTTCGACCGCCGCGGCGCCGGCTCCGTCACCGTCATTGACCGCGTCGAATTTTCCGCGCCCGCCGCCTTCGAGTCCGCGCTTGTCACCCTCGGCAAAGTTGCCATCGAAGGCTCGCGCGTGCGCCTCACCGACGGCTCCGCCTCCCTCGTCGCCGAAGTCTCGGTCGAAGGCGCGGGTCTGGAAATCACCACCGACACGATCAACCAGCCGCCCCACCCCACCCGCGTCGCCCTGCGCTGCGCGGGCGATGTGAAGACCGCCACGGTGCGGACCGTCGTGAAACCCGCGTGATGGGCGATAAGCATTAAGCAGTAAGCCAATCCTCTACGCGGCGTTCCAAAGCTTACCGCTTCTCCATGCACTGGACCTACCTCTTCATCGCCGCTGGCTTCGAAATCATCTGGGCCGTCGGTTTGAAATTCACGGAAGGCTTCACGCGCCTGTGGCCGTCGGTGGGCGTCGGCGCCGCGATGGCCGCCAGCATGTTCCTCCTCGCGCTCGCCGCCCGAGGCCTGCCCATCGGCACCGCCTACGCCGTCTGGACCGGCATCGGCGCCGCCGGTACGGCGATCCTTGGCATCATCCTGTTCCATGAAAGCGCGTCCGCACTGCGGCTGATGTGCGTGGCGCTGATCGTTACCGGGGTTGTAGGGCTGAAGCTCCTGCAGCGATAAGCAGGCTTGCCAGGGCGACGCGTTCCTAGAGCCGGTAGTGTCCGTTGAACTCGTAAGGTTGACCATCGATGCGGATCGCGATCTCCGCCGTCTTGTTCGTTCGATCGAGCACGATGAATCCGGTCGCTTTCTCCGTCCACGCCGAGTGCTCACCGGCAAACTCAAACTCGCCCGTCTCATAGCGAGTCTTGTTTCCGACCAACTTGATGACGTCGCCGCCCCAGTAGGCGTTCGTGACGTACCCGCCGGAACCAAAACCGGAACCTCGCTTCGCGATCACCAGCTGCTGCGGAAGCGGCGGCGCATCGTACAGCACAACGCTGGTGTGAATGCTCGTGCAACCGGCGGTAAGCATCACGGCAACCGTACAGACAATTGAAACGAGGTGCTTCATGCGTCCTGGAGAGAATCGACTCAATTGGCCCGGCATTCGACTTGGTCCATTACAATCACTCCGGCCGCAGCATCACGTCGAGCGGCGTCCACTCCCCCGCCGCCACGGTTACGTCGCGCCGCACAGTCGTTTGATATCCCGCGCAGGAAATAATCAGGTCGTACTTCCCCGGCGCCAGCGACCGCCAGTAATGCCCGAATGCTCCCTCGGTCGTGCGCCGGTCCACCATGTTGCTTTCGATGCGCGGCAGCCAAACTTCGGCCACCAGCGGCTGGCCCGTCCGGGCATCCGTCACGTGCACGGCCAAACCCGGGCCACGCATCCGCGCGAAGAGCGCCTTCACGCCCTCGAGGTTGGCGGCGATGATCCCGGGCACTTCCCCCGGCGCGAACAGGTGCGTGCCCTTGCCGGTCTCAATGATGAAATCAAAATCGCCGTGGCGGCCGTACAGCCACGCGTAGCTCTGGCTCGAGGCGCCGCCCGGTGAGACGGCGTATGTCCCGTGACCTTCCATCGTGCTAATTCGCGACGCCATTTCGCCGGCGATTTCCTTGATCAATGCATCGTCCGGTGCGGGCAGGCCTCGCCAATCCCACGGATAATAAATCACCTCGCCCTGGCTGTGATAGGACACCGACAGCACGAAATGCTTCAGCTCAAGCAGGTGGCGCATCGCGCGGTTCTCCGCCTCGGAAAACGGGTGCTCGCCCCGGTAGCGCTCGCTGTCCGGCTGGTCACTGCCGCCCATCGCCCAGTTGAAATCATAGCCGCGGTTCACGTCCACGCCCTCGGGAAATATCCCCGCGACGCCGTCGCCGTTCACATCCCGCGCATTCTTGCGCCAGCGCGGATCGCGCCCGGACGTCACGATGTCGTGGCCGTCGACGTTCACCACCGGCACGAGGTAAATCTCGCTGCGGTTCACCCACGCCGTCACCTCCGGGTCGCGGCCGTAGTCGAGGACGAGTTTCTGCAGCAGAGAAAACACGATCTCGGCGCCCATGATTTCGTCGGAGTGGTGGCACGCGTCGAAGAGCACGCCCGGCTGGTCCTGCGGCTGGCGGGCATCGCGGGACACCCGGTAGGCATAAATCGGCCGGTGATACTGCGTCGTCTCGCCAAGCTGCACCCGCGCAATCCGCTCCGGATGCGTCCGCACCAGCTCGTCGGCCGCCGCCACGATCTGGTCGTAGCGATGGTAGATCGCCGGCAGTGTTAGCGTCGGGCCGTAGAGCGCGCGCTTGATCAGCTGCATCCGGTCCGCACTCTCCATCACCTGCGTGGCGTGAAACCCGTCCCGCTTCAGCGCGGCGAACTCCGCCGGCGTGGCCAGCACGAAGGCCGTGTTGCGCACCAGGCTGAGCACCGTGTCGCGGTTGTAGTCGTTGTAGGCGAGCCGGCCTTTCTCCTGTTGCGCCACCGCAGGCACATCCCGCACCTCGAGCAACAACGTCCGCGGCTCCGTCGCCGCCCCCATCGCGCCCACTGCCGCCAGGATCCCGGCCATCAGCCATTTTTTCATCAGGCGGACACGGGTAACGGCCCGCCCCCGGCGGCGCGAAGCAAAAATCCCGCCTCCGCCGGGCCTACGGCGGCCAGGCCCTCCCCGGTCGCCGCCACCCCGGGCCGAAACATGAAACTTTCCCTCGCTGCTCACGTCTGAAGAGGGCGCATGAACCCACCCCGCTTGCTCCCACGCGCCGCCCTGCCAGCCCTCGCCGCCATCGTGCTCGCGGGCTGTTCCTCCGGACCCGACCGGCACGCGATGATGGAGGAGGCCCGCCACTCGGTGCCGCCCATGGCTGCGCAGGAAACCTATTTTGACGGCCGCGTCGTCGCCCATCTCGCGCTCTCCACCGGCGGTGACCGCGAAGGCGGCCCGGATCACGGCGATTCCGGCGGCGGCCCGCGCAGCGGAGGCGGCGGACGGCACGGCGGTGGCGGCCGGCATGGCGGCATGGGCGGAGGCAACAGCGCCAGCTCGGGCGACTCCTCCGGCGGCGATCTCGCCCAGCAGGCCCGGCACAACGAAAGCATCATGCCCGCGGTCCTGCTGCACCTGCGCCTCCAGAACCAATCGACCGAGCCCGTCGTTGTCGAAGTGCGCGACCTCAATTCCGAACTCGGCGACTTCGCCGTTCGCCCGGACACGTTCACGATTGCGCCCGGCGAGACGGTCGAGCCGGACGGGATGCAATCACTGCTCGGCGTCGATACGTTCTCCCTCCCTGTCACCCTCGTCCTGCGGACTGGCGAGAAAACGGAGTCAAAGGTGCTCATGCTAAAGCCCATTGCTCCGCCGGCCACCCCGCCTGTCCCCGCACCAGCGCCAGCCGGCTGACGGGCGCACCGTCGGCGGTCGACCGGCCCGCGACCGTCGCACTTCACCGTTGCTGCGGCCCGTCGGCTGGCGACACTCGTTGGCCCATCGCCGCCGCCATGCCCGTCCGCTCCTATTTTCCCACCCTGCTCTACCGCGCGCCGCTGCAGTCCGCTGGCTTGACGCGACTGAATGCGGACCTCGCCGCCGAATGCCGGCAGCTGCGCGACTTCGATGCCGCCGGACGCCGTTGGTCGGCAAAGAACTATCCGGGTGGCTACACCAGCTACGCGTCGATGAACGAGCTGCATCGCTTCTCCAGCACGTTCGCCGCCCTGGAAAAAAAGCTCCTGCGTCACGCCCGGGCCTATGCTCGCGCCCTCGAATTCGACCTGCGCGGCCGCACCGTGCGGCTGTCCGACTGCTGGGTGAACATCATGCCGCCCACCGCGGCCCACTCGCTGCACCTCCATCCGCTCTCGTTCATCAGCGGCACCTACTACGTCGTCACGCCGCGCGGCTGCCCCGGCCTGAAATTCGAGGATCCCCGCCTCAGCAAGTTCATGGCCGCCCCGCCCCGCCTGCCCACCGCCGCGCCGGCCCACGTCACCTTCCCGGCCCGCGCCGGCGACGTGGTCCTGTTCGAGAGCTGGCTGCGCCACGAGGTTCCCGCCAACCGCGTGGCGGAAGAACGCATTAGCATCAGCTTCAACTTCAGCTGGAGTTGAAGCGCCCGCCTTTGCCTGCGACATTGATGAAACCCTCCGGTTTGTTACACGTCTGAGCACCGTATGAAATCACCCCACTGGTCCCTTTGCGCGTGCCTGCCCGCCGCCGCCCTCCTGCTCCTCTCCGCCTGCGAAACCGGTCCCGACCGCAAGGCGATGATGGAGGAAATCCGCCACTCCGTCCCGCCCATGACGGCCAGCAACGACTTTTTCGAGGGCAGCATTTCCGCCCGGCTGCTGCTCGGCGGGAACGCGCGCGACATCCTCATCCTGCAGAACGGCGAACACAGTGACTCCCGGAATGCGGACAAGATGATGGCGGGCATCGGCAGCAACGTCCTCGGCACCCGCATGGGCGAGGGGTCATTTGGCGGTGGCTCCAGCGCACCGATGACCTCGGGCTCAGCCCCCGGCGGTCGCGGTGCCGCAGTCGAAGATCCGCTGGCGGAGGATAGCAAACCTGAGGGCGCGCCCGAAGAGGGCACGGGCAAGGACACCAAGCACGTTTACCAGGGCAACCGCGGCATGCGCGGCGAAACCGAGTCGACGGACTATTCCGAAGGATCCCGGCCGCGCGTACACGAGAGTGAAATGCCGCCGGCGTCGCTCCACCTCGTCCTGGAAAACAAAGGCCAGGCCACCATCGTGGTCGAGATTCGCGAGGTTAACTCGGACTTGGGCAATTTCGCCGTGCGTCCCGACACGCTGACCCTCGAGCCCGGGCAAACCAAGGAGGTTGAGCCGATGCAGTCACTTCTCGGCGTGGAGTCGTTCGAACTGCCCGTTAAAGTGCAGCTGCGCGTGGGCGGGGTGAACGAGACGAAGATTCTCACCCTCCGGCCCAACAAACCCTCGGAACAGCCGCCTCCGGCGCCTCCGCCGGCACACTGAAGTTGCTGGTTCGCATCGTTTCGCGGGCTCCCCGTCCCGCCTGGCCTGCTATTCGTCGCAAACGGCTTTATTCCTGCCGCAAACGGGATTCAATTGTCCGCGTGAAGACGATCGAGGTCAGCGACGAGGCCTATGCCACGCTGCAAAAGCTCGCGGGCGGGATTCATCGCACGCCCGACGAAGTCCTGAACTCGCTCCTGCACGTGCCCGCCGGTTCGCCCGAGGCGGCTGATCCGCTCGCGGCGTTTGTGCTGGGCGTCGATTTCCGCACGAAGTTCACCGCTGCCGACCGGTATCTCGCGATCCTCGGCTGGGTCGCCTCGCGGCATCCGGCCGACTTCGGGGAATTCATCCGCAGCCTGCCGGGCGGCCGGCATTACCTGAGCCTGCCGCCGGAGGAAGTCCTCGCGACCTGCCGCCGCAACCAGGCCCGCCAGATCGATGGCACGCAATTCTGGGCAATCATGAACCTCGACGCCGCGGCGCACCGCCACTTCCTCGCGCAGGTGCTGGAGTTCCTGGGTTACCGGGCGGAAGTGATCGAGTTCGTCTGCGGTTCCCTCGGCTCGCCGGGCGCGACGCGCCGCGTGGTTTCGTCCGCCGCGGCCTGACCGGCTCGCGGAATTTGCGCTTCCGGCGCGCCCTGACCCGAACTAGCTTGGGCCTGCGTGACCTCCCCCGCTGACCTGCCCGAGCCCAAGCGCCGCAGTTTCCTGAACTTCCTCGCGTCGGTGCGCTTCGCCATCGAGGGATTTTTCGCCGCCGTCAAACACGAGCCGTCGTTCCGGGAAGACCTCCTGTTCGCCATCCTGCTCGTGCCGTTTGCGATCATCCTGCCGGTCAACGCCGTCTCGACCGCGCTGATGATCTCATCGCTCATCCTGATCCTCATCGTCGAGCTCCTCAACTCCGCCATCGAGTGGGTCATCGACTACCTGCGCCCGGAAATGCACCCACTCGCGAAGCGCATCAAGGACATGGCCAGCGCCGCGGTCTTCCTGAGCTACATCAACTGCATCGTGATCTGGGGCATCCTGCTGTCGCCCAGCAACAGCGTCTGGCGCCGCCTCCTGGGCTGAGCGCCCGGCGATAGGCCGGAGGATGGCCACGAAAAGGCACAACGAGGCGCAAAAAATCGGAATAGTTCCGATGTGGGCGGATTTACCCCCGACACGAATGGAACATCGGGCTCAGTTGTGTCGGGGATAGTCCCTGACCCACGCCCGCCCGTCTGAATTGCAGTATTTCTTGCGTCTTTTGTGCCTCTTTGCGGCCAATCACCGCCCGGCGAATTCACCGCAGCTTCGCGAAGAGCCACGCCGCCAGCGTCACCATGCCGATGTTGGGCAGCCACGCCGCCAGCATCGGGTCGATGATCTGCTTCGTCGCCAGCGACGACGCGATGTTGGTGAGGATGTAGTAGAGGAAAAACAGCACGAAGGACTTCGACACGCCCACCGCGGGGTTCACGCGCACGCCGGTGACGGCAAACGGGATCGCGATGGCGATGACAATCAGCGGCCCGAGCGTGTCCGCGACGAGGCCGTAATAGCGCACTGCGTAGGGCGTGACCTTGGGGCTGTTCTCCTGCTCGAAGTAATCGATCAGCAGCCGGAGTTCCGGAAACGACAAGTCGCGCACCGGCCGGCTATCGACGAGGAGCATCAGCTTCGGATCCTCCTGGAACCGGCTCACGATCTTCTGCGTGAACGGCGCGGTGCTCTCCAGCTCGCCGGAATCGGGATCAAACGTCAGCTCGCGGCCATCCTTGAAAATCCAGCCCTCGCCATGCTCGCCCAGGGCCGCCTCGGTCGCCACGAACCGCGTCACCTCGCGCCGCCGGTCGTCGAGCTCCGACACCGTCACGCCGAAGCCCCGGTGCAGCACCTGGCTGTAGCGGTTGAAAAACCACATGCGCCGCGCGCGCTGGTTGTTGAACGCCACGCTGTCCACTGCGCCCACCCGGTCCGCCTTGAGCACGCGCGACTCCCGGCGAAATTCCAGGCTGTCCTTCAACTCGCGGGAGGTCTCGACCGACCACGGCACCACCGTCGAGTTGAGCCACCACGCCAGCCCGCAGGCGAGCACCCCGACCACCCAAACGGGCGCCGTGATGCGCCAGAGGCTCACGCCCGCGGCCCGCAGCGCGGTGAATTCGTTGGCGCGGTGCAGCTTCCCAAGCACGAAGAGCAGCGACAGCAGCAGCGCCAGCGGCAGCACGACGGCCAGGAAGCTCGGCATCGTCACGAAGAAATACATCCACATGTCCGCCCCGCGCGCGCCGAGGTCGCGCAACGTGCGAAAATCGTCATACAGCACCTGCACCAGCATCAGGCCGACCGTCGCCGCCAGCACGAGCCCGAGGATCGTCAGCCATTCCCGCAAGAGGTGTCGGTCATACGTGTTCAACCCCGCCGATCAAATCCCGCGCCCCGGCGAATGCAAAACCCAATCGGCGCCCGCGCGGCACGCCAGCTGCTTTCCCGGGTCGAACAGATGGGTTGTAAACTCCCCCCCGCTCCCTTTTCCTTCCTCCTCCCAAAAATCTGCCTTTTCCCATGATCAAAGCCCTTCGTTTCACGCTGTTACCCGTGCTCGCCGCCGCCCTCGCCGCGGCCGCCGTCGCGCAGGATCCCATCAAGGTCGGCGAGTTCGCCTCGCTGACCGGCAAGGAGGCGGCGTTCGGCCAGTCCTCGCACAAGGGCACCCTCCTCGCCATCGAGGAACTCAACGCCACCGGCGGCGTGCTGGGCCGCCAGTTCGAGCTCATCACCGAGGACAACCAGTCGAAACAGGGCGAGTCCGCCACGATCGTGAAGAAGCTGATCTCCCGCGACCAGGTCATCGCCCTGCTCGGTGAGGTCGCCTCCGGCCGCTCCCTCGAGGCCGCGCCCATCGCCCAGAACTACAAGATCCCGATGATTTCGCCGTCGTCCACCAACCCGAAGGTCACCGAAATGGGCAGCTACATCTTCCGGGTGTGCTTCATCGACCCGTTTCAGGGCACCGCGATGGCGAAGTTCGGCAAGGACACCCTCCATCTCAAGAAGATCGCCCTCCTCACCTCCGTCTCGTCGCCCTACAGCGTCGGCCTCGCCAAGTATTTCAAGGAGACCTTCGCAAAGATCGGCGGCGAGATCACGATCGAGCAAAAATACTCCGAGGGGGACAAGGACTTCAAAGCCCAGCTCACCGCCATCAAGGCCGCCAACGTCGACGGCATCTTCGTCCCCGGCTACTACACCGAGGCCGCCCTGATTTCCAAACAGGCCCGCGAGCTGGAAATGGACTACCCCATCTTCGGCGGCGACGGCTGGGAGGCGCCCCAGCTCATCGAGATTGGCGGCAAGGCCATGGAGGGCACCTACTATTCCACGCATTACTCCCCCGAAAACACCTCCCCCGGCGTGCAAAGCTTCGTGAAGAAATTCCGCGCGCGCTTCGCCGGCGAGATTCCTGACGCGATGGCCGCGCTGGGCTACGACTCCGCCATGGTCCTCGCCGACGCCATCAAGCGCGCCGGCACCACCGACCACTCCAAGCTCCGCGCCGCCATCGCCGCCACGAAGAATTTCAACGGCGTCACCGGCAAGACCACCATCGACTCCAACCGCAACGCCACCAAGGCCGCCGTCGTCATCACGGTGAAGGACGGCGCCTTCAAGTTCGTCCAGGCCATCAACCCGTGAGGCGCCACCTGCCCCCCGCCGTCGCGCGCAGCCTCACCCGCTGCGCGTTGTTTTTTCTGCCGCTCGCCCCGCTCGCCGCAGCAGACGCTTCCGCCCCGATCAAGATCGGCCAATACGCCTCGCTCACCGGCAAGGAGGCGTCCTTCGGCCAGGCCTCGCACCGCGGCGTCGCCCTGGCCGTCGACGAGCTCAACGCGCATGGCGGCATCCTCGGCCGCGAGGTGGAGTTTCTCGTCGAGGACATCCAGTCCAAGCCCGGCGAGTCCGCCACCGCAGTGAAAAAACTCATCGCCCGCGACGAAGTCGTCGCCGTCCTCGGCGGCAACGCCTCGACCAACTCCCTCGAAGCCGCCCCCGTCTGCCAGGCCGCCCACGTGCCCATGATCGCGATCTCCTCGACCAACCCGAAGGTCACCGCGATGGGCTCCTACATCTTCCGCGCCTGCTTCATCGACTCGTTCCAGGGCGCCGTGCTGGCGAAGTTTTCCCACGACACCCTCCACGCCAAGCGCGTCGCGCTGCTCACGTCCGTCTCGGCCCCCTACAGCGTGGGCCTGTCCCGCGTCTTCCGCGAACGCTTCACCGCGGCCGGCGGCGAGATCGTCGCGGAACAGAAATACACCGAGGGCGACAAGGATTTCCGCGCGCAGCTGACCGCGGTCAAGGCCCTCGCCCCCGACGCCATCGCCGCCACGGGCTATTACACCGAAGCCGCGCTGATCTGCCGGCAGGCCCGCGACCTCGGCCTGGACATCCCGATCATCGGCGGCGACGGCTGGGAAGCCCCGCAGCTGATCTACCTCGGCGGAGCCGCCGTCGAGGGCACCTACTACTCGACCCACTACTCCGCCGAGTCGCCCGCGCCCGAAGTGCAGCTCTTCATCAAGAAATTCCGCGCCCGCTACGACGGCGAGACACCGGACGCCGTCGCCGCGCTGGGCTACGACGCGATGATGCTCCTGGCCGACGCCATCACCCGCGCCGGTACTACCGCCGGCCCAAAACTCCGGGACGCACTCGCTGGTACCAAGAATTTCTCCGGCGTCACCGGCCGCACTACCATCGACACCGACCGCAACCCATCCAAGCCCGCGATCATCGTCACGGTGAAGGACGGCCACACGCAGTTTGTTGGCGCAGTGGCCCCCTAGGTTGGATCAGCTGCCTGCCGCGTTGTGGTTTAATCTCCCGGGTGTTCCTTCAGGTGTGCCAGGATGAGGCGATCATACCGCTCGGCTGGCTTTTTCGCCCAGAGCTGTCCAATGCGGATCATCCTTTTGAGAATTTAACGAGGTTCCGCGACATAGGCGAACGTGGCGATTGACCCGTGCCGCCAGCCCTTTCAACTGTCTCCTTCTTCGCTTGTCTGAATTCCTCCAACAACTCCTGAACGGTCTTTCCCTGGGGGCGATCTATGCGCTGATCGCGCTGGGCTACACGATGGTCTACGGCGTGCTGCGCTTCATCAATTTTGCCCACTCGGACGTGTTCATGGTCGGCGCGTTCCTCGGCTACTACCTGGGCAAACTGGTGCCGGAACACACCATCTGGGGCGGGCTGGCGGTCCTAGCCGTCTCGATGATCGGGTGCGCGATCCTGGGTATGACGATCGAGCGCCTCGCCTACCGGCCGCTCCGGAGCGCGCCCACGCTCAACGTCCTCATCACCGCCATCGGCGTTTCGCTGCTGCTGGAATACACCGGCCAGGTTTTCTTCGGCGCCGCGCCCCGCAATTTCCCGTCGATCTTCCCGGTTCGCAATTTTTCCTTCGGCAGCGTGATCGTCACCAGCAACCAGCTGATCGTCATCGCCGTCTCGGTCGTGTTGATGATCGTCCTCCAGCTGATCGTCTACCGCACGAAGATCGGCACCGCCATGCGCGCCGTCTCGCTCAACCCCAAGGCCGCGGCGCTCATGGGCGTGAACAATGACGTCGTCATCTCCTTCACCTTCGGCCTCGGCTCCGCCCTCGCCGCCGCCGGCGGCATCCTCTACGCGCTCAACTATCCGTCGATCGACCCGCTGATGGGCGTGATGCCCGGCCTCAAGGCCTTCGTCGCCGCCATCCTCGGCGGCATTGGCAACATCCCGGGCGCCGCACTCGGCGGACTCATCCTGGGCACCGTCGAGACGTTCGTCAGCGGCAGCCAGTGGTCCACGTACAAGGACGCCATCGCGTTCGCGATTCTCATCATCATCATGCTGTTTCGCCCCGCCGGCCTGCTGGGCAAGTTCACCGTCGAGAAGGTCTGAGCCGCCATGCCGCCGAAACCGCATCTCGCCCTTCTCGCCGCGCTCCTGTTCGCCTTCGGCGTCCAGCATTTCTCCGATCAGTTCAATCCTTACTACCTCGACGTCCTCACCGGCATCGGGATCAACGTCATCCTCGCCGTCTCCCTCAACCTGGTGAACGGCTACACCGGCCAGTTTTCGCTCGGCCACGCGGGCTTCATGTCGGTGGGCGCCTATCTTTCGGCGGCCGTGACACTGTATTTCGCCCCACGCTGGTTCGGCGAGGATGGCGGCACCGCCTGGCAGGAGGGCGGGCTCTTCCTGATGGCGCTGCTCGCCGGCGGGCTCAGTGCGGCGTTCGCGGGTCTGCTCGTCGGCGTGCCTTCGCTGCGGCTGAAGGGCGATTACCTCGCGCTCGTCACGCTCGGGTTTGGCGAGATCATCCGCGTGACGTTCCAGAACGTCGAGTCGCTCGGCGGCGCGCTCGGCCTGAACGGCATCCCGCCCTACACGACGATCTTCTGGGTGCTGGCGTTCGTCGCCATCACGATCTTTGTCGTCACCTGCCTCGTGAACTCGACCTACGGGCGCGGTTTCCTCGCCACGCGCGATGACGAGATCGCGTCCGAGGCCGTCGGGCTCAACACCACGCGCTACAAGATCGTCGCGTTCGTGATCGGCGCCTTCTTCGCCGGCATCGCGGGCGGACTTTACGGGCACTTCAAGCTCACCATCACGCCCACGGGCTTCGACTTCACCAAGTCCATCGAGATCGTGGTCATGGTCATCCTCGGCGGCATGGGCAACACCCTCGGCGTCATCCTCGCCGCCATCCTCCTCACGCTGCTGCCCGAGGTGCTCCGGCCGGTCGCCGAATACCGCATGGTGCTCTATTCCTTCCTGCTGATCGTCCTCATGCTCGCCCGGCCGCAGGGGCTGTTCAATTTCAAGTTCGGCAAGTCCAAGGCCTGATGCCCGCCCCGCTCCTCCAACTCGACCAGACGACCATCCGCTTCGGCGGACTCACCGCCGTCAATGGCGTGGACTTTATCGTCGGCGAGGGCGAATTGTGCGGGCTCATCGGCCCTAACGGCGCCGGCAAGACCACCGTCTTCAACGTCATCACCGGCGTTTACCAGGCCACCGAGGGCACGGTGACGTTCGCGGGACGCAACCTCGCCGGACTCAAGGTCAACGAAATCGTCGAGTGCGGCATCGCCCGCACCTTCCAAAACATCCGCCTCTTCGGCAGCCTCTCGGTCTTCGACAACGTCCGCGTCGCCTGCAACCTTCACCGCGACACCAGCCCCTTCCACCCGCTCATCCGGCTCGGTGCCTTCCGCCGCGACGAGGCCGCCATCACGCGCCGCGCCGAGGAGCTGCTCGACATTTTCAATCTCCGCCGTTTCAGCGACGCCCCCGCCAAGAGCCTGCCCTACGGCGAGCAGCGCCGCCTCGAGATCGTCCGCTGCCTGGCGACCAAGCCCAAGCTGCTCCTCCTCGACGAACCCGCCGCGGGCATGAATCCCTCCGAAAAGGTCGAGCTCGTGCGGCTGATCCAGCAAATCCAGAAACAGTTCAACCTCTCCATCCTCCTCGTGGAGCACTCGATGAAGGTCGTCATGGGCGTCTGCCAGCGCATCGCCGTGCTCGATTACGGCGTGAAGATCGCCGAGGGCGACCCGGCTGCGATCCAGAGCGACCCCAAGGTCATCGAGGCCTACCTGGGCGAGGACCACACCAACAGCCTGTCGCATCACTGAGGAAGCGATAAGCTTTAAGCACTAAGCTCCAAACCTCTGCATGTCCTCCTCCGCTACTGTGCTTACCGCTGGCAGCTTACCGCCTAAAGCGTCCGCGATGCTCCGCATCACCGACCTCTCTGTCAGCTACGGCGCGATCTCCGCGCTGGACGGCATTTCCTTCGCCATCGAGCAGGGCGCGATCGTCACGCTCATCGGTGGCAACGGCGCGGGCAAGACCACCACGCTCCGCACGATCTCCGGGCTCCTCCGTCCCAAAGCCGGCCGGATCGAATTTCTCGGCGAGGACATCACCAAGCTGCGCCCACACCAGATTGTCGCCCGCGGGCTCTGCCACGTCCCCGAGGGCCGGATGATCTTTTCCAACCTCACCGTGGACGAAAACCTCGCGATGGGCGCCTACCTGCAGTCCGACGACGAACTCATTGCGCGGAACCGCGACTACGTCTTCAGCATCTTTCCCCGGTTGAAGGAGCGCATCCGCCAGATGGCCGGCACGCTTTCCGGCGGCGAGCAGCAGATGCTCGCGATCGGCCGCGCACTCATGGGCAACCCGAAGTTCCTCATGCTCGACGAGCCCTCGCTCGGCATCGCGCCCCGCCTGATCAGCACGATTTTCGAGAAGATCGTGGAGATCAACCAGCAGCACGGCATCACGATTCTCCTCGTCGAGCAGAACGCCAACCTCGCCCTCGAGGTCAGCCGCACCGCCTACGTCCTCGAGACCGGCCACATCGTGATGCAGGGCGAAAGCAAGCAGCTCCGCACCGACCCCCAGCTCAAAGCCACCTACCTCGGCGGCTGAACGCAATCCACACTTCGCCTCACGGGGCGGCGTCAGGTTGTGACCGAGCCGTTGGAATTTTCCGGTCCGGACTTCTTTTCGTTCGGATCCGATTTGGGCACCAGGCGTTCGAGTTCAGCCTTGGCCATCTTGAACTCGGAGTCGGACATGTAGCCGGTGGCGACACACCGGTTCAGCCATGTGATGGCGTCGTCCTTCCGTCCTTCCGCCAGCGCCCGTTCGGCAATCCAGAACGTCGCTTCGCATTCGTGGTCGCTAATCTCCATGGTCGTTCCCTGCCGGGCGCGCTGCAGCAATTCCTCCGTGGACAATTCGTCGAGGAAGTAGCGCAGCCCGTTCGCGGACCACGCTCCCGGCGCCACCGTCTGCTGCCCGGCCCGGAGAACCTGGACTTCGCGCTGGCCGATCCGCCGCGCGGTCAAGTCCGACATGATGGCTCGGTAGGTGTCGTTCTTGTGGCTCAGCGCATAGGCCCGGTATTCCAGATGAGCCTCGGCGAGTTTCCCCGCCATCACGAGGTGCACGGCGTAGTTGATCTTCAAGCCCGCGGAGCCGAGGCGTGAATTGCGCAACAGATCCCGGTAAAGCTGTTCGGCCGCGGCATAGTGGCGCTCCGTGTCCAGCAGGCGGACCTCGATGATCTTGATCGATTCCATCACGCTGACGCCTGACATCGCGTAGATCCGTTCCGAACCGCCGATGATCTGCAGGACCCGCTGCAACTCGCGACGGGCGGGTGGCACCGCGTCGATTTCGCAGAGCAATTCCGCCCGCCGGAGACGATAACCACCCTCACCGCTCGTTCCCGGAGGCATGAGCGCGAGCATCGTGTCCACCAGGGCAATCTGGCGTTCGATTCTGACCGCGAGCAGCGGATTGATCCGCTGGTCGCCGGACCACGCCTCGCTGAAGCCCTCCTGTTCGATGGGCATCGAGGCCGTCGTCCCCATCGGGTTGGCCGCGGTGACCTTTTCGACATAGGCTGCCGAGGGTTCGTTGAGCAGCTTCCGGCACCAAACTTGCCAGCGTCGCAGCTCCTGCTCGTTGGCGAAGCCGCGCAAAACCAGCTCGTCACGCCAAGCGAGCCATGCCAGATCCGGCCGACCGTGGGCCTCAAACGCCGCGACCGAGGCCTCGACTTCGCGCCCTTCCGCCGGGTCACCGTATTCGATCCAACGCGACCAGCGCTGGGCCAGGGTGGTTCCACCGAGCCATTGGCCGATGGTCGCGTCCAGGGCCGTGGCCAGGATCGGATCGTCGTAGCGGACAAATTTCAGGTCCTCGGGTGTCACGTCGAGGAGGTCGCCGATGCGCTTGTCCAGCAGCTCACGCGACCGGCCAGTCCGCGTGAGGAGCTCCACGCGCCGCGCCTCCAACTCGATGAGTGCGCGCAACAGTCCCGGCCGGTTCGACCATTGGACGATGCGGGCGCGCAGGGTCTTGATGGTGGCATCGCATTGTGCGATCGTCTCCATCTGGCTGGCCGAGGGAATGCCGGCCAGCAGCAGGTCGTCCAGGTAAAGCAACATGGCCTCGTGCTGCCCGTATCCGCGCCGCACCGTGGCCGTGAACGGCAGGGTGGCCTGGGCCAGCGCAATCGTCCGCGCCGCCGTCACGTAATTCCGGTTGAGGATCGCCAGCGTGGAGACCAGATACGGCAGGCTGACGTCCCGGGGATCCAGCTCGCGCTCGGCCAGCCAAAACGCCGGGTTGTAGCTGACCAGTCCCGGGAAATCGAATCCTGGCCCGGGCTTGCCCAGTTCTTCCATGAGTTGCATGCCCAATTTCTGCACCCCGGGAAGTTTTTGGGGATCACTCCGGGCATAGGTCGCGGCCACGCTCATGGCGTCCGCCCTCGCCTGCGACGCCAGGAGTTTTTCCAACCGGGTGACGAGCGCCACGGGCACGCCCGATCCCGGGGGAAAATACTCCCGCATGATCAGCTTGTTGCTCGTCGTGGGTGCCATCATCGGCATGGGCGCCTGTGCCCACAGTCCGCCGGCCAGCATCACACCCAGGCCAGCCAGGTGGAATTTCCGCCATCGACCCCGCCGGCTCCCCGCTCCCATGTGAAGTAGGCTCATGTTCAGGATTCCCGGGCCGTCGCCATTTAGCACCAGCCTACCTCCGCTTGATTTCGCCTCAAGTGCGCATTAAGTTCTCCGCTCCTATTTTATGTCCACTTCCGCCCCGCAGAAATTCGAGTTCCAGGCTGAGATCGCCCAGCTGCTCAACATCGTCACGCACTCGCTCTACACCGAGAAGGAAATCTTCGTCCGCGAGCTGGTGTCCAACGCCTCCGATGCCCTGGAAAAGCTCCGCCACACGCAGATCACCGAGAAGGACATCTTCGACGACAAGCTGGAGCTCGAGATCAATGTCACCACCGACGACAAGGCCAAGACCATCACCTTCCAGGACTTCGGTCTCGGCATGACCCGGGCCGAGCTCGTCGAGAACCTCGGCACCATCGCCCATTCCGGCTCCAAGGCCTTCCTCAAGGCCCTCGGCGAGGGCGAGGCCAAGAACACCAGCCTCATCGGCCAATTCGGCGTCGGCTTCTACTCGGCCTTCATGGTCGCGAAGAACGTCAAGGTCTACTCCCACTCCTGGCGCGCCGGCGAGCCCGGCCACGTCTGGACCAGCGACGGCTCCGGCAGCTACGAGATCGAGGAGCGCGAGGGCCAGCGCCGCGGCACCAAGATCGTCATCGAGCTCAAGGATGACTGCGCGGACTTCGCCCAGGACTGGAAGGTGAAGGAGATCCTCGAGCGCTACAGCGCATTCGTGTCGTTTCCGATCAACCTCAACGGCAAGCGCGTCAACACGGTCCAGGCGCTCTGGCTGCGCTCCAAGAACGAGATCAAGGACGAGGAATACACCGAGTTCTACAAATTCCAGGCCCACGCCTTCGACGAGCCGCGGCTGCGCCTGCATTTCTCCGCCGACGCCCCGCTCTCGATCAACGCGCTCCTCTTCGTCCCGAAGGAAAACACGGAGAAGCTCGGTTTCGCCCGCACCGAGGCGTCCGTCGCGCTCTACTGCCGCAAGGTCCTGATCGACGCCAAGCCCAAGGCCCTCCTGCCCGAGTGGCTCCGCTTCCTCAAGGGCGTCGTCGATAGCGAGGACCTCCCGCTCAACATCTCGCGCGAGACGATGCAGGACAAGGCCCTCATCGAGAAGCTGAACAAGGTCATCACGAAGCGCTTCCTCAAGTTCCTCGAGGACGAGGCCAAGAACCGCCCCGACGCCTACGCCGAGTTCTACGCCGAGTTCGGCATTTTCCTGAAGGAAGGCGCCGCGATGGACTTCACCCACAAGGATGCCCTCGTGAAGCTGCTCCGCTTCGAGTCGTCGCTCACCGAGAAGGGCAAGACCACCAGCCTCGCCGACTACGTCACGCGCATGGGCAGCGACCAGAAGGAGATTTATTACCTCATCGGACCCAACCGCGCCGCCATCGAAAGCGGCCCGTATCTCGAGGGTTTCAAAGCCCGCAACCTCGAGGTGCTGTTCTGTTACGAGGCCGTGGACGAATACGTGATGAGCAACGTGCGCGAATTCGACGGCAAGAAACTGACCGCCGCCGACCACGCCGACGTGAAGCTCGCCGACCTCCCGAAACCCGAGGGCGCGCTCAGCGAGGCCGACACCAAGACGCTCACCGAGTGGCTCAAGACCACGCTCGGCGACCGCGTCGCCGAGGTGAAGGCCAGTGACCGCCTCGTCGACTCCCCCGCCCTCGCACTCAACGCCGACAAGTTCACGTCGCCCCACATGCGTCGCATGATGAAGGCCATGAACAAGGACGGCGCCGACTCCCCCCTCCGCGTCAACCTCGAGATCAACCCTCGCTCCGCCGTAATGAAGCGCCTGTTCGAAACGCACACCGCGTCGCCCGACAAGGCCAAGCTCGTCGCTGAGCAAATCCTCGACAACGCCCTCATCAGCGCCGGCCTGCTCGACGACGCGACCCCGATGGTCGCCCGACTCTACAAGCTGCTCGAGTCGGTCTGAAGTAACGCAGGCGAGCCGCCCGCCGATCGAGCTGTATTCGCCCTCGTTGTTTTCGCGCACGATGCAGATGTCGATGTCCCCGGGTCCGCGGTTCCGCAGCGGCGACTCCACCCCGCGCATGAGGCGGGCGGGCCGCACGTTGGCGTATTGCCGGAAGCCGCGCCGGATTGGGATGAGCAGGCCCCAGAGCGAAATGTGATCCGGCACCGGCGGAAAGCCCACCGCCCCGAGGTAAATCGCATCGTGCCGGCGGATTCGGTCGAGTCCGTCCTCCGGCATCATGCGGCCCGTCTCGCGGTAATAACCGCAACTCCACGGCAGCTGGTCCCACGTGAACTCGAGCCCGTGCCGGCGCGCGGCGGCGTCCACCACGGCGATGCCGGCCGGCACCACTTCGGTACCGATGCCGTCGCCGGGAATGGTCGCGATGCGGTATTTTTTCATGGTGCGGGACGAAAAAAGATAAACGTGCCTCGCGTATACGTTGCCACCCCGGGCTGGAAGTGCGCGGGGAAAATCTTTCGTCCAAATTCGGATTTGGAGCGGTCCCGCCGCCGGAGGTGAGCGCACATATTCTGCGACCTATGCGGATAGCGCAGCGGCAGCTCAGAGTGCAACGCCCTTCGCGAGGTCCGCAAATTATGAGAACATTTTCTCAGAAAGCGAGATGACCCCGGGACGGCATTACGCTACATTCGCGAATCGCTTCTGTTCGCCGCATGACCCCGCGCCTTTTCGGGCTCAATTTGTCTGACGCTTTTGCCGCGGTCAACCGACTGGCGCATGCGGCGTTTGTCACCCCCTAGCGCGGTTCACCCGCGCCGTTGTCACCCCTGCATGATTGGTCCCTGCCTCGCTTTGGAAAATTTCCTGTCCTGCGGCCCGACGCGGCCGGCTCCTGCGATGTCCCGCATCGTCCCTGCGACCCTCCGGCTGCTCGGCCTCTGCGCGGCCGGCCTCGTCCTCGCGGGCTGCGGCCGCGCACCGGCGACGGCGGAAAACACCGCGGGCAAATCCGCGCTCCTGCCGGTGGGCTTCCAACTGGACTGGTATCCGGCCCCGGAACATGGCGGCCATTTCCAGGCCCTGGTGAAGAACTTCTATCGCGACGGCGGGCTCGACGTCACGATTGCACCCGGCGGGCCCAGTTCGTTTCCCGTGGAGAAGATTTCCACTGGCCGCATGCAGTTCGGCATCGGGCGGGCGGACGACGTGATCATGGCCGTCCGCCAGGGTCTCCCGCTGCTGATCGTCTGCGCCCAGATGCAGCACGACCCACAGGCGATCATGGTCCACGCGGACAGTCCCGTGAAGACTTTCGGCGACCTCGATGGCAAGTCGGTGATGGCCGGCGTGGGCTCCAACTGGATCTCGTTCATCCAGCAGCGGTATCACGTGAAGTTCAACATCCTGCCGATGGACTTCACGATGACGCGCTTCATTGCGGACCGAAATTTCATCCAGCAGTGCTTCATCTCGAACGAGCCCTTCTTCGCGGAGCTCCACGGCGTCAAAACGCGCGCCCTGCTGATCGCGGATTCCGGTTATGACCCGTATCGCGTGATCTTCACGAGCAAGGCGTTCGCCCGCGAGCATCCCGAGGCGGTCCGCGCCTTTGTGGCGGCCACGATCCACGGCTGGGACGACTATCTCAACGGCGACGCCACCGCGGCGCGGGCGCGGATCCACGCCGAAAATCCGTCCCAAAGCGCCGAGCTGATGGACTACTCGATCGCCGCGATGAAGCGGGCCAAGCTGGTCGCGGGCGACCCCGCGAAGGGCGAGCGGACCGGCCTCCTCACGCCCGAGCGCCTCGAGTCCATGCAGCGCACGATGGTGGACCTCCACATCATCGAGGCCGCCCTGCCCTTGGAAAAATTTGTCACGTTCCGGTTTCTGCCGGCGGAATTCAATGCCAGCCCCGCCGCGCCGACCTCCTCTGAGTCAAAGCACTAGCCTACCCCCGGGCGCCGATCGCGGCGTTCATGAAGTCCAACCCCAATAAAACGATATGAAACAGACGATCATACAGCTGATCCGGTTGAGTTCCGCCCTCGGCTGCGCCTGCGGCAGCCTCGCTCTTGGTCTCCGCGCGCAAACCTCTGCGCCGGCGACGACGCCCCCCGCGACCACGGCGCCCGCCGCCACCTCGCCGTCCACCAGTCCCGACCCGGATCACGTCACCAAGCTCGCGAAGTTCACCGTGACCGAGGTGCCGCTCGACGACCAGGTGCTCCCGACCGTCCGCCCCGTGGGATCGGTGATGGGCGACGACCGCAACATCCTCGATATCCCGCGCTCGGTCTCAAGCGTGAACGCGGCCATGATGCGCGAACGCATGGTGAAAAACGCCATGGACTTCGGCCAGTTCTCCGCCGGCGTTTACTCCGCAGCGCAATACGGCATCCCGTCGGTGCCCTTCATTCGCGGCGAACTCTCCCAGCTCTACATGGGGGGTCAGCAGATCCCGTTCTCCCGCAACTCCACGCCGCCCAGCTTCAACGGCGTCGAGGCGTTCGACATCGTCAAGGGTCCCGGCTCCGCCGTCTACGGCCCCCAGACCGAGGGCGCGGGCGGTTACGTCAACTTCGTCCTCAAACAGCCGTATTTCGACCGGCAGCACACCACCCTGGACATCACCTACGGCGGCTGGTCCAGCGGACGGTCGTATTCGAATACCGAGCTCACCCTCGATACCAGCGGGCCGATCAGTGACAAACTCGCCTACCGGATCAGCTATCTCGGCCGCGGCGGCGATCAGTATTACCTCAACGCCAAGGACGAAACCCAGGACCTCTACGCCGCCCTGACCTACCGGCCCAACAGCAAGGTGGAGCACGAAGCGTGGGTGCAGGCCTATGAGACCCGGACCAACGAAATCCCCGGCGTCAGCCGCGTCACCCAGGACTTCATCGCCAGCGGATCACAGCGGACGTTCCACTCCGCCCTTGGCCGCTGGAATTCGCCCGCCATGAGAGCGAAGCGCGGGATCGCGGGTTTCAAGTCGGGCTCGCGGAGCAGCAGCGTGGCGAGATTGGTCATCGGCCCCGTCCCGATGGGAACGGTCTTTCCGGGATGCAGGCGCAGCTGAGCGGCGAGGAGTTCGACGCCGTGCTGTGACGGCTTGCGCGGCAGAGCGGACGCCGGGCGGGCACCGGGCAATTGCACCAACCACGGCCGCGCGACGGGACCGTTGGGCCAGATGTCAGGAGTGACGCGGCCTGGCAGTGGATGCCCGCCGCCGGCGGCGACGCGTACGCGGGCGCTCGGGCCCGCGGTGCTGGCAAGCAACGTCCGGGCGAGCCGCGCGCGGTTTTCCGTTTCGCCCAGCACGGTGCTCACGCCGGCGAGTTTCAGCTCGGGACTCGCGCAGATCAGGCTCAGCGCAAGGATGTCGTCCGTGTCGTCCCCGATGTCGGTGTCGAGCCAGACGGACTGCGGAATCTTCTTCGGCATGGCGGAGGCAGCCAAGCGTCGGGCGTCCCCCGGGGCAAGTTTGCTCCGACTGGTGGTCAGGTGTGCAATTCCGGGAAGAAAAGCGGCGCGCTGAGCGCGAGGCCGTCGCCGACACTGGTGAACTCGCCGCCGTCGCGAATTTTATCCGCGCCGAATCGGCCGGTAAATTCCGCGCGCAAACGGCGGAGGAGCGCGGTGCCGCCGGTCAGGAAGACCGTCTCGACGCTCGCCGGCGCAATGTGGGCGCCCGCGAGAAACCGGTCGAGGTAGTCGACGATTTGCGCGGTGAGATCGGCGGAATTGCGGTCGAACTCCTCGAGCGTGAGCTGTTCGTCGAGCGGAATGCGCGGGTGGGTGAAACGCAACGGGGCGACCTCCTGCGTGGTGAGGGCAATCTTGGCGCCCTCGATCATCTGGAAGATCGCGAAGCCCTGGTTGTCCTTCACGAGCGACTCCAGGCGCTCGAAGGCCGCCGGGTCGCTGGAGAGCCGGGCGAGGCGCCAAATCAGGTCGAGCTTGGGCGCGTTGCGCAGGAAGACGATCTGGTCCCAGTGGCAGATCTGGCGGTGGAGGGTGTCGGGCACCTCGAGCCGCTTGCCCCAGCTTTCGAACGTTGCGCCGCGGCCGAACCGTGGGGTGAGTTTGTGCCACATCGTGGCGGAATCGTATTTGTTGCCCGCGACCGGCAGGCCGCCGGTGGCGAGGATGTCGCCGGCCCGCCCGGTCATTCCCTGCCGGCGCGGATCGAGTTGCACGACGGTGAAATCCGACGTGCCACCACCGAAGTCACCGACGAGCACGCGTTCGGGTTGGGTGATGCGCGCTTCGTAGGCGAAGGCGGCGGCGATGGGTTCGAATTGGAAATGGATTTCCTCAAAGCCCGCGAGGCGCGCTGCCATGCGGAGCCGGTCCTGCGCGACTTCGTCCTCGGCCGGATCGGTCGAGAAGACGGCGGGCCGCCCCATCACGACGCGTTTCACATCCTGGCGCGTGACCTCGTCGGCCTTTGCTTTCAGATGGCGCAGAAAGAAAGCGATGAGGTCCTCCAATGGGTAGGACTGGTTGTTGACGATTGTCTCGGTGAACGTGCGGTTGGGCAGGATGGTCTTGATCGCCTGGAAGAACCGCCCGCGCATCCGGTCCGACACGTAGCGGAGCTTCGCGGCGTTGCCGATCAGCGGTGGATCGCGGCGCAGCGTGTAGGGAAAATACATGAACGACGACTCGACGCCGGCGATGCGCGGATCGCGCAGCAGCGCGCGTTTTTCGACGTCCCAGATGGTGATGGACGAGTTGCTGGTGCCGAAATCGATGCCGTAGACGTAGGTGGGCATGGAGCTTCTCCGGAGGGAAAACCGACGTTGAAAATGCGGCAGGGGAAAACAGGGGACGCCGTGGTCTCCTGGGCGAGGGGTGGAGAAGCCACTGACCGCGAGTGGCTTGCACAAGCCTGAAGCGCTTTTCGCAGCGAAATTTAAGCCGGGCTGGAGGATTGCGTCCGACAAGCTGCGGCGGTAAAAGAAAGGTTGGCGGTCGCCATTACGTGCGGCGAGAAGCGTGCGATGATGTGCCTTCCGACCTGCAGCAACATTGGAGCCGGGGCGCCCTCGCCCCGGATGGACGGAGGGACGCGGCGGGGCGCCGCATCTCCAACGATGCATATGAATCACGGGCTGGAAGCCCGTGCCACGCCGGAGGATGCAGGCGGTTCACGGATTACGTTTACAACAAGAACGTGGGGGACGTGACCAAGAAAAACATCCTCACCCATCTCAGCGTCCTGTTCAACTACGCCATCAAGGAGGAGTTGCTGGGGATTAACCCCGTCAAGAAAATCACCCGTCCTACCATCAAGTTCCACCAGCCCCACGTCCTCACGCCCGCTGATTTCGAGAAGCTGCTCCAACGGTGCGTGGAGTTCGGCTGGCACGACCGGCTGGCCATCTTTGTCCTCGTTGGCTTCTGTGGGATTCGGACAGAGGAAGCCTCGCGTCTGAGTTGGAGCCACCTGCACCTCGACCGCGGCATCGTGGAGTTGCCCGCAGAGTTCGCCAAGAAAGCCCGGTTCAGAAACAACCCGATTCCACCAAACGCGATGGCGTGGCTGAGGTTCATCGAGGACAAGCGGCGGACTGGCCCAATCATTGGCCCAAAGTGGAAGCGAATGTTGGAGGCGGCGGTGGGGTCGGCTCGAATCACCTACCACCAAAACTGTATCCGCCATTCCTTCTGCTCCTATGCGCTGGCCTGCGGCTGTCATTGCAGACCGGCTGACAGATGAACGTGTAGGGTGGGCAATTGAACGACACGTCCTTAGCCCTCCGTTGAGGGTGTCGGATGGAACGTGATTCGTCATCTTCGACGTGTGGTCGTGACAACCTACTCCTATCGGCCAAGTCCGCAGATCTGTTTGGCATACGTCCAAACAACCCGCTCAGGATCGAGGGCTAATTTCACGCCAAATTTTCGCTTCCGTTTTTGGGCGTTCACCCTACGTTTCGCCGTTCCTGACCGGAGAGGTGGCAGAGTGGTCTATCGTACCTGACTCGAAATCAGGCGTGCCCGAAAGGGTACCGTGGGTTCGAATCCCACCCTCTCCGCCATTTCGCCAGCTTGGACAGGGTTGGCCAACCCCGGCCAATTCGAGTCCTTCACTCTCTGAATCAGGCGTTTCGGTGCAATCTTCCCTAGCGTCACTTTGGACAGGCTTGGACGCCGTTAGACGCGCTTTTCCAAAATTTAGTGAAGCTCCTAGTGAAGGTGCGGGGACCTTCCGCATTTCGGCGCTAAGCGGGAGAAGCCGAGCGTCGGTGTAGGTTTTGGCAGTTAGCCTGGAATCGCTGTGGCGCATCATTTCCTGCGCCGCTCGCTGGGACACGCCGCTCCGATGCATGGAGGTGCAAAACGTGTGGCGCAGCGCGTGGAAATCGACCCGCTCGCCAAGTTCATTGGCAAACGGAATGCCGCATGCCGCCAGGTCCTGCTTGAGCGTGGACACCCGCGGAAGTCCGTTGCGGAACACCTTGCCCTCCTTTGCTCCGGCCTCCTTCCGATAGGCGCGGAGAGCATCGGCCAGCTCCGGCAACAGGGGCAGCATTCCCTTTTGCTTGTTCTTCGTGGTGGAGGCCCGCGCGACCACGAATGCCTCCGGTCCATCAAGATGAAGATCACCCCAGACGAGGGCTTTCAGTTCGCCGCGTCGCAGGCCGGTGTAGGCTGCGACGAAGTAGGGGAGGCCACGTTTGCCAGATGAACGGATGAGAAGATCGATTTCCTTATCCGACAGGGCCCGGCGCAAGCGGACCTCTTTGCCGCGCGTCTCAACTTTTGTCACTTGGCCGAGCGGATTGATCGCAACTTGGCCTTGCCGCACGAGCCAGTTGAAGAACGCCGACGTTAAGCCGAGGTAGTCGTTTGCGGTCTTCTCACTTCCAGAAGTAGCAGTATCCTCGACGCTTGGCGGAGCGGGTGGGTGGGTTCGAATCCCACCCGCTCCGCCAGTTTCACGCAGTCGAAAGGGTGGCGCAACGGGCCCTGATGGGCAGCAGGGTGGGTTATTCTGACGGAGTTGTTACCAAATACCGTCGGCGGTGACGGAGATTTGTCCTGACGCTTGGGCGGGGCGGGTCATCGTGGGAGCGATGAGAAATCGGCCTCAACCCAGACGCCATGTTTAGCGGCATCGTCGAAGCCATCGGCAGGGTCAGCGCGGTGCGGGACACGCCGCAGGAACGGGTCGTGGTCATCCGGCTTCCCGCCGGCTGGAAATTCGGGGAAGGCGAGAGCGTGGCCGTGGAGGGAGTCTGCTCCACCGTGCAGCGGCGTTCGGCGGCGGATTTCGAAGTCGTTTACATGCACGAGACACTGCGGCGGACGACGCTGGGGACACTCCGCCGGGGCTCGCCGGTGAATCTCGAGCGCAGCCTGCGGCTGAACGCCTTGGTGAGCGGACACCTGGTGCAGGGCCACGTCGACGCCACGGCCCGGATCCGCGGCATTCGCCAGGACGGGTCGGCGAAGATCTACGAATTCGCGATTCCCTCCCGCTACCGGCGCTACGTCGTCGAGAAGGGCTCGATCGCCCTCGACGGGATCAGCCTCACGGTCAAGTCCGAGACGCCGCATGGCTGCACCGTCTCGCTGCTGGCATACACGCTGGCGCACACGACGCTGGGCCAAAAACGGAAGGGCGATCGCGTGAACGTCGAGGCCGACGTCATCGCGAAATACGTCGAGAAACTTTTCCGCAAATGAAGACCAAGCCTGCCCTCCCGACGATCCGCCGCACCCTGGCCGCGCGGTCCCGCATTGCCCTCATCCGGGCCGACTTTAACGCCGACATCACGACGAGCTTGCAGCAAGCGTGCGTCACTGCGTTGCAGGCGGCGGGAGTTCCCGCGGCACGCATCGACCGGTTCACGGTGCCCGGCTGCTTTGAAATTCCGCTCATGGCGCAGCGGCTGGCGCTGAAGCGGAAATACGACGTCATCATCGCACTGGGCGCGGTCATTCGCGGCGACACGTTTCACTTTGAGCTGGTGGCGACGGAATGCGCGCGGGGGGTGATGGACGTGTCGCTCCGCCACAACGTCCCGATCGTGTTCGAAGTGTTGGCCGTGTATCACCGGCGAGACGCCGTCCGCCGGGCCGGGCCGAACCGGCTCAACAAGGGGCTCGAGGCGGCGGCGGCTGCGCTCGCGCTGCTGACGCAGCTGGATTCACTCTCATGAAAGCCACCACCACCATCGACGAGGCGCTCGCCGACCTTCGCCGCGGACGCATGGTCATCGTGCGCGACAGCCTCGACCGCGAGAATGAGGGCGACTTGGTCATGGCCGCGCAGGCGGCGACCACGGCCAAAGTGAACTTCATGATCAAGGAGGGCGGGGGCTTGATCTGCGTGGCGGTGACGCGGGAAATCGCGGTCAACCTTGGGCTCTCGCCGATGGTGGCGTCCGAGGACAACGCAACGCCGTTCGGTTGCGACTTCACGGTGTCGGTGGATGCGCGTCGCGGCATCACCACGGGAATTTCCGCCGCCGATCGCGCACTGGCCATCCGTCTGCTGGCGTCACCGCAGGCTCACTCCTACGATTTTGTGCGGCCTGGACATATCTTTCCCGTTCGGGCGCGCGCGGGCGGCGTGCTGGTGCGACCCGGCCATACCGAGGCCGCGGTGGATCTGGCGCGGCTGGCGGGGCTGCGTCCGGCGGCGGCCATCTGCGAAATCCTCGGTCGCGACGGCCAGGCCGCCAGTGCGAGGACGCTGCAAGCTTTGGGCCGGCGCCATCGGTTGAAAACGGTGACGATCGAGCAGTTGATTGATTACCGGCGCTCGCGGGAACAGCTGATCAAGCGCCTGGCGACGGCGAAGATGCCGACGGCCTACGGCCAGTTTACCGCGCATGTTTACGACTGCCCGTCGCAAAATTTGCAGCACGTCGCCCTCGTGATGGGCCCGGTTTCGGGCGATCGCCCGACGCTGGTGCGGGTGCATTCGCAATGCCTGACCGGGGATGCCTTGCATTCGATCCGCTGCGACTGCCACGACCAGCTGGAGGCGGCGATGCGCAAGATCCAGGACCACGGCTCGGGGGTCGTGGTTTACCTCAGCCAGGAAGGCCGCGGCATCGGGCTCGCCAACAAGATCCTCGCTTATGCGCTGCAGGACCAGGGCCTCGATACCGTGGAGGCCAACGAGAAACTGGGCCTGCCGGCGGACATGCGGGACTATTCGGTGGGCGCGCAGATCCTCCGCGATCTCGGGGTGCGCAAGATCCACCTGTTGACCAACAATCCCCGCAAGATTTCGGGCATCGGGCGTTTCGGTTTGCAGATCCTGAAGCGCGTGCCGTTGGAAACGAAGCCGCGCCAAACGAACCGCGCGTATTTGCGCGTCAAAAAGGACAAGCTGGGTCACCTGCTCAGCAAGGTGCAATAGTGGCCCAGCCCGAGGCATATATGCGCCAGGCCCTGAAGCTGGCGCGGCATCCGGTCCAGGCGCCGCATCCCAACCCGTGGGTCGGGTGCGTCATCGTGCGGCGCGGGCGCATCGTCGGGCGGGGCTGGCATTGCGGACCGGGCACGCGGCATGCCGAGATTGTCGCGCTGGACGAAGCCGGGCCGCGGGCGCGCGGGGCAACGGTCTATGTGACCCTCGAACCCTGCTGCCATTACGGGCGGACGCCGCCGTGCACCCACGCGCTGATTCGGGCGGGGGTGGGCGAAGTCGTGTTTGCGATGCGCGATCCCAATCCCGTGGTCGCCGGCCGAGGTGCGCGGTTGCTGCGGCAGGCCGGCATCAAGGTGACGCAGGGACTTGGCGCGGCCGAAGCCCGGGCATTGAACGAGGCGTATCTCAAGCACCGCGCGACCGGCATGCCGTTCGTCAGCCTGAAAGTCGCGGCGAGTTTGGACGGCAAGACCGCGACGCGAGCTGGCCATTCGAAATGGATCACGGACGCGGCGGCCCGGAAACACGGGCGAAAAATCCGGGCGGAGCACCAGGCGATTCTGACGGGCGTCACCACGATCTTGCGGGACGACCCGCATTTGGGAGCCAGAATCCGCGGGGTCGGGGAAACGTGGCGCGTCGTGGTCGATTCCCTGCTGCGGACGCTGCCGGGCAGCCAGGTGGTGCAATCGGGACACTGCGTGATCGCGTGCACTTCGAATGCGAGCCCTCGGCGCCAAGCCCGGCTTGAAGCCCAAGGCGCGCAGGTCTGGCGGTTTCCCGGGCGGCGCGTGCCCTTGCGCGGCCTGCTCCGCCGACTGGGAGCGCACGGGATTGTCAGCGTGCTGGTGGAGGGAGGCAGCGAAGTGCGGGGGAGCTTGCTCGACGCCCGTTTGGCGGATCGCGTTTATTGGTTTCTCGCACCCAAGATACTCGGGTCACAGCAGGCGTTGTCCGCCGTTGGCGGCCGGGGTGCGGGTCGGCTCACCGAGGCGGTGCACCTTGGGCAGGCAAGGATCGAGGCTGTCGGCTCCGGCTGGCTGGTGACCGGAACCCTGAGCAAATACGCCCTGAACCCGACCTCGTCCCGCAAGGCTGGCGGGGAATGATTCAGGGGAGACGGTCTGTCCGGTTCGGCGGCGCCCAAAAGCGTGCGAATCGCATGCAACCGGACCGGATTCTCCTACCATTCGTCGTTTCTGGGTTGTCGGAGGCGAGGCGCCGGGCTTGGATAGACCCTTTAATTCCCTCCCCATGCACATACCCTCACGTTTGATTCCGTCCGCCCTTTGCCTGCTGCTGCCTGTCGCCGCGGCGCTCTCGGCGTCCGCTGCTCCCACCACGCTGGCTGATTTCCAAGCGCTGGCCGCGAAATCCCACACGCAGCTGGTGTTGCCCACGTATCCGCTCACGCCCGCGGACGTCAAAGCCCAGGCCGAGAATGCCATCAAGGAGGCCGACGCCGCCTTTGATGCGCTGGCCGCGCAGGATCCCGCGAAGCTGAATTTCGACAACACGTTTGCCGCCGCCGATACAATCGGGGCCAAGGTCACCGACGTGGCCCTCGTCATCGGCACCGTGTCCGAGTCCAGCACCGACAAGGCCATGCGCGACACCGCGAATGAAATGTCGGTCAAGCTCGATGAATGGGCCGTCGGCCTCGACTATCGCGAACCGCTCTATCGCGCGCTGAAGGCCGTGGCCGATGCCAAGCCGAAGCTCGATGCCGAGCAGCAGCGCCTGCTCGACGACCAGATGCGCAGCTACCGCCGCGCCGGCCTGTCGCTGCCGGCCGCGCAGCGCGCCGAGGTGGAGCAGCTGCGGAAGGACCTCGCCGGGTTGAACACGCAGTTCGCCATCAACATCAACGAAGCCCGCGCCCCGCTCGACTTCACCGCGGCGGAGCTGGCCGGCGTGCCGCAGAGCTTCCTCGACAGCCCCGGCGTCAAGCAGCCCGATGGACGTTACCGCGTGATGGCCAACATCACCTGGCACGCCATCGCGATCGGCGAAAACGCCGACAATCCCGAGGTGCGCCGCAAGGTGCTCACGGCCCGCTGCCAGCTGGCGCGGGACACCAACACGGCCGTCCTGTCCAAGCTCGTCGTGCTCCGCGCCGACATTGCCCACCGTCTCGGTTACGCCAATTGGGCCGACTACCAGACCGAGGTGCGCATGGCCAAGACCGGCGCCGCGGCCTTGAAGTTTGAAAACGACCTCGTGGCCGGCCTGCAGCCCAAATTTGCCGCGGAAATGGAGACACTCCGCCAGATGAAGGCGGCGCAGACGGGCAAGGCTGACGCCAAGCTCGAGGCGTGGGACATCAATTACTACACCAACAAGCTCAAGAAGGACAAATACGCCGTCGATGCGGAAAAGCTCCGCGTCTACTTCCCCTACCAGGCGACGCTGCAGGGCATGTTCTCGATCTACCAGCGGATCTTCAGCCTGAAGTTTACCGAGGTGGCGGCGCCCTACGTCTGGGCGGCGGGTGTGAAGCTTTACGTCGTGCAGGACGCCGAGACCGGCGTGCCGATGGGGGCGTTCTACCTCGACATGTTCCCGCGCGACGGGAAGTTCAACCACTTCGCGTGCTTCTCGCAGAAGGCCGGCGGCGTGATGGCCAATGGCGGTTATGACCTGCCCGTTGCCGCGCTGCTCTGCAACTTCCCGGCGCCGTCCGCGGACAAGCCCTCGCTGCTGAAGCATGACGACGTCGTGACGCTCTTCCACGAGTTCGGCCACGTGATGCACGGCATGCTGGCGCGCGCGCGCTTCGCCTCGCAGGGCGCCTTCACGGTGCCGCGGGACTTCGTCGAGGCCCCGTCGCAGATGCTGGAGAACTGGCCGTGGGACAAGAAGGTCCTCGACACCTTCGCCGCCGACTACCGCGACCCGTCCAAGAAGATTCCGGCCGACGTCATCGACTCGCTGGTGGCGGCCCGTCAGGCCACCGAGGGCTACGGCGAGCGCCGCCAGCTCTCCATCGGCCTGCTCGACCTCAACCTGCACACGCTGTCGGAAGACGCCGCCTGGCAGGCGGACGTGGTGAAGATCGTGAACGACACGACTGCCCGCGTCTCCATTGCCCCTCCGGCTGACACATTTTGGGCCGCGTACATCGGCCACCTGGCGGGTTACGACGCCGGTTACTATGGCTACCTCTGGGCGAAGGTCATGGCGATCGACATGGCCAGCGTCTTCAAGGCGTCGCCGGATGGTTTCCTCGACGTAAAGGTCGGCCGCCGCCTGCGCGACGAAGTTTACGGCAAGGGCGACACGCGCGACGTGGGCGATTCCGTGGAGAAGTTCCTCGGTCGCCCGCGCTCGATGCAACCCTTCCTCGAATACGTCGGCATCAAGAAGTGATTTGAGCCAATTCCCGCCGCCGGTTCGTCCTCAGGACGGGCCGGCGGCTTTTTTTTGGCCGGATGGGATTGGCCGCAAAGAGGCGCAAATGGGCGCAAGAATGGGGAGACGGAAGTGGATGATCAGCGCGATTGGACGGTCGGGGTCTTTGTGCATTTTGCGCCTCTTGTGGCCAAACTCAGGGCGTGAATCGTGACTGGCCTCTATCTGCGGCTCTGTTTTAGGACAAAGGCATGAAAACCGATCCCCGGGTGGACGCCTACATCGCGAAGTCGGCGGATTTTGCCCGGCCGATCCTGCGTCACTTGCGCGTGCTGGTGCACGAGGCGTGTCCGGAGGCGGAGGAGACGATCAAATGGGGCATGCCCTCGTTTGTGCATCATGGGATCGTTTGCGGGATGGCGGGCTTCAAACAGCACTGCGCGTTTGGATTTTGGCGCAAGGGATTGACCGACGAAATCGCGCGGACGGGCGTCAAGGCGGAGCAGGCCATGGGCAGTCTCGGTCGTATCACGGGTCTCGGCGATCTGCCCGCCGACCGGGCGATGCTCGGCTACATTCGCAAGGCGGCCAGGTTGAACGAGGCGGGTGCGCCCGCGCGGCCGAAGCCCAAGGCGAAGCCGGCACTGCCGGTGCCGGCGGATCTGGCCGCGGCCCTCAGGAAGAACGCCAAGGCTGCAAATTCGTTTGCCGGGTTCAGCCCGGGCGCGCGGCGCGAGTACATCGAATGGATCACCGAGGCCAAACGTCCCGAGACGCGCCTGACCCGCCTGACCACGACGATCCAGTGGGTCGCCGCCGGCAAACGGCGGAACTGGAAATACGAGAACTGCTGAGCGTTTACTCCTGATGTAGGTCGGGCTTTACGCCCGATAGGCTCGCGCCGATATCGGGGATAAACCCCGACCTACAAAGACAGGATCCGCGCCCACACGACCTCGACTGAGTGGAGGCTCTTGATTTTCCACGCCACGCGATGCGGTCCGCGGGCGTCGGGCGTGAACGTGGTCCGGGCAAACGTGCGCGGCGCAAATGAGACGGCGACGCGGCCGCGACGCCATTCGAACCACTCGGGATGGCTCACCATCGCGACGGCCATCGGATCGTAGAGGTGAGGATACTCGATCCGCCCGGGCTTGGATTTCGCTTTTTGCCAGAGGCGAATCGCGCGACTGAGCAACCGTCCGGTGGGAGTGTGCGATGCAACGAGACGCGCGAGTTGACCCGGGGTGATCGTGCAGGCCATGCCTACGGACCAGGGCAGAAAATCGATGGGCACGCCGCACTCCGCCAGGCACGCCATCAACAACGGCAACTACATCGCCGGCCCGGGCACGCCCACGACCTCGGGACCCACCGCCTACTTCGGCTACGACATCATCACGTTCCCGAACCCGCCGCCCTTCACCTTCGGCAGCGCGGCCGACGGATCGTTCGCCATCGTGGCGCCCGCCACCGCCCACACGGTCAAACTCCCGGGCTACGTCGCCCTCGTCAACCCCCAGGACGTCGCCCGGTCCTTCGTCGCCATGGGCCAGCTCAAGTCGACCGTCGCGCTCTCGGCGGATGCGGAAATCGTGAACCGCTTCTTCGCCAGCACCAATCACTCCAACAAGAAGGAGCTGCTCGGCTACAGCGAGTATGTGCCGAAAAACGTCTCGGTGCAGGACCGCTTCGAATTCCACGACAAGTTCACCCTCGGTCAGTTCGATCAGAGCCTGATCACCGGTATCGACTACAAGTATATGAATATGACCGCGTACCAGGACTACCAAACTGAGCCGGTTAACTTCTACGACCTGACGCAGCCCGCCTCGCAGATCATGTATCCGGGCTACGCCCTCGAGGGGAACACCTGGGGCGGCGGCCTGCGCGTTCCCGGGGTGGACGGCTACAGCGCCGCGCCCGGCAACGTCGCCAACGTGACCGAACACGCCAACGACATCGCCTGGTTCATCCAGGACGACGTGAGCCTGACGAAGCAGCTGACCTTCACCGGCGGCTACCGCATCGACAACATTTCGGTCACGGGCAAGAACCCGGCCTTCGAGGAATACGGCTACTACAACAGCTTCTTCACCTATATCCCGCTCGCGGCGCCGATCTACATCCCGGAGGGCGGGTCGTCACCGTATTACACGGGCTATAACAACAGCCGCACGGTGAACGACCAGTCGTTCTTCGCCAGTCTGACCTACAAGCCAACCCCAACCTCGACCCTCTACCTGACTTACAACCACGTCTACGCCCTGCTGGGTTCGTCCAACTTCGGCGGCATCGACGCGCTGTATCTTGACCAAGTGCTCAGCACCAAGGGCACCCTGTATGAGGCCGGTTACAAGCAGAGCCTGCTCGACAACAAGCTCTACTTCGCGACCGACATCTTCCAACAGCTCAAATACGGCTCCCAGATCACGGGCGGCAAATACCCGATCAAGAACAACGGCGTCGAGTTCGAGGTGGTGTATCAGCCGAACAAGACTTGGAACTTCAACGCCAACATCATCTACCAGGAGGCGACCGCGTTCGGCGTGTTCTTCCAGACCGCTGGCAACTACCTCGACGCCTTCGCCACGACCACCGCGGTCGACGGTCGGACCGGCACGGGCCTGGGCGCGCCCAACTTCACGCTCTACTACCCCCCGGGCGGCCGGATGCGGGCGCCCGGCGTTCCGTCGGTCCACGCCAACGGCTTCGTCGAATACAAGTCAAACAGCGGCTGGGGCGGCGGCATCGGACCCCAGTTCTTCGGCAAGCAGCATGCCAACATGCAGGGCACCCTCACCATCCCGGCCCAGGTCGAGTGGGATGGGTTCGTCTACTACGACACCCCGCGCTGGAATGTCCGTCTCAATGTGAAGAACATCCTCAACGAGCGGCTGTTGGATCCCATCGATGTCAGCTTCGCCGGCAACAGCCTGATCTCGGTGCGCCCGCCCATCACCGCCACCCTCACGCTGCGGCTCAAGTTCTAGAAACCCGCTTCCAGCGGACATTGGTCAGCGGAACGCGGTGCCGCCGCAAGGTGGCACCGCGTTGCGTTCATTTGCCCTGACATCTTCTCACTCTTACCGCTTCCATGCCTTTCGCATCCGTTCCATCGCCACTGCCCGGAGCCTGACCTGTCCCACCGCTTCCACCCGTGCATCTTTTCCGCCGCGCCCGCATTCCGCTCGCCTGCCTCCCGCCGCCGTTGAACCAGCCGGGCAACGCACCCGACGCCGCACTGGAGCCGTGGCGGGAATGTGACGTGACCGTCGACGGTTCGCGCATCGTCGCCGTTCGCGACTCCCAGGCGCCGGCCCCGGGCTCGGCGCCCGGCCGCACGACGGACCTCGGCGGCGTCCTCGTCTTCCCCGGGTTGCTCGAGGTCCACACCCACCTCGACAAGTGCCACACCTGGGACCGTGCCCCGGGCGTGCACAGCGACTTCTGGGAATCGGTCGAAATCCTCGAGGCCGACTGCCCGAACTGGACGGAGGAGGACGTCTACCGGCGCGCCGACTTCGCGCTGCGCTCCGCCTGGGCGCACGGCACGGTGGCGCTGCGCACGCATCTCAACACCAACGCGCGGGCCGGCGCCGGCGCCCACGCCGCGCTCGAGCGCTTGCAGGCCGAGTGGCGCGGCCGGATGCAACTCCAGACCGTCAGCCTGTTCGCCTTCCAGGAATTCTTCGGCGGCGAGGCGGACCGGATCATCGAGCTCAGCGCCCGGCACCGTGCGACGGCGCTCGGTGGCTTCCCGCAGCCTGGGCCAGACCTGCCGCGGCAGCTCGACGAGGTGATGGCCGCGGCGCGGGAGCTGGGCGTGGGGCTCGATTTCCACGTCGACGAAAGCGATCTCGTCCACGCCGAATGCCTCCGCGCCACCGCCGAGGCGGTGTTGCGCAACCAGTTTCCCCATCCCGTCGCGTGCGGGCACAACTGCTCGCTCTCAGTGCAGGATCCCGCCCGCGCCCGCGAGACCCTCGCGCTCGTGAAGGCCGCCGGCATCGGGATCATCGCGCTGCCCCTCACGAACCTGCACCTGCAGGGACGCGCCCGCCAACCGGCGAAGCCCGGGCAGCGCTTCGGCGCCCCGCGCACGCCGCAGTGGCGCGGGTTGACGCTGCTGCACGAATGCATTGACGCCGGCATCACCGTGGCCTGCGGTGGGGACAACGTGCGCGACGCCTTCATCGGCTGGGGCGACTTCGATCCCGTGGAAGTCTACGTCGAGAGCGTGCGCATCGCGCAGCTCGACACCCGCCTCGCGTTCTCCCCCTCTGTCGTCACGACCGGCGCCGCCGCCATCATGGGCCTGCCCGGTTACGGCCGCGTCGCCCCGGGCTCGCCGGCCGACCTCGTCGTGTTTTCCGCGCGGAAACTCTATTCGCTCCTCGCTCGCCCCGCCACGCCCCGGCGGTTCATCCACGGCGAGGAGTTTCGCGACACCATCCTCCCTGACTTTGACGAACAGCTGAGCTGGCCGCGACCTCCGTCACGCTGAGCTGCATTTCCTTTCGCCCGCGCCCTCCACCATGAATCCACCGTCCGCCACTTTCCACGCCCTCGCGCCTGAATTCGAACTGCTCCGGTTCGGCGAAATCCTGCCCGGCGGCTGGATCCGAGAGCAGATGGCGCGCGACCTCGCCGAGGGTTTCGCCGGCCACATGCCGGAGATCGCCCCCAGGACGTGCGCGTCGGAAATCTTCGGCGCGCAACGCAACCTTCCCGACCGCTTCCAGAACGCCGGCGGCGGCAGCTGGGGCGGCGCCACCGGTGCGTGGTGGAATGGTGAAACCGAGGGCAACTGGCGCAGCGGCAACACCATGATGTGCCTCCTCGCCGGCACGCCGGCCCAGCGGGCGGAACTCGACGCGCGCGTCGCCGAGCTGCTCAAGACGCAGGACGCCGACGGCTACATGGGCATCTACGGGCCGACGCTGCGGTGGGCGGACGGCAATGTCATCAACGGCGAACTCTGGACCCAGACCTGCCTCTTCCGCGGCTTGATCGCCTACGCCGAGGCCACGGGCCGCGCCGACGTGCTGCACGCGGTCGAGCGCGCGGTGCAGCTCGCCATGAGCCACTACGGCGAGGGCAAAAAGAGCCCGTTCGGTTCCGCCACGATGGAACACAACCTGATGTTCGTGGACGTCGTGGAACGGCTCCATGAACTCACCGGCAACCCCGCCTACCGCAACTTTGGCGTTTACCTGTATCTTGAGTTCTCGAAACAGGTGAAGGCTGACGTCGCGCTGCCCGTACTGCTGGCCGCCGATCGCGCGCTGAACGGCCACGGCGCCACGACCTACGAGGCGCTCCGCGTGCCGCTCTGGGCGGCGTATGTGACGGGCGACCCAGTGCTGGTGGCCGCCGCCGCGCAGGCGTTTCGCAAGGCCTGGATCCACGTCTCGCCCACCGGCGGGCCGGTGTCGAATGAGATGATCGCCAGCAAGCCCACCGACCCCGACCTCGGCGGTTATGAGGGTTGCGCCCAGAAGGAGTGGATGCACTCGCTGCTCAGCGCCGCGCAAAAGACCGGTCGCACCGACCTGGCGGAGCAGGCCGCGACCACGTTCTACAATTCGGCCCAGGGCTCGCGGCTGCCCGACGGCAAGGGCGTGGACTACGTGACCACGGACAACATCTACAAGATCGACGGTGCCATCATGAACCGCGTGATCTTCTCCCCCGCGCACGAGGACGTGGCGAATTGCTGCGCGCCGAACTTCACGCAGATCGGGCCGGTTTTTGTCCGCCACATGTGGCTGCGCGCGCCCGATGGGCTGGTGCTGATGCTCCACGGGCCGTGCGAGTTGAACACGGTCGTGAACGGCACGCCGGTGCGCGTGGTCGAGGACACAACCTTCCCTTTCTCCGAACAGCTGGAGCTGCGCATCGATCCCGCCCGCCCGGTGGAATTCGTGCTGCGCGTGCGGGTGCCCGCCTGGGCGACTTCGAGTTCCGTCACCGCCGCCGGCGCCACGATTCAGCGCGCGGGTGACTGGATCCTGCTCACCAAGACGTGGCAGGTCGGCGATGTGGTGCGGGTGGCCTTCGGCGCCGACGTGCAGCCCGTGCCCGCGAACAACGGGGAGTTTTACGTCCGCCGCGGCCCGCTGCTTTACGCCCTGCCATTCGAGGCGATCAAGGAAGCGAACAAAAACTACCCGCTCCCGGGCTTCCACGACTACACGGTCTCCCCCGTGCGCTGGGGCCAGGGCCGCCTGGCATTTCCCCAAACCGACGGCCGCCTGGCGACCGCCAGTTTCACCCCGGTGGCCAATCCGAAAGCCGACTCGCGATTCCCGTGGGATGCCACCCCGGTGCGGCTGAAGGCCACGATGGTCAACCTCGACACCCACCAACCGGAGGTGGTTGAACTCGTGCCGATGGGCAGCGGCGAGGCGATCCTGCGCCGGATGACGTTTCCCGCGGCCCGCTAGGCCGTCTCTTCCCGACTCACTTTCGAAAATGAAACCCATCAAGATCGGCATTTTGGGCGCCGGAGGTTTTGCCCGCGCCTTCACTCCGCTTTTCAAAGCCCACCCACTCGTCCGGGCCGTGAGTCTGACGGAAATCCTGCCCGAGCGGCGCCGCACTGAGGCCGAGCTGGCCGGCATCACCGAGACCTACGGCTCGCTCGATGAACTCCTCGCCAGCGACTGCGATGCCATCGCGATCTTCACCCAGCGCTGGATGCACGCGCCCCAGGCGATTGCCGCGCTCAAGGCCGGCAAGCACGTCTACTCCGCCGTGCCAGCCGGAGTCTCCGTCGAGGAACTCGCCGAACTCGTGGAAACGGTCAAGCGCACCGGTCTCACCTACATGCTGGGCGAAACCAGCTACTATTATCCCTCGACGATCTTCTGCCGCGAGATGTGGCAGCAGGGAAAGTTCGGGCACTTCGTTTACGGGGAAGGCGAATACATGCACGACATGTCCCACGGTTTCTACCAGGCCTACCAGCACAGCGGCGGCCCGGACTGGAAGCGCACCGCCGGCGTCCCGCCCATGCTCTACCCGACCCACACAATGAGCATGATCGTCAGCGTGACGGGCGCGCGCATGACCCGCGTGTCCTGCCTAGGCCAGGTCGACCAGAGTGGCGACGGTGTTTTCGGAAAAGGCCTCAACCTCTGGAACAACGACTTGAGCAACGAGACCGCGCTTTTCCGCACCAGCGACGGCGGCTCGGCCAGGATCAACGAATTCCGCCGCGTCGGCCACTGGGGCGGACGGTCCGTGCGGCTGAGCCTTTACGGCACCGAGGGCTGCTACGAGGAGCAACCCCTCGGCGATGTCTGGGTGAACCGCGAGCGCGAGATCACCCCACTCAACGACCTCCTGCGCTGCATGCCGCTCACGCCCGAGGACCTCGAGGCCGCCGGGCAGAGCAAGGACAGCACCCAGCACGATTTCTATTCGGGCATGGCGGCGATCCACCCGACCTGGCGCCTGCCCAGGGAATACACCGGCCGGCCGAGCGGTCACCACGGGTCCCACCATTTCCTCGCCGACGACTTTGTGCGCGCCTGCACCACCGGGGCGCTGCCGCCCAACCATGTCTGGGCCGCCGCGCGCTACAACCTGCCCGGACTCATCGCGCACGAATCCGCCAAGCGCGAGGGTGAGCTGATGGACGTGCCCGACTTCGGCGACGCGCCCGCCGGGGCCTCCCGGCTGGAGGACATCATCGCCAAATTAAAACCCGCCAAGGCGCCCTGGACCCTGCCGAAGCCCGCCCATGTCGGCGTGGCGTGGTGGTGAAACTCCCGGCTCAAGGCTTTTGGTCGAGCCGCAGGAATTCCCGCGGACTGGTGCCGTAAACCTGCGTGAACACCCGGTGAAACTGCGCGTAACTGCCAAAGCCTGCCGCATACACGGCTTCCGTGATCGTCTTCCGGTCCGGCTGCCGGTAATACTCGAGGAAACGCTCGAGGCGCATGGAATTCCGGTAGCGACTGACGGACACGCCGATCTGCTGGGTGAAGATGCGGCTGAGGTGCGCTTCGCTCGCGCCACACCGGCTTGCCAGCGCACGGAGACTCAGCCGTCCATCGCCCTGGCTCAGGAGTTCCAGCGCCTTCAGCACCGACGAATGCAGCGAAATCGCGCCGCCGAGGGCCCGGCCGGCGCACTGGCAGCGCCAGCACAGCAGGAGCAGGTGGTGCAGCCCGGCGTTCAGGCCGTCGGGATCGCGGTGATCGTAGTGGAAATCCGAGTTCACCCCGAAGCCCGCCTCGCGATTCAGCACGTCCGGGTCCGGCGCGGCCACCATCAGCTCGTCCATCGTCCGCCGGACCAGGTCAAAGGTCGCCATCGGCAGGATCGTGTGCAGCACGCCGTCCACGTCGGCCCGGTCCCGCTTCAAGCCCTCGTAAGCTCCGCCCCGGCACGACCGCGCAATCAGGCTGGGCTTGAACACGGCGACGTAGTTTTCCGCGTCGCTCGAGCGGTCCACCAGCTGGTGTTCCTGCGAGGGATAGAGCCACAGCAACGTCCGGCGGGGGAAGGTGAAGCGTCGTTCGCCGAGGACGTAGCTGATCGTCCCGCGCACGACCAGGTTGAGTTCCAGCTCCACGTGGTGATGGCTGCGGATCGTGGGCGGGTTGCGGGCCGATTCCACGAGGTAAATCAGTCCGTCATAACGGCGCGCCAGCTTGAGGTTTTCCAGCATGTGAGCAAAATATGAGAACTTTATCTCAGATGGCGAGAAGACCATGCCGGCCTCCCGCCCTATACTGTCACCCTTGTCCAACCCTGTTCCAGCAGTGAGTCGAGAACCGATCTCCCCGGCGCAGGTGCAACTGGCCGCCCCCTCCGACTACAGCCTGATCGGCGCCAGCGCCGCCGCGGCCGTCGCGCAGGGCCTCGCCGAGGCGGACTGGTATCAGAGCCCCGTCCCGCGCGCGACGATGCGCGCCCTGCTCGTCCGGCGCAACGGCCCCGCCGTGCGCGACACCCTGCTCTGGTTCGCGCTCATCTTCGCCAGCGGCTACCTGGGCTTCCGGCTCTGGGGCACGTGGTGGGCGATCCTGCCGTTCGCCGTCTACGGCGTGCTGTATGCCTCGACTTCCGACTCGCGCTGGCACGAGGCCGGCCACGGCACGGCCTTCCGGACCGACTGGATGAACCGCGGCCTCTACGAGCTCGCGTCGTTCATGGTCATGCGGGAATCGACGCTGTGGCACTGGAGCCACACGCGGCACCACAGCGACACGATCATCGTCGGCCGCGACCCGGAGATCGCCGTGCCCCGACCTGCCAACCTGCGGGCCCTCATCCTCGCGTTCTTCAACCTGCCGACCTACCCGAAATATTTCCGCCAGATCCTCACCCACGCCTGCGGCCGCATCGCCCCGGCCGAGCGGACCTATATCCCCGAGAGCGAGTTTTCCAAGGTCTTCTTCAAGGCGCGGATCTACGTCGCCATTTACGCCGCGGTCATCGTCCTCGCCGTCGCCACCCACAGCATCCTCCCGCTGATGTATGTCGGCCTCGCCAACCTCTACGGCTCGTGGCTCATGGTCGTCTATGGCCTCACCCAGCACGCGGGCCTCGCGGAGAACGTCCTCGATCACCGGCTCAACTGCCGGACGGTCTACATGAACCCGGTCCACCGGTATCTGTATTGGAACATGAATTACCACGTGGAGCACCACATGTTCCCGCTCGTGCCCTACCACGCGCTGCCGCGGCTGCACGCGGCCGTGAAGGACGACATGCCGCCACCCTACCCCGGCATCCTTGCCGCCTACCGCGAAATCATTCCCGCCCTCCTCGCGCAGTCGAAGGACCCCGGCCACCACGTCAAACGCCGCCTGCCCGCGCCCAAATCCCACGGCGTCATCCCCGCCGCACCCACCGACGCCACACCCAATGCCGACGGTTGGCTCGAGGTCTGCGCCGCGGCAGATCTCGGACGCGAGGAAGTGATCCGGTTCGACCACGGCCGGAAGACGTTTGCGCTCTCCCGCGACGTGGACGGCGTCCTGCACGCCACCGACGGCGTCTGCACGCACGGCAACACGCACCTCGCCGACGGGTTGGTGATGGGCCGCGTGATCGAGTGTCCCAAGCACAACGGCCGCTTCCATCTCGCCGACGGCTCGCCCGCCCGGGCTCCCGCCTGCGTCGGCCTCGTCACCTATCCGCTCGAAGAACGCGCCGGGCGCCTCTGGCTCAACCTGGCGCGCCCCGGCGGCGCCGGCACCCGCGTGCCCCGCACGTCGCGTTTCCGCGTGGTCTCCAACCGCAGCGTGGCCACCTTCATCAAAGAACTGATCCTCGAGCCCGTCACCGCGGCGGATGCCATGAATTTCAGTCCCGGCGACTACCTGCAGCTCGACATCCCCGTTTACGACGAGATCCGGTTCCGCGACTTCGACATCCCGGCGCCCTACGCCGCCGTCTGGGACGCGTGGCACGTCTTCGACCTCGTTGCGCGCAATCCCACCGCCGGCCGCCGCAACAACTACTCCTTCGCCAGCAACGCCACGACCGAGCGCCAGCTGCGCTTCAACGTCCGCATCGCCACCCCGCCGCCCGGGCAGGACTGCCCGCCCGGGGTGGGCTCGGCTTACGTCTTCAGCCTCAAGCCCGGCGACACCGTCACGGCCATCGGCCCGTTCGGCGATTTCCACCTCAAGCCCACGCAAAAGGAAGCCGTTTACATTGGCGGCGGCGCCGGCATGGCTCCCCTCCGCGCCCATCTCTCCCATCTCCTCGAGACGCAGCGCAGTGCCCGCCGCGTCAGCTACTGGTATGGCGCGCGCTCGCGGCAGGAAATTTTCTACGAGGACTACTTCGACGCGCTGGCGCTGGCGCACCCCAACTTCTCGTTTCATCTCGCGCTCTCCGCCCCGTTGCCCGAGGACGCGTGGACCGGCCCGGCCGGCTTCATCCACGACGCCGTGTTCGAGCACTACCTCCGCACGCATCCGAACCTTCCGGCGGTGGAATTCTACCTCTGCGGCCCGCCGCTGATGATCAAGGCCACCACCCGCCTGCTCGCGAGCCTCGGCGTTGCGCCCAGCCAGATTGCGTACGATGAGTTCTGATTGCACCGCGCCCGGTGCGCCCCGCGCGCCGGCGTGAGTTTCGACTCTTCCACCTTCACCGTGCCCACCTCCTTCGAAAATCACCTCCCGCGCCGCATCCGTTTCGGCCGCGGCCTCAGCGGCGAACTCACCGCGGAACTCAAACGCATGGAGAAGTCGCGCCCCTTCATTGTCACCGACCGCGGCGTCAAGGCCGCCGGCCTGCTCGCGCGTGTGACCGGGCCGCTGGCCGCAGCCGGCATCACCTTCGCGGTTTACGACGAAACCGAACCCGAGCCCCATTTCGCCTGCGTGACCGCGGCCAACGCCGTTGCCCGCGCAGCGGGCGGTGACTGGGACGTGGTCGTGGCGCTTGGGGGCGGCAGCGTGATGGACACGGCCAAGCTCGTGGCGGCAACGCTGCGGGATGGCCGCGACGCCGTCGCACTCGCCGGCATCGGCAAGGTCGGCCGACGTTCGCTGCCTCTCGTCTGCGTGCCCACCACCGCCGGCACCGGTTCCGAGGCAACGCCCGTCGCGATTTTTACGGATGCCACTTCCGGCGGCAAAGTCGGGGTTGTGGACCCGTGCTTGGTCCCGGACACGGTCCTGCTCGATCCCGCCCTGACCGACGGCCTGCCGCCGTTGCCCACCGCCGCCGCGGGCATGGACGCGCTCGTGCATGCGCTGGAGGCCTACATCGCCAAGTGCGCCACACCGCTCGCGCGCGGGCTGGTGCTCGAGGCCGCCGGCCGGATCGGCCCGGCGCTCCCCGCCGTCTGTGCCAACGGCGGCGACCAGGCCGCGCGCGACGCCATGCTCATCGGCGCGAACCTCGCCGGCCTGGCCTTTGCGAATTCCTCCTGCTGCGGCGTGCACGCGCTCGCGCTCCCGCTCGGCGGGCAGTTTCATATCGCGCACGGCGTCGTCACCGGCGGCCTCGTGGCGGAAACCATGCGCCACAACCTCCCGAGCTGCACCGCCGACCTGCAGACGTTCGCCGCGGCGCTCGGCTGGAGCGACACCACTCCCGCCCACCTGCCGGACCAGCTGGCCGCCCTCGCGACCCAGATCGGCCTGTTGAAGGCGCTGCGTTCGGTGACCGTGCCCGACTCGGCCCTGGCCGGGCTGGCTCGGTCCGCCGTCGCCAATCGCCGGCTGATGGACCCGAATCCCCGCCCCATCACCGAAGACGACGCCGTCGAAATTTACCGTCGCACGCTCTACGCCCATGGCTGACGCAAACCCGGACGCGCTGTCCAAGTTCAACTTCCGCCCCGCGCTGTGGCTCGACGGCCGCTGGCTGGAGGACGACGCGGAGCGACTTGCCATCCACAACCCGGCCACCGGCGCGACGCTCACGACCATTCCCCTCGCGGGGCCGAGCCACTTCCATCAGGCCATCGACGGCGCGCAGCGCGCATTTGAGGTGTGGCGCGAGGAACCGGCCGCCGCACGCGGCGATGTCCTCAAGAAAATTGCCGCCACGCTCACGGCCCGCCGGTCAGAATTGGCCGCGCTACTCACGAGCGAACAGGGCAAAGTGCTCAGCCAGGCCATGGGCGAGGTCGATTACGCGGCGAGTTTCTTCCTGTGGTTTGGCGAGGAGGCACGCCGGCTATCTGGCCGCATCCAGCCGCACCCAGTCCGCAGCCGCGAATACCACGTGCGGCCCGTGCCCGCGGGCGTCGCCGGCCTCGTGACACCGTGGAATTTTCCGCTAGCCCAGGGCGCGAAGAAGCTGGCCGCGGCGCTGGCCGCCGGTTGCACGGCGGTCTGGAAGCCGTCGGAGTTCACGCCGCTGGTCGCGCTGGTGCTCGGTCCGATTTTCAAGGAGGCCGGGCTGCCCGACGGCGCGGTGCAAATCCTCCCCGCGCGCGGACCCGTCGCCGGTACCGCACTCACTGACGATGCCCGCGTGCGCGTCCTCTCGCTCACCGGTTCCACGCAGACCGGGCAGACACTCATGCGCGCGGCGGCCCGGCACCTGCCGCGACTGTCCTTCGAACTGGGCGGCAACGCGCCGTTCATCGTGCTGCCCGACGCCGATCTCGACGCCACCGCTGCCGACCTCGTCAAACTCAAGCTGCTCTGCTCCGGGCAGGTGTGCGTGACCGCGAATCGCATCTTCGTCCCGGCCTCGCTCGAGGCGGCCTTCGCCGAGAAACTCGCCGCGCTGTGGCGCCCGCTGCGCGTGGGGAACGGCCTCGCTCCCGGCATGGATGTCGGCCCGCTGATTCACGCCAAGGCTTGCGAGCGCGTGCGGGCGCTGGTGGACCAAGCCGTCAGCGCCGGCGCCGTGCAGGTCGCCGAAAACCGCGGCTATGCGTCCGACTCCGCGCTCGCCAAGGGCAGCTTTTTTCCGCCCACGATCCTGCGCGGTGTGCGCGATGAGATGACCCTCGCGCAGGAGGAAATCTTCGGACCCGTCGCGGCGCTCCTGCCCTATTCCGACGTGCCGTCCGCGGTCCGCCGCGCCAACGCGACACCCTTCGGACTCGCCGCGTATGTTTACGGCACCGACCTCACCCAAGCCAACGCCGTGGCCAACGCCCTCGACGCCGGCATCATCGGCGTCAACGAGTGGCGGCCGCTCCGCGCGGAGATCCCTTTCGGCGGCATCAAGGCCAGCGGCCTCGGCCACGAGGGTGGCGAGGAAGGCCTGCGCGAGTTCTGCGAACTCAAGGTGATCGGCACCGCCACGCCGGCCCTGCCCGTGCCTCCCGCCTGATCCGTCCTCCTCCGCCATGACCTCGTTTTCCCCCGCCCTGCTCGCCGAGCTGCAAGCCATCGTCGGCGCCGACCACGTGATCCACCAAGGTGAGTCGCTCGAACAGCTCTCCAAGGATTTCTACTGGTATTCGCCCATCCTGAAGGCCCAGCTCGATGACAAGCGCGCCGATGCGGTCGTGCGGCCCGGTTCGTTGGCGGAATTGAAGGCGGTCGTCGTGGCGTGCAGCCGGGTCAGGGTGCCGGTCGTGCCGCGGGGCGGCGGCACCGGCAATTACGGCCAGTGCATCCCGCTCTACGGGGGCGTGGTGCTCGACATCACGCGGCTGGATCGGATCCTTGAGATCACCGCGGACGGCGTCATCCGGGCCGAGCCGGGCGTCCGGCTGATCCGCGTCGAAACAGAAGTGCGCAAGCTGGGCTGGGAGATGCGCCTCCTGCCGTCCACGTTTGTGAAGAGCACGTTCGCCGGCTTCCTGTGCGGGGGCTTCGGCGGCATCGGCTCCGTCACGTGGGGCACGATCGTCACCCCGGGCAACGTCAAGTCGCTGACGCTGCTGACCTGCGACGAGAACCCGCGGATCGTCCGGCTGGAAGAGGCCGAGTGCGACCTCGCCCTGCACACCTACGGCACCACCGGGCTCGTGGTCGAAATCGAGATGCGGCTGGCGCCGCGCCTCAACTACGACCAGCTCATCCTCTCGTGTCCTGACTGGGACAAGCTCATCGTCTGGACCGACGCCTGCGCGCGCCGGCCGGAATGGCGCAAACGGCTGGTCACGGCGCTGGAGGCGCCGATTCCGTCCTTCTTCAAGCCGATGCAGAAGCGCTTCCGGCCGGGCGAGCACGTGGTTTTTCTCCTCGTGGACCGCGACCAGTGCGCCGAAATCATCGCCTCCGCCGCGGCCGCCGGCGTGGACTGCGTCTACCACACTCCGCTGGCGGATCCGCTCACGCCACCGTTCATCACCGACTATACCTGGAACCATGCGACGCTGTGGGCGATGAAGGTCGAGCCGAGCTTCACGAATATCCAGATCACCTTCGGACCGAATTTTCAGGAACAGTCCCGCCTGCTCCAGCAGCGTTTCCCCGGGGAGATCATCCATCACCACGAGTGGATGGCCGCGCGCGCCCGGAAGGTCGGCTCATCAGCATCGCACTACGCCGGTGAAGACATCGTCGTGGGCGCCGTGCCGCTGATTTACTACAAGTCGCGGGAGCGCCTGCAAGAGATCAGCGATTACTGCCGGGAGATCGGCGTGGTCGTCGACGACCCGCACACCTTCGTGCTCGAGGACGGCGGCCGAATCCCCAATCTCGACCGCAAGCGCACCCTGCGCGCCCAGGTCGACCCGGCGGGCCTGTTGAATCCGGGGAAAATGCGCACGGCCGCCGTCAACCCGTTTGCTGCGGCCTGATTCCCACCGCACCGCCCGGCTGTTTGCCAATTCCACGACATCCCTGCCCCGGACATGCCTCCCGCCCCGCTCATCGAACTCCGTGATGTCACCAAGCGCTATGGCCAGGGTCCCGTAGTGCTGGACCGCGTCAGCCTCACCGCGCAGCCCGGCGACTTCGTCAGCCTCATCGGACCCAGCGGCTGCGGCAAATCCACGCTCCTGCGGCTGATCGCGGGACTCAACCCGGTCTCCACGGGATTGATCACTGTCGACGGCAACACCCCCGAACAAGCGGCGGCGGAACTGGCGTTCGTTTTCCAGGAACCCACGCTCCTGCCCTGGCTCACGGTGGGCAAGAACATCGCCCTCCCGCAGCAGCTGCGCGGCGTTCCCTCGGCCGACATCGGCGGCACCACGCAAAAGGTGCTCGACCTCGTTCGGCTCGGCAGCCGCGCCCGGGCCTACCCGCGCCAGCTTTCGGGCGGACAGAAAATGCGCGTGTCCATCGCCCGCGCCCTCTCGCTCTCACCCAAAATCCTGTTGTTGGACGAACCGTTCGGCGCCCTCGACGAGATGACGCGCGAGCACCTCAACGAGGAGCTGCTCGCCATCCGCGAGCACCAAGCGTGGGCCGCCTTCTTCGTCACCCACTCGGTCGCCGAGGCCGTCTTTCTCTCGAATCGCATCGTCGTCATGGCCGCGGGCCCCGGGCGCATCCACGCCGAAATCCCCGTGCCGTTCGCCTACCCCCGGACCGCCCAGACGCGGCTCTCGCGCGAGTATCACGACCTTGTCGCCGAGGTCTCACGCGTCCTCCGCTCCGTCGAAAACGCCGCCGCCTGACCATGTCCAAGCGCCTGCTCAACGTCCTTCTCCCCGCCGCCACCGGCGCACTGTTCGTCGCGGTGTGGTATGTGGTCCGTTTCTCCATGGGCGAGGAGATGCAGTTCCTCCTGCCGTCGCCGGGTGACATCCTCGCGGCGCTGCACGAAAACGCCGGCTCGCTCGCCCGCGCCGCGCTCAACACCACCCAGGGCGCGTTGCTGGGCTTTGCGGCCGCCATCATCGTCAGCTCCGCGCTGGCCCTCGCGCTGTCCCTCTCGTCGCTGGTCCGCGTGAGTTTCTACCCCTACCTCATGCTGCTGCAGATGACGCCGATCATCATCTTCGCGCCCATCCTCGTCCTGTGGGTCGGCCCCGGCCTCCACAGCGTCGTCGTGATCACGTTCCTGATTTGTTTCTTTCCGCTCGTGGTGAACACCACGCAGGGACTGATCTCGACCGACCGGAACCTCGTGGAACTCTTCCGGATGTATCGCGCGAGCCGGGCGCAGGAGATCCTCCGGCTCCGCGTGCCCGCGGCGTTCCCTTATTTTTTCACGGGGCTGCGCATCGCCGCGACGCTCGCGCCCATCGGGGCGCTCGTCGGCGACTACACCGCCGGCAGCAGCGCCGGCGACGGCGGCGGGCTGGGATTCCAGGCCATCATCTTCTCGAGCCAGGCCAAATACCCCGCGCTCTTCGCCACTGCGGCCATCACCTGCGTGTTGGGCTTCATCTTCGTCGCGTTCGTCATCTCGCTCAGCTGGCTGGTCATGCACAAGTGGCATGACTCCTACGAGCGCGCGGACGCCTGAGCCCGGCCGCGAATCCCCACTGTAGGAGCGGCTTTACGCCGCGATGCCCATCACCAATCGCGGGATAAACCCGCTCCTACTCCCAGATCCGGCGAGCGGCGGGAAGCGGATTCAGATTCCGGCGCTGACCGTGCGCTCAAACCGATACCGGATCTCGCCGCGGGCCGTTTCACCCGGGCGCAGCACCAGCGGGGCAAAGCCGGGGCGGCCCAGCCCGCCGGCAAATTTCTGGCACTCCAGGCAAATGCCCGCGTTCGGCCCATACGGCCGGCCGCGCTTGCCGGGCAGCGTGCCGTCGAGGAAGCGACCGGCGTAGAATTGCATGCCCGGCTCCGTGGTGAGGACATCGAGCCGCAGCGATCCGTCACCCGACCAGAGGCTCGCCACCGGCTCCGTCTCGGCCCGATGCGGATTGAGAAGATAATAGTCGCCGTGCTGCTGCCACAGCCGCCCCAGCCGCTCGCGCAGCCGCGCGGGTTCGCGGAAATCGTTGCCCGCCGGCTCAACCGGCGCCGCCCGGCCGAGGGGCGCCAGCTGTTCGTCGGTGACCGCGAACATGTCCGCGCGGATTTGCAATGTGTGCCCAAGCGCATCCCCGGCCCCCTCACCCTCGAGGTTGAAATAGGTGTGGTTCGTCAGGCAGAGCGGCGTCGGCCGGTCCGTGGTCGCTTCATACCGCATCGCCAGCGTCGCGCCCTGTTCGACGCGGTATTCCACCACGACCGACAACGTGCCGGGATAGCCTTCGTCCCCGTCCGGGCTGACGTGGCTCAATTTCAGGGAATCAGCCGCCACCGCCTCGACGCGCCAGAGTTGCTTGTCGAACCCCACGCGTCCGCCGTGCAGGTGGTTGGGCGGGTCGTTGGCCGCGAGCGGATATCGCCGCCCGTCGAGTTCGAACGCCGCGCCGGTGATCCGACCCGCAACGCGCCCCGTGATCGCGCCGAAGTAGGGATGACCCCGCAGATACTCGTTCAGGGTCGCAAACCCGAGCGCGACGTCCGTCGCTCCACCCGCGCCGCCCGGTACGCGAATCGCCGTCACAATGCCGCCAAAGTCCGTGACATCCACCTCCAGCCCGCCCGGTTGACCGAGCGTAACGAGCTGGGCGCTGCGTCCATCCGGAAGTCGGCCAAAGGGCTGGGACATGGCGGGGAAATTCTTCACGCGAAAGCGGCCTGTTCGGCCCGAAAGTCGCCGCTCAGATATTCTGGTCCTCGCCTTTGCGCACCGCGCCCAGATTCGCCGGCAGGTGCTGGGGCAGGAAAAAATAGTAATTCATCAGCCACCAGCTCCGCGAGGAGCGGTAAAACAGCAGCGGAAAGCCGAACGCACCCACGCCCGCAATGATCGCCGCCGCCACGCCCGGCAGCAAGCCGCCCATGTAGAGCAGCAGCACCGGTACGAGAAAGCCGATGATGGTGATGCCGTAATTCAGCGACATCGCGCCGAGGAAGCTGCCCTCGTCCCGCTCGATCTTCATCCCGCACACCGGGCAGGCCGGGTTCACCTGGAAGAGCGTGCCCTCCTTGAACAGCGTCTTGCCGCCGCAGTTGGGACAACGGTTCGAAAGACCCCGGCGAACGATCTGCAGGCGCGTGACGGTCATGGGAGGAATTTAACCACCGATTGGAGATTCACCACGAAAAAGGCGCCCCGTTGCGGGGGCGCCTTCGAAAGAATCGGCTGCGACGGCTCAGGCGCCGAGCTGGTAGCGCGTGAAACGGCGGAGTTGGATGTTCTCGCCGGTCTTCGCAATGCGCTCGGTGAGGATGTCCTTCATCGTCTTCTCGGGCAGCTTCACGAACGGCTGGTCGAGCAGGCAGATGGTGGAGAAGAACTTGTCGAGTTTGCCCTCGACGATCTTCTGCACCGCCGCGGGCGGCTTGCCCTGGACCTGCGCGGCGGCGATCTCGCGCTCCTTGGCGACGTCGGCCTCCGGCACCTGGTCGCGGGAAACATACAGCGGGCTCGCGGCGGCGATCTGCAGGCAGACGTCGCGGCAGAACGCCTTGAAGTCGTCGTTGCGCGCGACGAAGTCCGTCTCGCAGTTGACCTCGAGCAGCACGCCGACCTTTCCGCCGACGTGGATGTAGCTCTCGATCAGGCCTTCCTTCGTGACACGGTCGGCTTTCTTGGCCGCGGACGCCGCGCCCTTTTTGCGCAGGATCGTCGTCGCGGCCTCAACGTTGCCGTCGGCCTCGGTGAGGGCTTTTTTGCAGTCGAGGAGCCCGGCACCGGTGGCGATGCGCAGGTCGTTGACCATTTGAGCGGAGATGGGAGTGCTCATTACGGAATTCGATGGAGATGAATGACGGCGGGATTACTCGGCCTTGACCGTGGCCTTCTTGGCGCGGACCGGCTTTTTGGCGGCCGGGGGCACGATGGCCTCGGCGTCGCCCTCGACGACCGCGACAACGTCGGCGGGCAGGTCGATCTTGGAGAGGTCAACCTCGGTGGCCGACACCGGCTGGACGCCGGCGGTGACACCCTTGAGGTCGGCGGCGCCACGGGCGGCGCGACGCGTGTCACGCTGGGCGAGACCGCTCTGCACGGCGGCGACAATGGCGTCGACGATGATGCGGACGGACTTCACCGCGTCGTCATTGCCCGGGATCGGGTGACTCAGCGTGGTCGGGTCGGAATTGGTGTCGCAGAGGCCGACGCACGGGATGCCGCAGCGGGCGGCCTCGGCGACGGCGATCTTCTCGTGGTTCACGTCGACGACGAACATCGCGGACGGCAGGCCGACCATGTCGGCGATGCCGCTGAAATTGCGCTGCATGCGGACCATCTCACGCTTGATGGCGGCTTCCTCCTTGGAGGAGAGCTTGGCCAGCTCGCCGCTGGTCTCCATCGCCTGGTATTTTTTGAACTTGGCGATGGATTTCTTGACGGTCTCGTGGTTCGTGAGCGTGCCGCCGAGCCAGCGGTCAACGCAGACGGGCATGCCGGTGAGGCTCGCGGCCTCGCGGACGATTTCCTTGGCCTGGCGCTTGGTGCCGACGAAGAGGATGTTGCCGCCGTTGGCGACGGTGTCCTCGACAAACTGGCAGGCCTTCTCGAGGGCCGCGTGGGTCTTGCCGAGGTCGATGATGGAGATGCCCTGGCGGTGATCGAAGACGAAAGGCTTCGAGCGGGGATTCCAACGCTTGGTCTGGTGCCCGAAATGCACGCCGGCATCGAGCAGGTCTTTGGGACTGGGAACGTTCATGATGATCTATGTTTTGCGAAACACAGGTCGGCCAGTGGGCCGCCTTGCGATCGTAACTGAGGTTATGGTTGATGATTGCTAACTGGCAGAGCGGTCCAAAACAGGGATCGAGCCCACCGCTGGCAAGCGCGAAGTGCGCAAAAATCCAAATAGGCGTTGACAGGCAAATGGCTGCGGAGCACGTTGCGCCTCCCCTTGTTGCAGGGTGGAGCAGCCTGGTAGCTCGTCAGGCTCATAACCTGAAGGTCGCTGGTTCAAATCCAGCCCCTGCACCCAATTTTAAACCCTTGGATTCGATTCCAAGGGTTTTTTATTTAGCGATTTACAGAACTTTCCGGAGTTGCCGACCCCTCACCGGCCTCGCGTCAGAGTCGAGAGCGTGCGCAGAACGATGTGCATCTCCCGCATCAGCGAAGTGTATTTGATGTAGTACAGCCGGAATCGCCCCGATCCCAATCATTTCCAAAATCGCGCCGACAAACATGGCCACCACGAGCCATCCCATGCGCCGGCGTTGGGGCCGGTTCAGCAGGATCTTTAGTTTTCGATTCACGGGAAGGTTCGGGCCGTCGGAACGCGCGCAAACAGGTCGGTTGTGACCGGGCTCGACCCGGCGAAGCTGGGTTAGACTGCGGCGTCGCAATGCCCATTTTTTTTAGGTAACAGTCCCGATACAAAGTGATCCTTGTCTCCGCTGCGTGCAGGACGGCGGCCGGACGCAGCCTTGTCGCCGCCCTCGACGGGGCATCCCGATGTCGCTGGTCGCGGCCCGCGCGCTTCCTCGAGCCGGGCAGGTTGCACGGTGTGCGGCGGAAATTAAATGCGCGGCAAAATTCCAGCGCACAGTAACTCTCCGCTCCGTTCGCGGTCTGAGTCCCCATGAAAAAGAATCCTCTCAGCAAAGATGTCCTGCCGCACAACTTCATTGGGATCGGTTCGGTCACCGTGGAGCGGGTGCGGGCCCGTGCCCGGGAAATCGCCCTCCTCGCCGGGCACGCCGTGGGTGATGTGACGCCCGCCGATTTTGAACAGGCCAAGCGCGAACTGCTGGACGAATCGGACAAGGACCCGAAGGAGGCCTTCCTGGAATCCGCGCCCGAGTCCGATCGGTGGAATCCCGTGCCGGGGTCCGCGGGCCACCAAGCGCCGGAATCGCCGCCGGAAGACGAGGACGAGGAAGGTCGGAGCGAAACCGAGCAGCTCGTCAACGAGGGGGTGGAGGAAGCCGAGCGCGACCAGATGATCCAGGCTTCCCGCGCCGCTGTCCGCCAGGGCAAGCGTTCTTCATGAAACCCTCGACCGAGTGGGCGGCCACGGCGCAGGCCCTCATGGCCCGCGGCAGGGAACCTGCCGCATTTCGCCTCGTCGATGTGGAAATCGACGACCACCTCTTTGGCCCCAAGTTCGCGACCACAACCTAAAGCAAGCACCGCGCCCCAAGAGAGCCACGTCCTCCAAAATCTTGGCGAAGGCGGAGCTTGGCCGCCGTAGGCTCGGCGAAGGTGGCCAAATGGTCTTGCGCTGCCAACCGGCGGGGGAGTTTCCTCGAAGCCCATGGCAATCCCCGCGAGCAGGCCCGGCAGACCCCACTGGCTGACCTGGGGCGCGATCGCCCTTTGCGCTGCCGCCGTCTGGACGGTGTTTGGGAGTGCGCGCGGGTTTCAGTTCGTCCTCTGGGACGACGACCACAACCTCCAGCTGAATCCCCATCTGGGCGGGGTCACGTGGGAGAATCTCCGGTGGATGTTCACCGACACCACCTACTCCCGCCGCTACTTTCCCCTCGCGTGGCTCGGCTGGAACATCGAGCACGACCTGTTCGGCCTGACGGCCTATTCGACGCACCTGGGCAACATCCTGTTTCACCTGGTGAACACGGTCCTGGTCTTCTGCGTGATCCGGACAGCCCTGCGCCTCTGGCTCCCCGCCGAAAACGCCGCCAACTCGGGGAAGGCCACGTTCGCCGCCCTGGCCGGGACCCTCGTGTGGGCGTTGCACCCGCTGCGCGTCGAGGTGGTGGCCTGGGCGTCCGCCCGGATCTACGTGCAATCCAGCTGTTTCCTGCTCGTGGCCACGTGGTGTTACCTGCGCGCGCTCGAGTCGCCTCAGGATTCGGCCGCGGCGCGACGCTTCCGCTGGGGCTCCGTCGCCGCGCTCGCCTTGTCGCTGCTGACCTACCCGCTCGCCCTCAGCTTCGTGGCCATCCTGCTCGTGCTGGACTGGTATCTGCCCGCCCACCTGCGCCCGGCCGCCGCGGCTTCGTGGTCACAGCGGGCCACGTCCGTCATCGTGGCAAACCTGCCCTTCATCGTAGTCACCGGCGCGGTCCTCGCCGCCACGCTGTGGGCGCGCACCAACGTCGCCGCCGTGGGCTGGAATCCGCCGGTCACGCTGGCCCAATTCGGCATTGCCTCGCGCTTCATGCAGGCGTGCTACGTCTGGGCTTACTACCTGTGGAAACCGCTCCTGCCGTTTCACCTCTCGCCCTACTACACGCAGCTGCTGGATTTTTCGCCCGGTGACTGGGAGTTTGTTGTCAGCCTCGTGGTCGTCGCCACCACGACTGCCCTCCTGTTCGTTCGCCGCGCCCGCTGGCCCGGACTTTGGGTGCTCTGGCTTTGCCACCTGCTCGTGCTCGCTCCCGTGCTCGGTCTGACCGAACACCCGCACTTCACCAGCGACCGGTATTGCTACCTCGCGGGCGTGCCCTGGTCGATCGGACTCGCCGCGCTGCTCCTTCGCCCGTGGCCGCGGTGGCTCGGCGTCTCCGTGCCGGTCGCGGTGAATGTTTTCCTCGGCACGCTCAGCGTCCATCAGCTGAAGGTGTGGCGCGACACCGAGTCGCTCGGGCTGCACATGATCGCCGAGATGGGCGAACACCCGCGGCGCTTCGACATCTACCAGCGCATCGCCACGTCGCTGCGCGAGGACGGTCGGGTGGAGGAATCCAACGCCTATTATCTCAAATTCCTCGCCGGTGACCCGCACGCCGCCGACAAGGCCCTCAACCAGGCGCGCAAACTCGAGGCCGAGGGCCAGACCCGCGAGGCCTTCGCGCAATATCTCCTCGCGTCCAAGCTCAAGCCCGACCTCGCCGAGCCACCGTTCCGCCTCGGCTCCATTCTGCTGGCGGACGACCGCGCCGCGGACGCGCTGCCCTATCTGCGGGACGCGGTCCGGCTCGCGCCCGGATTCGCCGACGCGCAGGTGACGCTCGGCTGGGCCTTCAACCGCTGCGGCCAGGCGCCCGAGGCCATTCCTCATTTCGAGGCGGCCCTCCGTCTGCAGCCCGCCGACGCCGCCGCTCACAGCGGCCTGGCCGCGGCGTTGATGGCCATCGGCCACCCGCTCGAGGCCCTGCCGCACCTCGAGGAGGTCGCCCGGCTTTACCCGGGCTCGCCCCTCGCCCATTTCCAACTTGGCCAGGCACTGCTGGACGGTTTCAGCCGCAACGCCGACGCCGCCGCGCAATTTGAAATCGTGCTGAAGCTGCGGCCGGACTTCCCCGGCGCCCGCGAGGCGCTCGAACGCAGCCGGCGCTGATTACTCGGCGCGGTGGGTGAAGCCCAGGGCCCGCGCGGCATTCTGGCCGAGGATTTTCCGCTTCGCCTCCTCGGGGATCTGCGCGAACAGCACGCGGCCGAGCTGTGATGCCTGGTCGAGGAACACGGCGTCGCTGCCCCAGATGACCTTGTCTTCCAGGCCCGACGCCACGAGGTCCTCGATCAGCCCGCGCGGACACGTGGACAGACACAGCTCCACGTAAACCCGCGGATACTGGCGCGCGAACTGCATGTATTTTTCCAGCTCCGCCGAGCCGATGTGCGCCAGCAGCCAGCGAATCCGGGGAAAACGACGGAAGTAACCCTCGAGTTCGTCGAGCTCCGGGCCAAACACGTGCGCCAGCACCGGCATCGCGTGCTCGTTGGCGAACGCAAAGACCGGCTGGTAGTTCGGGTGATTGTAGGGCAACCCCGGCCGCGCGCCATACGACCACACCTTCAGGCCTTTGAACCCCGCCGCCTTCGCGCCCGCGAGCTGCGCGGTGACTTTCTCCGGATAACCAACGTCCACCACGAAATAGCCGAAGATCCGGTCGGGAAACTCCCTGATCCCGTCAGCGACGAGCGCGTTGCCGTGCTCCGCGTCGCCGAAGATCGCCGGGATCGCGCTCACGCACGAAAGCAGCACGCCCAGCCGGTCCATCGACGCCACGAGCGCCTTCGCTGTCGGCCGGATGATGGGAAAATCGGGTCCGTGGCCAAAGTGCGCGTGCGCGTCGATCAGCATCACATCCTCGAGCGCGCGACCCGACCGGCCCGCCGTCTGGAAATAATCGGGCGAGCTCATGGCTTCACCTCCGCCAGCAGCCGCTCGATGTTGCCATGCGCAATGGACGCCCGCGCCGCTTCGGACAGCGGCGCATACGTCAGCAGCGCGATGGACGCCCCGCCCTCGGCCTCCGGATACGAGGTGCCCCAGACGAAGCGCGCGTGCCCGAATTTCTCCACGAGATCCGGGATGCCCTCGTGCACGGAATACGCGCTGCTCAGGCAGAGATGCAGCCCCGGGTGCCGTTCCAGCAGTGCATACAGCGAGCGGTGGCGCCCGAGCCGCGGCACCTGCGTGACAATCAGCCGCAGTTTCGGGAACGCCGTCAGCACCTCCTCGATCTCGTCCAGCGTGATGCCCCGGTAATCCACCAGCAGCGGCAGCCGCGCGTCCGCGCACGCCCCGTAAAGTTTCCCGCTGCACCACGGCCGGGCCGAAAACATGTGCTCGCGCGGGCTGATCCACCCGATGCGCATGTCGCGCGCCAACTCCCGCGCCAGCATCGTCTCCACCGAGTGATCGTCCGGGGAGCCGTCGGGCGTGAGGGCGAACGCCGGGATCCAGCTCCCGCGCCCCGTCGCCTCGCGCGCCAGGACGTCGTTGCCCCAGTGGGGAAAGTTCTCGATGCACTGCCGGTGACGCACCACTGCCGACGCAATCTCCAGCCGCGCCAGCTCGCGGTCGAGGTCCTCGGCGTCCGGACGAAACAGCGCGAAGGGCTTGCGCGGAAGTCCGACCAGAACGTCGCAGGCAATGAGCTTGAGCGTGGACATGGATTAGCGCGGGGCGTGAACGTGTCGATGCAGCCAGCCCACGAGAGCAATTTCCGCGGCGGAGGACAATCCTTCAGCTAAAATCGTGCCGCGCGGTGTGCGCAGCCGCCCACACTGCGACCGGCCCAGCAAGCGCCCCGCCGCGTCGCGGGCACCCACCACGATCGCCGGCGTGCGGCCCAAGCGCAGCACCTCGGGGAGATCCACCGCGCCCAGGATCCCCGGGAAGAACACGTCCTGCGGCCAGGCCACCTTCGGCTCCGTCGCCAACCCAGCGAATTCCGCCAGGGGCTCGACGAGCACCAGCCCGCCCACTCCGCCCAGCAAGAACGATGCGAACGCAGCTACGTTCGCTCCCAGTCCGTGGCCGCCGAGGACGACCTGCTCTTGCCCAACGCCAAATTCCCGCCGCGCCCACGCCACGCAGCGCAGCGCTTCACGCACGCGCATCGCCATCAGCGAGTCGCCCGTCGCCGCGCTGACATACGCCAGCCAGCGGTCCACCCCGCCCCAGCCCACCACATCCCACGGCGACGGCGTCGGCCGCGTGTCGCCCCAGCCCGGCAGGTCCACCGTCAGCAGCGCGAGGGGCACGGCCCGCGCGGAAAAGAATCCCACCGCCCGGGTCAGCCAACCCCACTGGTGCAGCGAGGTCCAGCGCCCGCGGTCGTCGAAATAGACCAGCACCTGCTCGGGTTTCACCGGCGCGAGTCGCCGCACCACCGTCGCCGGCAATTCCCAATCGCGCCCGCCCCGCAGGCTGATCTCCGCCAGTGAATGCGTCCACAGTCGCGCTGTCCCGCCGCGAACTGCCCGCACCGGCCGCTCCTTCGCCGTGCCCTTCGGCCAGACCAGTTTCGCCAGGTTCTTCCGGCCGCGTGCCGCATTCGTCTCCGGCCGACGCGCCCGCGCCTCCGCCGCCACAAATTCCGCCATCGTCAGCCCCCGCGGCGGCCGGCATTCCAAACTCTCCTGCGGCAGCAACCGCACCTCCGGCACCTCCACCCGTGCCCCAGCCGCCTTCCCCATCGCCCATCTCCCATCGCCCATCGCCGCGGCGCCTGCACGCATCCAGCGCACAAATTCCACCGCCTGCGCCACCGTGTATTCGTGCCCGCAGTCGTCGATGAACACCCGCAGCCGGTCGACCAGCCCCGCGCCGGCGTAGGCTCGCCGCGCACTGGCGTCCAACGCGCGGAAATGCGCCGGCGTCATCACCGCGTCCCGTCGTCCCATCATCAGGAGCATCGGGCAAAAACGCGCCGCCAACAGCAGGTCAGCCAGGTTGATGCCGTCGCGATAGCCCCCGAACGACTGCGTCTCCGGGCACGCCGCGTAGCCATTGCGGATGGGATGCAACGACTCGGGCAGCCCGAAGCACGACGCCCCCACGATGCGCACGCGCGGATCCACGATTGCGCCGCAGATCGACGTCATCCCGCCGCCCGACACGCCCGTCATCGCCACGCCGCCACGCGCATCCACGTCCGGCCGCCCCACCGAGTAGTCCACCGCCCGCACCGCGTCCGCGAGGAAGAACGCCATCGGGTTGTGCCCGCCCAGGTAGCAACGCACGCCGTCGGTGAAATGGTCATTGCCCGCCGTCTTTTCCCCGAAACCCGGCGGATCGAAGGAGACCGTCAGAAAGCCGTTGGCCGCGAACACCTGTGGCGGGAACTGTTCGCTCGGGTTGTATTTTCCGTTGTGCCCCACCGGCATGATCACCGCGCGCCAGGGTGGCGCCCAGCGGCGCGGGTCCGGTTTCCACACCGTCGCGTTCACCCACCAGCCGGGCAGCGACTCGAACAGCACGTTTTCCACGCTGAAGCCGCGAAACGTCCGCTCCGACACCCGCCGCACCCGCACCGGCCCGCGCACGGCGGGAAAGCCCACGCTGCGCAGCGACGTGACGAAGTTCGCCCGCACGCCCGCGCCGTAGCGGCGCCACTCCGCCGGGGTTTTCAGCTTCGCCCGCGCCGCCTCCCGCGCCGCCAGCTGGCCCAGCGCCGTGGCGGCAATCCGCCGCCGCAGCATCCCGCGCAGGTCGCCCGCAGGCGCCGGCGGCTGAAAGAGCGGCTCGATGTCCCGGATGTCGTCGGTGGCCATCGCTTGTCTCGTCATTGCGAACGCGAGCAACTCGTCCGCGCTCTGCTGGCCGGCAGAGTCGCAATGACAGGCGGGGAAAAAGCCATGACAGGTCAGACAATTGGCTTGGTCCGCCAACCGAGCCAAGGCTAGTTTTCCCGCCGGAGCTCCCCACCCCTCGATGAATCCGGACCACATCGTCCTCGCCGTGGCCGCCGACCAACCGGGCCCGAAAATCAGCCGGCACATTTTCGGGCAGTTTGCCGAGCACCTCGGCAAATGCGTCTACGAGGGCATCTGGATCGGCGAGGACTCGCCCATCCCCAACGTCCGCGGCATCCGCTCCGACGTCGTGGCCGCCCTGCGGGCGATCAAGGTCCCAAATCTGCGCTGGCCGGGCGGCTGCTTCGCCGACGCCTACCACTGGCGCAATGGCATCGGCCCTCGGGCGCACCGCCCGCTGATGCGCAACGACACCTGGGGCCTCATCGAGACCAACGCGTTCGGCACGCACGAGTTCCTCGACCTCTGCGCGCAGGTCGGCTGCGAGCCTGTGATCTGCGGCAACCTCGGCAGCGGCACCGTGCAGGAGATGCGCGACTGGGTGGAATATCTCAACGCGCCCGTCGGCACCGTCCTCGCCAACGAGCGCGCCGCCAACGGCCACCCCGCGCCCTACGGCGTGCGCTTCTGGGGCGTCGGCAACGAGAGCTGGGGCTGCGGCGGCGTGATGCGCCCCGAGTATTACGCCGACGAGTTCCGCCGCTACTCCAACTTCCTCGGCAACTACGAAAAAACCCGCCTCTACCGCGTCGCCACCGGCCCGGCCGTGGACAATTACGCGTGGACCGAGGTCATCATGCGCGAATGCACCAACCCGCCCTACAACGGCGCGGTCATGGACGGGCTCTCGCTGCACTACTACATGAACGGCCTCACCCCGCCCGGCAAAGTCGCGCGCTCGATGCCGACCACGGACTTCGGCGCCGACGACTGGAACCGCGTCATGGCGCACGGCTGGTTCCTCGACGAACTCCTCACGAAGCACAGCGCGATCATGGACCGCCACGATCCGGACCATCGCATCGGCCTCGTCGTCGACGAATGGGGCGCCTGGTATCTCAACGACTCCGGCCGGCCCGCGAACGAGTATTTCCAGCAGCAGACCATCCGCGACGCCGTCCTCGCCGCGCTGACACTCAACCTCTTCATCGCCCACGCCGAGCGCGTGTCCATGGCCAACGTCGCGCAAGTCATCAACGTGCTCCACTCGATGATCCTGACCTACGGCGAGAAGATGGTCTGCACGCCCAGCTGGCACGTCTTCGGCATGTATGCCCCGCACCAGGACGCCGCGCGTCTCCCCGTCACGAGCAACGCCCCCCTGCTCCACCACGAGGACGGCTCCTACCCCCGCGTCTCCGCCACCGCCTCCCGCGCCGCCGACGGCGCCATCACCGTCACCCTCGCCCACACCGACCCCGCCCAGCCCGTCACCATCGAGCTCACGCTCACGGGCCTGCCCTCCGAAGCTTCAGCGAAGGAGGGCAAAATCCTGGTCGCTCCAAAACTAACCGCGATCAACACCCCGGACGCCCCCAACCAAGTCGCCGCCAAGCCGTGGACGGATTTCAGTTTCGATGGCACCACGCTCATCGCGACGCTGCCCCCGGGCTGCGTGGCGGCGGCGACGTTTAGGTAGAGCGTCGCGCCTACTTCCTCGCTTCCGGCACCACTTCCGGCGTGCCCACGTTCACTTTGCCCTCAGGCACCGGGGTCCAGAATTTCACTTCCTTCTCCCGTTCGATGGGCTTGTCGAAATAGGGCGCGCCTTTCTCCAGCAGCGTGGCGCTGATCGCGTTGAGGTCGCGGTGGTCGGCGTCGTCCGAATACATCGTCGTCATCCACAGCACCAGCGGCTTCGCCTTGGGATCGGCCGGCGGCGGGTATTTGAATGCCGACACCTGGATCGCCACCTTCTCGTAGTTCAGCGCCGCCGTCTTGTCCCGCAGGCCCACGAAGCTCTTGTGGTCGACGATCGGGGAGAAGGGCACGGTGTCCGACAGGTTGGACGGCGCCCGTATGCCCCGCCGGTAATCGTTAATCGGCAGCGAGTCCGGATCCAGGTAGGGATTGATCAGCATGCCCCGGCCATAGAGCGCGGTGATGACGATTTCGGGCTTCTCATCCTTGCCAATCGGGCGAAATCCCTGCTGCTGCAGCACCCGGTTCAATTGGTCCGCGATGGCCCGCGCGTTGACCGGCTTCACCAGTTTTTCGCCGGTGTTGACCGGCTTGACGCTCGCGAGGAAATACCGCCGCAGGCGCTTGTTTTGGTCCTGCGCATACGCCGCGTCCTTGTCCCGCTTCCCCTTCTCCGTCTTGTCGATGCCGGAGCGAACGGCGACTTCCATGTTTTCGGTCACGCCCACCGCGTAGGCGCCCAGTGACATCAGCCCGGCGAGCAATCCGGCGAAGAGGTATTTTTTCATCGAACAGCAGCCAAACCGATCTCACCTAGACGGTCAAGGCTAGGGATTCGCTCGCCCGTAGGTCGGGCTTTACGCCCGATATCGGGGATAAACCCCGACCTACGTCTTTTCATGCCCCCGCGGGCGCGCGCAGCAGGTCCAGGTAAACCGCCGCCGCCGTCTTCAGCTGGTCCAGCGCGATCCACTCGTCCTTCGTGTGCGCCTGCGCGAGGTCGCCGGGGCCGAATACCACCGTCGGCGCGCCGGCCGCGGCGTAATGGCTCGCGTCGGTCACATACGGCGCACCGCGCCCGGTCGCATCGCAGCCATGGCGCGTCAGCACGGGGCTGATCCACTGGTGAAAGGCCCGGCCCGGCTTGTCGTCCATCGCGGGCACGACGTAGAGCGAGTCGTGCTCGACGGTGTGACCCGCCAGCGCGGCATCGCGTTCGCGCAGCACCTGCTCGGGGGTTTCGCCCGGCACCGTGCGGCGGTCCACCTCGATCTCGCAGAGCGCGGGAATGATGTTCACCGCCGTGCCGCCGCGGATGACATTCACGCTCGCCGCCGCCCGGCCCGTCAGCGGGTGGGCCCGCGTGACCGACGGCACGTATTTCGATTCCAAGGTCTCCACCACCCGCAGCATCGCGGAGATCGCCGACACGCCTTTGCTCGGGTCCGCCGAATGCGCCGCGCGCCCGCGCGTCGTGGTCTTCCACCGGATCACGCCGTTGTGCGCCACGACCGGCCGCAGCAGCGTGGGCTCGCCCACAATTACGCCGCGCAATTTCGGCAAGAATTCCTTCAGCTCCGTCTTCGCGAAGGCCATCGCGCCCGTCATGCGGACCTCCTCGTCCACGATGAACGCCAGCGCGGCGTTCCGCGGACGCCTCGCGTCGCGGGCGTATTCGCGCAGCGCCCACAGCATCGCCGCGCCCGAGCCCTTGGTGTCGCACGCCCCGCGGCCCCACAGCCGGCCGCCCTCGATCTTCCCGCCGTGCGGCGCGATCGTCATGCCCGCCACGCTCACCGTGTCGAGGTGGCTCTCGAACAGCAGCCACTCGCCGCCCGGCACCGGCTCGCAGGTGATGATCAGGTTGCGCGCCGCACTGGCGCTCCCCGGCACGGGCCCGCGACGGGTTTGCAGGCCCCAGCCGCGCGCCAGCCTCTCGAGGTGCGCTGCAAGTTTCTCCTCCCCATCCGCCGCCCCGCCCACGAGGGGGTTCACAGTGTCAAACGACACCATCTGCGCGAGCAGTTCCTCGAACGATGTGGGGACATTCATAAACGATCCGTAAATACCTGCCCGCGAATCGCGCGAATAGACACGAAATAGACCGGGAGATTCGCGGTCATTCGCGTGATTCGCGGGGAGATTCCGTGGAAGCGCCTCATGCCAGCCACTTGTCCCGATTCGCCGCGACAAACGCGTCGTCCGTCAACTCCGGGTAAGCCTTCGCCACGCGCGTCAGTTCCTCGGCCTGGCCGGGCGAGAGCACTTCGTGCGGGTTCAAACAATTAATCGTCGGCACCAGCCCGCCGCGTCGCAGCACTTCCAGGATGCCCGGGATGCAGCCCTTGAACCCGTTTGCTGAGTCGAACAGCGCAGCGTTCATGTCCGTCACCGCGATCGCCTTTTCCAGCCAGCGCGCGTCCAGCGTGGCGGACGTCCGCGCCTGCTTGATCTCCTCCAGCAGCTGCACCGCCGCGCGGGTCCAGACGCCCCAGTGACCCAGCAGGCCGCCCACGATGCGGCGCGTCACCTGAGTGCCATTCCGCTCGAAGGTGAAAGGCGTGAAGAGGTCCACCACGATGCTGTCGTCGTTGCCGGTGTAGAGCGCGATGTCCTCGCGGCCCGACTCTGCCAGCGCCCGCATCACGTCGATCGTCTGGTAGCGGTTGAACGGTGCGAGCTTGATTGCGACCACGTTCGGGATCTCCGCGAACTTCCGCCAGAACGAGTAGCCCAACAGCCGTCCGCCCGCCGCCGGCTGCAGGTAGAAGCCCACGATCGGATACACCTCCGCCACGCGACGGCAGTGCGCGATCATCGCATCCTCGGTGTCGTTCTTGAACGCCGCCATGCTCAGCAGGCCGGCTTGGTAGCCGAGCGACTTCGCCAGCTCCGCCTCCTTCACCGCCTGCTCCGTGCGTCCGCAAACGCCGGAAATCTTGATGAATGGCCGCGGCTGCTTTTTCAGCTCCTCGTCGATCGTCCGCGCGGCGAGTTCGAGCACCGGCTTGAACAAGCCGTGCTGCGGTTCGCGGATCTCGAACTGCGTCGAGTGCACGCCGACGGCGAGGCCACCGACGCCCGCCGCGACGTAGTAGCGGGTGATGGCGCGCTGGTGGCGCTCGGAGAATTTGCGCTGCGCATCGAGGGCGAGCGGCTGGGCCGGGATGACGTGGCCGGTGTGGAGGTGGGCGCGGAGGTCCATGATCAGAATTTGCCGTCGCGGGTTTCGAAGTGGGTGGGCTTGCCCAGCAGCTTGCCGCCGACGCGCAGGTGGTCGGCGATCATCGCGATGAGCTGGTCGAGCGACACGGTGGTCGGGCCGAACAGCCGGAGCGACTCGCTCGCATCGGAGTGCCACGCCGTCGGCGCCGGCGTGCCGGTGAGGATCGGCGTCTTGTTGAAAACCTTCCCGAAGCGTTCGGCCGCATCCTTCAGTGTGACCTTTTCCGCGCCGGTGACGTTCAGCAGCTTCGGCGGATTCGCCACGTGCTGCAGGCACTGGATGGCCCGCGCGCAGGCATCGCCCTGCCAGATGAAATTGAAGACGTTCATCGTGATGTCCACCGGCTGGCCGGCGAGGACGCGCTGACCGATGTCCACCAGCACGCCGTAGCGCAACTCGACCGAGTAGTTCAACCGATACATCAGCTGCTTCGTGCCGTATTTGCGCGCGTAATGAGTGAACACCCGCTCGCGCCCCACACAGGTGCTGGCGTATTCGCCCACGAACGCCACCGGCGTCGCCTCCGTCGCGCCGCGGCCGTCCACGGGCGTGAACGGATAAACGCAGCCCGTCGAGAAGACCACGAGGCGCGACGCTCGGAACTTCGGCGCCACCAGCGAGGGCACGACCGTGTTTTGGATCCACGTCTCGTCCGGCGCCGAGTCCGTGCCGAACTTCTGGCCGGCCAGGTATTCCACGTTCGCCACCTCGGGCAGCTTCGCCACCTGCGCTGGATCCGCGAGGTCACACGAGAGCGGCAGCACGCCGCAGATCTCGAGCTCCCGCTTCGCCTCGGGTCGGCTGAACCGCGACACGCCGTAAACCTTCGCCTGCTTGCCCGCGGCATCGAGCGCGCGCCGCAGCATCACCGCGGTGCTCGTGCCCATCTTGCCGCCCACGCCGAGCACCATGTAGTCGCCGTCGAGCTGTTTGACGGCCTCGATGGCGCCCGCGGTGGGCGTCGAGAGCAGCTGTTCAATCGCGTGGTCGTCGAGGGAAGTTTGCGCCATGAAAGTGAGCCTCGCACTGTGCGTGCCACGAACGGCCTTGTCACTCCGTTTTCTGTCGCATAGCTTCACGCAATCCGGCCCGATCGAGCTGCTTCACCATGCGCATCATTGATGTCCACACCCACCCGGTTTTCGGCACCAAGGCCACCCCGGCCCAGCTCCAGCGCTGGATCGACCACGGCCGCCGCCACCACATCGTCCACATGATCGTGCTCGGCGACGTGCTGCTGTTCGGCCCGACGCCGAACGCCGCACAACTGCGCCACATCAACGACGACACCGCGCGGGCCGCGCGCCTTTTTCCCGACTATTTCACCGCCTTCTGCTACCTCAACCCGCTCCTCGGTGAACGCGCCGTGATGCGCGAGGTCGAGCGCTGCGTCGCCCAGCCGGGTTTCCGCGGCATCAAGCTCGAGATCGCCAACAACGCCGCGCATCCGTGCATGCGCCACGTCGCCAAGGCCGCCCGCACCTTCAATTTGCCGGTGCTGCAGCACAGCTGGAGCGTCGTCAATATCCGCAACAGCCAGCACCAGAGCGATCCGAGCACGACCGCGCTGTTCGCGCGCCGGAATCCCGACGTGAAGATCATCATGGCCCACCTCACCGGCATCGGCTTCCGCGGCGTGCTCGAGGCCAAGGGCCTGCCCAATCTCTACGTCGACACGTCCGGCGGCTTTCCCGAGGAGGGCCTGATCGAGTATGCCGCCGAGCACCTCGGCGCCGACCACGTGCTCTACGGCTCCGACCTGCCGATTCGCGAGAACAGCGTCACGATCGGCCGCATCCTCGGCGCCCGGATCTCCGCCGCCGACAAGCAGCGCATGCTCTTCGGCAACACCGCCCGCCTGCTCAACCTTCCGCTCAACTGAGCCCCGCCATGCTGATTGACACCAACGCCAACCTCGGCCCGTGGCCGTTCACGCCCGTCCCCGACCGTCCTGCGCGCGCCTTCGCCGCCCACCTTGCGGCCAATGGCATCCGCCGCGCGCTCGTGTCGCACCTCGGCGCCGTCTTCCTGCCCGACCCGATGCCGGCCAACCGCCAGCTCTTCGCCGCCGTCCGCCGCACGCCCGCCCTGCTGCCGGTGCCGATCCTGAATCCCGCGCTGCGCACCTGGCCCGAGCAGCTCGCCGAGTGCCGCGCCGCCGCCCCCCTCCGCGCCGTCAAGCTGCTGCCCAACTACCACAACTATAATCTGCGGGCGGCCCACCTCACCGAATTCATGGCCGCGCTCGCCGCCGCCAAGCTGCGGCTCGTGCTCAATGTCCGCCTCGAGGACGAGCGCCACAAGTATTTCGCGATGCGCCTCAAGGGCGTGCCGGTGAAGCAGCTCGCGCAGTTCCTCGAGCGTTTCCCCAAGCACCACGTCCTCTTCACCGGCATCTACAAGGGCGAGGTCGAGCAGCTCGCACCCAAGCACGAAAACTTCTCCGTCGAGATCTCCTTCTGCGAGACCACGAACTGCCTCGAGCTGATGCTCCCCAAGTTTCCCGCCCGCCGGCTCATGCTCGGCACGTGCACGCCCCTGCTTTCCACCCGCGGCGAGGTCGACAAGCTCCGCGGCGCCCACATCCCCGCGCGCGCCAAGGAGCTGATCGGCTCCACCAACGCCCAGCGCTTCTTCGGCCTCTGAGTTTCCCCCGCGAATCCTGCGAATGGGCGCGAATCCCCGGAAACATTTAAGCTCAGCGAATTGAAGCCCATTCGCGCCACTTCGCGAAATTCGCGGGCAACTCCACCCCCTCCTCATTTTCCATGAGCACCGCCGCCCCGTCCGCCACCAAGCCTATCGTCGACGAACCCGTGCCGCTCCCCCAGCGCTGGGGCGCCGCCGAGCTCGCCCGACTCACCGAAATGGTGAAGCAGCCGTCGCTGTTTTACTGGAAGGGCCCGCAGACCACCGCGCTGCTCGGGGAATTCCGGAAGCATTACCCGCTGAAATACGCCTTCCCCTGCTCCTCCGGCACCGCCTCGCTCCACATCGCCGTCGCCACGCTGAAGCTGCGCCCGGGCGACGAGGTCATCACCGCGCCCATCACCGACATGGGTTCCGTCATCGGCATCCTCTACCAGCAGGGCGTGCCGGTCTTCGCCGATCTCGACCCGCATTCCTACAACCTCGATCCCGCCGACGTCCGCCGGAAGATCACGGCGAAAACCCGCGCGATCATGGCCGTGCACCTCGCCGGCAACGCCGCGGATCTCACTGCCCTCTCCGCGATCGCCCGCGAGCACAACCTCATCCTCATCGAGGACTGCGCGCAGTCCTGGGGCGCAAAGCACCGCGGCACGCCTGTCGGCCTCGTCGGCGATTTCGGCTGCTACTCGCTCAACGATTTCAAGCACATCGCCTGCGGCGACGGCGGCATCGTCGCCACCAACAGCGAGCATTACGGCCCCGGTCTCTCGAAGTGGGGCGACAAGTCCTACGACCGCGTCGCCGGTGGACGCGAGGTCGAGGAACTCGCGCCCAATTACCGCATCAGCGAGCCGCAGGCCGCCGTCGCCGCCGCCCAGCTCACCAAGCTCAACGATATCGTTTCGCGCCGCCACCACATCGGGGAGTTGCTCACCTCCCGCCTCGCCGGCGCCCCGGGCGTGATCCCGCCCGCCACCGCGAAGGGCGACTATCACAGCTACTGGTTCTACATGGTTCGCCTGGAACTCGCCTGCTACTCCGTCCCCCGCGCCGAGCTTTGCACCGCCCTCAACGCCGAGGGCGTCGCCGTCGGCGCCGGCTACATCCCGCGTCCCGTGTATGCCTATCCGGTCTTCAAGAATCACAATTTCTTCGGCGGCGCCTGGCCCGTCCGCGATTTCGGGCTGACCAAAATGGACTACCGCCAGGTCAAGTGCCCCGTCGCCGAGGCCATCCTGGACGACTGCCTCGTCTTCAAGATCACCGAGGCCATGTCCGACGCCTACGTCGAGAAAGTCGCCCGCGCCGTCACCACCGTGACGAAGCGCCTGGCGAAGTAGGAGGCGAAGCCTCCCAAGCCGTCGGGGCGCAGTCTCACTGCACCCACCTTGGGGCATCCCACCCAGCGTAACCGGAAAAATCGTTGCCAAGCCGGAAGCCAGGAAACCAAGAAAGTTCCGTTCCTGGATTCCTGGCTTCCGGCTAAAAAAATCCTTCTCCCTGTCATCTGCCGCAACCAGCTTGCCGTCACCCTCCCGCTTCCTCCAAGTCTCATTCGACCGCCCCGTTCCCCGCGTTACCCTCTCCCCATTTCAATGCGCACGATCCACATCGTCTTCAATGCCCACATCGATCCTGTCTGGCTCTGGCCGTGGACGGCCGGCGTCGATGAGGCCCTCAACACGTGTTACACGATGTGCAACACGCTCGACCGTCACCCCGACATCATCTTCACGCGGGGCGAGGCCTGGGTCTACGAGCAGGTGCGCCGCCACGATCCCGCACTGTTCAAGCGCATCAAGGCCCACATCCGCGCCGGCCGCTGGTCCGTCGTCGGCGGCTGGTGGATCCAGCCCGATTGCAACCTCCCCAGCGCCGAAAACATGGCGAAGCAGATCGAGATCGGCCGCGACTGGTTCAAGCAGCACCTCGGGCTCTTCCCCAAGATCGGCTACAACGTCGACTCTTTCGGCCACACCGCCGCGCTCCCTGACATCCTCTCCGCCCACGGCCAGCACAGCTACGTGATGATGCGCCCCATGGCCCACGAGACGAAGCTGCCCGCGAACATCTTCCGCTGGCGCGGCCGCCCCGGTGGCAAGATCGTGAACACCTTCCGCATTTCCTACGGCTACGCCACGATCTTCCCGCCCAACCTCGAGTGGGTCGAGTCGTCGCTCCAGCCGCTTCCCGCCAACGTGAATCACACGATGTGCTTCCTCGGCGTCGGCGACCACGGCGGCGGTCCCAACGAGCACATGATCGAGTGGGTCCGCGCGAACCGCGACGCCATCCCCGACGCCCGCATGGAATTCTCCTCGCCCGAGCGCTTCTTCCGCGCGCTGCAGCCCGAGCTGAAACACCTCCCGCTCGTCACCGGCGAGCTGCAGATGCACGCCATCGGTTGCTACACCGGCCACCGTCCCGTGAAACTCGGCGTCCGCCGCGCCGAGAACATGCTGGCCCTCGCCGGTCGCGCCCTCGCCCATGTCCCGCCCGCCGCCCGCCGCGCTCCCCAATCCGCGCTCGCCGAGTCGTGGCGCACGCTCTGCTTCAACTCCTTCCATGATACGCTCGGCGGCAGTTGCACGCCCAGCGCCGCCCGCGCCGCGGACGACCAGCTCGCCGGCGCCAAGGCCGCCGCCGAGACCGTGCTCAGCGAGGCGTTCCGCCAGAAGGCCCACGCCCTCCCCGCCGACCAACGGCAGCGCCTCGTCCTCGCGAATTACTCGGGCGCAAAATTCTCCGACTTCATCGAGCACGAGCCGTGGCTCGAGTGGACGCATTGGAAACCCGACTGGTGTCTGCTCAACGAGAAGAACCAGCTCGTGCCGCACCAAATCATCGAGCCCGAGACGCTCATGCCCGACACGGTGCGTATCCTGTTCCCCGCCACGATCGACGCCGGCAAGTTCCACACGGTCCGCATCGCGCGCAACGCTGCTGGCAAGGTCGCGAAACTCAAGGGCGCGGCTCCCGACTTCACGTTGGCCGTCGACGCCACCGGGCAAGGCACGCTCACTCCCGCAGCCGGCCCAGCCTGTGCGCTGCCTGAGCTGAAGCTCATCGAGGAAAAGTCTGACACGTGGTCCCATGGACTCGACCGCTTTGGCGGCCCGCAGCTCGACCACGCGCATTGGAGCGCGCCCATGCAGGTTGAGAATGGACCGATTCGCACGGCGTGGCGCGTCGACGGCACCATCGGCTCCAGCCGCATCTGCGCCGACTGGCGCCGCTACCTCGGCCAGGCTTTCTACGAGCTCCGCCTGCGCGTCACCTGGCACGAGCACCACAAGCTCCTCCGGCTCTCGTGGACGCCCGGCGCCGGCATCGCGTCGCGCGACGACGGCATTTCCGGCGGCGGCCTCCCGCGCGCCAGTGACGGCCGCGAGCTGCCCCTCCGCGACCGCTCGCTGCTGCTGCTCGATAACGGTACCCGCGCCGGCCTCGTGGCGCCGGAAATCTTCGCCCTCAGCGGCGACCCATCCGCGGTGCATCTCACCCTGCTGCGCTCCTGCCCGTTCGCGCACCACGACCCGAAAATCCTGCCCGAGAAGCTCGAACACTACGCCTGGCAGGATCAGGGCGAGCACACCTTCCTGTTCCGCTACTTCCCCGCGGGCAAGATCACCGCCAAGGAACTCGACCGTCACGCCCTCCTGCTCCAGCAACGCCCCGTCATCGCCGACCTCACCCGCGGCATGCCCGAGCGCCCCTACAAGGACGAGCCATCCTGGCCGTCGTGATCACGGAATTTCGGGCCCAATCCAATCGCGAAAACGCGAAAACACGAAACCTGACTCTTTGTCTTTTTAGCGATTTCGCGCTTTCGCGGTAAAAATTCAGACTTCTCCACATGGAACTCACCCAAATCGCCGAAAAGTTCAGCCTCACCCAGTCCAACGTCCCCGGCTCCGTGTTCAAGGACCTGAACCTCGCGGCCGCCCAGTTCAGCGACATCAACCTTTCCGACAGCCGGTTCGACGACATCAATTTCACCGGCACGCGGATCACCAACGTCAACCTCACCAATGTCGACATCCGCGACTGCAACATCGCCGGCCTCCGCATCGACGGCGTCCTTATCACCGACCTCCTGAATTCCCGCAAAGCGTGATTCCGATTCTTGGCTTCCTGGCTTCCCCTTAACACAACTCCTCCCGTGTCCGTCATCCTTCCCACTCCCGAGCTGCTCGCGCAATTCAACCGCGACGGTTTCCTCGTGTTGCCCGATATGCTCTCGCCGGCTGAGGTCGCCACCCTCCGGACGGGAATCGAGCGGGCGTTCGCCACGCCCTCGGCCGAGGCAGAGCTCTACCACATGTCCGACATGTGGCGGCCCAAGATGTTTGAGTATGGCGAGGAGTTCGAGGCGCTCATCGACCACCCCGGCATCGCGGATTTCGCCGAGGCCGTGCTGGGCAAGGACTGCCACATGATCGCCGAGACCGGCCTGCGGACGACGCCCGGCCGGACCTTCACGGGCTGGCACGTGGACGATGCCGTGCGTTTTCCGCTGCCGCCGGGCGTCACGCTGGATCCGCGCATTCCGATGCCGACCTACCTCATCAACATGAATTATTACCTGTGTGATGTGGACGAGGAACTCGGCCCCACGCAGTTCATCCCGGGCAGCCATCGCGCGGGTCGCAGCCCGGAGCCGGAAGACAACGACGCCAACGGGAATCCCACATGGGAAGGTCGCGGCCTCGTCAGCGCACCGGGCAAGGCCGGCACGCTCGTGCTCTGGAACGACCAGACGTGGCACCGCGGCGGGCCCAATCTCTCGAAAGGCCGCATCCGTTGGGTCGTCCAGACTCCCTTTGCCCGCCGCTGGGTCTCGCTGCGCTACTGGCCGCACGTCAATTACCACATGCCCGAAGCCGTCATTGCGCGCGCCAACCCGCGCCGCAAACGCCTGCTCGGCTTCCACCCGCCCGGAGCCTACGGCTGAGCCCGGATGAAACTCATCGTCCCCACCCTCGAGGAATTGCGTGAGGCCCAGCGCACCGGCCCCGCCGCCTGGCGCGCGTCGGGGCGGCATTGTGATGATGACGCCGCGCCACCACCCATCGTCCTGCAACGCTCGCTGGAGAACATTGCCGCCCACCCGACCCACGCGAATTGGTTTCTGCCCCGGCTGTTCTGGGCGGAGGAGCCCGTCGCCATCGTGGGCTCGGGCCGGTTCAAAACCACGCCCGACCATGCTGACGGCGTCGAGATCGGCTACGGCATCGGCTCCCGCCACCAAGGCCACGGCTACGCCACCGCCGGCGTGTGCCTCATGATCGCCGAAGCGTTCACCCGGCCCTCCGTGACCCGAATCTTCGCGATGGTCCGCCCCGACAACCTGCCCTCCATTCGCGTCCTGAAAAAGTGCGGCTTCCGCCCCGACGGCCAAGTCCCGGATCCCAAGGACGGCCAGCTCCTCCGCTTCCGCCTCTCCCGCGCCTGATCGAAGGTGGGCCGGGCGCTCCGCCGCCCGGCAGGCTCCGCTCTTGTCGCGCGCGGATTATTCAACGCCGTTTTTGTCCGCAGGGGGATTGCCAAGCGCCGGGCGCAATCTTCTCATTCACCCCGCAGTTGTCGCCCCCAGTTACCCCATGACTCTGAAAAATCGCACGGCCCTCATCATTGGCGGCGGCGCCGGCCTCGGCCGCGCCATTGCCCTCGCCTACGCCAAGGAGGGCGCGAAGCTCGCCGTAGCCGACCTCAAGGCCGAGACCGCCCAGGAAACGCTGGCGCTCGCCGGCGTGAAGGACGGCCTCACGCTCGCAATGAACATCGGCCAGCCCGCCGAGATCAAGGCCGGCATCAAGGCCGTCACCGACCGCTTCGGCACGCTCGACATCATGGTCAACTGCGCCGCGATCTGCCTCGTGGACCCGCTTCTCGAGGTCACGCCCGAGCGCTTCGACCAGGTCTTCAACATCAACGCCCGCGGCGCGTTCTTCTGCATGACGGCCGCCGCCGAGGTCATGCTCCCGAAAAAATTCGGCCGCATCATCACCATCTCCACGCCCGCCACCCGCCTCGCCGTCTCCAACTTCGCCACCTACGGCGCGAGCAAGGCCGCCGTCGACAGCTTCACGCGCTCCTGCGCCGTCGCGTGGGCGCCCCACGGCATCACCGTCAACTCCATCGTCCCCGGCCGCATGACCGGCGGCATGGTCGACGCCCTCGACCGCGACCTCGCCAAGCTCACCGGCCAGGACCTAGCCGCGCTCGCCGAGTCGCGCACGAAGAGCCTGCCCATGCAGCGCCGCGTGGATCCCGCCGAGGTCGCCAACGCCGCCGTCTGGCTCGCCAGCGACGGCGCCGCCTACGTCACCGCCGAACGCTTCAACTTCACCGGCGCGATGGAGCTCGGCTGAACCACTCACCATGTCCGCCGTCGTTTCCGCTCCCGCTTCTACACTCGCGCTCACCCGCGATCCCGCCGCCCTCCGCGCCCGCTCAAAGGCCATGCGCAAGCACGTGCTCCGCATGGCCGAGATCGTCGGCCAGGGCTATGTCGGCCAGGGACTCGGCATCTCCGACGTGCTCGCCACGGTCTATTTCTCGGAGCTGCGGACGCGTCCCGCCGAACCCACCTGGCCCGACCGCGACCGTTTCGTCCTCTCCATCGGCCACTACGCGATAGGACTCTACGCCGCGCTCGCCGAGGCGGGAATCATCCCGGTGGATGAGCTTTCAACCTACGGCGCCGATGGCTCGCGGCTTGAGATGTCGGCGCCCGAAACCACACCCGGCGTCGAGATGACCGGCGGTTCGCTCGGCCATGGCCTCACGCAATCCGTCGGCATGGCGCTCGGGCTGCGACTCCAGGGCAAGGACGCCCGCGTGTTCAACCTGCTCTCCGACGGCGAATGCCAGGAAGGCTCCACCTGGGAAGCCGCCCTCGCCGGCGCGCACCACAAACTCGACCACCTCATCGCGATCATCGACTGCAACAACCAGCAGGCTGACGGCGCGCCGTCCAAGGTCATGGGCATCGAGCCCCTCCACGAGAAGTGGGCCGCGTTCGGCTGGCACACGCAGCGCGTCAGCGGCCACGACTTCCCCGCCTTGCTCGCCGCGTTCGCCGCCGCCCGCGCCACCCCCGGCAAACCCCACGCCATCGTCGTGGACACGCTCATGGGCAAGGGCGTGAAGGCCTTCGAGGAGCGCGAGAAAAACCATTTCATCCGCGTCGCTGCGGACGAATGGGCGATCGCCAACCGCCAGCTGGAGGAGTCCGCATGAGCACCACCGCCCCCACCAAACCGCGCGGCGTGACCGGCACGATCCTCGCCTCCGACGCCGCCGGCGCCACGAAGACCGAAAACGCGCCCTTCGGCCACGCGCTCGTGCGCGCCGCCGAGAAGGACGCCCGCATCGTCGGAATGACCGCCGATCTCGGCAAATACACCGACATCCACATTTTCGCGGAGAAATTCCCCGCGCGTTTCTTCCAAATGGGCATGGCGGAGCAGAGCCTCATCGGCGCCGCCTGCGGCCTCGCGCGCACCGGCCTCGTGCCATTCGCCACGACCTACTGTGTCTTCGCCACGCGCCGCGCCTACGATTTTATCGCCATCGGCGCCGCACTCGGCCGCGCCAACGTGAAGATCGTCGCCGGCCTCCCCGGCCTCACCACCGGCTACGGCGGCACACACCAGGGCATCGAGGACCTCGCGCTCATGCGCAGCATCCCCGGCCTCACCGTGATCGATCCCTGCGACGCCACCGAGACCGCCCAGGCCACTGCCGCCATCGCGCAACACGACGGCCCGGTCTATATGCGCCTGCTGCGCGGCATCGTGCCCGTGACGCTCGAGCCCGACTACAAATTCGAGATCGGCAAAGCCCGGCTTCTCCGCGACGGCGCTGACGTGGCCTTCATCAGCACCGGCCTCATGACCACGCGCACCCTCGAGGCCGCCCGCACCCTCGCTGCCAGCGGAGTCAAAGCCGCCGTCCTCCACGTCAGCACGCTCAAGCCCTTCGACCGCACCGCCGTCGCCACCCTGCTCGCCCGCGTGCCGCGGATCGTCACCGCCGAGAATCACTTCATCACCGGCGGCCTCGCCAGCGCCGTGGCCGATCTCGCCGTGGACGAGGGCCTGCGCATCCAACTCAAGCGCGTGGGTATCCCCGATTGCTTCTGCGAAAGCGGCTCGCTGCCCTACCTCGCCGAGCGCTACGGCCTGACCGCGGCCCACCTCGCGTCGGCCGCGCAGGAAATTCTCCGCTAGTTTCACCGCCCCATGAAAATCACCCGGATCGAAACCTTCACCGTTGGCGCCGGCTGGAAGAACTATTTCTTCGTCCACGTCCACACCGACAACGGCCTCATCGGCCTCGGCGAGGGCACGCTCAACGGTTTCATCAAGACCACTGAGGCCGCCGTGCGCGAACTCGAGCATCTCGTCATCGGCCAGGATCCGCAAAACATCCGCGCGCTCTCGAAGCGCCTGCTCGACAGCGTCTCCCTCGACGGCGGGCACATCCACCGCACGGCCATCGCCACCATCGAGGTCGCGTGCTGGGACATCCTCGGCCAGCACCTCGGCGTGCCGATCTGGCAGCTGCTCGGCGGCAAGGTCCGCGACACCGTCCTCGCCTACGCCAACGGCTGGTATCGCACCGAGCGCACACCCGCGCACTTCGTCGCCGCGGCGGAGAAGGTCGTCGAGCGCGGCTTCCACGCGCTGAAGGTCGACCCGTTCGGCACCGCGCAGGGCTTTATCAGCGACGACGAGCTCCAACTCTCCTTCGACATTCTCTCCGCGATGCGGAAGCGTTTCCCGAAACTGCACATCCTGATCGATGTCCACGCGCGCTTCACCGAGGCCGACGCCCTCCGCGCCGCCGAGAAACTCGCCCCGATCGGGCTTTACTGGTGGGAGGAACCCACCACACGCGAGCGCGAGGCGCCCGCCAACAACGTTGCCCACCGCTGCCCCATCCGCGTCGCCACCGGCGAAATGTACGACACGCTCGGCCAGTTCTATACCCTCGCGGAAGGCGGCGGCGTGAACATCTTCCAGCCGGAGCCGATGTCGCTCGGCGGCCTCATGCCCACCCTCGCCGTCGCGCATCTCGCCGAAGCGCACGGCTCATGGATCGCCCCGCACCAGAGCGGCGGCCCCGTGGCCACCGCCGTCTGCCTGCAGCTCGCGGCCTGCGTGCCGAATTTCCTCATCCAGGAGAACTTCGACATGTTCAACGACGCGTGGACGCGCGAGCTCGTCACGTGGACGCCCACGCTCGATCCCGCCAACGGCCACTTCTCGCTCCCCAAAACCCCGGGTCTCGGACTCAAGCTCAACCTCGACGTCGTGCGCGCCCACCCCTACGACCCGCACGCCTACCTCAACGTCTATGCCGAGGGCTGGGAAAAGCGCCTCGGCACCACCGCCGCCAAGAAGTCGGCGCCGCGCCGCAAGAAATAATCCCCAGCCTCTCGCCACCACACCCCATGAAACTCACCCGCATCGAGACGATCCGCTCCCCGGATTTTCCGAACCTGCTCTGGGTGCAGCTGCACACGGACGACGGCCTCGTCGGGCTCGGTGAGACATTCTACATCCCGGCGGCCGTCGAGGCGGTCATCCACGACTTCGCCGCACCGCTCCTGCTCGGGCAGTCGGCGTTCGATCGTGAGCGGCACTGGCAGGCGCTGTTTTGTTACGCCAATTTCTTCGGCCACGCCGGCGCCGAGATGCGCGCCATCTCCGCCCTCGACCTCGCGCTGTGGGATTTGCTCGGCCAGCACACGCGCCTGCCGGTGCTCAACCTGCTCGGCGGCCAGACGCGCGATTCCATCCGCATCTACAACACCTGCGTCGACACGCCGAAATACGCCGACCAGACCGGCTTCCTCGAAAAACCCGGCGAGCTCGCGAAGTCACTCCTCGCCCATGGCATCACCGCGATGAAGGTCTGGCCGTGGGACCGCTTCGCGCCGCAGATGAAAGTCTCCGCCGTCACCGGCCCCGCCGGCTGGTCCGCCGTCGGCCCCGTGGGCCACGATCTGCTGCCCGAGCAACTCGCCCAAGGGCTCTGGACCGTGCAGGAAATCCGCAAGGCCGTCGGCGACAAGATGCAGATCGCGCTCGAGGGCCACTCGCGCTGGGACGTGAATTGCGCACTGCGCATCGCCCGGGCGCTCGAGCCCTACGACGTCATGTGGATGGAGGATTTCCTCCAGCCCGACAGCGCCCCCGATCTCGCCCGTCTCGTGCGCGAGACGCGCGTGCCGCAGACGGCGAGCGAACGCCTGTTCACGCGTCACGCCTATCGCCGGCTGCTCGAGGCCGACGCCGCGCACGTGGTCATGACCGACGTCATTTGGACCGGCGGGCTCAGCGAGGCGCTCAAAATTGCCGCGCTCGCCGACACGCATCATCTCTCGATCGCTCCCCACGACTGCACCGGGCCGGTCAATCTCTTCGCCTGCCTCCACCTCTGCGCCGCCGTGCCCAACGCCCTGATCATGGAAACCGTGCGCGGCTTCTGCGAAGGCTACTACCGCGAAGTCGCCACGCCCGACGTGCCGATCCAAAACGGTCGCGCGTGGTTGGACAAATTCGGCCCCGGCCTCGGCGTGAAACTGCGCCCGGAGTTCCTCGCGCGCGCCAACCTCCTCCGCCGCGTCTCGCAGCAGTCATGAGCCCGACCGCGTCGCTCGCTTCCCGCATCGCCGCGGCCCGCCCCGCGGCCGGCTCACTCGCGGCGTGGTGGCTCGGCGGCTCGGGTTTCATCTTCAAGACCCCCGCCGGGCGCCAAGTGTGGATTGACCCGTATCTCTCCAACATCGTGAAGGACATGTTCGACGTGGAGCGCGCGTTTCCACCGCCGATCACCGCCGCCGAAGCCGAGCCGGACTTCGTGATCAGCACGCATTGGCACGAGGACCATCTCGACCCCGGCTGCATTCCCGAGCTCGCCCGCCGCCGGCCCAACGCCAAGTTCATCATGTCGCCCGGCGCGATGTCTCATGCCCTCTCGTGGAGCGTGCCGAAGAGCCAGGTCGTGCCGCTCACCGCCGGCCAGACGCTCGATCTAGGCGACGTGAAGCTCACCGGCATACCCGCGCGCCACGAGGCCGGCGTGCCGGGCTGGGAAGTGCCGGACGCGTTCGGGGTGATGCTCGATTTCAACGGCGTCCGAATCTACCACACCGGCGACACCGACTACGACCCGCGCATCCACCGCGCCGTCGCCGCCACGCCGCTCGCGCTCGCCACGCTCTGCATCAACGGCTCCGTCGGCAACATGAACGCCCACGAAGCCGCGCTGCTCGCCTGGCAGCTGAACGCCCGCAGCGTCATCCCGCACCACCACATCCTCTGGTCGCGCCCGGCGGACAAGATCCCCGCCTACGAGACGCTCGACGCCAACCTCTTCGCCGACACCTACCGCAAGCTCGGCGGCAAGGCCCAAGTCCTGCTCCCCACCGTCGGCGGCGCCTACACCGTCACCGCCAACGGCGCCGCGCCCAGCTAGACGACCGAATTTGGACCGGCGTTCTCCACCTCCCCGCTTCCCCTTCCGCCATCCCATTCCCCATGCAAGGCATCGCCAATACTGGAGTTTTCATCACCGGCGGCTGCGGCGACATCGGCCAGGCCGTCGCCAAGCGCTTCCTCGCCGCCGGCGCACGCGTCATGCTCGCCGACCTGCTCCCGCCCGCCCGCGGACGCGCCGCGGCCAAGGCGCTGCATCCCGTGAACGCCGCGTATGTGCGCTGCGATGTCACCCGCGCCGCCTCCGTCGACCGCGCGCTGGCCGCAGCGAAGAAATTCCTCGGCCGGATCGACACCGCCATCTGCAACGCCGGCATGGTCGTCAACCAGCCGTTCGTGGACGTGACCGAGCAGGCGTGGTCGCGCACGCTCGCCGTGAACCTCACCGGCAGTTTCCTCACCGCCCAGCGCGCCGCGCGGCTCATGTTGAAAAATCCGCGCCGCGGCCAGGCGCGTCGCGGCACGATTCTCTTCACCGGCTCGTGGGTCCAGGACACGCCCTGGCCGCAGGGCGCGAGTTATTGCACCAGCAAGGGCGGCCAGCAGATGCTCGCGAAAATCATCGCGCAGGAACTCGCGCCGCACGGCATCACCGCGGCCCTCGTCGCCCCCGGGATGGTTTACGCCGGCCTGACGAAGAAAATTTACGATCGCGACCGGAGCTTCGCGCGGAAAGTGGACAAGGTCGTGCCGCTCCTCCGCATGAGCACCGCGGAGGAAGTCGCCGGCAGCTTTCTTTTTCTCGCCAGCGACGACGGCGCCTACATCACCGGCACGACCATCCTGGTGGATGGCGGCGCCACCTTGGGCCGCCGCGAATAGGCCTCTGGCGGCGGCGCCTGAGTCACGACAGCGGCGAGTTTGCCCAACGCCATTGGACGTGGGCCCGGGGATTTACCCTGCCCGCCCAATCGCCCGCCCGGAGGAATTCCTCACTAGCAACTGGGTTGCAACATGCTAATAACGAATGAGTAAAGGTCGTGAGTAAATTCCGCGTTCGTGCGACGGCCATTTGGGTCATTTGATCTGTGCCAAAGCGTTTGGGCCCAACCAATTTAGTCGAATTTAGGCCGGTTTTCCTGCTAGCTCTCCCGCATGTCGACCTCCGACCAAAATAACCCGTCTACTTCCCTTTCCGGTTCCGCAGCGCGTTGGATCCTGCTCGTCGACGATGAACCGGCCATGCGTCAGTTGATCGAGACTGTCCTCGATACCCAGCATTGGGTCGTGCGCGTGGCCGACGGGGCGACCGCCGCCCTGGCCACGATCAATGCCGCCCCCACGCCGCCCACGCTGATGATTTGTGACGTTTTAATGCCGGGGATCGACGGGTTGGAGCTGACGCGCCGGCTGATCGCGAAATTTCCCAAGCTCAAGGTCATCCTCATCAGCGGGCACCTGATGGACCTCTCGTGGTGGCCCACGGACTTGCGTGAAATCTGCTTCCTGACCAAGCCCTTTTCCAACGACCAGCTGATCGCCGCGGTCCGGCAAGCGACCGAGCCGGAGGCGACGACCTAGGCCTTCGACGGGCATGGATACGAATCTCACGCTTTCCGCGCAGATCCTGACTCTGGCGCCGAACCTTCAGCACAGCGAGACCATCAATGGCTTGCTGGTGGTGAAGAATGTGTCGGCCAAGACGTATCTCAAGATCACGACGGCCCAGTGGCGCATCCTGCGGCTGTTCGGCGAGCCCCGCTCCGTGCCGGCCGTGCTGGCGCAGGCACTCGACGAGCGGCTGTGCCTGCCGCTCAACGAATTCTTCGAGCTGATCCTCAAGGCCGTCCGCGAGCACATCCTCCTCGAGCCAGGCGTCGAGATCGAGCCCGTGCAGGCGTTCAACTGGCGTCCCGGCGTGCGCCCCAAGACCGTCGCGCGCCCGCTGGCTGCGATCTTCCTCGCGGGCCTCGTGCTCATGCTCGTCTATCGCCCGGCCCTCCCGCTCTCGCCCAAGGACCTCGGCGCCGGGCTGTTGCTCCTGAGCGTCACCCTCACCTTCAGCGCCTTCCTCACCGCCTGCCTCGTCCGCGGCGCCGGTGGCGAAATCTACCGGCCCCGCTGGCAATGGCTGCGCCTGCCGCCGTATTTCGAGATCGATACGAGCGACTCCGTGATGCTCTCCACGCTCGACCAGCAGGCCGTCGCGATGGCGCGGCCCGCGGTCATCTCCGCCGCCGTCGGCCTCGCGGCCTGGCTGCAGCCCGAATGGTGCGTGCCGGGCCTGATCGGCCTCGCGGTCAGCCTCCGGCCGATCCTGGGCGGGCGTTTCGCCGCACTCGTCCGCCTCGGCCGCAAGGGCAGCCTCAGCGACTCCGACCACGCCTACATCTTCCCGCCCAACAACCGCCCGCAGACTCGCTGGCACCTGCTCCGCCGGTCGCTCCGTCACCCTGACACCTGGGCCCTCATTTCCTACGGCGTGGCATGGACCCTCGCCGTGGTCTACATGGGCGCGCACGTGACCAAGATGCCGTTCTGGCTGTTGTCCCAGTGGGAAACGGAAAGCGTGCGCCTGGCCGCGGCCATCTTCTCCTCCCTGCTGGCGCTCGGCGCCGGCTATGCGCTCTGGGAGTTTTTCCACTTCGCCCGGGAACGCGCCCGCGCGCGCCGCCACACCTACCGGCTCTGGAAAACCCGCTGGTTCACCGCCAAGAAAATGGTGCTGCTCGAGGGCAACCGACTCAAGGCCGTCACCGAGTCCCCCCTTTTCCGCACGCTGCAGCCCCCCGAGCGCCAACAGCTCGCCCGGCTCATGCACACGTCGCGCTACGGTGCCTGGTCTGCCCTGCCGACGCACGGCCCCGTGCCCACGCAGGTGTCGCTCATCGTCAGCGGCACGGTCGGTCTCTACCGCAAGCTGCCCTCCGGCCGCTCGAGCCGCGTCCAGGTCCTCAGCGAGGGCGACGTCATCGGGCTCCACGACCTCGCCGACCCGAAACAGCCAAGCTACGTCGTGCGTTCGCTCACGCCGGTCACGCTGCTCACCCTGGACCGTTCCCAGGTCGAGGCGATCGCCATCCCGCGCATCGCCCGCACCGTGCTCACCGACACCATCCTCAAGCTGCCCTTCCTGCGGCGCATTTCGCTCTGCCAAAACTGGCATTTCCAGGCGATCGAGCGCTTCGCCCATCTCTCCAGCATCACGGACTACACGTCCGGCAGCGTCATTTTCCCGGAAAACGAGTTCAACGAGAACTTCTTCATCATCTTCGAGCAGGACGCCACCGTCACCCGTAACGGCCGCCGCCTCGCGGTGATCCACGCCGGCGACTTCTTCGGCGAGATCGGCCTCCTGCAAAACAGCGCGTCCAACGCGCAGGTGAGCGCAAAACAGGACATGCGCTGCCTCAGCATCTCCCGCGTCGAGTTCCTCCGCTTCGTCACCCACAACCATACCGTGGCTCTGGAACTGGAGCGCGTGAGCTCGAAGCGCCTCGGCCGCCCGATCTTCCCGCTGAAGAAGGGCAACTTCCGCTCGACGTAGGCACCAGAGAATTGGCCGCAAAGAGGCGCAAGAGCGGCCAGCCAGCCGTGGATTCCTGCGCGTGCTTGCGCCGCTTTGCGGCCAAATCTTCCGTTCGCCTATCCGCAGACTTCGCGGTGCACGGCGATCACGGAGTCCGCGATGTAGTCCGCGTCCGCCGTCGTGTAGAGCCAGCCCAGCGGCAGCGCGATGAAGCGCTTCGTCAAATCCTCCGTGCGGGGGAAATCCACCGCGCGGTAGCCTTCCGCCGGCCAGATCGGGAAATCGCGGAACGGTGACGCCCCCGGCGCGTGCGCCAGCCCGGTCTTCACGTAGTCGCGGCCGTATTGCGGATACGTGCCCGTGCGCTGGCCGCAGTTCACGTTGCGCGCGTCCAGCTTCTCGCGGAACGGCGTCACGAGTTCGGCGCGATCGAGGAAGAAATACGGCTCGAAGCCAAAGGATCCCGCCGGGTCGGCTTCATGCCGCAACGCCAGGCCCTTCAACCCGGCCAGCCGCGGCAGGATCCGCGCCGCCAGCGCCCGGCAATGGTCGCGGATCTTGTCCACCTTGCGCAGCTGCGCGAGCGCCACCGCCGCAGTCAGCTCCGACATCCGGAATTGTCCGCCCGCAAACGCCGGCTCGCGCGGCGGCACCAGCGCGGCGTGATACGGCCGATAGTTGCCTAGGTCGTGAAACCGCACCGCGCGTTCGTAGAGCCGCTGGTCCCGCGTCACCACCATCCCGCCTTCGCCCGACGTCGCGACTTTGTTGTTCTGAAAACTGTAGGTCGAAATGTCGCCCCACGAGCCGACCTGCCGCCCGCGGTAGCGCGTGCCCAGCGACTGCGCGCAATCCTCGACCACATAAATTCCGCGGCGGTGCGCCTCGTGCAGGATCGGCTCCATCGCCGCCGCCACACCCTGGTAATGCACCACGATCACGGCGCGCGTTCGCGGCGTCGCCAGCCGACCGATTTCCGCCGGGTCGAGGTTGAGCGACTCGTCGATCTCCGCCAGCACCGGGCGCGCGCCGACGCGCACGATCGCGGTGAAGCACGAGATCCAGCTCCAGGCATTGACGATGACCTCGTCGCCCGGCCCGATCGCCGCCGCCGCCAGCGCGACTTCCAACGCGCCCGAGCCGCTCGTCACACCCAGCGCGTAGTCGCTGCCGATGTAGGCGCGAAATTCCTTCTCCAGCTGCGCGGCCATCGGCGGTGGTTTCGCCGGGTCCATGCCGTAGTAGCGAAAGGGCTCCTTGCGGCGCAGCACATCGAGGACAAGCGCCTCCTCCTCGGGGCCGATGGCTTGGAAGCCAAGGCCGGGAACCGGGCGCGGACGAAGGGCGGGGACGGTCATGGCCACAGTCATTTTCCTCCGCGCCGCGAATGACAAATCATAACTGCGCCCGCCGGAAGGGTTGAATAAACACAATTCCCGCGTTGCTGCGCTTTGCGCGGACGGCTTGGGTGCACGCGATGAACCCCGCCGTCGACGCTCCCCGCGACCTCGGCATCCCCGTCAAGGGCGTGAGCTGGGCCCGGCTGCATCCCGGCAAAACCGCCGACGGCCGTGCTTCACTGCTGGCGTCGATGAGCCAGAACAACGGCGGGCTCTTCGTCATCGATATCGATTTGGAAACGGGCCGCTGCCGGCAATTCGCGGTGCATGATCCCGTCAACTCGACCTTCTCCGCCGCCTCGTTCCGCTCCCTGCTGAGCGGCATCCTCTACATCGTGTCGGGCTGGGACGGGCACCTGCATCGCTTCGACGCCAACCACCCCGACCGCGGTCTGGAGGATCTCGGGCGGATTTATCCCGCCGCCGGCGACATCGCCCCGATCGGGATCAACGAGGGACCCGACGGCGTTCTCTGGATTGGCACCTACCCTGGTGCGACGCTCACAAGCTACGACCCCGCCACGAGGAAGTTCACGTGTTTCGGAAAGAAGGACGACACCGACAATTATCTCTACCCGCTGGCCGGCGACGATGGCTCGCTCGCGGGCATCGTGAAATTCGGCCGGCCGCACCTGCTGCTCTTCGACCCCAAGACGGGCGAGCACCGCGAGGCCGGCCCGTCCGTCACCGACCCGACCGACAAGGCGCAATTCCTGAAATTCTTCAAAGGCACCGACGGCCGGCTCTACCTCGACTCGCACGCGGGAAAATTCCGCGTGGACCAACTCAATCTCTCACCGGTTGACGAGCTGCCAGCGCCGCTCCCGGGCATCCACGCCACCTACAAACACGCCTACCAGGCGCCCGCCGAGATGCCGGGCGGCTGGACTGCACAATTCCTGGACGACGGCATCAACGGCGTCGGCGTGCCGCGCCACGTCCTGCTCACGAACCGCGACCCGCTCGTGCCCAGCCGCCAGCTGCACCTGGATTGGGTCGGCGGCGGTTCCAACCTCCACATCATCGACGTCGGCCCCGACGGCCACCTCTATGGCTCGAGTTATATGCCGAATCGACTGTGGCGCGCCAAAGTCGATTCGCCCGCCGCAGGGCTGCCGAAGGAGGGCCTGCGCCCTGTTAACGCCAGTGAGCCACTTCCCCCGGACTCCGCCCACCTCGAAGACCTCGGCGAACACACCTTCGCCGGCGGCGAGGTCTACTCGATGGCCTGCCTCGACGGAAAACTCTACCTCGGTTCCTACCCCGAGGCGCGGTTGTCGGTGTTTGATCCCGTCAAACCGCTGCACTTCGGCACCGGCCCCAACGACAATCCCCGCGACCTCGGCCGCCTCGACCACATCGGCTTTCGCCCCAATGCGATGGTCGTCACCCCTGATGGACGACTTTGGATGGGCGCCAGCCCCGACTATGGCCTCTACGGCGGCACGCTCGCGTGGTTCAACCCGCAGACCAGCGAGAAAAAATCCCACCGCACCGTCGTGCCCGAAACCACGCCCGACTCGATGCTGTGGCTGCCGGAGCTGAAGCAAATCCTCATCGGTCTCAGCATCGAGCCCGGCACCGGCATGCCCGTGAAACGCCTGCAGGGCGCATTCGCGCTCTGGGATCCCGCGAAGGACGTCCTCGCCTGGTCCGGCGATCTCGGACTCGACGACCTCGCCGACGTCACCTCCTTCGCGCCGGCCGGCCGCGGCCTCGTCTACGCGCTCATCGGCCGTGGCGACCACATCCTCACCGCCGGCGCGCCTGAAATCCGCCCGCGGCTCGCGCTGATCGACCCCGCCAAGCGCGCCGTCGTCGCGTCCGCGTGGTTGCCCGAGGATTACGGCCCGCTTTCCTGGCACGGATTGTTCTCGTTGCGCGTCGGTCCCGGCGGTGTGGTCTACGGCGCCACCGGCTATTGCGTCTTCCGCATCCGGCCCGGCACCTGCGACGTCGAGCGCGTCTGGCAGGGCGACGCGCCCCAGAAACGCCCCGGCACGGTGTGGCTCACGGCGTCCTCGCCCAACGTCATCGACGTCGTCGGCCCGATCGTCGGCCGCCAGTTTTACTTTGCCACCGGCTGGCGCCTGCGTGTGCTGAATCTTCCAGAATGAAACTGTCCGCCCTGCTCGCCGTCCTGCTGTCCATTGCTTCCCCCATGATCGCCTCCCCCGCCGCCCCTGCCGGAGAAATCATCGTGCGCGACCTCGGCGTGCCGATCAAAGCCGTCAACTGGGTGCGACTGCACCCGGGCCGCGACCCCGACGGCCAGGCGTCCCTCCTCGCGTCGATGGGCCAGAACAACGGCGGCCTCTTCGTGATCGATATCGACCTCGCCACCGGCCACTGCCGCCAGTTCAACGCCCCGTCCGCGAAGATGCAGTATCCCACGGGCTTCTTCCGCAGCCCGCGCACCGGCGCGCTTTACGTCGGCGAGCACACCACCGGCCATCTCCTGCGCTACGATCCCGCCCACGCCGACCGCGGCCTCGAGGACCTCGGCGTGATCGACGGCGAGCACGCCACGTTCCCGACCGGCATCACCGAGTCGCCCGACGGCGCGATCTGGGTCGGCGCCTACCCCGACTGCACGCTCACGCGTTTCGACCCCGCCACGGGCAAGTTCACCCGCTTCGGGTCGATGGACGACACCGACAAATACCTCTACCCGATCTGTGGCACCGACGGCACCCTCGCCGCCCTGACCAAGGTCGTCCACCCGCACCTGATCGTCATCGATCCCAAGACCGGCGCCCACCAGACCCTCGGCCCCGTGGTCTCGCCCGAGGACAAAGCCCAGCACGTGCTGTTCTACAAGGGCCTCGACGGATTCCTCTATTACGAGACGCATGCCGGCAACTTCCGCGTCCGGGGCACGCAGCTCGAGCCCGCCGCTTACCTGCCGATGCCACTGCCGCCGTTCGCCTCGGCCGGCCACCTCACCGTGCCATTCCGCGACACGCTGCCCATGCCCGATGGCACGGTCGCGACGTGGGATGACGGCGACGAGGGCGGCGCGGGCACGTTCCGCCGCATTCGCCTGACCAGCACCAATCCCACGGTTGCGCCGCGCCTGATCAACCTCGACTGGCACGGGGACGGCTCGAACCTCTTCGTCCTGCACCGCGGCCTCGACGGCAATCTCTATGGCTCGAGCTTCCTGCCCGAGCACATTTTCCGCTGCGCGCCGGACGGCAGCGGCATGATCAACCTCGGCCGCTGCAGCCTCATGCTCGGCGAGGCCTACACCATCGGCAACTTCAGCGACGGCACGATGTGCTTCGGCTCGTATCCGCACTCCAACATTTCCCTCTACGATCCCAAGCGTCCGTGGCGCTTCGGCGCCGATTCCGACGGCAACCCGCGCGACATCGGCCGGCTCGACGACATCGGCATCCGCCCGGTGGGCATGGCCATCATCCCCGCGCTGACCAAAGCCGACGGCTCGCCGGTGCACGAGAAGATGTGGATTGGCAACATGCCGGACTACGGCATCTGGGGCGGCACGCTCGCCTGGCTCGACCCCAAGAGCCTGGCGTCGGCCAGTCATCGCAACCTCGTCCCTGATTGCGCGCCCTTTTCGCTGCTCTTCCTGCCGGAATCGAAGCAGCTCCTTGTCGGCATGAGCGTCGAGGGCGGCACCGGCACCAAGCCCAAGGCCAAGCACGGCGCGTTCGTCATCTGGGATCCCATCGAGGACAAGGCGGTCTACTCCGGCGACTTCGGGATCAAGAACCTGCCGGACGTCAGCGCCTTGGTCCCCGCCGACCATGGCCAGGTGTATGCCCTGCTCAGCTACACGCGCTGGACCGCCGAGCTGCTCGGCGCCGGCCCCGCCCGCATCGCGCTCGTCGATCCCACGACCCGCAAGGTCCTCGCCGAGTCAACGATCCCCGCAGAATTCGGCCGCGCCACCGAGCAGATCCAATTCACCCTCTTCCGCGGACCCGACGGCGTCTACGGCATCACCGAACAGACACTCTACCGCGTGAAGCCCGGCACCTGCGATTTGGAAGTTGTTTACCGCATGCCCGCTGGCGACCAGTTCGACATCCCCGGCCCGTGGATCGGCAAAACCTTCACCTTCGCCACCGGCTGGCACCTGCGTGCGCTGACGCTGCCGTGAGGCATTCTTGCCCGCAAATTACACGAATGACCGCGAATCTCAGCCACCCCACATTTGTGAACCCGCGTCGAACCATTCGCGTCAATTCGCGTCATTCGCGGGCAAGGATCGGGATTCCAATTTTGTGTGTTTGGTGTTTTTCGTGGTGAACAGAGCCTGAGTTTTTCCCTCCCATGACTGAGCAGATCAAAATCAACTGGTATCGCTGTAAAATCGACAAGGCTGTCATGAGCCAGCTCATGAAGAAGAGCGACGCGCGCGGCTTCCTGCAGGCCATCCCGCCGCTCCTGATCTTCGCCGTCACCGGCACGCTGTCGTGGTATGCCTATCGCAACCTCCACGCCGACAACTGGCCCTGGGCGCTGCCGCTGCTGCTGCTCGCGCTCTTCGCCCACGGCACCAACGCCAGCTTCTTCGGCGGCATCGCGTGCCACGAGCTCTGCCACAAGACGCCCTTCGCCACCCAGTTCTGGAACAGCTTCTTCCTGAAAATCTACTCGTTCCTCGGCTGGTTCGACCCCATCGGCTACCGCGCCAGCCACATCCGCCACCACCAGGCCACCACGCACAAGGACTACGATGGCGAGGTCGTTCTCCCAACCTGCATGGATTGGTCCGGCTTCAAATTTTTCCTCAATATCTTCACCTTCAGCCCCACCGGGCTGCTCAAGCAGCTCCGCTGGTGGGTCGCCGCGGCGCGCGGTGACTTCAGCCAGGACGGCTTCTTCAAATCCAAGTGGCTCAACCAGGTCGTGCCGCCCGACAGCGAGCAGCGCCGGGAAACGATCACGTGGGCGCGCATCGTTCTCCTCGGCCACCTGGCGCTCGCGGCCGCCTTCATACTCACCGGCCACTGGTTCCTCATCATCGTCGTCAACCTCGGCACGTTCTACTGCTGCTGGTTCGTCGTCGTCTGCGGCGCCGCGCAGCACGTCGGCCTGGCGTCTGACACCCCGGACTTCCGCCTCTGCTGCCGGACCTACACCTGCAGCTGGTTCCCGGCGCTCCTCTACTGGAACATGCAATACCACGTGGAGCACCACATGTATCCCGCGGTGCCGTTCTACAATCTGCCGAAGCTCCGCGCCGCGCTGATCCACGACCTCCCGCCTGCACCGCACGGCCTCTGGGCCACATGGCAGGAACTGATCCCCATTATGCGCAAGCAGCAGCAGGATCCGACTTGGTTTTACGTCCCGTCACTCCCGAAAAACGACGGCGAACGCGCCACCGCCGACACGGTTCTCAGCGAGGCTTCGCAGTAGCTTCGAAGGTCTCGCGACGCCCGCAACGGACGCGACGACCGGTCTTCCAGGTTATCCAGTGTTTCGTGCGTCGCGACCTTCGCGAGCGTCGCGAGACCAACCATTAGCCTATCACTCCTTCGGCAGCGCTTTCACCATCTTCGTGAAGTCGTCCACGCCGAACACGAAGCCAAAGTTGAGCGCCACACGCCAGAGCGCCTGCTGCTTCTCCCGCTCCGTGCGCGCCGTCTCGGCGTTTTCCACCGCGGTCACCGCCTCGCGGATCGTCGAGCACATGATACCGTAACGGCCCATGTCCACCATGCCGCCCGGCGACATCAGCAGGCACCAGTTGATGGCGAAGCCAATGTAGACGAGATGGTTGATCCCGTGCGCGTGGCACACCGCCGCCAGCTGGTGGCCGTCCTCCGCGATCAACTCGTCGCCCACGGGCCGCGCCTCGGGGGCAAAGTCCAAAAATTTCCAGCCCGCATCGACGTCCGGCCAGTTGCGCTCACCCACGAAGACCTTCGCGCGGCGGAACTTGTCCTGCGCCTCGTAGGTGGCGTCCTTCGCCACCTGCGGATACGCGGGAGACGCACCCGCCAGCTTCAGCGTGTTTTTGTAACCGGGCAGGTGCGAATAGTAGTCACGCCCGCCCACGACGTGAAATAGCCGCATCGGCGACGCCCGCACGGCGCTCAGCAAAGGCGGGAACACCTCGGCGAGGATCTTCAGCGCGCGCGGATGATATTCCACGCAGCGCCGCCAGCCCGGCCATTGCTCCATCGTGCCCGCCTCCCAGGCATGCATCATCACGACCGCGGTGTGCTCCGGCGCGAGTTCGATGTCGCCCGTCTTCCATCCGCCGTAGCTCTCCGCCGGCACGTCACGCGCGTAGTCGGCGTCGAACTGCTGGTAATACAGGGCGGGAAGTTTGACCGGGTTCATGGCGGGAGACGCGGGAAGAAGTTGGCCGATTTTCCCCACAGGGCAAACACCATACGAACGCCGGAGATTGCCCACGGATCACACGGAAGACACGGAAACGGACGCCAGCCGCTTCCTGCAGCTTTCATCCATGTATTCCGTGGGCCAAATTCGTTCTGCCCTCACGCCGCGGGCGCGCGGGTCGCCACGCGACGCAGCAGCAGGCCCAGGCCCAACAGCATCACGCCGGCCACGACGTTGATGGATCCTGGCGCCGTCGGCAGTGACGGGATGAACCAGCAGAAGAGGAGCACCGTGCCGAGCAGCAGGCTGACCGACCCGATCACGCCGTAAACCGCGAGGCTGCCCACCGCCGTCTGTTGATCCACGATTACCGGCACCTGCAGGTCCGCATCGAGCTTGATCGCCCCGGCACTCCGCGGGTCCTCCGCCCGATACCAGAAGGCCGAGCCAAAAAACACCACCGTCGCCACGCCCGTCTCGACGAGAATGTTGCGCGCGTAGGCCTGATCTTCCCACACGTGGAACACCATCAGCAACGCCACCACGATCAGCGCCGACGAGCACGCCGCGATGCCCGACCACCACGGCGTCTTGCGATACATCATCCCCAGTGCCACTGGGATGCCGAACGTCGTGGTCAGCGAATAATAGTGCAGCGCGAACTTGAACGCCCCGCCGAAGCGCGGGATGTAGAATGCCACCGCCATGCCGCACAGGCCCATCACGACCATCGTGACGTGCGCCGCGCGCATCTGCCGCTTGTCCGACGGCGTCGTGCCCGAACGCCAGCGCGTGAACGGCACGTAGAGGTCGTGCGTCACCGTCGCCGCCAGCCAGTTGAATGTGTCGTTCGCCTGCCCGAGCGCGGCGGACAAAATCGCCGACACCACGAAGCCGAGCATGCCATGTGGCAGGAGCAGCAGCGCGAGGCTGACGAACGACGCCTCCTCCGGCGCCGCGAAACCGGGCCAGATCGCCTTGATGTCCGGGAAAATCACCCGCGCTGCCATCACCGGCAGGATCCACAGCAGCGGGCCGATCAGCGACAGGAACGCGCACAGCAGCGCCATCTTCTTCGCGCCCCGCTCGTCCGCCACGCTGTGGTAGCGCTGCACCAGCGCCCACGCCACGTTGTAGCCCAACATCGAGCTGATCATGAACGAGAGGATGAACCACGGATTCGCCGTGTCGCCCAGCAGCGTGAAATAGCCCGGCGGCGCGTCGTGCCACAGCCGCGCGACGCCCGCGAAAAAGCCGCTGCCGTGCCCGAGATACATGAACGACAGCGGGAAGATGATGAACGACATCACCGCCAGGATCACGCACTGCACCGCGTCGGACAGCACCGCCGCCCACAGCCCGCCCACCGCCGTGTAGAACACCATCACCACGCCCACCACGATCACCGCCAGCTGGAAGCCCGTCAGCGTGAAGCCCAGCAGCGCCACGTGCCGGTCGGCGAAACCCAGTACCGACGACACGAACAGGCAAAGGATGTAGAGGCCCTGCCCGATGCCCACGATCGACGGGATGATCGCCGTGACCGAGTAGAAATACGTCGTGGAGGGCGAGTAACGCTTGGTGAGGAACTCCAGCGGCGACTCGATCCGCGCGCGCCGCCATTTCTTCGCGAAATAGAAATAACCGACGAGGTAGGCCCAGAAGGCCGACGTGAACATGATCACGGCGCCGACGCCGTTTTTGTAGGTGAACCCCGCCGCGGCCACGAACATGAAGGCGGAAAAGCCCGCCACCCAGTTCGACATGCCCGCGAGGAACCACGGGATCTTGCCGCCCCCGCGGAAATAGTCGCCGGTGTTCTTGTTCTTGCGCGCGGAGTAAACGCCAACCCAGACGACAATGGCGAAATAGAGCCCGATGAGCGCGTAGTCGAAGGCGTTGGCGGTGTTGAAGGGCGGCATGAAAGAGGAAAGGCGACGAAGGAGGTTCGCCGCGTCGAAGTCGAGCCCTGGCAGATTACGCGCTGCGCTCCACCACCACGTCCGGCGGGCCTTCGCCCGCCGCGGTGATCAGGACCGCCACCGCGCGGCCGTTGTGGCTGCCGCGCACGTGCCAGCCAGTTCCCTCACGGCTCACGGCGAGCCCGCCATGAACTCCACCCGCCTTTTGCGCGGTGGCCACGGTCAGAATTTCGTGGGCCAGCGCCCCGGCGCTTCCGACTTCCGCGAAAGGCTGCACGCCTTCCTCCGCCGGCAGCGCGAGCTTGTCTGCCCGCACGGTCACCGCACCCGCGGAATGCACCGTGGCGGCGAGCGTGGCATGGGGCCGTGTGATCGCGAACCCACCCGCCGACGCCGTCACGCTTCCGTGGCTGTCATCGTTGAACACCTGATAACGCATCTGCACCGTCGCGGGCGTGTCCTTGAGCCGCACGCGGTCCAACACCAGCAGCACATCCGGCTTCAGGTAAACGAGCGTGCGCTCCACGCCGATCACGCCGGGATTCACCAGCTGGTAGGCATCCGTCGCGTCGCTCGTGACTCGCATCCAGCCCGGGCCCGTGTGAAAATCCGTCACCCGCGCGGACGCCCAAGAGGAATTCGTGCCCTCGCTGCCGTCGTGATACTGGTGACCCTTGCCGTTGATCAGCACCGCGGTGTGCGCTTCGGTGAGCCGGAGCAACCAGCGCGGCGAAGACGTGACATACGCCGCACGCGCCGGGTCGTGAAACAGCCGCTCGCCATAGGCCTTGAAGATGACGCTGTTCCGGTCCGCATGCTCATGGTTGGCCGGACCGCCGCTGCGGAATGCGACGACACAGTCCTCCGCCGCCCAGCCGGTGCGGGAAATGACGAGGTCGTTCGACAGGTGCACGTCGTTGAGCTCCGGCCCGGGCACCTGCACCGGTGCATCGGGGCGATACCAAATGGCCGCGTGCAGCTGGCGCATACCGCCAATGTTCTGCGCCACATAATTCGACACGGGATCCGCGTCCGTATGCCCAACCCACGGCGCGATGGAGACGTCGAGCGCAAGGCCCGAGTCGCTGAAGTTCACGACGTCCCGCGCCGGATCCAGCCCGCCATGCGGTGTGGCGTCGTAGGGCTTCTTGGGATCGGCGACCGGCGGCGGCGCACCGAGCGTGGGCATCGCCATGCACAACGCGTAGCGCACGGTGCCGGGATAATTGATGAGCCTGCGGTCATCCACGCCCGTCCGGCGATACAGCGCCTCGGCGAAGAGGATGAGGTGCGTCGTCGTGTAGCCCCAGTAGCCGGCGCCCTCGTCATATGCGCCGTCGAGACCATACATCGTGGAGAAGGCCCGGGCGCTCTGCCGCGCGAGGTTGAGCCACTTCTCCGCCTCGGCGTGGCGGCCGTGCAGCAGGATCGCCGCGTAGCCGAGGCCGCAGGTGGGAATGACCTTCAGGTTCGTGGCATTCAGGATCAGCGGCCACCGCCGCATATCCATCTTGAACGGCATGTGCTCGCGCGGATCCTGCGTCCAGCCACGGACCCGGTCCGGATATTTCATGCCGTAAAGCGAGAGGTAGCACGCCGGCGCACCCTTCGTGACCACATTGTGCTCCACCGTGGCGCGTTCCGCGGACGTGAGCGTGTCGCCGAGCCAGTCGAGCGCGAGGACACAGGCGATGGTGGCCTCGGACGCCCGCTGCAGGCCGATGGTGTGCTGGCCACCTTCGAGGAAATAATCCCAGCGCGCGTATTCGCAGACGCGCTGCAGCGCGAGTTTCGCGAGCGCCAGCTGGGCCGCGTCGTGCGTCAACGCGTAGGCGAAGGCGGCGCTTTCGAGCAGTTGCCGGGCGTGCGCAAAGTCCTGGATCAGGTTCTCCATGCGGATTTCGTCGCGCAGGAATCGCATCGGCACCGCCATGTCCGCGGGAAACAAGATTGCTCGCAGGTCCCGGAAACGCGGCGCCTCGAGATTGGCGCGGATGCGCGGTACGTCCGCCGCGTCGAACAACAACCCGCGCTCCGGTCCAAACGTTTCTGGCGGCGCCGGCCGCGAGGCCGGCTCGGCCGCCGTGGCGCGGCCAAGCAAGGGAAGCGCAGCCGTGAACAGTCCGGCCGATTTCAGGAACGTTCGGCGATCAGTCATGGTGAAAATCAAACCTGCACCGCAGGCGCCGCGCTGCCAATCCCCGACGTCAGGCGCACATCCACCTCCAACCCGCCGTGTTTTCCGGTCACGCGCCAACCTTTCGCCGTGGACGTGATCTTCAGCTTCCCGTGCGCCTGGCCTTCCGGCCGCGCGGTGCAAACCGTGATAATCTCGTGCTCGCGGGACTCGGGCGACGCCACTTCGGCGAAGGGATACATGTTGGTCTCCACCTCGAGCGGCAGCCGGTCGGCGCGCACCGTCGCGGCACCGCGGCTGGCCATGCGACCCACCACCGAGGCGTGGGGACGCTCGATGGTGAACTCGTTCCCGCTCACGTTCAGCTTAGCGGCAAGGTCTTCGTTGAACGCCTGGAAGCGCACTTGGAAAGTGGCCGGCGTGTCCTTCATGGCCATGCGGTCGAGGAAGATCACCACGTCCGGCTTCAGGAACACCAGCGTGCGCTGCACGCGCGCCACCTGGTCGTTCACGAGCTGATAGGCGTCGGTCACGTCGCTCGTCACTGTCATCCAGCCGGGGCCGGTGCGGTAATCGACCACGCGCGCAAACGCCCACGAGGCGTTCGTGCCCTCGCTCCCGTCGTGATACTGGTGGCCCTTGCCGTTGATCAGCACCGCCGTGTGCGCCTCGGTCAGGCGCAGGAGCCAGCGCGGCTGCTTCGCGACGTAGGCCGCGCGGAACGGATCGTGGAACAGCCGCTCGCCATAGGCCTTGAAGATGACGCTGTTGCGGTCCGCGTGCTCATGGTTGCCGGGACCGCCGCTGCGCAGCGCAAGCACGGTGTCCTCGGTCTTCCAGCCCGTGCGCGAGATGACGATGTCGTTGGACAGGCGGCAATCGAGCAGCGCCTTGCCCGGCGCGGCGGAGGGACACTTGGGATCGTAGAAGACGAGCCCGAAGAGCTGCTTGGCCTCGCCGATCTCGCGGGCGACGAACTGCGAGAGCTTGTCGCCGTGCGTGCGCGCCACCCACGCCGCCACCGAGACGTCCACCGCGCCGTTGGAGTCACCGTGGTTCACGATGTCGAACGCGGGCTTCACCGTCGGCATGGACCAGCCCTTGATGTGCTGGAAATCGGTCAGCTTCCGGTGGTCGTCGATCGTCGGCATCGTGTTCGCCAGCGCGTAGCGCACCGTGCCCGGGTAATTGATGAGGTTGCGATCATCGATCCGCTGCGTCCGCCACAACACCTCGGCAAACAACGCGAGATAGAGCGTCGTGTAACCCCAGTAGCTCACGCCCTCGTCGTAGGCGCCATCGCTCCCGTAAAATGTGGAAAACGCCTTCGCGCTCGAGCGCGCCAGCTCGAGCCAGCCTGCGGCCTCGGGCACGCGTCCGTGGAAATAGCACGCGGCGATGCCGAGCGATGCCGTGGGGATGATCTTGAGGTTGGTCGCGTTGATGATCAGCGGCCAGCGCTTGAGGCTGAGATGACGGAAATCATCCACCTCGCTCCGCGGATTCCAGCCCCAGCCCTGCACACGGTCGGGATATTTCATCCCGTAAACCGGCGCGTAGCACGCGGGCACGCCCTTCGCCAGGACGTTGTCCTCGATCTCTTTCACCTCGGCCGCGCTCAGTGCGTCCCCGAGGTAATCGATCGCCAGCAGCAGCGCGACCGTGCCCTCCGTCGCGCGCTGGAAACCCAAAATCTGCCGGCCGCCCTCGATGAAGCTGTCCCATTCCGGGAAATCCAGCATTCGCCGGATCGCGAGTTTCGCCAGGGCGAGCTGGGCCGGGTCACGGTTGATGAGGTAGATCAGCGCCGTCCGGTCGAGGATCTGCTGCGCCCGCAGGAGATGGGTGACGTGATTCGTCAGGCTCAGCTCGTTCGCCAGGAAATTCGTGTCCGCGGCGATGTCCGCGTTGAGCCGCGTCTGCCAGAATTCCGCAAAGCGCGGGTCCTTGGTGTTGGCGCGAATGCGCGGAAGGTCGGCGGCACTGAAAAGCAGGCCGGGCTTCTTGCGGGACGCGGGGGCGGACGGAACGGCGGGGCGGGCGGGTTTTTTCATGGAGGGCAGCGAGCGGGTGTTGTTTCCCAAAAAAATCTGCGTCGAAAGGCCCAAGCTAGGCTCATGCCACGGCCTGTCATGGCGAAAATGCCCTCCGCCCCCGAATCCGGCGGAATAATCAGCTCGCCGTCTTGTAGCGCGCGATGGCCACGGCGGCGCAGCTGCCGAGTTCGTCGCCCAGCAGCGCGGGAACGATCCGGCAATCCCGCGCGCTGTCCGGCAGCGCCTCGCGCGCGATCACGGCATTCGCCGCCGGCGCGATGAAGCGCTCGCACCGTTGGTAGATGCTGCCGATCACGATCCGCTCGGGATTGAGCACGTCGATGAAAACCGCGAGGGCCTCGCCCAGCCGCTCCCCCACTTCACGCCAGATCGCCAGCGCCAGCGCATCGCCCGCCTCGGCCGCCGTGCCCACGACGCGGGCGTCGAGTTGCTCCGCCAGAATCTTTTTCAGGCTACTCGCGCCGCCAAATTCCGCCACGCGCTTCCGCGCGATCTGCGCAATGCCGCCCCCGGAGCAAAATCCTTCGAAAGAGCCAGCCTTGCCGTAACCCACCGGGCCATCCGCGGCCATCCGCATGTGTCCCACCTCGCCGGCATTGCCAGTCACGCCTTCGTATAACCGGCCGTCGAGGATCAATCCCGCGCCCATACCGGTGCCCATCGTCAGGAACATCATGCTCTGGCAACCCCGCCCCGCGCCGAACTGCCACTCGGCCAGCGCGCAGGCGTTGGCGTCGTTCATCAGGAAAGCCCGTCCGCCAAATTTCTCCTGCAGCAGCGCGCAGATCGCGATGCGGTCCCAGCCGGGCAGGTTGGGCGGCGACAGGATCAGCCCGCGCCCGCTGTCAAGCGGGCCCCCGCACGACACGCCGAAGACGGTGTCGCGCGCCGGCGCGAGCTTCGCGATCTCCGCATAGAAGCGTTCGAGCGTCCCGCGGACGTCCGTCGTCGCAAACCGCACCACCTCGCGCACGCGATCCGGCCCGTCGGGCACACTGACCGCGCATTTGGTTCCGCCGATATCGAGACCGATGATGTTCATCGCTGCCCGGTGACTGCGCGCCATTCGCGGCGCGATGCCAAGGCAAAATACGCGGAGGGCCGGTGCTTGAGCTGGCCGGACTCGCGCCCCACCCTCGTCTTTCCATGACTCCCCGCGCGCGCTTCGTTCGGACCCTCAACTTCCAAAAATGCGACGACCGCCTGCCGATGGTCGAGTGGGCTGCGTGGTGGGACCTAACCATTGATCGCTGGAAAACCGAGGGGCTGCCCAAGGATATCTCCTGGGACGATTCCCTGGCGTACTTTGCCCTCGATCCGCTCGTGCTCATCGGGACCGGGGCCGGGCCGGCGGCGGAAGTTCCGGCTGGGATCTCACGGGTAGTGACCGACGAGGCCTCCTACGACGCCCTGCGGCCCTACCTGTTCACCGACGTCGGCATCGACAACGCCCTTCAGCACGCCCGGCGCGTGAAAGCCGGCCACGACCGTGGTGACATTGCGATTCGGCTCTGGCTCGACGGCTATTTCTGGTTCCCGCGGGCCCAGATGGGCATCGAGGGCCACATGCTGGCGTTCTACGACGAGCCCACACTCATGCACCGCATGAACCGCGACCTCGCCGACTACAATTTGAAGGTCATCGACGCGCTCTGCCGCGTGCTGACCCCTGACATGGTCGGTTTTGCCGAAGACATGTCGTATAACCACGGGCCCATGCTTTCCCAGGAATTCTTCGAGGAGTTCCTGCGACCCTACTACGAGCGGACCGTCCCCGAGATGAAGCGCCGCGGCATCAAGGTGCTCGTGGATACCGATGGCGACGTGACCACGATGATTCCCTGGCTCCTCGCGTCCGGCATCGAGGGCGTGTATCCGCTGGAGCACCAGGCCGGCGTTGACGTCGCCAAACTGCGGGCGCACCACCCCCGGCTGCTGATGATGGGCGGCTACGACAAGATGGTCATGTCCCAGGGCGAGGCCGCCATGCGGGCCGAGTTCGAACGGCTGCTCCCCGTCATGCGCACCGGCGGTTACGTTCCGTCAGTGGATCATCAGACGCCGCCCGAGGTGTCGCTCGCGAATTTCCAGATCTACGTCCGACTGTTCCGCGAATACTGCGAGCGCGCCGCGAAGTGAGGCCGGAGGTTTGGCCGCAAAGAGGTGCAGGAAGGCACAAGAACGGAATCCTGACTCTCTTCTTGCGCCCTCCTGCGCCACTTCGTGTCCATCAAAGGATCAGGCCTAGCGGCTCGCTGGAAAACCTGATCTTCGCCGCCAGCCGCCGCAGAGTCGGCAAAGCCGCTTTCTGCAGCAGGACGACCACGGTGCCGCCGCTGCCGCCGCCGCTCACCCGCGCCCCGTAGAATCCCTTCGACGGTCCCAGCTTCCGCACGGCCGCGACCATCTCGTCCGTCTCCGGGCAGCCGAGCCCGATCGAAGAATAACCCGCGTGCGACTGATACAGCAGCTCGCCCAGCGCCCGCAACGTCGCCTCGCGCGCCGCCGGCTTGAACCCTCGCAGCAGCGCCACCGCGGCCTCCGCCCGGAAATTTTCCTCCACGGGAAACGACACCGCTGCGCGAACGCCGTAGGTCTTTGCCGGCTCGATGACGGAGAGCGGGTCATCCACCCCGCCCGCGCGCGCCAGGAAGGTCCGGCCCGTGATCTTTGTGGGCAGATCAGCCAGCGGCAGCCCGCGGACTTCCGCCGGCAGGAGCTGCGTCGCATGCGCGAGTTTCCGGCGCGTCGCCAATTCGATGAGCTTGCGCCCCATGAACGCACCGGCCCGCGCCGTCGCATACGGCGACGCCGTCACCGCGTGCTTCACACCACTCGGCCAGCCGACCGCTACGACACCTCTCGGCAGACGCACCGGTTCACCGAGGATGTCCGGCCGGCAGAGAATCGGCAGCAGCGCGCCGCGCACGCCGTAGGCGGACGAGAGCTGGTCCATCAGCCCGCACGGCGCGCCCACGATCTCATTCTCGGCCCGCTGGGCCAGCCGGGCCAAGGCCGTGCCGGTGAATTTGCGACCGGAGAACTGCTCAAGCGCGCGCAACGTCGCCACCTCCAGCGCCGCGCTGCTGCTCACGCCCATCGATTCCGGCACGCGCGAACGGATGACAAACTTCAGGCCCGCACGCGGACGCCAGCGCTGCTCCTGGCAAAACAATAGTAAGCAACCGTAGGGATAGCGCACCCATTTCGGCACTGCCGCCGGAGCCGCACCCGCCGCCACCACGCAGCGGCCTTCCTGCGCGCTCACGAAGGCAAACTCACCGGCCGGATGCTCCGACACGGTCACACGCGTCGTCAGCCGCAATGGCATTTCCAGCACGAGCGACCCGCTGTAATCGGCCACGCCGCCCAGAAAATCCAGCCGCCCCGGAGCCTCGCCGACGACGGTCTTCATCCCAAACCTTTCCCCGCGAATGACGCGAATGAACGCGAATTTTGATTCATGGTTTTGTCATTTTGAGCGAAGCGAAGAATGACAAGCCGCTGAGTCCGGATTCGTGTCCATTCGCATCATTCGCGGGCAACCCTCAGAAATATTTCCTCATCAGCCGCCTCAGCACCGGCCGGACCGTCCTCGCCAACGTGGGGTTCGCGTAGCCCATCCACGCGATCGGTGACGTCGTGTCCAGCGGCACCCGCAGCGGCTGGCCGTCCGGCGCTTCGACGATCCCGCCCGCCTCCTGCAGGATGAGCGCGGTGCAGATGTCGTAGGGATGGCAGCAGAGCGACGCGCTCCCAAATTTCAGCTTCGCATACGCCGGCGGACGCAGGTCGCCCAACATGCGGTCGTGGCCGATCGCCAGCTCGTAGAGCTGCCCGCCGGTCGAGATGTATTGGTCATCGAACACCAATTGGCCGCCGTTCTTGCCGAGCACGCCGAGTTCGCGCCAGAGCGCCTCCTCCAGCGTGCCGAGCAGCGCCTTGCCCTCGGGGAAAAACCGGGCGATCGACGCGAAGCCGTGCTCGAAATTCTTCGCCCGCGACGGCCGGAGCGCCAGCGGACGCCGTTTCCCCGTGCGCACGTCGTGCATCTCCGCCACCACCCCGCGCCCGCGCACCGCGCTGAGTTGGTCGCCGCGCCACGCCTTGCTCGTGGGCAGCTCCGTCATCGCCGCCACCACGATGTCACCGAGATGCGTTTTGGCGCCCCGCTGCGGCGCGAGCGCGGCCAGCGCCCAGGCGGAACGCTTGTCATACATCAGGTTCCGGGTCCCGTCGATCGGGTCGATGATGCACTTGAAAATCGTCTTCGCCACGGGCGTGCCCTGCGGGAACGTCGTGCCGTCCTCGATGCCCTCCATCACCAGCTCGACCGGCCACGCGCGCGGCCAATGACGTTCGAACCACGCAAAAATCGCCGCCTCCGAAATCTTGTCGACCTGGTAAATCGTGTCCGCCGCTGTCACCGCCGCAACCTTGGCAAACGACCTCCCGCCCTTGGCCCGCGCCGCCGCCAGTTTGTCGCGCAGGTCCACCTGCAGCGCACAGAGCAGCCGGCGGGCGCGTTCGAGTTGGCTGGTGGTCATGGTTTCCCGCTAATCATGCGAAAGGATGTGAATTCAGCAGCGAATTTCATTGGTGTCGATTCGCGTAATTCGCGGGCGCCTGCTTGTAGTGCACCGACGACACCGCGCGTAGTTCGGCGGCTTTCACATCGGGGTCGGACTCATTCGTCATTGAGCCGCCGCCGATTTCGGGGCCGGCGAGATACTTCATCGTGTCGGGCTTCCGCAGCGGCGGGTGGAACTCGAGGTGGAACGGATACGTCGCGTGGTCCTCGCCATCGCACGGCGCCTGGTGCACCGCCATCACGTAGGGCAAGGGCATCTGCCACAGGTTGTCGTAGCGGATCGCCACCTCGCGAATCATCCGCCCGAGTGACGCCCGCTCCGCCGCGCTGAGGTCAGTCAAGGAAGTCGCGGGTCGCTTGGGCAGGATGAACACTTCGTAGGCGTAGCGCGCAAAACACGGCACGCAGGCCAGCCAGGCGTCGTTTTGCGCGATCACCCGCGAACCGGCCGACTCGCGCGCGAGGATCTCCTGGCCGAGCAGCCGCCCAGTGCGCTGGAAGAACTTTCGCCCGCTCGCCACCTCGCGCTCGGTGAAGCCGTAGACGAGGTTGCCCGCGTAGATCTGGCAGTGCGGGTGCGGGTTCGAGGTGCCGACCAGCGAGCCCTTGTTTTCGAAGATCAACACGTGGTCCACGTCCGGCCGAGCACCCAACGCCCGCGTGCGTTCCGCCCAGAAATCCACGACCGCGGCGCACTCGGCGTCGGTCAGGTCGACAAAGGTCTTCGCGTGGTCAGGGCTGTAGCAAACGACCTCGGCGGTGCCTGAGGCGGGTCGCACCTGGTAAAAATCATCGCCGCCCGTGGGTGCGGGGGCGTCCACCGAGAAACACGGCAGGTCGTTGGTGAAGCCGTAGACGCCGGTGTAACGCGGATTTTCGCCGTGCAGCCGCTTCACGCCCGGGCACAGCGCGCAGGTCGGATCAAAGTGCGGCGGCGTCACCTCGGCCGGCTTGTGCGTGTCACCCACCCATGGCCGTCCGCTGCGATGCGAGGTGTAGAGCACCCACTCCTCGCGGAGTGGATGCCAGCGCTGCTGCCAGACGACGGGTGGGGGCATGGTGGAAAAAAGCGGGCGACGTGAAACGACTGCCCGCTTTTTGGGGCAAGCACCCCATAAATCCACCTAAATTCTCCGCTGCCGCCAGCGCAGGAGTGACAGCGCGACGAGTCCTGCCGGCAGCCAGCCGCCCATCGCGCCCGCTCCGTTGCCGTTTGGTCCGCCGCTCGTGCTGCTGCTTGTGGTCGTGCCGCCGGTCGTGGTGGTGCCGCCACCGGTGGAACCGCTGGTCGTGCCTTGGCGAAGCGTAAGCGTCGTCACCACCCCGGCCGGTGTCACCTTGCGGATTGAGTCATTGCCCGTGTCCGCCACCCAGAGATTGCCGCTGGCATCGATGGTCAGCGACCTTGGTTGGTTGAACATCGCGCCATAACCCGTGCCGTCTTGGTTGCCGCCGATGCCCGCCAGGCCGGCCAATGTGCTCACCACACCTGCCGGCGTGATCCGGCGGATCGTGCTGTTGCCGGTGTCCGCCACGTAGAGGTTGCCGGTCGCGTCGAGCACCAGGCCATCCGGCTGATTGAACAGCGCCTGGCTCCCGGCGCCGTCATCGGAACCGCTCACGCCGGGCAGGCCGGCCAGCACCGTGACGACGCCGGCGGGGCTGATCTTGCGGATGACATTGTTGGACAGGTCTGCGACGTAGACATTCCCGGCCGCGTCAACCGCGAGGCCGGCGGGGTGATTGAAGAGCGCGGCGGTGCCCGTGCCGTCAGCGAAGCCCGGCACGCCGGCCGAGCCCGCGAGCGTGCTCACGACGCCGGCGGGCGTGATCTTGCGGATGGTCTGGCCCATGGCATCCGCCACGTAAAGGTTGCCGGCCACGTCGAGGGCGACGCCCACCGGAGATGAGAAGGTTGCTGCCGTTCCGGTGCCATCGGCATTGCCGCGCGCGGTGGCGGACCCGGCAAACGTCGTGACGCTGCCGTCGGTCGCGACGCGCCGGATCATGGCGTTGGCGGTGTCGGCGACATAGATGACACCGCTGCTGGCCGCGGCGAGGCCGCCCGGCTGGTTGAACAACGCAGCCGCACCCGTGCCATTGCCGGCGCCGGCGGAGCCGCTGGTGCCGGCGAGGAGCGTGACGTCGCCCGCGGTGGTGATCTTCTGGACGGTGTCGCCCGAGGAGTCGGTCACGAAGAGGCCGTCCGGCCCGACGAAACCAATGCCCGACGGATACGTGAAGAACGTGTTAGTGGTCACGGGCGGAGGTGGAGGCGGGGCTGTGCCCACGATGAGCACGGCGCCGGCGGAAGTGACGTTCCCCGCACTGTTGCTCACGAGCACGGTGTAAGTGCCGGCGTCACTCGTCACCGCGGAGGCAATGGTGTAGGCAGCGGTGGTGGCGCCGGGGATCGCCACCCCGGTCTTGCTCCACTGGTAAGTGGGCGCCGGATTGCCGCTGGCCGCCACCGTGAAGGTGACCGAGTTGCCCGCGGTGACCGTCTGGCTGGTAGGCTGCGTCGAGATCGTGGGCGCGGTGTTCGGCGGCGGCGGCGCCTGCACGGTCAGCGTGGTGCCATTCGAGGTGACGCTGCCGGCGACGTTGGTGGCGACGGCGGTGTAGGTGCCCGCATCGCCGGCGGCGGCGGAAGCGATCGTGAAAGTGGCGCCGGTCGCGCCGCTGAGCGCCGCGCCGTTCTTGTTCCACTGGTACGTCGGCGCGGGCGTGCCGCTGGCGGCCACGACAAACGTGACCGAGCCGCCGGTGGTGACGGTTTGGCCGACGGGCTGCGTCGTGATGACCGGCGCGACGTTGGTCGGCGGCGCTGCCTGCACGGTCAACGTGGCGCCGGCCGAGGTGGCCGAGCCCACGGAGTTGGTGGCCACCACCGTGTAGGTGCCGGCATCGCCGGCGGCCGTGGACGCAATCGTGTAGGAGGAACCGGTCGCGCCGCTGATGGCCACGCCGCCCTTGTTCCACTGATAGGTCGGGGCCGGATTGCCACTCGCCGAGGCCGTGAAGGTGGCTGGATTGCCGGCGGTGACCGTCTGGCTGGACGGCTGCGTGGTGAATGACGGCGCGGTGTTGGGCGGAGGCGCCGCCTGCACGGTGAGCGTGGCGCCGTTCGAGGTGGCGGTGCCAGCGACGTTGGTGGCGACGGCGGTGTAGGTGCCCGCGTCACCCGCCGCGGCGGCGGCGATCGTGTAGGTGGAACTCGTCGCGCCCGCGATGGCCGCGCCGTCCTTGTTCCATTGGAACGTCGGCGTGGGATTGCCGCTGGCGGCCACCGTGAAGGTCACCGCGCTGCCGGCGGTGACCGTCTGGCTGGACGGCTGCGTGGTGATGCTGGGCGCGGTGTTGGTCACCCCGCTGCTGATGGTGAACGTCACCGTGATCTTCGCGCTGTTTCCGCCTGTGCCATTCAGACTGTCCCAGGCCGTGACCGTGCAGGCCGTCGTGCCGGCGGTCGTGGGCGTGCCGGAGATGGTCATTTTGTAGGGTGCGACAACGTTCACCGGGTTGCCGCCGGCGACGCTGAGCCCAGCCGGAAGCGGCGTGGTACTCTTGACGCTCCACGACTTCGGGTTGCCCGGAGCGCCGCTGACGGAGATGCCGATGCTGAGGGCCGTGCCGGTTGTGCCGGTGACCGTGAAGGTGGAGTTCGCCGCGCCGCTGGTCGGCGTGGCGGGGCTGACGTTGAAAACCGTCGCGCCGGCCACGGAGTTGTAGGCGCCCATGGCGGCGGCCACCGCCGTGGAACGCAGGATCATCGGCGCGCGCTCCACAAACACGTCACCGATTTGTTCCAGTGCCCGGAGCACCGGGGCCGGAGTGCGTTGCAGCAACAGGACGAGCAATCCCGTGGGAAATTGGAGCCAGCGCAAACGAATGGAGATAGCGGATGGATTCATGGGGACACGGCGGAGCCGTCGCTAAATTTCGGGGGGGGATCGAACGTGGGATCAGTTGCAGCCGCAGCCACTGCCGCCGACGCCGCGGCCGCCGGTGGCCGCTTCGCAGGAGAAGTAGATGTGCTCGAACATGGCGTTGTGCAGCGGATCACGGTCCGGACGCATGGTGGCGTCGGCCAGCGTGGCGCGTTCCCAGGGCTGCACCGTGGTGCAACCCGCCAAAAGCGTGAACAGCGCGGCCAGGGCCAGCGCGAAGCGAAGACGGGTCTTCATGATTTTTCCTCCAGCAGGCGGTTGATTTCATCGCGCAGGGCCTTGACGGTGGACTCGCCGTGGTAGCCGCTGTGCACCGATCGCACGATTCCGTGGCGGTCGAGGAGATAGGAGGTCGGCATCGCGGGCACGCGGACCTCCGAAATGAGCTTCTGCTTGCCATCGCGCACGGTCGGGAAGGCCGGCTTGAATCGCTCGATGAACTGCTCATACGGCGCGGCGGTCTGGTCGACGCTCACGGCAAGCAGGACGAATCCGCGCGGGGCGAACTCGCGCTGGATTTCCGTGTAGGCGGGAAAAGAGGCTTTGCAGGGCGCGCACCACGTCGCCCAGAAATCGATGAGGACGACGTGTCCGGCCGTGTCGGGCAGCGTGCCTTCGAGTCCGTGGCCAGTCAGCGCCGGGAAGGGCTGGCCGGATTTGACCTGACCCGACGCCGAGCAGGCCAGGGCAAGGCCAAGGACGAGGGCGGGAATGAATTTATTGGGGAACGACATAATTGAAAAATCCGCGGGTTTGGTGCCGCGCACCGTCGGCGACAATGCAGGCCTCGGCGCCCATGGAGGCTTGGACGAAAGTGATGCCCTCGGCCGGCGGCAGGATGAAAGCCGTGGTGGACAGCACGCCGGCCTGCAGGCAGGTCGGGGCGATCACCGTGACCTGGCGGGCGCCGTGCGCGACCGGGCGGCCCGTGCGCGGGTCGATGATGTGGCCGTAGCGAATGCCATCGATCGTGAAGCCACGACGGTAGTCTCCCGACGAGGCGACGCCACGATCCTTGATCGCCATGCTTCCCCAGCAGGCGGCGCCCGGTCGCGCCGGATCCTCCAAGCCGATATGCCAGCCGGGCTTGCCCGGCGCCGTGCCCAACGCGCGCAGGTCGTGGCCAAAATCCACCAACACGCGGGTGAGACCGTGCTCGCGGGCGATCTCCGCCACCATGTCGACCGCGTATTCCTTGCCCCACCCGCCCAGATCCAGAGCCATGCCTGGTTCCGGAAGCCGCACCCGACCGCGCTCGCGCTGCACGCGCGGCCAGCCCACGAGGCGGCGCGCCACCGCGATTTCCGCGGCCGACGGAATGCGCGGCACCGGCGCACGGTAGTCCCACAGCCGTATCAGTGGGAGCGCAGTGATGTCGAGCAGCCCCTGCGTGAGGGAATAAATCGAACCGCTCAGGTCGAGCATGCGCTCCATTTCCTCGTCGATCGCCACCCAGCCGTGGCCGGCCGCGGCGTTGATGCGGCTGATCAGGCTCCCGGGCCGGAAGCGCGAGTATTTCGCCTCAAAGGTCGCAACCCACGCCTGGGCCGCCTGCTCGAACGCCCGCCCAATCCGCGCGTCCTCGCTGGCATATTGCACCAGGCACTCCGTGCCGAGTGCCGCCCACCGCAGTGCATGCAGGGGCGCGGCGGGCGCGGGAGGCAGGAGCGTGGTGGAATCAGCCATGGCCGGCGAATCAGTGGATGAGCTTGAAACCGAAGGTGAAGACGTTCGCCGCGAAGAAAGCGCTCTGGGGCGTGACATGGTCGAGGCCACGCGAGCCGTAGCGGTCATACGCGGCATTCACTTCCAGCCAACGCCGGACCTGCCACACGACCTTCAAGCCTGCGTCCACGGTCCGCATATACGAGAGGCGGTAGTCCGACGAATAATACGGCGCCCGCCCCGTGCCCGTTTCGCCGAGCGGCCCGTAGCTGGTGACGATGCCGGCCTTGTCCAGGTCGACGTAATAGAAATCCGCCGCGGTCTGCCGGTAGTAGCGAACGAAAGGCTGGAGGGTCACATGTTCGCCGAGCTTCTGCAGCCAGAGCACGGAGAACGTGTTGCTGTTGATGCCAAAACTATCGTGGTAGTAGCGATAGGACGCCTCCACGGCGCCATGCCAGGCGTCAACGTTGCGGTTCAGCCCGAGGAACAGGCTCCCCTTGTTCCGTTCCATCGGCCGGTTCTCGGGCACCGTGTAGTAAGTGCCCGGGTCGAGATCCAGCAGCGTGGTGGAGACGATCTTGTAGGGATCACTCATGTAGCCGCGCGCCTGCCCGAGGGAGACATTTGCGGTCACGCTGGTGTTGGCGTCGATCAGTTGGTTGACGCCCACGAGGAAGTCGTTGCTCCGCTTGGGGCGCGTGACCGTCCAGCCGAGCTTCTCCTCGTTGATCCGGTCGTCAGCGCGGCCGTAGCCCAGCAGCAGGCTCGTGTTCTTCTGGTTGAAATCGATGACGCCGTTTAGCGACCAGCCGTTGGAAAAATAATCGCTCTCGCGGCTGGTGGCGAAGCCGAGGCTCAGGCTCACACGCTCGAACTGTTGAGTGAGGTCGGCGTTCCATGCCTTGCGCCGGTCATGCATCGTGGCCAGCGGGACCTGCCCGCCCGGCACCGGCGCCTTCTCGCCGGTCGGCGTGGCGCCGGCGATCGAATCGATCAAGCCCATCACCTTCACGTGCAGGGCCGTCGTCGGATCCGAATCAAGCTGAAGATAATTCGTGTCCACACGGATCCGGTTGTCCGACTCCTGGAACGACTGGTCCTTCCAAGCCAGCGTATCCTCGGCGCGCGCGGCGCGCGGCGCGACCAACATCAGGACGAGGCCGAGCATCAATCCGGGGGCGCATTCCGGCCGGGGAAAAGTGAAGCGGGGGGACATCGGGGGCGAGGCTCGTGCTCAGACGTTCGACCGCAAGATTAGTTCGCGCGTTTTCCGTCAAAACCGTTTGAAAATTATTCGGCGTGTCTGCGGCGCGCAAACGGGCGCGGTTTTGTGACACTTTTTTTGCAAGAATCGCCGCGGCCGCGCTGTGAGAACGAAGGTGACCTGCTGACTCGAGTCGACACGACCCACCCGCCCCACAGCACTGGAGTTCTCTCCGTGCCCGGATTTCGACGTTGTTATGCGCGCCGAGTCCGCCCACGAAGCACAGTCCGCAACCTGCCCGCTTCAACGCCCACTCCCCCATGCTTTCTCTTCGTTCCATTATTTCCCGGCGCTTGCTCCCGGTCGCCGGCCTGTTCCTCGCCGCCTGCGCCTCCACGAAGCTCACTGACAGCTGGAAGGCGCCCGAGGCGGGCACCATCCACTTCACCAAGATCCTCGTGATGGCCGTGGCACCCGTCGACTCACTGCGTCATCCCGCCGAGGACGCGATGCGGGCCCAGATCAAGACCGTCCCGGTCGTCACCAGCTATGAGCTGCTGCCCAAGGCCGAGGATGGCTCCGATCCCGTCAAGCTGGCCGCGGCGATCAAGGCCGCGGGCGTGGACGGCATCATCGTGATGCGGATGGTGTCATCGGACTCCGAGGTGAGCTACACGACCGGCGGCATGATGCCGTCGTATTACACGTCGTTTAACAGCTACTACGGTTACAACTTCCGGGGCTACCATAACTACTACAACAACCGCTACGCGGCCCAGGCGGCGTTCTACTACGACCCGCCGAAAATGTATGTCGACCGGATCATCGGCATCGAGACGAACATCTACAATGCCCGCGACCAGGCGCTCATCTGGACCGGGATCACGAAGTCCACGAACCCGAAGGGGGTCGACCAGCTCATCGCCGAGGTGGCCGGCGTCGTGCGCAGCAAGCTCCGCAGCCAGGGGCTGATCAAGTAAGCGGGGCCATCAACGTGGTGCCCGGGGTGGGGGTCGAACCCACATGCCTTTAGAGGGCGACGGATTTTGAGTCCGTTGCGTCTGCCAATTCCGCCACCCGGGCGCACTGCGTGGAGTGCGGAAGCTAGGTCCGCCGTCGGTGGTGTAAACTGCATTTTTCCCCGGCGGGAGGCCGCGCCCCGTGGCCGGGCTTGTCAGCCGCCGGCCGTCCCGCTCACCCTCCGCCATGCCCGACTTCCGCGCCTTCTGCGCCCCGCCGACCGCCGAGCCGTCCGAGCTCACGCTCAGCCCGGAGGAGTCGCATCATCTCGTCGTCGTGAATCGCGCGCGCCTCGGTGACACCGTTGTCGCGTTCGACGGGCGCGGCACCGAGTGGATCTGCGAGCTGGCCGGCGACCGCAAGAACGCCGCGGTCCTGAAGGTGCGCTTCCGCCAAAAGGCCCGGCCGCTCGCGTTCGAAATCACGCTCGGGCAGGCGCTGCCCAAGGGCCCGGCGATGGATGCCATCGTGCGCAAGGCCACCGAGATCGGCGCCGCGCACATCGCCCCGCTCGAGAGCGAGCGCACGCAGGTTCATCTCGATGAAGGCCGCTCCGACAAGAAGATCGAAAAATGGCAGACCGCGGCGCTGGAGGCCGCCAAGCAGTGCGGCAACCCGTTCCTGCCGGACATCGCCCCCGTGCAGTCGGCCTCGGCCTTCATGGAAGCCGCGCGCGGCTACGATTTGAAACTCATCGCGAGCCTGCAGCCCGGCGCGAAGTCGCTGAAGACGGTGCTCGCCGCCTTTCAAGCGGCGTCGGGCCGGCCGCCGAAGAAAGTTGTCTGGCTCGTGGGACCCGAGGGCGATTTCACGCCGGCCGAGTTGAGCCTGGCCAAGTCCAGCGGCTTCGAACCGATCACGCTCGGCCCGCTCGTGCTGCGCTGCGAAACCGCCGCCATCTACGCGCTCAGCGTGCTGAGCTACGAACTCCAGAACAGTTGATCACGCAAAGGCGCTAAGCCGCAGAGATCGGACTCCAGAAAGATGGAATCTTTGCGCCTTTGCGTGACAAAAATCAGCTCTTCCGCGACGCGAGATACCGCTGCACATCGTCACCTGAAACGCGATTGCCGGGGCCGGTGGCCTCGATGTCCGTGATCTTCGCCGGGTCGAGGCCGGCTTCCTGGGCCAGCTTCGTCGCGCGCGGCGTCCACACCACGGCCACAGCCGGCTTGGCCGCGGGCGCGGCCGCCGGGAACGGCGTGGCGGTCTTGGTCGAACGGAGGTGCTTCATGCTCTCGTCGGACGTCTCGATCTGCACAAACGGGTCGCCGGAGTTCATCGTGGCGCCTGGCTTGCCGATGACGGCGTGGATCACGCCGTCGCAGGGACTCTCGAATTCAAACGCGGACTTGTCGCTCTCCAGGTCCGCGAGGCGCTGGCCCTTCGTGACGCGGTCGCCCGGCTGGACTTTGATGACGATGACGTTGAGTTCGCTGACGGTCGCGCCCATCGAGGGCACGGGAACGTCGATAAGGAAGGTTTCCATGGCAGTTTTTGTGCCCGAAGTGTGGGCGCCACGCCGCCTTGGTCAAGGTAGGGCGCGTTCCATCCTGAATTGCCCACGAATCACACGGACGACACGGAACAAATCTCTCCAAGCTGGTCTCGCGAACCCATCTTTTGTGTGTGTTCCGTGTGATCCGTGGGCAACAATCAACCCCGGACTGCTTTCCACACCGCAAGGCAGCTCGCCAGCAGCGCGGGCAGCTCGGCCAGCGGGATCATGTTCGGGCCGTCGGAAATCGCCTTCGAGGGATCGGGATGCGTCTCGAGGAAAAGCCCGTCCGCGCCCGCGGCCAGCGCCGCCTTGGCGAGCGGCGCCACGAATTCCCGCTGGCCGTCGCTCTTGCCGTCGCCCGCGCCCGGCAGCTGCACGCTGTGCGTGGCATCGAGGATCGTCGGGTAGCCGTTCTGCTTCATGATCGGGAACGAGCGCATGTCGACCACGAGGTTGTTGTAGCCGAACGTCGTGCCGCGCTCCGTCTGCCAGATCTCCTTCGCCTTGCCCTCACGCAGCTTGCCGGTGACATGCACCATTTCCTGCGGGGAAAGAAACTGGCCCTTCTTGACGTTGACCACGCGGCCCGTCGCCGCGGCGGCCAGGAGCAGATCGGTCTGCCGGCTGAGAAACGCGGGAATCTGGATCACGTCGCAGACCGCGGCCACCGCCGGCATCTGCACGCGCTCGTGCACGTCGGTCAGCACCGGAAATCCATAGTCGCGCTTGATCAACGCGAGCAGCTTGAGCCCCTCTTCCATCCCCGTGCCGCGCGGGCCCTTGGCCGACGTGCGGTTGGCTTTGTCGAACGAGCCCTTGAACACGAGGTTCAGCTCGGGGTGCTTTTTGCCGACCTTGACCAGAACCTCGGCCACAGCGCGGCACACGCCCTCGTTCTCGAGGGAACACGGGCCGGCGATCAGGAGAAGTTTTTTCGGGTCAAAAAGCATCGGCAGAACGAAATTAACTTCAGCGCTTGGACTTCTTTGTCCTCTTCGCCCGTTTCACGGGCCGCTGGTTCTTGATCGCCGCGGCGATGAAGGCCGCGAAGAGCGGGTGGGCCCGGTTGGGCTTCGACTGGAATTCCGGGTGGAACTGCACCGCGAGAAACCACGGGTGGTTCTTCAGCTCGATGATCTCGACGAGGTTTCGGCGCGGATTGATGCCGCTGATGATCATGCCGCCCTTCTTCAACTGGTCGACATAGGCGTTGTTGACCTCGTAGCGGTGGCGGTGCCGCTCGCGCACCGTGGGCGCGCCGTAGGCCTTCGCGGCGTGAGTGCCGGGCGTGAGCGCGCACTCGTAGCTGCCGAGCCGCATCGTCGCGCCCTTGTCGATGATCTTCTTCTGCTCCTCCATCATGTTGATGACGGGATGGCGGGGATTGGCGTCGAACTCCGTGCTGTTCGCGCCGGCGAGCTTCAGCACATTGCGGGAGAACTCGATCACCGCGATCTGCAGGCCGAGGCAGAGGCCGTAGTAGGGAATCTTGTGCTCCCGGGCATAGCGCGCCGCGGCGATCTTGCCCTCGGTGCCGCGGTCGCCAAAGCCGCCCGGCACCAGGATGCCGTCGAGGCCCTTCAACTTCGCGAGGCCGCCCTTCTTTTCCAAGTCCTCGGCGTCGAAGCGGATGACATTGACGCGGCAATTGTTCGCGATGCCGGCGTGGGTGATGGACTCGTAAACCGATTTGTAGGCGTCCTGCAGCTCGATGTATTTGCCCACCACGCCGATCGTGACCTCATGCGCGGGGTTGAGCAGCCGCGCGACGATCTGCTTCCAGATGTTTTTCTTGGACGGCGGATTCTTCAGCCCGAAGAGGTCGATCACGAGCTGGTCCAGGCCTTCCTTCTGCAACGCCAGCGGCAACTCGTAGATGGAGTTGGCCACGTCGGCGCACTCGATCACCGCCTTCACCGGCACATTGCAGAACATCGAAATCTTGTCGCGCAGCCCGGCATCGAGCGGATGGTCGGTGCGGCACACCAAAATGTCAGGCTGGATGCCGATCTCGCGCAACTTCGCCACCGATTGCTGCGTGGGCTTGGTCTTCAGGTCCCCGGCCGCGGCCACGTAGGGCACCAGCGTGACATGGATGAAAATCACGTCGCTCGGCCCGACCTCGAGCGCGAACTGCCGCATCGCCTCGAGGAACGGCAGGCCCTCGATGTCACCCGTCGTGCCGCCGATCTCGGTGATGAGGACGTCCACGTCCTTCGCGGCCGAATAAATGCGGTCCTTGATCTCGTTCGTGACGTGCGGGATCACTTGCACGGTCTTGCCGAGGTAGTCCCCGCGGCGCTCCTTCTGGATCACGCTCTCGTAAATCTGGCCGGAGCTGAGGCTGTTGAGCCGCGACAGCTTGCCGCTGGTGAACCGCTCGTAGTGGCCGAGGTCCAGGTCGGTCTCCGCGCCGTCCTCGAGCACATAGACCTCCCCGTGCTGGAAGGGGCTCATCGTGCCTGGATCAACGTTCAGGTACGGGTCGAATTTCTGGATGCGGACCTTGAGACCGCGCAGCTCAAGGAGGGCGCCAAGGGACGCCGCAGTGAGGCCCTTGCCCAGCGACGAAACCACTCCGCCAGTCACAAAAATATATTTCACCGCATTGGGTTAAGCGGCGCTCCCAGCGGAGACAAGAAAAAGCCTGATTCGCGCCCGATTTCGCGCGGGTTCAGTGAAACAGCAGCCAGATCGACGCGCCCAGGCCGCCGATCAGCACCAACCCGACGAGCGCGTAGAGGCCCCACTTGAGCATCTTCGCCAGCAGCCAGATCACCGCCGCCACCACCAGCGTCAGGCACGCCACGACGAACCAGTGCGGATAACTCGCGAGCGAGTCCAGCAGCGGCTTCGGCGTGAGGTCGGGCGTGGGCATGTTGCCGTCCGTTAAGCGCGCCCTCCCCCGCCGCTCCAAGCAAAATGATTTGCCCCGCCCCGCCCCCGTCGTCCCACTGCCCGCATGCAATCCAAGCCCCAGCTGCTCGCGTGGCTGACCTGCGACGGCGTCCACATCGATCCCGGCTCCGGCAAGCACACCATCCTGGGCGTCTTTTCCAACATCAACGCCCGCCATTTCCCGGTCACGCACCCGTTCATGATCTGGTTCCTCACGCTCACCGATTGCGCCGCCGGCTCGCACCAGATGCGTCTTTCCATGGGCCTCGAGCCGACTTCCATGCAGGTGCTGCTCGACCGCCCGTTCGAGTCGCAGAGTCCGCTGCACCGCATCAATCTCATCAACGAAATCCGCAACCTCTCCTTTCCCGCCCCCGGCGACTACTCGATTCTCGTCGAGGTGGATGAGGAACCCCTGCTGGCCACCAACCTGACCGTTTCCGGACAATGACGTCGTCCTCTTCTCCCGCCTTTGACCTCATCGGCGTCGGCAATCCCATCATGGATCTGCTCGCGCACGTCGACGATGCGTTCCTCACCCGCCATGTCGCCGGCGCCAAGGGCGGCATGGTCCTCGTGGACGACGCCGACATCGCCGCGCTCGTGCACAAGGTGCACGGCAACATCGCCCTGATGCCCGGCGGCGCCGCCGGCAACGCCACCCTCGCCGCCACCCGCCTCGGCCTGCGCACCACCTACCTCGGCAAGATCGGGGGCGACACCACCGCGGAGCAGTATTTTGCCAACTTCACCGCGGCCGGCGGCGACGGCTCGCGCTTCAAACGCGCCGCCCTCCCCAACGGCCGCTGCCTGTCCCTCGTCACGCCCGACGGCCAGCGCACGCTCCGCACGCACCTCGGTGCGGCCATGACGCTCTCGCCAACCGAGATCACCCCCGCCGATTTCGCCGGCGTGCGTCACGCCCTCATCGAGGGCTACCTGCTCTTCAATCCCGCCCTCGCCACCCAGGTCATCCGCACCGCCCGCGCCGCCGGCTGCCGCCTGAGCATCGACCTCGCGTCCTTCGAGGTCGTCAACGCCGCCCGCGACTGGATTTTCGCGCAGCTGCGCGAGGGCGTGGATGTCGTGTTTGCCAACGAGGACGAGGCCAGCGCGCTGTTCCAGCGCAAGGACGCCTACGAGAATTTCGCGCGCGAACTCGCCGGCTTCGGCGGCATCGCCGCGGTGAAGATGGGCGGCGACGGCGCGTGGATCGCCCACGGCAAGCACCTCCATCGCATCGCGCCGGTCCACGCCGAACGCGTGGTGGACACGACCGGCGCCGGCGACTCCTGGGCCGCGGGTTTTCTCTACGGCCACCTGCGCGGCGCCTCCCTGCCGGCCTGCGGTGCCATCGGCTCCATCCTCGGCGCCGAAACCGTCCAGCACCTCGGCGCCGCCATCCCCGAGGTCCACTGGCCCCGCATCCGCGCACAGGTCCAGGTGCTGATGTAGTTCGGCCACGGAACACACGGAGGACACGGCATTCGGAGCAACCCGTTCGTCCACGCGCCTTCCTGGTCTCATCCGTGTCCTCCGTGTGTTCCGTGGGCCCAAATTCCCGGTAACCTTTCCCACAGTTCCGAGTTTCCGAGTCATTCCAGCCACAACTGAACCCATGCTTTCGCTTCGCTCCGTCACCAAGCGCTACGGTGCGCTGACCGCGCTTGACGGGGTGTCCCTGGACATTGCCCGCGGCGAATTCTTCGGCCTGCTCGGCCCCAACGGTGCCGGCAAGTCCACCCTGATGTCACTCGCCGCCGGCCTGCGCACGCCCGACGCCGGCGCGCTGACCCTCGACGGCATCGTCATCTCGCCCGCCGATCCCGCCAGCCGGATCCCAATGGGCCTGGTGCCGCAGTCGATCGCGCTCTTCCAGGATCTCAGCGCCGAGCAAAACCTTCGCGTCTTCGGCGAACTCTACGGACTGCACGGCGCGGAGCTGCGCACGCGCATTGACGAGTCGCTGGCCGCTGTCGGCCTGGCGGAACGGCGGAAGGACCCGGTGAAAAATTTCTCCGGCGGCATGCAGCGCCGGCTCAACCTCATCACCGCCCTGCTGCACCGGCCGAAGCTCCTGCTCTGCGACGAGCCGACCGTCGGCGTCGACCCGCAGTCGCGCAACGCGATCTTCGACTACCTCGAAAAGTGCAACCGCGAGGGCCTCACGATCATCTACTCCACCCATTACATGGAGGAAGCCACGCGGCTCTGCTCGCGCATCGGCATCATCGACCACGGCAAAATCCACGCGCTGGGCACGCTCGACGAGCTGCTCACCCGGCTGCCCTTCGAGGAGGAAATCGTTTTCCCCGTCAGCCCTGCCAGCGACGCCCTTGCGGCCCAGCTGCGAAACAACGGCGAGCTCGCGACGCTCGACGGCCGCCACCGCTTCCGCCCGCGGCCGGATTTCAAGTTGTCCGCGTTTTACGCCCAGGCCGAGGCCCTCGGACTGCCCCCGCGGAATTTCACCGCGGCGCGGCCCTCCCTCGAGGCCGTGTTCCTCCACCTGACCGGCCGCACCCTCCGCGAGTAGCTTCTTTCATTCATCGCCCCTCGCCTCGCGCCCATCGCCTGTCGCTTCGACCCATGTCCGTCATCCTCACTCTCGTCCGCAAGGACATCGCGAACTTCCGCCGCAACCGCGCGGCCGTGGTCGTCACCTTCCTCGTGCCGGTCGTGCTGATCTACATCTTCGGCTGGGTCTTCGGGCTGAATCAAAAGGACACCGGTCCGACCGGCATCCGCATCGCCGTGGTCAACGCCAGCGACAACCCCGCCGCCGCCAAGCTCGTGGACGCGCTCAAGGCCGAAAAGGCCTTCAACGTCATCACGACCACGACCAACCCCGACAAATCCACGCGCCCGCTCACCGAGGAGGACCTGCGCCCGATGATCGAGGACGATCGTTTCCGCTACGCCGTCGTCATCCCGGCCGACGTGGTCAGCACGAAGACCATCGGCCTGCACCTGAAAATCTTCTCCGATCCGCGCAACGACATCGAGTCACAGACCGTCAACGGCCTGCTCCAGAAGACCATTTTCTCCAACGTCCCGCAGCTGCTCGGCCAGTCGCTCCAGGCGCGCGCCAAGGATTTCCTCGGCGGCGGACGCTTCACCCAGTTCAACCGCGGCATCGCCGACACCGTCGCCAGCGCCTTCGGCGGTGACCCCGCCGCGATCCAGCGCACCATCGAGTCGGGCAGCTTCGGCCTCGACCGCCTCACCACGCCCGCCAAGCCCGCCGATCCGTCGCTGCGCCGCCTCGACTCGACGGATCCCAAGGCCGCGGCCGCGCCACCCGCCGCGCCGGCCGACGACTTCTTCTCGCGCCTCATCAAGATCGATGACGTGCAGGTCGTGGGCAAAAACGTGCGGAGCCCCGCGGCGACACGCCTGGTCGGCGGCTGGGCCATCATGTTCCTGCTGTTCGCGGTGAGCGGCGGCGCCACGGCGTATTTCGACGAGGCCAACACCGGCGTCTTCCAACGCATCCTGTCCGCGCCCGTCAGTCGCGCCCAGTTGCTCTGGAGCCGTTTCTTCTATGGCGTCCTGCTCGGCCTGATCCAACTCCTCTCGATGTTCGTCGCCGGCAAATTCATGTATGGCATCGATATCTTCAGCCATCTGGGCAACCTCATCGCCATCAGCATTTTTGCCGCCGCCGCCTGCTCCTCGTTCGGCATGTTGATCGCTGCGCTCGCACCCAACGCCGCCGCCGCCAACGGGCTGTCGACCCTCCTCGTCATGGTGATGAGCGCGACCGGGGGCGCGTGGTTCCCGATGAGTTTCATGCCTGAGTTCATGCAGAAAATCGGCAAGTTCACCGTCGTTTACTGGTCGATGGAAGGATTCCTCCAAGTCCTCTGGGCCCAGCGCACCTTCGTCCAGCTGCTCCCCACTCTCGGAATCCTCCTCGGCATCACTCTGGCTGTGATGTTCGTCGCCATCTGGCGGCTGAATAAAAAGGCGATCTTCGCGTAATGCAGGACGGGGTTGCCCGTCATTTGCCTTTTTCCGTGCCTTCCGTGCCTTCCGTGGTTTCCTACCGGGAGCATGTCCGCCGATCTCACCCAGCTCGTCACTTCCCTCGCGCAGCGCGCCCGCGTTGCGGCACTCGTGCTGGCTACGACCCCGACGGCCGCCAAGAATGCCGCCCTGGCCAAGCTCGCGGACCTGATTGACGCCTCCCACGCCCCGCTGCTCGCCGCCAACGCCCGCGATCTCGCGTCGCCCGAGGCCGCGGCGCTCAGTCCCGCCGCCCGCGACCGGCTCACGCTCAACGCCGCCCGTCTCAAGCACCTCGCCGAGTCGGTGCGCGAGGTCGCGGCGCTGCCCGACGCGGTCGGCGACGTCCTCGAGGATTTCACCCGCCCCAACGGCCTGCACATCCGCAAGCTGCGCGTCCCAATTGGCGTCATCGGCATCATCTACGAGGCCCGGCCCAACGTCACCATCGACTGCGCCGTCCTCTGCCTCAAGAGCGGCAACGCCTGCATCCTCCGAGGCGGGAAGGAATGCTTTTATACCAATACGGCCCTCGTTGAATTGATCCGACGTGCGCTGGCTGAAACGGCCGCCTCGCCCTCCGTAGCCTTGGCGAAGGAGGGCCGGCTGCCCGTCGACGCCGTGCAGCTCGTGCCCACCACCGACCGCGCCGCCCTCACCGCGCTGCTCAAGCTCGACACGCTCATCCATTGCCTCATCCCGCGCGGCGGCGAGAGCCTCATCCGTTTCGTGGCGGAGAACTCCACCATCCCCGTCATCAAGCACTACCGCGGCGTGTGCTTCGTTTACGTCGACGCTGCCGCCGACCTGGCCATGGCGGAGGCCATCACCGTCAACGCCAAGGCCTCGCGCCCCAGCGCCTGCAACGCCGCCGAGCAACTGCTGATCCACCGCACGGTCGCCGAAAAATTTCTGCCGGCCGTCGCCCGCGCGCTCGTGGCGAAAAAGGTTTCCCTCCGCTGCGACGCCGCCAGCGCCGCCCTGCTCGCCGCCGCGAAGATCCCGTACTCCGCGGCCACGGACGCCGACTACACGACCGAGTTTCTCGATTACATCATCGCCATCCGCGTGGTGGATTCGCTCGACGACGCCATCGCGACAATCAACCGCGACAGCTCCAACCACAGCGACGCGATCGTAACCGCCGACGCCACGGCCGCGCGCCGTTTCCTCGCCGAAGTCGACAGCGCCACGGTCTACTGGAACGCCAGCACGCGTTTCACGGACGGTTTCGAATTCGGCTATGGCGCCGAGATCGGCATCAGCACCGACCGGCTCCACGCCCGCGGCCCGATGGGCCTGCGCGAACTCTGCACGCACAAGTTCGTGATTGAGGGAACCGGCCAGGTCCGCGCGTGACCCACTGCTCCATGCGTCCAAGCCGCCGCCCGTCCGCCACCCTCGTCTTCGCCGCGCTGCTCGTTCTTGCCAGCCTCGCCGGTTGCAGCACCGTGCGCGGTTGGGCCCAGGGCGGCTCCGGCCATTCCCCCACCGCCGGAGCCACGGTCAGCCTGCCCCTCGGAAAATAGGCGGGCCGGATCGCCCGACCCTTTTTGCTGGATTGCAGGGAACCCGCCCGCATCCAAACTGAACTGATAGCCATGCCTTACCCCCTTCGCTCTTCCACGCTGGTGACCGCGGCTTTCGCCTTGCTGCTCGCGACCGGTGGGCGGGCGCAAACGGCGCCTTCCGCTTCGACCGAACCCGCCGCGAATCCGGTGACCGACCCCGCGAAGACCCCACCCGCGCCGGCGGCCGACGCCAATCGCCCCGCGCCGCAACATGCCCGCGTCATGTCCGACGAAGTCGCCGCGACCCTCGCCAGTGGCATGCCGAAATACAACCCGCCGCCCAAGTTGCCTGAGCCTTCGCCAGAGGACGAGGCCAAGGACCTGCGCGATACCGACAAGCCGAAGAACCGCATCATCCGACTGCCGAGATACACCGTCACCGAACCCAAGCCGCCGGTGTTCAGTGAACGCAACCTGCACACCAAGTCCGAGCGCACCGACATGGCGCTCAAAAGATATTACGGCCTCAAGATCGGCAATTTCGGCGGTACGAACAACTCCACCGCCCTGCTCATGTATGACGAACAGGAACGGCTGGACAACCTAGCCGACCTGAAGGACGAAGCGAAGACCGCCAAGCGCTCCGGCGACTCCGGCGCGTCCGACTACATTTCCAAGGAAACCAACCGCGCCTTCTACCGCCCGTCCGACTTCGGTTGGAACAGCGACGTCGGCCCTCCCACGGGCAAATAGCCGAGGGCTTTCCTCGGACGTCAGGCGTAAAGCCCGACCTACAACAATGCGCGCGTGATGGCCTCGCGTTCCGCGTCCAGCGTCACGCTCTTCGCCGGCGGCGTCCGGCCGGCCTTCGCATACCAATAACGCGCGTTGGCCAGGTCTCCTTCCTTCCGATGCAAGTAGGCATGCACCCAGCTGCCCGCGGCGCCCTCGTCCTCCTGCGCGAGAGTGTGAGCACGCGTCCAGTCTCCGTGCGCGTCCTGCCAGAGCGCTGCCAGCGCCGGCGACACGTCGGGAGGCACGGCGCCGGCGGACATAAATTCCTCAAATGACATTTGCCCACTATGCGCGGACGCTCTTTGATTTCAATCGTGGCCGCGCCCGCCCCCTCCCCCAGCACCGAACTCGTCATCCTGCGCGAACTCCTCGCCCGCGAGCCCGGTTTCATGTCCGGCGCGACCTTGGCGACCAAGCTGGGCCTGAGCCGGGTCGCCGTCTGGCAGCACATGGAAAAGTTGCGGGCGCAAGGCTTCGCCTTCGAGGCCGCCCGCGCCCGGGGTTATCGCATCGCCCAGCGTCCCGCCGGGCTGCACGCCCAATTCATCCTCGCCCATCTCCACGGCCGCGTCCGGGACGCCTCGCTGACGCTGCTCGATGAGGTCGACAGCACCAACGACGAGGCTGCCCGCCAGCTCGCCGCCGGCCGGGCTGCACCGTTCATCATTCTCGCCCGCCGCCAGACGCGCGGCCGCGGCCGCCTCGGGCGCACGTGGCACAGCGAGGCCAATGGCAACCTCTACGCCAGCTTCGCGTTCCGGCCGACCCTTGCGCCGCCGGACATGACCACGTTCACCCTCTGGATGGGCGTCAACGTCTGCGAACTCATCGCCAACTTCTGCCGCGTTTCTCCCGGCATCAAATGGCCCAACGACCTCCTCTTTGCGGAGCGCAAGGCCGGCGGGATGCTCACGGAGGCGCGCATCGACGCCGACCAGATTCGCGATCTCGTCTTCGGCCTCGGGCTCAACCTCAACAGCCCCGCCGGCGCCTGGCCCGCTGACCTCGCCCGCCATGCCACATCCCTCGCCGAGCAGGTCGCCGCGCCGCTGGACGCCAATCGCTTCACCGCCGCGCTGATCGGCCGCGTGATGCTCGCCTACACCCAGTTTGTGGATGGCGACTACCGCAAGACCTTCGCCGACCTTTGGAACCGCCACGATGTCCTCCGCGGACGCACCGTCACCGTGCTGCAGGCCGGCAAGCGCTTCACCGGCACGGCCGCCGGCGTGGATGACGCCGGCTCCCTGCTGGTCCGTGCCGCCGGCGGCGGACGCCCCGGACGGTTCCACGCCGGTGAGGTAACCCTCGAGAAAGGCACATGATCGGCGAAACATTCGTGTTTATTCGTGTCCATCACTGATTCACCCTTTCCCTTGATGCCCGACACGCCCGCCATCGAAGTCTCCCACTTGGTAAAGGCCTATGCCGGCGTAACTGCGGTCAATGACATCAGCTTCCGCGTCGCCCGGGGCGAAATCCTGGGCTTCCTCGGCCCCAACGGCGCCGGCAAGTCCACCACGATGCGCATCCTCACCGGCTACCTGCCGGCCACGTCGGGCAGCGTGAGCATCTGCGGCGTGTCCGTCGCCTCCCGGCCGGATGAGGTCAAGCGCCAGATCGGCTACATGCCGGAGAACAACCCGCTGCCGGAGGACATGCGCGTTTCGGAATACCTCTATTTCCGCGGCCGACTGAAGGAGATCAAACGCCGGATGCTCGGCCCGCGCATCGACGAGGTCCTCGAGCTCTGCGACCTCAAGCGCGTCCGCCACAAAATCATCGGCCAGCTTTCCAAGGGCTATCGCCAGCGCGTCGGCATCGCCGAGTCCGTCCTCGCCGAGCCGCCGGTGATCATCATGGACGAGCCCACCATCGGCCTCGATCCGCACCAGATCCTCATCGTGCGCGACCTCATCTCGAGCCTCCGCGGCCGCATGACCGTCATCATCTCGTCGCACATCCTGCCCGAGATCGAGATGACCTGCGACCGCGTCCTGATCATCAACCAGGGCCGCGTCGTCGCGCAGGGCACCCCCGCCGACCTGCGCCGCGAGGTGCTCGGCCATTCCACGTATCAGGTGGAGGTTGCCGGCGACATTGCCGCGCTCCCTGTCCTGCTCGCCGCACTCGACCCCACGCTCCAAATCAGCCACCAGGGCGACCCCGACGCCGAGGGTTTTCGCCGGCTCACGCTCTCCACGGAAAACGACGCCGAGCTCGGCGAGCCGCTTCTGCGCACGCTCGCCGCCCAGCCGTTCCGCCTCCGCGCCCTGAGCCGCACCAATCCCACGCTCGAGGATGTCTTCCTCGCCGCCACCCGCCGCAGCTGGGACGTCGTCGCCACACCCAAGCGCCCGGCGAAATAACGCGCGCGAGCGCGCGAATGATTAATGCCTAATTTCTAATGACTAATGATTCGGAAAAGCACCCCACGCCGTCTCGTCCGCGTTTCGTAGTCACTAGGCATTCGTCATTAGACATTAGTCATTAAGCATTAGTCATTTCATGAAACACTTCTTCACCCTCCTGAGCCACGAGATCCGGATGCTGCTCGTCAGCCCGAGCACGTATGTGGCCGCGGTGCTGTTCCTCGTGTGCATGGGTTTTGTGTTCACCAACATCCTCCAATATTACAGCTCGGCCCCGCAGGAAATTTCCCCCGCGCTCGTCTTCTTCAACCTCTTCTGGGGACCCGTGCTGATCATGGTGCCGATGCTGACGATGAAGTGCCTCGCGGAGGAACGGCGCCTCGGCACGATCGAGACCCTGCTCACCACGCCCGTGACCACGACCGAGGTCGTCCTCGGCAAATACGCCGCGGCCTACCTGCTTTACATCACGCTGTGGGGCTCGACCGCCGGCTTTTTCGTCATCCTGAAGAAATACTCGGGCGACGTCCGGTTCGTGGACCCCGGTCCGCTCCTCGGCGGCTACCTCTTCATCGCCATCTCCGGTCTCTTCTTCGTCGCCATTGGCATCTTCGCCAGCTCGCTCTCCCGCAACCAGGCGATCGCCGGCGTGCTCTGCTTCACGATGCTGCTGACGCTCATTTTCGGGCTGCCGTGGCTCGCCGGGTTTGGCGCGCTCAACCGCGAGGCGCTCCAGCCCGTGCGCCAGGCTGTGGACTACGCCCAGATCCTGGCCCACCGCGACGACTTCACGCGCGGGGTCATCGACTCGCGCCAGCTGCTCTTTTACCTGAGCGGCACCACGCTCGCCCTCATCTTCAGCATCCTCGGCGTCGAGGCGAAGCTGCTGCACTCGTGAACTCCCCCGCAAAAGCATCCGAGGTGACGGGTTATCGGTCATGGGGCATGGGCTATCGGTCCGACTCTACTCGTCACTCGTCACTCGCCACTCGTCACTTCTGAGCATGGCCTCCCTCGACAGCTTCCGCACCGCCCGCTGGCTCCGCACGCTGAACCTCGTGCTGCAGGCCATCCTGTTCCTCACGCTGTTCGGCGGGCTCAACTACCTCGCGCGCTTCCATCCGTGGCGGTTCGACCTCACGTCGCAGCACCGCTACTCGCTCTCGCCCGAGACGCTCGCCTACCTGCGCACGCTGCCCAGCCCCGTCCGCATCGTCGTCACGCTCAATCCCAACTCCGAAAACGTCGAGGTCCAGCAGGCTTTCCGCGACGTCAGCGCCCTCCTGCGCGAGTATACCTACGCGACCGAGAGCGACCCCAATCGCCGCGTGACGGTCGAGTATCTCGACGTCTACCAGCGCCGCCGCGACGCCGACCAGCTGGGCATCGACCAGCCCGACAGCATCGTCCTGCTCTGCGGCGACCGCCGCCGCACGGTCACGCTCGGGGAAATCTATCGCATGGAGAAGGGCGTGAAGCAGTCGTTCCGCGGCGAGCAGGCCTTCACCGCCGCCATCCTCGACGTCTCCAATCCCGGCAAGAAGAAGATCTATTTCCTCACCGGCCACGGGGAACTCAACCCCGAGGACGTCGACTCCAACCGCGGGCTTTCCCTGCTGCGCGACGAGTTGCGCGCCCGCAATTTCGACGTGGACCGGCTCGAGCTGTCCGCCGGCAACAAGGTTCCCTCCGACGCCGCCCTGCTCATCGCTGTCGCGCCGCAGGGCCGCTACACGCCGGCCGAGGAAGAGCAGCTCCGCCAGTATCTCGGTCCCGGCGCGGGCCGCATGATCATCCTGCTGGAACCCGCCCAGGCGTTCGGCCTGTCCAACCTGCTGCTCGATTGGGGCATCCTCGTGGACGACGATGTCATCTACGACACCGGTGCGGACAACATGACGGAGGATGGCGACCTCATCGTGCGCATCTTTCTCCCGCATCCCATCACGCAGACGCTCCTCGACCGACAGATTCCACTGCGCATCGGCCAGACCCGCAGCATTCGCCCCGATCCGGGTCGCCGCGTGGGCAATGACCTGACGGTGACCACGTTCGCCGTGACGTCCTCCACCGCCTGGGGCGAAGTCAGCTACCGCTTCCACACCGCGCCGGAATACAACGCCGGCTACGACATCCGGAACGACAAGCCGGGTCTCGAGCCCCCCAACCATCTCGCCGTCGGCATCGCGTCCGAGCGCGTGACGGCGCGCGCGGGACTCGACTTCAGCGTGCGCGGCGGACGCCTCGTGGTCTTCGGGACCGGCGACCTGATTGCCAACAACCGCATCGTCGGCGCCGCCAACCTCAATATCATCCTCAGTGCCGTGAACTGGACCGTCGACCGCGACACGCAGTTCAACATCCCCGTCCGCCAGATCGAGCGCTTCTCGCTGTCGCTCAGCGCCGGCGACCTCGACCGGCTCCGGCGCAGCCTGCTTTTCCTCCTCCCCGGCGGCGCCTTGCTGCTCGGCCTCCTCGTCTACTGGACGCGCCGGCGGTAAAACCCAGCGATCAGCCATCAGCCATTTTCCCGCCATGCCCTCACCCACCCGATCCCCGCTCGCCCAGCTGATCGCTGCAAGCTGACCGCTGATCGCCCCCTCCCATGCGCACCAAAGTCACGCTCGTCCTGCTTTTCCTGAACGTCGCCCTGTTCTTCTTCATCTTCCAGTTCGAGCGCCGCTGGCGCATCGAGGAGAGCTGGCAGGAGGCGCGATCCCTCGTCCTGCCCGGCGCGGAGACGGCCGATATTCGCTCCGTCGAAATCACCGGCGGCAATCCCGTCCACACGCTCGCGCTGGCCAAGCGCGGGGAGACCTGGTTCGTCACCGCTCCCTTGGAATGGCCCGCCAATCCCCCGGCGGTGAACCGGATTCTCACCGAGCTGCGGTTCCTCAAGCACGAGACGAGCTTCAACGTCGCCGACTTGGCCAAGGCTGGCCAGTCCCTCGCCGACTACGGCCTCGACCACCCCCGCCTCACCATCGCCATCACCTCCGGCGATCCCACGGAACACCCGCAGGTGACGCGCCTGCGCCTCGGCGACATCACCAAGGATGGCAAGCTGCTCTACCTCCTTTCCCCCGACGGCGAGCGCGTCCACGTCGTCAGCCAGAGTCTCGCCCGCAGCCTCGGCCTGACGGCCGACGACCTGCGCGCCGATGCGCTCTTCACCATTCCGGTCTTCGAAACCCGCTCGCTCAATCTCCAGACCGCCGCCCCCGCCAGCCTGCGCATCCGGCTCCGCCGCGACGGCAGCCGCTGGTCATTCGAGACGCCCATCATCGCCCGGGCCAGCAAGGCGGCGACCGAACTCGCCATCAACGGTCTCAACGGCCTGCGCGTCGCTTCGTTCATCACAACCAATCCCCCCGCCATCCTCCCCGCCGCCAACCCGTCGTTCCGCATCGCGCTCGAGGGCAACAAGCGCAGCGAAACACTCATCCTCGGCACGCCCGTGCATCCCGTCGCCGCGGCCGGCCAGAACGAATATTACGCCCAGCTTGAGGATAGCTCCGCGCTGCGCTCTGCGTTGTTCACGGTCAAGATTCCCGCGCCGCTCATGGACACCCTGCGCACCGCCCAGGTCGCGCTGCGGGAAACCCACGTCCTCGACTTCGATGTCCCCAGCGTGACCGCCATCTCCCTCACTGCGCCCAACCAGCCGGAGCTCATCCTGCAGCGCCTCGAAACCGGCACCCAGTCCACCGACAACTCCGCCTGGCAGATCGTCCGCCGCGGCGAATCCACCATCGGGCCCCAAACCCTGCCCGCCGACCGTGCCACCGTGCAGCGGCTCCTCGACCAGCTGTCCCGCCTCTCCGCCACGGATTTCAAGAGCGACGCGCCCACCGCCGCCGACCTCGAGTCCTGGGGCTTCAACCGCCCCGAGCGCGAGGTGTTCCTCACGCTCGGCGGCGGCGCCACTCCGCTTTCCCTGCAACTTGGCACCGACGCGAAGCACAATGTCTACGCCCGCCTCGGGCCCGCAGCCAACCCGGGTTCGTCCATCTACGCCGTCGACGCCAACATCCTGCGCGAACTGCCCGTCGCCCCGCGTGCGTGGCGCGACCGCCTCCTGCGCGACCTGCCCGCCGGCGCCCGCCTCACCGCGCTCAAGCTCACCGATCTCTCCAACAACCAGGTGGTGCTCGAAACCACCCTCGATGACGCCGGCCATCCGCCGGCCGGGACCAAGAACGCCGACGCCGTCGCCACCGTGCTCACGTCGCTCCGCACGCTCCGCGCGAAGGAGTTCATCCTCGACGCGTTCGCCGACAAGGTGACCGTCGCGGGCGAGGAACGCCCGTGGCGCTATCGCCTCGAGGCCACCGCGACGCTCGTCGGTGGCGCGGGCGAACAGACCAGCGTGACCACGCTCCTCCTCACCGTGCGCGTGGGCGGCGACCGCCAGCTCGCGGGTTCACCCACGACGGATTACGGCGTGTTCTCCATCGAACAGCCCTTGCTCGACGCGCTTTGGACCATCACCGAGTCGCCCCACGACCCCGGCCCGGTTCCGGCTCCCACTCCCGCCCCCGAGACCAAGCCTTGAACCGGAAGCCGGCACCGCTGCTCCGATGAAACCATGGCTCAACCTCTGCGGGCAGGGCGCACGCATCTGCCTTGCGGGCGTGCTGCGCCTCATCCGCTGGACGGTGTGGCTGGCGCTCACCCTGCTGCTCGCCGTGGAGATCTGGATCGCCACGGCGCACGAGCTCGCCGTGCCCTCGTTCCTGCTGCGCGCGTTCGAAGCGCGGCTCGCCGTCTCGCACGTCCAGGTGAAATTCGGCCACGCGCGCTTCGATCCCTCCGGGCAGATCCTGCTCGAGGACGTCACCCTTTCCCTCCCCGCGTTCAGCGAGCCCATTGTCGTGGACCGGGTGGCCTACCTTGAACTCGACCCGTGGGCCCTCGCCGTCGGCCAGTTCGAACCGCGCTTCCTCCACCTTTCCGGCGCCAGCCTCGCCGTGCCCGCCATGCTCTCGAGCACCGGCCGGGCCGAGGAATTGATCCGCGACCTCGACGCCACCGTGCGCCTCGGGAAAAACGAGCTGATCATCGAGCACCTGACGGCACACGTCGCCGGCATCGCCGTCTCGGGCCATGGCGCGTTTCACCTGGCAGCCCAGCCCGCCGGGGCCGTCGCGCCGCTGCCGCTTGCGGACTTTCTCGCCCACCACTACCCCGACTTCTGCCGGCAGGTCGTCCGCGCCGCGGCGCGACTCGCCGCGCTCGACCAGCCGCAGCTGGAGTTCGAACTCATCCCTTCCGACACGCGCGGCGCCATCGCCACCGTCACGGTCACCGCCCGTAGCTTGAAACTGGACGAGCCTGTCGCCCTGCAGGCGACCGGCCTGAGCGTCACCACCCGGTTTCCTCTTGCCGGCGACGCGCCCGTCATGTCGCCCCTCACTCTCGCCATCGACGACCTGGTCCTGCCCGCCGGCGTGCATTTGCAGGACGTGCAGGCCCGCTTGCGCGGTTCGCTCAAGCCCGCGCTCTACACCTACGACCCGCGCGAAATGCTCCTCAGCGCCGGCCTGCTGACCGTCCAGGGCTTCAGCTTTCCCGGCCTCCTGGCGCGGGTGAAACCCGGCCCCTTGCCCAGGATCGAGGCGGATCTCGCGGTCGCGTGTGAGGGCCAGGCCGTCACGCTTCGCGGCACCGCGGATTTGGCCACGCAATCGGCCAAGGTGCGCTTCGAGGGCGCGCTCGCCCCTGGGCTGCTCACGCCGATCAGCAACGCCATCCACCATGACGTGCGGCCCTTCTTTTCCATTCAGCAGCCCCTGCCGCTCAGCGCGGACGTGAATTTCGGGCCGGGTTGGAAATTTACCAACCTCAGCGCCCACGTGGCGCTCCCGGCGGTCGATGCCTACCACGTGCACGTGGACGAGGCCGGCGGCCAGATCGAGTTCGACGGACACAATTTCCTGGCGCACCACGCTTGGGCGCGCATCGGGCAGAACTTCGCGCGCGGGAGCTTTGCCTGGGATTTCGACCACATGATCCACCGCTTTCTCCTCGAGGGCCGCCTCCGGCCCCTCGAGATTTCCGGCTGGTTCGGGAAGTGGTGGCCCAACGTTTTCCGGGACTACGAATTTCCCGTGGCACCGCCGGACGCGAGCGTCGACGTCCAGTCCCACCTGCGCGAGAGCCGGCTGAACACGGTTTTCGCCTACGTCGATGCCACGGGCCCCGTCGTCCACGGCGCAAGGTTCGACCACGGCCGCACCCTGCTCTACGTCCGGCCCAACTTCCTCGATGGCAAGGAGGTCTTCACCACGCTCGGCTCGGGCTCCGCCCGCGGCACGTTTGCCCGCGTCGTGGACGCCAACTACGACCTCATCAGCCTCGACCTGAATTTCGATTCCTCCCTGCCGCTCACCGTGCCATCGCAGATTTTCGGGCCGCTCGTGTCCGACGTGCTCGCCCCGTATTGGTTCGCGCAGCCGCCCACCGTCAGCCTGCAGATGCACTTCGACGGCGCGGCTTCGCCCGACGGCGCCCACCAGCTGGCGCAGATCACGGCGCAGTCCGTCGGCGCCTTCACTTTCCACGATTTCCCCCTGAGCAACCTGTCCTTCCACGCCAAGGTGCACGATGACGAGGTAGTGCTCGACCGCATCGAGGTGGCGTTCGCGGGCGGCATCAGCAACGGCTCGGCGCGAGTCTGGGGGGTCAACGCGCAGCGCCGGCTCGGCTTCGACTACACGCTGCGCAATGCGAGCCTCGGCCAGGCCGTGAGCATCGTCGAGGCCTACTCCGCGAAGCGTCAGGGCCGGCCACCACCTGCTCCCGGCAAGTTTGTCCAGGACAAGGCGCGTGTGAAACTCGACCTCGCCGTCTCCGCGGAGGGACTCTACGACGACCCCTACAGCTATCAGGGCAGCGGCAACGCGAGCCTCTCTGGCGATGCGCTCGGTGACGTGCGCCTGCTCGGCCTGCTGTCGGAACTGCTCTCCTTTACCTCCCTGCATTTCAACTCGGCCCGGGCGAGCTTCAAGGTCGCCGGGCCCAAGCTCGACTTCTCGCAGGTCAACATCACCGGCTCCAATTCCGCGATCGACGCCCGCGGCACCTACGGCCTCGACCAGCACGAACTCGACTTCACCGCGAAGGTGAACCCGTTCCAGGAAAGCAGCTTCCTGCCCACCGCCCTGCTCGGCGTCGTGTTCACGCCTTTTTCCTCCGTGCTCGAGGTCAAGCTCACCGGCCAGCTGGAAAAGCCCAAATGGATGTTCGTCAACGGTCCCTCCAATTTCCTGCGCAACCTCGCCAAGCCCATCAAAAGCGACACGCCGTCGCCCCAAGCCACGCCCGCCGCTCCCCCAGTCAACCCGCCCTCGCCCGCGAAGCCGTAACGGCGGGCAAGTCCGACATTTCCCACGCCAAGCTGCCAAGATTGGGCTGTCCAGAGCTTGGCGACTTGGCGTGACACCTACCCCACCAGCCTTCGCAGCCCCACAATCTCCCCCGCCCTCGCCAGATCACCGGCGAGGTTTTTCATTTCCAGCGGATCGCTCTCGAGGTCGAAGAATAGCCACGGCGAGCCATCCGCGTTGAGCACGAGCTTGCGCGTTTGGGTGCGCACGCCGCGCCACACCCGGTCGCACTGGTAGGGCAGCGCCACGACGGACGGCATCGAGATTTGCGCCACGATGGGTTGAGTCGGCTTTGACGCACCCGGCCCGGCCGTGGACAACGTCGCCAAATCCAACAGCGAAACCGCCGCGTCATCCTTCCGCGCCGCCACCCCGGGCGTCCGGACCAGCAGCGGCACCCGCAGGCTCTCCTCGTAAGGCCAGCCTTTCCGAAACAATCCGTGCGCGCCGTGCATGTCGCCGTGCACGCTGGTGAACACGACGATCGTCTCCTCGCGTCGCGTCGACGCCACCAGCCGCCCAATCGCCCGGTCCGTGGCCTCGATGTGCGCGTAATAGCCCGCAAGTTCCTTTCGCGCCTTGGCCTCCACCTCGCCGCCCCGCGGCACATTCGCGGGCAAAATAATCTCACCCGGCGCCCGCGCCGCCACGCCGGCCGCCGGCGCGCCATACGGCGGATGCGGCGCCTCCAGGCTCACAACGCAAAACCAAGGCTGTCGGTCGGGCTTTCCCGACCGCCGTAGGCTCGGCGAAGGAGGAACGCCCGATAGGCTGCGGTTCGCGGCCGAATTATCGGGGCTAAATCCCGACCTACACCAGTCACCAGTGCGGTCGACGACCACGTCGCTCTGATACCCCTTCACCTGCACCGGCTCCGGCAGCCGCGTTCCATGCAGCCACGGGTCGTTCAGCAGAAAGCCGCTCTCGAATCCTTCCCAGAACTCGAACCCGCCGCGCGACTCCGCCGGCACCACCATCTTCGCGTGCGCCTCGCCGATCAGCGTCACGGTCGGATCGCGCTTCGCCAGGTGCCACTTGCCGAAAAACGCCGTCGCGTAGCCCCGCTCCTTCATCTCATTCGCCACCGTCCGCGCTGACGCCGGCAACGGGTCGAAATAGTCCCGCACCCCGTTCGCGGGCGACAATACGCCAGTCAGCATCGCGGCCCGCGCAAACGGCCCAAACGGATGGGGCGTCACCGCCTGCGTGTAGTTCACGCTCTCCGCCGCCAGCGCGTCGAGACATGGCGTCCGCACATTCGGGTCGCCCGCATACCCCGTCGCCGCCGCCCGCCACTGGGTCGTCACAATCCACAGGATGTTCGGCTGGCGCGGGCTCATCGGTGCGTGTTAGCTACGTTCCGACGCTCTTCTCATCATGACAATCATAGACAACGAATTCACCGACCTTGCCACGCCCACCGGCCCCATGCGGACCCACCTGTTCCGGCCGGCCGCGCCCGGCAAATACCCCGGGATCCTGCTCTACTCGGAAATCTTTCAGGTCACCGGCCCCATCCGCCGGACCGCGGCGTTTCTCGCGGGGCATGGCTTTGTCGTCGCCGTCCCCGAGATCTATCACGAGTTCGAGCCCGCCGGCAAAGTCCTTGCCTACGACCAACCCGGCGCCACCCGGGGCAACGAGCTCAAGACCACCAAGGAACTCGCCGCTTACGATGCCGACGCCCGCGCCGTGCTTGCCCATCTCGCGCAGCATCCGCAGTGCACCGGCCAGCTCGGCACGATCGGCATTTGCATCGGCGGCCACCTCGCGTTCCGCGCTGCGATGAACCCCTCGGTGCTGGCCGGCGTGTGCTTCTACGCGACCGACCTCCACAAGCACGGCCTCGGCAAGGGCATGAAGGACGACTCGCTCGCCCGCGCCAGTGAGATCCAGGGCGAGCTACTCATGATCTGGGGCCGGCAGGACCCGCACATCCCGCTCGAAGGACGCGTCAAGGTCCACGCCGCACTCGGCGCCGCCGGGCTGAATTTCACCTGGCACGAGTTCAACGGTGCCCACGCGTTCCTGCGCGACGAGGGCACCCGCTACGACCCCGAACTCGCGTCCCTCGGCCTCGGCCTCGCCGTCAGCCTCTTCCGCCGCAAGCTCGGCGAAGGCGACCTCCGCGCCGCCCCCAGCGGCCCGACCGAGACCAAGCACTGATTTGTCACCACGAAACACACGAAATTTGAATCGCGATCCTTGCCCGCGAATTGCGCGAATAGACGCGAATCGATCGGCCTAGAACCCAACGGCGGATGAAATTCGTGTCTATTCGCGCAATTCGCGGGCGAAGTATTGGTTAACTCCTCACGGCTAGTTCGATGTTCGTGATCGTTACCGGCACAGACGACATCACGGCGATCTCGTTCGGCCCGAACCTCAGGTCCGCCCCGTGCACCGGGAAATCCCGGCAGCGAGCCACCTCCGGCGGCATCTGGTCATAGGGCTCGTCAAACAACCGTGCTTTCTCCGCCGGCCGCGACGGCGCCTGCAGCCGGCCATTCACCTGCACCCGGATCAGCGCGCCGGGCTCCGCCTTGGCCGTCACCACCCGCAGCGTGCATTTCCTCTCCGCGGCATTTTTCTCTGCCACGATCATCGTCGCCAGCAGCGGGGCATCCGGGGTCATCGCGGCCGGCAGCAGCTCGCGCGCGTCCACGAAGCGGAAGTCGAACAGGTCGTTGACGCAGTCCACGAGGTAAAGCTTGTCCGTCCCTTCCAGCGTCGCCGGGTCTCCCAGCTCTTTCAGCACCTCGACCGGCTCGGTGTGACTCCAATCCCGGCCCTTCGGATCCAGCCCATTGCCCCGCGTGACGTAGAAGTTGAACAGATAAATCCCGTCCGAACCTTGCGCGTAATGCACAGCCGCCACCCCGCGATAGGCCTCGGCGGTGCCGTCGCGCGGATAAATGTAGACGCCATGCGCCCCCGTGCCGCTGAGGATATACTCCACCGTGCTGCACACCGGCAGACCCGGCAGCGCCGCCTTGTATTCGGCGATCGGCAGCGAGTAGTGGAGTTTCAGGAAGCGGCCGACGGTGAGGAAATCGAGGTAACCGCGCCGGTGCCATTCCACCGGGTCCAGTCCGGTCCGCCGGCAGCCCGACAGGCTCGAGGTCACCCGCACGCTCAGCTCGAGGCGGCGGCCTTTTTCCCGGCCCACCCGGTCCATCATCCGGCGGATTTCGCCGATGAACTCCGTCATGATCGGCGCGCTGCCTTCGCAAAAATCGCGCGGGAAGGTGTGCGGATGCTGCCCCTCCGCCGGGTGTTCGGGCGGAAAATCCGCTGGGAAGAACGGCGCGCCACGCACAAAGTCCAGTTCCAGCCCGCCGAAGGGATAGTTGCGCAGCAGCTCCTCGAAGCATGCCAGCCGGTGCGCCCGCACCTCGGGCCGCGCATAGTTCAATCCGCCGCTCGCCTGGAGCCGAAACTCCGGGTGGTCGCGGTAAAACTTGTCCGTGTACGGCCCGCGCCGCTCCTCCGCCGTCAGGCAGTGCACGTCGTTCATCCGGATCGTCGCAAACGCCTCGCGTCCGCTGTCCACCACCGCCTGCACCAGCAGCCCGAAGCAATCGACGCCCTGGTTGCGCCACAAACCGGCCACGCGCTCCGAGGCCTGCGCAAACAGCGTCCCGAGTTCGTGGTGAAACTTCGCTCGCTCCTCCGGCGACTGCGGCCGCCAGTGACACAGCTCCGACACCTTGCTCGGGTAAACCGTGCTCTGGCCCATGTTCGGGCAGAGCATGATCGTCGTTACCTGCGAGCCCGCAAACAGGTCCACGTTCTTCCGGATGTCCGCCACCTCGTGGACCCAGAGAAACACGCCCCAGGCATCATAGTTGTAGATCAGCCTGCGGGGTGCAGCCGGCATGGGACGCCGCATTGTGGCCCGTTCGCTCCCGGGGCGTCGATGGCAAACCAAGCCGGGATCCATCAGGCAGATTTTAGCCGGAAGCCAGGAAACCAGGAAAATGATCGGACCTCCGATTCGTGGCTTCCTGGCTTCCGGCTTAAAACAGGTCGTTTTTCCCGCTTCTCACTGCAGCTTCAGCGGCAACAGGTGGACGCGGCCGGCAAGGTCGTTGAGGAGGTCGGCGGTGTGCTGGGACTTCACGTTGTCCCCGGTGGTCAGCGTCTTGTAGGGCAGGAAATTCGTCACCAGCGCGCAGTAGTCGCTGTTGACCATGATGCCCAGCAGCTCGCCGGTCTTGCTCAGCACGAGATCGCCGCGCGAGGGCGCGAAGTCGCCAAAGAGCCGTTTGAAGAATCGGTTGTCCACGCGCACGAAGCCGGGCTGCGACGAGTCCAGTTTGAACCCGACTTCGCCGTAACCCTTGCCGCCGCCGTTCACCAGCACCGCCTCGGGAAACTTGAACGGCTCGAGCGCGATCGGGTAAACCTTCACACCGAGCGCGGTCGCCTGCGCGGGATCCACCGGCAGCACCAGCACGCGCGGGTCCAGCGAGAGGAAATGCAGCGCCGGGATGCGGCTGTGATACGCGGGCGGGCGCGAGAATTCCGCGCTGACCTTTTCCCAATCGAGGCTGTTCTCGCTGAGCGGAAACGGCGTGTCGTCGATGTGGAGCAGCGCGTAGATCTTCTCGCCGTCGGTCACCAGCACCGTCGCCGCCTCCTTCTCCCGGGTGGCGGGGCCGAACACGCCCGCGCGCACTGCGGTGAACTTCGCCGTCACCCGGTTCGCGAGGAAGTCGCTGAAGAGCACGTTGGCGTTGATTGGGCGGTTGTCGCGAATTTCCTTGGTCAGTTCGCCGGATTTCTCCGCGAGCTGGCCCACACCCTGGGCCAGTTGCGTCGTCGCGGCCTGGGCCTTCAACCGGTCCTGCCGCTCGGCCTCAACCTGCGTCTTCAGCGAGTCGGCCGCCTGGCGCAGCAGTTGCTTTTCCTGCTCGGCGACCTTCACGGCCACGGTCAGGCCCTCGATCTTTTGCTTCGCGTCCACTTGCTGTTGCGTGAGGGACGCGAGCGACTGGCGCTGGCGCTCGGCCTCGGCGCGCTTGTCGTCCAGCTCGCGCTGGATGCGGGCCAGCTCCTCTTTCGTCATCGACGCATCCTGCGTCGCGGCGGCGTATTTCTGGCTCAAATCGGCGGCGCTGCGCTGCGTGGCGGACAACGCGGCGGAGAGCCGCGTCTGGTCGGCCTGCAACTGCGTGACGTTCTGCTCGCGCTGGGCCAGCGAGCTCTCGGTGGCGGAAAGCTTCTGCGTCAGCGCTTCGCGGGTGGCGCGTTCGTCGGCCATGGACATCTTCATGGCCTCGACGAGGTCCTGGTCCTTGGTCGCGGCATTGGCGGCCATCTGCGGCACCGCCGGTTGTTTCGGGGGTATCGGTTCCGCCTTCTCCCAGCGCGTGAGCGCGAGGAGGTTCAGCAGGAGAAAATCGCAGAGGATGAGCAGCAGGGTCTTGTTCATGACGCCGTCGCGAGTTTGACGCCCGTCTGGACCTGGCTCTCGAGGATGAGTTCGCGCTTGTAGGGACGGACGCTGCGGATCTTCACGAGCGCCACGCAAGTGATGCCGAAGAGATTGGAGGAATAGGCCCCCAGCAGGTTGTAATCAGTTATTTTGAGCACCATCAGGATGAGCGCGGTCGCTGTACCTGCGATGCCGACGTAAAGGCCGCCGTCAAAGAGGTTCTCCTCGTTTTCCATCAGGCGGAGCTTGGTGAGCGGCGGCAACCCGGAGCGGGCAATCTCGCCGATCTTGCGGAGGCAGGTGACGTACATGGCAATTTGCAACGCGGCAAAAATGCCGATCGAGATGAGGGTGGTGGTATCCATGGTGGGAGTGGGATGATCGGTGGAGGGTGGGGGTAGTGTAGAAGTGGAAACAAGCAGGGGTAAAACGAGCCGCACCCGGTACTCGGAGAGCGGCGCGGCCTTGAGCAGGAAGGGTTCGGTGACGACGACCAGCAGCGCCGCAAACAGCAACGCGAGCACGCCGCTTTTCATATGCGGCAGGCCGGGCATCCGGTCGGCCCCGGGCGTGACAACCCAGCGATCGAGACCCCGGAAGATAAAAAACACGCCCAGCAGGTAGCCGAGGTATTTTACCACGAGCATTACATGGGGGTGGAACAGCACCAGCGACGCGGCGGTGTCGAGCCCCGCGCCCGCACCGTGGTTCACCGGCACCTGGCGAAGCATCAGCTGGTGGACCGCCCCCTGCCCTTGCGCCAGGGCGAGGCGGAGATCGGCGAGGCCGGACTTGCCGTAGGTGATCAGGTAAGCCGCCACCTGGTCCGCCGAACCGGAGAAGAGCGCCGCCGCGTAAATGATCGGGAGCTGGTCGGGATCGACGCGCGCGAGGTGCGCAAACTCCCCCAGCGTCTTGGTGTCCTCCGTGCCGCGAAGCAATTCGCCGAGCTGGGCCCAGTCCAGGCGTTGCCCCAGCGAAAGCAGGTCGAGGAACACCGGCTCGAGCGCGCCGAGTTCCTTCTGCGCGGTGGCCGTCTCCGCCAGGCTGCGCAGTTCGCGCTGCAACGGCGGCGAGAGGTGTTCGCCTTGATAGAGCAGCGCCGTCAGCAAAATGACCGCGTCGAGCGGCTGGCCGCCCGGCTGCGTGGCCGGCACGAAGCGCCCGGTGGCTGTGAGGTCACGGGTGCGCAAGATCGACTGCACGCCGAGCGAGCGGGATTTCTCGAGGTATGCGCGAAGGAGGTCGCGCGCCTTCTCGGTCAGAAAAAAAGTCAGGACCGGCGTGCTGGTCGTCCGGCCCTTGTTTTCGTGCAAGTTGAAAAGCGGGTCGAGAAACGGGTCCCAGCCGCCCCAGGCGACCATCTCGGGCGCATGCGCGGACAACCGGCCGAGCGCGGTCTCGAGGTCGGCGGCGCCGGGGTCGTTGATGGCCTTTGCGGCGGCAAGCTCCTGCGCGGCGGGGCCGATCTTCTCGGAGTCGACCAAGCGGCGGCCGAATTGCGCGACCGTGGGCGTGCCGGCGCCGGCGACGCGGAGCAGCGCGGGACTGAGGGACTTGAGGTTGACCGGCAGTGACCACGCCGCAAACGCCAGCAGCAAGCCCGCCGCTGCGACCAAGGGCGCAGCGAGTGGCTTTTTGACAGGTGAGGCCGATGCGCTCATGGACCGGGAGTATTTATTTGCGGGCTGCAGATAGCAATCCACGCTTGGGGGACACCGACCAATGCCACTTCCCATTGTTCATTATAACGACCCTATTTTGCGCAAGAAGGGGGAAAAAGTCACCGCCTTCGACCCCGCCCTCGCGAAACTGGCCAAGTCCATGATCGACGCCATGCACGAGGCGGCCGGCATCGGGCTCGCGGCCCAGCAGATCGGCCGGGCGTTGCAGCTTTGCGTCGTGGATCTGCGCCAGGCCGAAGTCGATTTCACCTGGGAATTCGACGGCCGGCCCCTGCCGCTCGACCTCTGGATGCCGATCGCCGTCGTGAATCCCAAGATCACGCCGATCCGCGGCACCGAGGAGGTCGTGGCCGAGGAAGGCTGCCTGTCGTTCCCGAAAATCCGCGGCGACGTCGCCCGCCCCGACGCCATTTCCGTGACGTTCCAGGACGAGACCGGGGGCACCCACATCTTGAAAGCCGACGGCCTGCTGGCCCGCTGCATCCAGCACGAAGCCGATCACCTGAACGGCGTGCTGTTCATTGACCGCATGGACAAAAAGAGCCGCGCGGGAATCGAGGACGCCGTCAAGGCCCTCGCCAAGGAAACCCGCGAGGCCGCGAAGTCATGAGCGCCAGCCGTTCCATTGCCACGCGGACCGGCGATGACGGCAGCACCAGCCTGCTTTACGGGCAGCGCGTGGCGAAGGATCACCCGCAGATCGAGGCCGTCGGCGCGTTCGACGAGCTCAATGCCGCGATCGGTTTCGCCAAGGCGACGTCGCCCGACGCGACGCAAAAGGCCGCGCTCGAGTTGATCCAGAAAGACCTCGTCGCGCTGATGGGCGAACTCGCCTGCGCGGAGGCGGACGTGGCGCGCTACGCCGAATCGAAATTTCAAAAGATTGGGGACCCGGAGCTCGCCCGCATCGACGCCGCGCTCGCCGCCGCCGAAGCCAAGCCCCTTCGCCTCGACGGCTGGGCCACGCCCGGCGCGAATCTGCCCGCCGCCGCCCTCGACCTGGCCCGCACCGCCGCCCGGCGCGCCGAGCGCCGCCTGGTCGCCCTCCCCTCGCAGGGCCGCAGCGTGCGCCCGGTGCTGTTTCGCTACGTGAACCGCGTGTCGGACCTGCTCTGGCTGCTCGCTCGCGCCGCCGAATCGTAGGTCGGGCTTTACGCCCGATAGCTCGGAATATCGGGGATAAACCCCGACCTACGGGGCCCAGACCGCAGGGTTTCAAGCCATACGAACCTGACCGACGCCGGCCCCCGCCCCCAGCCTTGTCATCGCGGGTTTTCTCCCCCAAGTTCCACGCATGATCCTCGCCATTCTGATGCTCGTCCTCGCCGCCGGTTACCGTGTGGTGGCCGCGTGGGACCCCTCCCTTGCCAACTTCGCGCCGCTGATGGCGCTGACTTTCTGCGCCGGCGTCTACTTCCGCGACCGCCGCCTCTGGCTCGTCCCCTTTCTCGCCCTCCTGGCGTCGGATCTGTATCTCGATCACTACTACGCCACGCAGTTCGGCTACAACTGGACCGTGGTGGGCGCCGTGGTCCGCGCGCTGTGCTTCGCCGCCGCGCTGCTGCTCGGCCGGGTCGTCTCGCAGCAGAAATCGTGGCTCAACCTCTTCTCCGGCGCGCTGGGCGGCGCGGTGTTCTTCTATCTCGTGTCCAACACCCAGTCGTGGGCGTCTGACCTGAGCTACGCCAAGACCGCCGCCGGCTGGTGGCAGGCGATGACGGTGGGACACCCGGAATTCCCGTCCACGCTGCTCTTCTTCCGCAATTCCCTCGCGAGCGACCTATTCTTCACCGCCGCCTTCGTGCTGGTGATGGAATACCGCGCCCTGCGCCACGCGCAGCCGAGTCTGCTCAAGCGCCAAGCGGCGTGATGAAGGGCGCGAGCTTGCTCGCGCTCAGATTGTAGGGCGGGGTCGCTGACCCCGCCTTCGGGCGTGGCACGGGTCTCCGACCCGTGATTCCGATCCAGCAATCCCGCCAGAACCATGGGCCCGGAGACCCATGCCACGCCAATCCTCACTCGGCGCGGACGGTGATCAGCCTTTCGCGGAGGCTGCCCGCAAGCGGGCTGCTTACAACAAATCCGCCGCAAGCTCCGCCAGCTTGGAGCGCTCGCCCTTCATCAACTTCACGTGGGCGGCGATGGCCTGACCCTTCATGCGGTTGTGGCAATACACGAGGCCGTTGCTGCGGGAGTCGACGTAGGGATTGTCGATTTGCGCGGGGTCGCCGATCAGCACGATCTTGGAGCCCTCGGAAATGCGCGTGATCACCGTCTTCACCTCGTGCGGCGTGAGCTGTTGCGCCTCGTCCAGAATGAAGAAGCGGCGCGCAATCGAGCGGCCGCGAATGAACGCGAGCGCCTCGATTTCCACGAGGCCGCTCTTCAGGAGCCGTTCGTAGGGCTTGATCAGCGGCAGCGTGCCGTGGCCGTTGCCGTTGCCGCCGTTCGAGCTGGCGTGCGCCGGTTGCGGGGCGTTCATCGCGAAAAACCGGTCCTCGTGTTTCTTGTGCTTCTTCTTGGAAACCTTCTTCGCGGCAAACTGCGGCTCCTTCTGCGGCTTGGACGGGATCAGCACCTCGAGCGCATCGTAGTAGGGCTGGAGCCAGGGCTTCATCTTTTCCTCGAGCGTGCCGGGCAGGAAACCGATGTCCTTGCCCAGCGCGATCACCGGCCGGGAAATCGACACGCCGTCGTATTTCGACTGGTCGTCGTGCGTCTGGTGGAGCGCGCCGGCGATGGAGAGCAGCGTCTTGCCGGTGCCCGCTTTGCCGAAGCACGTCAGCATGTGGATGCTGTCGTCGAGCAGCGCATCGAGGAAAAACTGCTGCTCGAGGTTGCGCGCGCGAATCGTGACGCCACCGGGCGCCTTCACGAAATCCGGAATCTTCAGCCGCCGCACGCGCCCGTCGCCGTAGTAGCGCGCCGGCATCGTCTTGCCCTCGTCGGAGCGCAGCAGGACGTATTCATTGAGATAAAGCGGCTTGGCTGCGTCGGGGCCGATGTCGAATTCGCCCTCGGAGCAAAAGCGCTGCAGCTCGTAAAGGTTGACGGGGATTTCGTGGTAGCTCGCCTCCTCGTCGATCTCCGGGACCTTGTCGTTGAGGTAGTCCTCGGACTCGAGTCCCACCGCGCGCGCCTTCAGCTGCACGTTGACGTCCTTCGTGACGAGAATCGTCGGCGGCGGAAATTGTTCCTGCACGAACAGCGCCGCGGCGATGATGCGATTATCCTTCTTGGTGAGGTCGGGGAGGATCGCGCGGAGCCGATCCATCGCCGGCGAAGTGCGGCCGCCCTCCATCAGGTAGGGATTGATGATGATCGAGAGCGAACCGCCGTTGGGCAGCTTCACGCCCTCATGCATCGAGCGGGAATCCGGGAGCAGTTCCTGGAGGATGCGATGGACGCGGCGGGCGTTGCGGCCGCGCTCGGTGGATTGCTCGCCCTTGATGGCGTCGAGTTCCTCCAACACCTCCACCGGAATCGCGAGGTTGTTGTCCTCGAATTTGTAAATCGATTGCGGATCGTGGAGGAGGACGTTCGTGTCGAGCACGAAGGTCTTAACTTTGGCCGCCACCCTGATCGCCGAGTTTGGGGCTACTGCCCCGCGAGGGTTTTCCATCGTGTGGATATCTTGTGAATAACTGTGCACGGCCCGTGCCAGTTGTCGATGATAGAGTTACGCAGGTTCAATTAATTCACCTGCCCGTCACCCGGAAAGACCGCGACCGGGGCTTTCGGTGCCGCGGCGGTTGCCCAATTGGGTGGGCGAACCGGGACAGCTGGCTGGAATGAGAGAGAAGCGGAAATCACCCTGTTTTGTCATTCTGAGCGCAGCGAAGAATCCATTTGGACGCGGCGAACAGGCTCACACTGGATTCTTCGCTGCGCTCAGAATGACAAACGGCGGCCCGATGTCCGTTGTAGGGCGGGATCGCTGATCCCGCCTCGCTGGGTGCCCCACCTCCGTGGCCTCCGTGTTGAAAATCCGTTCGCACTGCTCCCAAAAAAGGAAGGCGGGCCGCCTACCCCTAGACGGCCCGCCTATTACTTTCTTACTTACCCCAATTCTCCCGCTAGGCGGGAGAAAGAAGCTACGCCCGGTGTGACGGCACCCTCCAGCGAAGGTTCCGCCGAATTCGCTGCGCCTCCGGCGCAGCAGAGATCGCAGATTCGCAGCCAGAAGATTGGCCCAAGCCGCCCGCCAGCTCGAGGTTGTAGCTGCGAGCGTGAGCGAGTGGCCGTTTCGCCCAATATCAGGCCCCGCCAGCCGGCGGCGCAGGCCGCTTCGGCGGCGGTGGCGCCCAGAGCCGCAGCAGGTATTCCGCGAGATTCTTCATGCTCGTCCGCGCCAGGCCTTCCCGGTGGGCCGCGTCGCGCAGTTCGGGCACCACGCCGCTTCTTTCCCTATGGTAATACCAGAGTTCTGCATCCAGGCGGGTCGCCGCCACATGCCGATCGCCTTCCCCGGCGGCGATACTTTGAACCTTGGTTTGCCAGTATTGTCTCTCCTCGGCGTGCCTTTGCACGTAATCGAACAGTCTCTGCTCCGTGCGGTTAAGGCTCACGTCGCCAACGTGCTTAGGCGCGGTCGAAAAACAACCGCAAATCCGGTTTGATCGGATTATTGCATTTCCGTAACACCCTGATAGCAGTCAGTTCCAGCTAACCCCCTCCCGTCCATGTGGCAAAAACTCAAAGAGCAACTTCCCACCGTCATCCTTACCGCGCTCCTGATCACGGGCGCCGCGTTCTGGCTCCACCAGAGAACCATCAACGACATGGCGGCGCGCGAGCAGGCGGAACTGGCTCCGCTGCGGGAACAGAATGACGCGTTGAAGGTGTCGGCCGACGAAAACCGCCGGCAAATCGAGGCGACCAACAAGTTGCTCAAGGACGCCATCTCCAAGCGCCAGGCGGACATGTTCATGACGGACGATGAGGTTAACAAACTCAACGCCGACAAGATCAACGCCCTCGCCGAAGCCGTCGCCAAGAAGGTCCAGCCTTACAACCCGCTCCCGAAGACGCCCGAGGAAGCCGAGAAGATGCAGAACGAGCAAGTCGACAAGGTTTCATCGCGGATGACGGAGAAAATCCGGCCGATCCTCGACGAAATGGCCAATGACCAGCATCTGACGCGTGATTCCATCAATGCCTACAGCCAGAAGATTTCCGACCAAGTGGGCAACGTGCTGACCAGCGAGCTCGCGAAGAACCAGCAGCTGAACAACAACCTGATGCAGACGCAGGCCGTCGCGCAGGACTCGCTCAAGCTGTCGCACGAACTCACCGCGCTGTATCTCAGCTCGTTCAAGGACCAAGGCATCCTCACGCGACTGCTGATGCTCCCCGCGAACATCGTGCAGGACGCCGCCAGCCTGAGCATCGTCTCCGGCAGCGAGCGCAAGAAGGTCGAGGAAAACCTCCTGAACCGCATGGGCGAAATCGACAAGCGCCTCGCCGCCATCCAAGCCCAAGCGCCGAAGAAGTAAGCCGAGACCAATTCCGACACTCTCAAGCCACGCACTTCGGTGCGTGGCTTTTTTGTGCCTAGACCATCTAGCCCTTGAATTTGTTATCTCGATGCCACTTCAGGAACACGCTGTGCGGGGCGGAATTCCGATCATTTGGCAGATGGATTCTCCCTTCGGGATTGAGAAGCCGTTTAACAGGATCGGGCACTAGTCTCGAAGCCTGCAAAATAGTGCCGTTGTCCTCGAGCGACAGAAATCCACGATCAAACAGCCAATGAACGGTGCGACTAATCCAATCTCCAACTGTCTGCTCGATCCGAGACAGATACATCTTTGGAAAGTGGTAGCGCGTCTCAACTACATCGTCGTAGCCCGAATTGATCTTAGCGATAAGGACGGCGTTAGCCACGAGCCCTGGATACGGCTCTTAGGGCTGAAAGCAACGACTCGTATTCGGTCTACTTAAGCGCCAGGTCATTCCGCTTCACTTCCTTGATCGACCACTTGGTGATGGTCAGGCCTTTCGAGGTGCGGGTGCTGACGGGGACGGGGGTCAGGTCGAAGTCGAACTCGCGGACCCTTGCGCCGCTGCGGCCGTCGAGGGAGATGTGGACGCTCTTGGGCATGTCCTTCTCCTTGTCGGCGATGTCGAGATAGATGAGTTTTGAGCCTTCGGATTTGGCGAGCGGGTAGAGTTTGTCGCGGCTCAGGCCGCCGATCTGGAACTTCTTGGCGTACGACTTTCCCTCGGGGCCGTCGCGGTAGACCATCGTGTAGAACTTCGTGTCGCCTTCCTTCGGCCAGATCGCCACGTGCCGGATGTCCAGGCCCATGAAGATCTTGTCGGCCACCTTGCTCACCTTCAGCGACGCGTCGCCCATGATCGTCAGCACGCTGTCCAGGATCGTACACTCGGTCACGAACTCGTGCTGGCGCCAGTTCAGGCCGATGAAGCCGTCTTCGCGGTTCACGTAGAGGCGCTGGTTGGCGGACACGACTTCCGACGCGTCGATTTGCTCGATCTCGTCGTAGCTCGTGCGGCGTTTCAGGCCCTTGCCGTATTTCTCCTGCAGCATCTCGAACCACGCGATGGCATACTCGGTCAGCCGCTTCAGGTTCGCCTTCGTCTCCTTGATCCCCTCCTCGATCTTCTTCATCGCCTCGTCGGCCTGGAAGCGGTTGTAGGCGGAGATGCGCTTGATGCGGATCTCGGTGAGCCGGACAATGTCGTCGTCGGTCACGTCGCGGCGGAGCTGCTTGAGGAAGGGCTTCAGGCCCCCGCGAATCTCGGCCAGCACGCTCTCCCAGGTCTTCGATTTCTCGATCAGGCGGTAGATGCGCTCCTCGATGAAAATGCGCTCCAGCGAGTCCCAGTGCCATTGCTGCTCCAGCTCGCCGAGGCGGATCTCCAGCTCGCGTTTCAACAGCTCGCGCGTGGCCTCGACGCTGGTCTTGAGGATGTCGCGGACGCCCAGGAAATGCGGCTTGTCATCGCCGGTCTTCGGGTTGCGGACAATGACGCAGGCGGCGGGATTGAGCTGCACCTGGCAACTCGTGAACACGTAGAGCTGCTGGATGACCTTCTCGGGCTCGGAGCCCTGCGGCAGGTGCACGAGGATCTCGACCTTGTCGGCGGTGTTGTCGTCGACGTGCTTGACCTTGATCTTGCCCTTCGCGTTGGCGGCGAGGATGGACTCGATGAGGGACTCGGTCGTGACGCCGTAAGGCAGCTCCGTGATGGCGAGAAGATACTTGGAACGCTCCTCGATCTTGGCGCGGACCTTCACCTTGCCGCCGCGCTCGCCATCATTGTATTCCGCGAAGTCGGCAGTGCCGCCGGTGGGAAAATCCGGCAGGATCCGGAAGGTCTTTCCCTGCAGATGGTTGATCGCCGCCCGGCAGAGATCGTTGAAATTGTGCGGGAGGATCTTGGTGGAGAGGCCGACGGCGATGCCCTCCGCGCCCTCGAGCAGCACGATGGGGAACTTCGCCGGCAGCGTGATCGGCTCGCGGTTGCGTCCGTCGTAGCTCAACTGCCACGTGGTCGTCTTCGGGTTGAACAGCACCTCCTTGGCGAAAGCGGTGAGGCGCGCCTCGATGTAACGGGGGGCCGCGGCCTCGTCACCCGTGAGCAGGTTGCCGTAGTTGCCCTGCGGCTCGATGAGCCACGCGCGCTGGCCGATGGCCACGAGCGCGGCGCCGATGGAGGCGTCGCCGTGTGGGTGCAGCTTCATCGTGGCGCCCACGATGTTGGCGACCTTGTGGAAGCGGCCGTCGTCCATGTCCCACAGCGTGTGGAGGACGCGGCGCTGCACGGGCTTCAGGCCGTCGTCGATGTGCGGCACGGCGCGGTCGAGGATGACGTAGCTCGCGTAATCGAGGAACCAGTTGCGATAGCTCTGCACGAGCGGCGCCTTGTCGTCCTGGACCTTCGAACCCTTCTTGCGCGGGGGGGGCGGAACCGTCTCCGCCGGGCTCGGGGCGATGGGCGATGGGCGAGAAGGCTCGGGGGCTTCCGGAACGCCGGAGGGTTTGCCTATCGCCTCTGGCCTATTACCTTTCGCCTCTTGGGCAGGCGTCTCGCCGCCCAACGGCAGCTCAGCCTGATCGCTCTTCTTCGGGGATTTCTTCTTGGCCATTTACGAAAGGGGATTTGGTCTCACGCAAAGGCGCAAAGACGCAAAGTTATGAAATTCGGGTTTCTTGGCGCCTTGGCGGCTTTGCGTGAGCCCATCATGATCATGCTTCCACCAGGTCTTTTTCGACCCTGAGGTTGTCGATGATGAAGTCCTGCCGCTCGGGCGTGTTCTTGCCCATGAAGAACGACAGCAGTTCGTCGCTGCTGTAGAGGTGGTGGAGGTTCACCGGCTCGAGGCGGATGTTTTCGCCGATGAAGTCCTTGAACTCGCCGGCGGAAATCTCCCCCAGCCCCTTGAAGCGCGTGATCTCGTGGCTGGCGCCGAGTTCCTCCACCGCGGCCTGCTTCTCGGCCTCGGAGTAGCAGTAGCGTGTGGTCTTCTTGTTGCGCACCCGGAACAGCGGCGTGTCGAGGATGAAGAGGTGGTTGTTGCGGATCAGGTCGGGGAAAAATTGCAGGAAAAACGAGATCAGCAGCAGCCGGATGTGCATGCCATCCACGTCGGCGTCGGTCGCGATCACGATCTTGTTATAGCGCAGCCCGTCGAGGCCTTCCTCGATGTTCAGCGCGGACTGGAGCAGGTGAAATTCCTCGTTCTCGTAGATGACCTTTTTTGACAGGCCGTAGGTGTTGAGCGGCTTGCCCTTCAGCGCGAAGACGGCCTGGGTCTGGACGTCGCGCGTGGCCGTGAGCGAACCGGCGGCGGAGTCGCCCTCGACGATGAAGAGTGTGCTCTCCTCGGCCCGCTCGTTGCGGTCGCCGAGGTGGAGGCGGCAGTCGCGGAGCTTGCGGTTGTGCAGCGAGGCCTTCTTCGCGCGCTCGCGCGCGAGGCTGCGGATGCCGGCGAGTTCCTTGCGCTCGAGCTCGCTCTCCTCGATGCGGGATTTGATGCGCTCGGCCGTCTCCTTGTTCTTGTGCAGGTAGCCGTCGAGGGCCTGCTGCACGAACTTGCCGACGAACTCCTTGATCGACGGGCCGCCGGGGGCGACGTCATTGGAGCCGAGTTTCGTCTTGGTCTGCGACTCGAACACGGGCTCCTGCACGCGGACCGCGACGGCGGCATCAATGGACTGGCGGACGTCGGCGGCGTCGTAGTCTTTCTTGAAAAAGTTGCGGACCGTCTCGACCAGCGCCTCGCGGAAGGCCGCGAGGTGCGTGCCGCCCATCGTCGTGTGCTGGCCGTTGACAAAGGAGAAATATTCCTCGCCGTAGTGCGCGCCATGGGTGAACGCGACCTCGATGTCCTCGCCCTCGAGGTGGATCACGGGATAGAGGGGCTCGCCGCTCAGCTCCTTTTCCAGCAAATCCTTCAACCCGTGCTCGGATTTGAACGCCTTGCCGTTGAACGTGAGCGTGAGGCCGCGGTTCAAGAAGGCATAGTTCCACAGCATGTCCTCGATGAACTCCGCCCGGAACTTGAAGTCCCTGCCGAACAGCACCTCGTCGGGCGTGAACTCGATCAGCGTGCCGTTGCGCTCGTCGGTTTTTGCGACGCGGTGGTCCTTCTTGAGCTTGCCCTGGGCGAACTCGACGACCTTGGACTCGCCGTCGCGGACGGACTGCGCGCGGTAATGGGCGGCGAGGGCGTTGACCGCCTTCTGGCCGACGCCGTTCAAACCGACGGATTTTTGGAAAGTCTCGCTGTCGTATTTGGCGCCGGTGTTGATGACCGAAACGCAGTCGATGAGCTTGCCGAGCGGGATGCCGCGGCCGTAATCGCGCACGCTGAGCGTCCGGTCGGTCAGGGTGATCTCGATTTTCCGGCCCTGGCCCATGGCGAACTCGTCGATCGAGTTGTCGATGGTTTCCTTCAGCAGGACATAAATGCCGTCCTCGGCGTGCGTGCCGTTGCCGAGGCGCCCGATATACATGCCGGGGCGGAGGCGGATGTGCTCAAGCGAGGAGAGGGTCTTGATGCTGGCTTCGGTGTAGGCTTGGGCCATGTGAAGGTGTGGGCGGACGGTGTGCGGGCCCGTCGCAGCGTGACAAGCGAAATTACGTGGCACGAAGGATTGAAGCCGGAAACCAGGAAGCCACGAAGGGCTCCCTCATTCGATTCCTGGATTCATGGCTTCCGGCTAGATCCGGATTGTTCTGCCGCATTTGCATCGACGACCGCCCCGGGGCGCGTTCGGCTGGGTGGTATGAAAATCACCTATTACCTGGAGGTCCTTTCATCGTGGTGCACTTGGGTCGAGCCGACGTGGGATGCGCTCAAGGCGCGTTATGCGGGCCGCGTGGAATTTGAGTGGAAGATCGCGCTGATGAATCCGGGCGATTTTCCCGTCTCGCGCGAGCAGTGCGACTGGTTCTACCGGCGCAGCGGCGGGACGGTGATGCGTTCGCCGTTCATGCTCAACTCAGGCTGGTTCGAGGCGTCGCGCAAAGGCGTCTATCACGCGCCGAACCTGGTCGCGGAGGCCGGAAAGGATTTTGGCTTCGCCGGCGATGAAATCCGCCGTGCGCTCGCCCATGCGGCGGTGCGCGAAGGGCAGAAAGTCGGCGACATGGCCACGGCCGTGGCAGTCGCCGCGAAGGCCGGCAAGGTCAACGCCCGCAAACTGCGTGCCGCCGCCGAATCGCCTGCGGTCCTCGCGCGCGTCACGGCGAGCACCAAGGAATTCCATTCCCACCAAATCAACCAGCGCCCCGCCTTCATCCTGACGGACGCGATCGGCGATAAAGCCGTGTTTTCAGGCCTAGTCCGGCTCGACCCCCTCGCCGCCACGATCGACACCATGCTCAGCGACACGGCCGCCTACGCCGCGCACGCCATTCATCACGGGGTCAGCCCCTAACTTTTGTAGTTAACTTATTCACTAGATATTGGCTGGCAATATTTTGTCCACCTACCGTTTCGCTGACGTAGCGACTCACGGCGTCCGGGGCGCCCATGTGGAGTTTCTCGGTCAGCCAGCGGTTGGTGACACTGCTGCGCTGTTTCAGCCAGGTCGCGATCGCGATTTTCCACGGCGCTGATTTCAGTGCCAACTTGGGATTCTCTTTTTGGCGGCTCAAGGCGCGCAATCCCGCCTCCAACAATCGTTGCCATTCCAAGCGGTTGAGCTCCACGAGATCTCCCGCGCCCCAGTCCTCGGCTTTGGTCATGCGCTTGAATTCCACGAGCATCTGCTTCTGGAATTCCTCGCCACCGTAAACCCAGCCCTGGCTCATCCGGTCAAACGCCGCTTCCTTCAAGCGCACGTCGTCCGCCATGAGCCACACCAATTGATCGTGATAAGAGCGCCAGCCGGCGGGCGAATCCGGCAAGCCGCCCGTCGCCTGCAGCCAGTCTTCGCACGTGAGAAACGCGGGACGCTCGCCGCGATCGCGCAAAAAATGCCGGTAGCTCGACCAGCGGAATTGCCCGAGCTGCTCGAGCGAAACGACATGGGCGCGAGCCGGATTGAGGTGAATGTAATTCACCAATTGCGCCAGATGCCGGCCGCGCTCAACCAGGATGGCTTGGTAGCGTCCCTGAAACGCGTGGCCATGCTCGCCGCGAAAGCGATTGAAGCGGTTGCCAAACGTGCTCTGCAGCCAGTGCACGCCGCTCACGAGATTTCCGCGCGGGGTCTCCACCGCCAGGTGATAGTGGTTTCGCATCACGCAGAACGCGTGCAGCCGCCATCCCATCCGCTCGCACGCTTCGAAGAGGCAGTCCACAAACGCCTGCGCCGCACCGGCCGAATCGAAGAGGTCCGACCGGTAATTCCCGCGGTTCAGCACGTGGTAAATCGCACCGGCGAACTCGATGCGGGGTTTGCGTGCCACGATGCCAAATCACCACCCAAACAAGGTGGGTTCAACTACAAAAGTTAGGGGCTGACCCCGTTAGTTAGGGGCTGGCACTGTGGCCGCGGTATTTCTTTTCACCAGCGGTGACGGCTAGGGGGAGCTTGTTCTCTTTCGGCGGGAGGGGGCAGGTGGCGAAGGAGGTGAAGGCACACGGGGGGTTCTGGGCTTTGTTGAAATCGAGCACCACTTTGCCGTCCACGGCCGGCGCGGCATACAGAAACCGCGCTGCCGCATAGGTTTGGTCACCACTGGTCTGATCCGAGATCACAAAGAAAAGCACCCCATCCGGGTCTTCCTGGATCGGCAGGAGCTCATACGTGTGCCCGTCTCGCGTAAAAACGGCCTTACCGAGGATCATCGCCGGCGCCACGCTGCCCAGGATGTTCGCGATCGGCACCTCCTTCGGTTTGTCGAACGCGACCCAGTCAGCCTCAATCCGCCAGCTGGGATCGATCGGGAAATAATCGATGCCGAGGAAATGCGTGCGCGTTGCCGCGTCACTGTCTTTCACCCGCAGCGCCCGTTTGCCGTCCCGATCGATGACATACAGGCTCACCGTTCCCACCGTCACCATCGTCGGCCGGCCCCGTTGATCGTCGCGCAGGGTCGCGGCCAGTACCGGCTGGCCATCCACCTTGATCTCCGTCCCCGGGTTGAACATCACGTGCACCGTTCCGTTGTCCGCCAAATTGAACACCCCGAGGTGCGCCGGCCCCTTGGCCAGTACCACCGCATTGTCCGGCGCCGTGCCCACGGTGTTTTCGCCCGTTTTTAGGAAATGCAGCCCGATCAAGCTCAGCCAGCCGTCCGGCTTCGTCAGTTGCTGTACGCGTTGCGTCCGCCACGCCTCGATCTCCGCCGTGTACGGATCCTTCGCCACCTCCGTCTTCGCAACCTCCGCCGCGATCAAACTCACCGCCAGCAGGCCGCCGACCAACCACCTGAAAAATTTCGCGATCTTCATGGCCGCCCATTCTACGCAGGCGCGTTCGCGTCGCCAGCCCGGAACAGCCTTAAATTTTTCGCCTTTCATCCCCGCCCCACCCCGCTCGCCGTCTTCCGGTTCACCGTTTCCCAACAACTTTCAGCGCGGGCTTTCACTTCGCGCCGATCCGCGCTACGCTGCCGGCATGAAACAACGCACGTTGGGGAAAACCGGTTCGCTCGTCTCCGCCTTGGGCCTGGGTTGCATGGGCATGTCGGATTTTTATGGCGCCCGGGACGACTCCGAGTCGCTGGCCACCCTCAACCACGCCCTCGACCGCGGCCTCACCTTTCTCGATACCGCCGATATGTACGGCTTCGGTGACAACGAGGAACTCGTCGGCCGCGTCCTCGCCACCCGCCGCAAACAGGTCTTTCTCGCCACCAAATTTGGCATCGTCCGCAGCCGCACCGACGCCACCGTGCGCGGCGTCAACGGCCGGCCGGAATATGTCCGCGCCGCATGCGACGCCAGCCTTCGCCGCCTGGGCACGGATGTCATCGATCTTTACTACCAACATCGCGTCGATCCCAACACGCCCATCGAGGAAACGGTCGGCGCCATGGCTGAACTCGTCCGCGCCGGCAAAGTCCGCCACCTTGGCCTCTCCGAAGCGGGCGCCGCCACGATCCGCCGCGCCCACGCGGTTCATCCCATCACCGCCTTGCAGTCAGAGTATTCGCTGTGGACCCGCGACCCGGAGGACGGCGTCCTGGCCACCTGCCGCGAACTGGGTATCGGCCTCGTCGCCTACAGCCCGCTCGGCCGCGGTTTCCTGACCGGCCAGTTCAAGCGGTTCGAAGACTTCGCAGCCGACGACTACCGGCGGGTTTCGCCGCGGTTCCAAGGCGAGAACTTTCAGCGCAACCTCAACCTGGTCGAGCGCGTGACCGAGATCGCCCGCGCCAAACACTGCACGCCGGGCCAGCTCGCCCTCTCGTGGGTTCTCGCGCAGGGCCCCGACATCGTGCCCATTCCCGGGACCAAACGCCGCGCCTTTCTCGACGAGAATCTCGGCGCGCTGGATATCACGCTCTCCGCGGCGGAGCTCACCCAGATCGACGCAATCTTCCCGAAAAACGCCGCCGCCGGCCTGCGTTATCCCGCGCTCATGATGAGTGCGGTGGGACGCTGACGGCTTCCGCAGCGAATACCTCCGCCCACTGCAGACCGTTCGATCTCGTGATCACGCGGTCGCCTCGGGTGGCGCGCCGTGGCCCAGGCGCACGTCGCGCCGGAAGCTGCGCACCGCGAGCCACAGCGCGATCACCGAGAGCACCGCGCCCTCGTAGAACGCGATGCCGGGCAGGTGAAACGAGCGTTCGGGGGAGATGGCCCAGCCGAAACTGTGCGACGCGATGAAAGGTCCGGGAATACCCGCTAGGCTCGCCAGTCCCGCAAACACACCCTGCACGGCGCCTTGCTCGTTGGACGGGACGTGCTTGGTCACGTAAGATTGCAGCGCGGGACCCGAGATGCCGGCAAATGCGCCGACACAAATGATGGCGTAGATCATCCAGCCGTAGGGCGCGCTGCCGTAGCCGATGAACGCGACGATCGAGATGCAGAAACCGACGATGACCGCCCGCGTGTCGCCGAGCTTCGGCACGATCTTCTTCACCAGCGTGGCCTGGATCAACCCGGTCGCCACGCCAACAAACATCAGCGAGAGGCCGACCTGCAATGTGTCCCAGCCATAGCGTTCCTCGGTGTAGAGCGCCCAATTCGTCTGCAGCATCACCTGCGCGAGCGTGAGGATGAAGTAGCACTCCACCAAGCCCAGCACGGCGGGAAAGCGCTTCATCGCGTAAAGCGCACCAATCGGATTGGCCCGTTTCCATTCAAACGCCCGGCGGTTCTCCGGCTTCAGCGACTCCGGCAGCACGAAATATCCGAAGATGAAGTTCAACGCCGCGCAGCCGGCCGCGAACCAGAAGGGCAGGTGCAGGCTGTATTTCCCCAGCAAGCCGCCCAGCGCCGGGCCGATGATGAAGCCGATGCCGAAAGCCGCACCCAACAGGCCGAACGACTGCGCGCGTTTTTCCGGCGGGGTCACATCCGCGATGTAGGCATTCGCCGTGGCCAGCACGCCGGCCGTGGAACCGGCCACGATGCGCGCGATGAAAAACCAGGCGAGCGTCGGCGCACAGGCCATGATCACGTAGTCAATGGCCGAGCCGGCGGTCGCGATGAGGATGATGCGCCGGCGGCCGAAGCGGTCTGAGAGCGAGCCAAGGATCGGCGAACAGATGAACTGCATCAGCGCGTAGATGCTGACGATCCAACCGAAGGAATAAGACCCGGTCGTGAAGTCACCGCCTTGGAATTCCTTGATCAGTTTCGGCAGCACCGGGATGAGCAGGCCGAAACCGACGATCGAGAGGACCAGCGTGATGAAAATGAAGCCGACGGCGGGCTTCCGGGCTGACGCATTACTCATTCCCCCATCGTTTGTGGCCGCCGCGCCCTTGGCGAGCCTGCAAACGGTCCCCCTTCCTATCTCCATGTCCCGGCTAATTTTCATCGAAAAAATAGCCCCCCGGTGACACCCGTGCGCCGTTCCAACGTCATAGCAGACATGGAACAACCAGCCCATTTCGACCCTCTAACTTCCACCATCATGAAAGCACTGCCTTCCTACCTGACCTCCCTGGCCCTCGCCGGTTTACTGACCGGCTGCGTGGGCACGGGCCCGAATACCCAGCAAGGTGCCGTCGGGGGCGCCGCCCTCGGCGCGCTCGCCGGGGCCATCATCGGCAACAACAGCGGGGGCCACAATGCCGCCGCGGGTGCCCTGATTGGCGGTGCCGCCGGTGCCATTGCGGGGGGCACGATCGGCAACAGCATCGATAACGAGCGGGGCACGCTCTACACCTCCGAAAGCCAGGCCACCACCACCTACACGGTGGCCCAGCCGCCGGCACCTCCCCCGCCGCAACCTGAGGTCGTCGTTTATCAACCGGGTCCCGAATACGTGTGGGTGCCGGGCTATTGGGCCTTCAACGGCTCGGCGTATATCTGGATCGGTGGCCGTTGGGCTCGTCCGCCCCACCATCGCTACCACGCCTACTATGCCCCGCATTGGGAGCATCGCGGCGGCAGCTACGTCTACATCCAGGGCTACTGGCACTAGTCTCCGTTTCGCGACGCAATAAAAAAGCCCCGCCGGCTGCGGCGGGGCTCGCGTTAGCACCGGCTGACCGGTGTTACTTCGTTTCCGTTGAAACCTGCACCATCGCTTCGGCATCCGCGTCGCTGAGCACCATGCCGTTGTGGTGGGTTTTGGCATGCTGCTTGAGCATGGCGATCACCTCCGCCTTGTCGTGGCTCTTCACCGTGAAGCCGCAGCCCGCGGACGGCGGGCAACTGGCGTAATAGACAGGCGTGTTGGCTGCTTCCGAGTTGGCCGTCTCTCCAGCGATCGCGAGCGTCGTGGCGAAAACGCCGAAGAGCAGCGCGCCGAGCACTGCGATCAGGTTCTTTTTCATACTGTCCTCCTGTTGGGGTTGTGTTTGGCGGCGCTGTCGCCGCCGGGGTCCGACCAATGTGGGCAGCTTGGCTGGTTTGTCAAAGGAGCCCCCCTTTGCACCCCTCCTGCCGGCCTGATCCTCTCACAGGAGGACAGAAAAAGCCCCGCCGCTCACGCGGGGCTTCACTCGCGCGGGTGACCGCCGGTTCACTTCTTGGGTTCGGTGGTCTTCACCATCGCCTCGGCGTCCGCGTCGCTGAGCACGAGGCCGTGTGATGCGCCTTCGCGTGCTCCTGCAGCAACGCCACCACCTCCTCGCGATCGTGGCTCTTCACGCTGAAACTGCAGGGCGCCTTGCACTTCGCCGAATACATCGGCGGCTTGGGGGTTTCCGATTTGCCCGCGTCGGCGGCGAGCATGAGCACGGGAGCGAACAGGCCGAATGCCACCGCGAAAAGCGTGGCGAGGAGGTTCTTTTTCATGACTGGTTCCTTGTTTGTCTGGATTGTGGCGGCGCGCTGGCCGCCGGGTTGACTGTCGTGGTTGAAGGGCCGGTGCCCGGGCTGGTTCGCCCGAGCGCCGGCCTTTACTGCGGCCGATGTTTTGTGATGATGCCGGCGCGACCCTAGTTTTGGACTGTAACAATTCCGTATTTCACCCGTGAGAATTTGCATCGTCACCGACATGGAAGGCCTGGCCGGCGTCAGCGACTGGGAACAGTGCTACGCGACCGACGACGACGACCCTGCGTATCTCCACGGACTCGCCCAGCTCGCCGGCGACACCAATGCCACGGTCGCAGGCTGCTTCGACGCGGGCGCCACGGAGGTCGTGGTGTGGGACGGCCACGGCCGCAACCGCCAGCAGGCCTTCACGCGCGTCACACTCGATCCGCGGGCAACACTGCGGAAGTTGGAAGTGGGAGTTCCGATCCGCTTCGATGGACTCGACCAGACCACCGCCGGCGTTGTCATGGTGGGTCAGCACGCCATGGCCGGCACCTTGAACGGGTTCCTCGACCACACCCAGTGTCCGAAGGAAATCTGCCGTTTCCAAATCAACGGCGAGGAGCACGGCGAGATGAGCCAGTTCGCGCTCCACGCGGGCGCGTTTGGCGTGCCGCTGCTGCACGTCTCGGGCGACGAAGCGCTCTGCGCGGAGGCGCGCCGACTTTTCCCGTGGGTCGCGACGACCGCGACCAAGCGCGGCACCAGCTGGGCGACGTGCGAACTCTATCCGGAGGAAGCCGTGCGGGCCCGGATCCGGCGCGATGTCGCCGCAGCAATCTCCCATCGCGCCGCCGCGCGGCCCTGGCAGCTACCGATGCCGGCAGAGGTGAAGGTCGAATTCGCCTACACTGCACTCGCCGATCCGATCGCGGCCATCCCCGGCGTCCGACGTCCGCATGCGCGCACCGTCGCGTGGAAAATTTCCGACCCGCGCTTCATCTACAACTGGCCGTCCGCCGACTGGCACCCGCCGGCTTGATCGGTCTTTTTGTAACGCTCTTCGCGGCCTTTGCGGGGGATCAACGCCGTTTCGCCGCCGCGAGCTGGTCGATCAGCACCGCGACGTAGGACGTGAAGCCGTGGTTGCAGCTCACGTTCTTCTGGAAGAGTTCCCAGAGCGTGCCCGTCGTGCGCGCCATCGGCAGGTAGTTCTTGAGCACCTCGCGCCGTGCGGCTTCGAATTCGCCGTTCTCGATCAGCAGCTGGAAGCGCATGATCTTTCCGACGAAGACATTGGCCGGCAGCAGCGGGCCGTAATCGGCGCGGACGAGCCGGCGCCACAAATCCGCCTCGCGGCGCGGCGTGGCCAGGCCGGTGAAGAAGGCGTAATATTGGCAGACCTCGCTGGCGTCATCGCGGACGACGAGCTGCTCGTGGTGGTCACGGACGGCGTGGTCCACAAACCGCCCGTTGCGCCAGGCCAGCTCGCGCACGGTCGCGTCGATCAGGTCCGCCTGCTGCGCGAGCCGGCGGTCGCCCAACAACCGCGACGCGGAGCGCAGCATCATCGCGTAGAGCATGTTCGTCGGGAAGTTCACCTCCTTGACGAAGTCGTTCGCCTTGGACCACTCCACGAAGACCCAGCTCTTCAGCCGCTCGAGCAGTCCCCGCTCATTTTCGAACTGCCGGAAATACCTGACCAGGCCCTGCACGCGGCGCCGGACCAGCGGCTGCCACTCGCGCGGCAGCCGGCGGTCGCGCCGCGCTTCGTCGAGCTGGATGACGAGGAACATCGCCCAGTTGGGAATGAACTCGGAGCGCAACGGCTCGGCCGGATAGCACATCGGGACCATGCCCGCCGGCAACTCCGGCCGATCCGGCATCACGAGGTAATTCTCCAGGAAGGCGCGTTCGATGCGGTTGTCCCCGGTGAGATGCCACTCGGCGCGGGCCGTGAACAGGCTGTCGCAGAGCCAGCCGGCGCGCTCGCGGCCGGGGCAATCCATGAAGATGTCGAGGGCGTTCTGGCGATAGCTCGCGAGCGCGGCGCGGCGCACCTGCCGCGCGCCCGCAGCGAGGTTTTTCGGCGCTTCGCGCAGCGCGGTGCCGTTCTGGTAGTGGCGCAGGCGGATGTCCGAGACCTCCACTGTTCCCGACCACGCGATCACCTGGAGATGCTGGAACGTATACGGCTCGAACGCCTCCAAGTCGACGGTCGCGCCAGGCGCCAGGTCGATCCAGATCACGTTCTCGCACGACGAACGGTCGAACTTGATTTGCCCGTCGACGAGGATCTCATCGAACACCAGCACCAGCCGCGCACCGCGCCGGCTGTGTGCGCGCACCGCGGGAAAGCCCGTGCAATCCCGGCCGAAATCCGCGCGCACCCACGTGCGCGGCCGCAGGGTGAGGCTCGTGCCGCGACGCAGCGGCGCCGTGCCCTCCGACTTGAAGGGCGTGCCGGCCACCGGCGTGAAGACCGGCCAGTCGAGCTGGTCGGTCGTAAATCCCGGCGACGTATTCGGGACGTCGAAGATGTGCCGCCACTTCTCCACCTTCGCGAACAGCGCCGCGTTGAACGGCAGCGCCCGCCCGCGCATGGCGGCCACCCGCGGATGCGCGATGGAAAGATCAGGATAGGCCACGCCACGCTCGAGCCAGGTGCGGGCAAACGTCACCCGCGCGAGCTTTGCAGGGCGAGACGGCATGTAGCCTTGCGCCTGCCATGTCAGGCCGCTCGCGCCGAAGCGGTAGGCCTCGGCAAACGCCCGCTGGTAGCTAAAGCGCTCGACGCGCTGCACGCGTTCCTTGCGGCGCTCCGCCACGAAGCCGCCGCCGCGCGGGGCCGTCCATGCGAGCGTCTCTTTGCCTGCCACGATTTCGGCGCAGCAAAACGCGGGCTCATTCGTCGAGCAGAACGTCGGCACGCCATACTCCATCACTTCGATCACCACGCCAAGCCGACCCGCGGCATCGGCCGTCACCGGCCACTCGTCGACGCGCGCATGTCCGTGCGCCGTCCGGGCCGGGCCGCGCCCGACCAGCTCACCGTTCGCCCAGACGCGATAGGCCTGCGCCGCCGCGATGCGCACCGTGGCCCGTCGCGCGCGGGGGAGCTCCACGTGGGCGTGAAAGCTCACCCAGATGTTCTTCTGGCCAGCGAGTGAACCCGGCCAGACGGAGACAGCACGGGTGAAGGGACGGTAGGATTTCATGAAGGGTGGAAGGTAGGCCGGGCGCTCCGCGCGCGGCCCAGTTGAAGCACGATCGCGCGCAGAGCGCCCGGCCCACCTAGGCATTCGCCGACTTCGCGCCCTCCGCCGCGGCGGGCAACTGGGCGACATACTGGTAGGACGGCTCACGCGCCTGGCGCTGGAGGACGGAGATGATGTGGCGCCAGACTTCGACGAGGCCGTCGGGCGCTGGCGGCACGTCGTATTTGATGGCCTGGTGGAGCTGCTTGAGGTTGTAGCACGGCACCGCGGCGAACATATGGTGCTCCATGTGGTAGTTCATCTGCCAGAAGAGAAATGCCGTCACGGGATTCAGCAGCACGGTGCGGCAGCAAAGGCGAAAATCCGGGACCTTGTCCTGCAGGCCGATGTGCTGGGTGTTGTTGCAGAGGAAGAACAGCCAGCCGCCATACGCGGGCGTGAGCGAGACGAGCACCGGGATGATCCACAGGCCGAAATACAGCGACACCGCGGCGATCAGCACATGGCCGGCAAGGACGACCCGCGCCCAGCGAATCGGGATGCGGCGCAGCTGCGGCTGGTCCGGCGGGTAGCAGATGAGCTCCCACGTGCCGGTGAACCGGCCGCAGGCGAGCCGCAGCGTGTAGAGGAACATCCACTTCATGCCGCGCGGGTTGAAAATGCTCTGCTCGAGAAAATGCTTCACCATCAGCTTCGTCGGCAGCACGACCTCCTGGTCGTCCGGCGGATGCAGCGTGTAGCGGTGGTGGCGCTGGTGGCTGGCGCTGAAGACGTCGGGATGCAGCCAGCCGAGAAACGAAATGATCCGGAGGAAAATCTCGTTGAAAATCTTTGTCTTGAACACGGTGCCGTGCCCCAGCTCGTGCATCGCGTTGGTCAGGAAGCTCGCCACCGTCCCGTGCACGAAGACCAGCAGCACCGTCAGATACCAGGGCTCGTGGTGGCGCCAGGAAAGAAACGCGAGCGTGGCCGTGGTCGCGTAGACGGCGAGGTAGCCAAGCGTGTAGACGAACGCCTTGGCGTCGCTGCGCTGGTGCAGGCGTTTGAAGACGTCCGACGGGATTGGCGTGCGATACCAGTCGACAACGGGTGGGGTGTGGGGCTCGGCCATACGGTGTCGGGTATTAGGAACGCCGCCATGCATGGCAAGCCCGTTGCCAGTGAATAAACCCCGCGGGTGAAGTCAGGGCGGGAAAGGGAACGGACCTCCGTTCATGCACCCTCATCCCGGGCGCGGTGCCGGGCCAGCTCGTCCAGCAGCTCTGGAAACGCCGCACGGACCGGCGATTCCGCGAGGTATTCCGCCGCCTTCGCCTTCGCGCCGCGCGAACAGAGTCCGGCATAGACATGAAGCTCAAATTGCGCCCGCAACCGTGCGTGCTCTTCGGTCCGGCCGAGCGCCGCCAGCAGGAAAAGCAGCGCCTCCATCGTGCAAAACTTCCCCTCCCCCGCCTGCGAGCGCAGCCAGTAGCGGCTCACGCCCGTCATGGGCAGCGCGATCCGGCGGCCCCACGGTTCCACCACGCGCATCATCTCGCCCGCCTGGCGCCAAGTGCCATCGAGCAACAGCACCTGCAGGTCCGCCGCCGGAGGATGAGACGCCGGAAGCGGTTCACCCAGCGGATGCAGGATCCAGAGCGTTTTCCCGGGCTGGATGATCGTCTCCGGCTCGAGCGGGCGTTCGCGGCGATACAGGTGCAGGCCGGCATTCGGAATCACGCGTTGGATCAGGTGCCCGGTGCTGCTGGGGCGCCAGTTTTCCATGTGGTGCATGAGCACGTCCACCTTCAGCGCACAGTCCACCGCGTCGAAACCCGCGCAGATGCACCAGCGGGGCGGCAGGTGGCAGCGTTCGCACCGGAGGCTTTGCTTGAGGACCACGCTTCGCGCCATCGTGGCCTCATCCGGGGAGAGAATGCCGGCCCGGTCAACCCGGAGTTCCACGGACGGGAGGTTTAATTCGCTAATGGCGGAATGCCGGCCTAGGTTGCGGGACTCCGCACTCAATTTTGCCCAACGAAAGATTTCCCATGGCCCGTCCCGTTCACCGCCGCACGATCACTTTTGCCCAGAAAGCCTACAGCTACGACCCGCATGAACGCATCGAGTCGATCGGCGGGCTCAATTCCGACAAGAGCCGCTGGAAGCTGTCCCAAGAGGCCGCCATCCTCGCCATCGAGGCGGGGACGGACGAATTTTTCGTGACCACCAAGGACCGCAATGTCCGCGTCGTGGTCGTAGCCCACGCCGGGCAGAAATACCTCAGAGTCGAATTCGAGGGCAAGGGGCCGGACAGCCTGCTCGCCCTGCCTTCCAGCTAAACCGGCGCGAAGTTATTGCCAGTAGCCGCGGACGAATACATTCGCGCCGCTCCGGGTTTCCCAGTGCGAAGCGATGTAGGTCGTGCTGGCCGGCGGCGGGATTTCCCAATGGCCCGCGGTCCACGTGTAGCCGGAACCGTTGTAGTTCCAGTAGCCGGGGATCCAAAGGGCATTGGGCGCCGGGGACGGCGTGACGACGTCGGCAAGCGGCGCGGGTGCGGCCGGCGGCGCCGACTGGACGATTGCGGTCGTGCGGTAATAGCCGGTGTGCTGCGGCTGCGGATAACCGTAGAGTGTGCCGTCCTCGTGATCCTTGGCGTTGCCCATCGTGCCGCCGAGCATACCGCCGGCGAGGGCGCCGATCAGCGCGCCTTGGCCGCTGCTGGAGCCATGGCTGTTGTTGCCGATGATGGCACCGGCGAGCGCGCCGAGGGCGGCGCCCCCGACGGCGCCCTGCTGGGTGTTCGGGCCCGTGCCCACGCATCCGCTCAGGAGCGCCGACAGGGCCAGGGAGGAAACGACGAGAGTTTTCCGATACATGGTTGGAAGAATTGGCTTAACTTATTCGACGCTGGCGGACGCGGCGCGGTTACCGTCAGTGATGGCCGCCGTGAAAACCGCCACCACCGTGATAGCCGCCGTGGTAGCCGAAACCCCAGCCGATGCTGACGGACACGGGGCTATACCACGGATAGCTGTAGTAGGCGGGATAGTAGAACGGGTCGTAGTAGTAGATAGGCGCCGGCGTGGCGTAGACGACCTGGGGCGCGGGCGAAGGAGCCGCGATGACGGTTTGGGTCGTGGTGCCCATGACGGCGCCGCTGGGGACCGCGCTGGGAGCGGGAACCTCGTTCGCCGCCGTGCTGCCGGCTGCCGGCAACAGCAGGTAGGCAACCGTGTTCGTCTGGCCGTTGGCCGAACGATAAACCACGGTCATCTGCGAGGCAGTTTGGATAATCTTGTCGATCGAAAGGCCCTGCGCGGCCGCCACGTTCGTCAACTCGGTGGTCGAGGGCAGACGTGGGGCGTAGACGATCTGGTTGGCCTGCGGTGTGGAAACCACGTCAACCGCCGGCGCGGGAGAGGAAGGGGCGGCCACCTGGGCTTGGGCCCCCAAGGCGAGCAAGCCCGCCGGGATGACGAGAAGGGAAAAGAGTTTGGTTTTCATGGCTTGAGATAAGTTTGGCTACCGATGATTGGGACCGCAAAAAAAATGGAAAAGTGCCGTCTTTTTTGCGGGCCGGCGATTGCCGGGCGTGGCCCGACTCCGCCGACCTTTGGCCCACATTCTAGCCTTACCCTGCCATTTCGCAAGTGGCCATCCCCGCCGGGCTTCGGCAGAAGAAGCCCTTCAAGCCGTCGTAAGATGCCACTGCCCGCAGAGGGGGCAGAGGTAGGCTTTGCGCTGCCGTTCGATCCCCAGGAGGCGGGCGGCGTCCAAGGCGTCGCCTTGGCTGCGATACCGCCGTTTCCGACTGCAGCGGTGCTTTCTCTCGTGCGCCGTGGGCTTCTTCATGGTTTCTGCGTCTCTTCGCAAACTAGCCCCCACCCGCTCCTCGGCAAGCGCCAGCAAACGCAAGGTGCTGCCCCTGCGTTTCTACCCGGTCGAAGGGGCGAAGACCTCAAACCGGGTGTGCGCCGCAAACCGGAAGCCAAATCCGGTGTCTGTGATCCCCGCCCCAGTTAACGAAAACCCGAAAAACTCCTCCCATGGCTCAACTCCTCCTCGCGATCTTCCTCATCGTCTTCGGCCTCAACATCGTGATCGGCCTCAACATTCCCATGTGGGTCATCGGCGTCCTCGCCCTCGTCACGGGCATCCTGATCCTCATGGAGCGCTTCCGCGTCCGCGTGGACCGCAAGCAGTGACCCGCTAGTCCGCCAGCGGCGTCGGGCGAACGAGTCGAAGGTGCACCAGCGCGACGCCCGCGCCGAGGATCGCACCCGCCAGGACGTCCAGCGCCACGTGTTGCCGCGTGGCAATCGTGGAATAGAGAATCCCGAGGCACCACAGCACGTTGCCCACGCGAACTGCGCGGCCGGCGTGCATCTCGCGCAGGATGCGCTCGAACCAGAAGGCGGTGAACACCGCGAACGCGACATGCAGGGAGGGACACGCGTTTCCGGACGCGTCCACCTTTTGCAGCATGAAGAAAAACCCGTGATGCGGCCAGTCGAGCGAGACCACCGGCACCGCGGTCGGCCATACCAGGAAGATGCCAAGCCCGATCACACTCAGCACCGCCGCGGCCGCCAGGTAGGACCACAGCAGGCGGGCCTCCGTCAACAGCGCGGGCGCGAACGAAACGTAGAACCATAGCGAAATATACAGCACCAGCGCGTCCGGCTGGAAGCCGATCCACCGGTCCAGCGCCGTCAGCGGCATGATCGTGATGGGAAAATACGGGTGATGCAGCAGCCAGAAATAAACCACGAAGAACGCCGTCATTCCGAGCGTCGTGCCGATGAACTTCGCCGCCCAGAACGTTCTCATGCGCGGCCGGATCTGGCGCAGCCAGCTGGCGTGGGTGGAAGGCAGTTCCCGCGAATCCATGAAGCGGCCCGCAGTAGGCGACGCCTGACCGCCGACGGCAAGCGCGCAGGCAGTCATGGCAGCCCCGTTCGCCTTCAACTCGCGCGGGCGGCGCGGAGGATCGCCTCCACGCTCCGATCCACGTCCGCCTCGGTCGTGGCCCAGGACGACACGCTGATGCGCATGGCCGTCCGACCCTGCCAGACCGTCACGCCACACCAGCACGTTCCATCCGCCTGCACGGCGGCAATCACGCGGTTGGTCTTCTCCGCGTCCCCAAAGGCGACGAGCACCTGGTTGAGCACCACGTCATTCAAAACCTCACAGCCCGCCGCCGATAGCTTTTTGGCGAAGCGCTGCGCGTGCGCGCAGTTGCCCTCGACCAGCGCCGCGATGCCCTCGCGTCCCAGCGAACGCAGCGCCGCCCAGACCTCGACGCCGCGGGCGCGGCGCGACAGCTCCGGCGTGAAATCCGCCGGGTTGCGGAACTCGCTCTGCGTCGGAAGATATTCCGCCGTGATGGCCATCGCCGCCGGCAGCGCCAGCGGGTCGCGCACGAAGGCGAGCCCGCAGTCGTAGGGCACATTCAGCCACTTGTGCGCGTCGGTGGCCCATGAGTCCGCGAGCGCGATGCCGTCCGCCAGGTGACGCCGCGACGGCGCCGCGGCCGCCCACAGCCCGAACGCCCCGTCGACATGCACCCACGCGCCGGCCGCATGGGCCCGTCGGCAAACCTCGGCAATCGGGTCAAACGCCCCGGTATTCACGTTGCCGGCCTGGACGCAGACAATCGTCGGCCCGGAGATCGCGGGAAATTGGTCGGCCCGCATGCGGCCCTGGCCGTCCACGGGGACTTTGACGACACGGCTTCGCCCCAGCCCGAGGATGCCGAGCGATTTCGTCACCGACGGGTGCACTTCCGCTCCAACGATGACCGTGATGGCCGGCGCGCCGAAAAGGCCGTCGGCTTCCACGTTCCAGCCCGCCTGCTTCAGCACGGAGTGACGCGCCGCGGCCAGCGCGCAGAGATTCGCCACCGTGGCGCCGGTCACAAAGGCCCCGCTGGATTCCGGCGGGAGGCGTAACAGGTCGAGCAACCAGCGCAGCGAAACCTGCTCGAGGTAGGCCGCGCTCGGCGTGGCGCGAAAGTAGGCCGTGTTCTGGTCCCACGCGCCGGCCAGCCAGTTCGCCGCGAGCGTCACCGGCAGCGAGCCGCCGATGACGAAACCAAAGAAACGGCGCCCCGCCATCGCAGTCGTCGCCGGCGAACCAACTTCATCCAGCAGCCGGAGCGTATCGGCGGGGTTGCCCGGCTTCTGGGGCAGCGGCTCGTCGAGCGCGCGGAGTCCCGCCACGGCGGCGGCCGAGGGAGCGACGCCGCGCGTCTCCAAACCTTCCAGATAACGAATCGCCCTCGTCGCGCCGTCGGTCAGAATTTCTTTCATGCCAGCAAATATCTGGGGCCGTTCGAGGAGCGTCAATCCGCGGCCTGCCGAAACCCCGCCGCTCGACACCGGTCGACGCCGCAACGGATCAGGCGCTCATTTCCCGCCGAGGTAGCGGGTGAGTTCCTCGTCGAACCCATGCGCCTCGATGCGGCGCGCGAGCGGGTAATAGAAATCGGGATGCTTGAAGCCCTTTTGGAGCGGCACGATCTCCTTGCGGGCGGCGGCGACGTTTTGGGAGCGCCGGCGGACGAGATCGGCGTTGAGGTCGAGGTAGATCGCGGTGTTCCACGGTGCGGGATGGCGGACGTCGCGGTTGCTCTTCAGCGCGGTGTAGATGAGCGCCGCGATCGTGCTCAGGATGCCGAGGTGATAGAGCACGAAGCCGTCGAACGGCATGGAGCCGGAATTGTCCCGGCCGAACAGCAGCGCCAGCAAGAGCGTGCCACCCCAAGCGTAGGCCAGCGATGCGACATACCGCGACGGCGAGAACCACGGCACATGCTGGAGCTTCGAGTTGGGCACGCAGCGATCGAACATGGCGGCCACAGCGTTGTGCGGGTATTCCTTGGACCCGATCGTGATCGGCGCGTTGGAGCGCTTGGTGCGCCGGAGGATTTCGTGCGTCCGGAAAAACGTCGCCGGCCCCTCGAGGAATTTCCGGCGGTCCTCCTTCTTGAGGTCGAAGAAAGTGACGGTGCCACCCGCCAGGATCTCGCTCACGAGCGGATTCGCCGCGGCTTCCTGCGAGAAATGCGAGGTCTTGTGCGCCGCGATTTCCGCAATTTGTTCGGCCGTGAACGGCGGGGCATGGTGGTTGTCCGCCGACCGGCAAAGCGTGTAGAGGGTGTCCATGCGAGGGGTGCGAAACTCGGCTCCGCAGAATCGGGCGTGGAACGAAAACGGTGGGCCGGGTCCGCCCACCCTTGGCGGTGGTCCGCGCCAGCGCAAGGCGCTTCCGGCCGGCATTTGCAAACTCGCTCGAGAGGCGCATAAATTGCGGTCCCATGAAACGCTCCGCCTCCGCCGTCTGGAACGGCCCCCTCAAAACCGGCACCGGCAGCCTCACGACGCCCGGTGGTGCCTTGAAGTCCACGCCCTACTCGTTCAACTCGCGCTTCGCCTCCGGCCCCGGCACGAATCCCGAGGAAATGATCGCCGCCGCCCACTCCGGCTGCTTCGCGATGGCCCTGTCCGCCACCTTGGGCGAGGCCGGCATCACCCCGGAAAAAATCGAGGTCACCGCCGAGGTCACCCTCGACAACGTCCCACCCGCCGGGTGGACCGTCACCGCCTCGCACCTGATTCTCACAGCCAAGATTCCCGGCATCGACGACGCCAAGTTCCAGGAACTCGCCGCGAAGGCCAAGGCCGGCTGCCCCATCTCGCGCCTCCTCAAAGCCGACATCACGCTCACGGCCAAGCTGGCCTGATTCGAAGATCGGCGAATGCTTTTTGTAGGTCGGGGTTTATCCCCGATAACTTTCCCGGGCATATCGGGCGTAAAGCCCGACCTACGACAAGCCGGTGGGAACCCACGGCCGAGGCTCACCTTTCCCCTCGCGCTGCGGCTCGGCCGGGGCCTAGCTCGGGGGCATGTCATCTGAGCCGACCCCGGACAATAAACCCAAGCGCGGACAGCCCTGCCCCTGCGGCAGCGGGCAGTTGTTCGAGGTGTGCTGTGAGCCGATCCTCACCGGCGCGCGCCCGGCCGCGAACGCGGAACAGCTGATGCGCGCACGCTTCACCGCGCACGTCGCTCACGATTTCAAGTTCCTGCACGAGTCGTATCGCCCCACCGCCGGCACACCCTTCGTGCGCGAGGAAGGCGAGCCCACGATGTGGTGGACGAAGTTGGTCGTCCACGCGCACGAACTGACGGACAATCCTGACAAGGCCTTCGTCGATTTTTCGGCGTATGGCATCGAGGACGGCACCGAAAAGGTGCTGCACGAGAAGGCTGAGTTTCTCCGCACCAACGGCACTTGGCTCTACACGCGCGAGGCCCGCCTCGGCCCCGCCCCGTATCGTTCGACCACCCCCAAGGTCGGCCGCAACGACCCCTGCCCGTGCGGCAGCGGCAAGAAATTCAAGCACTGCTGCCTGCTGAAGGCGTAAACTCGAAGCGGCAGAGGCAGGGCAGGCTCTCCACGCTGCCCTACTTCGCCCACTCCATGGGCGGCGGCGACGTGAAATTCGATTTCACCGGCACGGGACCACCGTTCTTCATCGATGTGCCCATTGCCTCGAGGATCTCGACGACGTGCGCAGCCTGCGCGCCCGTGGCGCGCTGCGGGCGGCCGGCGATCATCGCCTCGGCCATTTCCTCGACGGCGCGCGCAAACTCCGTGCCCTTGAACGGCTCCCGCACGGGCGGCACCGTCACGAATGGCTGGTTCAGCGGCGCGAACTCCACGGGCGCGCCGAAATCCTGGAAGCTGCCGAGATACACGCTGCCGTCGTCACCGGAGAACTCCAGTCCCCCGCCCTGCTTGCCACCTTGGACGTAAAAATTTGCGGACAGCCGCGCAGTGAGACCTTCCTCGAACTCCAGCAGCGCCAGCACGTAATCCGGCGTGGTGATGGTGAACTTGCGGCCTTCCTTTGTGACGCGGTGGGGATAGACGACCTTGCCAGTCGCGGTCACGCGCCGCACCGGCCCGAACATCGTCGTGAGCAGCGTCAGCGGGTAAACGCCCACGTCCCACTGGATGCCAACCTCGTAGAACGGCTCCGGATTCGGGTGCCACGCCTCGATGCGGCCGTGGTTGATGTCAGCGTAAACGAGCCGCACGCGCCCCGCTTTTCCGCCGCGCAGGACTTTCCACGCCGTCTGCTGCGCCTCGCCCATGTAGGTGATCGGCGCGCTGCCCAGCCGGAGTTTCTTCGCCGCCGCCAGCTCCACCAACTCCTTCGCCTCAGCGTAATGCACCGCCAGGGGTTTCTCGGTGTAGACATGCTTCCCGGCCAGCAGGCACTGCTTGATGACCTCGTAGTGCGCGAAATGGATCGTGAGGTTCACCACCAGCTCGATCGTCGGGTCGGCCAGCAGCGCCGTCAGGCTGTCGTAGGCTTTGCCGCCATATTTCGCGGCGAAGTCCTTCGCCCGCGCCGGGTCGAGGTCGGAAAATCCCACGAGCTCGCAGGCGGCGTAGGTCTTGATGCGGTCGGCGTAGCGGTTGGCGATGTTGCCGCAGCCAACGATGGCGAGACGGATTTTACGGGTGGGCATGGGAAAAGGGAGAAGCCTGGAGCGGAGTCTAGCGGCGGGTGACTTGCTGGACGCACCGCGTGAGCGCGGGGCCGGGGTCGGCGATGTCGCCTTCGTATTCGATGACGACGCTGGCGGTGTGCTCGTTGGCCTCCAGCAGCGCCAGCATGCGGGGCAGGTCGAGGTTGCCTTCGCCGATCACCACGTCCGACGGACGCCCAGCGCGATCGAAGACAAAGTCCTTCAGGTGGACGCCGTAGAGCCGGTCGGCGAACTTCTCCGCCATCGCGACCGGATTCTCGTGGGCGTCCAGCGCCCAGGCGGTGTCGAGGCAGAGGCCGATGCGGGGCGAAGTGGATGCAAACACCTGCGCGAGCATTTGGGCGCTGCCGAGCCAGTGACGACCGCCGTGGTTGTGGATCGCGAGGCGCAGGTCGAACTCGTCCGCGAAGCGCTCAGCCGCGCGCCAGATTTCCGACCCGGCGCCCGGGTCAAAATCCACCGCGATCACCGACGCGCCGGCCTTCCGCATGAATTCGCCGAGCTTCCGCCAGTCCGCCAGGTTGCCGTCGAAGCGCGACACGCCGATGCTGGCAATGCGCACACCGGCGGCGCGGCACTGCGCAATCATGGCGTCGGCGTCGGTCCGGAAGTCGCCATGCACGCCGCTGAGTTCGACGGTTGAGACGCCACAGGCCTTCAGCCGGGGCAGGACTTCGCCGAGGGTTTTGAAGCCGCGAAAGCAGTAGCTCTGGATGCCGAGCTGGGCGGGGAGGTTTTTCATGGGGCAGCCTTGGGGAAGGCACATACTGGACCGACCGCCCGCCCGCTGGCAATCCCAGCCCAGCCGGAAGGGAGTTTAGCCGGAAGCCAGGAAACCATGAAACAGACTGCATTCAGTTTTCCTGGCTTCCTGGCTTCCGGCTAAAAATCGCTTTGACCCGGCCGCTTGCAGGATGCGCAAACCCGCCCACACTCGCTGCATGGCCACCAGCGCCCAGTTTCCCGAGGAGAACGCCGAGGATGGCGCCTTCGAGCGACAGGAGGATGCGTTTCGCGACTGGGTCCGCGCCGATGGTTCCACGCCCTACCCGCCGATGCCCGGGCGTTATCACCTTTATGTGTCGCTGGCCTGTCCGTGGGCGCATCGCACACTGATCGTCCGCCATCTCAAGCGGTTGGACTCCGTCGTCGGCGTGACCATCGTTGATCCCGTGCGCGACGAGCGCGGCTGGGCGTTTCGCGACGGCCCCGGGTTTTCCCGCGATCCGGTCAACGGTTTCAAGTTCCTCAGCGAGGCGTATCTCGCGTCCGATCCGAAATTCCGCGGGCGCTGGACCGTGCCGGTGCTCTGGGACAAACAAACCAAGCGCATCGTCAGCAATTCGGAGGACGACCTCTGCCGGATGTTCAACTCGGAGTTCCCGGCCGGTGCGCCCGGCACGCCCAACCTGTTTCCCGCCGACCTCGCGGGCCCGCAGGCAAAATTGAGCGAGCAGATCTACGAGCACGTGAACAACGGCGTGTATCGCGCCGGATTCGCGACGACGCAGGCCGCCTACGAGGCGGGCGCGCGCGACGTGTTCGCGATGCTGGACCAGCTCGAGTCGCGGCTGGCGGACCGGCGGTATCTTTTTGGCGACCGGATGGTCGAGACCGACTGGCGGCTGTTCTGCACGCTGGTGAGGTTCGACGCGGTCTACCACGGGCACTTCAAGTGCAACCTGCGCCGCATCGTGGATTACCCGAACCTCCAGGGTTACCTGCTCGATCTCTACCAGACGCCCGGCATCGCGGACACGGTGAATTTCGACCACATCAAGCGGCACTACTACGTCACCCACACCGAGATCAACCCGACCCAGATCGTGCCGATTGGCCCCCTGCTTGATTTCACGCGGCGGCATGGTCGCGAGCGGCTGGGTTCCAGCGCGAAGAGTTAGACCCCTGCCGTGGTGGCAAGCCGGGCCGAAGTTAGAGGGTGACTCTGCGGCACGCGTGCGTTCGATGGCGCGATGAAAGTGCTTATCATCGGCGGCACCGGCTTGATCTCCACGGGCATCGTGAAGGCGCTCCGGGCGCGCGGCGCCGACATCACCGTGTTCAACCGCGGCCAGACCGACGACCGCCTCGGGTCCGGGACGCGGCATCTCACGGGCGACCGCAACCAATTTCCCGCCTTCGAGTTCGCCATGGCCGCGAGCGGTTCGTGGGATGTCGTGATCGACATGATCTGTTTCCGCCCCGACCAGGCCGAGAGCGACGTGCGTGCGTTCGCCGGTCGCTGCGGGCATTTTATTTTCTGCAGCACGGTCTGCACTTACGGCAACACCCAGACCGCCGTGCCCACCACGGAGAAAACGCCCCAGGCGCCCCTCTCCACCTACGGCCGCGACAAGGTCGCGTGCGAACAGGTCTTCCTGCGCGCCAACGCCGCCGGAAAAATGCCCGTCACGATCTTCCGGCCTTCGCACACCTACGGCCCCGGCGGCAACGTGATCAACAACCTCGGCTGGGAGGCGACCTTCGTCGACCGGCTGCGGAAGGGCCGGCCCATCATCGTCAGCGGCGACGGCCACGGACTCTGGCAGAGCGCGTTTTCCGAGGACGTCGGCGTGGGTTTCGCCGGCGTCGCGGGCCAATCCGCCTCGTTCGGCGAGGCCTACAACGTCACGGGCGATGAGATCGTGACCTGGGACGAATACACCCAGCGCACCGCCGCCGCCATTGGGGCTCCCGCCCCTCGCCTGGTGCACATTCCCACCGACCTGCTGCTGTCCATCGACCGCAAGCGCTTCGTGGCGCTGGAGGAAATTTTCCGGTTTCACGGCGTCTACTCGAGCGAGAAGCTCAAGCGCGCGGTCCCCGCTTACCGCACGGCCACACCGTATGCCGAGGGCGTGAAACGCACCGTCGCGTGGATGGACCAGCACGACAAAGTCGTGTCGGCAGACAGCGACCCGTTCGAAGACCGACTGGTGGCGGCGTGGGATAAGTTCGCCGGCGATGCCGTGAAGCTGCTCGCGCCGCGGGCGTGACGGGCACGCCAATGCCGGCGGCTACTTGAGCGCCTTGAAGTCGATGTAGCCGCGCTCCACGTCGGTGTAAACTAGCTGCACGGTCAGGCGGTCGCCGACCTTTCGGCCCGCGAAGCCCTCCACCAGTTTCCCTTCCACCGGCGGCTGAGCGAGCCGGGCAAAGGTGCCCTTGTCGGAGGCACCGGTGATCGTGGCCTCGAAGGATGCGCCGATCCGGGTGGACAGCAGCATCGCCGCCGCGGACTTCACGACCTGTCGCTCCACCTTCTTGGCGGCGTCTTCCTGGTCGGTGCAATGCTGCGCGAGCGCCGTCAGCTCGTCGTTCGAATACGGCACCGGCCGGCCCGCCAGCGCCGCCTTGACGAGGCGCTGACCCAGCAAATCCGGGAAGCGGCGGTTCGGCGCGGTGGAATGGGCATAGTCCCGGACCGCGAGGCCGAAATGCCCGGGCACGGAGCCGCCGGGAAATTCCACCACATATTCGCCCTTGCCGAGCAGCTTGATGACGCTGAGCGACAGGTCGGGAAAATACGCGGGATCCGCCACGCGGGCCGCGAGCAGGAATTTCTCCAGCGCCACGTTGTCCGGCGCCTTCGGCAGGACAAAATTCCGCGCCGCCGCCAGCTCGACGATCCGGTCCCAGTGCGTCGGCGTGCGCACCACGCGCCGCACCGAGGGAGATTTCTTCGCGGTCAGGAACCGCGCCACCACGCCGTTGGCGGCAACCATCAGCTCCTCGATGAGATTCTTCGCGACGTTGCTCTCGTCCGCCCGCAAATCCTGCAGAATGTCGCCCACGTAAACCGGCCGCGCCTCGAGCGTCTGCAGGGAAAGCGCGCCGCGCATGTGCCGTTTCTCCCGCAGCACCTGCGCCATCCGGTGCTGCAGCCGCAGGTTGTCCGCGAGGCCGGCGACAGCCCCGATCGGCGAGGGCTGCGGGCCCGTGCCCTCCAGCCACGCCGCGACGCTGTTGTATGCGAGCTTGGCGTGGTTCCGGACCTGGGCCTCGTAAACGTCCGAATGTCCCAGGGCGCCATCCGCGGTGAAGGTCATGTCCACGACAATCGCCAGCCGGTCCGCCGCAAAGTTGAGCGACGTCAGGTTGGTCGAGAGCTTCTCCGGCAACATCGGAAAGATCTGTCCCGCCGTGTAAACGGACGTGGTGTTCTCCCGGGCATGGGCGTCGATCGCCGAGCCGGGTTTGACCAGCGATGCAACGTCGGCCACCGCCACCATCAGGCGAACCGAGCCATCGGGCCGCGCTTCGCCCACCGACAGCTGGTCCAGATCGAGCGAGTCATCGTTGTCGATCGAGCACCACAGCAGGCTCCGGAGATCCCGCGCCGTCGCGGGCCGTTCCGCCGGGCCGTGGATCGCGTTCAACTCCACGAGTGCTGCCGGGGAAAAATCCGGCTCCAGTCCGCGCTCGCGCATCACGCGGTGGGCAATCCGTTGCAACACATAGCGGGACTGCCCGTTGGTCGGATTCGTCATGGGAAATTTGCTGGATGCCAGCTCACCGCGTCGCGATCAATGCGGGCCTGCGGGTGGCCACGGTGCCGTTCACCAGGTTGCGTCCCACCCGCCTGCTCACCGGCCAGCGTGCTCCAGCGCCTCGGTCATCAGCGGGAGCGTGTAGAACCGCGCGAAGACCTGCGCCGCGGCGTGGATGCTGCGGGGCGCGCGGCTGGCCTCGTGCACGGCGCTCACGATGATGGCGCCGACGACATTGGGCGTGAGCTCCGGCCAGTCGTGCGGCTGCGGCGTGCCCTTGTCCAAAAAGGCCACGCGCCCGTCCGCCGCCATGTAAACGGCCACCTGCCGGGGCGTCTTCTCCGTCGAAAGCTCCCGCACGATCAGGGGCCGCTGCGCCGAATAGCGGCGCAGGTCGAGGTCGAGCCATTCCTTCAGCGCCGCGAGCTGCTCCGCATTCCGCAGCATCTGCTTCAGGCCCGCCGGGGCCGACGGCGCCTCGGCCTTGTCCCGCAAGGCAGCGACCAGGCCGTTGAAATCGTATTTGTCCAGGTAGCGCTCGTGCAGCTGCGCCATCGCGTTGCGGCGCTTGTTGAAGCCGGTCGCCAGGGTGTCGGCGAGGTCGGTCTTTTCCTGCACCACGGCCGGCGCCGCAACGGGCCCGGCCGGAGGCGGGGCGGGTTCGCGTCCGCGGAACACCACCACGGCCAGGATCGCGGCCACGACCACCGCCCCCGCGCCGATGAGCCAGGGAAGCTTGCTCCCGGCCGACGACGCCCGCGGCGTCGGCGCACCGCGCGGGCCGCCCTTGGCGTCCAGGGCCTGCGCCTCGAGCAACAGCTGGTAGACGGGCATGGCGTGGGAAATATTCTTCAACTCGCGCTCTCCGAGGCTGACCACGTTCATCTCGAGCTTGTTCTTCACCACGTCGTAAACCGTCTGGGAAATGCAGATGCCGCCGGGTTCGGCCTCGGCCTGGAGGCGCGACGCGATGTTCACGCCGTCCCCCATCACATCCTGATCCTGCACCAGCACGTCGCCGAGGTGAATGCCGATGCGATGCTGCAACCCGCCACCGGCCGCGTGTTTCGCTTCGGCGGCGAACTGCCGCTGCATCGCCAGCGCACAGGCCACGGCCTGCACTGCGCTCGTGAACGTGAGCAAGAGGCCGTCACCGGTTGTTTTCAGGACCGCCCCCTCATGCTCGGCGCAGATCCGGCGCATCTCCGCGAAATCCCGTTGCAGCAGTTTGAGCGTTCCCAGCTCGTCCGCCTGCATGCGCGCACTGAAGCTCACCACGTCAGTGAAGACGATGGCGGCGAGCGCGCGCTGGTGAGGGGAGTGCCCAGGGGAAGGCGTGGCCGGGGTCATGCGACCCCTTGCAGATAAGAATCCCCGCGCCCGAAGCAACCCCGGGCCGTCCGGTGCGTAAAGTCCTCCCGGCGCGGCGGCGGCCTATTTCGCCTTGGGTGGGGGCGCCGGCGGCGTCTCGACCACCTCAGGCTTGCCCACATATACTCGGCCTTCGGGCACGGGTTTGTAGATGTCGACCTCCTCCTCCTTGATCTCCTTGTCGAAATAGTGCCCGGCGTTCGCCAGCATCTCGGCCGCCACGCGGTTCAGGTCGCGGTGGTCGGGATCGTCCACCAGCACCATCGTGTGCCAGAGCATCTTGGGCTTGGCCTTCGGGTCGGTCGGAAACTCCCACGCGGTCACGCGGATGAAGAGTTTCTCGTATTGGGCTTTCTGCAGCTTCTGCTCGAAGCCCGTGCCCATTTCCTTGAACAACTGTTCGCCCATGCCGGTGATCGAGACCGTCGGCGCATCAATCCCGCCGACCGCGCTGAAGCCGCCGGGCGTCTCGGGCCCCGCGCCCGCGAGATACGGATTCCGCAGCCAGCCGCGGCCGTAGTGCATGCTGATGACGATCTGCGGGCGCTGGCCCTTGGCCACGCGCTGGAAGCCGTTGTTGTCGAGCTCCCGCGCCACCAGCGCCGCGATCAGGTTGCCATCCGCGGGGATCACCAGCTTGCTGTCCGACGTGACCAGCTGCGGCGGCAGCATGCCGTAAATCTTGCCGTGCACGGGGTTCGCCCCGGACTTGCCAAAGACCTTGTCGTCAATCGACGACCGAATCCCGATGTCCATTTCCTGTGCCCGCGCTGCCACGAGCCCCAGGCAAAGGCCGGCGGTCAAAAACAGCCACCGGCCAGATCGGGACGCGGCGGCGACAACATCGGGGCGCAAAATGCCTTGGGCCGACGACAGAATGGAAGTGCGGACGAGGGTCTTCATGGGAAAAGGGGCTTACCTAGCTTTTCTAGGTGAATAGAAGGTTCTCTCCTTTTGGAATGCAATGCGATTCTCGCGGCCGCGCAACTGGCCGAAGCGGGCGTCGGGCCAAGCCGGCTCAGCGGCGTACGATGGGCGTCAGCGCCAGTCGGAAACCGATGAACTGGGACCGCCCATCGGGCGAACTCCACGCGCGGTTCGCCGCACGGCAAGCCGCGGGACCGCTGTGCCAGCAGCCGCCGCGCACCGCGCGGTCGGCACCGGCCTTGGCGCCTTCCGGGTCGGTCACTTCCCCACCCGGAAGATTTTCCGGGGCCCGGTCGCGGCACCATTGGTAAACATTGCCCAGCATGTCGCACAGGCCCCAAGCATTGGGCGCCTTCAGCCCCACCGCGCGCGGACCCGCCTGGCCTTCGGGACCCTGCGTCCCAGACACCGTTCCCCACGGCGGGCCGCGATAGCCTTGGAAACTGTTACCGGCGTGCCACGCAATGTCGTCGAGCCCCGCGACAAGATTGCTTCCCGGCTGCACGAGCGATTCGGCATAAGTGGCTCCAGTGGTGCCTGCCCGGCAGGCGTATTCCCACTGGGCCTCAGTGGGCAGGCTGAACTCGTATCCCACTGGGAGAGTCCCCTCGGCCCGGGCCCGGGCGTTCAGTCGCTCGCAAAACTCCACCGCGTCGCCCCAGCTCACGAGATACATCGCCACGCTGTCATCGGCCCCGGCGAGCAGGTTGGAAAGTTCGGCATTCCCCGGCGCGGCTTTTTGCGCCTGGACAGCGAGGTCCGTGCCCATCACCGCGCGCCACTGGCCGTGCGTCACGGGAGTGCGTCCGAGCCAATACGGCCGCGAGAGCGTCACCATCGTCGTCGGCCCCTCCGCCGCGGTGCGCCCTGGTTCCCCGAACAAGCTCCCCATCCGGAACTTGCCCGCGGGAATCGCGCGCATTTCCAAGCCGAGTTCATCGATGGTGAACGCCACGCCCGGGAACGGCCGTGCCGCGAGCAGGCGGCTGCCGCCCGTCGCGCCGGTCGCGGGAGCCGGCTCTGGATCGCGCGCGCAACCCGTCAGCGCCAGCGCCGCCGCCAAGGCGAGAATCGCGGCCATCGCGCAGTGAGAAATCCGGAAATTTCGCGGCATCGTCCGGTTCATTCGCTCATGATGATTTCGCCGTTTTCGCCCATGAGCATCATGGGCGCGAATTCACCCTGGTATTCCTTGCGCCAGTAATGCCCCGACGCCCGCAGCGTGCGGGCATCCGTGAAATACAGCCGGTAGGTCGACATCCGGACCATCATCGGCGGACGGTCGGGAAACGGATCCCGCCGGAAAAGTTTGACCACCTGTGGATCGCGCCGGAGCAGGTGCGCCCCCACGCTCTGGTAGAGCACCGGGCTCGACGTGATGAGCATGTTGTTCTGCAGGATCGCCTCAAAACGCGGATACCAAGGCGCGATGTACGGGCTGATTTGGTCCACCCGGTGCACGAGATAGCGATATTCGTAGGTGCGCCAGGTCTCGCCGCCGTCGTTGGAACCCGAGAACTCGACCACCTCGCGGACCGACTTGAGGTTGCCGAAGAGCGCATAGGCATTCGCGCTGCGCCACGCGCCAAACAACAGCACCACCGGCTCCTTGACGAACCCGGGCACACGCTCAATCGGGATCCGGTTCGGGGAAACCACGTAAAAAAACACCGCCACGGCGAACTGCACCGCCACGGCCGCCCGCACCGTCCAGCGCGCCCACGGCGGCACGGGCCGCGCCACGAGAGCGGCGGCGCGGGCCGCCAGGAAGTCCGCCAACTGGGGCAGCCGCAGCCAGCGCACCGCGTCCACGATCATCGCGTCGTCGAGGATCACCACGCCCAGCGCGATCGCCGCGACTTGGAGCCAGCCGAAGTTGTTGGTCAGTTCGATGCCGGCCTGGAAGATCACCCAGACGCCGAACGCGAACCAACGCCAACGCTTCCCGCCAAAGATCATCAGGAATGGCATCAGGATTTCCGCCACAAACGTGAGCGCGATTTCTCCCACGTGCAGAATATGCGGCAGCTGGAAGTCCCAGTAACCCAGCACCGTCGGGAACGGCGCCGTCTGGTACATCAGGTCCATCACCGTGAGGTCGCGCCAGAGCGCATTGCCAAAGACGAATTTCGACAGCCCCGCCTCCAGCATCAGCCGGAACAGCATCCAGCGCAGCGCAAAGATCGCGATGCGCCGCGGCGCAATCTTCGGTAACCAGCCCGGCAGCATGCCCGGCGGCGCCAGCAGCACGCCCAGCAGCCCGACTTCCAGCATCAGCGGATCCGTCGCCGTCTCCGAAAAAAAAGCCCCCGTCGTCGCGAACGACAGGAACAGCAGCCAGGCGGCGAACATCGACCACCGCGGCCAGAGGTTCAGCACCACTGCGACCGCCGCTGCCAGGCCCAGCCAGCCCAACGCCGCAACCATGCCCGCGGAGGAACCAATCCAGAACAGGCTCGGCGCCCGCAGGAACGCCTCCACCGGATTGGCGCACTGCTTCAGCATCGCCGCCAGGAAGTCGTGCGCGGGCATGATGCCCGTTGGGCCCACCAGCGCCTGGCCCTCGTGGATAATGCCCGCGAACATCAGGATGTAGACCAGTCCCACGCCCCGCAGCAGAACCCAGCTGGGCCACAGGTACGTCGCCGAGCCGCCTACTGCCGAAAAGTCCTTCAGCCGCGTCCAGGCCTGGCCAAGCAGGCGCGGGATCATGCCGGGGGAAGCAGCGGTCATCGCGCGCCTTTATTCGGAGTCAGGCCGCAGCTGGCAATAGTTTCTGCCGAGCCGACAACCGCGAATGGACGCGAATTCAGAAGAGGGCTGCTCTGCCTGCTTCGTCGATTCGCGTCCATTCGCGGTTAAGAATTTTCCGGGTTACCGTCGGTCACGAGCAAGCTCGCAAGCGACCCGCAGCTCTCCCAATTTTCCCCGCACCATGAACCCCTTTCGCCTGACCCCGGAGCAGCTGGCGTTCTTCCACACGTTTGGATTCCTCGCCTTCCCCGGTCTGCTCGACGATCGCATCGGGCGCATCACCGAGGAGTTCGAGGTGCTCTGGGCCCTGCAAAACGGCGGGCACTTCGGCCAGGTCCACGATGGCAAGCGGCGCTCCTGCATCGCGCCGTGCATCGACCGCAGCGTGTATCTCAGCACGTTGCTCGACGACCCGCGCCTCGTCGGCATCGCGAGCGGCATCCTCGGCGAAAATTTCAACTACATGGGCTCCGACGGGAATCTCTACGCCGGTGACACGCCGTGGCACTCCGATGGCTGGCACCGTGACCAGATCCACCTCAAGCTGGCCTTTTACCTCGACCCCGTCGCGCGCGACACGGGTTGCCTGCGCGTCATCCCGGGCAGCCACAAAATCGGGGACCACTTTGCCGACTCGCTGCAGCGCGAGATCCATGAGTGCGAGAAAAACTGGGGCCTCCACGGGCGCGACGTCCCCTGCGTGGCGCTGGAGACCAAGCCCGGCGACGTGGTCGTATTCAACCACAACACCAAGCACTGCGCGTTCGGCGGCAGCGCGCGGCGGCGGATGTTCACGATGAACTGCTGCCAGCGTTACCCCGAAAGCCGGCTCCAGGACCTGCGCGACTACCTCGCCGGCGGCGCACGCTTCTGGGTGGAGCGCGCCTATGGCGAGGCGATGATCTCGACCGCCAGCCCCGCACGCATGATTCATCTTGAGCAGAATCTCGCCAACGACGGCCACCTGAAAGCCCTCGCCGACAAGGCCCGGCGCGAAATGCCCGAGCCGTCCCGCGGCTAAGGCGCCTGCGCGCAGTTGAGCGGCGTTTGGCTCAGGGCCTGAACCCGGCGGTGACCATGCGCCGGGCCGGGCGGGCGACTCCCCGGTGAGGCTGCGGCGGACCCTGTCGCCGCTCCCGCACGCCTGCCACCACCCACAACGACCCGAGCATGATCGCGGTGCCGAGCCAGGTGCGCGCGGTGGTCGCGGCCACATACTGCGGAAAGGCAAAGAGCACATACGCCACCGCGACATGCGTCGAGAACACCGCCAGTGAGTGCCGCCCGAGCAGTTCCAGCGGCGGCCAGACAAAGGCCCGCGGCCAGCGCACAAACAACCGGTGCAGCAGGAAAAACAGCGCGAGGGTGTTGAGCAGGCGCACCGGCGCCAGGTTGTTCTTGTTCACCCAGTCGGCGAACTCCGGAAACGGCGCGGGCCAATACCAGTGCCGGATCAGGAAGCCCCAGGCGCACAGTGCCAGCGCCGGGACGATGAGCCAGCCCTGCCCACGCGGCAGGAGCCGCGTGTCCGTCGCCTGCGCGTGCCCGCAGACGGAGCCGAGGAGAAAGAGCAGCTGCCACGCGCCCCAGTTGAACGCGCCGGTTTGCAACACGCCCGGCAACGGCGGGGCTTCGGGCCAGAGGAGATTCGTCACGGCCCAGCCCGCAAAACTGATCGCCAGGACGCGCCCGCGATGACCGCGATCGAGCGCCTCCAACACCGCGGGCAGCAGGAGCATGAATCCCGCATACATCGGCAGGATGTCGAGGAACGGAGGCTGGTTCGTCAGGAAAACTCCGGAGAGCAGCGTGAGCCAGGGGTGTTGCAGCATCGCAGCGGGCGTGACGCCGGGCGGCTCCCCCGCGATGGCGCGAAAGAAATGCACCCAAACCCACAGGCCGAGGAACAGCGCGAGGTGATACCGATAGATCGTGCCCGCGCGCCCCACGCTCGCCTTCGCCGCGGCGGCCACTCCGCGGCGAAGGCGCCGACGCGTGTAGACCAGCCCCGCCACCAACCCGGAGAGAAAGACAAAACCCTCGGCCGTCGACGTGTAACCCAGCGGATGGTCCGTGATCACTTGCAGGTGGCTCGTGATGTGGTTCACCGCCATGCCGACAAGCATCAGCCCGCGCAGCGAGTCCAAGCCACGGTCGCGCGGCACCGCCGGTGAGTTCGAGGAAGGCGTCATGACGAGGGCCAGCCGGTGGCCGCGAACTCGGACACGAGGGGCCGCCCGCGGTTGCAGATTCCACCCCGTCACTTTCTCGTGACCGCAGAATTCCCCACGGGAAAACCACCGCATCCCCGCGCCACCTCGAAGTTTGCACCACCGCAAAAATCCTCCACCGTTGCCGGCATGAAAAGCGCCCTCGCCCTCTTCGCCACCCTCGCCCTGCTACTCACCCGCCTCGTCGCGGCCGATCCGGCCCCCGCCGAGTCGCCCGCGGCGGCCGATCTCAAGGCCTTGGAAGCACGCGCCGATGCAAAAGAACGCGCCGGCAAGGACCAGCCAGCGGATTTCGCGGGGGAATTCGCCGCCTACGATGCTCTGCTGGTCAAGTATCTGGGCCAGAAATCCGAGGACGTCGCCGAGATCGCCCTGTCCAAAGCCATCCTGTGCTGGGAACTGGGCTGCCCGCCCGCCGCCGTCGAAAAATGCTTTCGCGCCGTCACCAGCGAATTCCCCGGCACGAAATCCGCCACGACCGCCGCGCGGATGTTGAAGAACAACGCGACGCTCGCCGCCCTCGTCGGCAAGCCGGCGCCGGAACTGCATTTCAAGTGGTCATCGCCCGCGGGCCTGACGACGCTCTCCGCACTGAAGGGCAAGGTCGTCGTGATCGACTTCTGGGCGACGTGGTGCGGCCCCTGCCTCCGCGCCTTCCCCGAGGTTCGCGAAAACGCGGCGCGCTTCGCGGGCTGCCCGGTGGTTTTCTTGGGCGTGACGAGCATCCAGGGCCGCGTTTCCAACCTGGAGCCCAAGCGCATCGACACGAAGGGCGACCCCGCCCGCGAGATGGCGCTCATGCCGCGCTTCATGCAGGCCAAGAACATGACGTGGCCGGTGGCGTTCAGCGAAGAGAACGTCTTCAACCCCGACTACGGCGTGAGCGGCATCCCCTTCGTCGCCATCATCACGCCCGACGGCATCGTGCGCCACGCCGGCCTCAATCCCGGCGACAAGCACGCCAACATCGGCGGCAAGGTGGAAGCCATTCTCCGCGAATATCATCTGCCGCTGCCCGCCGCCAAGGGTTGAGCCCTCCAAGGATGTCGCCGATCTTCACCTCGGCGATGGGCCCAGCAGTCCGGCCCCACCGCTGCGAAACTCAGCTAATCGCAGCTAAATCCTTGGCTTTTAGTTGTCGCGACAGCGGGTGCCGACTCGCCCCTTGGGCGAAATATTGCGTGACTGATTCCAACCTCATCCCCCCATGAAACTACCTCTCATTGTCTTCGCGGCTGCGACCCTCCTGCTCCAGTCCGGCTGCGTCACCGGCCGCCGCACTCTGACGCTCAACGTTCCCACCGGAAGCATTCCCGCGCCCACCAAGGGCAAGGCCTGCATCGTCACCGTCACGGACGAACGCGTTTTCCAAAACAAGCCCTCCGACCCGTCCACGCCGTCCATCGACGGGGACGTCACGATGCTCTCGCCCGAGGGCAAGGACCGCATGATCGGTCGCCAGCGGGGCGGATTCGGCAAGGCCATGGGCGATATCGCCCTTGCCGACAACGACACCGTCACGCAGCGCGTCCGCGCGCTCGTCACCGAGGGTCTGAAGCGCGGAGGCTACGAGGTCGTCGCCGACGCCAACAGCACGGTCGCGACCGTCACGGTTAACATCGACAAGTTCTGGGCGTGGATGACGCCGGGCATGTGGGCGCTGACCTTCGAGTCCACGATCAGCACGCGAGTGACGATCAAAACCGCCGCCGGCAGCCACAGTTTTGTCGTCCTGGGCAATGGCTTGAACCACGGCCAGGTCGCCAAGGACGACAACTGGGTGGAAGCCTATGACCCCTCCTTCGCGGACTACCTGGCCAACTTTCAGAAGGAGTTGAACAAGCTGGAAGTCCACTAGGCCGTCCAAAGTGGTCGCCGATTCCCATATCGGCGACTGACGCGGCAAAACCAGGCGCCGGCTTGGAAACCGGCACCCACCTCAGCTGCGGTTACAGGGCCAGCGGGTAACGGCCGTGCTCCTTGGCGGCGCGGTAGAAGGCCAGGATGTTCGCGATCGGGACGTCGGGCTGCAGGTTGTGGGCGGGTGAAATGATCAGGCCGCCGCCTTTCCCCGCCGTGCGCAGGCGCAGTTTCACCTCGTTGACGACGTCGTCCACCGAGCCGAAGGGCATCACTTCCTGGATGTCCACCGTGCCCCACAGCGTGAGCTTCCGGCCGAATTCCTTCTTCACCCGCGCCGGGTCCATCGACTTCGGCTGGACCGGGTTGAGGATGTCCAAGCCGATTTCCACGAAGTCGCCCAGGATCGGGTAGATGTTGCCGTCGGAGTGGAACGCGATCTTCACCCGCGGGTTGATCGCCTTCCACTTGGCGAAGAGTTTCGCGTAGCGGGGCTTGAAGAATTCCCGGAACAGCTCCGGCGACATCAACATCCGGTCCTGGATCCCGAAGTCATCGCCGATCCAGATGATGTCCACGCCGAGTTCGACCAGCTTCGACCCCGCGACGTCGATCCAGCGCGCCAAGTCGTCAAGGAAGACGTTCATGAAATCCTTCTCGGTCGTCAGGTCCATCAGCAGCCGCTGCATGCCCATCAGATACCAGGCCAGCTCGAGCAGCGTGCACGCCGCGCCGCCCATGATGCCATATTCCTTGCCATGCTGCGCAATCAGCTGGCGCACGCCGTTGTAGCGGTCCTCGCGCGAGAAGTCCGGCAGCTTGAATTCGGATGGGTCCTTGATGTCGGCCAGCGGGTGCCGGACGATCTCGGTGTAGGCACCCCCGGCGGAATTCTTGAACCACTTCCACGTGATGCCCCACTCGTCGACATACTCGTCATCCGTGTTGGAATAATAGCTCGTGCACGGGCCGATCCACGAGATGAGGAAATCGTGGTCCATCAAAATGGGCAGCGGACCGCCGGCGGCCTTGTAGGTCTCGGTCGCGTCGGACTTCACCCCCAGGTGCCGCAGGAGCGCCTTTTCCGCCTCCGGCGTATACCAGGCGCAGAGCGGGACGCGGTCCGGCTCTTCGTGATTGATCGCGGTCAGGAGCCTCTCTTTGTGCGACATCGCCACAGCTCCAGATTAAATTTTTCACCCCGCCCGCGCAAGGGTCTTCCCGGCAATGGCTCGGGCGGTCGCGAATTTCCACATCGGCGATGAGCGTTGGGGAACACCGACAGTCATGCGTCGGGGTGCTGTACCGGCTGGGGCATGGGTGTAGACTCGACTAGACATACCTTTTGCAATAGTCAGTGGGCTTCAACCGTCAGTTCACCCCACCCACCCCTGATATCATGGACAGCAATCACCTAAAAACACGCGCTATGCTGATAGCGCTGACCGCTCTAATTATTTGGGCATCGCCGTTATCGCGATCCCAGACCCTTGACGAAGTGTTGGGTGTGGGAAAGTCAGACTTACAGGAATCCAAGCTGGAAACCAAAAAGCTGTGGAACGATCTCGTCACTTCCTTGGAGCAGGGCAATTTTGGTGATGGCAAAGTATACGCGCAGAATTTTGTAGACGTTGTTGATTACACAGAACCTTACCAAAAGGACTTTGCTCAAACGGCGTTAGAATTGTTGAACGCGACTCCCGCCATGAACGATGCCTTGGTCACCAAGGCGGAGGCTGAAGCGAATGCGATTATGGGGGAAAATAGGACTCAAATTTCCAGCCGCGAAGAGTTATTGAGAAAACTGGAAAACAAGAAAGTTGAACTTCAGAAAAAGGTATCTGACGCCAACACCGCGGGCGCAGTCGTCAACGGCTTGTTCGGAGCTCAGCTGGGGCAAATTGCCAATTCTGGAACTCAGAATGCCGTAAATGACTTCAACATCAACGAGCGTGATATTGCCAAAGTTAATGCCGAAATTAGAGAGTTGGTGGCCGCGCAGCCACAGGTGGAGCAGCAGTGCCGCGAGATGGTCGAGCAGGCCAAGACTCAGTCCCATTCGGCCGACCGGGCGCAGAGAAATAAGATATATGTCGCGGTTCAGGAACTGATTCAGGGCAGCAACTTCCGGGAGGCCATCGCGCTTTCGAACACCGCCCTAAAGAAACTGGGGCAGGATCCGGACTTAGTTAAGTTGTCCCAAAGTGCCGTCGATCAGCAAAAGATTCAAAAGAAGGCCTACCTTATCGCACAGGCCGCATCTAAGGATGCCACCGTGCTGATTGAACAGGGCCGGCTATGGGACGCAAAAGTGGAGCTCGAACGGTCCTTCGCTCAGATTAACGAGCGAATCAAGGACGCCGAGCTCCTGCGGGCAACCGGCGTGGAGACAGCGAAGATCACACGCGACCTATCGCGGAAGATTCAGACAGCAACCAAGAGCTTGGATAACGCTCTGAAAATAGCCAACCGCGATGCAGTGGCGGGAGCGAAGTTGCTGAATGAATTCCTAGAAAAGCACCCCGACTATCCCGACGCCGATGCCGAGAAGCTTAAAGTGGCGGACCTTAGGACTGCGCAAGTGGAGGCAAAATTTTCCAAACGCATTGCTGGCATTGAGGAGGTGATTGCTAACGATCCAGATGAAGCAAAGGCCATGATCAAGCGCTTGATCGCCGACAACACGGATGCCGATGAGGTCAGTGTGATAAAGTCTCGGCTGTCAAAACTCGAAAAGGCCATTCTCCAACAGGAGATTGAAGCAATTCAAAGTAAGCTCAATGAAGCCCAGTCATATCTGAGCAAGTGGAATGTAACTTACGCAGAAGATCTGAAAAAAGGGGGAGCGCCCTCAGCCAGTTTCACTTCCTCGCTCAGCGGTGGCATTGAAAACCTTACCCGAGCGATCAGTGTTCAAGAGGGTGTGGTAAAACAGATTGACGTGTTGCTCACCGAACCGATGGACAAGGTCTCAAAAAGTCAGGTTGTCGGATTACAGGAAACGGCAAGAAGCGCGCTGGCGTTCATGACGACAACAAAGAAAGAAGCGGCAAGTAACAAGATGCTGGCAATTGTCGGAATAGTCGTCGGTTTCATCGTTATCATAGGTGGAATCGCATTTATCGTTCTGAGGCGTAAGAAACCTGCCGTGTGACCCCCCTCATCATCAAAATGATGAAGTTTGTCGTCTGGTGAGGACACAAGAGGGTGTCCTTTCCGCTAACGTGTAGGCCGCCAGCGGCACTTCGGCGAACGACGCCCGCACCTGCGCGACGTCAAGCTGCGGCCAGCCCGACAGGTCGTAATTCATGGCGGCCAAGATCAAGGCCGAAGACTCGTCGGCACCTGGCGAATCACCTCGCCCGGGCGCGGAAGAGGTTCATCGCCGCGCCGGCGAGAATCGCGAGCGACGTCGTCGCGAGGATCACGATCGACGCCACCTTGACCGCCACGGGAGGCAGATGAAACATGCGGGCGCAAACCAGAAAACAGCCCAAGGCCAAAACGCAGGAGAGCAGTGCGGGGGCGATCGCTTTCATTGTAGTCTTCATGTTTGGGGTGACCAGCAGGACGGGGAACTCGGATGACGTCCTCAGCAACTACCCACCGTCCGCCCGATGCACAAGCCCTTCCCGGGTGAGCTGCCAAGGTCGTTCCGGCCTGGCTACGGCAGGGATTGTTGGAGAAACCATGCGTAGAGGTCGGGCTCTTCGAAGGGCACCTTGCCCCAGCGGCTGCCGGGCCAGCCGCCGTGGCCCTTGTCGGGGAACAGCGACAGTTTGACCGGCGCGCCCAGGCGCTGCATCGCGGCCGCGATGTCCACGCTGTAAAACGCTGGCACGGCACTGTCCTTCGCGCCGTGGAAGATCCACGTGGGCATATGGCGCAGGCGTTCAGCGACGTCGGCGTTGGCCCCGCCGGCGATGGGCGCGATTGCCGCGATGCGGTCGGGATATTCCGCGGCGAAATCGAAGGTTCCATACCCGCCCAAGCTGCAGCCCGTCACATACACGCGTTTGCGGTCGATCCGGTAGTGCAGCTCCAGCTCGTCGAGCATCCGGGCGAGAAGCCGCGGTTGCCAGAGCCGGTCCTCGGGGCTCAGCGGCACGCAGATGATGAACGGCAAATGGCCCGCCTTGGCATACGCCAGCGGACCCTGGGTCTTGGTGGCCTCAAAGCCCTGGCTGGCCAGCCCGGACCCGTGCAGGTAAATGATCAAGGGCCACTGCTTGCCGGGATTTTGGTCGTAACCCTCGGGCGTCGCGACGTAGCGCTGGTAGTCCTCCAGCGTGCCCAGTTTTTCCGCCAGCCCGAGCCACCAGTCATTGTCGATCGTGCGATAATGCAGCCCGTGCAGCGACGGATTCGCCGCCAGGTCGCCCAGCGCCGCGATCCAGACGGCCGGGTTGCGGTTCGGGTTGTAGGTCTGGTCCAGCGTGCGCCCGGGAAACTCGCTCACGTTCCAGTGCTCCCGCTGCAACATGTCGGCAGGCAGGCCCAGGGTGGCGGGCATGGTGACCTCGACGTGAAAGGGATCCTCGGCCGGAATGTAGCGGACGGTATGAAACAGCGTGATCCGGTGATGCGTCACGGCGCCGTTCGCGAAATGAGCCTCGATCAGCGCCCCGTAGCGGCCGGGTTTGCCGGGAACCGTGACCTCCTCATACGTCGCGTTGAAATAGCGGACCTGCAGCGTGTAGGGCCCGGCGGCCGCCGCCACAAGCGCGCCGTTCATGAAGTCCGGCTTGGGAAACTCGGGCCCAAAGAATACCGGCCAGTTGACCAGCATCGGCTGGTTCTGGGCGAGTTTCACGGTAGCGTCAGCCGTGACGCCGACCGGAACCGCCGTCTTCGCACCCGTCGAGGAGGAAGCCTGGCCAAGGACTCTTCCCATCGACCCAAGGAGCAGACTGACGGCAGCAATGCGGAGCACATTCCTCAGCCCGGGGTTCGTTGGCATGGTCCATCGAGCGTGGCCAAGGCGAGCCGGGTGACGAGTGGAAATCCCCTCGCCCACGGATCACATGGAAGGACCAACCCCGGGGCGGTGCGAAAATTGGCTGCGCAGAGCAGAGAAAAGGGTCGGGCCCCGTCTCTTGGGGGGGGGTGCCTGTGAACAGTTCGAGTGCGGGGCCCGGATAAAACGATCGAAAGCAATGCGGCCCGACCCCTCTTCCGGCCCCAGCCGCAAAAACGAAGCCTGGGCGTGGTATGAGACCTGCTCGCTCCAAGGATCGCTCGCAGTCAGCCGACATCCCGCTCCCGTCTCCCAATCCCATTCCTCGTTTCCCAACCACTCTTTCTCCATGAGCCACCCGCTTGAACCTTTGACCGCGCAGGAAGTTCAGCTCGCCGTCGCCCTCCTCAAGCACGCCGGCAAAGTCACGCCCACGACGCGCTTTGTGTCCGTCAGCCTGGAGGAGCCCGACAAGGCGTCCGTGCACGCGTTCACGGGCCGCGAGCCGATCACGCGCGAGGCGTTCGCGGTGCTCTTCGACAACGGCACCAACTCCTGCTTCGAGGCCGTGGTCTCCCTGACCGACCGCAAGCTGCTCTCGTGGCAGCACATCCCGGGCGTGCAGCCGAGCATGACGGCCGACGAGCAGGTCGAGTGCGAGCAGGCCGTCCTCGCCAGCCCCGAGTTCAAGGCCGCGCTGAAGCGGCAATACGGCCTCGACGACACGAAGCTCGTCATGGTCGATATCTGGAGCGCCGGCAATTACGGGTCCGAGGAAGACCGCACGATGCGGCTGGCGCGGCCGCTGTGTTTCCTGCGCATGGACCCAACCGACAACGGCTACGCCAAGCCCATCGAGGGCCTGCGGCCGGTCGTCGATCTCAACGCCATGAAGGTGATCCGCGTCGACGAGCACGGCCACTGGCCGCTCCCGCCACAACAGGCCAACTACGCCGCCGACCGCGTCAAAAATTTCCGTACCGACATCAAGCCGCTCAGCATCATGCAGCCCGAGGGCCCGAGCTTCACGACGGACGGCTATGCGGTGAGCTGGCAGAAATGGAGCTTCGTCATCGGCTTCACCGGCCGCGAGGGATTGATCCTCAATCATCTCTGCTATCAGGACGGCGCCAAAAAACGCTCGGTGCTCTACCGCGGCTCGCTCTCGGAAATGGTCGTGCCTTACGGCGACCCGGCCCCGCAGCAGGCGCGCAAGAACGCCTTCGACGCCGGCGAGTATGGCCTCGGTTACTGCGCCAACAGCCTGGAACTCGGCTGCGACTGCCTCGGCTTCATCAAGTATTTCGACGGCCATCTTTGCACCAGCCGGGGCGAGCCGCTCACGATCAAGAACGCGATCTGCATGCACGAGGAGGACTACGGCATCCTCTGGAAACACACCGACCGCCGCCTGAACACGCCCGAGGTCCGCCGCTCGCGCCGCCTGGTCATCTCGTCGATCGCGACGGTGGAGAACTACGAATATGGCTTCTTCTGGTATCTCTATCAGGACGGCAACATCCAGTTTGAGATCAAGCTGACGGGCATCCTCTCCCTCGGCGCATTGCCGCCGGGCGTGACATCCCCGTATGGCGCGCTGATCGCGCCGCAGCTGTATGCGCCGAATCACCAGCACTTCTTCAACATGCGCCTCGACCTCGATCTCGATGGCACGGCGAATTCCGCCTACCAGGTCGATGTGGTGCCCGACGCGCCCGGCCCCAAGAACCCGTTCGAGAACGCCTTCCGTGCGCAGGCGAAGCTTCTGAGGACCGAGCAGGAATCCAAGGCCAACCTCAGTGTCGAGTCCGCGCGCATCTGGAAATTCACCAATCCCACCGTGCTCAACGCGATTGGCGAGCCGGTCGCATATAAGTTCATGCCGGGCGACAACTGCTGTCCCTTTGCCACGAAGAAAGCCTGGTGGCGCAAGCGCGCGGGCTTCGTGGACCACCACGTGTGGATCACGCCCTACCGCAAGGAGGAGCGCCACGCGGCGGGGAACTTCCCCAACCAGAGCCAGGGCGGCGATGGCCTGCCGCGCTGGACCCAGGCCAACCGCTCCATCTCCGGCACCGACCTCGTCCTTTGGTATACCTTTGGTCACACGCACCTGCCTCGGCCGGAGGATTACCCGGTCATGCCCGCGGCGTATATCGGTTTCATGCTCAAGCCCACGGGCTTCTTCACCGAAAACCCGGGCAACGACGTCCCGCCGTCCATGTCGCATGCAAAAGACCCTGCATGAGCCGGAGCCGGGCACTGCGCGGCCGGTGGTTTCCAAAAGACCGCCGGTTGGTTTTCTAGCGCACACCGGAAATTCCTGCGCTTTGGGGGTCCTGGCCATCGTGGTGCCCAAATGCCCGCTTTGCTTCACGGTCTATTGCGGCGCGCTCGGCACAGTCGGTTTCGCCCATTTTTCCTGGTATGGCCGGACGCTCTGGGCGCTGCTCCTGCTCGTGCTCGGCCTGTTTGTGTTCAAAGCCTTCAGGGCGGGCGCCCGTCCCCTCTATGCTCCCGCCGTCCTGGCTGTGCTGGGCACCTGTGCTCTCGTAGTCGGAAAAATCACAGGTGAAACCTGGAACCCGGTCGCCTACGTTGGCCTTGGCTTGCTCCTCCTTTCGTCCTTCTTAATGGTGAGTCGAAAGCCAGCGTCGGTCTCACCCTAAGCTCCCCAACCCTTCCGGGCCGCCGTTCGGGGCTAAACCCCGTCAACGTCGTTCGCTCTGGACTGACCGCGAGCGGCCCAAGCGCGGCCAGTCATGCGCACGGGGCCGGTGGGACGGCCGAGCACTTCGAAGGTGGCGGCGCGGAGCCGGGCGCGCGCGGGCGCATCGAGCCGGCTCACGTAGGTGCCAAGATTTCCGCCGGCCCCGAGGAGCGATGTCCAGTAGTCGTCAAAGTCTGCATAGCCCGACGCGACCTCGAGCGGCGCCAGTTCGCAGCGCGAAAAAGCCCCGCGGAAGAGTTCCTCGATCTCGGCGCGAGTGTGAAACCGACCCTTCGGCCGCGCGGACGCGCCGGCGGGATCGACTTGGGCGACCGCTCGCCACACGGACTCGATCATCGGCATCCCTCCGTTGGATTCCCACATGCAGGCAGCGACGGTCCCGCCCGGGCACACGACGCGGCGCATTTCCCGGAGAGCGCCGGGGGCGTCGGCCATGAAAGTCAGGACGAGCTGCGCCAGCGCCACGTCGAATGTTGCGTCAGCCCACGGCAGCATTTCGGCCCCGCCCACGCGGACATCCGCGCCGACGACGCGCTGGCGGCACGCCTCGACAAACTGCGGTGCCGGATCAATGGCCGCCACGCGCCCGGCGCCGACCCGTCGGGCCAGCTCGACCGTCAGCGCCCCCGGCCCACAACCCACGTCCAAGGCCCGGTGACCGGGTTGCACCCCGGCAAAATCGGCGAACAACGGCGCCAGCTGCACCGAGTAGCGCCCCATGAACCGATCATATTCCGCACCCGTGATGACGAACATGCCGCCCAAGGTGCGATGCCACCCAACGAAGGCAAGAAGCCGCCGGCTCAGATAGCCGATCCTTCCCACCACAAAAGTTAGGGGCGGGGCACGCCGGTTTGGGCCATTTTGCGGCCTTGTCTATCCCGGCCGCTTTTTCAATATCCGCCCCCATGCCGGCCAACCCCTTGCCCGCTGCAGAGTCGCCTCCGGCCGAGGCGCGCAACGCCCGGGGCGAGTGGCGCCCGCCCTACCCCATCCGGTATGCGCCGGTCTTCGCGTGGCCGCAGCGCATCGGCGCGACACTGAAGTGGTTTGTCAGCTACCCGGGCTTCATGTGGCCGCGCAACCTCCTGCTGCTGGCCGTCTCGGCCGCGTCCTGGTTTCTCACGCAGCCCGCCATTTCGCGCTGCGTCCACTTCGAGGCGGGCTGGATCGCGCAGATCTACGTGCGGAATCTCGGCCTGATGTGGCTGTTTTACGGCGGCTACCACCTGTACCTCTACACGCTCCGGCGCGAGGGCACGAAGCAGAAGTACGACCCCAACTGGCCGGCGGCGAAGAGCCGGGTGTTCCTGTTCGGCAACCAGGTTTACGACAATATCTTTTGGACCTCCGGCGTCGCGCTGCTCGTGTGGACCGGCTACGAGGTCGTGACGCTCTGGCTGTATGCCAACCACCGCATCCCCTACCTCGACTGGGCAACGCATCCCGTCTGGTTCGTGCTCCTGTTCCTCGCCATCCCGTTCTGGCGCGAGTTTCACTTCTACTGGATCCACCGGTTCATCCATTGGAAGCCGCTCTACAAGCGCGTCCACTACCTGCATCACAAGAACATCAACCCGATTCCCTGGTCGGGCATGGCGATGCATCCGGTCGAGACGGTCATCTACCTGAGCGTTTGCCTGATTCACTGGGTGGTGCCGTCGCACCCGATTCACTTTCTCTATGACCTCCAGCACGCGGCGCTGGGCCCGTCGAGCTCGCACCACGGCTTCGAGGGGCCGATCGCGAACGGCAAATGGCCCACGGGGTCCTATTTCCACTACCTCCACCACCGCTACTTCGAGTGCAACTACGGCGACGCCACGATCCCGCTGGACAAGTGGTTCGGCAGCTTCCGCGACGGTCTTCCCGACGGCACCGGGTCCAAGCTGGCCGGCGAGCACCGGGACTGAAGCCGCCACCTGAGGATCTCACGCCAAGGCGCTAAGCCGCCAAGTTCGGTCTGGGCTTTGCGGCTTTGCGGCTTTGCGTGAAAACCATCCCGCGCCGTAGCGGCCCTCAGAAGCGCATCTCGGGCGGGTCGAAGACGAAGCCGTGGAACAACGCGCGCTGTTCCTTGCTGAGGCGCTCGTTGTAGAACGCCTTGCTGTAGCCCCAGTGCGCGAAGGACCCGAGCATCCACGGGTGCTCGTAGGCGTAGTAAAGCATCGTGCGGCCGGGCTGGCCCGGACCGTAGGGCGACGCGGTATGCCAGACTGCGTTATGAAACAGAATCGCCGAGCCCGCGGGCGCACACACTTGCACGGCGCCGGGGAAAAACTCGCGCTGCTGGCGCGCCTCGCGCGTGGGCTCGGAGCGCGAGTTGTGGCTGCCGGGCACCACGGTCAGGTTGCCGCGCCACGGCTGCGTCATGTCGGTCAGGTAGTAGCCGACTTTCAGCTGCAGGAGCGGGATCTCGTGGCCGAGGCGGCGGTAGCCGTTGTCGTGGCCGTCGAGGTGCCAGCCATCCTTGCGGTCCTTGAAGTCCACCGGGTCCTCCACGATCGCGTCCGACGCGTGGTAGTGCGGCTGCGGGTTGATGAGCGCGTGCACGTAGGGCATCAGCGCCGGCCAGTCGAGCAACTCGAGGAAGGCGGGATCGTCCTCGAGGAGGTTGAGGATGCGCGTGCTCTTCGGGCCGTTGATCCCCGTGAGGTCATAGCGGCATTTGGGCGGCCACACTGCGACCCAGTCGGCTGGCATCGCCTGGCGGCGGCGCACGATGGAGGCGTCGATCGCGGACTTGAGCCGCGCGGTGTGCGCGGGCGTGAGAAAGTTCTCGAGGACGAGGTAGCCGTTGACGTCGAATTGGAACCGTTCCGCGGCGGGGATCGCGGGAACCGGGGTGGTGGCGGGAGCGCTCATGAAGGAAAAAGGGAAAGACTGCAGGTGAGGTAGCGAAGCCCCCACCCCGCGCAATCCCGAAACCCGCCGCGCCGACGCGATTGTTCATCGCGCCGACCCCAACCCAAAAAGCCTAGGCACTGATCAGGCCGTTGGCGCGATCAAGGGTCTTTCGACAGAGGCCGCTCCCGCGGGCGAAGTCGCGGCACGTTTGCGGGCGCGTGTCGTAGATCGTGCACAGCAACGTCACCGGATCGAGGGCCACGCAGGCGCCGTCGCCGCGCTGGTCCATGCAGGCCACGCCCTCATGGCGAGCAATGAGTTCCTCGGGAACGTCGTCGCCCGGGCGGAGTTCGACGACGAGATGGCAACAGCGACCGCAGCCGGCGCAGGCAGGAAGATCAGGATGCAGGTCGATAGCCCTCCATGACAGCGCCCGGCCCGGTTGGTGGCGATGATTGTTTGTCTTGGGCTGCCGGGGCAGAATGCAGGAAACGGGTCAGGCGGCGTGTATCGCGGTGACCAAGTGGACGAAACGATTATCAGGCCTCAGGCGACTTGGATCCGGTTTTGCGCCTCCGTGTGGACCGCCGTGAGAAAGGCATCGAGTTTTCGGTTCGAGGCCAGGTCGAAGAGTTCCGCCACCCGCAGGTCTGGTTCGGGGCGCAGGGCGCTGCAATGCACGGCTTGGGCCAGACGGCCAAGGTAGAGCGCGCGGGAAAGCGGCTCCTGCGGGTTCCGGTATTGGGTGCGGACTATGCGGTAGACGGTCTCGGGGAAGGCCAGTTGCTTCAGCAGCTCGCCGCCGAGCACGGCTTGGTCGTATTTGTAACGGGCCCGTTCGTCCGCGGAGTACCCCGTCTCAAAGTCGCCGAATGCCAGCAGTTTTGCGCTGTGCTGTCGCGCCCACTGTCGGTTTATCACCAACTTGCCGATCTCGTGCAGCAGGCCGATCATATAGGCCACCGACCGATCCTCGCCCTTGCGGGCCGCCGCTAGCTCCGCGCCCACGGCGGTGTAAACCGCGCGGCGCCAAATCTGTTCCGCGGGCAGCCCGTAGGCCTTCAGCGGCTCCACCATGGCCGCGCCCGCCAGCACTTGCGCGAAAATCCGCAAGAGCTGCGTCGAGCCCAGCCGGTTGACCGCGTCGGAAATTGTCTCGCAGGGCGACTGCGCGAAATACGCCGAGTTCGCCACTGACATCACCCGCGCCGTGAGCATCGGGTCCGTATGCATGTGGTCTGCCAGTTCCGCCGCATGGTAGTCGGCCCGCCGCAGCATTTCCTGGATACGCGTGATGGAACGGGACAGCGGCAACGTGCCGGCGGCGAGGAATGCCCTGACGGTTGCGCTAAGTTCGTGGGGCATGGCGGCGAAAAGTTGGCGGCGGGAGGTTCATGCGTTTCTCTCCCTATCGGCTCGTTGGAAACGCGGAAAAGGGCGGAATTTTTCGCCGATTCGACCGCGGGCCACAATCGACCTCGCCTGAGCCCTTCGGCTCAGCCTCATTGCTCAGCGGCCCCGACCCCAGTTTGGATTTGACGCAAGCCAGCCGCGACCCCGGCCTTGGCCTGCGAATGAAAACGATCCTGCCGCTGGTGAGTGACTGGAAGGTGATGCATGCCGAGCCGTGGCTGGGCGCCACGGCGGCCTGTTCCGCGCTGCCGCTGGACCAGCGCTGGGTGCCGGCGCAGGTGCCGGGCGACGTGCACCTCGACTACGAGCACGCCGGTCTCATCGCCGATCCTTTCTTCGGCACAAATCACGATCACTGCCGCTGGATGGAGGATTGGGATTACTGGTATCGCACCGACCTCACCCCGCCCACCCCCGGCCCGGGTCAGCGCCTGCACCTGCTGTTTGAGGGCCTCGACGTGTTCGCCACCGTGTATTTGAACGGCAAGGAGGTGGGCAAAAACCAGAACATGTTCACGCCCCTGCGCGTGGACGTGACCGACCACGTGCAAGCCGGCGCCAACCGCCTCGAAGTCTGCCTGGGTTCGCCCGTCTCGCCGCCTGGGCGCCTGCCGTCGCCGGAAGTGCGCGGCTATGGCAATCCCCTCCGCCTGCAGGTGCGCAAGGCCCAGTCCTGCTACGGCTGGAATATCACGCCGCGCCTCGTGACCATCGGAATCTGGAAGCCGGTTTCGTGGGTCCTGGTCGACGCGGCCGAGATCGCGGACGTCTTCGTCAGCACAGTGGCGGTCCGCCCGGATGGCACGGCCGAATTGGAGGCGCTGGTGGAGCTGAAGCACAATCACGGCGCGCCCGGGCCGCTGGCAGTTGAGCTCACGGTCGCCGGCCAAATCCGCACCGTGCATTTCTCGGGCGATCCCGCTGGCGGGCGTCATGTGGAGCGGTTTCTCGTGCCACAGGCCAAATTGTGGTGGCCGCACAATCACGGTGCCCAGCCGCTCTACGACTGGTCCGCGACGCTGTGCCGCGACGGGCAGGAACTCGACCGGCGGAGCGGCCGCTTCGGCATTCGCATGGTGACGCTCATCCAGGAGCCGGCCGCGGACGGCACGACCTCGTTCATCCTGGCGGTGAACGGCCGGAAAATCTTCCTCAAGGGCATGAATTGGACGCCGGTGGACGCGATCTACGCGCGCATCAACGACGCCCGCTACCGCGAACTGCTGGACGCGACGAAGGCCGCGAACATCAACGCGCTGCGCGTCTGGGGCGGCGGCATCTACGAGCATGACTCGTTCTACGCGCGGTGCGACGAGCTGGGCATCCTCGTCACGCACGATTTCATGTTCGCCTGCGGCTGCTACCCGCAGGACGCGGAGTTTCTCGCCGAGGCGCGGCGCGAGGCGGAGTTCCAGGTGCGGCGGCTCCGGCATTTCGCGTGCGTCGTCGCCTGGTTTGGCGATAACGAGAACGACGTCCTCGCCGACCTGAGCTTCAACTACCCGGCCTACCGGCACAACCGGCTGAGCAAGGAAATCCTCCGCGACGTCGTTCACACCCACGCGCCGCTCACGCCCTATGTCCCGACCTCGCCGTATTCGCCGAGCGTGTATAACCAGAACTCACCGCTCGAGGGCGACTGCCACCTCTGGGCCCACGGCCAGTCCTACAAGGCCGAGCTGTTCGCCGGCGCGCGGCCGCGGATGGTGACGGAGATCGGCCACATGGGCATGCCGGATATGGCGGTGATCGAGCGGTTCGTCAGCCCCGACCAGCGCTGGCCGATTTGGAACGAGGAATACCTCACCCACGGATCGGATTGCACGCGGCTGGACCGCCGCGGGCTGCTCTATTCCATGTTCCAAAGCATTCAGGCGCGCGGCTGGGAGGAGCCGACGTCGCTGGCCGACCTGATCACCAAGATGCAGCAACTCCACTCGGAGGCGTCGCAGTATTGGATCGAACTCTACGCCGGGCAGCCAGAATGCTGGGGAATCTTCCTGTGGAGCCTCTCCGACTGCTGGCCGCAGATCTCTCCCGCCTACATCGCGTATCCGTTCCACCCCAAGCCCGCCCTGACCGCCGTCCGCGACGCCTACGCGCGGGTGGCGCGGTGACGTTGGGCCGACTTCTCGGGGAGAATTTGGTGGGCGATTTACTGGCACTAAGCCCGGCTGCGGTTGATGATGGGGCGATGAATTTCCGGCGACGTAATCTGCGGACGGGTTTGGCCCTGCTGCTGGGTGTGGGGCTGGGCGGCTTGGGCTGGGCGAAGCCGCCTCTGCCCAAGCCCAACGACACGCCGGCGCCGAGCCTTTCCGTGCGCCTGCCGGCGCCGCCTCCGGGAAGCGAAGGCGATTTTCCGCGTCCCGTGACTTCCTGGCTGGAGGCGCAGATCGCCCTCGCGCGCGAGGGGATTTCCTGCGGTTCCATCGATGGCGTGCCCGGCGCCCAAAGCGTCGCGGCGTTGCAAGCCTGGCAGGAACGCGAGACCCTGCCCTCCGCCGGCACGCTGGACAAGGACACGCGGGAAAACCTCCTGCTGACGTCGCCGCCTCTGGTCTGGTATGTGCTGACCGCGGAGGACTTGGCGCGACTGCAGCCGCTGAGCCCCACCTGGCTCGGCAAGTCCGAGCAGACCGCACTCGACTACGAGACCGCGCTCGAGTTCGTGGCGGAGCGCTCGCACGCGACGCCCAGCCTGATCCAGCGGCTGAACCCGCAACTGGATTGGACGCAGGTGCACGTCGGCACCGTCGTGACCGTGCCAGCGGTGGCGTTGAACGCACCGCTGGGGCATGCGGCGCTGGTCCACATCAGCCTCAGCCGGCACACGCTGGAGGTGACGACCGATGACGGGCGCCTGATCGCGCATTTCCCGGTGAGCATCGCGCGCATGGCGGAAAAGCGTCCGGAAGGTGAGCTGAAGGTGACGGTGGTCATCGCGGACCCCAACTACACCTTTGATCCCGAAGTCTTTCCCGAGTCGGCCGAGGCCCGCCAGCTGGGCCGCAAGCTCATCCTCCCGCCCGGCCCGAACAATCCGGTAGGCGTGGCGTGGATTGGCCTGAACCTGCCCGGCTACGGCATCCACGGCACGCCGCAACCCGAGTTCGTCGGCCGCACCGAGTCGCACGGCTGCTTCCGCCTGGCCAATTGGGACGCACGAACAATGGTCGACCTCGCCTGGGTCGGCCTGCGCGTGGTCGTGGATCCGTGAGCCCGCCCCGGTGTTGGCCTCACGCTAAACCGCCAAGACGCCAAGTTCCGATCTCGGCTTTGCGCCTTCGCGCCTTGGCGTGAGACCCTCCCCTTCGGCCTGCCCCGCATCGGGAATAATGGGAAGCAGCATGACCCCTTCTGACTTCTCCCTCGGCGCCATCGGCCATCGACAGCGGTCATCCTCCCGCGAAATGTTGGCCCTACCGGCAACATTCGTCCGCGACGACCCTGACAGTCCAACCCCACTAACGAACGGACCCACGATGATCCCCGAAAAGCTGCAGAAAATCCTCAAATCGGACGGCATTGCTGCCATCGCCACCGTGGGCCCGGATGGGGCTCACTTGGTGAACACGTGGAACAGTTACATCAACGTCCTGCCGGACGGGCGGATGTTGATTCCCGCCGGCTACATGAACAAGACCGAGGGCAACATCGCCCAAAACCCGCATGTGGTGATCACGTTGGGGAGCAGCAAGGTGGAGGGCCTGCACGGCGTGGGCGCCGGTTTCCTGATCAAAGGCCAGGCGAAATTCGTAACGTCCGGCCCCGATTTTGATTTCTTGAAGGCCAAGTTCAGCTGGCTGCGCGCCACGATGGCCGTGACGATCGAGACGGTCACGCAAACGTGGTAGTTGGCTCCGCTCGGCCGGACACACCGAGACGTTCAGTTTCCGTTCGCCTCCCGCCAAGGCGCTAAGGCGCCGAGCCCGGACCTTTCGCGGCTTGGCGTGAACCCCTCCCCGCCTTCAGTCCTCGGTCGTTTTCTTCGCCATCCGCTTCTGCCGCAACCGGACGAGCGCGGCCGCGCCCAGCGCCGCGAGAAACAGCGGGCTCACCGCACCGCCACCCCCGCCGCCGCCCCCGCTTGAAGGATTCGCCTTCGGGCTGGATGTCGGCGTGGAGGTCGGGGTGGTTGTGATCGGCGTGGTGGTGGGCGTCGGTGACACCGTCGTGGTGGGCGTCGAATCGGGGACCGAAGGAGGTGAAGGATCCGAAGTCGGCGAGGACGAGCCCAGGGGAGGCGGCGCGGGATCACCCGTCGGCTGGAGCGCGACGATCGACGGGTTGAAGATCCCCAGCTGCGGGCGTCCGCCAAACCGGCTGCTGAAGGCCGGCAGCACGTAGTCGAGATTCGCGTCACTGACGCCGAACCAACTGAGGAGGTCGCGGGCGTATTCGTCCACCGCCACCCCGGGAATGAGCCGGCCCTGCCCGGTATCGATCGCCGCGGAATTCTGCAGGTCGGGATAATAACCCGCCGTCGGGTCCCCGAAGACCTGCCGGCCGGCGACCGCCCCGCCCATCACGAAATGGTTGGCGCCCCACGCATGATCGGAGCCGTCGCCATTGGACGTCAGGGTCCGGGCAAAATCCGACGCGGAGAACAGCGTCACCTGGTCCTGCATCCCGATTTCGTTCAACGCCAACCAGAAGGTGTTCACGCCCTTGCTGACGGTGCTCAACAGCCCGGGATGGTTCGTCAGCAGGTTGTCGTGCAGGTCGAAGCCGCCGAGCATGACAAAAAAGATCTGGCGGCGGACGCCGAGCTTGGCGCGGGCGGCGATGGTCTTGGCCACCATCGCCAGGTTGGACGCGACGGAATTGCCGGTGGGAATCACCGTGCTCAGCGTGATGCCACTCAGCGCCGAGGAAAATTGCTGGTAGGCGTCGATCGATTCACGCGTGGTGTTCGCGTAGGTCTGCTCGAAAAGGCTTTGATACTGCTGTCCCAGCATGCCGTCGACCGCCTTGGTCCGCTGCGCGGTGAGGCTGTTCACGGCGGCGGCGTTGTAGCCGGTCAGGGCCGTCGCCCCACTGGCGCCGATGCTGTAGGTGAAGGCATTTTGGCCGGTGAGGAAGATATTCTGCCCGGACAGCGAAATGTTCATCGAGACCAGGCTGGGGTCGTTCAGGGAAGCGATGATGTCGGCGGCCCGCCCGCCCCAACCGATCGCCGTGCGCGCGTCCGGGATGCAGGTCTGCCACTGCTTCACCTGGTCGGCGTGCGAATAGAGCGACACCGGCAGCGCGGTCCCCGCGCGATAATCCGCCAGGCTGAGGGGGCGGATGAGCGAACCGACGTTCGAGACAAATCCCAGCTTGCCCGCGTTGAAGAGATCGCGCAGCTCCGGCATCGACGGGTGCAGCCCGAGCGTGCGTCCACCCAGATTATTGGGCGTGAGGCCCAGGATGGTGTCCGGCGCCAGCGCGAGGTTGGCCCGGGCCTTCGCGTAGGCGGCATATTCGCCGGCAGTGGTGGGAACGAGCATGTTCCACGAGTCGTTGCCCCCGGCCAGGAACAGGCAAACGAGCGCCTTGTAATCCCCGCTGGCGGGCGCCGTCTGCGCCGAGAGCGAATTGGCGAGGCGCAGGGTCAGCAGCGTCGAGAACAACGCGGACGAGCCGACCGCCGCGCAACTGGCCTGGCCGAGAAATTCCCGGCGGCTGATCGGTGGGGATGAGTGCGCTTTGCCCATGGGGACCTTATTTCTGGATCGCGAAGTCCGGCGAGGACGCGACGAGGTAAATGGCGAGCCGGGTGCGGGTCAGCGCGAGCGTGCTGCCGGTTGGGACCATGGCCGGGGTCACTCCGTTGATTGCGGTCAGGATGGTGGCCCGCGTCGTCGCGCTCAACGTGCCCGCCGTCAGCAGCAGGTCCACGTTGTCGAGCAGCGTGGCCGTGTCCGGCAGGGCCGCCTGCGCGCTGAGGTCGAGGGAGAAATTCCCCACCGTGGTGTTGACGAGCGAGTAATAGAGATTGGGCGTGGCGATGCCAAACACCGCATTCTGGATCTGGAACTCCGGGGCGAAGAGGCCGGCGTCGCCGATCGGCCCGCGCGGCTGGTAGTCGGGCGCGTAAAAGTTAAAAACGGTCGGGGCCGCCAGGGGAAACTGGCCGAGAGTGTTTTCATTGGCACCGCCGAGGTCGAAGGGCAGCACCGTGCCCGCCACCTGGTAGTGAAACGCGCGCAACAGGTGCGTCAGGCGCACAAAGGGCTCGCGCAACTTGCCGTGCTCCGGGTCGGTGATGAACGCCACCGACCGCGCTTCCGGGTCGAGCAGGATCGCCTTGATCACCGCCACCATGTCGCCCCTCTGGCCCTGGCCGTTGTTGGCGAACACGGCGCTGACGCGCCCGACATAGGCGTCGGAAGGATTGGAAGTCACCAGCCGCTGGATGAGCTGCCGGGAAATGAAGGGCGCCGTGTTGGGATGCTCCACGAGGTTGTCGATCGCATCGCTGATATCCTGGTCGCCTGTCTGGCCCGCGGGCAGGTCGGGTTTGCGCGCGCCGGCATAGTGGTGCAGCGACTTCGCGGTCACGTCGTGCTGGCCCTGCCACATTTTCATGGGCTCCGTGTAGTTGGCCTTGGCGGAGGGGAAGTCGGTGTGCCCCGTGCCGGTGCCGACGTCGTTCGGGTTGTGATCCTCATCGGTGAGCCCGGTGAAGACCTTCGCGAACTCGGTGATCTGGTCGTTGGTGTACGTTTCGTAGGGCCGGCCGCTGGCATCGGTCACGTAGTTGCCATCCGGGGTCAACAGATAGAGTCCAACCGAGAAAAGCTGCTCGACCTCCCGGGCGTAATTCTCGTCGGCCCGCGTGTTCTTCTCCGGGTTGGCCTTCCGGTTGCGATACTGGTTGAGATAGCGCCCCATCATCGGGCTGTAGGTGACGTCGACTAGCAACTGCCGGAACGAGGTGAAGCAATCGCGCACCAACAGGTCGTAATACGCGCAGGAACCCTCGGCGGCGCCGGAGATGGCCGTGTTGTTGTCCGAGATGACGAAAATCTGGGAGAGCGAATAAGCCACGCGCTGGCGCAGCTGGTCGCTGCCCCCGATCATGACCTGGTTGCGCGCGCGGCGGTTTTGCGCGTTGCCGATGGCGGTGATACCTCCGGAAGCGAGCGCCGCGGTGACGAGCGGGGCCGAGTAGCTCGGGGTTTTCGCCACCTCGAGATCGATCCAGGCGTTGTAATCGTAACCGGCCGTGCGCAGGGCGGCAATGGCCTCGGGCGTGGGCCCGAACGTGGCCTGCGCCAGAAACCGCGAAGCCAGCTGGTCGTCGCTGAGGTTCGCATTGGGCAGCACTGGATCCGCCGGAGCCGACGACACCACCGTCAGACTGGCGGCCAGAAGAAAAAGGTGACGAAAGCTCACGGGGGGAATGGCGGCTCGAGGGTGGCGACGAGGCGGACTCGAATTGGTCGTCAGCTGAGCATTCCTACACGAAATAACGAGCCTATTGCAGATCGTTTGCCAAATTTAACCTTTCTTAACCAGGCGCCCTCGTCGGCTGGGCCAACAAAGGTTGGTCTCACGCAAAGCCGCCAAGGCGCCAAGCCCGGATCGCTCTTTGCGCCTTTGCGGCTTTGCGTGACCACTCCAGGGAACACCCTGCCCCGTTGCCGCTCCTAGCGTCCGACGATGGCCGCCGCGATTCGACCCCACGTCGGGGTGTGGGCGGCGTATGAGCTGGCCACGAAGAACACGACGAAGGCGGCGTAGCCCGCGGCGAGCGGACGGTCGAGACGGCGGGTCAGCAGTGAACGCACGAGGAGAAAGGTCGCGCCGAGGATGAATGGGCCGCCGAAAAGTCCCCACCAAGTCGTCTCACCCAGCAGCTCCGCGACGAACTCGGTCCGGGCGGTGGCCCCGGAAATGACGGCGAGAGTGGCCAGCAGCATCATCGCCCGGTGGGCCTGCAAGTGCTTCATGCGAAAGGAGAGCCCTAGAATGACGAAGGTCGCGAAAGCGACCATTTCGGAGAGCATCGGCAGCATAAACTGCGAATAGGTCATGCCGTAGATGGGGAAATTGCCCCGGAGCCGGACGCTGACCACCGCCACAATCGGCCCGCTGACCGCGATCACCGCGCCGACGGCCGCAGCACCCCAGCCCAGCTTCATGTGCAGGGGCTTGTTTTTCGTCCCGATAAGCAGCGATTGGACGAAGAAGAGAATTACCCAAAGCGTGAGACTGAGCCCGTGCACGAGCACCACGCCCAGGACGGCGGCCGGGACCTTGTTGCCGTCGAAGCCCTTGCCCTCGAGGTAAAATCGGTGGAACCCGGCGACGAGCAGGAACAGCAGGACCAACGAGGCAACGGTGTAGAACCAGCGGTCCCGTTGAACGCCCCGCTGGGGCGCGGCAAAAGATCCGACCAAAGCGGTGGAGGAAGACATGGGGCTCGGGGTTGGCGCGGCTGGCCGGACAGGTCCGGCGCCCCGCGGGGGTGGTGGGGCGCGCGTGATCAAAATGAGCCCTTCCTGGGTGTCAATTTCGGTCAGCCAATGACCTCCCGGGCCTGCGACGGAGTCAGGCTTCATCGTCTGACCAACCCTCCCGGTCGTTCCGCCAGTTTTGCCTAGGGCCGTAACCCCCAATCACAACGCCAGAGCATTTCCTCTGTTCCAGGCTCCGTCGACTGTCTCGACCACAAACGTTAGGGTCTGACCCCTTCGGTTTGGCCCGCCACCGCAAAATACTCGACCTGACCACATCTCCGGCCTCACAAATTAATGACGTGATCGGCGCCATCACCAGGCCTAACACTGCGGTGCAAAAGTTCTGTGCACCACGCGCTTTCTTACGCAATTCCCCATGAAAAAGATCCCCGCTACCTCCATCGTGATTCTGGTTGGGCTCGTCATCCTGATCGGCGCCATCGTCTATTGGGTCTACCAGCGCCAGAGCCCCGCCTCGCTGCCCTTCAAAAAAATGACCCCGGAAGCGTTTGTCGCGCTGATCGGCTGGCTCTCCGTGGTCGCCCTCTTCGTCGAGCGTGCGGTGGAGGTCATCGTGATGACGCTCCGCGATGAGCAAGCCGACCTGAACGAACATGCGGTCGAGGCCGCCCAGGAAAAGTATGACAAGGCGTCGAACGCTCTGCCCGCGGCGCTCGTCAGTGCCGCGACAGACCCGGACAAGCTGGCCGCGAATAACAATGTCAACAGCCTGCACGATGCCTTGGTCGCGGCGCAGCAGGCGGACATCCTATATCGGGCCACTACCAAGAAAATCGCCCTGCAATGCAGCCTGACGATGAGCCTGATCGTCAGCCTCGCTGGCGTCCGGGCGCTCGCCGGTTTGTTCGACACCACCACTTTCTGCCGGCCCTTCGTCCTCGCCGACATTCTCATCACGGGCTTGCTCCTCGCGGGAGGCAGCGAGGGCGTTCACCGACTACTGAATGTCTACACGAGCTTCTCTGACGGCCTCTCCACCAAGCTCGACGCCAATGCCGACCAAGCCGTCCGTTCGGCCGCCGCCGTCAATCCGAAATAAAATCGGCGCGGACAAACGACCGCCGGTGAACCGTCCCAGCGCTTATAAATGATGGTCATCGGCACAATCTGGCTTCGTCCCTTCGGATCGGCTTGGCCTTTGACACAGGCTCGGGAATCAACCTAATTTTCCTCTGCGCCATGAGCCAGTTCACGAGCGATTTGTACCTGCGTTCCTATTCCCCGGCGCAAATCATTGCCGCTCCCGGGCACGTGCAGCTTTACGAGGTGACGCAGGCTTTCTCCTACGTTTCAGACCTACTCGGCCGGACGATTACGGTGCCGGGCCGGCCCGATCTCTCGCGGCCGCCCGATCCCACGAATTCGGGTTATGTCACCGACTTCGCCAGCATCCCGCGCGTCGCTTGGGATCTGCTCGACCCGGAAGACCCCATCATCGCCTGGCCGTCGGTGATCCATGACTATCTCTATAGCCAGAAAGGCACGCTGCTCGACGGCTTCACCTACACGCGACAGCAGGCGGATCAAGTGCTCCGCGAGGCAATGGAGGTGAGCGGCGCGGGCTTCTTTATCCGCGAGTCCGTTTACGAGGCGGTCGAACTTTTCGGCGGCAGCCATTGGTAGTGTGCGCCCGGCGCGACAAACTCCCTGTCCCTCCGCCCGGTTTCAGGTGAGCGGAAAGCATCAAAGGTAACGTGGAACAGCGTGGCCGCTTATTTGACCCTCCAGAGCAGAGGAAGTGCTCAGGCTTTGTGGTTTGTGGCTTTGGCCATCATGAAACACAAACCACAAAACCTGAGCACTTCTCGGCCCCCAAGGGTGGATGGTAACTTGGGCCAAACTACACCATTACCATGATCATTGAAACCATACTCAGTGCGGGTCAGAAACTGTTTGATCTTCGGGGTGAGCTATCAAGTGCCAAGCAGGCACGCAAACAACAGGTCGCAGAATACTTGGCCGCGATCGCTCAAACAATTGACGAGGCGAGCGCGTCTCTGAAGCAGGGCACCCCGCCCTATGGCAAGTGCCAAGAATTGCTGCGGCATTCGCAACAAATGGAGGCGGCCATCGGGGACCTGATCGGTGTCCATGAAGCCGGCGACCTTGGTCGGCAGCTTAGAGAGGCATGGGAGATCGAACGGCTTTACGGAGAGCTGGATAGCGCAGCGCCGACCGAACGAGAGAGAAAGCTGAGCGTTCTCGACCAAGCCGCCGGATTGTTTCGCGCCACAGCGGCATTTGTTCGCGTCAGTCCATGAGCAAAGAATGAAAGGCATCAGGGCCTCGATAAGTGTTGAGGCTTTGGGGTTTGGGGTAAACGCGGTATGCCAGGGCTTCAAACCCCAAGCCCCAAAACCTGAGCACTTCGGCTAGCTCCCTCGGCTTGGCCCCCTCGGCTTGGCCCTTTTTCCGGCCTCTAGCGCGCACTGATTAGACAGACAAAGGTTCGATACGATCGGGGGTGATTTTCCCTTTCGTCTCATCAAGTTGCAGTGCGCTCGGCAGCATTTCTGTCAAATTAATCAGATAGTCTGACTTCACGGCAAAGTTAACGTTTTGCGGGAGAATTCCAAAATGCCTTTGCATCCAATCCGTATTGAGCGACGCCACGATTACACCAACCACATTGCGCATCGAGCGCCTTCTTCCGCACTTCGCGAGCGAGCCGCATGACCTGGACAAACCATCGGCCAGATTCACCGGTCCCGTCCAATGGTGGCTGCATCCGATTCTCTACTTGTCTCATATGGACATCCCATCGTTATAGGTTTCTTTGCCATTTTCGTTTTCTAACAAAAAAGCCCGACCGAAGTCGGGCCTCGTGGAGTAAGACTCGACTGGGTTCTATTGGCAGGCTTCGCACTCCTCGCCGCGTTTCATGGCTTCGATCGAACAGGCGGTCTTTTCCGCCGGCGTGTACACTCGCTTGGCAGGCGTGGGTGATGGTTCGGAGGCGATGGGGGGCGTGGTGTCGAAGTGCGCGGCGGCGTCGGCTTTGACTTGCTCCACGCTGTGGGAGCCACCGGCGTCGCCGGAGTTCTGGCCGCCGTCCTGGCCTTCCTTCACGGCGCCGCGGACGGCCTTCTTCACCGAAACCGTGGCCTTCTCGATGTTCGAGGCGCCGAGGCTGCGGAGGTAGTAGGTCGTCTTGAGGCCACAGTGCCACGCCGCGCGATACATGTGCGACAGGGTCTTCAGGTCGGGCGTCTTGATCCAGAGGTTCACCGACTGCGACTGGTCGATCCACTTCTGGCGGCGCGACGCCGCCTCGATGATCCACTTGTGGTCGATGTCGAACGCCGTGAGATACTTCGCCTTCAGGTCGGCGGGCACGCTCTCGATGTCCTTCAGCTCGCCGTCGAAATACTTCAGGTTGTCGATCATCTCCTGGTTCCAGAGGCCGCGGGCCTTCAGGTCCTTCACGAGGAATGGGTTCAGCACGATGAACTCGCCGGAGAGGTTGGATTTGACGAAGAGGTTCTTGTAGGTCGGCTCGATGCAGGGCGAGGTCGCCGTGATGTTCGAGATCGTGGCGGTGGGCGCGATGGCGAGGACGTTGCTGTTGCGCATGCCGTGCTTGGCGATCTTGGCGCGGACGGGCGCCCAGTCCATTTGGCCGCCGCGGGGCACCTCGACGGGCACGCCGCGCTCCTGCTCGAGGAGGTCAATCGTGTCCTGCGGGAGCAGGCCGCGGTCCCACTTCGAGCCCTTGTAGCTCGAATACGTGCCGCGCTCCTCGGCGAGGTCGCTGGAGGCCTCGTAGGCGTAGTAGGCGATGGCCTCCATGGCCTCGTCGTTGAACTCCACGGCCTCGGTCGAGGCAAACGCGTGGCCGCGCAGGTAGAGCGCGTGGGCGAGGCCCATCACGCCGAGGCCGATGGGCCGGTGGCGGAGGTTGGAGCGCTTGGCGGCCTCGGTCGGGTAGAAGTTGATGTCGATGACGTTGTCCAGTGCGCGGACAGCCATGCGGATGGTCGCGCGGAGCTTCTCGTGGTCGAGCGCGCCGTCAGGCTTGAGGTGGGTGTCGAGGAGGACGGAGCCGAGGTTGCAGACGGCGGTCTCGTCATTGGACGTGTTGAGCGTGATCTCGGTGCAGAGATTGGACGAGTGAATGACGCCGACGTGGTCCTGCGGGGAGCGGATGTTGCAGGCGTCCTTGAAGGTGATCCAGGGGTGGCCGGTCTCGAAAAGCATGGACAGCATCTTCTTCCACAACTCGAGGGCATCGATCTTCTGGCCGTAGATCTTGCCGGTCTCGGCGAGCTTCTCGTAGCGGAGGTAGGCCTCCTCGAATTTTTTGCCGTAGAGCTCGTGGAGATCCTTGGTCTGGTTGGCGCGGAAGAGCGTCCAATGCTGGCGGGCCTCCATGCGCTTCATGAACAAGTCGGGAATCCAGTTCGCCGTGTTCATGTCGTGCGTGCGGCGGCGGTCGTCACCGGTGTTTTTGCGCAGCTCGAGGAACTCGGTGATGTCGTTGTGCCAGGTCTCGAGGTAGGCGCAGCCGGAGCCCTTGCGCTTGCCGCCCTGGTTGACGGCGACGAGCTGGTCGTTGTGGAGCTTCAGGAACGGAATGACGCCCTGGGACTCGCCGTTGGTGCCGCCAATGTAGGCGCCGGTGCCGCGCACGGCGGTCCAGGAACCGCCGAGACCGCCGGCCCACTTCGAGAGGAAGGCGTTTTCGGCGATGCCGCGGAGCATGATGCCCTCGATGGAGTCATCGACGTAGTAGAGGTAGCAGGAGCTGAGCTGCGAGTGGAGCGTGCCGGAGTTGAAGAGCGTCGGCGTGCTGGAGCAGAAGCGGCGGGACTTGTAGAGGTCGTAGAGCGCGGTGACGCGGGTCTCGCGGTCGCCCGGCTCGTCGAGGAAGAGGCCCATGGACACGCGCATCCAGAAGAACTGGGGCGTCTCGAGGCGCTTGGACTGCTTGTTGGTCTTGTCGACGATGAGGTAGCGATCGTAGAGCGTCTGGATGCCGAGGAAGTCGAACTCGAGGTCGGAGGACGGATCGAGGACGGCGGCGAGCTTGGTGAGGTCGTATTCGAGCAGGCGGGGGTTGAGGCGCTTGATGGCGACGCCGCGCTCGAGGTATTTCTTGAACGCGCGCTGGTGGGCGGCCTTCAGGGCGCCGATGCCGTCGGCCATGATGTCCCAGCCGAGGATCTCCTCGTAAATGTAGGTGAGCTGGATGCGGCCGGCGAACTTGGCGAAGTCGGCGTCCTTCTCGATCAAGGTCTTCGAGTTGAGGATGATGGTGGAATCCAGGTCCTTCTGCGAAATCTGGTCGTAAACCGAGCGGCGAAGCTCGGCCTCGATCTCGTCGGTGGTGAGGCAGAGATCCAGCCCGATCTGGGCGAACTCGATGCGCTTGCGGAGGTCGGCGCCGTCCCAGAAGACGTTTTCGCCATTGGCCTTCTTGACGACGATCATGGCGGCCTGCTGCGGCGCCTCGACCGGGGCGGCGGTGGCGCCGAAGGGCGTCTCGACCGCGGTCTCCTCGCCGGTGTCGCGGATGGCGCCGCGCTGGGCGCGGAACAGGATGTAGGCCTCGGCGACCTTGAAATGGCCGGCCTTCATGAGCTCCTCCTGGACCATGTCCTGGATTTCCTCGATGTGAACGAAGGACTGCTTGGAAGAGTGGACGCGCTCGGAGACGGCCTTGGTCAGGGCGACGGCGGGGGCGGAGTCGCGCTGGAGGGAGAGGAACGTCTTGCGGACGGCAATCTCGACCTTCTGGTCGCTCCACGGGACGACCTGGTTGTTGCGGCGGATGACGCGGAGCGTGGAATGCGCGGCGGCCTCGCGGTCGATGGAGATCTTGCGGGCGCGATTGAGGAGGAGGCTCTTGGCGACGAAGTAGGCGTTGTTGTCGACGAGGGTCTTCTCGATCAGCTCGTAGAGGCCGTTGAGCGAAAGGCGAAGCGGCGACGGCGGGACGGCGAGCTCGGAAAGATTGCCGGCAACCTCGCGGCAAATGCGCGTGAGCCAGGCGCGGTTGGTGTCGTTGAAAATGTCCTTTTCACCGCGCGCGAGGCAGACGTTCGTCAGGGCCTTGCCGAGCGTGTCGGCAACCTCGGCGATGTCGAAGCGCTCCTCACCATGCGGGCACAGCAGGATAACATGCGGGAGTTCAATAGCTTCCGTTGCGATGACGTCACGCCAGGCGTAGTGTGGTTTCTGATCGACGGGCGTGTGGACGGTGCGCTTGAGGGCCAGGTCGTGCGCCAGGGAAGGGTTGCTCATGGAGAGATGTAACTGAATTGAAACAAAGGGAGTTGCGGATGAAGCGGAAAAGACCCGAGACCGGCGCGGAGCCAAAATGAATTGGGATCACGCCGGACGTGGGGAAACGCGGGAAATGAGCGGGTGGTGGTGGTGAGCCGACGCGACAGGCGGATAATTCTCAGAGTTCGTCGTCGGCGGCGACGTTGAGGGAGGAAGCTTTCTGGTATTCGGTGACGCGGCCCTCGAAGAAGTTTTGCTCCTTCTTGATGTCCATCATCTCGGCGAGCCAGGGCAGCGGGTTCTTGGCGCCGCTGGCGAGCGGAGCGAGGCCGACGCCCTCGAGGCGCCGGTCGGCGATGTAATCGATGTATTGCGTGAAGTCGTCGGCGCTGAGGCCGACGGAGTTCACGGGCAGGCAGTCACGAATGAATTCCTTTTCGAGGGCGACGGCCTCGGCCATGAGGGCGCGCAGCTCCTCCTTGAACTCGGCGGTCCAGATCTCGCGGTTCTCCTCGATGAGATCCATGAACAGGTTGCGGAAGACCTCGATGTGGTTGGACTCGTCGCGCAGCGTGTAGCGGAACATCTGGCCGATGCCGGGAAACTTGTTCTGGCGGTAGAGGGAGAGGACCATGCCGAACAGGCCGTAGAACTGGGTGCCCTCCATGCACTGGCCGAAGACGAAGATGTTGCGGGCCAGGAGCTGCTTGTTGACCGCCTGGGTGAGGTCGAGGTCGCGGCGGAGCTGGCGGGAGATGCGGGTGACGAACTCGTTTTTGCGGACGATCGTCGGCACGTCCTCGAACATCGCCTCGCACTCGTGCGGGTTGATGCCCAGCGACGAAATCATGTAAAGCAGCGAGTCGGCGTGGATGTTTTCCTCGTGGGCGTGGCGGCCGAGGACGAGCTTGAGCTCGGGGGCGGTGACGAGCTCGCGGACGACGTGCTGGATGTTGTCCCCGACGATGCCCTCAGCGGCGGAGAAATAGCCGATGCCCATGCGGATGATCCAGCGCTCGGCGGCGGACACGGCTTTCTCGTCGCGCCACTGCTCGATGTCCTTGCCCATCGGGATGTCCTCGGGCTCCCAGTGGTTGGCCTTCATCGTGCGATACAGGTCGTAGGCCCACTGGTATTTCAGGGGGAGCAGGTTGAAGCACATCGAGGCGCGGCCGTTGATGACCCGCTTGCCGGCGAACGCAGCCTCGGCCTTCGCCTCGTCGAGGACGAAAGTCTTGGTGCCAACCTGGAAAGTTTTCTGCATGACGAGGACGAAGTTTGAAGGGGAAGACCGGTGTTTTTACCGTGCCGAAAGGCGAAGCGAACTAAAGATGCTGGAAGTTACTGACGCGTTGCTAACCACAACAGGATGTGGTCCCGCCACGCTGCGACCACAACCTATTGGTTCCTGCGTTTTTCCCGTCAACAGGTTTGTAGAAGATACCTCGCGAAAATTTTCATGTTTTTGGCTTGCGCGAAAGTCGCGAGCGGGCCCCCGAGGGAAAAATCTTCCGAAAGCGGGTCGCGACGCGTTTTTTCCCTCGAAAATCGGCCCGCGCCCGCCCCCACCCGCGCGTCCGGGCGCGGCCTGACCGGCGATTTCCTTTCGTATCGGGAAAAGCATGACAGAGACAAATTCGCCTCGGACGCCCGGGAAATTGACCTGGCTTCGCTCGCGGCCCCGGGAGATCCCGCCAGGCGGGCAAAAAAAAGGGCGGCTGCGTTGCCGCAGCCGCCCCGGGAAACGTTCAGGCGTCGCTTAGAACTCGAGGCGGGCGCCGACCTGCAGCTGCCAGCGGGACAGGTCGGTGAAGACCAGCTGGCTGCCCAGCGTGCTGGAGCTGAAGGTGTAGACATACTGGCCGGAGGCATTGACCGTGGCGCTGGCGATCGGGCGGCTGTAGCCGCTGTAGCCGTTGCCGAAGTCCATGCCCGTGTTCGCACCCCAGCTCTTCTTGAAGATGTTCGCGAAGTTGAGGCAGTCCACGAAGAGCTTCAGGCGGGTATCCTTGAAGCTAAGCGGGATGTCCTGCTCGAGGTGGAGGTCGATCGTCTTCTGCACCGGATTGGCCGAGCGGTTCGCCGGCACGATCTGGCCCATGTAGTGCTTGAGGTCTGTGCCATTGACGAAGGACCAGAAGTTGGCGGCCTGGATCGAACCGGTCGGATCGGAAGGGCTGGTGCTCCAGGTGACCTTGGGATCGTTCGGGCCGGACGGCATGTAGAACGAATCGTTGCCGCTCGTGCCGTCGTTGTTCGCGTCACCGAAGAACACCCAGCTGTACGCGTGGCCCGTCTGCGCGCGGAAGACCGCGGTCAGGCGGGTCGCCGTGCCGGCGCCGTTGAAGAAGTGGAACTCGTGCGTGGCCGAAGCGACGTACTTTTCCGGGACGACGTAGTTGGACTTCACCGCCACGTCGTCGTTCGGGTTGATCGTCGCGCGGTTGTTGAAGTTGGACGAGGCCACGGACGACGTCAGCGGCTGCACTTCCGTCGCGTGCGTGTGGGTGTAAGCGAAGGCAAAGGACCAGTCGTTCTTCATGGGCTTGGCGATCTGGAACGTGTAGGCCTGCGAACCGCCCTTGTCCGTGTTGCTCAATTCCAGCACCGAGTTGCTGAAGTTGGGATGGAGGCCGGTCGTGCCGCTATAACGGAAGCGACCGTCGGGATTCACCGGAGTCGTGGCGTTGGGCAGGAAGTTCAGATCGTGATAATAGAGGCCCTTGTAGACCTCGACGACATTGGCCTCGACGGTGGCGACCAGGCCGTACCATGGCAGTTTGGCATCAAAGGCCAGATTGCCCTTCCAAGACGTCGGCGTCCGGAACTTGGGGTCCGTGAGCGCGATATTCGGCGTCGGTACCCCGGGAGGCGGCAGCGTCTGGACGTAGCCAGCGGACGGATTGAACGGCGTATACGGGGCCGGGAGCGCAGGGTTGGTGGTGCTGCTCGTCGAGCTGCCGATGATCACGCTGTTGATCAGGCCGGTCGTGCCGTAGGAGTTGCCCACCCAGACGGCGGGGTTGGTGCCCTGGAACAGGCCGAGACCACCGCGCGCTTGGATTTCAATCTTCTTGATCGGGAGCTGATAGTTGAAGCCGAAGCGGGGAGCGACCGTGTAGTTGCCGTCACCCGTGCTGTTGTTCGGAATGCCGAACGCAGTCTGGAACGCCGGCAGGAAGATCGGCTTCGTGGGATAGGACGCCACATCGTAGCGAATGCCGCCCAGGAGGGTGAGGCCGTTGATCGGCTTCCAGGTGTCTTGGATCAGCAGGCCGGAATCGACATACGAGTAATAGTAGTCGGAGTCGCTGACGGTGTAGCCGGGAATCGGCTGCTGGTAGCGGATGTAGTTGGGCGTGCCGGCGGCGAAGGCCGCGGGGCTGGCAAACGCGTAACGGCCGGTGAAGTACTGCGCGAAGAGATCGCGGTAGATGCCCTTGTCGAAGTCGGCACCGAACTTGAGCTCATGCGCGTTCAGCGTGTAGTCAGCGTAAATGTGACCGTTGTAGTCCTTGGTGGTCAGCGCGTTATGCTGGTAGCTGCCGTTGGTGCCGAGATCCAGCTGGCCGTTGGCGACCGCGGCGCCGGTGTTGAGGTTGGTGCCGGTCACGCCGTTGACGTAAATTTCTGGGGTGATGGGGCCGTAGGGCGACGCCGTGCCGTTATACTTGATCGTGGCCACGCCGGTTTCCGTGCGCAGATCCGAGGTCCAAGTGCTGTTGAGCACGAGGCTGAGATTGTCCGCGGTGCGGTTGGCCTGGTAGGCGTTGCTCGTGAATTGGGTGAAGGTCGAACCGTTGGAGAAGTTCGGCGCCGAGCTGTCGGTGCGACGATAGGTCAGAGTCGCGCGCTGGCTCTCATTGATGTTCCAATCGATCTTGCCGAGGTAGGTCTTCTGCTTGGAGGCAACGACGCCACCGGAGATGCTACCCGCATTGATGCCGTAGGCGGAGGCGGCGGCTTGGACTGCGGCCACCGCAGCGGCGTCCGGCAGGAAGGTGATGGGCGAGTAAGGCAGGCGCTCGGCCTTGAAGTCGTCGTAGGCGAAGAAGAAAAAGAGCTTATCCTTGATGAGCGGGCCACCGAAGGTGAGGCCGTAGGTGTGCTCCTGCAGCGGCGTCAGGGTGCCGGTGGTCGGATCCGCGGAGCCCTGGCCGGGGTTCTTGGCCCGAAGATTCTTGCCGGTGTAGTAAGTGTAGATCGAACCGTGAAATTCGTTGGTGCCGCTCTTGGTCACGGCGTTGATGAGGGCGCCGGTGAAGCCGGTGCGGGTGACGTCGTAGGGGCTGAGGTCAACGCTCATCGCGGCGATGGCCTCCATCGGGACGGGGCTGCGCAGGGAGGAGAAGCCGTTGGCATTCAGACCGAACGGATCGTTGCTCTGCTGGCCGTCCACGAGGAACGAGTTGTACCGGCTGTTCTGGCCCAAGGCGGAAACGGAAAACTCACCGGTCGAGGTGTTGATCGTCAGGGCCGCGCGGGTGTCCTGGTTGACGATGTCCTGCACGTCGCGACGGATCGTGGGGACCTGGGCGATCTGGTCCCGGGTGAACGTCTGGCCGGCGCCCATTTTGTTGGAGTCAAAGGCGACATCCTTGGAAGCCTTGACGGTGTAAGCCTCGAGGACGACGACCTCGGTGGCGAGGGACGCGTCGACGGTTTGCGGGTGATCCAGGCCGAGGTAAATATCTTTCTGGGAGGTGCTCTCATTGTCGCGGCTCGTGATGGTGACCGTGTAGGGGCCGCCAACGCGCAAGCCGGTGATCGCGTACCGGCCGCCGCTGCCGGTGACCGTCGAGGAATGCGTGCCTGACGGCTCATGGAGGGCCGTGACGGTGGCTCCGACCAATGGAGCCCCACTCTTGTCGGTCACGAGGCCGGTGATGGTCGAAGTGGTAACGCCCTGTCCGAAGACCGCCGTCGCCAGGGTGAGACTGAAGGCGATAAACGCGGTCAGGAGATATTTCGTGCGGGAAGACTTATGCATGGTGGTAGGTTCGTTCGGTTGCTTAGGTGCCGGCGTACCCGTCGGCAGCGTGGAATAACTCACGCAAGACTCGTGCCACAGTCCAGTCAAGCCCTGAGGAACTCAAAAGCCGGCTGTCGCAAAATCGTTACGACAAATGGCGCGCAGTCGTCACCGCGGCGGCGCCCCCCGGGCGCTCCGGTGTCTGCAGAGTGGGAACGACCAGCCAGAGCCGATAATCGGCGGGCGCTTTTCGCCTCGTGTCACCCTCGCCCCACCGGGATTCGCCGGCCGGGAGTTGAGGAACGGTCGAGGAAGACGCGGGGGCGAGAGGGCGGGTGGATTTCGCCTCCTGTGTCCAGGCCAACCTAAGCGTGGCTCGTCGGCCGTAAAAAAAGAGGCCCGGTCCTTCTTTCGAAGAACCGGGCCATGACCTGGCAACGACCTACTCTCGCGGGACCTAACGTCCAACTACCATTGGCGGCTGAGGGCTTAACGGCCGTGTTCGGGATGGGAACGGGTGGAACCCCTCGCCTGTGATCACCAGGAAGTGAATCTCCCTTGCGGGAGAAATTTAACCAAAGTCTTCAGGGTCGATCGAGATGGCGTAAGGAGGTAAAATAAACGCCTAGAACTTAGAATGAGAGTCTGCATAAACCGGCAAGGTCATTAGTACCAGTAAGCTGAACACGTTACCGTGATTACACCTCTGGCCTATCAACCGGGTGGTCTACCCGGACCTTGCACCATCTTGCGATGGATTGTGATCTTATCTTGGGATGGGCTTGGCGCTTAGATGCTTTCAGCGCTTATCCCTTCCGAACATAGCT